>CBIHQW010000027.1:0-77906 GCA_966212285.1 Massilia kyonggiensis
ACATGCATAAGACGCTCCGCCGTGCCCCTGTCCTGCTCGCCCTGTCGGCCGCCCTCGCATCGACAGCCCTCCTTTCGGGTGCCCTCCCCGCCCACGCTGCCGACCAGGCGAGCAACAACTGGCAATCCGTCCTCGCCAGCCCCCTGCGCACCGACGACGACCGCAAGGGCGACGAACACCGCAAATCCGCCGAGTTCCTCACGTTCGCCCAGGTGAAGCCGGGCATGAAGGTGCTCGACGTGTCTTCCGGCGGCGGCGCCACCGCGGCCCTGCTGGCGGCGGCCGTGGGCAGCAAGGGCGAAGTCTGGGCCCAGAACGCCAAGCCGAACGCCAGGCTGGACGCGCGCCTGGGCCAGGCCACGCCGCCGAACCTGCACGCCGTCGTGGCGGACTTCAATAATCCGGTCCCGAAAGGCACGCCGCCGCTGGACCTCATCACGATCAACATGTCGTACCACGACATCGTCAACACGCCGGCCGACCGCGCGGCGCTGAACAAGCGCCTGTACGACGCCCTCAAGCCGGGCGGCCACCTCGTCGTCATCGACAACGCGGCCAAAAAGGGCAGCGGCCTGTCGGCCACGAAGACGCTGCACCGCATCGACGAGGACGCCGTCGTCGACGAGGTGACGAAGGCCGGCTTCAAGGTCGACGCCCGCAGCGATTACCTGCGCGCGCCGTCCGACCCGCGCGAGCAGCCGTTCTTCGAAATGAAGGGCGCGCCGGACGACAAGTTCGCGATCCGGTTCGTCAAGAAATAACGCCGCAGTCAAGACAGCGCGTTGCGCGGACATCAGGCACAATGAGGGTTGCATTCCCGCCACTCCCTCTCCCAACCTATGTCCGTGCTTTCTTCGACAGGGCGCCTTGCCGTCCTGCGCAACCGTAACGTTTCGTTCTATCTCTCCTCGCGCTTCCTCGGCACGCTCGCCGTCCAGATGCAGAGCGTCGCCATCGGCTGGCAGGTCTACCAGATCACGCACAGCCTGTTCGACCTCGGCCTGATCGGCCTCGCCCAGTTCGCCCCGTTCCTTATCCTGATCCTGTGGGCCGGCCACGTGGCCGACACGCACGACCGCCGCAAGATCGTCATCGCGTGCATGGCCACGCAGCTGCTGTGCAGCCTGCTGCTCGTCGCGTTCACGCTGTCCGGCAGCAAGACCGTGTGGCCCGTGTACGCCGTACTCGTGCTGTTCGGCAGCGCACGCGCCTTCATGCAGCCGGCGTCGCAGGCCGTGCTGCGCAACCTCGTCTCCACGAAGGATTTCTCGCAGGCCGTGGCGCTGAGCTCGTCCACGTTCCAGGTGGCCGTGATCGCCGGTCCCGTCGTGGGCGGCCTGCTGTACGTGTTCGGGCCGAACGTCGTGTATGCCGTGTCGAGCACCCTGCTCGTCATCGCCGTGCTGCTGATGTCCGGCACGAAGAGCGCCCCGCAGGCGATGAACAAGGCGCCCGTCAGCTGGCACACGCTGCTGGAAGGCCTGCGCTTCGTGTGGTCGCGGCCGATCGTGCTGGGCGCCATCTCGCTCGACCTGTTCGCCGTGCTGTTCGGCGGCGCCACCGCCCTGCTGCCCGCGTATGCGCACGACGTGCTGCATGCGGGGCCGACGAGCCTGGGCCTGTTGCGGACGGCGCCTGGCGCGGGCGCCACCTTGTGCTCGATCGCACTCGCGTTCTGGCCCATCACGCGCAAGGTCGGCGCGTGGATGTTCGGCGGCGTCGCCCTGTTCGGCGCGGCCACCGTGACGATGGGCCTCACGCACAGCTTTTATGTCGCCCTCGTCGCGCTGTTCCTGCTGGGCGCGGGCGACATGGTCAGCGTCTACATCCGCCACCTGCTCGTGCAGTACGAGACGCCGGACGAGATCCGCGGCCGCGTCAGCGCCGTGAACGCGGTGTTCATCGGCGCCTCCAACGAACTGGGCGAATTCGAGTCGGGCCTCACGGCGAGCTGGTTCGGCCTCGTGCGCGCGATCGTGTTCGGCGGCGTCGCCACGCTCGTCGTCACGGGCACGTGGATGAAGCTGTTCCCCGTGCTGTCGCGCATGGACCGCTTCCCGCATCACGAAGCGGAGCGCGCGGCGAAGGCCGGAGCCACGTGATGGAGGAGCGGCCGGGCTTCCTGTTACGGTTCATCCGCAGCCGCCCATATCTGCTCGGCGCGCTGATGCTAGGCGTGATCGTCGGGGTCCTCGTTCCGGAGCGCAACATGGGCCACGACAGCGACCTGCGGCGCGCCCTGATCGGCTGGAACAGCGGCGTCTGGACCTATCTGCCGACGATGGCGTGGACGATGTTCCGCGCCGACCACAGCCGGGTGCGCGCCATCGCCGAGAAACAGGACGAAAGCGGGGGCGCCGTGCTGGGCGCCGTCATCGTCGGCGCGATCCTGAGCGTCTACGCCATCGTGACGGAGCTGGCGAACATGAAGGAAGCGTCGGACCACGTGAAGGCGCTGCACTACGGGTTCACCGCGCTGACCGTGATCGGGTCCTGGCTGCTCGTCGGCGTCATGTACTGCTTCCATTACGCGCATATCTACTACACCGCCAGCAAGCACGCGCTGCCGCTGGAATTCCCCGACCAGCACACGCAGCCGAACTACTGGGACTTCCTGTACTTCTCGTTCACCTTGTCGGTCGCCGTGCAGACGTCGGACGTGACCGTCAAGACGCGCGCCATGCGCAAGCTCGTACTGGGCCACTGCGTGCTGGCCTTCTTCTTCAACCTCGTCATCCTCGGCCTGTCCGTGAACATCGCGGCGAGCCTCGTGAACACCTGAGTGCGCGTGCGGGACGCCGGGTTTTCTCCAGAGCGGGTAACATCGATGCAAATGTGACCACTTTTGGAGGAGTTTATGGAAGTTAATGTCAACACCGACAACACCATCCAGCGCCACTCGGGCCTCGACGAACGCGTCCGCACCCTGGTCGAAGAAGCGATCGGCCGCTTCGGCGACCACGTGCGCCGCGTGGACGTGCACCTCTCGAACGAGAACAAGGAAAAGCACGAAGACGGCAGCAACCACTGCATGATGGAAGCACTCGTCTCGGGCTATGCGCCCGTCGTCGTGCATGCGCATGCGGAAAACCTGCAGCAGTCGATCACGAGCGCCGTCGGCAAGCTCAAGCGCGCACTGGACAGCGCCATTGGCCGCCTGAACGACAAGAACAAGCGCGAACCGCTGCCCGTGGACGCCGAATCCGATAAAAACCTGACGAGCAATTCCTGATCGCCGTTGCGGCGCCCGGCTTTACCCGAGCGTCCGCAGATAACGCAGCCCGGCGAGCGCCCGGCTGCCGTACCACGACATCATCTCGCCGTCGACGAGGTAGACGGGAATCCCCAGCTGCTTTTCCAGCGCGTCCGCGTGGTCTTCCGTGAAGCGGTAGGGCTCGGTCGACAGCAGCACGGCGTCGAGCCCGTCGACGAGGTCCTGTGACCAGGAAAAGCGCGGATAGCGGTCCGTGCCCAGGTCCGGCACGCGCCAGCCCAGTTCGGCCAGCATGTGCGCGATATACGTGTCCTTCGACACCGTCATCCACGGGTCCTGCCAGATGCAGTACAGCACGGTACGCGCCGGTCCTTTCGGTGCGGCGTGCAGCGCCGCATACTCCGCCTCGAATGCCGCACACCAGCGTGCGGCGGCGGCCTCCGCCCCAAAGATCCCGCCCATCAACCGCGCCAGCTGCACGTTGTCGCGCGGCATATTCGGATGCGTGACGACGACGTGCGGCACGAACTCGGCGAGTTTCTCCACGGTCGGCTTTTCGTTCTCGTCGATGTTGACGACGACGTGCGTGGGCGCGAGCTTGCGGATCTTCTCGATGTTGACGTCCTTCGTGCCGCCCACCTTGGGGATGGCGGCGACGACGTCGCGCGGGTGGATGCAGAAGCCCGTGCGGCCGACGAGCTTGCCGGCCAGGCCCAGGTCGCACAGCAGTTCGGTGATGGAGGGCACGAGGCAGACGATGCGGGCATCCGGTGCAGGGGTATGGCGGACGCCCACGGCGTCGACGAGGAAATCGGGTGCGGTGTTCATGCCGCCATTGAAACACTGTTGTTTATCGGCGCCAAGCATCGACGCGGAGCTGTTTCGCTCAGGTATCATATTATGATGAAAATACAATGCAAAGCATGCCGGATTGCCGTGGCCGTCGCCATGACCCAGCTCGGCAACGTCCATGCGCAGGATGCCGCCGACGCGCAGCCCCCCATCGTCCGTGTGGACGGCAAACGCGCGAGCCTGATGTCGGCCCAGGACATCAAGCGCGAACGGATCGGGATCGTCGACGCGGTCGTCGCCGAAGACATCACCCGGCTGCCCGACATCAACGTCACGGACGCACTGCAGCGCATTACCGGCGTGCAGATCCTGCGCGACCGCGGCGAAGGCGCCGGCGTGGCGATCCGCGGCCTCACGCAGATGGAAACGACGCTCAACGGCCGTGAAGTCTTCACGGCGGGCACAGGACGCAACCTCGATTTCGCGGACATCCCCGCCGAGCTCCTGGCCGGCATCGACGTCTACAAAACGTCTTCCGCGGACCAGCTCGAAGGCGGCGTCGGCGGCGCGATCGACCTGCGCACGCGCCGTCCGTTCGACTTCAGCGGCCGCCAGGTTGCCGGGGCGGTCCGCATGATCCACGGCGACCTCGCCAGACGCACGCAGCCGCAGCTATCCTTCCTCGCGAGCGACCGCCGCCGGATCGCCGGCGGCGACATCGGCCTGCTCGTGACGCTGGCGCATCAGAAACGCGCATGGCGCGAGGACCAGAAGTCGGCCGGCAATCCGGTCACGCGCGACAACGTCGTCCCCGGGCAGCGCGTCGTCGTGCCGAACGGCACGTCGGAAACCACGAGCGTTGGCGACCGCGAGCGCAATGCCGGTTCCTTCGTCCTGCAATGGCGTCCGGACCGGGCGCTCGAGCTGTACGCCGAAGGGAATTACGCGCAATTCAAGACGATCCAGGATTCGCGCCAGATCAACATCGCGGCGGCACCCACGTTCGTCGCCGGCAGCCCGGTCCTGTTTCCCGGAACGAGCGACCTGGAACGCATCACGTGGACCAACGCGCCGTTGTCCGTGCTGAACTTCGCGCGCGATACGACGGACCGCACGCGCCAGGTCGCCGTCGGCGGCCGCTGGACCGGCGCCGCACTGACGCTCACGGCCGATCTCAGCCGCACGTCGGCCAGCGACTACCTGTTCTACTCCGGCCCGTCGCTTGCCGGCACGGCCGCGAGCTTCACGCAGGATCTGTCGACGAAGATTCCCGGCACCGCCGTCGCCGGCACGAACCTGCTCGACCCGGCCAGTTTCCGCTATACCGACGTCGCCTACCGCACGCGTCCGTACGACGGCAGCCTGACGGCCGCCCGGCTCGACGGTACCTGGCGGATGGCGCATCCGTTCCTTGCATCCGTGTCCGCGGGCGTGCGCCTGGCCAGGCGCGGCGCCGGCAATGCGCCGGGCCAGATCGTCGCCGATGCGGCCGTCGACGGGCTGAGGGGATCCGACAGGCCGGGTTACCTGATGCCGAACCCGTACAGCGATTTCTTCCCGGGCCAGGGCGTACCGGGCATCGGCAGCTTCCTCGTGGCGGACCTGTCGCCGGCGCGCGATGCGACCGGCCTGCGCAACGCGTTCGGCATCACCGCGCGGGTACCGGCGTCGGCCAATCCGCTCTCGCTGTGGGACATCCGCGAGGACACACGCACCGCGTATGCGATGACGACGTTCAAAGGCGGCGACGTGCCGTTCGACGGCAACGCGGGACTCCGCGTCGTCCACACCCGCGAACAAGTGTCGGGTTCGCGGACCGTGCCCGCCACCGGCGCCATCGTCCCCATCGACGTCGACAGCGGCACGACCGACATCCTGCCGAGCGCGAACCTGCGCTACCGCCTCCGCGAGGGCCTCTACCTGCGCGCGGCGGCATCGAAGACGATCACGCATCCCGATTTCAACCAGCTGTCTCCCTCGCTGACGCTCACCCCGAACAGCGTGAACCCGTCGCTCAACCAGGGCAACGCCGGCAATCCGGACCTGAAGGCGGTCCGGTCGACGAACTGGGACCTGGCGGTGGAACGCTACGTCGATCGGACGACCTCGCTGTATTCGACGGTGTTCCTGAAGCACGTCGACGGCTTCGTCACCAATGTCAGCAACCCGGAAACGCATGACGGCGCCGTCTACCAGGTCAGCCGCCCGCGCAACGGCAACGCGGCCAGCATCGCGGGCGCGGAGGCCGGCTACCAGCAGTTCTTCGACACCCTGCCGGGGTGGATGAACGGACTGGGCATGCAGGCCAACGCCACTTACGTGCACAGCGGCGGCAGCCAGCCGTTGCCGAATCTCTCCCGGCACACCGTCAACCTGGTCGGCATGTACGAAAAGGATGCGCTGTCGGCACGTATCGCCTACAACTGGCGCGCGAAGTTCCTGAGCGGGTATGCCAACGTCGTGGGGGTCGGTTCGTTGCCGGTCTATATGCGCGGCTACGGGTGGCTCGACGCGTCGCTCAGTGTCCGCCTCGGCGAACGCGTCAGCCTGTCGCTGGAAGGCACGAACCTGCTGCGCACCGTCCGTTCGGCCTATTACGGCGTCCCGACCCGGCCCCAGACCGCGTGGATCAACGACCGGCAGATCGCCGTCGTGGCCGTGATGCGCTTGTGACGGCGGCAGACCCCTCAGGATTTCCTGATGACGCCTTCCTGCGGGACTACCCCAAAATCAAGACCGCCCGATGTCCATACACCGCATTCTCGGGCAAGCTTACGGCATGATCATTAGACAAACAAGAACCGGGACGAGGGTGGGGGGAAGATGGCGGCAGGCATGACGATGCGGATGGCCGCGCCGGGGCGGAGGCCGGACGCGCTGAAAATGAGGCTATTGGCGCTCGGTGGCGGCAGCGCCCTCGTGCTCGCCTGCGCACTCGTCGTATTCCTGCTCCAGGTCAGGCGCCACGGCATCCTGGACTGGACCGCGGCGCTGGAGATGTCGTTGCTGTCGGCCGGGCTGACCGGCACGGTGGCGCTGGCCGGTCACGCGCTCAGGCTGCGCACCCTGTTCCTCCGGCAGCGCACACTGAAGGACGATTTGCGCCGGCGCGAGGAGGAGCACCGCACGCTGTCGCTGCTGGACGCATTGACCGGATTGCCGAACCGTACGCTGCTGGCCGACCGCCTGCGCCAGGCGATCGCCGACGGCGCCCGCGCCGGGAACCGGTTCGGATTCATGATCGTCGGCCTGGACCACCTCGAGGAAGTCAACGATTCGTTCGGCCATGACGCCGGCGATGCGCTGTTGTGCGAGGCGGGCATGCGGCTGCAATGCCAGATGCGCCCCAGCGACACGGTGGCCCGGCTGGGCGGCGGCGAATTCGCCGTGCTGTCGCCCGGGATGCGCGGGCCGGACGATTTCGGACTCGTCGCGCGCAGGCTCATCGATACGCTGACGGCGCCCTATCTCCTGGACGGCCATGAGGTCGTCGTCACGGCCAGCATCGGCATCGCACTGTATCCGGACGACAGCATCGGCATCGACGAGTTGTTCCGCTTCGCCGGATCCGCGCTGAACCACGCCCGGCGGGAAGGACTGAACAGTTTCCAGTTCTACGTGGCGGAACTGACGGCCCGCTCGTCGACACGCCTCGAACTGGCGGCCGCGCTGCACAAGGCGGTGCGCAACGGCGAACTCGAACTGTATTTCCAGCCGCAGACCGACTTGCGCGACGGCGCCATCGTCGGCGTCGAGGCGTTGCTGCGCTGGTGCCGGCCGGGCCATGGCTTCGTCGCGCCGGACAAATTCATCCCGATCGCCGAAGAATCCGGCCTCATCGTCGAGATCGGCGAATGGGTACTCGCCACCGCCTGCCGCTCCGTCGTCACCCGGAACCGCACGCTGGAGCGGCCGATCACCGTCTCCGTCAACGTCTCCACGCGCCAGTTCATCCGGCACGATTTCGCGGCGACGGTCGAGCGCGTGCTGGCCGCCACCGGCTGCCGGCCGGACTGGCTGAAGCTGGAAATCACCGAAGGCCTGCTGCTGGAAGACAGCAATGACGTCGCGCGCATGCTCCAGCGCCTGCACGCGATGGGCCTCATGATTTCGATCGACGACTTCGGCACGGGGTATTCGGCGCTCGGCTATCTCAACCGTTTTCCCGTCAGCCAGATCAAGATCGACCGCTCGTTCGTCAGCGACATTCCGCAAGACGCCGACAAGAGCGAACTGGTCAAGGCGATCCTGTCGATGGCCGCGGCGCTGCGGCTGCAGGTGATCGCCGAAGGGGTCGAGACCCAGGCCCAGGTCGACTACCTGAGGGCGCACGGCTGCCGCTTCGTGCAGGGATACCTGTTCGGTGCGCCGATGCCGGGCGCGGCGCTCGATGCCGTCCTGCGGACGGCGAGCCCCCGGCCCGCGGCCAGCTCGTCCGCGCCTGCTATCATGGCACATCCCCCATCCGAAACGACGAGTCCGGGACCATGACGCGCCATGTCTTCGTATTCCTTGCCTGCCTTGCGTTGAGCGGCGCAGCCCGCGCGCTGACCCTGCAGGAATGGCGCGGCCAGGTCGAGACGATGCGCCTGCTCGCCGAGCGCGATGTGCAGGAAGCTTACCGGCGCGCCACGCAACTGGCCGAAGACGTGCCGCTGGGCGCCACGCCCGTCGACCGCGCGCGCGCACTCAACGCACTGGCGCGCGCCGAGGTCTACCAGGCCCGGACGGACGACGCCCAGGTGCATGCGGAGCAGGCATTGCAGCTGGCCCTGCTGGTCCAGGACCGGGCCGGCCAGGCCGAGGCGTATCTCAACCTGTCCGTGAACGCGATCTTCCGCGGCCGCGTCGACGACATCGTCACGTACTCGCTGCGCAGCATGACGGTGCTGGAAGGCGTGAACCGGCGCGACCTGCAGGGCGAGGCGATGCTGCGCACGGCCATGATGTACCGCCGCATCGGCCAGTTCGACGAATCCGTGACGCTGTGCATGCGCGAAATGGAAGTGGCACGGCGCTTCGCCGACCCGCTCGAGCTGGCCTACGCGCGCCAGTGCATGGCCATCTCGTACGACCTGAGCGGACGCCGCAAGGAGGCGCTCGAACACTACACGAAGATGTACGAGACGGCACATGGCGCGGGATTGCAGCTGCTGGAAGGCTATGCGCTGATCGGCATGGGCAACGCCAGGAGCGACCTCGGCGACCCGTCCAGCGGCGAAGGGGAGATCCGCAAGGGCATCGACATGTTCCGCACCGTGCACACGTCGACGGGCCTCGGCTTCGGCATGCTGAACCTGGCCGAACGGCTGCGCAGCCGCAAGGCGATGGCCGCCGCCATGCCCCTGTACGACGAGGTCGAATCGATCTATCTCGAGCAGCACAACCGCATCGGCCTGTGGTTCTTGTATAACGCGCGCAGCAAGGCCAACGAACAGCGCGGGCAACTGGCGCCGGCGTGGGCCGACGCCGAAAGCGCCTACCGGATCGCCCGGGAAATCAACTTCCCGCTGTACATGAGCGAGAGCGCGCGCCGCCTGGCCGGCGTCTATGCCGCGCGCGGCGATCACCGGCGCGCCTACCAGATGTCGATGGAGGCGGTGGACATGGCCGCCAAGGGGGCGGTCGAAAAGTCGGGCGCGCGCATGCTCGAACTGGCGCAGCGCTTCGAGACCGAGACCAAGCAGCGCGCGATCGACGACCTGGCGCGGCGCAACAAACAGCAGGAGTTCCAGCTGGAACAGCGCGAATTGCGGCAACGCTGGACGTGGACCGTGCTCGGCGCCTGCATCGCCTTCCTGGTGGGCACGAGCTATTTCCTGGTGCGCCTGCGCAAATCGCACCGCATGCTGTCGGCGACGAACCAGAAATTGCGCCAGTCGCAGGCCGAGCTGCAGGAATTGAACGGCAGCCTCGAGCAACGCGTGCAGGCGCGCACGGAGGAATTGCAACGCCTGGCGCGGCAACGCAGCGAATTCCTGACGCAAATGAGCCACGAATTGCGCACGCCGCTGAACGCCATCCTCGGCTATGCCCAGCTGCTGCAGCGCGACGCCATGGTGCAGGCGGAGCAGGCGGCCAGCCTGCTGGTCATCCAGAAGAGCGGCGAGCAATTGATGATGCTGATCGACGATTTCCTCGACTCCGCCAAGATCGAAGCCGGCAAGCTGGCGCTCGCGCCGGCCGACGTACCGCTGGCGGAATTCCTGGACACCATCGCCGAGATGGTCCGCGTGCGCGCCGAACGCAAACTGGTTGCGTTCCTGTACACGCCGCCGCCGGACCTGCCGGCCGTCGTCCGCGCCGACGAGCAGCGCCTGCGGCAAGCCCTGCTCAACCTGCTGTCGAATGCCGTCAAGTTCACCGACCACGGCAGCGTGTCCCTGCGCGTGCGCTTCACGCCGCCGGGCCGGCTGCTGTTCGAGGTCGAGGATACCGGCATCGGCATCGAGAGCGGGCAGATCCGCACGATCTTCGAGCCGTTCGAGCAGGCGGGCGACCACCAGCGCAGGCTCGGCGGCACAGGCCTGGGCCTGTTCATCAGCAGCCAGTTCGTGCGCCTGATGGGGGGCGACATCCGGGTCGAGAGCCGCGTCGACCAGGGCAGCCGGTTCTGGTTCGAGCTGGACCTGCCGGTGATCGACCACGCCCCGGCCGGTCCGCCGCCGGCCGGCCGCCAGCCCGCCGACGACCTGGTGCCGCCGCCGCCGGATGAAATGGACTTGCTGTACCGGCTGGCGATGGTCGGCAACATGGCCGACATCGTCGACCATGCGCGGCACCTGGCCAGCCTCGACGACCGTTACCATCCATTCGCGGACCGGCTCGTCGAACTGGCTGGCAGCTATCAATCCAAGGCAATCCTGGCCTTGGTCGAACGTTTTCATGAGGCAGCAGATGCGCATTGACACGCCGGACCCGCGGCGGCCGACTATCCTGATCGTCGACGACACACCCGCCAATCTCGACGTGATCGCCAAGGGACTGGAACACGACGGCGTACGCGTCGTCGTGGCGCAGGACGGCGAGGAGGGGTTGCGCCGCGCGACGTTCGTGCATCCGGACCTGATCCTGCTCGACATCATGCTGCCCGGCATGGACGGCTTCGAAGTGTGCCGGCGCCTGCAGCAGAACGAGCGCACACGCGCCATTCCCGTGATCTTCATGACGGCCCTGCTCGACATCGAGAGCAAGGTCGCCGCCTTCAAGTCGGGCGCCGTCGATTACGTGACCAAGCCGTTCCAGATCGACGAGGTGACCGCACGCGTCCGGACCCACCTGAACCTGCGCGAGATGCAGACCATGCTGGCCGAGCGCAACGAACGCCTGCAGCGCGAAATCGAGGAGCGCAAGGTCGCCGAGCGCAAGCTGCAGGCGTACCGCGAGGGACTCGAACTGCAGGTCGCCGACCGCACCGCCGCCCTGCGCGAGAGCGAGCAGCGGCTGGAAGAATCCCTCGTGCGCGTGCGTGAACTGGCCGCGCACCGCGAGCGGGCGCGCGAAGAGGAACGCATGCGCATCGCGCGCGAGCTGCACGACGAGCTGGGACAGGCGCTCACGGCGCTGCGCATGAAGATCGCGCTGTTGCGCGTCGAGTTCGGCCAGGACAACCCCGCCCTGACCCGCCACGTCGGCAGGATGAACGAACTGCTCGACCGCACCATCGGCGTCGTGCGCGGCGTCTCCTCGGCCCTGCGGCCGGCCGCGCTCGACATGGGCGTCGTGCCGGCGCTCGAATGGCTGGTCAAGGAATTCCGCGCGCACTCGGACATCGACTGCGAGCTGGTCGCGCCGGAACCGTCGCTCGGGCTGGGTGACGGGGTCGAGCTGGCGATCTTCCGCGTCGCGCAGGAGTCGTTGACGAACGTGACGCGCCATGCGCGGGCCAGCTCGGTCCGCATGACCCTGCAGGCCCGCGACGACCAGTGCATGCTCGAGGTGCGCGACGACGGCTGCGGCTTCGCGCCGGACACCGTCGAGCGGGACAAGTTCGGCCTGGTGGGCATGCGCGAACGCGTCGAAATGCTGGGTGGCGAGTTTTCCATCGCCAGCATGCCGGGCGAAGGCACGGCGCTGCGCGTCCGCCTGCCGGCCGCCAGACCGCAGGAGGCACGATGATACGCGTCCTGATCGCCGACGATCACGCCATCGTACGCGGCGGCCTCAAGCAGTTGTTCGCCATGGTGCACGATATCGGCGTGGCCGGCGAGGCCGTCAACGGCATGCAGGCGCTCGACATACTGCGCCATACGCCGGTCGACCTCGTCCTGCTGGACCTGACGATGCCGGGGATGAGCGGCATCGACGTCATCACGCGCATGCGCAGCTTCTTCCCGGACCTGCCGATCCTCGTGCTGAGCATGCGCAACGAGCCGCAGATCGTGCGCCAGGTGCTCAAGGTCGGCGCCTCGGGCTACCTGACCAAGGACAGCGAACCGGAAATGCTCGTCGCAGCCATCCGCAAGACCGCCGCAGGCGGGCGCTTCATCGACCCGGCGCTGGCCGAGCAGCTGGTGTTCGATATCGACCAGCCCGGCGCCGCGCCCCTGCACGAGCAATTGTCCGGCCGCGAGGCACAAATCCTCACGCTGCTCGCGCGCGGGCACAGCGTGAACGACATCGCGGCGGACCTCATGATCAGCAACAAGACGGTCAGCACGCACAAGGCGCACCTGATGCAGAAGATGAACTTCATGAACAATGCTGACCTGGTCCGGTACGCCATCCTGCACGGGCTGGTCGAGTGAAGGACGGGTCCGCGCGCTACGACTTCATCGACGCCCTGCGCGGCCTGGCCGTCGCCGGTGTCGTCCTCGTCCACACCGGCCGCCAGGCGATGCCGCCCAGCGACCTCCTGCGCACGGCGATGAACCTGGGCGCATCCGGCGTTCACCTGTTCTTCGTCGTCAGCGCGTTGACGCTGTGCCTGTCGTGGGCGCGCCGGAGCCGGTATGAGTCGCGTCCGCTGCGCAATTTCCTGATCAGGCGCTTCGCCCGCGTCGCACCGATGTTCTACCTGGCGATCGCACTGTATCTCGCCATCCACGGCCTGGCGCCGGGATACTGGGCGCCGGACGGCATCCACGCGCCGGGCATCGTCGCCACGATCCTGTTCGTGCACGGACTCCATCCGGAAACGATCAACGCCGTCGTGCCGGGCGGCTGGTCGATCGCCGCCGAGATGGGGTTCTATGCGATCCTGGCGCTGTGCCTGCCGGTCCTCGCATCGGCCCGGTCGGCCCTCGTGTTCCTTGCGGCCAGCCTCGTCCTGTTCACGCTCAACGGCGTCATCGTGCCGCACCTGTTCGCCTACCCGGCCGGGCAACACTACCTCGTGCGGAATTTCATCCGGTTCAACCTGTTCGGGCAATTGCCGGTCTTCGCAGCCGGCGTCGTTGCCTGGGCGGCGTTCCGGACCGGCGCAACGGACCGGCGGGTCGCCGCCGGCGCCGCGTTGTGCATGCTCGTCGCGGGCGTCTGCTGGTGGCGGCTCCCCCAGCCCGTGTGCACCCCGGCCGCCGGCGCGTTCTTTGCCGGCGCCGCACTGCTGCTCGCGCACCGGCCCGCGCGGCTGTTCGTCAACCGCATCACGATCGCGCTCGGCAAGCGCAGCTACAGCATTTTCCTGCTGCATTTCGCCGTGCTCGACGCGTTGTCCTGGTCCGGTGCATCGGCCTGGTTCGCCGGCTCCAATGCGGGCGGCGTCGTGGAATTCCTGTGCGTCCTGGGCGCCGCGACGGCGCTGTCCACCCTCTCCTGGCGCTGGATCGAACAGCCGGGCATCGCCTGCGGGACGTACCTCATCGACACGCTGGAACGGGCGCCCGCATGCCGAACGGTCCAATGAACTGTTGTTTATCGGCGCCAGGCATCGGCGGTGGTGTTTCGTTCAGGTATCATGCGAGGTTGTCAATATAAGTTGTCGCCTGGCAGTCCATCCGATGATCGTGACCGGCACCTTCGGTGCATCCCCCTACCGTATCCGCGACCTGCAGCTCTTTCGCGACATCGACGATCCCGCCGTCGCGCAGGCGCTCGCCGATTGCCGGCTCGTGCGGCTGCCGCAGGGCGAGGCGCTCGAGGACGGCCTGCGCGCCCGCCTCTACATCCTGCTCGCGGGCAGCCTCGCCGTGGAAGGCGCCCTGGGCGAAGGCAATGTCGAGCGCATCATGCCGGGCGAAAGCGTGGGCGAACAGTCCGTGCTGGACGATGCCGCCAACCTCGATGCCATCGTCGCGCTGGAAGACAGCGAGCTGCTCGTCATCGAACCCGACCGCGTGTGGCAATTGATCGACGGGCACAACGGCGTGGCGCGCAACCTGCTGCGGCTGCTGTCGTTCCGCATCCGCGCGACGAACGCCCGCCTGCGCCGGCGCCAGAAGCTGGGCGAGTTCTACCGCCAGCTGTCGTTCAACGACGGCCTCACGGGCCTGTACAACCGCGCCTGGCTGAACGACGCGCTGCCCAAGCTGGTCGCCCGCGCACGCCAGGACAACGGGCCGCTGTCGCTCGTGATGATCGACCTGGACCACTTCAAGCGCTTCAACGACACGCACGGCCACATCGCGGGAGACGCCGCCCTGTGCGCGGCCGCCGGCGTGATCCGCGCCGGCCTGCGCCCGACCGATTTCGCCGTGCGCTACGGCGGCGAAGAGATGATGGCGATCCTGCCCGCCACGCCGCAGGCGCAGGCCGTGACGGTCGCCGAACGCCTGTGCGCGCGCATGCGCGAGGCCGTCGTGTTCGACGACATGCGCCTGCCGCTGCCGCACGTCACGGGTTCGTTCGGCGTCGCCACGCTGCTGGCCGGCCAGGACGAACGGAGCCTGATCGAGGCGGCCGACGCCGCGCTGTACCGGGCCAAGGAAGCGGGCCGCGACCGCATCGGCACCTGAAGTTCCCAAAGCCGGATTGAGCCGGTGCTAGGCCGTGCGATGCTTGCAAGTTAGAATGGCGCCACGATGAGCACCCACACCTTCCTCTGGCACGACTACGAAACCTTCGGCGCGGAACCGCGGCGCGATCGCCCCGCGCAATTCGCCGCGATCCGCACCGACGCCGACCTCAACGAGATCGGCGAACCGATCATGCTGTATTGCCAGCCGGCGCCCGACTACCTGCCCGACCCGCAAGCCTGCCTGATCACCGGCATCACGCCGCAGCACTGCCTGGAACACGGCGTGCCCGAGCACGAATTCGCGGCCCGCATCTGCGCCGCGTTTTCCGAGCCGGGCACCATCGGCGTCGGCTACAACACGATCCGCTTCGACGACGAGGTCACGCGCTTCCTGTTGTGGCGCAACCTGATGGACCCGTATGCGCGCGAGTGGCAGAACGGCTGCGGCCGCTGGGACATGCTCGACGTCGTCCGCATGGCGTATGCGCTCCGTCCGGACGGCATCACGTGGCCGCGCCATGACGACGGCCGTCCCAGCTTCAGGCTCGAACACCTCACGCGCGACAACGGCCTCGTGCACGACGCCGCGCACGACGCGCTGTCCGACGTGCGCGCCACCATCGCGCTGGCGCGCCTGCTGCGCAGCAAGCAGCCGAAACTGTTCGACTTCTGCCTGGAACTGCGCCGCAAGGACAAGGTGGCCGAACAGATGGGCCTGCACCTGGACCGCGCGCTGCGCCAGCCCTTCCTGCACGTCTCCGGCATGTTCCCGGCCGAACGCGGCTGCCTCGGCGTCGTCTGGCCGCTGGCAACGCATCCGACGAACAAGAACGAAATCCTCGTGTGGGACTGCCGCCACGATCCGTCCGAACTGTTCAACCTGGACGTCGAAACGATCCGCCAGCGCCTGTTCACCCGCGCCGCCGAGATGCCCGAGGGCATGACGCGCCTCCCCATCAAGAGCGTGCACCTGAACAAGTCGCCGATGCTGGTCGGTAACCTGAAAACCCTGAGCACGCAGATGGCGGCGCGCTGGGAGCTCGACGTCGAGCAATGCCTCGCCCACTCCCGCATCGCGGCGGGCGGGCCGGACATGGCGGCCATCTGGCAAAAAGTGTTCCAGCGCGAAGCGGTCGCGGCGGGCGTCGACGTCGACGAGGACCTGTACGGCGGCTTCGTCTCGAACGGCGACCGGCGCCGGCTGGAATCGCTGCGGGCCGAGGCTGCGCCGAAACTGGCGGCCTTGCGCCCGTCGTTCGAGGACGAGCGCCTGGCGCACCTGTTGTTCCGCTACCGCGCCCGCAACTTCCCGCACACCCTGGCCGAGGACGAGCAGCAGGCGTGGGAAGACCACCGCGCCGCGCGCCTGTTCGACGGCGCGGGGGGCGCGCGCACGATCGATCAATTGTTCGCGGAGATCGACGCGCTGTCCGAGACGGCGGACGAGCGCGCGGAGGAAATCCTCGGGGCCCTGTATGATTACGCGGAAATGATCGCCCCCAGCCGGTACTGATACCGGCGTTCAACGCCTGATGTCCCGTGCCTTCCGCTCGCTAAGCAACTTCAATTACCGCTTGTGGGCCATCGGCGCCCTCGTCTCCAACGTGGGCACGTGGATGCAGCGCACGGCCCAGGACTGGCTCGTGCTCACCGGGCTGACGCACCACAACGCGTCGGCCGTCGGCACCGTGATGGCCCTGCAGTTCGGCCCGCAACTCCTGCTGCTGCCATGGACGGGCTGGGCCGCCGATCACGTCGACCAGCGCAAGCTCATGATGGTCACGCAGGCCGCGATGGGCCTGCTCGCGCTCGTGCTCGGCGTCATGACGATCACGGGCGTCGTCGCACTGTGGCATGTGTACGTGTTCGCCTTCCTGTTCGGCTGTGCTTCGGCATTCGACGCGCCCGTGCGCCAGACGTTCGTCGCGCAACTCGTCGGGGACGCCGACCTGCCGAACGCGGTCGCGCTGAATTCGACGTCGTTCAACGCCGCCCGCATGATCGGCCCTGCGGCGGCGGGCCTCCTGATCGCCGGCGTCGGCACGGGGTGGGCGTTCATCGTCAACGGCTTGTCGTACGTGGCGGTGCTGATTTCTCTTACGTGGCTGCGCAGGGACGAGCTGCACGCCCACCCGCGCGCGTCCGGCAGCGCGGGCGGGCGCGGCATGCTGGATGGCCTGCACTACGTGTGGAGGCGGCCGGACCTGATGGCGCTGCTGGGCATGCTGTTCCTGATCGCCACGTTCGGCCTGAATTTCCCGATCTTCATCGGCACCATGGCCGTCTCGGTCTTCCACACGGATGCGCGCGGCTACAGCCTGCTGTCGTCGACGATGGCCGTCGGCAGCGTCGTCGGCGCCCTGCTCGCCGCGCGCCGCGAGCGCACGCAGTTCAGCGCGCTCGTCGTGGGGGCCGGGGTGTTCGGCGTCGGCTGCGCGCTGGCGGCCGTGGCACCCGGCTACCTGTGGTTCGCGGCGGCGCTGGCTCTGACGGGCGTGGCCGCCCTCACCTTCACGAATACGTCGAACAGCCTGTTGCAGCTATCGACCGAACCCGCGATGCGCGGCCGCGTGATGGCTTTGCGGCTCGGCATCGCCTTGGGCACGACGCCGATCGGTGCGCCCATCGTCGGCTGGGTGGCCGACCACGCGGGGCCGCGCTGGGCGCTGGGCGTTGCCGCCGCGTCCGGCTTCGCGGCGCTCGCGGTCGGGATGCGCTACCTGGTGCTGGCCCGGCAGCGCCACTGAGTCGTCAAAGGCGCGTTACGACGATGTCGACACGCCGGTTGCGCGCGAAACATTCGATACGCTCGGCGCGCTTCATCGACGCGGGGCATGCAGAATCTGGCACTTCCACACGCGAACTGCCGACGCCCTGCAGGCTCATCTTCACGTTGCGCACTTTTCCGTCCATTAGAGACTTGAGAAAATTTGCGACCGCAATCGCACGAAGCTGTGACAGCGAGAGATTGTGGTAAGGAGAACCGAGCTGATCGGCGTGACCGGTCACGTCGACCGACAATGTCCCTTGATTCTCGCGCACCAGACGCTCGACGAACGCGTCCAGGGTTTTCCTACCATGCTCCGTCAATGCGTAGTCGTCGAACTCGAACAAATCCTTTTCCGCAAACGATACCGAGGTCGCCGGCTTGGGCTCTTCCAGCTTGGGCAGTTCGCAGATGGAACTCGTCTTGGCGAGGTTACTCTTGATGACTTCTTTCGTGAACACCCTGACGGACAGGTCCGGTTTGGTGCCCAGAATGTCCTTGGAGGGAATATAGACGGGCTGGATGATCTGGTTCCCGATTTTTTCGAACCGCACGCCGGTGTCCTTGATGTCTCCTGCAGGCGCAGGGTACGCCAGCAATACGTAGTTTTCGCTCCCGATCCGCGACATCACGTGCACATTGCACAGCTTGTTCGTACCTTCTTTGGTCTTGACGCATAACGTCCGATCGAGCGCTTCAGCCACGCGGCATCCCTCATCACTCAACGTCATCTCGGCTGCCCGGAAATTTCCAGTCTTCGTCAGCATCACCGTCAATGCGAAGACTGGCGTGGGCTCGCTGACGTATAAGGGCGCAAAAATGGGAACAAGCAATGCCAGCACCACCGAAAACACCCGATGTTTGCGGGGCAGTTCGGGATTACGCCAGGCACTAACAAGATATATGCCCGCAACCTGGATGATCACAGCAACTACGAGGACGGTGGACATTACGCCCAGCCAGTCCGGATTCTCCGTCTGCATGAAGTGCGAGTCGCGTCCCATGATGAAACACACTTCGAGCGGAAGCACCTCCGTGACCGCGACGACCGCCATGATAAAACCGAACTTGACCTTCGCTTTGTAATCCGCTGGCGAATTTCGCACGACTTCGGCACCGCGCTTCCATTGCCATGCGATCCATGAATCCGTGCCGTGGACGATATTCTGGCGGGAATGAAACGCCTCCCTCAACTGTCGCCTCGGCGCCGAAAGTAACGCAACTAACACCCAGACAAGAAAGGGGGCCGCAAAAATGGATGGCGCAGCCCATTCTTTGTCTCCAATCAGGCACACCAACACGAATATGCCCAAGAACGCGACAAAAGCGATACCGAAGCATGCGGCGATCCGGCCGTAGAGATCCTGTTGGGTACGGCGACTTTCATCGTCGATACAAAATGCGCCGATAAAATAAGCCGGCACAAACAGGCAAACGCTCAGACCAACAAGGAAAAGAGAGCCGACATACGCGGCGGCGAGAATCAGGCTGGCCAGGGCATGGATATCGAAAGCAGCATCGTATTCGATATATGTGTGGTATCCCAGGATGATGAACATGCCGTACAGCGTCGCTGCGGCCGTCCCGACCTTGAGTGGATTGGCTTTCGCATAAGCGACCGCCCAGTGGTCAGTCCGCCCTGCGGGGCGGGCGCGTTGGGTGCTTCGACGATTGAAATGCATGTTGCCATTTGGAGTTACAAGGAGGCAACATTATCATTTATTGAACTACGTCAACACCGACCTTCGCATTGACGCAGATCAATGAGTCGCATTAACCGCGATACCGGTTGATCGCATCCCGGGTCTCGAGCGCCACGCGGCGCGCGGCCGCCGCGAAATCTTCATCGCCCTGCGGCTGCGCGTAAATGATGGCGCGCGAGGAATTGATCATCATGCCTGCGCCGGCGGCCGTGCGGCCGGATTTCACCGTCGCCTCGATGTCGCCGCCCTGCGCGCCAATGCCCGGCACGAGCAGCGGCATGTCGCCGACGATGGCGCGCACCTGGGCCAGTTCTTCCGGGAACGTGGCGCCCACGACGAGGGCGCACTGGCCGTTTTTATTCCACTTGTCCGCGACGAGACGCGCCACGTGCTGGTACAGCGGCTGGCCGCCCACGTCGAGGAATTGCAGGTCGGAACCGCCCGCATTCGACGTGCGGCACAGGACGATCACGCCGCGGTCTTTCCACGCCATGTAAGGCTCGACCGAATCGAAGCCCATGTACGGGTTGACGGTGACGGCGTCGGCGCCATAGCGGTCGAACGCTTCGCGTGCGTACTGGTGGGCGGTCGCACCGATGTCGCCGCGCTTGGCGTCCAGGATCAGCGGGATGTGCGGATAGGTCTCGCGCAGATACTTGCAGATGGCTTCGAGCTGGTCTTCCGCGCCGAGGGCGGCGAAGTACGCGATCTGCGGCTTGAAGGCGCAGGCCAGGTCGGCGGTCGCGTCGATGATGGCCTTGCAGAACTCCACGATGCCGTCCGGCGTGCCCTGCAGGTGCGCGGGGAAACGGGCCGTGTCCGGGTCGAGTCCCACGCACAGCAGGGAATCGTTGCGCTTCCAGGCGGCGTTCAGTTTGTCGATGAAGTTCATGGGCGGCCTCTCTGATCTGATTGCAAACCCTCTATTGTACCGCCCAGTTCCGTGCGTCTCGCCAATACGATCGCATTTCGGTTATATTTTGGCCATTCGACAACTAGTTACGGATGATCGTCAGATGAAACCTTCCCTGTTCACGCGCTGGGCCGGCATGCTGCTGGCCGCCGTACTGGCCGCCACCCTGCTGTCGGGCTGCGGCTACAACCAGTTCCAGGCCGAGGACGAGGCCACCAAGGCCGCCTGGGCCGAGGTCGTCAACCAATACCAGCGCCGCGCCGACCTGATCCCCAACCTGGTGAACACGGTCAAGGGCTATGCGACGCACGAAAAGGATACGCTGGAAGCCGTCACGCGGGCGCGCGCGGCCGCGACCAGTTTCCAGATCACGCCGGAAGTCCTGAACAACCCGGAGGCCTTCCAGAAATTCCAGCAGGTGCAGGGTGAGTTGTCGAGCGCGCTGTCGCGCCTGATGGCCGTGTCGGAAAACTATCCGCAGCTGAAGGCCGACGCCAGCTTCCGCGACCTGCAGTCGCAGCTGGAAGGCACGGAAAACCGCATCACGGTGGCCCGCCAGCGCTATATCGCAGCCGTGCAGGACTACAACGTGACGGTGCGCAGCTTCCCGACCAACCTGACCGCCATGATGTTCGGCTACCAGGCCAAGCCGTCGTTCACGGTCGAGAACGAGAAGGCCATTTCGACGGCGCCGACCGTCAACTTCGGCAAATAAGGCCATGCCATGAACGCCCTGCCGCGGTTGCTGTGGGCCTGGATGCTGACCTTGCTGCTGGCCTGTCACGCGCACGCACAGCAATTCAAGCAGGTGCCGCCGCTGCGCGCGCGCGTCACCGACGAGATCGGCATGCTGACGCCGGAACAGCGCCAGAAGCTGGAAGGCGTCCTGGCCGACTACGAAGCGAAGACGGGCAGCCAGATCGGCGTGCTGCTCGTGGCGTCGACGGAACCGGAAGCCATCGAGCAGTACAGCATCCGCGTGGCCGACGCCTGGAAGCTCGGGCGCAAGGGCGTCGACGACGGCGTGCTGCTGGTGGTCGCGAAAGACAATCCGAAGGCGCTGCGCCGCCTGCGCATCGAAGCCGGCCGCGGCGTGCAGGGCGTGCTGACGGACGCGCAATCGAAGCGCATCCTCGAAGACACGATCGCCCCGCACTTCCGCCAGCAGGACTGGTACGGCGGCCTCGTCGCGGGCGTCGGCGCCATCGCGACGCTCCTCAACCAGGAAAAATTTCCCGCGCCCCAGGCGCAGCCGACCGCGCAGCAGCAGGAAGACGACGGTCCGAATGTCGTCGTCAGTATCTTCCTGATCCTCGTCGGCATTACCGTCCTGCGCGCCGTGTTCCGCCCGCGTCGCACGCGCCTCGCGCAGCCGGGCCGCTACGGCACCGACTGGGGTAGCGGCACCACAGGCTTTATTCTTGGAAACATCCTTGCCAATGCTGCCCACCACGACAACGACCGCTGGCGCGGCGGCGGCGGCTTCTCGGGCGGCTTTTCGGACGGTGGCGGCGGCGGCTTTTCCGGTGGTGGCGGGGGCAGCTTCGACGGCGGCGGCGCGTCGGGAGACTGGTGATGGAAGAACCGAACCGCCTGCGGCGCGCCCTGCGCCATTTGCTCAGCACGCGCAACGAGGCCGAGCGCGCGTTTCCGCCGGAAGCGCTGACGGCGATCACGGAAGCCATCACGTCGGGCGAGCAAACGCACCGTGGCGAAGTGCGGCTGATCGTCGAGAAGGGCTTGCCCCTGTCGCTGGCCTGGGCCGGCGTGACAACCCGCCAGCGCGCCATTGCCCTGTTCGCCGACTATGGCATCTGGGATACCGAGGACAATTGCGGAGTGTTGATCTACGTGAATCTTGCAGATCGGAAAGTCGATATCATTGCCGACCGGGGCATCGACCGCAAGATCGACGGCGCCACATGGCAAGGCGTGTGCGACACGATGACGCGCGGCTTTGCCCGCGGCGAATTCCACGCGGCGACCCTGGCCGCGATCGCCCAGGTGAACCAGCTGCTGCGCCAGCATTTCCCGTCCGGGGGTGCGCGGCCGAACGAATTGCCGGACCGGCCCGTGATGCTCTGATACGGTGAGGGGCCGCTACAATGGCGGCCTTTTCTTTTCATTGCAGCAGCGAGGACCCCATGAAACTCAGCCAGAAAACCGCCATCGTCACCGGCGCCGGCCAGGGCATCGGCCTGGCGTGCGCCGAACGCCTCGTGCGCGAGGGCGCGCGCGTGATGCTCGTCGACGTGCACCCCGAAGGCGCGGCCGCGGCGGAGGCGCTGGGCGACGCTGCCCGCTTCTTCCAGGCGGACGTGAGCATAAAAAGCGAAGTCGACGCGATGGTGGCCGCCACCCTGGCCGCGTTCGGCCACATCGACATCCTCATCAACAATGCCGGCGTCACCCATGCCGCCGATTTCCTCGACCTGGCCGAGGAGGATTTCGACCGCGTCCTGCGCATCAACCTGAAATCGATGTTCCTGTGCAGCCAGGCCGTCGCGCGCGCGATGGTCAAACGGCAGGCGGGCTGCATCATCAACATGTCGAGCGTGAACGCGGAGCTGACCATTCCCAACCAGATCCCATACGTCGTCTCCAAGGGCGGCGTCAACCAGCTCACGCGCGTGACGGCGATCAGCCTGGCCCAGCATGGCATCCGGGTCAATGCGATCGGTCCGGGCACGATCCTGACGGAGCTCGCGAAGAAGGCCGTGCTGGGCAGCCCGGAAGCACGCCACACGATCCTGTCGCGCACGCCTCTGGGCCGCTGCGGCGAACCGGAAGAAATCGCCGCCATCGCCACGTTCCTCGCCAGCGACGACGCCTCGTACATGACGGGCCAGACGCTGTATGCGGACGGCGGCCGCATGGCGCTGAATTACACGGTGCCCGTCAAGGAGTAATAGCGAGCTCAACCATTATCAGCCGGCGTGATGACAGGTATCCGAATTCATCATTGGACACATATATCGCGCCGCAACATAATGGCACCTGTCTCCACTATTCTCCTCCAAGAAAATAGTTTCAAGCCCGCAAACAGCGGGCTTTTTTTTATCCCTGTCACGCAGCGTGACCAATCCCATCCGAAAAGTTCCGGCGCAAAGCGGCACACCCTTGAGATGTGTCATGGTCCTTTAACATTGTGTCTTTATACTGGGTTCATCTGCATACACGCAACCGATATGCGTGATCGCAGAAGGTGTGCCGCCCGCGGCACACCGCACCGAATTCTGCGTCTCTTGGCCCGATCTTGGGTTGTGCCCGTCCTCCGTTGGCGGGCATTTTTTTTTGTTCCGTATCCTTGCTGTTGTGTTTGGCACGCACTGCACAATTCTTTTGTTGTCGTGCTTGAACCATCTCAGGATTCCGCTATGATGAAATTCGCGCCTCGCGATTTTTCCAGTCGCGTGGGGACAAGACTATTCCAAGGAGCCGGTCCGATGACTTTACCTGTACCTGAGACGATGTCGCCACCCCAGCACCAACCCGAACCATCGCGCCGCCGCCATGCGGAACCGGAAGACTGCCTGGTTCTCAGCGAGCTCAATCCGCGCATGGTCATCGACCACCTCGACGATGAAGGACAACCTCTTCACGTCATGACTTTCGGCAGCGTCCGAGAGATCTGTCCCAAATGCCAGAGCGGCCACCTGAAACTGGTCCTGCGCCAGTCCTCGGTGCGCGTGGCCCACCTGTTCTGCGCCGACTGCGCCAGCTGCTTCGACGCCCACTATCCGAACGGCGCGCCAGCCCTCACGATCTGAGGCCTGCACACGTGCCATGTGCACGTGCACAACCAGCATGGTAAGGTGGGCGTTTTTCGAAGCCGCCTTGCCATGACGATGCATTTATTCACGTTCCTGCAGAATCCGCGCATGCGCCTGCTGTGCCTTGCAGGCGCTGTCCTGATGTACCTGACGATCATTACGGTCGGCAATGTCCCGGGAGCCCGCGCCGACATCGGCGCCTATGCGCCGGGCGCGGTCCTGCACTCGATCGCCTATGCCGTGCTGGCCGCGCTGTGGTTCAGTGGCAGCCGCGGCACGCCGCTGGTACGCGCCGGCAAGGCTGTGCTGGCGATCGCCGCGATGGGCGCGGGCGACGAGTACGTCCAGAGTTTCTTTCCCTACCGCGGCGCCAGCGTGCGCGACTGGGCCGTCGACGTCAGCGCCGCCATCGTCGCGAGCAGCGTGATGGCCCTGCTGGTTGCACGCGCCACCGTCGACGCCGGACGCTGAGCCGGCGCGCCACGACTTTGACGTGCCTCATGTTCAACGACAGGCAGTTTGAACGCCGATACCGAACACGCCTCTTACCAAAGTGGCACGCGGCATCGTCACTCATCTAACCTGACACTATCCCCTCAGAAGGAGTTGATCATGAAGCAAAAACACCAGAGCGTCTTCCTGGCGGGCTTGCTGGCGCTGGCAGTCGGGCTGTCCGCGTGCAGTTCCATGCGCGGCGGCATGGGCAGCAGCGGCAGCAGCGGCACGGGCGGCGAGACCGGCAGCAGCGGCACGGCCACGGGCACGTCGACCAGCGGCGGCATGTCGGGCACCGGCGGCGGCACCGGATCGCAGGGCGGGGGCAGCTGGGGTGGCGCCAGCGGGTCCTCGGGGTCGTCCGGCTCCTCCGGCTCGTCGGGCAGCTCGAGCGGGTACGACACATCGGGCTCGCAAAGCGGTTCCGGCACGTCCGGCATGATGCAGGACCAGGGCGCCACCACCGGCAGCGGCATGACCGGCGGCAGCCAGAGCAGCTATGGCGCGTCGGCCGGCGGCACGACCGCGTCCAGCACGAGCCCGAACGCCACCGTAGCCGCCATCGAAGTCATGCCCCGGTCGAGCAGCGCCGCCACCGAAGGCGATACCAGCGCCAGCGCCGCCATGGGCAGCAGCTCGGGCGGCACGACCGGTTCTTCTTCCGACCGGGTCTATCGCGTCACCCTGCGCATGGACGATGGCAGCACCCAGGTCGTCACGCAGCAGACGACGCCGGATTTCCGCACCGGCGACCGGGTCAGCCTGACCGGCGGCACCATCCAGCACTGAGCGCCTATTCCGAACTGGCCTTCTGCGCCCGCGCGCGCTTGGCATGCACGATGTCGGCGCCGCGCTTGCCGGCCAGCAGGGCGTGGTCGGAGTTGTAGTATTCCCACTCGCTGTAGCGGCCGACGAGGGTGATGTCGAACTGCTTCAGCCACGCCTTGCACGTCTCGACGTTGCGGGCGCGCGCGTGGTCGTACAGCACGTAGGCGTACGGCATGTCGACCTGGTTCGCGGCCAGTACCGTGTCGCCGTCCAGGATCATGCCGACCTTGCGGCAATCCTCGATGGCGCGCGCGATCAACGCCTCGCCGTCGACGGGCAGCGGTTTATAGGGCGAGTACGAGATCTCGCAGGTGAAGCCGAAGCCGCCCGGCGGATTGCAGCCGGGGCTCGCATTGCCCTGCACGAAGATGCGGTGGAAGATCGTGTCTTCGGGATAGTAGATCCAGTGCTTGTCGGTGGCGACGCGGTCGATGCCGATGTTCACGCAGCGGATCGATACGTGCCGCAGCCCCTTCGCCGCCGCCCTCACCTCTTCCGGCGCCTCGTTGCCGATCGCCTTGATCAATTCCGGCAGCGGCATCGTGGACACCAGGTCGTCGTAGCGGAAGCGGCGCCCGTCGCGCAGTGCGACGATGTGTTCGCGCGGCAGCACCTGCACGACGTCGGCATTCAGCTCGATCTTGCCCTTGATGTGCGGCAGGAACCCGTTCATCAGCGCCTGGAAGCCGCCCTTCAGCGGATAGCCGAAGCGGGCGTTCGGGCCCAGCGGTTTTGGCGACGGTTCCAGCGCGCCCTGGATGATTTCTTCCAGGTTCGGCAGCGGCACGCGGCCGCCCAGCCACGACGTCTCCATCTCGGACAGCGGCACGGTCCAGATCTTGCGGTTATACGGGATGGCGAAATGCTTCGCGATGCCCTTGCCCCAGACTTTATAAATGAACTGCTCGAAGTTCCTGACCGAGCCCTTGACGGCGCGATCGGTATTGCACACGTCCGTCGTGCCGTCGGCGCAGCAATCGTCGACGGCCTGCGCGGCGGCCGTGGTCGCTTCCGCGCTTTCGTAGCGGGCTTCGATGGCGCCCATGATGCACTCCGTGACGACCTTCGGCGGCAGGCCATACAGCGCGCCCTGGAACGGATAGCGCGTGTAGACGCCCTTGCTGTAGACCCACGCTTCGCGGTTCTGCCAGTGCACGTTATCGCCCAGCAGCACCTCGTACATCTTGAGCACGTACGGGTCGTTCGAGAACATGATGTGGCCTGCGTAATCGAACGTGAAACCGTTCTCCTCGATGGAGCGGCACCAGCCGCCGACGGTCTCGTTGCGGTCCAGCAGCAACGTGTCGGCGCCAAGGTGGTAAGCGGCCGACAGGCCCGTCGGCCCGCCGCCGATGACGACCGTGCCCACGTGCGGCTCGTGCGCGCGCAGCGGGTTCACTTTCGAGCCCCGCAGGGATGCCGCGGCCGGATCGTCGGCAGCGTCCAGGCTGCGCGGCGTGGCGCGCCGGTCCGTGTGCGGCGGCGCCGTGTCGATCAGCTCGCGCATGCGCGCGGCCGTGTTGTCCCACGACGTGGCGGCCACGACGGCCTGCATCGCGGCCACCATGTGGCGGCGCTGCTCCGGCGTCTGCGCGAGCGCCGCTTCGCAGGCGGCGACGAATTCGTCGGGCGTGGCCGCGATGGCGACCACGTGGCCATAGGGGTTGGCGACGTCGGCGATCGGCGTGCTGACGATCGGCAGTTGCGCCGCCATGTATTCGAGCACCTTGGTGGGGCTGATGAATTTCGTCGCCTCATTGATGGCGAACGGCATCAGGCACACGTCCCAGCCGGCCAGCAGGTCGGGTAACGCGGCGTACGGCTGCTGGCCCAGGTAATGGATGTTCGGGCGGCGTGGAAGACGTTCCGGATCGATCTTGACGACCGGTCCGGCCAGCACGATCTGCCACTCCGGGTGGGCATCGGCGACGACGCCGGCGAGGTCCGGGTCGAAGCGTTCGTCCAGCACGCCATAGAAGCCCAGGCGCGGGTGCGGGATGGCGTCCTGCTGCGGATGGGTGCGCGTGCGGTCCAGCGCCTGCTGGAAGTGCACGACGTCGACGCTGCTGGAAAAGCAGTGCACGTTCGGGTGACGGTGGCGCTTGGCCTCGTACAGGCTGGGACCGCCGGCGAACACGAGGTCGGCGATGGAGAGCAGCGCGCTTTCACGCTGCAGCAATTGTTTGGGGGGATTGCGGAACGAGGCCAGTTCATCCATGCAGTCGTACACGACCAGCGCGGGCCGCAGCGATTGCAGTAGCGGCAGGGCCATCGGCGTGTAGAACCACGCGACGACCTCCTCTCCTGGCGGTGCCAGCTGCGCGACCATGGGCTGAAGCAGCCGCAGCTGCTCGTCGTGGAAACCGTTGGCGTGGATGGGGGTGTGTGCGCGGCACACGGTCACGTTCGGCGCGGGACTGGATCGTTCCATGAACGGGGCACCGTCGTCGTACACCGGTTCCTCGACGAACAGGACCGGATAATGCTGTGCCAGGCGCGACAGCAGATGCTGCGGCCGCTGGAATACGAAATCCCAGCGCAGGTGGCTGAAAACGACGATCGTGGACATGATGGCTCCTTCTCGCCCGCGCGGGGCGTTCAATTGATCGGTGGCATGGGCCGACCGGCCGCGCCGCGGCGCGGCGGCGAACGCTCTGCGCGCGGTACGGACGAGCGAACCCGTCCACAGCGCGGCCATGCACGGCCGCGCTGCGATGGGGCGGGCGCCCAAAGGGTGCCGTGCTCGCGTCGGGGTTCGGAGCGCGCCGGGCGGCGCTTATGTCAGCCCGGCTGGTCTCCCTCCTCTTCCACGTCCTTGGGTTCGAGGGTGACGTTGCGCGTCGCCGCGCTGATCAACTCGAACGGCAGCTTGGGTGTACGGTCCGCGTTGAGCAGGCCGTTCGCTTCCTGGAACGTGTCGGCGAACTGGGTATAGCAGAAGCCGCTGAACATGAAGGTCTCGTTGACCACCTTCAGCAGGTCTCGGTACAGCGCGTGATAACTCTCGGCCGTATGGGCACGGGTATAGCCCCACGTGCCGTCCTCGGGCGTCGCGTTCGGATCGAATGCGATGCCGCCGAATTCGGTAAGCACGATGGGCTGGCCGCGGTGCGGGAAGCCGTCCAAGGTGAGGATGCGTCCGCCAGGGCGGCGCTGGTCGAACAGCGTGCGCACGGGGTCGGAGACCTCGTAGCGCGCCTTCAGCTTGTCGGGGTTGCAGTCGTAGTCATGGATGCCCAGGATGTCGGTGGCCGACGCTTCCCAGCCGTCGTTGCCGATCACCGGGCGCGTCGCATCGAGGGTGCGCGTCAGGTGGTACAACGCCTCGACCGCGTTGCGGTGCGCCTGGGTCAGCGTCAGGTTGGGCACGCCCCAGGATTCGTTGAACGGCACCCACACGATGATGCACGGGTGGCTGTAGTCGCGCTCGATCGCTTCCGTCCACTCCTTGACGATGCGCGTGATCGCGCGCGGCGAGAACCGGTAGGCCGATGGCATCTCTTCCCACACGAGCAGGCCCAGCCTGTCCGCCCAGTATAAATAACGCGGATCCTCGATCTTCTGGTGCTTGCGCACGCCGTTGAAGCCCATCAGCTTGGCCAGTTCGACGTCGCGTTTCAAATGCTCGTCGGACGGCGCGGTCAGGAAGGACTCGGTCCAGTAGCCCTGGTCCAGCACGAGGCGCAGCGGATACGGGCGGCCGTTCAGCAGCAGGCGGTCGCGGTTGATGTGGAAGGCGCGCAGCGCCGTGTACGACTTGACCGTGTCGACGACTTTGTCGCCGCAGCGCAGGATCACCTCCGCGTCCAGCAACGTGGGCCGCTCGGGGCTCCACAGCAATTCGTTCCTCGAATCGTCGATGCCGGGGTCGGACAGCGCGATCTTGCGGTTCGCCTCGCCCTGCAGCAGCTTGTAGTTGTCGTCCGCGAGCAGTTGTTCGCCGTGCCAGATCTTGACCTCGACGAACATGTCTTCCTGGATGTCGCCGCCGGCGAACACTTCGCAGCCGATCTCGAACGTTTCGAAGATCGGCGTCCAGCGCAGCGAACGGATGAAGGTGCGTGCCACCTTCTCGATCCACACGGTCTGCCAGATGCCGGTCGTGCGCGGATACCAGATCGAGTGCGGTTCCAGCAGCCAGTCCTGCTTGCCGCGCGGCTTGGCGAGGTCGGCCGGATCGTCCTCGACGAACACGGTCACGGTCTGCTTGCCGCCGGCGTTCAGCGCGGACGTGATGTCGGCGGAAAACGGCGTGTGGCCGCCTTCGTGCTCGGCCACGAGCTGGCCGTTGACCCACACGCGGGCAAAATAATCGACGGCGCCGAAGTGCAGGATGACGCGCTCCTCGGACGGCATCAGCTCGAAGTCGCGCTCGTACCAGCAGAAGCGATGGAAACCGGTGTCCTGGATGCCGGACATCTCGGTCTCGGGCGCGAACGGCACGTTGATTTCGTGGGTCCAGCCGGTCACGCCGGCCGGCATCTTGTTGACCAGCTCATCGTCGAAACGGAAGCGCCATTTACCGTTCAGATTGATCCAATTGTCGCGGACCAGCTGCGGGCGGGGATACTCAAACTGGCTCATTGTTTTCCTTTCCTTGGGTCGGGACCGGGATCAGGATACGACCCTGACGTCCTGCTTTGTTGTAGGTGGAGAGTGCAGTTTCCGCTGCCTGTCGTGCCTCACCCGCGCGGCACAGGGCCACGGTGGCCCCGCCGAATCCCGCGCCGGTCAGGCGTGCACCGAGCACGCCCGGGGCGGCGCGCAGCGCGGCCACCAGCTGGTCGAGCTCGGGAATCGAAACCTCGTAGTCGTCGCGCAGGCTCTCGTGCGACGCGTTCATCAGTTCGCCGAAGCGTTCGGCCGATACGCCCCGCGCCGCTTCCAGCACGCGCAGGTCTTCCAGCACGACGTGGCGCGCACGCCGGCGCAGCGGCTCGGGCAGCGGCTCCACGGCGGCCGGATCGGTCACGTCGCGCAGCGCCTTTACGTTCAGCTTGCGCGACGCCTCCTCGCATTCGGCGCGGCGTTCGTTGTACTTGCTGGCCGCGAGCGTGCGCGGCACGCCGGAGTCGACGACGATCAGCTCCGTACCTTCCGGCATCGGCACGAGGTGATGTTCCAGCGTGCGCGCGTCGATGAACAGCATGTTCCGTTCATCGCACAGGCTCGACGCCATCTGGTCCATGATGCCGCAATTCACGCGCGCGAATTCGATCTCGGCGCGCTGCGCGATCTGCGCGAGTTTCACGTCGTCGAGGGAGAACCCGAGCAGGTTGCGCATGGCGCGCAGCATCGCCACTTCGAGCGCCGCCGACGACGACAGGCCGGAGCCGACGGGCAAATTCGTCGTCACGAATACGCGCAGCGGCGGCACGGCGACGCCCGTTGCTTCCACGAGACGGATGCACCCCTCGATATAGCTGCCGAAGCCCTGCGGCGCGCTGCCCCCTTTTGCCGCGAACGTGACGTTGCCGTCCAGCGTGCCGGAGTACAGGTGGTGCTGGTCGTCGTGGCTGCGCGCGAGTGCGATCTCGGTGCGCTGCGGCGTCGCCACGGGGAGCATGTAGCCGTCGTTGTAGTCCGTGTGCTCGCCCAGCAGGTTGACGCGGCCGGGGGCCGACGCGAACGCTTCCGGGGCGCCGCCGAAGAAGGTCTCGGGATTGTTCATGTCATGCCACCTCCAGCCAGATGGGCCGCGCACGGCCCTGGATTGTCGTCGCCGGCCAGTCCGGGTCCGGGGTCAGGTTCTCGAGCCCGTTCGCCCCGAGCAGGAACGTGTCTTCTACTTTCATGCCGGCGAAGCTCGGATTGAACGCGAACGCCATGCCCGTCTCGATGCCGGTCGCGGTGCTCGGGCTCGCGACGATCTCGCGCGCCTGGTAACCCGTGATGCCGCCCTGGTGATGCTCGCGGATCGCCTCCGGCCGGTTCACGTGGCGGTACGCAGCCTCGAACGCGTGGTAGACGGCCGCCAGCGACTGGCCGGGACGCACGGCGTCGAGTCCCGTCGCCTCCACCTGCAGCAGGTCGGCCTGCGCATTGCGCTCGTCATCCGATAGCGGACTGAAAGCGAGGCCGCGCGACAGGTTCGCCACGAGGCCATGGCGGCGCGCGCAGAACACGAGCATGGCGCGGCTGCCCAGCGGCTCGGCCGTCGGCACGGGATGGCGGAACAGCGGCAGGCGCCGGCTGCCCGCCGCCAGCACCAGCGCGGGCTGGATCCCGCGCCGCCACAGGGCCCCCGCACCGGCTGCTGCCAGTTCGAGTTCCGTCCACTCGGGCCGCGCGGCATGCAGCGTCTCCGACATCGCGATGGCCGCGTCGCGGGCCAGCGCGCGGTAGCGTTCCTGCTCGGCCGGCAGCAGCACCATGCGGCGCAGGCGCAGGCTCGCGGGCAGCGGCTGCTCGGCATGGCCGTTGCCGTTGCGCGTGCGGTCCGACAGCACCACGCCGCCATTCGCCACGCCCAGCACATAGGTGTCGCGCAGCTCCGTCTCGGCCCACGGCGCGATGTGGAACGTGAATCCGGGCGGCACCTGTTCCAGGCGCAGGCGCTCGGCCTCGATGGCGTCCGTCAGGATCACCGCATCGTCGCGCGTGACGAGCACCTCGGCCACGCCGCAATCGGCGGCCAGCAGCACGGAGGCGTCTCCGCCCGCCGTCGCCCACGCGAACCAGTCGGTGCCGCGCAGGCGGATCGCCTGCGCGCCCGCTTCGGCCAGCGCAGCACGCAGCAGCGCGAGTTTCCCGGACACTTCGGCAGCACGGGTGCTCATGCCTCGTCCTCCAGCCGTACGTCGACCTGCTGCAATTCGTACGCGGTCGTCTCGGGCAGCACGTCCATCGCGAACATGCCGGCGCCGATCTCCGTGCCGGCCAGGTACTTCAGCCGGTCGCGCGTGCGGTACGGCGGATAGAACTGGCAGTGCAGCTGCGTCTCGGGGTGGTCCGCGCCGTCCGTCGGCGCCTGGTACCAGGTCATCAGGTACGGGAACGGGCGCTCCCACAGGTTGTCGAACTTGAGCAGCACGGTTTTCAGCGCGCGCGCCAGGCTGGTACGCTGCGCAGGGCTCAAGGCCGCGAAATCCTTGCAGGGCGCGGTCGGCATCACCCACACCTCGTACGGATAGCGCGCGCAGGCCGGCACGAAGGCGATCGCCTCGTCGTCGCGGTACACGACGCGCTTGTCGTCCGCCGCCTCGTCGCGCGCCATGTCGCACAGGAGGCTAGTGCCGTGCTGCAGGTAGTACTCGCGTTCCTGCGCAAGCTGGCGCGCAGGAACGGGCGGGATGAACGGGTACGCGTAGATCTGGCCGTGCGGGTGGTGCAAGGTCACGCCCACTTCCGCGCCCCGGTTCTCGAACGGCAGCACGTACTGGATGTGGTGCCGGCCCCCGATGCGCCGCGTGCGGTCGCCCCACACTTCCAGCAGCAGTTCGATGCGCGACAGGGGCAGCCGGCCCAGGGCCGTTTGCGGGTCCTGCGTGAACACGACGACCTCGCATTTGCCGTTGGCGGGCGCGGTCGGCACGGTGAGCGTCGGCGGCTCGTGCGCGTCCAGCGCGAGCGACGGAAAGCGGTTGTCGAACACGGCGATCTCGTAATCTCCGGCCGGCATCTCGGTCGGGTGCTCCGGGTCGCGCGTGGGTGCCAGCGGGTTGTACTGCGGGGGCGGCTGATAGGTGCGGTTCTGGCGGAACGCGGCATACGTGACCCACTCGCCGCGCAGCGGATGCCAGCGCAGGTGCGGGTTGGCGTGCTGCGGTTCGGCGAAGGGGCTGGTCGCGACGATGCCTTCCGGGATCGGCCGGCTGCTGTACAACGTCAGGTCTCTTCCGTCAGGTTTGGTCAGTTCTTGGCTGTGCATGGCATCGACAGGTCAGGCATTGCTACGTCAGGTCTGATCCTATCATGGCGTTTTCGCCACATTTTCTCGGCGCCACCTCTTGATTTTCCGACAATCAACGGGGCATGCGGAGGCCAGTCGGGCGGCCGTGGCCCGGCCTGCTGTCTCTCCTAGGGAAAGGGGTATTTGTTCCCTATGAAGACCATGCCCATGTAGGCCCAGACCTACAAAACTTTTGGAAGGATTTACACGTTTTGGCGAGAAGCCGGCCTACACGACTGCCGGGCGACCAAAATCGCGAAGGGCCCCCGGAAGCGAGCCCGGGCGGCGCCTGAATGTGACTTTATTTGGCCAGCTCGGCGAGCACGGCCGTGTACATCTGCAGGTTCAGCAGGAGCTGCTTCGTGGTGATGAACTCATGCTCCGAATGGCCCGTATAGACCGTGCCAGGCATCGCCGGGCCGAAGCTGACGGCATGCGGGAACAGGCGCGAATTCGTGCCGCCGCCGATCGCCAGCGGTTTCGGATCCCTGGTGCCCGTGAAGTACGCGAACGTCTTCATCAGCACAGGCAGCTGCGGCGCATCCTTCTGCACCCACGGATCGCCGATCTGCATGTTCACCTTCGCCAGCTGCACGTGCGCGCCCTGCCACTGCGCGAGCGCGGCGTTGATCTCGTTGGTCAGCTGTTCCGCGGTCTTGCCCTGCGGCCGGCGAATGTTGATCGCGAGTTCGATGCCACCGCCGTCCTGCTGGCGGATCACGGTCGGCGCGAACGTCATCGGGCCCATGAACGCGTCGCGGTAGGCGATGCTGCCGAACTTCTCGCCGTGGTAACCCGTGCCCACCATCTCGTTGAGGAAGTTCACCAGCGCGCCTGCCGTCGTGTCCGGCCATGCCTGCACGGCCAGCGCGTCGGCCAGCATGCTGATGGCGTTGACGCCGTCTTCCGGTTTCGACGAGTGCGCCGACAGCCCCTTCGCCGTGACGAGCAGGTCCTTGTCCTTCCACTCGTACTGGTAGCGCATGCCGGTCTGCTTGCCGGCGCGCGCGCGGATCTGCGCTTCCAGGGCCGGCGTCGCGTTGGCGATCGTGGCCTGCGCATCTTCCGGGATCTGGCTGCCGAAGAAGCCGCCCTTGAATGCCTTGACGAACGGGCTGCCTGCCGGCGGCGCGGCCGTGGCGGCCGGCATCGTCACGGCCAGCGTGCCGTAGCCCTTCTCCGCCGTCACGGCCGGATACTCCGCATCGAGCGTGATGTTCATCTGCGGCAGCGTGTGCGTCTTGATGAAGGCTTCCAGCGGGGCCCAGTCCGATTCCTCGGCCATGTAGACGTACAGTTCGATGCGTTTCGACAGCGGCACCTGCAGGTCCTTCAGCGACTTCATCGCGTACAGCGCGGTGGCGATGGGGCCCTTGTCGTCCTCGGCGCCGCGCGCCAGCAGGCGGCCCGGCTCGCTCGTGCGGTCCAGTTCGAACGGCGATTTCTTCCACTTGCTCGCGTCGACGGGCTGCACGTCGCCGTGCGCGACGAGGCCCACGCGCTCGTCCCCCTTGCCGAGGCCGACGATGGCCACGCAGCCGTAGTCGGCGAAGTCCAGGCCCAGGCGGGCCGCTTCCTGCTTCAGGTAATCCTTGAACGCCTGGTGGCGCGGATTGCGGTCGCACGGGATGTCCTTGTCGGCCACCGTGTTGTAGCTGACCAGTTTGGCCAAGGTGTCGACGACGTCGTCGCGGTACGCCGTGACGGCATGTTTGGCCGCCTTGATCGCCATGTCGCCGGGAACGGCTGCCGGTGCGGCCGTCGCGTGCGCCGCCCAGGCGAGGCTGATGGCCACGGCCAGGTTGCGTGCGCTGGTCTTCGTATTCATTGTCTCCATCTCCAGAATTGAAAGGGGGAAACGAGCATAGCAGGGATGCGTAAAGCGTGCTGGCGACTCCCCCGATCGCAATCGGTTATCGTAAGCGCTGCACATTCGAACGAAGACGAACATGACGCATAAAATCATCCGGCGCGTGCACCCCGCACTGCGCGACGACATCGGCGACCTCATCACGCAGCGTCCCGTGCCGGGCCCGCATCTCGACCAGGTCGACCCCTTCCTGTTCCTTAACCACCACGGCCCGCAGGTCTATCCACCGCATAACCGCGGCCTGCCGTTCGGCCCGCATCCGCACCGCGGCTTCGAGACGGTGACGTTCATCCTCGACGGCCTGCTCGCGCACCGCGACAGCGCTGGCCATGAAAGCGTCATCGGTCCCGGCGGCGTGCAATGGATGACGGCCGGCCGCGGCATCGTGCACGCGGAAGTGTCGCCGCGCGAATTCATGGAACGCGGCGGGCCGCTCGAGATCCTGCAGTTGTGGGTGAACCTGCCGCCCGCGCTGAAGATGACGGCGCCCCGCTACGTCGGGCTGCAGCGCGAACAGATACCCGTCGTGGACAACGGAGATGGCGTGCGCGTGCACCTCGTGTCGGGCACGTATGGCGGCGTGACGGGGCCCATCGAATCGCTGACGGACGTGTCGCTGTGCACGGTGGAGATGAAGGCGGGTGCGCGCCTGCACGTGGATGGACTACTCGACCGCAACGTGTTCCTGTACGTCGTGCGCGGCGTGATCCAGGGCGTGCCGGAAACGGTCAGCGCAATGCACCTGGCCGAGTTCGATGCGGAGGGCGATGAACTGGACATCCTGGCCGACCACGACAGCGTGCTGCTGCTGGGTCACGCCTTTCCGATCCGCGAACCCGTCGTGGCGCACGGGCCGTTCGTGATGAACACGCGCGAGGAAATCCAGCAGGCGATCATCGATTACCAGGCCGGGCGCTTCGGCGCGCCGATCTGACTCGCCCTGTTGAAAGACGCCGGCCCGGAACCGTGTCGGCCAGGCCGGCCGTGTTCTGCGCCGCGCATCAGCGCGCGGCCTGGTTGACGACGACCTCGTCGGCGAACGGCACCTGGTTGAAAGCGATCTGGGCACCCGTGTCGCGCGTGACAAATTTCTTCGGAGCGACCGGCACCATTTCCTCGCGCTTGCCGTCCAGCTCGACGTACAGCTTGTTCATCCGGTTCGTCACCGTGATCGTGCGGCCGTCGGTGAGGCGGAACGAACCGCGCATGTGTTCGGCTTCATCCTGCGTCAGGCGATAGGCGCTGTGCGTGGACGCGTCCATGACGGCGCTGGCGGTGGCCGACGACGGTGCGGTGGACGGGTCGGCGAACGCGTTCAGGGACAGGGTGGCAGCGGCAGCGAAGGCCAGGGCTTGTACGATACGCATGATTGCTCCGATATTAATTTTCGATATGTATAACGGACCATGAGCCAGATTTCAAAAGAATCGTCGGATGCTCTACCGGTCCACCGTTTTTCGTATCGCCGCGTCGTTAATGTGCGGCGAGTGATGACAGTGTAGGAAAGGCGGCGTGAAGCGTCATCGGAGACCCGCCGAAGCGTCGAAATGGAGGGATGAACTGTCGAAAAACCGGACCGAAATGCTACCGATGCATATAGTTTTTGGCATCGTTCCGGGCCGCATCTGCGCTCCCTGCGGGGGCGGAATCCGTTACAGTGTCGGCGTTGAAAGCCAACCAGAACGAAGGAGCAGACCGATGCATCCTGTCCCCTTGGTCGCCACCACGCGTGGCTATCCGCCCGACGGCGAGCTCGCCGGCGGCTACGCGGTCGAGAACATCCACTATGGTTCGATCGCCGTCGTCGACGTGGCCGGCCGCCTGCTGTGGTCGGCGGGCGATCCCGACTTCATGACCTTCACCCGTTCCGCGCTGAAGCCGTTCCAGGCCCTGCCCTTCGTGCTCGATGACGGCCCGGCCCGCTTCGGCCTCACGCGCGCCGAACTGGCCCTGCTGTGCGCCAGCCACTCGGGCGAAGAAAAGCACCTGGTGGGCGTGACGTCCATCCTCGACAAGATCGGCCTGGACGAAAGCCACCTCGCCTGCGGCTGCGCGGCGCCGCTGTACTACGACGCCGTCGGCCTGCCCGTGCCGGCCGAACGGCGCTGGCGCACGGTCCACCACAATTGCTCGGGCAAGCACAGCGGCTTCCTCGCCTGGTGCCGCCTGCACGGCGCGCCGACCGAGGGCTATGTCGATCCGGCGCACCCGCTGCAGCGCGCCATCCGCAGCACGCTCGCCGACTGCGTGCAGATGACGGAAGACACGCTCCCGATGGGCATCGACGGCTGCTCCGCGCCGAACTACGCGATGCCGCTGGCACGCCTCGCGCACCTGTACGCGCGCCTGGCGCAAGGTAGCGCGGACGCCCGCCTCGGCGCCGCGCTGGGCGACCTGTTCGACGCGATGACGGCGCACCCCGACATGGTGTCGGGCGACTCGCGCACGGACCTCGCATGGATGCAGGCCGGCGGCGGCGACTGGGTCGCCAAGATCGGCGCGGATGCCGTGCAGGCGATCGGCATCCGCTCGGCCGGCATCGGCATCGCGATCAAGGTCGCGGACGGCGCCGTGCGCGCGCTGCATCCCGCGACGCTCTCCGTGCTCGATCAACTGGGCCTGCTGGACGACACGCGCCGCAAGCATCTCGAGCAATACCGCGCGCCGCCCATCAGGAATGCGCGCGGCGTCGTGGCCGGCGACATTCACGCCGTGTTCACGCTGGACAAACCCGAGTCCCCCATCTGAAACACTTGCCACAAATCGGGGTCAGAGCACATTTTCCCCAGAATTCGGGGTCAGGGCACATTTTCGGGCAATAGCTTTTGCTTCATGTTTGCGCTTTGAGACAAGGTGGCCACAGGTCCGCTCAAGTACACAGACAATGTCCGGCAGTGGCGACGCCTTGCTGTGACAGTTCCGATCAATTGATCCAAAAAGTGCTCTGACCCCGAATTTCACCCGAAACGTGCTCTGACCCCGAATTGCCAACTTGCGCAGTTTGATTGCGCGGCATAAAATCGATAGGTTACTATCTATTTTATGGCTAATGATGAGCAAACTACCTGAGTCGGTCGAGGAACGCTTCTCGGCCGCTCTGCACACGAGCGCGCGCCTGTGGCGGCTCGCGCTGGACAAGCGCCTCAAGCACCTGGGCATCGGGCAGTCCGGCTGGATGACGATTGCGATGATCGCCAAGTCCGGCGAGCCGATGTCGCAGCGCGCGCTGGCCGACCTGGTCGGCGTCGAGGGACCGTCGATGGTGTCGATGCTGGACCGCCTGGAGCGCGACGGCTTCGTCGTGCGCGCGCCCTCGCCCACCGACCGGCGCGTAAAACTCGTGCAGCTGACCGACACCGGCAAGACCGTCTACGCCGAAGTGCTCGCGGAAGCGCAGCCGTTCCGCGCCGACCTGCTGGCCGGCGTCGACCGCGAAGCGCTGGCCGCCGCGACCGTCCTGCTGGAGACGCTCAGGAAGCGCCTCGAGGACGGCCTGTGACGACAGCGGCACCCATCAATCGCACCATGATCACGATCTCGATCATGCTGGCGACGATCATCCAGGCGCTGGACGGCACCATCGCCAACGTCGCCCTGCCGCACATGCAGGGATCGCTGTCGGCGTCGCAGGACCAGATCACGTGGGTGCTGACGTCGTTCATCGTGGCCGCCGCCATCGCGACGCCGCTGAACGGCTGGCTCGTCGACCGTTTCGGTTTGAAGAAGGTGTTCCTCGTGTCCGTCGCCGGCTTCACGCTGGCCTCGGTGCTGTGCGGGATCTCGGCCACGCTGACGGAAATCGTCATCGCGCGCATGCTGCAGGGCGTGTTCGGCGCGGCGCTCGTGCCGTTGTCGCAATCGGTCCTCCTCGACATCAACCCGCGCGAAAAGCACGGCTCCGCGATGGCCGTGTGGGGCATGGGCGTGATGATCGGGCCGATCCTCGGGCCCACGCTCGGCGGCTGGCTGACGGACAGCTACAGCTGGCGCTGGGTCTTCTTCATCAACGTGCCGATCGGCGCCCTGGCCTTCTGGGGCATTCTCCGCTACATCCACGGCACCGATCCGGCGCGGCGCGTCCGCTTCGACACGTTCGGCTTCGTCACGCTGTCCGTCGCCATCGGCGCGCTGCAGATGCTGCTGGACCGCGGCGAGCAGAACGACTGGTTCGCGTCGACCGAGACGTGGGTCGAACTGATCCTGACCACGCTCGCGTTTTCCTATTTCATCGGCCACACGCTGACGCGTCCCGCCGGCCAGTCGTTCGTCGACTTCCGTCTGCTGAAGAACGCGAACTACGTCACGGGCCTGCTGCTGATCTTCATCGTCGGCATGGTCCTGTTCGCGACGCGCGCGCTGATGCCCACGATGCTGCAAGGCCTGATGGGCTACCCGGCCAAGCTCGCGGGCCTCGTCACGGCGCCGTCCGGGCTCGGCACGATGGCCGCGATGATGATCGTCGGCCGCCTCACGGGCAAGGTCGACTTCCGGCTGCTGCTGGGCGTCGGCTTCGCCATCACGGCGTTCTCGCTGTGGCAGATGACGCATTACACGCTCGTGCTGTCGCAGTCCGACATCGTGTGGCCCGGCGTGATCCAGGGCGTGGGCCTGGGCCTCGTGTTCGTGCCGCTGTCGGCCGCCACGTTCGCCACGCTCTCGCCGCAGATGCGCGCGGAAGGCACGGCGCTGTACAGCCTCGTGCGCAACATCGGCTCGTCGATCGGCATCGCCCTCGTGCAGGCCCTCCTCGTGCGCAACACGCAGATCGCGCACGCGTCGCTGGCCACGCAGGTCAACGCGGCGAATCCGGCCGTGCGCGACCCGATGAGCCTCTACGACATGGCGACGCAGGCCGGCCCCGCCCTCATCAACAACGAGATCACGCGGCAGGCGTCGATGATCGCCTACGTCGACGACTACTGGCTGATGATGCTGCTGACCGTGGCCGTGATCCCGATGCTGCTGCTGATCCGCCCGCCGAAGACGGCCGCCGCACCGGCACAGGTCGATCATGCGGCCCTCGAATAACCAACAAGACGACATCGTGCGACATTTCAAACTCATCCCCATCGCGGCCGCCGCGCTGGCCCTGCTGTCCGGCTGCATCAGCGTCCCGCCGGACGCGCACAAGGCACGCGGCCCGGACTTCGCGCAGGCCCGGCACGCGCCGGCGATCCAGCTGCCGGCCGATGCGTGGCCCGCCGAACAATGGTGGCTCGACTACCACGACCCGCAACTGAACGCCCTCGTGGCCCGCGCCCTGCGCGACAACCCGACGCTCACCGTCTCCGCCGCGCGCGTGGCGAGCGCCCGCGCGGCGTTCGGCGCGGAAGTGGCCAATGAAGGCGGCAAGGTCGATCTCGCATCGGGCCTGAACCGCCAGCGCTATTCTTCGAACGGCTTCTTCCCGCCCCCGATCGGCGGCGCGTGGTTCAACGACGCGAGCGTGTCCCTGCGCGCCAGCTACGACGTCGACTGGTGGGGCAGGCACCGCGCCCTCATCGCCGCCGCGCTGGGCGAGACGAATGCGAGCGCCGCCGAAGCCGCGCAGGCGCGCCAGGTGCTGGCAGCGTCCGTCGTGCAAAGCTATCTGCGCCTGCAGATGCTGTGGGCCCGCCAGGACAACACGAACGCGCTGATCGCCGTCCAACGCGACGTCGTCAAAGGGCGCAAGGCCCGCATGGCGCACGGCCTGATCAGCGCCGATGCGGTGCAAAGCGCGGAACAGGACCTCGCGGGCCTGCGGGAACAGGCCGCGCGCCATGACACGGACGCGGCGCGCGAACGCGAAGGCCTGCGTGCGCTGATCGGGGGCGACGCCGCCGCATTGACCGACCTCGCGCGCTTCCAGCCCGCACCCGCGATCGATGCCGTGCCGCGTGAGCTGGGCATGGAACTGCTCGCACGCCGGCCCGACCTGCAGGCCGCGCGCTGGCGGGTGGAGGCGCAGCTGGGCCGCGTGGCCGCGAGCGAAGCTGCGTTCCGGCCCGACATCAACCTCGCCGCGGCCATCGGCCTCGATGCGACGTCGCTCGGCAAGCTGCTGCGCTATCCGAGCCGCACGCCGCTGATCGGCGCGACGCTCGACCTGCCCCTGTTCGACAGCGGCCGCCTGCACGCCCAGCTGGGCCAGGCGCGCAGCAGCCGCGACGAATTGCTGGCCGAGTACAACGAGGCCGTGCTGAACGCGGTGCGCGACGTCGCGCGCGAAGCGGCCACCCTGCAAGGCATCGCGCAAGAGACGGCAGCGCACGCCGCGACGCTTGACGCGAGCCGCAGGCTGGCCGCGAACGCGGAAGCGCGCATGCGGCGCGGCCTCGCCGACCGCGCCGCCGTGCTGCAGGCGCGGCTGGCCGTGCTGCGCCAGCGCGACGTCGACCTGCAGCTGACGGACGCCCGCCTGCAGACGCAGGTCGCCCTCGTGAAAGCGCTCGGCGGCGGTTACCACACACTATCGAATATCCAGTAAACCATGAGCACCCAAGCCCCCACCAACAAGAAGCGCCGCGCCGTCCTGGCCGGCATCACCGTCGCCTTCCTCGCCGCCGGCGCGACCTACGCGGCTTATTACGCCCTGGTCCTGTCGAAACGCGTCGAGACGGACAACGCCTACGTCGGCGGCAACCTCGTGAACGTGTCGTCGCAGGTGACGGGCAGCGTCGTCGAGATCCGCGCCGACGAGACCCAGCTCGTGCAGGCCGGCACGGAGATCGTCCGCCTCGATCCGTCCGACGCGGAAGTCGCGCTGGCCCAGGCCGAGGCGCGGCTGGGCACGGCCGTGCGCCAGCAGCGCGAGCGCTACACGAACGTGGCGCAGTACGAAGCCCTCGTCGACCAGCGCCGCGTGGAACTGAAAGCGAAGCAGGAAGACCTCGCACGGCGCGCGCCGCTGGCGGCCGACAACATCGTCTCCGGCGAGGACGTCGCGCACGCCCGCCGCTCCGTCGACGATGCGAAGGCCGCATTGGAAGTCGCGCAGAAACAGCTGGCGGCCGCGCGCGTGACGGTGGCGGGCGTGTCTCCCGCCGAGCACCCGAACGTGCTGGCCGCGAAAGCCGATTACCTGTCCGCATGGCTGGCCGCGCGCCGCAACGCGATCGTCGCGCCGGTGTCGGGCTATGTCGCCAAGCGCAGCGTGCAGGTCGGCAGCCGCATCGCGCCGGGCGCGCCGCTGCTGTCGATCGTGCCGCTGGACCAGCTGTGGGTCGACGCCAACTTCAAGGAATCGGAATTGCGCGACATCCGCGTGGGCCAGGCGGCCACCATCGAGGCGGACATCTACGGCAGCAAGGTCGTCTACCACGGCAAGGTCGTGGGCCTCGGCGCGGGCACGGGCAGCGCGTTCTCGCTGCTGCCGGCGCAGAACGCGACGGGCAACTGGATCAAGGTCGTGCAGCGGGTACCGGTGCGCATCTCGCTGGACCCGAAGGAACTGGCGGCGCACCCGCTGCGCGTGGGCCTGTCGGCCACCGTCGACGTGGACATCAGCCGTCGAGGCGGCAGCGCCCTCGGCACGGTGGCCGCGCCGGCGCCGGCGTATGCGACCACCGTATTGAATCAGCCATTGCAGCAGGCGCAGGCGGCGACGGATGCCATCGTCGCGAGGAACATGGCGAATTAAACCGGGTCGACCGGCGGCTCGACGGGCGTCAGTGCGCGGCCGCTGCGGAACCAGCTGCGCACATTGTCCAGCATGAGCTGCGCCATCGCCGCGCGCGTCTCGTGCGTGGCGCTGCCCAGGTGCGGCGTCAGCATCACGTTGTCGAGCACGAAGCGCGGGTCGATGTCCGGCTCGTCGTCGAACACGTCCAGCGCGGCGCCGGCGATGGTGCCCCGCTCCAGCGCCGCGAGCAGCGCCGCTTGGTCGACGAGCGAACCGCGCGCCACGTTCACCAGGTAGCCGTCCGGCCCCAGCGCGTCCAGCACGCGCGCGTCGATCAGGTGTTGCGTCTCGGCCCCGCCGGGTGCGACGACGACCAGGATGTCGGAATCGCGCGCGAGCGCGGCCAGGTCGGCCTCGTAGCGCCACGCCAGTTGCTGGTCCGTGCGCCCGTGGTAGGCGAGCGCCACGCCGAACATCTCCAGCCGGCGCGCGATCTCCTTGCCGATGCGGCCCATGCCGACGATGCCCACGTGCTTGCCCGCGAGGCTCGCCGCCAGCGGAAAGTCCGCCGTCGCCCAGCGGCCCGCACGCACGAAGCGGTCGGCCTGCGGCAGGCGGCGCAGCAGCGCCAGCAGGGAGCCGATGCACAGCTCGGCGACGGCCGCGTTCAGCACGTCCGGCGTGTTGGCCACGATGATGCCCCGTTCGGCCGCGAGCCGCCGCGGAATCAGGTCGTAGCCGACGCCGCACGTGGCGATGATCTCGAGGGCCGGCAGGCGCCGCACGACGTCTTCCGGCACCTCCTGGTTGCTGCGGGTGACGATGGCGCCGACCTCGGTCGCCAGGCCCGGCTCGCGTTCGAGATCCGCGAGGCCGACGCAGCGGAATTCAGCGTCGAGCCGGGCCTGGATCCCGGGCGCGAAGCCGCCGATCTGCAGGACCGTCCTCATGCCCCCGCGCCAATCTCGAGTTCGAACGTGGTGACGCCATCGACGCCGCCGCGCACCTTGTCACCCGGGTTCAGCGCGTCGACGCCGGCCGGCGTGCCCGTGTAGATCAGGTCACCCGGCGCGAGCGCGACGAGGCGCGACAGGGCCGCGATCACGTCGGCCACGGGCCAGATCATCTCGTCCAGGTTGCCTTCCTGCTTCAGCTGGCCGTTCACTTCGAGCCAGATGCGCGCCGCCGAGAGGTGACCCGTGCGCTCGGCAGGGACCAGGGGGCTGCACGGCGCGGAGGCGTCGAAGCCTTTCGCCATGTCCCACGGGCGCCCATCCTTCTTGGCGACGGCCTGGAGGTCGCGCCGCGTCAGGTCCAGGCCCACGCCATAACCCCACACGAGATCCAGCGCCTGTTCCGGCGCGATGTTCGTGCCGCCGCCTTTCAATGCGACGACCAGTTCGACCTCGTGGTGCAGCTCGCGCGTGGACGACGGGTACGGCACGGTCCCGCTGGCCGGCACGACGGCGTCCGCCGGCTTGGTGAAGAAGAACGGCGGTTCGCGGTTCGGATCGGAACCCATCTCGCGCGCGTGGGCCGCGTAGTTGCGGCCGACGCAGAACACGCGGCGCAGCGGGAAAACCTGGTCGGAGCCGGCCACGGCGAGGGCCGGGACGGCGGGAGGCGTAATGACGAAGCCAGTCATGCGGATCCTTGTAAAGACGGTGACGGTGCAGCGGCCATGGGCCGGATGCACCGGACAGCCTATCACAATCGCAAGCTGGACGAAGGAGCAAGTCCGGTCAGAACTCTTCCCAGTCGCTCGTCGCCGCCGCGGCCGGCGCAGGTGCCTTCGCAACCGGCTTGCTCAACCGCGGTGCAGGCGCCGGGGCAACCGCACGCACCGGCACCGCTGCGGGCACGCCGCCCGCGAGCCGGAACACGGCCACGGCCTCGGCCAGGCGCGCGGACTGGTCCTGCATCGCCTGCGACGCGGCGGCCGCCTGCTCGACGAGCGCGGCGTTCTGCTGGGTCACGTCGTCCATCTGCGTGATGGCCTGGTTGATCTGCTCGATGCCGGCGCTCTGCTCCTGGCTCGCGGCCGTGATCTCGCCGAGGATGTCGGCCACGCGGCGCACGCTGTCGACGATCTCGCCCATCGTGCTGCCCGCCTCGCGCACGAGCGAGCTGCCCGTGTCGACCTTGCTGGTGGAGTCGTCGATCAGCGTCTTGATCTCCCTGGCCGCGGCGGCCGAGCGCTGCGCCAGGTTGCGCACTTCGCCTGCGACGACGGCGAAGCCGCGGCCCTGTTCGCCGGCGCGCGCCGCTTCCACGGCCGCATTCAGCGCGAGGATGTTGGTCTGGAACGCGATGCCGTCGATGACGCCGATGATGTCGACGATGCGGCTCGACGCCGTGTGGATCTGCGCCATCGTGTCGACGACCTGCTCGATCACGTCGCCGCCCCTGGCCGCCACGGTCGATGCCGTCGCGGCCAGCGTGTTGGCCTGGCGCGCGTTGTCGGCGTTCTGCTTCACGGTCGACGTCAGTTCTTCCATCGACGACGCCGTCTCTTCCAGCGCGCTGGCCTGCTGCTCGGTGCGTGCCGACAGGTCGCGGTTGCCGGCCGCCACTTCGCCGGATGCGAGTGCGATGGCGTCGGTGCCGCCGCGCACGGTGCCGACGGTGGCCACCAGGTTGTCGTTCATGCGCTTCAGGGCGTCCAGCAGCTGGCCCACTTCGCAGGTGCTGCCGGCGTCCACGCGCGTCGTCAGGTCGCCGGCGGCGACGGCCGTCGCCACGTCCAGCGCGCGGCGCAGCGGCCGCGTGATCGAGGCGCTGATCCACCAGGCCAGCGCGCAGGCGATGGCCAGCATGGCGGCGCCCAGCACGATCATCAGCGTGCGGGTGCTGGTGTACATGGCCTGCGCCTCGCGCGCCGTGTCGGCGGCCAGGCCGGCCTGGACCTGGATCTGCTGGCCGATCACGGCCTTGTAGTCCGCCAGCACCGGGCGCAGCTTCGTCTTCAGGTAGGCACGCGCGCCCGCGTCGTCTCCGCTCTCGATCAGGCGGACCAGGTCCAGCTGGCCCTGCGTGTACTTCGCATTCAGTTCGATTTCCTGCGCGAGCAAGGTGCGGGATTTGGGAGTGCGCAGCAGGCCGTCCAGTTGCGCCAGCAGGCTGTCGAGGTCCTTGCGCGCGGCGGTGATGGTGGCGAGCTGCTTCGCGCGGTCGTCGGCGCTGTCGTCCAGCATCATGTTGCGCAGCGCGATCGCGATGTCGTTCACGTCGCTCAGCATGCGCGCCGTGAGTTCCATGCGCGGCAGCCGCTTGTTGACGATCTCGTCGGTGCCATCGTTCACCCGGCCCAGCATGACCGTCCCCTGCCCGACCATGAAGACCAGCGCCACGCACAGGAAGCCGAAGCCCAGCGCGAGGCGCTTACCAATTTTTAGATTTGCAATATTCATCGTTCTCTCTTTTCCGCACGGATGGCCGATTCTGCGGTTTCCCGTATTCCTCAAAATGTTACGCAGCGGAAAGGTTAGAGTCGATGTCGAGACGTTAAATCAGAGCAATATTTTTTAAATGATGAAGTTTGCACGCAACATTTTGGTGCAATGGCGTCAATAAATCTCTTTCGCCGCGGCCCGTACGGCGCGCAACAGCAGGTCCGCGCCCGGCGACAGCAGGTGGTCCTGGTGGCGGATGATGCCGAACGCATCCATCTTGCACGGAATCTCGATGGGCAGGATGCGCATCACGTTCAGCGACGCATAGTACTGCGCCACTTCGATCGGCATCACGTGCAGCGAATCCGTCTGCTGCAGCAGCGCGGTAATCATCAGCATCGCCGTCGTGTCGACGACGTTCGCGGGCGGTTCCAGGCCGGCACGGCGGAACATCATGTCGAAGCGGTAACGCAGGATACTGCCGTGCGGCGGCACGATCCACGGCAGCGGCGCGATGTCCTGCAAGGTGAGATCCTTGCGCTCCAGCAGCGGATGGCCGGGGCGGACGACGGCGCACGCCGGTTCTTCCGTCAATTCTTCGTAGATCAGGCCGGACGTGTCGCCGGTGTCGAAGATGCGGCCAATCATGAAATCCAGCGTGCCGTGCTGCAGTTTATCCAGCAGCAGGTTACTGGTTTCCAGCTGCACGCCGATGCGCAGCAGCGGCGCTTCTTCCTTCACGCGGGCAATGGCGCGAGGCAGGAGGGCCATGGCTGGTGTCATGATCACGCCAACCTCGACCTGGCCCGTGAGGCCGGCCTTCAGCGTCACGATGTCGTCGTGGGCCAGCGCGAGGCTCGTCAGGGCCATGCGCGCGTGACGGATCATCGTCTCGCCGTAGATCGTCGGCTCCATCCCGCGCGGCAGGCGCTCGAACAGCTTAACGTCCAGCATCTCCTCCAGATCCTTGATCTGTTTGGAGGCGGCCGGCTGCGTCATGTGCAGCTCGTCCGCCGCGCGGTGGATGTTGCGGTAGTCGTCGAGCGCGATCAGGAGCAGCAGTTGCCGCGTCTTGAGGCGGGCCTTGAGAAACCAGTTCGGATTGGTCGTGTCCATCAGACAATCATATCATTATCGATATCGGTTCTGCGTAGATTTACGTAGAACTTTCATCGCTTGCAGGCTGCCGACGGATTAGCGGCAGGACCTTTTTCCGTCTGCGGTACCGGCAGAATCTTGCCGTCTGGACCGTAGTGCAGTTCTTCGACAGCAACCGAACGGCGGTAGTCGCCACCGGTCGGCAGCTTGCCGTTGTGATAAACGATGTAGGACTTGCCGTTGAAGTCGATGATCGCGTGGTGGACCGTGCCGACGTTCGTGTTCTTTTCCATGATCACGCCGCCGTACGACCATGGACCGGTGGCCGTCGGTCCCGTCATGTACACGGTCTCTTCCGGCCACTTGCGCGAATACGACAGGTAGTACTTGCCGGCGTGCTTGTGCAGGTATGACGCTTCCGTGAACTGTTCCAGGCCCACCGTGTGGATCGGACCGTCCAGTTCCGTCATGTTGGCTTTCAGCTTCGCGTACTTCATGACGGTATTGCCCCAGTACAGATAGGCCTGGCCGTCGTCGTCGACGAAGACCGCCGGGTCGATGTCGTCCCAGCTGATCGGGGTCTCGTGCGTCATGTCGTTCGTGATGAGGGCCGTGCCGCGCGCGTCGACGAACGGGCCCGTCGGGCTGTCCGACACCGCTACGCCGATCGCCTTGCCGGGGATCGTCTTGTGTTCGACCGTCACGTACAGGTAGTACTTGCCGTTGCGCTTGGTGACGTCGCTGGCCCAGGCGTCCTTGGCGGCCCATTTGAACGTCGAAAACGGTACGCCGGCCGGGTGCTCGGTCCAGTTCTGCATGTCGCAGCTGGAGAACACCTTCCACTCGTTCATCACGTAATCCTTGCCGCCGACGGGGGCTTCGTCGTGGCCCACGTACACGTAGACGCGGCCGTTGTCGACGAGGGCCGCGGGGTCGGCCGTGAAGATCCTGCTGGTGAGGGGGTTGGCGGCACCGGCGAGTGCCGTCGACGCGAGCAGCGTCGCGGCGATCAGGGGCTTGAGCATGTAGTCTCCGTTATTGGTGTGGATCACCGGCGTTGGCGGCGCCGGGTACAGCCGCGGCCGCGCCCGCCCCCGTGTGGCCGGGGGTCGTGCGCGGGGTCCGCCTTTATTGCTTGGAGCGTCCGCCCATCACCCTCTGCACGACGCAGAAGACGAACAGCAGCGCACCGATGACGATCTTGGTCCACCACGAGCTGAGCGTGCCGTCGAAGGCGATCAGCGTCTGGATGGCGCCCAGCACCAGCACGCCCGACAGCGCGCCGGCGATGTAGCCGTAGCCGCCGGTGAGGAGCGTGCCGCCGATGACGACGGCGGCGATGGCGTCGAGCTCCGTGCCCTGGCCATGCAGGCCATAGCCGGACAGCATGTAGAACGCGAACAGCACGCCGCCCAGCGCCGCGCAGAAGCCCGACAGCGCATACACGAGAACCTTCGTGCGGCCGACGTTCAGGCCCATCATCGCGGCCGACTGCTCGTTGCCGCCGACGGCGTACACGGCGCGGCCGAACGCGGTGAAGTGCGCGATCCAGATGGCGACCAGCAGCACGACCAGCGCGATGATGGCGCCCGGCGACAGGAAGCCGTCCAGGATCGGCACCTGCGTCTGCGACATCGCGGTGAACACCGGATCGTCGATCGTGATCGATTCGACGCTGATCAGGTAGCACAGGCCGCGGGCCAGGAACATGCCGGCCAGCGTGACGATGAACGGCTGCAGCTTGAACAGGTGGATGATCGCACCCATCGCGCCGCCAAAGCAGGCGCCCAGCAGCAGCACGAGCGCGATGACGGCGGCCGGCGGCCAGTGGGCATGCTGCAGCAGCCAGGCCGAGATCATCGTCGACAGCGCGAGCACGGAACCGACGGACAGGTCGATGCCGCCCGACAGGATCACGAAGCCCATGCCCACCGCGATCACGAGCAGGAACGCGTTGTCGATCAGGAGGTTGAAGATCACCTGCAGCGACAGGAAGCCCGGGTACACCGACCCGCCGATACCCATCATCGCGACCAGCAGGATCACGGTGACGAGGGACGTAAACCACGGCGCACTCGTGACGCCGCGGGTACCGGTTGCGACCGCGCTCATGCGGACCTCCGCAGGATGTTCTTGAATTCGCTCGACTGCGAGATGCAGACGACGAAGACGACGATGGATTTGACGACCATGTTCACTTCGGGCGGCACGCCCAGCGAGTAGATCGTGTAGGTCAGGGTCTGGATGATCAGCGCGCCGATCATGCTGCCCATCAGGCTGAATTTGCCGCCGGCCAGCGACGTGCCGCCCAGCGTGACCGCGAGGATTGCGTCCAGTTCCAGCAGCAGGCCCGCGTTGTTCGCATCCGCGCTCTTGATGTTCGACGTGATCAGCATGCCGGCCAGGCCCGCGCAGGCGCTGCAGAACACGTACACGAAGGTGATCAAGGTGGCCGTGCGCAGGCCCGCGAGACGCGCCGCCACCGGGTTGATGCCGACCGCCTGGATGAACAGGCCCAGCGCAGTCTTCTTCACCAGCAGCAAGGTCACCGCGAACACGGCCGCGACGACGAACAGCGAGAACGGCAGGCCGGCGAGGTAGCCGCTTCCCAGGAAGAAGAACGGCTCGTAGTACACGGTGACGATCTGGCCATCCGTCAGCAGCTGCGCGAGACCGCGCCCCGCCACCATCAGGATCAGGGTCGCGACGATGGGCTGCAGCTTGATGCCGGCGACGAGGACGCCGTTCCACAGGCCGCACAGCAGCGCGACGCCGAGCGACGCCGCCAGCGCGAGCGCCATCGGCGTATTCGGCGTGCTGCCGCCGATCAGCATGGCGGACACGGTGCCGGACAGCGCGACGACCGCGCCGACGGAAATATCGATGCCGCGCGTGGCGATGACGAGGGTCATGCCGAGCGCCGCCAGCATCAGCGGCGCGGCGCGGTTGAGGATGTCGATGATCGCGCCGTACAGGTGGCCTTCCTTGACCTCGAGGTGGAAGAAGCCGGGCACGAGGAACGCGTCGACGAGCAGCAGCGCGACGAGCGCGCCGAGCGGACGCACGAGCGGATGCTGCAGCCAGGCGGTGCGCGATGCGGCCGCCTGCGCGGACGGTTTGACGGTAGCGCCGGTCGTGCTCATGCCGTCTCCCCTGCGATTACGTGCAGCACGGACGTCTCGTCCAGTTCACCGCGCTGGTACTCGCCGCAGGCCTTGCGGTCGCGCATGACGACCATGCGGTCGGACACGCGCAGCACTTCCGGCAGCTCGGACGAGATGAAGAGAATGGACATGCCCTTGCGGCACAGGTTACTGACGTAATCCATGATTTCCTGCTTGGCGCGCACGTCGATGCCGCGCGTCGGTTCGTCGAGGATCATCAGGCGCGGATCGGTCGCGAGCCAGCGTGCCAGCAAGACCTTCTGCTGGTTGCCGCCGGAGAGCGTGCCGATGGGCGTCTCGATGCTGGCCGTCTTGATGCCCAGCCACTTGACGTAGTCGGTCGCCAGCTGCTGCTGGCGCTTGAAAGGGATGGCGCGGAAGATGCCTTGTCTCGCCTGCAGCGCGAGGATCAGGTTTTCGCGCACGGACAGCGCGAGGATCGCGCCTTCGTGCTTGCGGTCTTCCGAGCAGAAGCCGATGCCCTGCGCAATGGCGTCGCGCGGGTTCGAGAAGCTCACCTGCTTGCCGTCGATGTCGAAGCTGCCGCTGTCCGCTTTATCCGCACCGAACAGCAGGCGTGCGGTTTCCGTGCGGCCGGAGCCCAGCAGGCCGGCAAGGCCCAGCAATTCTCCGCGGCGGATTTCCAGGTCGACCGGCGACAGGACGCCCTTGCGCGCGATGCCGCGGGCGCGCAGGAAGACCTCACCGTGCGCGTTGGCTTCGCCTGCCGCCGCCGTCTCCGTCGCGTGTTCCGCGTCGGCCGGCGCGCCGATCATCTTGTTGACGAGGGCGAGGCGCGACAGGTCCGCGCAGGCGTACTCGCCTTCGCGCTCGCCGTTGCGCATCACCGTGATGCGGTCCGAGATTGCATACGTCTGGTCGAGGAAGTGCGTGACGAACAGGATCGCCATGCCCTCTTCGCGCAGGCGGCGCAGCACCGAGAACAGCATCTGCACTTCCGCCTCGTCCAGGCTGGACGTGGGCTCGTCGAGGATCAGCACGCGCGATTCCGTGTTCAGCGCGCGGGCGATGGCGACCATCTGCTGGATCGCGAGCGGATAGTCGGCAAGCGGCTTGCTGACGTCGACGTGGATCTCGAGGCGCGCGAGCAGCGCCGTGGCCTGCGACCGCATCGACCGCCAGTCGACCATGCCGAAGCGGCGCGGATAGCGGCCGATGAAGATGTTTTCCGCGACCGACAGGTTCGGGCACAGATTGACTTCCTGGTAGACGGTGCTGATGCCGAGGTCCTGCGCATCCTGCGTGGAGCGCGGCTGGATCGCCCGGCCCTCCAGCACGATGCTGCCGGCGTCCGGCTGGTAGACGCCGGTGAGGACCTTGATCAGCGTGGACTTGCCCGCGCCGTTCTGGCCCATCAGCGTGTGGACTTCGCCGGGGAACAGGCGCAGTCCGGCTTCGGACAGCGCCTTCACACCCGGGAAGGCTTTATGGATGCCGGTGACTTCCAGCACCGGCTTCTTCGAATCGATCATGCTTGAACCGATCAATATTTGCGGTTCGGGAGTTCCTTCGCCGCCACCTCAGCCGGGAACACACCCTCGTTGACGACGATGCGTTTCGGGACCGGCTTGCCGGCCACGACGTCCTGCGCCGTCTGGATCAGCGTCGGACCGAGCAGCGGATTGCACTCGACCGTCACGTTCAGCTTGCCGGCCTTCATGGCTTCGAACGCGCCTTTCACGCCATCGATCGAGATGATGATGATGTCCTTGCCCGGCTTCAGGCCCGCTTCCTCGATGGCCTGGATGGCGCCGATGGCCATGTCGTCATTGTGCGCGTACAGCACATTGATCTTCTTGCCTTCCGACTTCAGGAAGGCTTCCATGACTTCCTTGCCCTTGGCGCGGGTGAAGTCGGCGGTCTGCGAGCGGATCACCTTCAGCTTCGGGTTCGCGCCGATGACTTCCGCGAAGCCGTTCTTGCGGTCGATCGCGGGCGCGGCGCCGGTGGTGCCCTGCAGCTCGACGATGTTCAGCGGCTTGTCGCCGTTCTTCTTGGCGTAATCCAGCAGCCAGCGGCCGGCGCGGCGGCCCTCTTCCACGAAGTCGGAACCGATGAAGCTGACGTACAGCGACGGATCGGTGACCTTGACGGCGCGGTCGGTCAGGATCACGGGGATCTTGGCGTTCTTCGCTTCGCGCAGCACGGTTTCCCAGCCGGTTTCCACGACCGGCGAGAACGCGATCACGTCGACGCGCTGGGCGATGAACGAGCGGATGGCCTTGACCTGGTTCTGCTGCTGCTGCTGGGCGTCGGCGAATTTCAGGTTGACGCCGGCCTTCTTGGCGGCGTCCTTGATGGAAGCGGTATTCGCGGTGCGCCATTCGCTTTCGGCGCCGACCTGCGAGAAACCGATCGTGAGGGGTTTGGCGGCGAATGCCGGGATGGCGGCGGCGCATGCGATGGCGGCAGCTGCGCCCAGGAGGGTCCTGCGGGTGATGATCATCACTTAGTCTCCGGAATTGTTGTGCATGGATACTATGACAGAACTGACATATCTATCCAATCAATTTTTTAACGGTAGACATATCCATTTCGGCATCAATACGATGCCCAGCCGTATCGTGCGACGACCTGAACCGTTCTGATATTTGATACATAAAGATATCAAACAGACAGGAGTCATCATGAAGGCATGGACGTTCGTCGGGGTAGCAGTTGCAGTCTTGTCAGGATGCGGCGGTGGCGGCGGCAGCAGTTCGACGACGCCACCTGCATCGACCACCTCGCCGCTGGATGCCTACGCCGGCACGTGGGCCTCGGCCTGCTCCGACCACGCGGTCGCCACCCTCGTCATCGCCCGCTCGGCCGATGCGATCACGGTGGGCAACAAGACCGACTATTACGCCAACGCCGATTGCACGGGCGCCATCGTCGGCACCGTGACGCAGAGCGCCGACGCCTCGGCCACCTATACGGGCACGGTGGACGCCTCGATCACGCCGGCGCCGGGCGCGGCCGCAATCCCGGTCAAGGTCGACAAGCTCACGGCCAACCTCCCCGCACACACGCTGTCGGTGACGGGCAGCGGCGTCACGCACACGACGGGGCAGTGGTGCATCGCCTATGCCAACGGGACGTCCACGTGCATCAAGGACGAAGGAACCTATCCGGCGCAGAACGGCGTCGCCGGCGGGCTCGCGCTGCAGGGCAACACGCTTTACGACCTGACCGCGAACGGCGCGTCATGGGTCGTGGATGGCGTATTCACCAAAAAGTGAGCGGCCGCGCTATACTTGCCTTTTATTTCATTGACGAGGAGAGCCCCATGACCCAGCCGGATATTGCCCTCCCGTCGGCCGCCTGACCGCCTTCCTTCGTCGATCACCGTCGTCGTGAACGGGCGCGCCAGCCGCGCCGACCATCCCTGACCGAATCCACCGTTGCCGCCGCATCGTATTGCGTGCGGCAGCGTGCCCGCGCGTCCCCGCGCTTCGCAACAGGAACACAACGACCATGATCGACTTCGATATCGCGGCACTGCGCCGCATCGGACTGAACAACCCTATCGCCGCACGCCTCGCCGTGCACGACCGCGGCCGCCCCGCGCGCGTCGCGAGCGTGCACCGCACATCGCTCGTCCTGCACGACGGCCTGCACGAATTCCCTGCCCGGCTGCATCCATCCATCGACGCTTCGGTTGCCGTCGGCGACTGGGTCCTATTCGACCACAACGACCAGGACGAGGTGTGGGTCCACACGCTTGTCGACCCGCTGAATGACCTCGTGCGGCGTGACGCCCACGGCACGCGCCAGCGGCTCGCCGCCAACGTCGACACGGCCCTGCTGGTGATGGGCCTCGACGGCGATTTCAATCTGCGCCGGCTGGAGCGCTACCTGATGGTGGCGAAATCCTGCGCCGTGACCCCAGTCGTCGTGCTGACCAAGGGCGACCTGGCCGACGACGCCGACGACAAAGCGGCGCAGGTCAGCGCGCGCCTGCCGGCATCGGTGCCGGTCGCGCGCCTCCATCCGCACGAAAGCCATGCCGCCTGGGTGCTGGTGCCATGGACGGGCGCCGGCCAGACGCTGGTGCTGCTCGGCTCATCTGGCGTGGGCAAGTCGACCCTCACCAATACGCTGGCGGACGCCCACCAGGCCACCGGCGGCGTGCGCAAGGGCGACGACCGCGGCCGCCACACGACGACGTCGCGTTCCCTGCACCTGTGCGCGGATGGCGCCTGCGTGATCGACACGCCCGGGCTGCGCAGCTGGCAGCCGGACGCCGATGAGGAGGATGTCAATGCGGCATTCGACGACATCGACGCGCTGGCGGCCGGCTGCCGCTTCCACGATTGCGCCCACGAGACGGAACCAGGATGCGCCGTGCGCGGCGCCGTCGACGCGGACCGCCTGCGCAACTACCACAAGCTGTTGCGCGAAGTGCGGCACGGCGCGCAGATGCCACTCGAACGCATTGCCGAGCGCGCGACGTGGAAGGTGTTGAACCGGATGGCGAGGGAGCGCGCGCGGGCGAAGCGCTAGTCAGGTGGGGTGTTTGAGGCCGGGAGCTTCAAACACGAACGTGCCCACGCGCAACCAACAAACGGCATATGTTGCGCGTGGGCGATCTATACCGCAAGCGAGGTGGCCACGATCAAACCACCTTGAAGCTCGTAGAGCCTAAAAGCTTCGCTCAGAAAACGATGGCTTGTAGTTTCGTGAAGGTCTTGGCGTCGGTTGTAGCCAGCATCTTTTTCCCGTCTTTGAATGTCGCTACAAACGTAACATCCTTGCCCTTCCCGCCAAGCAAAAGCCCTGCAAGCATCCCCACAGGTCCCAACAGTGTCGCGCCGGCGATTCCCCATCCAACCGTGCCACCGATGCGCTTTACGGATTCCTCTGACGCGACCTCGACGACATAAGGTTACCTTTAAGCACGAAGCTTTTCCCCGTCAAGCCATCGCCAGCCTGCCAAGGAAACGCGATGGCACCAAAACTCATCGATGCCTTGCCTTTTGGAAAATCACCTGCATGAATTTCAATTGTACTCATCCCGCCCCCCAAAGTTTCGATTGGGAAATTATAGCGTTTATTTTTAGCTATTCTTTCGATCCAGGTGAATAAGCGTTCAAGACAGCTTCGTGATCCAGGTACGACAACCTGATCCGGCCTGATGAAGCACCAGGCCGACAGTCCTATCACGCGTTATCGACCCGGTGCACAGCTTCCCGGTTCAGCGCAGCAGGCGCAGTCCGTACAAGCCGCCGGCCATCGAGCCTTCCTTCGCAACGAACTTGACTTCGAGCTTGCCGTTCGCACCCTGCACCAGCGCGGGCGGCAGCGCGAAGTCGCGCGTATAGAATTCCTGCGCTTCGCCGGCCGGCAGCTCGACTTCGGCGATCCGCTGCCCATCGACGACGATGTCGAACCTGCGGCCCGCATCCCCGCGCGCGAACGTGAGGCGCAATGCCTTCGCCTCGCGCTTCGGATCGTTGAGCTGGTAGCTGAACCACTTGGTCGCATGGCGCCAGTGCCGGCCATTGTTCAGGCCCGCGTCGGCGCCCTCGCCCTTGAAACCGTGGTCCGATTCCGGCTGCTGTTCGCCCGGCGCCACCTGGTCGATGGTCTGGGCGTCCAGCGCGAGGCGGTCCGCTTCCTTCGCCGCGTTCTCTTCCTTCATGCGCGCGAATTCGGCCGGGGTGCTCTGCTGCCAGTAGATCATGTAGCGCGAGTCGTGCAGGCGGAAGAACGGGATGAACTCCGTCGACGACCCTGCCCCGCCCTGCACGACGCCGGGCGCCGTGAACGTGAGCGGCTTGCCTTTCACGGGTTTGAACTTGCGCGTAAAGTCCTTGCTGTCCGAGACGAACGTCGGTGCCGCCTCCAGCGGGCACACCTGGCCGGACGGGCTGTGGCCCATGCGCGAGTCGTCCGCGAAGAAGTTCAGGTGCTCGGTCGGGAACGGATTCGTCTTCGCGGCCAGCACGACGGGGCCGTACAGCACCGCGTAGTAATTCGACTTGTCCGGCATCTGCTCGAGGCGCATCGTCATCGGCAGGCTCACGTCGACGCGGTCGCCCTTCTTCCACGTGCGATCGATACTGACGTAGCTGCCCGGCTTCCCATCGACCTTCACGACCTTGCCGTTCACCTTCACGCCCAGCTTGCCCGGCGCGACCCAGGCCGGATAGCGGATCTTCATCGTGAAGCGGCTGTCGCCATCCACGGTGATGCGCGTGCTGGCCTGGTCGGGGAAGTTGTTCGCCTGCGTGACCTTGACGTTCTTCTCGCGCCAGTTCACCGTCGACGGGATGAACAGGTTCACGAACAACGCGTCGCCTTCGTGGGCATAAATGAATTCACCGTACTTCGCATGGCTCTCGATGCCGGAGCCCACGCAGCACCACATGCCCTTGTCCACCTGCGAATACACGCGGTACTGGTTCGGACGCATCGGCGTGAAGTACACGAAGCCGCCCGTGCCCGGACGCTCGGACGCGAGGATGTGGTTATACAGCGCGCGCTCGTAGTAGTCGGCGTACGATGCCTTGTCCGATGTCTCGAACAGCATCTCCGTCAGCTTGAGCATGTTGTACGTGTTGCAGGTCTCCGGCCCCTCGACCTCGTTGATCATGGGACTGAAGTCCTTGTCGTCATGGAAGTGCTCCCTGACGCTGTTGCCGCCGATGGCCACCGTGCGGTGGTCGACGACGGTCTGCCAGAAGAACGCGGCGGCATCCGCCATGTCCTTGCGGCCCGTGAGTTCGCCGATGCGCTTGAAGCCGATGACTTTCGGGATCTGCGTGTTGGCGTGCAGGCCCGTGAGCTTGTCCTCGTGCTTTTCGAGCGGCTGCAGGATGGCCTGGTGCGAGAACTTCAGCGCCAGGTCCATGTACTTGCCGTCGCCCGTCATCTGGGCGACGTCGGCCAGCACCTCGTTCATGCCGCCATGTTCGGCCTTCAGCATCTGCTGCATCTGCTCGTCCGTCAGGCGACTCGTCAGGCGCAGCGTCCAGTCGGCCATGGCGATCAGCATCGCCTTCGCATCCTCGTTGCCGGCATAGCGGTACGCATCGCGCAGGCCCGCGTAGACCTTGTGCAGGTTGTACCACGGGACCCATTTGCCGTTGACGGAGAAGTTGTCCGCATGGAGCTTGCCCGCCGCGACATCGCGCCACGCGGCGCGGCCGCCCGGCACGCCGCCGACATAGCCGTCGCCATTGGCCGTCTGCGCGCGCTTCAGCTCCGCGACAAAATAATCGAGACGCTTCCTGACTTCCGCATCGCCGGTCGACGCATACATCAATGCCAGCGCCGACAGGTAGTGCCCGCCCATGTGGCCATCGAGGCCCGACGATTCCCAGTTGCCGTAGCTGGGCTGCTTCGGCGTGAGCCCCGCTTCGCGCAGGAACGGCGCCAGCAGGCGGTCCGGCTCCATCGCCATCAGGTAGTTCAGGTCCGTCGTCTGGGCGTCGAGGAAGGGGCTGGCCCCCAGGCGGACGTCCTGCAGCGGGAACAGGTCGGCGGCCTGGGCGCACGTCGCGCCCAGGGTGAACAACAGCGCGGCGATGCGGGTGAGCTTCATTTCAGTTCTTCGCTTACGTAACGATTGAGGTCCTTCGGGTCGACCGTGGGCCAGCCATCCTTGTCCCAGCGGATATCCATCACTTTCAGCTTCTGCTTGTACTTGTCGGCCGTCTCATAGGCGTGCAGCACGAGGTAGTCCTTGCCGTCGAACGTGTAGGCGCTGTTGTGGCCGAGACCCTGCCAGTCCCTGTCGCCCTTGACGACGAGCGAGCCGCCGCCTTTCGCCATATCCTTGCCCTGGCGGTCGAGGTACGGTCCCTTCACGTCCTGCGCGCGGCCCACGACGACGTGGTACGTGCTCTTCGGCCCCTGGCAGCACAGGCCCCACGAGACGAACAGGTAGTAATACCCGTTCTTCCTGAAGATGAACGGCCCTTCGATCTCGGCCGGCGCCGCGTCCTCGTCCGGCGTGAACGCGGGACGCTCGCGGCGCGCGATCGTATGCCATTCCTGCGGTTCGGCGATCTTCGTCCAGCTGTCGTCCAGCTTCACGAGCTTGATGCCGCCCCAGAACGAGCCGAAGCTCATCCAGCCCTGCCCCTTGTCGTCTTCGACGACGTTCGGGTCGATGGCGTTCCACAGGTCGCGGCCGGGGACCGACTGCACCATCATCCCCTGGTCTTCCCAGCGGTAGTTCGGGGAACGCGGGTCGAGCGTCGCATTGGTCGTGACGCCGATGCCCGACGTGTTCTTGCCGAAGCCGGACACCGAGTAGTACAGCAGCCAGCGGCCGTTGTGCCGCTGGACGTCCGGTGCCCAGATATGGTCGTTGAACGTCGGCGCGGCACGCTTGGCCCACGCCGGCTCGCCCGCGAACACCCGGCCTTCCGGCTTCCAGTGCCGCATGTCGCGCGACGAATAGAACGTGATGCCGGGACCGGTGCTGTACAGGTAGTACGTGCTGCCGTCCTTCGCCATCACGGGGTCGTGCACGCCCACCTGGGCGGCGTTGGCCGCCGCAGCCAGGAGGAGCGTGGCCGCGAGCGGCACCTTCATGCTCAGCCTTCCACGGCCACGACCAGCACCGACTTGGCCGGCACCTTGATCGTCAGCTTGCCGCCGCTGGCGGTGGCGCTGAACGGCACGGGCTTGACGGCGTCCTTGCGCTCGAACGTGTTGTGGGCGTCCATCGCATCTGCCGTCAGCAGCTGGCCGCGCACGGCGCCGACGTTCTGGCCGGCGACGTTCAGGACGACGTCGGTGGCGTCATGCGGGTTCGTGTTGACGAGGGCGACGTAGGTCTTGCCGTCCTTGGCCTTTGCCGCCGACGCGCTGATACCCGGCACGCCCTGGCCGTTCGAGCCGTAGGTCGTGTTGTTCGACAGCGCAACCGGCAGCGACGTCGCGCCCTGGAACGGCACGTACATCTTGAAGGCGTGGTAGGTCGGCGTCAGCAGCATCTTCTCGTTGTCGGTGATGATCATCGCCTGCAGCACGTTGACCATCTGCGCGATGTTCGTCATGCGCACGCGGTCGGCGTGGGCATGGAAGATGTTGAAGTTGAGCGCGGCCACGACGGCGTCGCGGATGGTGTTACGCTGGAACAGGAAGCCCGGGTTGGTGCCCTTCTCGACGTCGTACCAGGTGCCCCACTCGTCCACGTCGAAGCCGATCTTCTTCTCCGGATCGTTCTTGTCGAGGATGGCGACGTTCTTGCGGATGAAGTCTTCCATGCGCAGCGTCTGCGACATCGTCGAGAACCATTCCGATTCCGGGAAGCCGGTGGCGGCGCCCTTCTTGTCCCAGTTCCCGGTCGGCAGCGTGTAGAAGTGGAAGCTGATGCCGTCCGTGCGGCCCTTCAGGTCGCGCGACAGGACGTCGGTCCACGTGGTGTCGTCGGCCGTGCCGCCGCTGGCGATCATCTTCGGACGCAGGTGCTGCGGCGCCTTCAGGAACGTATTCCACTGGCGGTACAGGTCGGCGTAGTACTCGGGACGCATGTTGCCGCCGCAGCCCCACGACTCGTTGCCGATCGCGAAATAGGCGACCTTGAACGGCGCCGGGTGGCCGTTCTTCGCGCGCAGCTCGGCCAGGGTCGACTTGCCTTCCGACGTCATGTACTCGATCCACTCGGCCGCTTCCTGCGGGGTACCGGTGCCCAGGTTGCCGTTGACATAGGCGTCCGCACCCAGCATCTCGACGAGGTCGAAGAATTCATGCGTGCCGACCGCATTGTTTTCCGGCACACCGCCCCAGTTCGTGTTGACCTTCACCGGACGCTTGCTGCGCGGGCCGATGCCTTCGCGCCAGTGGTATTCGTCGGCGAAGCAGCCGCCCGGCCAGCGGACCAGCGGCACGTGCATGTCCTTCAGCGCGCCGACGACGTCGTTGCGCCACCCTTTGGTGTTCGGGATCTTCGAATCCGGGCCAACCCACAGGCCGCCATAGACGCCGGTGCCGAGGTGTTCGGCGAACTGGCCATAGACGTCCTTGTCGATCACCGCGCCCGGCTTGGTCGTGTCGACAGTGACGTTCACCTGGGCGAACGCGGCGCCGGCGCAGAATGCGGCGGCAAGGCCGAGGGCGAGGACTTTGGGTTGGAATGCCTTCATGTGGTCTCCGTTTAGGGTGGTTGTATTGTAGTGAAGTGCAGAATCCGTCAATCCCGCGCGCGCGGGATTGACGGTGTTAGGCATCGGCCGGGAAAAGGACTGGCGTCCCCGTCACACCCAGCCGGCGTCGACGATGAATTCCTGTCCCGTGCACATCTTGCTGTCGTCGGCGGACAGGAAGAGCACCATCGCGGCGATATCTTCGGGCATCAGCTTGCCCGGCAGGCATTGCGAGCGCGCGATTTCGGCCTCGCCCGCCTCGTCCAGCCACAGGTCGATCTGGCGCTGGGTCATCACCCAGCCCGGCGTCACGGTGTTGACGCGGATGTTGAATTGTCCGAGGTCGCGCGCCAGGCACCGCGTCAGGCCGATGACGGATGCCTTCGTCGTCGCGTAGATCGGGTAATTCGGATTCTTGGCGTGCCACGACATCGAACTGAAGTTGATGACGGAGCCGCCGCCGCGGCGCTTCATGCCTTCCAGCGCAGCCTGCACCGTGAAGAACATCGGACGCTGGTTGATGGCGATGCGCTCGTCCCAGTATTCGACCGAGACGTCGCCGATCTGGTGGCGCTGGTCGTTGGCGGCGTTGTTGACGACGACGTCGAAGTCGCCCAGCTTGGCGGCCATCTCGGCCATCACGGCCTGCAGGCTCGGGATGTCGGTGATGTCGCAGTAGCGGTAGATCGGGGCCTTGTGGCCAGCCGCTGCCAGCCGCGTCACCAGCGCTTCGCTGGCGTCGCGCATGATGTCGACAAAGCCGACCAGCGCGCCCTGCTCCACCAGCGCGGCAACGATCGCTTCACCGATCCCGCTGCCGCCGCCCGTCACGAATACCCGTTTGCCTTCGAGGCTACCGTACTTGGCTAAAGTACCCATCGTCGTCTCCTTCAATCTTATTGTAAGCGGCGCCGGGAAGAACCCGGCGCCGTCTATTGCTTATTCCTTGCCCAGCGCGCCGTCGCGGCGGCGCCAGATGCCGCGCGGGTTCTCGTCGCGCAGCACCGCCGGCAGCAATGCCTGCGGCAGGTTCTGGTACGCCACGGGGCGCAGGAAGCGGAAGATCGCGCCGGTGCCCACCGAGGTGCTGCGGCCGTCGGCCGTGGCCGGGAACGGACCGCCGTGCACCATCGCGTGCGCCACTTCCACGCCGGTGCCGAAGCCGTTGGCCAGGATGCGGCCGACCTTGCGCTCCAGCGTCGGCAGCAGGACCTGCGCGGCCTCGATATCACCCTCTTCCAGGTGGATCGCGGCCGTCAGCTGGCCTTCCAGGTGCTCGACGATGGCGCGCATCTGCTCGACGTCCTTGCAGACCACCAGCAGCGAGGCCGGGCCGAACACTTCTTCGTGCAGCTCCTTGCGGGCCAGGAAGGCATCGCCTTCCACGCGGAACAGCGCGGCATGGCCCTGGTTGTCTTCGTGATCGAGGCGCAGCAGCGTGGTCACCGCTTCGTTGCTGCCCAGCGCGGCGACGCCGCGGCGGAAGCTCGATGCGATACCGGCCGACAGCATCGTGGCCGGCTGCGTGTCGTTCAGAGCGGCCGTGGCGGCGGCGCAGAACGTCGACAGGCCCGGGCCGTCGATCGCCAGCACGAGGCCGGGGTTGGTGCAGAACTGGCCGACGCCCAGCGTGAGCGACGCGGCGAATTCGCGGCCGATGCGCTCGGCGTGCTGCTCCAGCGCCTGCGGCAGCAGGAACACCGGGTTAATGCTGCTCATCTCGGCATAGACCGGGATCGGCTGCTGGCGGCCCGCGGCGACGGCCATCAGCGCGGTGCCGCCCGAACGCGAACCCGTGAAGCCGACGGCCTGGATGGCCGGATGCGCGACGAGCGCCTGGCCGATGCCGTTGCCGGTGCCGGTCAGCAGTGCGAACGTGCCGGCCGGCAGGCCGCACAGTTCGACGGCTTTCACGACGGCGCGCGCCACCAGTTCCGACGTGCCCGGGTGGGCCGAGTGGGCCTTCAGCACGACCGGGCAGCCGGCCGCGAAGGCCGATGCCGTGTCGCCGCCGGCGACGGAGAACGCGAGCGGGAAGTTCGATGCGGCGAAGACGGCGACGGGGCCGACGCCGATCAGGCGGCTGCGCAGGTCCGGACGCGGCGGCGTGCGCTGCGGCAGGGCCGGGTCGATGCGCGGATCCTGCCACGAACCTTCGCGCAGCAGGCTGCCGAACAGTTTCAGCTGGTTGCAGGTGCGGCCACGCTCGCCCTCGATGCGGCCGCGCGGCAGGCCGGTTTCCGCCATCGCGCGCTCGACCAGCGCATCGCCCAGGGCCATGATCTGCTCGGCGACCGTGTCGAGGAACGCGGCGCGCTCTTCGTCGGTCGTGTTGCGGAAGATGTCGAACGCCTTGCCGGCGAGGCTGCAGGCCTCGTCGATCTGGGCGATGTCGACCATGTTGAATGCGGGTTCGATGTGCGTGCGCGCGCCCGGGTTCCAGGCTTTGAACGAGCCGCCGGCGCCGCGCTGGGCGACGCCGCCGATGAGGGCTTCGCCGGTGATTTGTGCGATGGTCATAAGGTCTTTACTTTAGCAAATTGGGTGGACTGGACGGCGAGCTTGTTGCGCAGCGCGGGGCCGAACTGCGGCGATTCGACTTCGAAGGTCTCGCCGGCCTGCACGCTGATGTTGTCGGCGAAGCTCAGGGTCGCGGTGCCGAAGAAGTGGATGTGCACGTCGCCCGGGCGGTTGAACAGGCCGTACTTGAAGTGGTGGTATTCCAGGTTGCCGATCGTGTGCGACATGTTCTGCTCGCCCGACACGAACGCCTTTTCCCAGCGCACGGAACCGTCGGCGGCGCGGATGCGCGACACGCCTTCCACGTGGGCCGGCAGTTCGCCGACCAGCAGCGCCGGGCCGACGCCGCAGTTGCGCAGCTTGGAGTGTGCGAGGTACAGGTAGTTCTGGCGTTCCGTCACGTGGTCGGAGAACTCGTTGCCGATCGCGAAACCGACGCGGTACGGCTGGCCGTCGTCGCCGATCACGTACAGGCCGGCGATCTCCGGCTCTTCGCCGCCGTCCAGCGAGAAGTCCGGCATTTCCATGTCCTGGCCGCTGGCGCGCACGATCGAGCCGTCGCCTTTGTAGAACCATTCCGGCTGCACGCCGGCCTTGCCCGCTTCCGGCTTGCCGCCTTCGACGCCCATGCGGAACATCTTCATGGAGTCGGACAGCGATTCGACGTCGCCGCCGATCTTCTTGTGCATGGCGTCGCGCGCGTCGGCGCTGCCCAGGTGCGTCAGGCCCGTGCCGGTGACATAGGTGTGCGCGGCGTCCGGGTGGTCGATCGGGGCCAGCACGCGGCCTGCCTTAGCGATCGCTTCGTAGGAGTCCTTGTCGCCGGTGGCGGCAGAATCGGCCAACTGAGCGGCCAGCGCGGCCAGGCTCTTGCCCTGCGCGATGGCGGCCTTGGCCAGTTCCAGCGTGGTGGCGTAGCCGGTGATGGCGGTGACGGTGTCGCCGTTCAGGATGCCGACGCGGCGCTCGCCGCTGGCGGATTTGTATTGGATGAGCAGCATAGTGGGATCTCAAATAGCGCGTGGGCTCGGCGAGCCCACCCTACGCAAATCCGTAGGGTGGGCACACCGTGCCCACGCGAATGCCAACATTAATGGGAATGCTTGGGCACGGCCGAACCGCGGCAGCCGACGAGGAAGTCGAAGTCGCAGCCTTCGTCCGCCTGCAGCACGTGATCCAGGTACAGGCCCGCGTAACCGGTGCGCGGCGCTTCCTTCTGGTTCTCGGCGCGGTCGGCGAGACGGGTCTTGATCTCGTCTTCCGGCACGTCCAGGTGCAGGCGGCCGGCCTTGCAATCGAGTTCGATGAAGTCGCCGTCCTTGACGATGCCCAGCGGGCCGCCGGCCATCGCTTCCGGCGCCACGTGCAGCACGACGGTGCCGTAGGCGGTGCCGCTCATGCGCGCGTCGGAGATGCGGACCATGTCGGTGATGCCCTTCGCCAGCAGCTTCGGCGGCAGGCCCATGTTGCCCACTTCGGCCATGCCCGGGTAGCCCTTCGGACCGCAGTTCTTCATCACGAGGATCGAGTTCTCGTCGACGTCCAGGTCCGGATCGACGATGCGCGCCTTGTAGTGGTCGAAGTCTTCGAACACGACGGCCTTGCCGCGGTGCTTCATCAGGTGCGGCGATGCGGCCGACGGCTTCAGCACGGCGCCGCGCGGGGCCAGGTTGCCGCGCAGGATGCAGATGCCGCCGTCGTCGATCAGCGGGTTGTCGATCTTGCGGATCACTTCGTCGTTGTAGATCGGCGCGTCCTGGACGTTTTCCCAGATCGTCTTGCCGTTCACGGTCAGCGCGTCCTTGTGCGGCAGCAGGTTGCTTTCGCCCAGGCGGCGCAGCACGCCCGGCAGGCCGCCGGCGTAATAGAACTCTTCCATCAGGTAGCGGCCGGACGGCAGCAGGTCGACGATGGTCGGGGTGCCCTTGCCGATGTTCGTCCAGTCTTCCAGCTCCAGCGGCACGCCGATGCGGCCGGCGATGGCCTTCAGGTGGATCACGGCGTTGGTCGAGCCGCCGATCGCGGCGTTCGTGCGGATCGCGTTCTCGAAGTTCTCGCGCTTGAGGATCTTCGACAGCTTGAGGTCTTCGTTGACCATCTCGACGATGCGGATGCCGGACATGTGCGCCAGCACGTAGCGGCGCGCGTCGACGGCGGGGATCGCGGCATTGTGCGGCAGCGAGACGCCCAGCGACTCGGCCATGCAGGCCATCGTCGATGCGGTGCCCATCGTGTTGCAGGTGCCGGCCGAGCGCGAGTGGCCGGCTTCGGCGGCGAGGAAGTCGTGCATCGAGATCTGGCCGCCCTTGGCCTGCTCGTGCAGCTGCCAGACGGCGGTGCCGGAACCGATGTCCTTGCCGTTCAGCTTACCGTTCAGCATCGGGCCGCCGGTGACGACGATGGCCGGAATGTCGACGCTCGCGGCGCCCATCAGCAGGGCCGGCGTGGTCTTGTCGCAGCCGACCAGCAGGACGACGCCGTCCATCGGATTGCCGCGAATGGATTCTTCGACGTCCATGCTGGCCAGGTTACGGGTCAGCATGGCGGTCGGGCGCAGGTTCGATTCGCCGTTCGAGAAGACGGGGAATTCGACCGGGAAGCCGCCCGCTTCCAGGATGCCGCGCTTGACGTGCTCGGCCAGCTTGCGGAAGTGGGCGTTGCAGGGGGTCAGTTCGGACCAGGTGTTGCAGATGCCGATGATCGGCTTGCCCTGGAATTCATGATCGGGGATACCCTGGTTCTTCATCCAGCTCCGGTACATGAAGCCGTTCTTGTCCTGGGTACCGAACCACGCTGCGGACCGCAGGGTGGGCTTCTTTTTTGTCTCGGACATTCTTCCTCCGTCGTTTTTGTAATCTGAGCGACCCTTTGTCGTCGTCCAGCTCAGCGATGGAGAAAGTCTAAAGGCCGATAAGATAACTTTCCAATCAATTTTTAGCAGCAATCGATATCGTTATCGGCATCGCTGTTACCGCTATCGGCGCCGGCCAGCGAATTTAACCTCCGCCAAGCCCTTGATTGTTACCTTTTTAGCAAAAACTCCGCCCGATTTTGGTGCATCTGCCAGCTGGCCGGCGCGCAGGCCGACTGTTGCGGAAGTGACATACAACACATCCAGGTCCGGACCGCCGAACGCCGGACACGTCGGTTGCGGCGCCGGCAAGGTCAATACGCGGTCGACGGTGCCGTCCGGTGCGAAGCGCACGACCTGCCCCGCACCCCAGCGCGTGCTCCACAGATAGCCTTCGGCATCGATCGTCGACCCGTCCGGATCGCCCGGCGCCGCGTCGGCCGCCGCGAATTCGCGCAGGTTGGCCACTGCGCCGGTATCCGGGTCGTAGTCGCAGCAACGGATCTCGCGCGTGCCCGAATCGGCGTAATACATGGTGCGGCCGTCCGGGCTGAAGCAGATGCTGTTGGCGATGGCGACGCCGCCCAGCGGCAGGCGCTCCAGCGACAGGTCGTGGTTCAGCCGGTAAAAGCCGCCGATGGCGTCCTTCGGGTTCTCGGCCTGGTTGAACACGCCGAAGACGAAGCGGCCCTGGCGGTCCGTGCGGCCATCGTTCAGGCGGGTGGCGGGCAGGTGCGCCTCGACGTCGCAGATGCGGTCGAGGTCGCCGCTGGCGAGATCGAAGAACGCCAGGCCGGAGGCGAGCCCCAGCAGCAGGCGGCCGTCGTCATGCGTCAGCGCCAGCGAGCACAGGCGCTCGGGCAGCGGCCAGCGCTGCAGCGCACCCGTCGCCGGGGTGTGCGACCACAGCTCGCTGCCTTCGATGTCGGTCCAGAACAGGCGTGCGCCCTTGTCGTCCCAGACTATGCCCTCGCCGAGTATATTCCGGCCATCCACCACCAGTTCCATCATGCAGTGCTCTCCTGATTAGTGCGCCACCGAGAAGCGGAAGCGCGATTCCGTTTCGTAGACTTCGCCCGGACGCAGGATCGTGTTCGGGTACGCCGGCTGGTTGGGCGAATCCGGGTAGTGCTCCGGCTCGATGCAGAAGCCGCTGCGGAAAATCCAGGGATGGCCCTTGCCGCTCAGCGAACCATCGAGGAAGTTACCGCTGTAGAACTGCACGCCCGGTTCCTGCGTAAACAGTTCCAGCACGCGGCCCGTCGTCGGTTCCAGCACGTGGACGGCGCGCTTCAGGCCGCGGTCGCCCAGGCTCCGGTTCAGCACCCAGCAATGGTCGTAGCCGGTGCCGTGGCGCAGCTGCTTGTCCGGTTGCGTGATGCGCTCGCCGATCGCGCGCGGCTTGCGGAAGTCGAACGGCGTGCCCGTCACGGGGGCCAGTTCGCCGAACGGGATCGATTCCGCGTCGATGGGCACGAATTTATCCGCGTCGATCGTGATCTCGTGGGCCAGGATGTCGCCCTGCCCCGCCCCGGCCAGGTTGAAGTAGCTGTGCTGGGTCAGGTTGACAGGCGTCGGCTGGTCGGTCACGGCGTGGAAGCGCACGACGATCTCGTTGTCGTCGGTCAGCACATACGTGGCGGTGGCGTCGAGGTTGCCGGGATAGCCCTGCTCGCCGTCCGGGCTGTGGTAGCGCAGGACGAGGCCGTCGCCTTCGACGGCGGCCGTCCACAACACCTTGTCGTAGCCCGGATCGCCGCCGTGCAGGTGGTTGTTGCCGTTGTTGGTCGTCAGCTGGTATTGCTTGCCGTCGAGCGTGAAGCGGCCCTTGCCGATGCGGTTGCCGTAGCGGCCGATCAGGGCGCCGAAATACGGGCTGTCCTTGATGTAGGGCTCCAGCGTCTCGAAGCCGAGGGCGACATCGGCAAAGACGCCGTCGCGGTCCGGTACGTGGATCTCGGTGATGATGCCGCCGAAGTCCAGCACCTTGACGACCATGCCGTTATTGTTCTTGAGCGTGTACTGGGTGACTTGCCGGCCGTCGGGCAAGGTCCCGAACGGCGCCTGGGTAATTCCGTTTTGCACGTTGTTATATCCTCAGAGGGTGGATGGCCGCCCGAATACCGGCATGCCGTTCTCGTCCCAACGCAGCGGTTTGACGAAGGTATGGCGGTCCGGGTTCCACAGCGGATCGCCGACGATTTCGGTATAGGTGCGCGCGTGGTAGACGAGCATGACGGTGTCGCCATCTTCAGCGTACGTAAAGCTGTTGTGGCCGGGTCCGTAGATGCCGTGATCGTAGCATGTGCGGAACACGGGCTCGCGCGACTTTGTCCATACGGCCGGATCGAGCAGGTCCGCATTCTCGTCGGCCCACAGCAGGCCCATCGCGTAATTCTCGTCGGTGGCGCTGGCCGAATACGAAATAAAAATCTTGCCGTTGCGGCGCAGGACGGACGGGCCTTCGTTGACCCAGAACCCGCGGATTTCCCAATCGTGTTCCGGCTTCGACAGCAGCACCGGCTTGCCTTCGATCTGCCACGGCGTCTTCATCTTCGCGATGTACAGGTTCGAATTGCCTTCGATCTCGTTGTCCTTCTGCGCCCACAGGTAGTACAGCACGCCGTTGTGGTTGAACGTGGTCGCGTCCAGGCAGAACGTGTCGATGCCCGTGTCGACCTGGCCCATGAATTCCCACGTGCCTTCGAGCGGATTCGCGTTCGTGTTGCGGATCGCGTACATGCGGTGCTGGAACAGCTTGTACTTGATCTCGCGGCTCGGCGCGGCGGCGAAATAGACGTACCACGCGCCCATGTTGAAGTGCAGCTCCGGCGCCCAGATCAGCTCGCTGTAAGGGCCCGTATCCGGCTTGATCCACGCGTCGACGGTGGGCGCATTGGCCAGTTCCGCGATCGTCTTTGCGCGGCGCAGTTCGATGCGGTCGTATTGCGGGACCGATGCCGTGAAATAGTAATAGCCGTCCGTGTGTCTATAAATGTACGGGTCGGCGCGTTGCTCGATGAGGGGTTTCAGTACGGTGTCTTGCATGATGGTCTCGCTAAAGTGAATCACGCGCTGGCGCGGAGGTCTTCCTTGACTGTCGAATAGTATTCATCGCTGATGCGGTACTTGAACATCAGCGCGCCCATCAGGAAATGGAAGAAGCCGGGAATCACGGACAGCATCAGCGCGATGCCCTGCAGCGCCAGTGCGCCCTGCTCCTGGTTCGGCTGGTAATGGAAATAATTCAGCAGCAGGCCGACCATGCCGCCCGCGAGGCCCATGCCGGCTTTCTGCGCGACCGAGATGCCGCCGAACGCGAAGCCCGACACGCGCTTGCCCGTTTTAACTTGACCATAGTCGATGGTCTCGGCGATCGCGGACCAGAACACCGGCGCGTGCAGGTCGACGACGAGCGACAGCAGGAAGTACAGGAAGAAGGCCAGCGCCGTATCACCCGGCTTGACCAGGAAATAAATCATCACGGACAGCACCGCCACCAGCAGCTGCGTGTAGCGGAACAGTTTGACCTTGCAATAGAACTTGGTCACCCACGTCGACACGACCATGGCGATGATCGCGGCCGCGACGCCCGTCGACAGGAACGCGGACACGGTCTCCGTGTCGCCGTGCAGGTAATACTTCGCGTAATAGATCGCGACGGAGCCGCGGATCACGTAGCCGATGGTGCCCGTCACGCAGACGGCGCACAGGATCAGCCACTGGTCGTTCTGTGCCAGCACCGCGATCTGTTCCATCAGCGGCTGGCGCTTCGTCTTGTAGACAACGCGTTCCGTCGTCGTGAAGAAGGTGAACAGGAACAGCACGACGCCCAGCAGCGCCATCAGGGCCATCGCCGCCTGGTAGCCGGCGGCCTGGTTGCCGTTGCCCCAGCGCTGCGCGAGGATCGGCACGACGATGGTGACCATGAATGCGCCGACTTTCGCCAGGAACAGCCGGTAGCCGTTGGCGGACAGGCGCTCCTGCGGGTCGCTCGTCAGGCCGCTGATCAGCGAAATGTAGGGCACGCCCACGCCCGACGTCATCAGCGTCATCAGGATGTACGTGGAATACGCCCACACGAGCTTGGCGTCATAGTTCCAGTCCGGCGTGCTGAACACGGCGTACACGGACAGGCCGTACGGGATCGCGAGGAACAGGAAATAGGGCCGATAGCGGCCCCAGCGGGACAGGAAACTGTCCGTCATCTGGCCGACGATCAGGTCGGAAACAGCGCCCACGATCTTGACGAGCACGAACAGCAGCGCGAGGTCGGTCGTCTTGAGTCCATAGACGTCCGTATAAAAGAAAGTGATGATCAGCATCATCGACGAGATCACCACGTTGAGCGCCATGTCGCCGGCGCCGAAGCCCACTTTTTCGAGAGTGGAAAGTTTCTGGGTTTGCATACGGACGTCCTTCCAAACGAACAGGGTGCTACGCGGTTTTTCCGAGCAGCACCCTCATTATTCCCTATTGATCAGAGCCCTGGGTCAATGTTTCCAACGGAGGGCAAAGCCGACGACCCGGTCATAACGGCGCACGTCACGCGGCAGCAGCGGCGTACCGTGGTAGTCGTGGTACTCCTGGTCCAGCAGGTTGCTGCCGTCCAAGGTTGCCGTCAGGTTTTCCGTGATCTTGTACGAGATCGAGGCATCCAGCGTCTTGATCGGGTCGACGACCAGGTCCAGGCCGAGGCCGCGGTAGTTGTACGTGTCCACGAACTTGTCGCGCCAGTTGTAGGCCAGGCGCGCCGACCACGGGCCGCGCTCGTACAGGCCGACCAGGTTGTAGGCCCGCTTGGACATGCCCGGGAACGTGTTGCGCGTGCCGTCCGGCTCCGTCATGCCGCCGTTCATGTACGTGAAGTTCGCCTGCATGCCCAGGCCGCTCAGCCAGCCCGGCAGGAACGAGAAGAACTGCTGGTACGCCGCTTCGAAGCCGTACAGCTTGGCCGTGTCCGTGTTGTACGGGCGGTCCATCAGGTAAGCCTGGCCGTTGATCGTTTCCGTCGTCGTCCGGTGGCGGATGAAGTTCTTGAAGTCGTGCTGGAACACCGTACCGGTCAGCGAACCATCCTTCGAGAAATACCACTCCAGCGCCACGTCCAGGTTGCGGGCTTCCTGCGGCTTCAGGTTCGGGTTGCCGCCGCCGCCAGCCGGCGGGTTGCCGTTGGTCGTGGTGACGGAACCGAGCACGACGCCCGGGTTGTAGTCGCCGAACGGGGCACGCTCGATCGCCTTGCCGTAGACCACGCGGCCGACGAGGTCGTTGCGGAAGTCGGCGCGCAGGTTCAGGCTCGGCAGCACGTCCGTGTTGCTGCTCGATACCGACACCGGCGTGACGGGCCCCGTGCCGCTGCGCGAGTTGCCGTTGACGCTTTGCTTGGTGTTCACGACGCGCACGCCGGCCGTGGCGTCGATCGGCACGCCGAAGGCATCGAAGCCGAGCTTGGCCTTGCCGTAGATGGCTTGCGTCGTCTCGCGGTCCGTGTAGAAGGACAGCGGATCGTCGGGCAGGCCGTTCGGCGTGCCCAGGATGGCCTGGCGCACGACGGAGGTGTTATCAAGCAGGAACTTGTAGCAGGCGGCGTAGTACTGGTTCAGGCCGTAGTTGCCGTGGATTTCCGGGCTCAGGCACGACAGGCCGGGAACGCTGCCCGGGTTCACGCCCGTGATCGTCGCGGGACGATAGTTGCCCAGCTCGTGCGCATACGATGCGTCGCGTTGCGCCCAGCGCAGGCCACCGCTCAGTTCCTTCAGCAGGCCGTCGTTCTCCGGCGTCCAGGTCACATCGCCGCGCCAGTCGTTGGCCGCGCCGTTCGCGTGGTTGTGGTTGTCGTACAGGGCGATCATCGACCACTTGGACGGGTCGGTCAGGTCCGTGCCCGGATAATCGACGTAGCCGCCGCCGTCACGGGTGCCGCCGACGACCGCACGGGGCGCCGTGTAGATCGAGTCGAGGATCGGGTTTTCCTGGCGATAGGTCGAGACCGTGCGCACGGCTTCGGTCGACAGGCGGATCGTCGGCGTCGCGTCCCACGTGCCGCCGAGGGCCAGCTGGCTGCCCTTCGACCAGTCGCGGCGCGCCTGCGTCGAGCTCAGCAACAGCGACGTGTCGCTCGGGTTGCTGACGCTGTCCAGGTAGTTCTTGCCGTTCTCGGTGATCGTCTTGATCGTCGTGTTCGGGTTGTTGTAGACCGGGAAGCCGCCCACGAAGAAGACGCTCTGCGCATCGTGGTCGATCTTGGTGCCGAAGCCTTCGGCGTAGAACTGCATGTCGCGGTTCGGGCGCCACTGCGCGGCGAAGTTCAGGGCCAGGCGCTTGCGGTCGCCGGTGGTCATCACGCGGCCGTTGCCGTCCGCGCCCTGCACGGTCTGGCCATTGGCCTGGTATGTGGCCGGCTGGCCGGCCCACGCCACTTCGTCGCTGTAGCGGCCGCGCTGGTACGACAGGCCGCCCAGCAGGCCCACTTCGCCGATGCCGGTCTTCCAGCGGTTCGACCACAGGCCGCCGACCTGCGGATCGGTCTTGCCGGCCTTGTCGCGGTTTTCGGCGCGGGCGTTGATGGCGACCTGCGAACCCTTGAAGTCGAACGGACGGAACGTGCGCACATCGATGGTGCCCGCGGTGCCGCCTTCGACCATGTCGGCGCCCTGCGATTTATACACGTCCACGCGCTGCAGCATGGAGACGGGCACGTCGGCCAGGGCCAGCGAACGGTTGGCGGCGGTGAACATCTCGCGGCCATTGAACAGCGTTTTCGCGCCGCCGAGGCCACGGATCACGACCGTGCTGGCTTCGCCGGCGCCGCGCAGGACCTGCACGCCGGTGACGCGGGCGAGGATCTCGGCCACGTTCTTGTCCGGGAACTTGCCGATGTCGTCGGCGACGATCGAATCGAGGACCTGGTCCGCGTTTTTCTTGATGGTCTGGGCGCTCTGCGCGGCCTGGCGCTGGCCGCTGACGACCACGACGTTGCTGCCGCTGGCCTGGTTGGCACCCTGTGCAGCGCCGGCTTCCTGCGCACGCACGGACACGCTCGTCAAGAGACCGATGCCCATGAGTGCGGCGACGGTGCCGCGCAATGCGAAGGTGCGGGAAACGGGCGCAAAACGGCCCGCTGCGATGGGTTCCATACGTCTCCTGTTGCAATGTAAGTATTGTTATGGTTTCTGAAAGCATGGAAACGCTTTCAGAACTGGCATGCTTATCGGTAATGTTAGGCGCAACATCGAGAACGATCCAATCAATTTTTCGGTAACTTCGATATCGTTTTTTGTATGTGTAAAAGCAGGTAAAGGGACGTGACAACGATTTCACGTGGCACAATGCGAGGCTTCCGGACTTTTTTTACATTTCCCATGCTGGCGACCTTTCCCACGTTCCGTGACCTCATCCTGGACACCGATCCGGATGCCATTGCGACGCCCGCGCAGATCCCCGAGGGCTTCCTGCTGGCGCGCGCCGGAACCATCAGCGCGCACTACATCCCGTTCGATTACGTGAACCGCGCGGCGCGGCTCGTCCTCGTCGGCATCTCGCCCGGGTTCGTGCAATGGAAGAACGCGGTGCGCGAGGCCCGGCGCCTGCAGGCGCAAGGCGCGGCGCAGGACGACGTGCTGCGGGCGGCCAAGTACACCGGCGCGTTTTCCGGCGCGATCCGCCCGAACCTCGTCGCCCTGCTCGACCACGTGGGCCTGCAGCGCTGGCTCGGCATCCCCAGCTGCGCGTCGCTGTTCGGAGAACACGCCCACCTGATGCACGTGACGGCCGTGCTGCGCCACCCGATTTTCGTGAACGGAAAAAACTACAATGGCGCGTCCCCGAACATGCTGACGACGCCGCTGCTGCAGGCCCAGCTGCTCGACTATTTCGCGGCCGAAGCGGGCGCGCTGCCCGACGCGGTGGTCGTGCCGCTGGGCCCGAAGGTCGGCCTCGCGCTCGACTGGCTCGCGGCGCGCGGCGTGCTGGATGCCGGCCGCATCCTGCACGGCATACCGCACCCGTCCGGCGCCAACGCCGAGCGCATCGCCTACTTCCTCGGCCGCAAGGACAGGGCCGCGCTGTCGCGCCAGACGAACGGCGCGCAGATCGATGCGGACCGGCTGGCGCTGCGCGCGAAGATGGCGGATCTCGGCGTCGATTGACGCGGTGCGCATGGCGCGCGACGAGGATTCCGCGTGCCCGGTGCAGGCAATCTGAGCCACAGGCAACACCAAGCGGACACAGGTGTCTTTCGTGCTGCCCCCTTGCCTCACGCGGCGTTACACTGATAACGTCCAGGGCCAAGGTAGACGATCATGCAGAATTGTTCTCCTGAAGAAGTTCGCTCAATCCTCGATAAAATCGAACAGTTGCCCGTGCCGTTCTTCAAGCGCCTGATCGAGGCAAGCAACACGGGCATCATCATTTCCGACGCCAGCCTGCCGGACAATCCCATCGCCTACGTCAATCCCGCGTTCGAACGGGTAACGGGTTACGCGCTGTACGAAGTCGTCGGGCGCAACTGCCGCTTCCTGCAGCGCGACGACCGCGACCAGCCCGAGATCGCGCTGATCCGCCACTGCGTCGAGCACGCCGAGGTCTGCACGGCGCTGCTGCGCAACTACCGCAAGGACGGCAGCCTGTTCTGGAGCCGCATGCACCTGTTTCCCGTGCACGGGAATGGAACTGCCCCCACCCACTTCGTCGCTTTCCTGCAGGACGCAACGGAGGTCGTCGAAGCCCAGCAGGCGGCCGTGCAGGCGCGCGAACGCCTGAGTACCGTCCTGGAAAGCATTTCGGACGGCTGCCTGTCGCTCGACCGCGAATGGCGCTTCACGTACATCAACGCGCGCGGCGCGGCGTGGATCGAACGCAGCCAGGAAGACCTGATCGGCAAGAACATGTGGGACGAATTCCCGGAAGCCGTCGGCGGCCCGTTCTACGACGCCTACCAGCGCGCGATGCACGACCGCGAACCCGCGCGCTGCGAAAACTACTACGCCCCGCTGGGCCTCTGGCTCGAACTGCGCGCCTATCCGTCGCGCGAAGGCGTCACCGCGTTCTTCGCCGACGTCACCGAGCGCAAGGAGGCGGAGACGCGGCTCATGCACATGGCCACGCACGACAGCATGACGGGCCTGCACAACCGCTTCAGCTGCCTGCGCGCGCTCGACGAGGCCCTGGCACGTTCCGTCGAGGACGAGCGCCCGGTGGGCGTCCTGTTCATCGACCTCGACCACTTCAAGGAAGTCAACGACGCCCATGGCCACCGCGCGGGCGACATGGCCCTGCAGGAGATCGGGCGGCGTCTCGGGAGCCTCGCCGCCCCCGGCATCACGGTCGCGCGCATCAGCGGCGACGAGTTCGTGGTCGTCCTCGAAGGCATGAACGCCGAGGGCGCGAAGGGCGTGGCCACCGCCATCCTGCAGCACCTGGCCACGCCCATCGCCGTCGACGGCCATTACGTGACGGTGGGCGGCAGCATCGGCATCGCGATCGGCAACGGCCGCGAGTACTCGGCCGACGAGCTGCTCAACAACGCGGACGCCGCCATGTACGAGGCCAAGGACAATGGCCGTCACACGTACGCCGTGTTCTCGACGACGGCGCGCCACCTGCTCAAGCAGCGCCTGGAGCTCCGCCAGGACGTGTTCTCGGCCCTTGAACGGCGCCAGTTCGTGCTGTTCTACCAGCCGCAGGTCAGCGCCGCGAACGGCGCCGTCGTGGGCGCGGAGGCCCTGCTGCGCTGGGAACATCCGCGCCTCGGCCTGCTCGGCCCCGACCTGTTCCTGCCGATGCTGGAAGGCTCGCCCGCCATCACGGCCGTCGGCGCCTGGGTGTGCGAGGAAGCGTGCCGCCAGGCGCGCGAATGGGAATTGCTGGGCTACCGGCTGCGCATGGCGGTGAACGTCTCGCCGCGCCAGCTGATGGACGAAAACCTGCCGCCGCTGCTGACGAACCTCGTCACCCGCTACGACCTCGACCCCGAATGCATCAAGCTGGAAGTCACCGAGAGCATGCTGATGCAGGACATCGACAAGGCGGCGTCGGTGCTGCGCCTGCTGCAACGCGACGGCTTCCGCATCGCGCTCGACGACTTCGGCACGGGTTATTCGAACCTGTCGTACCTGCGCACGCTGCCGATCACCGCGATCAAGATCGACCGTTCGTTCGTGCGCGAGATCGAGCAGGACCGGCGCTGCCTGGATATCGTCAACGGCGTGATCGCCTTCGCCAAGTCGCTCAAGCTGGACGTGATCTGCGAAGGCATCGAGACGGAGCTGCAGAAGGAAGCGATCCGCTCGACGGGATGCGACGTCCTGCAGGGTTACCTGATCGGCAAGCCGATGCGGGCGGAGGATTTCAGGGCGCTGCTGCTGGCGCAGAAGACGGCGCCGAACCAGACCGATCCAGGTTGCCAGGCGTAGGCGGGGTTGCGACAGTTCGTTCGGAACTTAGTTAGCTTTCTGCGATCTTATGCAAAACAAGCAGGTTTGTTCGTTCAGTACGGCTACCAAAGCTCCCGGAGCCTCGACCAATACCAGTATAAGAACACAATGCTCGTAGCGCACCGCATCCGACTGGACCCAAACAACGTGCAGGCGACTTACTTTGCTCGCGCGGCTGGTACAGCTCGCTTCGCCTATAACTGGGCATTGAGCGAATGGCGGAAACAGTATGAAGCCTGCGAGACCGACTCGACGCTGCCTAAGCCGTCCGAAGCGGCGTTACGGCGTCGACTCAACAGCATCAAGCGCGAGCAGTTTCCCTGGATGCTGGAGGTCACCAAGAACGCGCCGCAGATGGCCATCATGCAGCTCGGACGAGCCTTCGAGAACTTCTTCGCCGGGCGCGCCCGTTACCCGCGGTTTCGCAGGAAAGGACAGGACGACCGCTTTGCCTTGTCCAATGATCAGTTTCGGGTCGAAAGGCGCCGAATCCGCATCCCAAAGCTGGGATGGGTCCGCATGCGTGAGACACTGCGCTTCGCGGGTCGCATCGTCTCCGCCTCGGTCGCGCGTGTCGCTAACCACTGGTACGCCAGCATCACCGTCGAGACCTCCGATCTACCCGCGCCGCCCGCCGAGAACCAAGGCTCGGTCGGGATAGACCTGGGCGTCAAGGCGCTGGCCACCTTGTCGACCGGCGAGACGTTCGAAGGGCCGAAGGCGCTGCGTGCCTTACTGATGCGCCTGCGACAACTGTCGCGTGCCGTGTCCCGTAAAGTAAAAGGCTCGCGCAATCATGCCAAGGCGAAGCTGAAGCTTGCGAAGCTGCACGCGCGCATCGCCGACATCCGTCGCAACAGCCTGCACCAGTTGAGTACAAGCATCACACGCCGCTTTCACACGATCGGCATCGAAGACCTCAACGTCAAAGGCATGCTGGGCAACCGGCATCTGGCGCGGGCCATTGCCGACATGGGTTTTTACGAGCTGCGCCGCCAGCTCGACTACAAGGCGGCCTGGCGCGGAGGGCAGGTCGTGCTGGCCGATCGCTGGTTCCCGAGCAGCAAACTGTGTTCAGGCTGTGGATACCGGTTGAATGAGCTCGGCCTCGATGTGCGTCACTGGACCTGCCCGAGTTGCGGGGCATCCCACGACCGCGACGTGAACGCCGCAACCAATCTAAGAAACATGGCGGTGAGTTCTACCGCATCGGCCTGTGGAGGGGAAGGCGCTGGCCCTGCGCGTGAACGCAGGGTGAAACCAGCCCCTGCGAAGCAGGAATTCAACGGCAAAGTTAACTATGGTTAGCTTTGCGTAAGTTTGGAGGAACGGTCTTGTCCACCTGCCGCTTGAACGCGTACAGGCTCCCCACCATCAGCACGATCGGCACGAGCGTCAGGTAGAACGCAAAGTGCCCGTTCACGTGGCCGAACACGTAGCCCGTGATCAGGGATCCCGTGGTGCCGCCGAGCGCCGAAAAGATCACGAGCAGCCCCGTCATCGGCGCATGCTGGTGGCGCGGCAGGGAGCTCAGCATCACCGAATTGATGCCCGGGTAGATCGGCGCCATGAACAGGCCGATGAGCGGGAACAGGA
>CBIHQW010000028.1:0-57672 GCA_966212285.1 Massilia kyonggiensis
TGAGCGATGCCGATGCCGACGCCGCCCTGCGCCGCTGCATCGCGGCCAGCAAGGCCCCGTTCGCCGCGTACACGACGGCCGCCGCCGCGCGCGACATCGAGTCGGTGCGCCGCGCGCTGGGCTACGACAAGATCAATTTGTGGGGCGGCTCGTACGGCACCCGCCTCGCGCAGGCCTATGCGCGCGCCTACCCCGCCGGCGTGCGCGCCCTGCTGCTCGCCCCCGTCGCGGCCCCCGACCAGGTGATCCCGGCCGGGGGCCGCGACAGCCAGGCCGCGCTCGACCAGCTGTTCGCTCAGTGCGCCAGGGATGCCGCCTGCGCCCGCGCCTATCCGAACCTGCGCGGCGAATTCGACGCGCTCGTCGGCAAGCTCGATGCCGCCCCGCTGACGCTGAACCTGCCCGACCCGCGCACGGCGCGCCAGGTCGACGTCACGATGACGAGCGCGCGCCTGCTCGACACCGTGCGCAACATGCTGTACGCGCCGGCCGACGCGCGCCGCCTCCCGTTCCTCGTGCACAGCGCCAGCGCGGGCCGCTGGCAGCCGTTCGTCGCGCGCCGCAACCTGGCCGCCGACTTTTCCCCCGACGGCTCACCGGCCACCCTGCTGCACCTGGCCGTCGTCTGCGCCGAGGACATGCCGCGTTTTACGCCCGCGCTGGCCGCGAGCGACGCGAGTCCGCTCACGCGCACGCTGGCCGACCGCCTGCGCGGGCTGTGCCGCGCCATGAACGTGCCGGCCGTGCCGGAGACGCCCCCCACGCGCATCGCCGCGCCCGTGCTGCTGCTGTCCGGCGCCCTGGACCCCGTCACGCCGCCGCGCCGCGCCCAGGACGCCGCCCGCTTCATGGACCATGCGCAGCTGCTGACGGCGCCGAACGCCGGCCACGGCGTGTCGCAACTGGGCTGCGCGCCACGCCTGCTGCGCACCTTCCTCGACCGGCCCGAAGCGAAAGTCGACGGCGCCTGCCTGAACGAGATCCCGGCCCCGACCTTCCAGCTCGGCAGCGCCGGACCGCAACCCTGAACACAGGCCTCTCTTTATGATCGAAGCACAAGAAGTCCGCAAACAATTCGGCAGCGTGCAGGCGCTGGGAGGCGTCAGCTTCACGGCGCGCGACGGCCAGATCACCGCGCTGCTGGGCCCCAACGGCGCCGGCAAGACGACCCTGCTGCGCACCCTCGTCGGCATGCTCAAGCGCGACCACGGGACCATCGCCATCGACGGCATCGACCCGGAACGCGACCCGCTCGCCGTGCGCGCGAACATCGGCTTCCTGACCGACCAGTTCGGCCTGTACGAACGCCTGTCCACGCGCGAATACCTCACCTATTTCGGCGAGTTGAACGGCATGGACAAACGCGCGCTCGCCGCGCGCATCGACGAGGTCTCGGACATGCTCGCGATGGACGACATCCTGGAACGCCGCAGCAAGGGCTTCTCGCAGGGCCAGCGCATCAAGGTGGCCCTCGCGCGCGCGCTGCTGCACCGCCCGCGCCACCTGCTGCTGGACGAGCCGACGCGCGGCCTGGACGTGATGAGCACGCGCGCCGTGCGCCACGCGCTGTCCACGCTGCGCAAGGAAGGCTGCTGCGTCGTGATGGCCACGCACGTGATGCAGGAGGTGAGTCATCTTTGCGACGACGTGATCGTCATCGCCAAGGGCCACACGGTGGCGCAGGGCACGCCGGACGAGCTATGCCGGCGCACGGGCATCGCCAACCTGGAAGACGCGTTCGTCCGCCTGGTCGGCACCGATGAAGGGATCGTCGCATGACCTCCAAATTCCTCGTCGTTTTCAAGAAGGAGTTCCGCGAATCGCTGCGCGACAGGCGCTCGCTGGGCCTCCTCGCCCTGTTCACCCTGATGTACCCGGTGCTGCTGGGCGTCCTGCTGCACCAGTGGATCGACCGCGCGACGAAGCCCGAGCGCGAAGGCATCGTGCTGGCCGTGATCGGCGGCGCGCAGGCACCCACCTTGATGGCCCAGCTGAAGCAGAAAAACATCACCGTGCGCGACACGCCACCCATGGAAGAAGCCGCGATCGGCGACCTGCTGCGCGCTCACAAGGCCGCCGCCGTCCTGCGCCTGCCCGGCAAGTACGCAAGCGACTACGCCGCGATGCGGCCCGCGCGCATCGAACTGTGGTACGACTCGTCGACGGAGCAGGACGGCCGGCGCGACGTCGAAGAGGTGCTGAACGCGTACGGCGCCAACATCGCCAGCGCGCGCCTGCTGGCGCACGGCGTGTCGCCGGCCGCGCTGTCGCCCGTGCAGGTGCAGCGCTACGACACGGGCACGACGGCCGCGCGCTCGGCCGGCCTCATCGGCGGCATCCTCGGCTTCCTGTTCTTCCCCGCGTTCATCTGCGGACTGTCCGCGGCCGTGGATTCCACGGCGGGCGAACGGGAACGGCGTTCGCTCGAAGTGCTGATGGCGCAACCGGTACGCACGTGGGAACTCGTCGCCGGCAAGTGGCTGGCCGCCGCCGCGCTGGCCGTCATCGGCATCACGCTGGAGCTGATGCTGGCGCATGCGATTTTGTCGTGGATGCCGCTGGAAGAAATCGGCATGAGCTGGCGCGTGAGCTGGGGACGGCTGCTGCTCGTCTGCCTCGCGTCCGTGCCGCTGTCGCTGTTCGCGGCCGCCATGCAGATCGCGGTGGCGATGAACGCGCGCTCGTTCAAGGAGGCGCAGAGCGTGCTGTCGATCGTGATGCTCGTGCCGATGCTGCCGGGACTCGCCGTGTCGATGCTGGAACTCAAAACGGCATCCTGGATGTACCTCGTGCCGATGCTGTCGAACCAGACCCTGCTCCGCGAGACGGCCAAGGGCGGCGACATCGGCCTGCTGCCGTTCGTGCTGACGTTCCTGTGCTCCGCGCTCGCGGCGTGGGCGGCCGTCGCGTTTGCCGCGTGGCGCATGAAGAGCGAGCGTTACGTGCTGGCGGTCTGAGAGCGCCTGGCAAGACCTTTCGACATAGCGCCGGCCACCTGTGCGGGAAGGAGCGATCAAAATCACCGACTCGTATGTGCGTGACACGAAAATCCATTCGCTCCCGGCAGTACGAACAATCGCAAAATCCCACCTTGCAGACGGCGGTATGCGCGGCCATAAAAGTCACACTTTTCCACAATAACCAGTAGCGTTGCGCAAGCACGATTTCCCACGAAAGTCTGTCCAAAATGTTACCATTGGACGATTAAAATATTGCAAATCCTTGTTCCGAGCAGGACCATAAACGCATGAGCCGTAAAGTCATCCGGGATGTCGATTCGTCTCCCACCCCCTGCATTTCCAGCAACAGGACCAATACGACGAATACAGGCCGCGGCAAAGACTGCGCGCCGGGCACGCGCATGGCGCCACGTGCGTCCAACCCGACAATGACCGTGTCCTGACATGGATTTCGCTACGTTGAGCGAAGCGCTCGGACGCTTCGGAACCGGCCTGTCCCAGCACGCGCGCCTCGTCACCCTGGCGAGTGCGCACGACGTCGCGCTGCCGCAGGCGCCGCTGGCCGAACGCGTACGTGGCCGCGAGGCCGTCAATGACCTGTACCGTTTCGACGTCGATGCGCTCAGTACGTCGACCGATCTCGAGCTCGACGGATTCCTGGGCGAAGAGCTGACCATCACGCTGCTGCAACCGGACGACTCGCGCCGCGCCTGGCACGGCATCTGCACCGCTGCCGAATGGCTGGGTGCCGACGGTGGCGTCGCCCGCTATCGCCTGCGTCTGGAGCCTGCGCTGGCCCTGCTGCGTCTGCGCCGCGACAGCTACATTTTCCAGAACAGGAATGTCCGCGACATCGTGACCGAACTGTTCGCCGACTATCCGCAACTGCGCTTCGAATTCGACATCACGCAGGATCTACCGGCGCGCCCCATCTGCACGCAGTACCGCGAGAGCGACTACGACTTCTTCGTGCGGCTGCTGGCATCGGAAGGATTGTCCTGGCGCTTCGAACACGACCAGGACAATGCGGACGACAGCGGCCAGGCACGCCACCGGCTCGTGATCTTCGACAGCGAAGCGCGCTTGCCCGCCACGCCGGGCAACCCCGCCATCCGCTTCCACGGCGTGCGCGCGACCGACACCGACGACGCCATCGATCGCTTCCGCATGTGCCGGCGCGTCCAGGCCAACGCGGTCTCGATCAGCAGCTGGGATCCGGCCCAGGTCCGGGCGCCCGCCGCCGAACAGCGGTCGAACCTCGATGCCGGCGACGTGCCGCCGCTGCAGGTCTACGACGGCGCGGGCGAGCGCATCGCCACCGATACCGGCACGGCCAACCTGCACAGCCGCCTCATGCTGCAGGCCCTGGAGCTGGACAACAAGCTGTTCGAAGGCGAAGGCGCGGCTCGACGACTGGCGGCCGGCCACACGTTCGAACTGACGCAGCACGACCGCTACCCCGACGGCGAGAACGGCTTCAAGATCCTGTGGCTCGAGCACGAGGCACGCAACAACATCGGCGCCCGGATCGCGACGGCGGAGCGTAGCGGCATCGAACCGGGCACGTACCGCAATCGCTTCGGTTGCGTGCGCGACACGGTGGCTATCCTGCCCCGCGCGACTGCCCTCCCTCATCCTCGCACGGCACTCGGCCCGCAGACGGCGCTCGTGGTCGGCATACCGGACAGTGTCGCCACGACCGGGCGCGACCACCAGGTCCGCGTGCAATTCGCCTGGCAGCGCGGCGCCGGCGCGAACCCCGGCAGCCTGGAGCACGACACGGACGACAAAGGCTGCGCGCCGGGCGACGATCGCTCCGGCACCTGGGTACGCGTGGCCGAAGCGCTGGCCGGTCCGAACTGGGGCACGCAGTTCACGCCACGCATCGGCACCGAAGTGCTGGTCGACTTCATCGACAACGACATCGACCGCCCGCTCGTGGTCGCCCAGCTGTACACGGGCGCCGATGCGCCGCCGTTCGCGGCCGGCGTCGATTCGGGCGTGAACCATGCCGGCACGATCTCCGGCATCCACACCCGCAGTTTCGACGGCAACGGTTTCAACCAGTGGCAGCTCGACGACACGCAAGGCCAGTTACGCATGCGCCTGGCCACCAGCACGGCGGCGGCCCAGCTGAACCTCGGTTACCTGGTGGCGCAATCGCCCGGCTCGGCCCAGCGCGGCCCCTATCGCGGCAGCGGTTTCGAGTTGCGCACCGACGCCTGGGCCGTGGTACGCGGCGGCGAAGGCGTGCTGCTCACCACGCGTCTGCGCGGCGGACAGGGAACCGGCGTGACCTCGACGCAGATGGATGCGGCGGAGGCCATCGGCGCGCTGAAGGCCGCACAGTCCCTCGACAAGACCTTGCTCGACGCAGCCAAGGGGCAGCAGGCGTTGACCAGCGCCGCCGCGGTGCAGGCGCAGAAGGATTTACTGGCCGGGATCGATCCGCAGGAAAAAGGTAAATTCGCAGGCGCGGTCGGCGGCCAGCAGGGGCTCAAGGCCAAGCCGGGATCGCGCGATCTCGACAGTGCCGCACCCGTCGAGAAATTCGGGGTGCCGCTGGTACTGATGGATGCCCAAGCCAACATCAACTGGGCGACGCCGGCCTCGACCGTGCTGTTCGCCGGGCAGCAGTTGCACTGGACGATGCAATCGGACCTCCACATGACTGCGGCATACACGGTCTCGTCGGTGGCGGCCGAGGCCACCGCGTTGTATTCGCACGAGGGCGGCATCCAGGTGTTCGCCGGCAACGGGCCAGTATCGCTGCAGGCGCATACGGATGCGCTGGAGATCCTGGCGGACAAGGAAGTGACCGTCATTTCGGTGAATGACCGTATCGAGATCAAGGCATCAAAAAAGATTGTGCTTCAGGCAGGACAATCTTCGGTAACGCTGGATGGGCAAAATATCACGTTCGCTTGTCCGGGGAACTTTACGGTGAAAGGTGGACAACATGTCCTTGATGGGGGCAAAGCAGATCCCACCTCGTTCGTCCCCCTCCCCAGCAGTGTGGCCGCACTCTACAACCATACGATTCGCCTGATCGATTCCACGGATGGATCTCCGCTCGACAACACGGCCTACTTCATGCGGCTCAGCAGCGGCGCTGTCTTCTTCGGGACCACGGATGAAACCGGTCTGACAGATATACCGCAAAGTAACAGTGCAGAAGCGGCAAAGGTATTGATCGGTCACGCGGCGATGAAGGAAATTGCAAAATTTAAGGGTGCCAAGTGAATAATCCATTTGAAATTCTCTTGCAGCCTACCGAAAAGAAAGCAGTTCACACCCAGAAGGTTGCGCTCGAGGGACAGTCGGGGCGATATCACATCGGTAAGCCAACGCGCCCGAACATCGTCCACGATAACGGATTTCTTGACGTGGAAGAAAAGCGCGCCCCAACGAAAGAAGATTATGAGCAGCTTTCGAAGTGGAAAAGAATGTTGTGGGGCGCAGAGCTTCTCTGCAATAACGAACTGCTCCGCAAAGCCACTACCAGCTTGACGGACAAATGCGCCAGCGGGGCGCTTCACGACGCCACTGCTGCCTACAGGCATTTTCTTGAGGGAAAAGGAAAGCCCTACACTGTCGACTATGAAAAATACCTCAGAGAGGATTCGGCCGCCCTCGAGCTGAAAGTCAAACTACGGAAAGATTTCCAAAAACACATGGAGATCATCGGCAAGGACCGTGTAAAGTTCTCTGTCACCAGCGAGGCTTACGCCATCGGACCGGGAAAATTTGCCCAGTCTCCGGCAAGCGAAAACTGGCAAAAAACGATCGGCGCCCATTATATCTGGATCAGTGCCGACGTTACCGTTACGACGAACAAATCGGCAGAAATAGTATATCGTGCCGACGTCACTATCCACATGGAAGATAAATACAATTTCAATCCCGGGAAAAGTGACGAAAAAACAGGAATTGCCGATAAAGAAAACGGACGGTTCGAAGTGACTGGTTTAGGGCAACAATTCCTCACATACGGAACGGCGAAGCGCGAATGGGAATGGATTGAAGGACAACCTGCGCCCGAATTTTAACGAGTCCAGTCACCTTGAGCAGTTATCTTCATGAAAATACACAAGCATGCAGCAAGCGCGGCCATTTGTGCTGTGTTATTTATCCAGGGGTGCAGCGCGAAGGAAAAGGAAATAAAAATGCCGTCAACGAATATGAACGAGCTGACCGCGACCGTCGAGATGAACCTCCCTGGACGCAATGGTAGATTCGAGATCTTCGAGACGCCGGAAACGGGAGAGACTGTTCCTGGACCCGCATTCGCAGTCTCCATGGTCGCGGAGTTCGATGCCGCCGGGTATGCCGATAAGGATTCTTTCGAACCATCGGCTTCGCCTGTATGGGTAGCGCCTAATGCCAATCGGACCTGGGTGTCCGCGCCATTTCGCGTGCTGCTCGAAAAATACGCGAACAAGGAATTTCCGGCGGATGTACCGAACTGTGCACCATTCAGCGCGACACTTAAAAAAAGCCGCAATACAGCCCACGGTTTTCAGTGTTTCAATGCGGGGAAACTATTGGTGTACCTGTCGATTTGGACGGAATGATACAAGAGAGTGGAACAATCAGAAGGTTTTCCTGGGCGCGCCAAGGCATCATCAGCACGGCGCGCCGCGCTGGCTTAGAATGCTCGTCTTTACCTGTCAAACGAAGTGGAGAAATCGATGGAAGTCAAAGTCAGCTGGAACGGACCCTCCGGGATGAGCTTCCGGGCCGAAACCGGCTCCGGCCACCTGGTGAACATGGATGGCGCCCCCGAGGGCGGCGGCCATAACCTGGCACCGCGCCCGATGGAAATGGTGCTGCTGGGTACCGGCGGCTGCACCGCCTACGACGTCGTGCTGATCCTCAAGCGCAGCCGCGAAGACGTGCGCGGCTGCGACGTCACGCTGAAGGCCGAGCGCGCCGAGACGGATCCGAAGGTGTTCACGAAGATCCACTTCCACTTCACCGTCACGGGCCGCAACCTCAAGGAGGCGACCGTCGAACGCGCGGTCAACCTGTCGCACGACAAGTACTGCTCGGCGTCGATCATGCTGGCCAAGACGGCCGAGATCACGCACTCGTTCGAGATCGTCGAGGGTTGATCCTCAGATGTAGTACGCCGTCGTGGTCATCACCTTGGCCATGGCGCGCATCGCGGCCTTGACCGGCAACGGCATCTCGGCCGCGCCCATTTCCTGCGCCTTGGCACCGTGCTCGATCTCGTCGTCCCGCATCTGCGTGACGATCGCGCGCGACTTCGCGTCGTGCGGCGGCAGCTGGTCGAGGTGGCTGTTCAGGTGCGCCTCGACCTGGCGCTCCGTCTCCACGACGAAGCCGAGGCTGACGGCGTCGCCCAGGCGCGATGCGACCGTCCCGAGCGCATAGGCGCCGGCATACCACAGCGGATTGAGGAGACTCGGCTGCGAACCCAGCTCGGCCAGGCGTTCGGCCGTCCAGGCGAGATGATCTTCTTCCTCACGGCCGGATTTGGCGAACTGCGCACGCATGGACTGCGTCGACGCGCGGCGGCCCTGCGAGTCGTACAGCGCCTGGGCGCACACTTCGCCCACGTGGTTCACGCGCATCAGGCCGGCGCTGTGGCGCTGTTCCTGGGTATTCAGTTCGCAGTCCGGCGCCGAAACGCCCGGATTCGGCCGCGCAGCCTTCGCCACGCCGCCCACGACGCGCAAGGCCTTGTCGAAACCGACGATCAGGTGGTCAAGAGGGTTGATGGTGCGGGTTGTCATGAGAGACCTATCAGCTTGTTGTTCGATAAGCCGAATTATATGCCCTCGCCCGCCGCCCCTTCCTCACGTGTCTTCTGGGCACGCTTCTGCGTCTCCAGCCAGTCGTGCACGGGACCTTCCACCTCCAGCTTCGAGATGTTCTTCGCCACGCCCAGGTTCAGCTCCAGCAGGAACGGGATCGAATCCGGCGGCACGTCCGTGCATGTGGCCGTAAAGGCCGTCATGAAGCGCTCCGATTGCAGCACCGGCAACACGCTCTTGCCGCTCATGAACTGCAGGATGCTCGTGATCGTGTGGCCGCCGCCGATCGAGTGGTAGATGAACCGGTTGAAGTCGCGGTCCACAGTCTTGAAATCGATGGCTTCCTTCGTCATCAGGTTGGCCAGGTAGTACAGGCCGACGGCGACACGGAACCAGTCCGTCGACTCGGCCCGGGTGCGGCCCTGGCGCGTGACGGCCAGGATGTTGTCCTTGTTGATGAGAGTATCCATAGGGCCATTATGCATGTTCTTGCCCGGCCGGGATATCACCGGCAATGTTGCCAGAATAGACATAAGTCGTTCCACGTTGTATGCTGGCCTGCATCCTGCTCCCGCTTTTCTGCACTCTGGACTTGTGAAAATGCCGTGTGTCGCACCGCTGCTGCCGGGTCGGCTCCTTTTTAATACAATGCAACAGTCATGAAATGCGTGCATTGTCACGAGCAATGGAGTCTCCATGGAATTACAAATCCGCAACTTGTCCAAGACCTATGCCAATGGCGTGGTCGCGCTGGACAGGGTCTCGCTGAGCATCCCGCCCGGGATGTTCGGCCTGCTCGGCCCCAACGGCGCCGGCAAGTCGACCCTGATGCGGATCCTCGCCACCCTGCAGGAATGCGACAGCGGCTCCGTCTTCCTGGACGACATCGACGTGCTGGACGAAAAGGATGAAGTGCGCCGCCTGCTGGGCTACCTGCCGCAGGACTTCGGCGTGTACCCGAAAGTGACCGCCTACGAACTGCTCGACCATTTCGCGCAACTGAAAGGCCTGTCGCAGCGTCACCGCCGGCGCGAAGTCGTCGACGCCCTGCTGCAGCAGACCAACCTGTTCGAGGTGCGCAACCAGAAGATGGGCACCTTCTCCGGCGGCATGCGCCAGCGCTTCGGCATCGCCCAGGCGCTGCTGGGCGACCCGCAACTGATCATCGTCGACGAGCCGACGGCCGGCCTCGACCCGCAGGAACGGGTGCGCTTCCACAACCTGCTGTCCGACATCGGCGAGGACAAGACGGTGATCCTGTCCACGCACATCGTGTCCGACGTGGCCGACCTGTGCGCCAACATGGCGATCATCAACAAGGGCCACGTGCTGCTGTGCGGCGAGCCGGTGCGCCTCATCGAAGGCATCGAGGGCAAGATCTGGGCGAGAGTGGTGAGCAAGGCCGACCTGCCCGCGTTCCAGAAGCGCCACACCGTCATCTCCACGCGCCTGCTGTCCGGCCGCACCCTGATCCACGTGTACGCGGACCGCTATCCCGGCGACGACTTCGAACCGATCCACCCGACCCTGGAAGACGTCTACTTCGCCACCATCGCCGGCCGCCACAACGACATGGCCGGGAACTGCTGATTCATGGGTGCGCTCCTCGCCATCGCCGGCTTCGAGGCCCGGCAGCGCCTGAAGCTGCTGTCGACCTGGGTGTATTTCTTTGCCTTTTTCGCGCTGGCCCTGCTGTGGATGGCCGCCGCGGGCGGCGTCTTCAAGGAAGCCTTCGTCTCGTTCGGCGGCCGCGTGCTGATCAACGCGCCGCGCCAGATCGCCCTGAGCGCGGCGTTCCTCGGCTCCCTCGGCGTCATCGTCGTCGCCGCGATGATGGGCCGCTCGGTGCAGCAGGACTTCGAATACGAGATGCACCACTTCTTCTTCAGCGCCCCGATCCCGAAATACGCGTACGTGTTCGGACGCTTCCTCGGCGCGCTGGCGACGCTGGCCGTCGTGTTCTCGGCCATCCTGTTCGGCGCCCTGCTGGGGACGGCGCTGCCCGGCATCGACCCCGCCCGCCTCGGACCGTATTCGGTGGCGGGCTACCTGCTGCCCTACTTCCTCACGCTGGTGCCGAACCTGTTCATCTTCGGCGCCATCTTCTTCGTGCTCGCGGCGCTCACGCGGCGCATGCTGGCCGTGTACGTGGCCAGCGTCGTCATGCTGATCGGTTACATCGTCGCCCCGTCGCTGGCGCGCGACCTCGATTACAAGACGCTCGCCGCGCTGATCGACCCGTTCGGCACGACGGCGCTGATCCGCCTCACCGAGTACTGGAACCTCACGGAGCGCAACACGCTACAGGTCCCGTTCGCAGGCGTCTATCTGATCAATCGCGCCATCTGGTCGCTGTTCTCGCTCGTCGTCCTGCTGCTCGGCTACTGGCGCTTCAGCTTCGTGTCCACGCCGGCCGGCCGGCGCGGCCAGGCGCGGCCCGAACCGGAAAGCGCGCCGCAAGCGCCGGCCGGCATGGCCGACCTGCACGAGACGCCCGACTTCGCCGCGCGCAACCTCGCCGTGCTGCTGGCCCGATCGAGCTGGATGAATCTGCGCGAGGCGGTCAAGAACGTCTACTTCGCCGTGATCGTCCTGGCCGGCATGCTGACCCTTATCGTCAGCTCGCTCGACCTGGGCGCGATCTACGGCACGAAGACCTACCCCGTCACGTACATGGTGCTGGAGCTCATACGCGACGTGTTCGCGCTGTTCGTGCTGATCGTGACGACGTTCTATGCGGGCGAGATGGTATGGCGCGAGCGCGAGGCGCGCATGGCGCAGATGATGGATGCGCTGCCCGTCCCCAGCTGGCTGCCGCTGGCCGCCAAGACCATCGCCCTCGTCGGCCTGCAGGCCCTGCTGCTGCTGGCCGCGATGGTATGCGGGATGGGCATCCAGCTCGCGCACGGCTACGTGACGCTGGAACCGGGCCTGTACCTGACGACGCTGTTCGGCATCCTGCTGCCCCGCTACGTGCTGCTGGCCGTGCTGGCGATCGCCGCCCAGGCCATCCTGAACCACAAATATCTCGCCTACTTCGCGCTGGTGACCTATTACGTCATCACGCTGTTCCTCGGCGGCTTCGGCCTCGACCACCCGATGCTCGTGTACGGCGCGCTGCCGGACATCACGTATTCGGCCATGAACGGCTTCGGCCACTATCTCCCGCTGCAGCGCACCCTGCAAATCTACTGGGGCGGCGCGGCGATCATCCTGTTCACCATCGCGCTCGTGCTGTGGCCGCGCGGCGTGAGCGACAGCTTCGCCGAACGCCTGCGGCTCGCCCGCCAGCGCCTGACGCCGGGCGTGCTGAAAGGCTTCGCAGCCGGCGTCCTCGTGTTCGCGGCCAGCGGCGGCCTGCTGTGGTACAACCTCATCCACCTCGGCACCTACCAGACGGCGTGGCACAAGGAACAGGTGCGCGCCGACTACGAACTGCGCTACAAGCGTTTCGCAAAACTGCCGCAGCCGCGCATCACCGACGTCGGCCTGCAGGTCGACATCCATCCCGCCACCCGCACGCTGAAGGTGCACGGCTTCTACCAACTGGAAAACCGCACGGCGGCGCCGATCCGCGACGTCATCCTGTTCCAGAAACCCGGCCCCGACTTCCGTCCGCGCTTCGCACAGGCGGCGCGGCTGCTGCGCGCCGATCCGCAGCACGGCTTCTATCACTACCAGCTGGCATCGCCCCTGCAGCCGGGCGCGCGCACGGCGCTGGAATTCGACCTGCTGGACGCGCCTGGCGGCGTGCTGGGCCTGGGCCGCGACACGGCCGTCGTCGGCAACGGCACCTTCTTTTCCAACGAGGTCCTGCCGCACGTGGGCTACCAGCGCACGGTCGAACTGGAGGACGACCGCGACCGCAAGCGCCACGGCCTCGCGCCGCGCGAACGCATGGCCGCGCACGAGAACGAAGCGGCACGCGCGAACAGCTACATCGCCAACGACGCCGACTGGATCCGCTTCGACGCCGTCGTCAGCACGAGCCCGGACCAGACCGTGGTCGCGCCGGGCACGCTGGAGCAGGAGTGGATGAGCGGCGGCCGGCGCTGGTTCCATTACAAGGCTGACAAACCCGTCCTGAATTTCTACACGTTCCAGTCGGCCCGCTACGAAGTGCGCCACGACCGCTGGCAGGACGTGACGATCGACGTGTATTACCACCCGGGCCACGAGTTCAATGTCGACCGCATGATCCGCGGCGCCAAGGCGGCCCTGGAATACGGCACGAAGCACTACAGCCCCTACCAGAACCGCGAGCTGCGTATCGCGGAATTCCCCCGCTACGCGGCGTACGCGCAGGCGGCGCCGGGCACGATCCCGTTCTCGGAAAGCGTCGGCTTCATCGCCAAGGTGGATCCGGACTCGCGCAAGGACATCGACTACCCGTACTACGTGAGCGCGCACGAGGTGGGCCACCAGTGGTGGGCGCACCAGATCGTCGGCGCCGACATGCGCGGCGCGACCGTGCTGTCGGAAAGCCTGGCCGAATACACGGCGCTGATGACGATGAAGAACACGCTGGGCTCCAGCAAGATGCGGCGCTTCCTGCGCTACGACCTCGAGGAATACCTGATGGGCCGCGCGCGCGAGAACAAGAAGGAGCTGCCGCTCGCGCAGAACGAGAACCAGAGCTACATCCACTACCACAAGGGCAGCCTCGCGATGTATCTGCTGCAGGACCTGGTGGGCGAGGATGCGGTGAACGGCGTGCTGCACGGCCTGCTGCAGGAGTACGCGTACAAGGGGCCGCCGTATCCGACCGTGGCGACGCTGGTCGAGCGCCTGCGCGGCATCACGCCGCCGGACAAGGCCTACCTGATCGACGACCTGTTCGAGTCCATCGTCCTGTACGAGAACCATGTCGATGGCGCGACGGCGCGCCGCCGCCCGGACGGCAGGTACGAGGTCGAGATCCGCGCGACGGCCGGCAAGGTGCGCGCCGGCGACCAGGGCGAGGAACAGCCGCAGGTTCTCCGCGACTACATCGAATTCGGCGTCGACGACGAGGCGGGCAACCCGCTTGCGCGCGAGCGCCGGCTCGTGACGCAGGCCGACCAGCGCGTCGTCCTGGTGGTCGGCGGCCGCCCGGCGCGGGCCGGTATCGACCCCGACAACAAGCTGATTGACAGGAAGCCCACAGACAACATGCAGCCTGTCGACATGCACTGAACTTCACGTTATGATCTGGTCACAATATCCTGCTAGGAGACACTCATGCCTATCGTCGCCGAACTGGCCGCCCAGATTCAGCAACTGTCCGCCGAGGACAGGCACGAGCTATTGCGTCTGCTGATGGTGGACAGCGACGACGGCGACCAGGATGCCGATGAAGCCTGGCGCAACGAGATCGTGCGCCGCGTGAAGGCGATCCGCAACGGCGAGGCGGCGATCCGCGCGCTGCAGGACGACTGGCGCGAATAACGCCGGCGTCGAATGTAAAAAAAACCGCGATGCCGGATGGGTCGCGGTTTTTTTATGCCCGGAAGACCGCTCAGAACGTCTCCCACTCCTCCGCCACGACAGGCTCCTGCCGCTTCGCTTTCCGCACCGGCTGCACCGCCAGCGCCGCCCGTGGCTTGGCCACAACAGCCGGACGCGCCGCCGCCTGCACCGTCTGCCCCGTCTGGAATGTGCCGACCAGCGCCGCCAGCTGGTGCGCCTGCCCCTGCATCGCATCCGCCGCGGCGGCCGCCTGTTCGACCAGTGCCGCGTTCTGCTGCGTGACGTGGTCCATCTGCGTGATGGACTGGTTGACCTGCTCGATGCCGGCGCGCTGCTCCTCGCTGGCGGCGGCGATCTCGCCGATCAGGTCCGTCACGCGGCGCACGCTGCCGACGACGTCTTCCATCGTGCTGCCGGCCTGGTCGACGAGGCGCGAGCCCGCTTCGACCTGTTCCACGGAGTCGCCGATCAGCGCCTTGATTTCCTTGGCGGCGGCGGCCGAACGCTGGGCCAGGTTGCGCACCTCGCCCGCGACGACGGCGAACCCGCGCCCCTGCTCGCCGGCGCGCGCCGCTTCCACGGCGGCGTTCAGCGCCAGGATGTTCGTCTGGAAGGCGATGCCGTCGATGACGGTGATGATGTCGGCGATCTTCTTCGACGATGCGTTGATCGAACCCATCGTGCTGACCACCTGCGCGACGACGTCGCCGCCGCGCTGGGCCGTCTCGGACGCGCTGGCCGCCAGCTGGGTGGCCTGGCGTGCATTGTCCGCGTTCTGGCGGACGGTCGACGTCAGTTCTTCCATAGACGACGCCGTCTCTTCCAGCGAACCGGCCTGCTGCTCGGTACGCGCGGACAGGTCCTGGTTGCCCGAGTTGATTTCGCCCGACGCGGTGGCGATGGTCTCCGTGCCCGTGCGCACGCGGGTCACGATGTCGATCAGGGAGTCGTTCATCTCCTTCAGTGCGGCCATCAGCTCGCCCGTCTCATCCTTCGACTCCACCTCGACGCGCGTCGTCAGGTCGCCCTGCGCCACCCGCCTGGCGACGCGCACCGCATACGCCAGCGGCGCGGTGATGTTACGGGCCAGCCAGAGCACCAGCGCCAGTGCCAGCACGACGGCCGCGATGCCGCCGCCGATCAGCGTGACCGACATCGTGGACGCCAGCTTGTCCATCATCGTTCTGCGCTCGCCCAACAGGCCCGCTTCCTCGGCCTTGATGTCGGCTACGAGCTTGCGCATCGCATCCATCCCCTGCTTGCCCTTGCCTTCCTGCTCGGCCGTCACGACGGCCGCCATGTCGGCATCGGCCGCCGCGCGGCGCAGCCTGATGGCCGGCTCGGCCACGGCGTCCAGCCATTTCTGTTCTTCCTCGGCCAGGTGCCGCAGCCGTTCCTGCTGGCGCGGATTGTCGGCCGTGAGCTTGCGCGCCGCCTCGACGTGGGCACGGAACTCTTCCTTGCCGGCGTTATAGGGTTCGAGCGACGCATCCCTGCCCGTCAGCGCGAAGCCGCGCTGGCCGGTTTCCATGTTCACCAGGCTCGTCAGGGCGGCATCGACCTCGCCGAGCACTTTATAAGTGTGAATGTTCAGGAAATTGGCGTTGCGCAGACGTGCAAAATTGCCGTACGAAAGGCTGACCAGCAGGACAAGGAGGGCAACGACGGCGCCGAAGCCAAGGTACAGGCGGGTACCAATTTTAAGATCGGATAATCTCATCATATTATATATTTGGTATATATTTCGGTAACAATCAATAACAAAATTGCGATTGGGAAATATACACGAAAATGTTCGTTGTATTGACCGATATCAATACTTTCATCAAAGATATCGATACCTGAGATTTTTTGTGATCAGTGGACATAAAAAAAGCCGCGGACTTGCCGCGGCTTTGATTGGTGACGCGCTGGTCTATTCGCCGACAACCGCCTTCTTGGCCGCCGTGGCCCGCTTGGCAGGCGCTTTGCGGGCGGCAGCCGTCTTGGCCGCGGGTTTAGCAGACGTCTTGGCCGCAGGCTTCGCGGCAGCAGCCTTGGTCGCCGCCGCCTTGCGCGCGGCCGGCTTGGCCGCAGCCGGCTCCGCGCCGCCATCGGCCTCGTCTGCCTGGTCCTTGCCCTTGGCGGCGCCCGGCTTGGCCTTGCGCTCCTCGAACTCGAAGCTGATCTTGCCATCCTTGCCGCGCACGAGGAAGGCCTTGAACGAGCGGCGGGTACGCTGCGAGACAAAGCCCGGCAGCAGGTCGGTCTTGCCGTCGTTCAGCAGCTTGGCCATCTGCTCCGGCAGGATTTCCTGCTGCAGGATGATGCGGCTGCTGCGGAAATCGCAGGTCTTCGGCTTGGCCACAGTGTGCTCGCAGACGTAGGCGAGACCCATCTCGTACACGTTGCCGGTGCATTTCGGGCACGGGCCGAGCGGGGTCTGGCCGGTGAAGTCGACGCCTTCGCCGTCTTCGCCCTCGTCCTGGTCCTGGCCGAAGTCGAATTCCAGCTTGTAGTTGTGGATGTCCTCATCGCGCACGATGCGCAGGATCGCGGCGAACGGCCGGCCCATCTTCGAGCGGAAGCCCTGCAGCGGGCCGATCGTGCGGTTCGCCAGCAGTTCCTCGACTTCCTCGATCTCGAACTGGCGGCTGCCGGGCACCTTGCTCATCGAGAAATCGCATTTGGTGCACGCGAAGCGGCGGTAGTTTTCCTTGACGACGCCGCCGCAGTTCGGGCACGGCGTGCGCAGGGTCGCGTACTCGCCCGGGATCGTGTCGTTGTTGTATTCCTTGGCGCGCTTGACGATGATCTCGGTCATCTCGGCGATCTCGCGCATGAATTCTTCGCGCGAAATCTGGCCCTTTTCCATCTGCGACAGCTTGTATTCCCACTCGCCCGTCAATTCCGGCGCCGTCAATTCGTTCACGCCCAGGCCGCGCAGCAGCGTCATCAGCTGGAACGCCTTGGCGGTCGGGATCAGCTCGCGCCCTTCGCGCAGCAGGTATTTTTCCGTCAGCAGGCCTTCGATGATCGCCGCGCGCGTCGCCGGCGTGCCGAGGCCCTTGCCGGCCATCGCGTCGCGCAGCTCGTCGGAATCGACCAGTTTGCCGGCACCTTCCATCGCCGACAGCAGGGTCGCTTCGTTGTAGCGCGCGGGTGGCTTGGTGACGAGACCGTTGGCGTTGACCTTCTCCGCCAGCACCTTCTCGCCCTTCGCCACCGGCACGAGGCTGGCGCCGTCCTTGTCGTCGCCCGTCGTGTCCTTGCCGTACACGGCCAGCCAGCCGGGGTTCGTCATGACCTTGCCTTCGGTCTTGAACTGGTGGCCTTCCACTTCCGTGTAGCGGGTCGTGACGAGGAATTCCGCAGCCGGGAAGAACACGGCCATGAAGCGGCGGGTGACGAGGTCGTACAGCTTCTGTTCCGGCTCGGACAGGTTTTTCGGCACGACGCCGGTCGGGATGATCGCGAAGTGGTCCGAGATCTTGCTGTTGTCGAAGATGCGCTTGTTCGGCTTGACCCAGCCCTTGTCCAGGATCTGCTTGGCGAACTGGTGGTAGTTCGGGTTGCCCTTCAACACCTCCAGGGTCGACTTGACGGTGTTCAGGTAGTCTTCCGGCAGCGCGCGCGAATCGGTACGGGGATAGGTCAGCACCTTGTGCTTTTCGTACAGCGCCTGGGCCAGGCCCAGCGTGTTCTTGGCCGAGAAGCCGAAGCGGCCGTTGGCCTCGCGCTGCAGCGATGTCAGGTCGAACAGCGCGGGCGCCATCGACGTCGTCGGTTTCGATTCCTCGGTGACGTTACCCTGCTTGCCCGTGCAGGCGGCGACGATCGCTTCCGCGTCGACCTTGGACCACAGGCGCTCGGCCCGCTTTTCCGGATCGGCGTCGTCCTTCTTGAACTTGGTGTCGAGCCAGCGGCCTTCGTACATGCCGGCCCCGGCGCGGAATTCCGCGCGCACTTCCCAGTAATCGCGCGGGACGAACTTCTTGATCTTCTCTTCGCGCTCGACGACGATCGACAGGGTCGGCGTCTGCACGCGGCCCACCGTCGTCAGGTAGAAGCCGCCTTCCTTCGAGTTGAACGCGGTCATCGCGCGGGTGCCGTTGATGCCGATCAGCCAGTCCGCTTCCGAACGGCAACGCGCGGCGTCGGCCAGCGGCAGCATTTCCTTGTCGCTGCGCAGGTGGGCGAAGCCGTCGCGGATCGCGTTCGGCGTCATCGACTGCAGCCACAGGCGCTTGACGGTCTGCTTGGCCTTGGCGTTCTGGGCGATCAGGCGGAAGATCAGTTCACCTTCGCGGCCCGCGTCGCATGCGTTGATCAGGGTGTCGACATCCTTGCGCTTGATCAGCTTGTTCAGCACTTTGAGGCGCGACTCGGTCTTCGCGATCGGATTCAGCGCGAAGTACGGCGGAATCATCGGCAGGTGCGTAAAACTCCATTTGCCGCGCTTGACGTCGTACTCCTCGGGCACCGCGATCTCGAGCAGGTGGCCGACGGCGGACGACAGGACGTATTCGTCGGATTCGAAATACTCATCGTGCTTGGTAAAGCCGCCGAGCGCCTTGGCGATGTCGTTCGCCACGGAGGGTTTTTCGGCAATGATGAGGGCTTTGGTCATATGGTTCCTAAGTCGGCAGGCTCGATAAGCCGGCCGTTTGATAGCTTATTGGTAACAACTGGCAGATAGCGGCCAATGATAAGCGGGTTGTCGCGCAATCCGCAAGTAGACTCTGCCTGCGTGCGCCTTGATGCAACCCGGTCATGCTGCCCTGAAAAATACGCTTGATCTTGCTCTATCGCAAGAAAAAACGGGGCCGCAGCCCCGTTTCACGTATTCATTTAGTACCGCCGTCAATGCAGCAGGCGCGGCGCCGCATCTTCCTCGTCCGACCCGAAGAGGTCGTCGAACATCAGCGCGTCCGGCTCCTTGCCCTGGCTCCACAGGAGCATCAGGACGATGATCTTCAGCTTGCCCAGCGTGACAGGCGATTCGTCCAGCGCCAGCGCGCGTTCGATGACGATCTCGCGCTGCGACGCGGTCAACAGGCCGGCCAGTTCCAGGAACTGGATGAAGCCGACGGCGGCACTGCCGAGCGTATCGACTTCCTGGGCGATGTAGAAACGCGTACCGCTCGATTCGAGGGCGGGGTTGGTAGTCCCGGCCATTTCTGTCAGGCCATTCAGCCAGTCCAGCGCTTCGGAAATTTCGACATCGTCGAAACCGACGGCAGACAGCTTGCGTGCCAGGGCAGCCGGCTCGGGGCAGGCATCGGGACGGTAATACGTCTCGTAAAGATAGACTAGGATGTCGAACATGGTGACGCTACTGTAGCAGCTAAGCTCCGTGCGACACAAGTGCGTCACGTGCGCCACTGCCGCCCGGAAACATCAGCGTTGTTTATCGGCCTTATCGGGTTCGCCACCCTATTTTCCGCTCATTATCCCTTCCATATCCTCTGGATGAGGCCTCCCGGCAGCCGTTCGAGACGGCCTGACAACTCCAGCACGAGCAGGCGCGCGGCCAGTTCTCCGGGGCTACAGCCGAGGCGCGCCAGCAATATGTCCGGTTCGACAGGGTCGTGGCCGAGGGCATCCAGCAGCGCGGCGTCCGCCGGCGCGCCGGCATGCCCGGTCACACTGTTATCGATCTTAATATCTGTTAACGGAATATCTGCCCCGGGTAGCCGGGCTGCCTGCTGCGCCAGCAGCGGCGACAGCGCGAGCGCTTCCAGCACGTCCCGCGCCGTGTCCACGAGCTTCGCGCCTTCGCGGATCAGCGTGTGGCAACCCTTGGCCAGCGCGGCGTGGATCGAGCCGGGAATCGCGAACACGTCGCGCCCCTGCTCGGCCGCCTGGCGTGCCGTGATCAGCGAGCCGGACTGCACGGCTGCCTCGACGACGAGCACGCCGGCCGCGAGGCCGCTGATAACCCGGTTTCGCTTAGGAAAGTTGCCCGGCAGCGGCGGCGTACCGACCGGATATTCGCTGACGATGCAGCCTTCCCGCGCGATGCGCTCGCACAGGACGCGGTTGCGGGCGGGATAGGCCACGTCCGGCCCCGTGCCGACGACGGCGACCGTGCCTCCGCAGCGGCGCAGCGCGCCCTCGTGCGCGGCCGCGTCGATGCCGAGCGCCAGGCCGGACACGATGCACAGGCCGGCACCGGACAAGCTTTCCGCGAACGCCTGCGCATTCGCCCTGCCCTGCGCGCTGGCATTGCGGCTGCCGACGATGGCCAGGCACGGGCCATCCAGCAAATGGGCGTGCCCTCTAATATAAAGAAGCAAAGGCGGATCGGGGATCCGGGTCAGCAGTTCGGGATAGCCGGGCTCGCCCAGCGCGACGACGCGGTGGCCGGGCACCGCGAGCCAGTCCTGCGTGGCATCGAGCAGCTTGCGGGTGGCATCGGACGGCGGTTGCAGCAGCGCGTGCGCCTGGGCCGGGGTCACGTGCGCGGCCAGCGCGTAAGCGTCGGCGGCGAACACGGCGTCCGGGCTGCCGAACGCGTCCAGCAGCGCGGCGGCCGTGCGCGGGCCGATGCCGGCGGTGCGCTCCAGGCGGAGCCAGGCTGCCAGGGAGGAGGATCGTGCAGGCGCTGCGGAAAGGTCCGTGTCCTGCACGGTGGATTTACTCCGGTGATCGTGCGACGTCGCCGACCTGCACCGGCTTCGTCACCTGCATGACCAGGCCATACGCGACGTGGTCGAAAACCCGGAAGATGAACAGGTCGCCGTATTGCTCGTCCGGGAGCCTCAATTTCGCCTTGCCGAACCCAAGGAAACCTTTGCTTTCCGGGTCCGTCACGGTCTGCCCGAGATGATAAAGCTGCAGCACGGCGCCGACATCGAGTCCGTCAAGCGTGCCCCGGTTGACAGTCACCACCTGGTTCTGCGACGCGTAATTCGATTCGGATGCGAGCGCCATCACACGCGCCGCCACCGGCCGCGCGGGCGCGTGCGGGACGTAGTTGCGCAGCGGCGTCGGCGGCGTCGGCAATAAACGGTCGCCGACGCCCATTTCCTTCACGGACCGGGTGACGGTGAACGTGTGCACGTCCGTCCCCGGCCCCGCTGCCTTCACGAGGCGCGCGGTGCCGACGTAGGCGGCCTCGTGGGCAACGACCTTGCCGGTGTCCGGATCGACCAGTTCCTTGCCCGGCCGGAAGACCTGGAAGCTCGTCGCCCCGTCGAGCGCGCCGCGCACATAGATGCGGTCGCCTTCGCCCAGGTACAGCCGGTCTTCCTGCGCGGCGACGATGCGCGCGGCATTCGCCAGCGCCTGCGCCTCGACGACGAGCGGCTGGGTCAGGAACGGCTCGATTGCGCTGGCCGGAATCGCGGGCACGGCATTGTCCTGGTCGAGGTTTTCCGTGCGCAATTGCGGGGAAAGACGCACGAGCGGCGGCTGGCCGGCATCCGTGTCGCTGCCCGGCTTGTTCAGTGTGAGGCGGCCGCGGGCGCGGTCGAAATAGACGATCTGGCCCGGATAGATCCAGTGCGGATTGCGGATCTCGTCGCGGTTCATGCCCCATACCTGGGGCCAGCACCACGGGTGCTCGAGAAAGGCGCCGGAAATGTCCCACAAGGTATCGCCCTTGACGACGACGTGCTGGTCCGGGGCATTCGGGCGGAATGCGCAGTTCGTGGCAGCCTGGGCGGAAACGGCGGCGCAGGAGACGACAAGGGCCGCAGCGGCGGCGCGGATCGCGAGCGACCGGGCAACGCCTGTGCTAAAATTTTTCATTGGAGAGTCCGTAAAGTGCCGCATCGACACGGGTGCTACGCCACCTCGGCCGGCAACAACGCAGGAACCAGACGACTCTTCGACCGCGCAGCGGATCATGAAGGGTCGCAATAGTTGCCTTACTGAATCAAATTCTGCCGAGAAATCCCTGAACTAGCAAGACAAACCGCACCCGGCAGCGGGGGCGGCGTGTTGCGTTTATGCCCGCGCGGCCCAATATACCGATTACTGATTGATTTCGAATACACAGCCATGGCCTTACTGAACATTCTCCGCTATCCCGATCCGCGCCTGCACAAGGTTGCCAAGCCGGTCACCGAATTCGGCGACCGCCTCCACAAGCTGGTGGCGGACATGGCCGAGACCATGTACGACGCGCCGGGCGTGGGCCTGGCCGCCACGCAGGTCGACGTGCACGAGCGCGTCGTCGTCATCGACGTCACCGAGACCAAGGATAACCTGCTGGTCTTCGTCAACCCGGAAATCGTCTGGTCCAGCCCGGAAAAGCAGGTCTACGACGAAGGCTGCCTGTCGGTGCCCGGCATTTATGACGGCGTCGAGCGTCCCGCGCGCGTCAAGGTGCGCGCCGTCGACCAGTTCAACAAGCCGTTCGAGATCGAGGCCGACGGCCTGCTGGCCGTGTGCATCCAGCACGAGATGGACCACTTGATGGGCAAGGTCTTCGTGGAATACCTGTCGCCGCTGAAGCGCAACCGCATCAAGACGAAGCTGCAGAAGGAAGAACGCGACATGCAGCGCTCGTCCGCCCGCCGCGCATGACGATGAAAGTCGTTTTTGCCGGCACGCCGGAATTCGCCGCCGTCGCCTTGCGTGCCCTGCTCGATGCCGGGTTCGACGTGCCGCTCGTGCTGACCCAGCCGGACCGTCCGGCCGGCCGCGGCATGCAGCTGCAGGCGTCAAGCGTGAAGCAGGTCGCCGTCGCGCACTCTATCTCCGTGTTGCAGCCGCTGTCGCTGCGGATGGATGCGAAGGATCCGCAGCGCGCGGCCGAAGCGAAGGCCGCGCACGAGCGCCTGCTGGCGACAGAGTACGACGTGATGGTCGTGGCCGCCTATGGCTTGATCCTCCCCCGCTCCACGCTGGACATCAAACCCTGCATCAATATCCACGGCTCCATCCTGCCCCGCTGGCGCGGCGCCGCGCCGATCCACCGCGCGATCGAGGCGGGCGATGCGGAGACGGGTGTGACGATCATGGAGATGGAAGAAGGCCTCGACACCGGCCCGATGCTGCTCATGGAGCGCATCGCCATCGAGGACACGGACACGACCGGCAGCCTGCACGACAAGCTCGCGGCCCTCGGCGGCCGCATGATCGTCGATGCGCTTCGAAAAATGGATCAGGGAGCACTGGAAGCCGTGCCCCAGCCGGACGACGGCGTGACCTATGCGGCCAAGATCGGCAAGGAAGAAGCGAAGCTGGACTGGACGTTGCCCGCCATCGAGCTGGCGCGCAAGGTGCGTGCGTTCAACCCGTTCCCGGGCGCACATGGCCAGGCGGGCGCGACCACGATCAAGATCTGGAACGCCCAACCGGCCGACGGCCAGGGCAAGCCGGGCCAGGTGCTGCAGGCGGATGCGCAAGGCATCGTCGTCGCATGCGGCACCGGTGCGCTCCGCTTGACGGAATTGCAAAAGCCGGGCGGCAAGCGCCTGGCGGCGGGCGAATTCCTGAAAGGCTTTTCGTTTGACGGTCTCGCGTTCGCGTAACGATCTGAAACAACAATAAAGAAGGGCATCAGCCGGTCGCGCCGGGTGATGCCCTTTTTTGCTTTCTGTCGGATGGCATGCCGTTCCGGCATCAGGTCTGCAAATCAGGTCTGCAAATGAGCGAGGCGCTGTGCCCCGACCATCAGGACATGAAAGGAATCAGTGCTGCTCGCCCTGAGCACGCACGCGATTCGCTTCCATGTATTCACGCAGGACCTGGTTGATGCGGGTCTGGTAGCCGGGGCCAGCCGACTTGAACCATTCCAGCATGTCGACGTCCAGGCGGATCGTGACGATTTGTTTCACACCGGCGACAGCGTGGGCCTTGGCCGGGGCGCTGTCTTCGTTGCGGACGGCCGGCTGGTCCCACTCAGGCACGTATTCTTTGTTCATTTGCAATTCTTCCCATTTTGGCGGCGGAGCGACGGTCCGCACTTTCCGTTGATTGGACTGATACAGTTCAATGAAACCGCGCCAGCGGCGGTGTCATGGGATTTATTGTCACCTCTGTATGTATCCGGGAAATTGCTAATATGGGGCAATTTGTATCACACTGTAACAATACGACGCTTGAAACAATACGTTACATACGTCTTTACATTCGCGTCCGATTTCGAGCGAACCGTGGACCTCGGGCCGCATCGGGAACAAACTCGGCCAGTAACGGTATAATCACAGACCCGCCTCATATTTATCCAGCCGCTCTCAGGAAAGCCCTACGATGAACACCGCCGTCCACGCCATGTCCCCCGTCGAAGCCCAGCTGCGCGAAGCCCTCGCCCGCCGCATCATGATCCTGGACGGCGCGATGGGCACGATCATCCAGCAATACAAACTGGACGAACAGGCCTACCGCGGCGGCCCGGCCGGCCGCTTCATCGATTTCGCCGCACCGGCCGATACCGGTGCCCGTGAGCTGTTCGTCAAGGGCAATAACGAATTGCTGAACCTGACGCAGCCGCAAATCATCCAGGAAATCCACGAGCGCTACCTGGCCGCCGGCGCCGACATCATCGAGACGAACACGTTCGGCGCCACCGGCGTCGCCCAGGACGACTACCACATGGCGCACCTGGTGTACGAGATGAACGTACAAGCCGCGAAGCTCGCGCGCGCCGCCTGCGTGAAATACTCGACGCCGGACAAGCCCCGCTACGCCGCCGGCGCCCTGGGCCCGACGCCGAAGACCGCATCCATCTCCCCGGACGTGAACGACCCGGCCGCGCGCAACGTGACGTTCGACCAGCTCGTCGCCTCGTACCACGAACAGGTGGCTGCGCTCGTCGAGGGCGGCGTCGACCTGCTGCTCGTCGAGACCATCTTCGACACCCTGAACTGCAAGGCCGCGCTGTTCGCCATCGACCAGTATTTCGACGAGCACCCGGACACGCCGCGCCTGCCGCTGATGATCTCCGGCACCGTCACCGACGCGTCGGGCCGCATCCTGTCCGGCCAGACCGTCTCCGCATTCTGGAACTCCGTGCGCCACGCGAAGCCGCTGACGATCGGCCTGAACTGCGCGCTGGGCGCCGCCCTGATGCGCCCGTACGCGGAAGAGCTGTCGCAGATCGCGGAAACGTTCGTGTGCATCTACCCGAACGCCGGCCTGCCCAACCCGATGAGCGACACGGGCTTCGACGAACTGCCGTCCGACACCTCCGCCCTGCTGCGCGAATTCGCGGACGCCGGCTTCGTCAACATCGCCGGCGGCTGCTGCGGCACGACGCCGGAACACATCCAGGCGATCGGCGAACTGCTGAAAGACTGCCCGCCGCGCACCGTGCCGGAGATTCCCGTCGCGCTGCGCCTGTCCGGCCTGGAGCCGTTCGTCGTGGACGACACCTCGCTGTTCGTCAACGTCGGCGAGCGCACCAACGTGACGGGATCGAAGGCATTCGCGCGCATGATCCTGAACGAACAGTTCGACGAGGCGCTGTCCGTCGCGCGCCAGCAGGTCGAGAACGGCGCCCAGGTCATCGACATCAACATGGACGAGGCGATGCTCGATTCGCAGGCCGCGATGACGCGCTTCCTGAACCTGATCGCCTCGGAGCCGGACATTTCGCGCGTGCCGATCATGATCGACTCGTCGAAGTGGTCCGTGATCGAGGCGGGCCTGAAATGCGTGCAGGGCAAGGCCATCGTGAACTCGATCTCGATGAAGGAAGGCGAAGAGGAATTCCTGCGCCAGGCCTCGCTGTGCCGCCGCTACGGCGCCGCCGTGATCGTGATGGCCTTCGACGAAAAGGGCCAGGCCGACACGTTCGAGCGCAAGATCGAGATCTGCAAGCGCGCCTACGACACCCTCGTGCAGAAGGTCGGCTTCCCGCCGGAAGACATCATCTTCGACCCGAACATCTTCGCGATCGCCACCGGCATCGAGGAGCACGACAACTACGCCGTCGACTTCATCAACGCCACGCGCTGGATCCGCGAGCACCTGCCGTATGCGAAGGTGTCGGGCGGCGTCTCGAACGTGTCGTTCTCATTCCGCGGCAACGACCCGGCCCGTGAAGCGATCCACACCGTGTTCCTGTACCACGCCATCAAGGCCGGCATGACGATGGGTATCGTCAACGCGGGCATGGTCGGCGTCTACGACGACCTCGACCCGATACTCCGCGAGCGCGTGGAAGACGTGGTGCTGAACCGCCGTCCGGACGCCACCGAGCGCATGATCGAATTCGCCGGCACGCTGAAGGCCGGCGGCGCCAAGCAGGAACAGAACCTCGAGTGGCGCAACGCGCCGGTCGGCAAGCGCCTGTCGCACGCGCTCGTGCACGGCATCACGCAGTGGATCGTCGAGGACACCGAGGAAGCACGCCAGCAGATCGCCGCCGATGGCGGCCGCCCGATCCAGGTGATCGAAGGCCCGCTGATGGACGGCATGAACGTCGTCGGCGACCTGTTCGGCCAGGGCAAGATGTTCCTGCCGCAGGTCGTGAAATCGGCGCGCGTGATGAAGCAGGCCGTGGCCCACCTGATCCCGTTCATCGAGGAAGAAAAGGCGGCGGAAGAAGCGCGCACGGGCATCGTCGCGAAACCGAAGGGCAAGATGGTCATCGCGACCGTGAAGGGCGACGTGCACGACATCGGCAAGAACATCGTCTCCGTCGTCCTGCAATGCAATAACTTCGAGATCGTCAACATGGGCGTGATGGTGCCCGCCTCCGAGATCCTCGCGAAAGCCAAGGCAGAGAACGCGGACATCATCGGCCTGTCCGGCCTGATCACGCCGTCGCTCGAAGAGATGGCCCATGTCGCACGCGAGATGCAGCGCGACCCGTGGTTCCGCGACCGCCGCATTCCGCTGCTGATCGGCGGCGCGACGACGAGCCGCGCGCACACCGCCGTCAAGATCGCGCCGCACTACGAAGGCCCGGTCGTGTACGTGCCGGACGCGTCGCGCTCCGTCTCCGTCGGCCAGTCGCTCGTGACGGCGGATACGCGCGACGGCTACGTCGCCGAGATCGCCGAGGACTACGAACGCATCCGCGAACAGCACGCGAACAAGAAGGCGCTGCCGATGGTGAGCCTGGAGCAGGCGCGCGCCAACAAGGCGCAGCTGGCGTTCGCGCCCGTGAAGCCGAAGTTCGTCGGCCGCCGCGTCTTCAAGAACGTCGACCTGGCGACGCTTGCCCGCTACATCGACTGGGGCCCGTTCTTCCAGACGTGGGACCTGGCCGGCCCGTACCCCGCGATCCTGACGGACGAGGTGGTCGGCGAAGCCGCGACGAAGGTGTTCGAGGAAGGCCAGGCGATGCTGAAGAAGATCATCGACGGCCGCTGGCTGACGGCGAACGGCGCCATCGCCCTGCTGCCCGCGAACACCGTCAACGACGACGACATCGAGATCTACACGGACGATACCCGCAGCGAAGTCGCCTTCACGTACTACGGCCTGCGCCAGCAGGGCGTCAAGCCCGTGGTCGACGGCGTGCAGCGCCCGAACCAGTGCCTGGCCGACTTCATCGCGCCGAAATCGTCCGGCATCGCCGACTACATCGGCATGTTCGCCGTCACGGCCGGCATCGGCGCCGAGAAGATCGAGAAGCGCTTCGAGGCCGCGGGGGACGACTACTCGTCGATCATGGTCAAGGCCCTGGCCGACCGCCTGGCCGAAGCCTTCGCCGAATACATGCACGAGCGCGTCCGCACGGACCTGTGGGGTTACGTCGCCGACGAGAAGCTGTCGAACGAGGCGCTGATCAAGGAAGAATACGTCGGCATCCGTCCGGCGCCGGGCTATCCGGCGTGCCCGGAGCACACCGTCAAGGCCGATTTGTTCAAGACCCTGCAGGCCGACGAGATCGGGATGCAGCTGACGGAATCGTTCGCGATGTATCCGGGGGCCGCGGTGTCGGGCTTCTACTTCTCGCATCCGGAGTCGAAGTATTTCGTGGTCGGCAAGATCGGGCTGGACCAGCTCGAGGATATGGCGAAGCGCCGTGGTCTGCCAAAGGAGGAGCTGGAGCGTTATCTGGCTCCGAACCTCTCCTGACCCGCTTTTGTCCCGCGCACGCTTGAACAATTAGCGATTCGCTAAGGTTGTTCCGGTATGATCGACTGAATTCGTCAATTCTGACGATTCAGCGCGCGCGGGAGGGGTGGGAATGTCCATACAAGCAAGGCGGCATCAGGACTTCGGCATTTTCGATGGTTTCCCGGTGCCGCCGCCCGACGACCTCGACACGCTGCGTCTGGCGATCGAACACCGCCTCGGCCACTGGCTGACCCCCGACGCCGCGCGCGTCGACCTCCTGAATACCGACCTTCTGACCGCAGCCATGCGCGCGGCCGCCCTCGGCGCCGGCAAGCGCATGCGCCCTCTCCTCGTCATGCTCGTGGCGCGCGACCTCGGTTGCACGTCGCCGGCCCTCGTCGACGTCGCGTGCGCCGTCGAGCTGGTGCACGCCGCCTCGCTGATCCTGGACGACATGCCGTGCATGGACAATGCGCTGCTGCGCCGCGGCCGTCCCACGATCCACGTGCAGTTCGGCGAGGACGTGACGATTCTCGCCGCCATCGCCCTGCTCAGCCGCGCATTCGGCATCCTCGCGGCCGCGCAGGACGTCCCGCCGGCCGTGCGCGCCCGCCTCGTCGCGCGGCTGGCCGAGACGGTCGGCACGCAAGGCCTCGCGCAGGGCCAGTTCCTCGACCTGCGCGGCGGCTGCGGATCGCTCGACGACATCGCCGCCACCAATGAACTCAAGACGGGCGTGCTGCTGGGCGTCGCCGTCGACATGGCCGCCATCGTCGCCCAGGCGGAGGACGACGTCGCCGCGTCGCTGCGCGCCTTCGCCCTCGCGGCCGGCCATGCGTTCCAGCTGCGCGACGATTTCCTCGACGTGGCGGGCAACGACAGTGCCGTCACCGGCAAGGACACCGGCAAGGACGTCGCCAAGGCAACGCTCATCAACGCCGTCGGCCAGGACGAGGCGCGCCGCCGCCTCGCGCTGCACCTGCACGACGCCGAGCGCCACCTGTTCGATGCGCTCGGCGCCCGCCAGACCACGCGCCGCTTCGTCGAAGGCCTGTTCGGCCGCGTGCCGGCGGGCGCGCCCAACTGACCACATGGCGCACTTCGGCGTCGTCGCTCCCGCCTTCCTCAGCCACTTCACGACCCTGAGCGCGCTGGCGGGCGCGCTCGTCGACCGCGGCCACAAGGTGACGTTCATCCACCGGCCCGACGCGGCCATGTTCGTGCGCGATCCGCGCATCGGGTTCCACGCCGTCGGCACGACCTCGCATCCACCGGGATCGCTGGCGGCGTCCATGCGCCTCGCGGCGAATCCCGGCGGACCGCTGGGCGTCTCCCGCGTGATCCGCGACATGGCCCGCTCGACGACGATGCTGTGCGAGACGCTGCCGGCCGCCGTCGAGACACTCCATATCGACGCCCTCCTCGCCGACCAGATGGAAGCGGCGGGCGGCCTCGTGGCGGAGGCGGTGGGCCTGCCGTTCATCTCCATCGCCTGCGCCCTGCCCGTGAACCGCGAGCCCGGCATCCCGCTGCCCGTCATGCCCTTCGGTCCCGGCACCGATGCGAAATCGCTGAAGATCGTCGAGGAAAGCACGCGCGTGTACGACTGGATGATGGGGCCGCACCGCCGCGCCGTCGAAGCGCAGGCGCGCCGCCTGGGCGTGCCGGTGCGCGGGATGCTGCACGAATTCCTCTCGCCGCGCGCGCAGATCAGCCAGACGGTCGAGGCCTTCGAATTCCCGCGCCGTGCACTGCCGCCGCAATTTCATCATGTGGGGCCGCTGCGGCCGGTGGCGCGGCCGGAGACGGGCACCCTGCCCGACATCGCCGCCGACCGGCCGTTCGTGTTCGCGTCGCTGGGCACGATGCAGGGCGGACGCTTCGGCCTGTTCCTGCGCATCGCGAAGGCGTGCCGCGCCGCCGGCGTGCAACTGCTGCTCGCGCATTGCGGCGGCCTTGGCAAGCGCCACGAAGCGGCACTGCTGAAGTCCGGCGCGACGTGGGTCACGGATTTCGCACCGCAACAGGCCGCGCTCGCGCGGGCGGACGCCGTCATTTCGCACGCGGGCTGGAACACGGTGATGGATGCCGTTGCCGCGCAGACGCCGATGCTCGCGCTGCCGATCGCGTTCGACCACCCGGGCGGCGCGGCGCGCATGCGCCACGCGGGCGTGGGCATCCAGGCGTCGGCCCGTTTTACCAGCGCGGGCCGGCTCGCGCGCCACCTCGTCCGCCTGCTGGGCGACCCGGTCTTCGCGCAGCGCCTGGAACCGCTGGCCGACAAGGTGGCGCGGGCCGGCGGCACGGCGCGCGCAGCGGACATCGTCGAAGCGGCGCTGCCATGAGCACCTACGACCTGATCCTCGCGGGCGGCGGCCTCGCCAACGGCCTGATCGCGTGGCGCCTGCGCACGCACCGCCCCGACCTGCGCATCCTGCTGCTGGAACAGGACGCGCACATCGGCGGCAACCACACGTGGTCGTTCCATGCGAGCGATCTCGATGCGGAGGAACTGGACTGGATCGCGCCGCTGATATCGCATCGCTGGCCGCGCTACGACGTGATCTTTCCCGGCCATGTGCGCACGCTGGATGGCGATTACTGCAGCATCGCATCGAACGATTTCGCGCACGTCATCGAAGGGGCGCTGGGCCCCACGCTGCGCACCCATACGCACATCGCCGCGCTGGCGCCGACGCACGTGGAGCTTGTCGACGGCACACGCCTGCACGCGCGCGCCGTGGTCGACGGCCGCGGCCCCTTGCGCCATGCGGGCCTCGCGCTGGGCTGGCAGACCTTCCTCGGCCAGGAAGTGCGTCTCGCGGCGCCGCACGGGCTGGCCGCGCCCATCATCATGGACGCGAGCGTCGCGCAGCAAGGCGGCTACCGCTTCGTCTACGTGCTGCCGTTCGGACCAAGCCGCCTGCTGATCGAGGACACGCACTACGTCGACGCCGCCGCGCGCGACGCGGACCGGCTGCGCGCCAACGTCGCCGCCTACGCAGCGCAGCGCGGCTGGCGCATCACGGAGGTCCTGCGCGAAGAACACGGCGCGCTGCCGATCGTGCTGGCGGGCGACGTCGAACGCTACTGGGACAACCTGCGCGGCCAGCCGTGCGCCGGCCTGCGCGTTGGGCTGTTCCACTTCACGACCGGCTACTCCCTGCCGCACGCGGTGCGGCTCGCGCGGCGTCTTGCCGGCCTGTCCGCCCTGGAAGCGCCCGCGCTGTTCGGCGCGATCCGTGCCGATGCGCGCGCCGCGTGGCGGCAGCAGAGTTTCTATCGCCTGCTGAACCGCATGCTGTTCCTGGCCGGCAGCCCGGACGCGCGCTGGCGCGTGATGCAGCGTTTCTACCGCCTGCCCGCGCCGCTGATCGCCCGCTTCTACGCGGGCCGCACGACCCTGCTTGATAAAGCACGCATCCTGTCCGGCAAACCGCCCGTCCCCGTGCTGCAGGCACTGGACGCGGCACGCCGCATCCACCCTCACCAGATCGGGACATCCGCATGAACGCATCGAATACCGCCGTCGTCGTGGGCGCCGGCTTCGGCGGCCTGGCACTGGCCATCCGCCTGCAGGCGCAGGGCGTGCAGACCACGCTGCTGGAAAAACGCGACAAGCCGGGCGGCCGCGCCTATGTGTACGAGGACGAGGGCTTCGTGTTCGACGCCGGCCCCACCGTCATCACGGATCCGTCCGCGCTGGAAGAACTGTTCACGGCGGCCGGCCGGCGCATGGCCGACTACGTGGAACTGCTGCCCGTTTCTCCGTTCTACCGCCTGTGCTGGGAAGACGGCAGTTATTTCGACTACGCCAACGACCAGGAGGTGCTGGACCGCCAGATCCACGCGCGCAATCCGGCCGACGTCGCCGGCTACCGGCGCTTTCTCGCGTACTCGCAGGCCGTGTTCGCGGAGGGTTATCTGAAACTGGGCGCGGTGCCGTTCCTGTCGTTCCGCGACATGATCGCGGCCGGGCCGCAGCTCGCGCGCCTGCAGGCGTGGCGCAGCGTGTACGGCATCGTGTCCCGCTTCATCCAGGACGAGCATTTGCGCCAGGCGTTCTCGTTCCACTCGCTGCTCGTGGGCGGCAATCCATTCGCCACGTCGTCGATCTACACGCTGATCCACGCGCTGGAACGCCGGTGGGGCGTGTGGTTCCCGCGCGGCGGCACGGGCGCGCTCGTGCGCGGCCTGGTAAAACTGTTCGAAGACCTGGGCGGACGCATCGAACTGAACGCGCCCGTCGCGGCGATCGAGACCAGCGGCGCACGCGCGACCGGCGTGCGGCTGGAAGACGGCCGCCTGTTCAAGGCGGATGCCGTCGCGTCGAACGCGGACGTCGTGCACACGTACGCACAGCTCCTCGGCGCGCATCCTCGCGGGACCGCGCAGGCCGATGCGCTCCGTAAAAAGCGCTTTTCGAATTCGCTGTTCGTGCTGTACTTCGGCCTCGACCGCCACCACGACCAGCTGCGCCACCACACGGTCTGCTTCGGCCCGCGCTACCGCGAACTGATCGCGGACATCTTCGGCGGCAACGCCCTCGCCGACGACTTTTCGCTGTACCTGCACGCGCCCTGCATCACGGACCCGTCGCTGGCACCGCCCGGCTGCGGCAGCCATTACGTGCTGGCGCCCGTGCCGCACCTGGGCAATGCGCCGATCGACTGGACGGTCGAGGGGCCGCGCTACCGCGACCGCATTTTCGACTATCTCGAGGAGCGCTACATGCCGGGCCTGCGCAGCCAGCTCGTCACGAGCCGCATCTTCACGCCGCTCGACTTCCGCGACGAGTTGAACGCGCACCTCGGCTCCGCGTTCTCGCTCGAACCGATCCTCACGCAAAGCGCGTGGTTCCGTCCGCACAACCGCGATGCGGATCTCACGAACCTGTACCTCGTGGGCGCCGGCACGCATCCGGGTGCGGGCGTGCCCGGCGTGATCGGGTCCGCGAAGGCGACGGCCGGTCTGATGCTGGAGGCGCAGGCATGAGCGAAGCGCTGCTGGATCACGCCACCGAGACGATCCGCGTCGGCTCGAAGAGCTTCGCGGCGGCAGCGAAGCTGTTCGACAAGGACACGCGCCGCAGCGTGCTGATGCTGTACGCGTGGTGCCGCCATTGCGACGACGTCGTCGACGGCCAGGCGTTCGGCCACAACACGACGGCCCCTGGCAATGCCGCGGGCCAGGTCGAACGCCTGCGCAACCAGACGCTCAGCGCGTACGCGGGCGAGCCGCAATCCGCTCCGGCATTCGCCGCGTTCCAGGACGTCGCGCTGCGCCACGCGATCTCGCCGCATCACGCGTTCGACCACCTGGCCGGCTTCGCGATGGATGCGGCGGATGCGCGCTACGACACCATCGACGACACCTTGCGCTACTGCTACCACGTGGCCGGCGTCGTCGGGCTGATGATGGCGTCCATCATGGGCGCGCGACGCCGCGGTGCTGGACCGCGCGTGCGACCTCGGCCTCGCGTTCCAGCTGACGAACATCGCGCGCGACATCGTCGAGGATGCGCGCGTCGGCCGCGTCTACGTGCCCGCCGCCTGGCTGCGCGAAGCGGACATCCCCATCGCCGACGTCGCGCACGAACGGCACCGCGAAGCGCTCGCGCGCGTGGCGGCGCGCCTCGTCGACCACGCGGAGCCCTATTACGATTCGGCGCTGGACGGCGTCGCGGCGCTGCCGCTGCGGTCGGCCTGGGCCATCGCGACGGCGCGCCGCGTGTATCGGCAGATCGGCATCGAAGTGAAGCGGCGCGGCGCACGTGCCTGGGACGCGCGCGCGGGCACGTCGCGCGCGACGAAGCTGCGCCTGCTGGCGCTGGGCGGGGTCGACGCGCTCGCGTCGCGTTTCAGGAAGCCGGCGTCTCGTCCGGCCGGACTATGGCGCGCAACCGGCCGCCGTGCAGCGCATGCAGTTGGCGTTTGAGGATGGCGACGGGCGGCGCGTACAGGAAGCCGAACGACACGGCGCCGTCCTTGCCCGCCACCGCGTGATGCATCCGGTGTGCCTGGTACAGCCGTTTCAGGTAGCCCTGGCGCGGCACGTACCGGAACGGCCAGCGCTGGTGCACGAGGCCATCATGCGCGACGAAGTAGAGAAACCCGTAGGCCGTCATGCCGGCACCGATCCATTCGAGCGGATGTCTTCCTTCAGTGCCCGCGTAGATGAGCGCGATGGCCACGCCCGCGAACACGACGGCGTACAGGTCGTTCTTCTCGAACCACCCCGTGCGCGGCTCGTGGTGCGAGCGGTGCCATCCCCAGCCGAAGCCGTGCATCACGTACTTGTGCGCGACGATGGAAAACACCTCCATCGCGATGACGGTCAGTACGACGATGACGGTATTCCACAGCATGGCGCGCACCCCATTGAAGATGCGCCGAGCCTAACATACTTCCCATGAGGACCCCATGACGCTTCGTTTCGCCGCTGCCCTGCTCTTTTCCCTGCCCACGATCGTCGGCGCCGCGACGATCGACGTCCACGTCACCAACACCGCCGGCGGCAAGGGCAACGTCAACGTGGCCGTATGCGACCGCGAACGCTTCCTCAAGCAGTGCGCGTACACGGACAGCGTGCCCGCGCGCGCCGGCGAGACGGTCGTGACGATCAAAGGGGTGCCGGTGGGCACGTGGGCCGTGCTGGCCTACCAGGACGAGAACGCGAACGGAGAGCTGGACCGCAACCTGATCGGCATCCCGAGCGAGAACTATGGATTCAGCCGCGACGCGCGCGGCCGCTTCGGCCCGCCGTCGTTCGACGACGCGGCCGTGCCGATCCGCGATGAAGCCGCGACGGCGACAGTGCGGCTGCACTGAGCCCCTTCAGATGGCGTAGCGGACTACGGAATCACTCCACTGGAACGCCGACATCTCCAGCTCGATCATGTCGTCGCCCGAGATCTGCAGCTCCTTCAGGGTGGGCAGCACGAGTTCCGTGTTCTCGTCGGCCTGCTCGATGCTCTCCGAGAGCTTGAGCAGCTCGCCGAAGAAGCCGGCGCGGCCCACGAGGGCCTGCCGCACTTCGTCGCTGACGGGGATCTGTTCGACGATGTCGGCCATCGGGATGCCGAACAGGACGTCCATCAGCGACATGATGCCGACCGTGAACGCGATGTCCGCGACGGCCCGCTGGCCGGGGCGCAGGCGCTGGGCCAGCAGCTCCATCAGGCGGCCGCGCGTCGTGGCCAGCATCAGCAAAGGGGTCTGGTTGTGGCCGCGCGTGGCCGGCTCCGCGTACAGCATGATCTGCAGCCAGCGCTGCAGCTGGCGCCGGCCCAGCACGAGCAGGGCCTGGCTGACGGAATCGATGCGCTGCGTCGCGCCCACGGCCGGCGTGTTCACGAGGCGCAGCAGGTTCAGCGCGAGCGTCACGTCGCGCTTGACGGCTTTTTCGATGTCGGCATTGTCCGCGTCCGACATCACCAGGTTCATGAGGTCGACGACGGCCAGCTGCGACGGCGACAGCTTGCGGCCGCCCAGCACGGACGGACGCGCGAAATAAAAGCCCTGGAAGTAGTCGAAGCCCAGGTTCATCGCGGCCTGGTAGGTGTCGCGCGTCTCGACCTTTTCCGCGACCACGGTCTTTTCCATGTCGTGCAGGCGGCGCACGAGGTTCGGCAGCTGCGCTGGCGGCACGCTGCGCAGGTCCAGCTTGACGAAGGCGGCCAGCGGCAGCAGGCGTTGCAGGCGCAGGCTGTCGCCGTCGACGCCGTCCAGCGCGAAGCGGAAACCGTGGCCCGCGAGTTCGCGCATGCGCGCCAGCAGGGCGTCGTCCGGCGTGACGGCCGACACGATCTCGAGCACCGTGCGTTCGCGCGGCAGGAAGGCGAAGATGTCGCTCGCGAGGACTTCGGCGTCGACGTTCAGGAAGCAGGTGGCGTCGCCGATCGCGCGCGCGAGGCCCAGCTGGGCCGCGTGGGCGATCACGGCGGCCGTCGCGGACAGGCCGGTCTCGTCGGCCTCGCCCTGGCGCGCACTGCGGAACAGCAGCTCGTAGCCGTACAAGGCCTGGTTGCGGTCGAGCACCGGCTGGCGCCCCAGGTAGAAGTCACGCACGCGCAGGGGGTAGTTCGCGTGGTCCAGGCTCGCGGCGGTATCGGTCATCATGGACTCTTGAAGCAAGGGAACGTAGATACTTTAACGCATTCCGCCGCTTGGTGACTATGTGAAAATGATTTCCTGTAAAAAACTTTGTCAGGATTGCGGCAGCCCGTCCACGAATACCTTCAATTCACCCGGGGCAAATTCCGTCCACGTCTCGTTGGTCGTGAGCGGCGTCGTGACGATGATGGCCACGCGGTCGTTCGGCGTCGTCACCTGGGAAAAGTCGACCGACAGGTCTTCGTCGGCCAGGCAGGCTTTGTCGAAGGGGTACTGACGGATCACGTAGCACAGCTTCGTCGAGCAGTGCGCGAACAGCGCCGTGCCGTCGGACAGCATCATGTTGAACGTGCCGTGGCGCGCGATGATGGCGACGAGGTCGGCGATCGCGGCGCGCAGCACGGGCATGGCGGGCGGCGTGTCGCCGAAGCGGTCGCGCAATTGCTGCAGCAGGAAGCAGAAGGCCCGTTCGGAGTCCGTGTTGCCGACCGGGCGGTACGGTCCGTCGAGGATGGGTTCGAAGCCCTTGAGGTCGCCGTTGTGGGCGAACACCCAGTAGCGGCCCCACATCTCGCGCACGAACGGATGGCAGTTTTCCAGCGCGACCTGGCCTTGCGTGGCCTTGCGGATGTGGGCGATGACGTTCAGCGACTTGATCGGGTAATGCTTGATCAGTTCCGCGATCGGCGACGCGATGGCGGCCTGGTGATCGACGAAATGGCGCACGCCGGATCCCTCGAAGAACGCGATGCCCCAGCCGTCGTGGTGCGTGTCCGTGCGTCCGCCCCGATGGGCGAAGCCGGTGAAACTAAACACAATGTCCGTCGGAACATTGCAATTCATGGCAAGTAGCTGACACATGGGTCAAGCTTACCATGCGCGAACGCAAAGCCGGAATGAGGAAAAAGTAATAGGAAATGCGGATGGTGCCCTGCGTCGCCGGCCCGAACAAGGCTGCGTCACGCAGAGCGGTAGCCGGACGTCCTGTCCGGCCGGGGGGAGACTCAGTGCAGCACGACCGGTTGGCTCATCAGGGTATCGTACGAACCCAGGAAATCGTCGATTTCCTCCATGGTCGGCTCGCTCGCGATCAGGTTGTTGACATCACGCCGGAACGCTTGCGCCAGTTTGCCGCCGATGAAAGCTTCGCGCCGGCCGGATTTGTCGACGATCTCGTAGCCGCCGAAGCGCAGGGCTTCGAGGTTGTGATCGACGCCAAATTCGACAACGCTGTACTGTTCGCTGTTATAGATCATGTTCATGATGACTCCTTCACTCGATCAGATGGGTGCAAGGGCCGCCCGGCGGCGGACGGCTCTTTGCTGGCCTTTCCACTTTCGTTCCACTTCGATTAAGAGGTGGGGCCACGACGAACCGAATTCAAGAACCTCTACAACTTGTTACGAATGCCATCAACACGCTGCGGAAGATTCAGGCCTTCAGGTCGGAAGTCAGCCGTAACAGCTGATCGTATGGCTCGGACTGCAGCCACGATCGCAACTGATCAAGATGCTCGCTGTCCGCGACACCGATGAAGATACGGCGGGGTCGCTGGCGCAGCAGGCGATTCAATGTTACACGCAAAACGAGATTACCGGTGCAGCACAGGCAACCGGGTGCGATCCGCGCAACCGTCTGGCCGGATGGGAGGTCGTCGAGGGGGGAACTGCCGGACGCGAGGCCTTCAAGGATGATGGCCTGCGTGCCATCTTCATGCAGATCGGAAAGGTGGGCGGCGATGGCCGCTTCGCGCGCGGCGGCGCCCGGACCGGTGACGAGCGTCAGGATGGTGCGGGCGTCGGAACTACTGTGCACTCTTCTTGCCCAGCTTGCCCGGTTCGACGCCGAGCTGCTTGAGCTTGCGGTACAGGTGGGTCCGCTCCAGGCCCGTCTTTTCGGCCACGCGCGTCATGGACCCGCCTTCGCGGCCCAGGTGGTGTTCGAAGTACATACGTTCGAACGCGTCGCGCGCCTCGCGCAGCGGCAGGTCGAACGACAGCGTGTAGCCGTGCGCGTGCGCCTCGCCGTTGCTGACCGGACGGGCCATGCCCATCGACGCGCCCATCGACCCGCCCTGCGGCTGCGGTGCATACATCGGCTGCGCGGCGGCGCTCGGCTCCGGCACGGGCGCGGAAACGGAGGCGACGGACGCCATCGGACGCGGCGCGATCGCCGGCGCGCGCGCCACTTCCTGGCCGCGCTGCAGGCCCTGCTGCACGGCTTTCAACAGTTTTTGCAGGGCGATCGGCTTTTCCAGGAAATTCAGGGCACCGATGCGGGTCGCTTCCACGGCGGTGTCGATGGTGGCGTGGCCGGACATCATGATGACCGGCATCGTCAACAGGCCGTCGCGCTGCCACTCCTTGAGGAGGGTGACGCCGTCGGTATCCGGCATCCAGATGTCGAGCAGCACCAGGTCCGGGGCGCCCTGCTGGCGCGCCTGGCGGGCCTGCTGGGCGTTCTCCGCCAGCTGGACCGCGTGTCCCTCGTCGCCAAGGATTTCCGAGAGCAGTTCGCGGATGCCCATTTCATCGTCAACTACGAGTATGTTCGCCATCTTGTTATGCCTTTTATGATCTGACTCTCTCTCTGGAGGCCCCGGCTCAGCTTTCCGGATGCCTCCTGTACAGCCAAGATTCTATGCGCGATTCACGCTTCGGCCAAGTTCGCCTCTGGCGCTAACTTTAACAGCAAAATCGATACCGAAGCGCCACTTCCGTCGGCGCGGTTGGCGACGTCGATCCGGCCCCCGTGTTCGTCGACGATCTTCTTGACCATCGGCAGGCCCAGGCCGGTGCCGCGGGCCTTCGACGTGACGTACGGCTCGAAGGCCCGCGACAGGATCCTGGGCGCGAAACCGGGCCCGTTGTCGACGATCGCCAGGCGCACCGCGGTGCCCGTGCCGCCGTCGGCGCCGACGTAGTGGATGGCTTCCGTCACGATGTCGATGCGGGGCGGATCGTCCTGCGGCGGGCGGTCGGCCAGCGCGTCCTGCGCGTTCTGCAGCAGGTTGTGGATCACCTGGCGCAGCTGGGTCGCGTCGCCCATCACGCGCGGCAGGCCGGGGGCGAGCGACGGGTGGATCACGTCCGAACCGTCCTCGGATAAATACAGGTTCAGGATCTCGTCGATCAGGTCGTTCAGGTCCAGCGGCTGCAGCACGGCCGGCGGCGTGCGCGCGTAGTCGCGGAAGTCGTCGACCATGCGCTTCATCGCGGCCACCTGGCTCACGATGGTGTCGGTGGCCTTGTTGAGGAGGGCCGCGGCGTCCGGATCGACGCGGTCGGCCAGCTTCATCTGCAGGCGTTCGGCCGACAGCTGGATCGGCGTGAGCGGGTTCTTGATCTCGTGCGCGAGGCGGCGCGCGACCTCGCCCCAGGCCACGGAGCGCTGGGCCGAGATCACGTCGGAGATGTCGTCGAACACGACGATGAAGCCGCTGCCCGCCCCCACCGGCAGGCGCGAGCCGCGTGCGAGCAGGGTGAGGTCGTGGTCGTCGCCGGTGCCGGGACGGCGCGGGATTTCGATCTGCTGCTGCCAGTGCGCGCGTCCGCGCCCGCGGCCCGCGGCCGATTGCGCGCTCTGCGCCGAGAACGCCCGGGTGACGGCGCCCGCGAAGACTTCCAGCCCCTCGATCTCGTCGAGCGGACGGCCGGCCAGCGACGCCACGTCGACCTGCAGGATGCGGTGCACGGCATCGTTCGAGTTGACGACGACGCCGTCGGCATCCATCACGATCACGCCGGCCGACATGTTGGCCAGTACGGATTCCAGGTGGGCCTTGGCGCTTTCCAGCGCGGCGCGGTTGCGTTCGACGGCGGAGCGCGCCTCGAACAACTGGCCCGTCATCGCGTTGAACGATTGCGTGAGCGTGCCCAGTTCGTCGTTGGTCTCGACGATCGGGCGCGGCGACAAATCGCCCTCCGCGACGGCGCGCGTGCCCTCGGCCAGCACGAGCAGCGGCTGCGCGAGGTTGCCGGCGATGAGGAACGACGCGCCGATCGCGGAAAAGATCGCCAGCAGCAGGGTCAGCGTGAGCTCGCCGATGTACATCTTGTGCAGGCCGCGCCGCGCGGCGGAGCGCACCTGGTATTCGCTGTAGGCGGTACGCAGCACGGTGGAGTTGGACGCGAGGTTGACGGGCGCCGCCTGCGTCAGCTGCAGGTAGCGCGGCGCCATGCCGGGCGGCTCGGGCACGGCCACGACCACGCGCAGGCGCATTCCGGTGGCGGCGTCGAGGGCCGTGGTCTCCACGTCACGCGCATCGCGGAAGTCGTCGTTGATGCCGCCTTCCGGCCGCGCATAACCGCCCGGCATCGCGGCCTGCTTGAGCATCTGCGGCGTCGGCAGGTCGGCGGCGGCGACGGCACGGCGGTCTTCGGTGACGCTAGCCACGACCTTGCCCGCGGCGTCGAGCAGCAGCGCGCTCTGCATGCCGTTGTTGTCGTCGACGACGCGCGTGAGGATGGCCTGGGCATCCGCTTCGTCCTGCCCCGCCAGCGTGGCGGCCACGGTGCCGGCATTCGCGTTCAGGTCGGCCAGCACTTGCTCGATGGCGGCGCGCGACAGGTTCAGGCCGGAGTCGAGCGCCGCGTCGATCTTGACGTCGAACCACGACTCGATCGAATGCGAGACGAACTGCACGGAGACCATGAACACGACGACCCCGGGCAGGATGCCGATGCCGCCGAACAGCAGCATCAGTCGGAACATCAGGCGCGACCCGAACTTGCCCGCCTTGTGGCGCGAATAGAGGCGCCAGAACGCGGCCAGCACGAGCACGAACAGCGCGCCTGCGACGACGATGATCGACCCGAACAGCCAGCTGAAATTACGGGACAGGAAACCGGTGTTGCTGGACGCGGACGCGAGCAGGAAGACGAGGATCGACGCGATCGCGCTGCCGATCACGAGGGCATAGCGCAAGGCCCGGATCACGGCTTACTCCGCACGGTAGGTGAAGGTCTTCTTGTGCGAGGCCAGGCGCCAGTCGGCATTGTTCAAGGCATCGACCTGGAGCGGCTTCGACAGGTAATCGCGGTCCATGAACATGCGCACGGTGACGTTGTAGTTCTCCCCTGGCTTGAGCGCGCCCTTGGGGGCGATCAGCCAGCGGGTCGGGCGGCGGATCGCCAGCATGGCTTCGTCGAGGGTGTCGAAATTCTGTTGGATGCTGCCGAGAGCCGACAAGTGATAGACCCGGAACAGCGGGTCGTAGTTCAGCTTGACCGTGCGGCGCGCGGCCACGGCCTTGTCGTCGGTCCACCACCAGCGCGGCCGGGTCAGCTCGATCTCGGTGGTGAACGACAGCGGCACGCCGTGCTGGATGGCCTGCTCGAGGCCGGGCGTCAGGTCGAACGCATAGGCGGCGGACAGCCGGTAACCGTCGTCGGAAGCCTCGATACTGGCGCGGGTGATTTCGATCCCGTCGGCCGCCTGCGCCGTCGCGCATGCGAATGCCAGCAAAAACTGGCAGGCGAGGAGGCGGAAAAATCGTACAGTCACCAGGGGCAGAGCCTTAATAAAGCGTTGTCGGGATTGCTCACGCTCCGGCCTTGTGGAACAGGGCGTAGAACAGGCCGTCATGATCCTGCCCGGCGCCACTTCGAGGAAGCAGTTGGCCCGGCGCATCGAGACGGACCGCACCGTGGCGCACCGCGAAGGCGGCGGCCTGCGCTTCCGATTCCTGCGGCCAGAGCGAACATGTCACGAACAGCAATTTACCATCGGGCCGCAGCATCTGCCAAAGATTGTCGAGTATTTTGCCGGAAAGTGTTGCAAGTTGGTGGGTGTCACTCTTGCGTCGTAACCAGCGGATATCCGGGTGGCGGCGGACGATGCCGGAGGCCGTGCACGGCACGTCCGCGAGGATACGATCGTATTGACGACCATCCCACCAATCCGTCGCTTCGGCCGCGCCCGCCTTGACGGTCGCGGACAGGCCCAGGCGCTGCAGGTTCTGGTCCACGCGCTGGAGGCGGCGCGCGTCCGCGTCGAGCGCGGTCAGGTCGACGTCGGCCGTCTCCAGGATGTGCCCGCTCTTGCCGCCCGGGGCCGCGCAGGCGTCCAGCACGCGCATGCCGTCACGCAGGTCGAGCAGCGGCGCGGCCAGCTGGGCGCCCGCGTCCTGCACGGAGACGAGGCCGTCGGCAAAGCCGGGGATCTGCGCCACGTTCACGGCCTGGGCCAGGCGCACGGCGCTCGGTCCCACCTGCTCCGCGCGCATGCCGGCCGCAGCCAGCGTTTTCAGATAGGTGTCGACGTCCGTCCTGCGGCGGTTCACGCGCAGGGTCAGCGGCGGCTGGCGGTTGCCTGCCGCGAGGATCGCCTGCCAGTCGTCCGGGTACGCCGTGCGCACGGAATCGATCCACCATTGCGGGTAATTCCACTGGGCGACCTGGTCGCGCAGCGCGGCGCCGACCAGTTGCTCGCGCTCGCGCAGGAAGCGGCGCAGCACGGCGTTCACCATCGCCTTGGCGTGGGCAAAATCCGGGTGCGCGGCGGCGGCGCGGACAGCCTGGTCGACGACCGTGAACGCCTCGTATGGCGGATCAAGGCCCTCGGGCGGGTCGAGCAGCGCCAGCGCGCATTCCAGCAGGCCGGCCAGCATGGCGGGCTCGGGCGCCTTGCTCGTCATCATGCCCAGCAGGATGCCGCTGCGGCCCAGCTGGCGCATGGCGCGGTAGGCGATGTCCTGCATCGCGCCGCGCGCCTGCGGCAGCGGGTCCCAGGCGTGGAAGACCTCGGCCAGGGCCTGGGGCAGCGCGGTGCCGGCGCGCACGCGCGCGAGACTGCTCGCGGCGCCCAGCAGGGCGAACGCGAGGGAATCGTCGCGCAGGTCGGGACGGTAATCGAGCTGGACCGGTGCCTTGACTTCATGGCTCTGGCGCAGGCGCGGCGCCTCATCGCGCGGTGCTGCGTCGCGCGGCGCCGGCTCGATCCGCTGGGTACCGCGAGGCGGGGCACCGCCCGGGCCGCGCGGGTTGCCCTCCCCCTGGGGACGGCCGGGCCCCTTGCCGCCAGGACGGCCGCGCCGGGGTTCGGCCGCCTTGGCCTTGGGTTTGAGGGTGAGCGTCGGGCGCTTTTCGGTCATGGCAAATCGATCAATGCATAAAGACGCACATTGTAACGGTTACGCGTTGCGCAGGCTTAAGCGAGGCTTGTGCCTGCGTCCCCAGATGGTTTGCCGCAACGCGCAAACCAGTATAATGATCGCTTAGCCTGCCCGTGGCACCGCCACCGCGCCGCACCGTCCACGCAGCACCGACTATTACATTTTCGACCACAGTTCATGTTAGCCCAACAAAAACAAGAGATCGTTGCCCTGTTCCAGGCCGCGCTGGCCCCCATCGTCGCCGGCAGCGATCTCACGCCCAACGTTGTCCTCGAACGCCCGCGCGATCCATCGCACGGCGACATCGCCTGCAACATCGCCATGCAGCTGGCCAAGCCGCTGAAAACGAACCCGCGCGAACTGGCCACCCGCCTCGTCGCCGCGCTGCTGGCCGATCCGAAGGCTGCGGGCCTCGTGGAATCGGCCGACGTGGCCGGCCCGGGCTTCATCAACCTGCGCGTGGCCGCGAGCGCCAAGCAGTCCGTCGTCAAGACCGTCCTGCAGCAGGGCGACGCCTTCGGCCGCGGCGACTCGGGCAATGACCACCACGTGATCATCGAATTCGTGTCCGCCAACCCGACCGGCCCCCTGCACGTGGGCCACGGCCGCCAGGCGGCACTGGGCGATGCGCTGTCGTCGCTGTTCGAATCGCAGGGCCACCAGGTCACGCGCGAGTTCTATTACAACGACGCCGGCGTGCAGATCGCCACGCTGGCCACGTCCGTCCAGGCGCGCGCCCGCGGCTTCAAGCCGGGCGACGCCGAGTGGCCGGAATCGGCATACAACGGCGACTACATCGCCGACATCGCCGCCGACTTCCTCGCGAAAAAGACCGTGTCGGCCAGCGACGGCCAGCCGGCCACCGCCAGCGGCGACGTGAACGACATCGAATCGATCCGCCGCTTCGCCGTCACGTACCTGCGCAACGAGCAGGACCAGGATCTGCAGGCGTTCGGCGTCAGGTTCGACAATTACTATCTCGAGTCCTCGCTGTACACGGACGGCAAGGTCGACGCGGCCGTGCAGGCCCTGGTCGATGCCGGCGTGACGTACGAGCAGGACGGCGCGCTGTGGCTCAAGACGACGGACTACGGCGACGACAAGGACCGCGTGATGCGCAAGTCCGACGGCACCTTCACGTACTTCGTGCCGGACGTCGCGTACCACATCCAGAAATTCAGGCGCGGCTTCGACCAGGCCATCAACATCCAGGGCAGCGACCACCACGGCACCATCGCCCGCGTGCGCGCCGGCCTGCAGGCCGTGAACATCGGCATCCCGAAGGGCTATCCCGACTACGTGCTGCACAAGATGGTCACCGTCATGAAGAACGGCGAGGAGGTCAAGATCTCCAAGCGCGCCGGTTCGTACGTGACGGTGCGCGACCTGATCGAATGGTCGGGCAACGGCGACGTGACCCGCGGCCGCGACGCCGTGCGCTTCTTCCTCATCTCGCGCAAGGCCGACACGGAATTCGTGTTCGACGTCGACGTCGCCCTCGCCACCAACGACGAGAACCCGGTCTACTACGTGCAGTACGCCCACGCGCGCATCTGCTCGGCCCTCGCGAACTGGGGCGGCGACGTCGCGCAGCTGGCGAACGTCGACCTGGCGCCGCTGACGAACCCACACGAATCCGGCCTGCTGGCCAAGCTGTCGACGTACCCGGAAATGCTGCAGCGCGCGCTCGTCGAACTGGGCCCGCACCAGGTCGCGTTCTACCTGCGCGAACTGGCCGCCGACCTGCACAGCTACTACTTCGCGCACAAATGGCTGCTCGACGACGACGAGCCGACCAAGCTCGCTCGTCTCGCGCTGGCGGCCGCCATCCGCCAGGTGCTGCGTAACGGCCTGGCCCTGATCGGCGTTTCGGCGCCGGAGAAAATGTAAGCGTTTTAACGACACCGTACTACATGACCGCTTTCCGTAATCGTTCGCAATCCTCCTTCACGCGCCAGCGGGGCAGCACGCTCACTGGCCTCATCATCGGCCTGATCGTCGGCCTGGGTATCGCGGTCGCGGTCGCGCTGACGATCACCAAGGGCGCCTCGCCGTTCACCGACAAGACGGTCAAGGCGGGCCGCCCGGCCGATCCCGCGCCGGGCCAGGCCCAGGACCCGAACAAGCCGATGTACGCCAACCGCGACGCCGCGCGCGAAGCGAACAAGGAGATCACGGAAAAGGCGGCCGCGCGTTCCGGCGGCGGCGATGCCGCGCCGGCACCGGCCGCCAAGCCCGCGGATGCCGATCCGCTGGGCCAGGCGATCGCCGCGATGAAGGATCCGGCACCGGCTCCGGCCAGGGTCGAGCCGAAGCCGGAGACGCGCGTCGCGTCGGTGGCCCCCGCGGCCCCGGCGCCGGCCGCCGCCCCCGCCGCCGGCGAGTACATCTACTACCTGCAGGCCGGCGCGTTCCGCGACCTGTCGGATGCGGAAGCGACCCGCGCCAAGCTCGCGCTGCTCGGCTTCGAGGCGACGATCAGCGACCGCACGAGCGACAGCGGCGTGCTGCACCGCGTGCGTATCGGCCCGTACAACCAGGTCGAGACCATGAACAAGGCACGCGCCAAGCTGCTCGACAGCGGCGTCGACGTCGCCATCGTGCGTAACCAACGTTAAGGAATCGCGATGTCTCTGACGCGCCGCCTGTTCTGCACCGTCCTCCTCGGCCTTGCGGCCGGATTCGCTACGCTGTCCGCATCGGCCGCCGACCCGCAGGCCGGGTCGCAATACCTCGTGCTGCCTTCCGCGCAGCCAACCGACACGGGCAAGCAGGTCGAGGTCATCGAGTTCTTCGCCTACTACTGCCCGCACTGCTACGCGTTCGAGCCCGCGCTCGAAGCATGGGTCAAAAAGCAGGGCGACAACATCGTGTTCAAGCGCGTCCACATCCAGGGCGGCGCCAGCGTGCTGCCGCAGCAGCGCCTGTTCTACACGCTGGACGCGATGGGCCTGTTGAACCAGTATCACCAGAAGGTGTTCGATGCCATGCACCAGCAGCACCTGCGCCTGTCCAGCGACGAGCAGGTGTTCGACTGGGTGGCCTCGAGCGGTATCGACCGCGCGAAATTCGTCGACACGTACCGCTCGTTCGGCATCCAGGCGAAGCTGCGCCGCGCCGCCGCGATGATGGATTCGTACGGCGTGGACCGTTGGCCGCTCGTCGTCGTCGACGGCCGCTTCGTCACCTCGCCTTCGCACGCGGGCGCCGGTGCGCCCGAGGGCACGACGGAAGCGCAGCAACAGCAGACGGCCCTGCAGGTGATGGACTTCCTCGTCGCGAAAGCGAAAGCGGACAAGAAATGACCGTGGCGCGGAGCCGCCGGCTGCGCGTATTCATCACGGGCGCCTCCAGCGGCATCGGCGCCGCGCTGGCGCGCGAGTACGCGGCGCGCGGCGCCGTCCTCGGCCTGCTTGGGCGCCGCGCGGAAGCCCTGCACGCGCTGCCCTTCTCCGGTGACCACCACATCTACACCGTCGACGTGACGGACCATGCCGCACTGGCCGCGGCCGCCGCCGACTTCATCGCGCGTGAAGGCGGCGCCGACGTCGTCATTGCCAGCGCCGGCGTGTCGGCCGGGACGCTGACGGAACGGCCGGATGACCTTGCCGACTTTGCTCGCATTTTCGCCATCAACGTCACCGCCACGGTCGCCACGTTCGCGCCGTTCGTCGAAACAATGAAACGAGATACCGGCCCGCGCCGCCTCGTCGCCATCGGCAGCGTGGCCGGCATCCGCGGCATGAAAGGCGCCGGCGCCTACTGCGCGTCGAAGTCCGCCGTGCACACCTATGCGGAATCGCTCCGCCTCGAATTGCAACCCCACGGTATCCGGGTCGTGACCATCGCGCCCGGCTACATCGACACCCCGATGACCCGCCAGAACCGTTTTCCCATGCCCTTCCTGATGCCCGTGGATCGCTTCGCGGCCGCGGCCGCCCGCGCCATCGACGCCGGCACGAGCTACCGCGTGATCCCGTGGCCGATGGGCGTCGTCGCCAAGGTCCTGCGCCTGCTGCCCAACGTCCTGTTCGACGCACTGTTCGCGCACGCGCCGACCAAATCCGGCAAGGCGGCGCCATGAACGCGGACCGCATCATGCAGCTCTCGCGGTCCGGCGTCGCCGTCGAGGTGGTGGCGGAGACCGGCTCGACGAACGCGGACCTGCTGGCGCGCGCGCCCCGGTTGGCGGCACCCGTGCTGCTCGTCGCCGAACACCAGACGGCGGGGCGCGGCCGCGCGGGCCGCAGCTGGCTGTCCGAGCCGGGCCACTCGCTGACGTTCTCGCTGGCCTGGCGCTTCGCCGACGGCCTGCGCGGCCTGGCCGGCCTGCCGCTCGCGATCGGCGTCGCGCTGGCGGAAACGTTGGGCAAACTCGGCCAGAGCGTGCAACTGAAGTGGCCGAACGACGTGCTCAAGGACGGCGACAAGCTGGCCGGCATCCTCGTCGAAACGCAGGTGGCGGCGGATGGCGCCGCATGGACCATCGTCGGCATCGGCGTGAACCTCGTGATGCCGGACGCACTCGAAGACAGGATCGGCCGCAGCGCCGCCGCGATGCCGTGGCTCGCGCGCATGGACCGCGACGAGCTGATGGCCGCGCTGCTCGACGGCCTGGCCGAGGCGCTGGCACTGTTCGCGCGCGACGGCTTTGGCGCCTTCGCCGCGCGCTGGAACGTACTGCACGCGTGGCAGGGCCGGCCGGTCGTCCTGCTCGACCGGGGCGAGGTCCAGCATGAAGGCCTCGCCGCCGGCGTGGACGACACGGGGCGGCTGCTGCTCGACACGGCCGCCGGTCGTGTGACGATCGTGGCCGGCGACGTGTCGCTGCGCACCAGGGATTGATCTTCGGGAGACCGTGATGTTATTGCTCGTCGATGCGGGAAACACGAGAATCAAATGGGCCATCGCGGCGCCCGACGCCGCGCCGGGCGACTGGACCGCACACGGCGCCGTGCCGCATGCGGAACTGGAGCGCCTGCAGGCAGCCTGGGCCGGCCAGGGCCTCACGCGCGCGATCGTCTCGAACGTGGCGGGCCATGCGATGGAGGCGCAGCTGACGGCCCTGCTCGCCCCGCTGCTGCCGGTACCGCCAGAATGGTTCACGTCGCGCGCCGAACTGGGAGGCCTGCGCAACCGCTACCGCAATCCCACGCAACTGGGCAGCGACCGCTTCGCCGCCGCCCTCGGCGCACGCTGCGTCGCGCCCGGCAAGAACCTCGTCGTGGCCACGTGCGGCACGGCGACGACGGTGGATGCCGTGAGCGCCGCCGGCGACTTCCTCGGCGGGATGATCCTGCCGGGCCTGGGCCTGATGCTGGGCGCGCTGGCGCGCGGCACGGCCCAGCTGCCGCAGGTGACACCCGGCGCGACACCACCGACCTTTGCGGACCACACGAGCGACGCGATCCTGTCCGGCTGCCTGGCCGCGCAGGCGGGCGCGATCGAACGTGCCTGCGCGGCCCTGCCGGCCGACCTGTGCATCGTCTCCGGCGGCGCGGCGGCCAGCGTGGCGCCGCTGCTGTCCGCCGCGCACTGGATGCTGGATAATATTGTACTGGTGGGCCTGCACGCGGCCGCACCCTCGCTCGCTGCCAACCCCACATCCGCTTGAGGACATGTTCGTGCTACGACTCGCCTTCTGGTCCCTGCTGTTCCTGAACGCCGCCCTGTTCGCGTACGCCCAGGGCCTGCTCGGCACGGCAAAGAGCAACGAACATGAACCGGCGCGCCTGAAGCGCCAGTTCAACACGGCCAAGATGACCTTGCTGACCCGCGACCAGGCCGAGGCCGCCGCGAAGGCTGCCGCGCCGCCGGCGGGTGGCGATGAGGCGGAAGGCGCAGCGTCGGCAAGCGCTGCAGCAAACGCGCCCGCCAGCGCGCCCGCCAGCGCGCCTGCACCTGCGAGCGCCCCGCCGGCCCCTGCTCCCGCCCCCGCCTTCGCGTGCACGGAAATCGGCCCGTTCAATTCGACGGACGCCCGCCGCTTCGAAGCGCGGCTGGCCGCGCTCGACCTCGGCGACCGGCAGTCGCGCCAGACCATCCAGGCCCAGGACATCAGCAGCTGGCTCGTGCACATCCCGACGCAAGGCAGCAAGGAAGCCGCCGACCGCAAGGCCGCCGAACTGCGCAACCTGGGCGTGACCAATTTCTACGTCCTGCAGGGCGACTCTCCTTTGAAATACGCGATCTCGCTGGGCGTGTTCAAGACCGAAAGCGGCGCCCAGGCGATGCTCGCGCAACTGGGCAAGCAGGGCGTGCACTCGGCGCGCATTGCGCCGCGCGGGCCGCAGACCACCCACTACGTCTACCGCGTACGCGGACTCGACGCGTCGACCCGCAAGCGCATCGAAGGCTATGCGGAGCGCTATGACGGGGCGGACGTCAAGAGCTGCGGCTGAACGGCGGCTTCGTCAGGCCGCCTGCGATCAGCATCTCATCTCATCCTTAAAAAATAACTTCCCCGGCAATTTATTTTCACGTTCTCCCCCGAGTCGAACTCAAACGTGATTTCCGGAAGTTCATAAAATCCGAAGCTCGCTTTTGCCGCATTAAGTTCGCTAACGAACTTCTTCTCGATCCACTCATTAGTACCATTTTTTTTGTTTGCTTCCAGCTCTGCGTCGGATGCGAAAAAAAAGCATACGCCGAGTGTGCGACACCATTCTTCTGAACAGGAAACCGTTTCTGCATTGTGCAAGTGCATTCCCTTCGAGCGCGCTTCCAAGATGACCTCGGTCAGCGCGCGCTCGATGGCAGCATAGGGTGGGTACGGATGCTTCATCTATATCAAGGTGCAACACACCGCTACGCAAGCGATTCGCTCCGGACTAAAGTTTGGTGCCTACTATTAATCTCGGTGACGACCTGATCGCCACGTTCTATGTGCGTCAGAATAATCTCGCTGGATTTTGTAAATCGGTGTCCGAGTCGCATCGTATAAGATTTGAACAACCAGCCGAACATGCTTTGAAAATACACAGCGTCGTCAAGATCACGCCATTTAACGCCGTTGACACCCTTCTCCCAAGGCAATACGCCCGAGTAAACCCAGATGCCGTGTTCATCGCTGTAGAGCCGGACACTCTTAATCGAAAGGAAGCGATAAACGACAAACGCACCGAAAATGATGAAGGATATAAGTCCTGCCAACATTGACACACCCCATATGGCCCGGGCAACGATCAGCAGAAGAAATACCCCCAATAAAACGATGCCAACGTAAGCGGTCCACGATTTTCGCGCCAGCGTCAATTCTTTTTCCTCAACAGCAACACTCGTTTGACTCACCATCGCTCCTTTTTTGCGTATCAGACTGCTGACTAATATTTTCACAACAACACCGGCACTCCACCTGGCACCGGTTATATTTCCATACAGCAATTATAGAGTGCTAACGAACCAGTGGCCAAGAAATTTCTCAAAAGCAACCATACAATTGATTTAAGGCCGTACTGGGCATATATCCCCCTCCGATGAGTTGCTTCCGCTTCGCTTTGACAAAACGACAAACGGCGTTTTCCAGGCATCGATCGTGACCGCGCCGGCAGCTATCCGGCCTTGGCCGCCAGTTCGCCGCTCAACACCTTCACCGCCCGCTCCAGCGCCTTGATCTTCTCCCGCATCGCCGACAGATTGCGCAGCAGCGCCGCGTTGCGCTCCCACTCCGCATTCGGCGCCATCGGATAAAAGCCGGTGTAGCGCCCCGGTTCCGCGATCGAGTTCGGCACGAGCGTGCCGGCCGTGACGTGGACGTTGTCGGCGATGTCGATGTGGCCGTTGATCATCGCGGCGCCCCCGAACGTGCAGTGACTGCCGATGTTGGCGCTGCCGGCCACGCCGACGCAGCCTGCCATCGCCGTGTGTGCGCCGATGCGGCAGTTGTGGCCGATCTGGATCAGGTTGTCGAGTTTCACGCCGTCCCCGATGACCGTGTCGTCCAGCGCGCCGCGGTCGATCGCCGTGTTCGAGCCGATGTCGACGTCGTCGCCGATGACGACGCGCCCCGTCTGCGGGATCTTGATGTAGACGCCGCCGTCCACCGCGAAGCCGAAGCCGTCGCCGCCGATCACGGCGCCGGAGTGGACGATGCCGCGCGCGCCGATGACGCAGCGCGCGTGGAAGGTCACGTTGGCGAAGAAACGCGTGCCCTCGCCCACGCTCGCGTCGCGGCCGATGTAGCAGCCCGCGTCGATCACGGCGCCGGGCCCGACGGCCGCGCCCTCCTCCACCGTGACGTGCGGGCCGATGAAGGCGGTCGGGTGCACGCGCGCCCCCGCGTGCACGGCGGCCGTCGGGTGGATGCCCGGCGCGGGCGGATCTGCGGGCGCGCACAGGTATTGCGCCGTGCGCGCGAAGTACGCGTACGGGTTGTTCGTGACGATGCGCGCACCGGCGTACGTGGCGGCGACCTCGGGCTCGTCGAGCGGCGCCAGGATCAGCGCCGCCGCGCGGCTGTGCGCGGCCACTGCACGCAGCCGGCTGTTGCTGAGAAAGCTGATGTCCGCCGCGCCCGCGCGGTCCAGCGGGGCGATGCGCGCCACTTCGATGTCCGGGTCGCCTTCGAGCCGGCCGCCGAAGCGCGTGACCAGTTCCACGAGTCGTGCACCCATTGCCGTGCCTCCTGTCGCGTCGTTGCGTTGATATGCAGTTCGACAGGGCGCCAGGTCGGCAGTTCCGGATCTTGAAGGGGAAACGCAAGCGGTGTGAGCTACCGCAAAAGAAAAAGCCCCGCTCGCAACCGGCGCGCAGCATGCCGGTCGAAAGCGGGGACAGGGGACGTAAAGGGAGCTGCTATGCGATCAGAACTTGCCGCGCACGCCCAGCTGGAAGGTGCGGCCCGGATCGAACGACGTGAACTGTGCGTTCGGGAACTGGAAGTAGCCTTCGCGCTTGGCCTTGTTCAGGTTGACGATGTCGAACGTGATCGTCGGCCAGTTGTCGCGGTTCAGCACTTCTTCCAGGTCCACGCTGGACGAGAAGTCGGCCTGCTTGTACGAGCGGCCGTACAGTGCCGCCAGCGTCACGCCGCTCTGGTTCGCGTTGGCGCTCTGGCTGCCCTGCTGGTACTGGTGCGAGATGCGCGCCATGTAGCCGTGGTTCTCGTAGTAGAAGCCGAAGTTGTTGCTCTTCTTCGGCACGTTCAGCGCCACGAAGCCGTTGGTGCCCTCGCCGCTCGCGCTCTGGTTGATCAGCGTCGCGGTCTCGCTGAAGCCGAAGCCCTTGATCGGCAGCAGCTTGTCGAGCGGCTGGACCCAGCCGATCTCGAGGCCGCGCACGGTCAGGATGCCGCCGGCGTTGCGTTCCTGGCTCATCACGACGGTGGCCACGTCCGGGCCGCCGCGCGAGTTGATCGCCACCTGCTGCGTCGGGATCAGGTTGTTGTACGTGATGCCGTAGGCGGCCAGGGCGGAGAACGGCATCGTCAGGTTGTCGATGACGGTGAAGCCCTTCACCTTCTTCTGGAACACGGTCAGGCTGACGTAGCCTTCGCGGCCCGTGTACCAGTCGATGCCCAGGTCGATGTTGTTCGACAGGTAGGGCTTCAGTTCCGGGCTGCCGATCGTGCCGACGTCGGCCGACGTGCCGCTGAAGTTGATGCCCGGACGCAGCGAGTTCGGGTTCGCACGGGTCATCGTCTTCGACGCCGCGATGCGGGCCACGATGTCGCTGCGCAGCGTGATGGCCGCGGTGGCCGACGGCAGCGTGTTGTTGTAGGTGGTGTCCTGGTAGACCCACTCGGTCTGGTTCGGGTACTTCGAACCGTTCAGCGTCAGGCTGGCGTTGCGCGGATCGCTGAACGAGTTCAGGGAGCCCACTTCCTGCTTGGTGCGGACATAGCGTACGCCGGCGTTGTAGCGGACCGGGAAGCTGCCCAGCCTGGTCTCGCCGTTGATCTCGGTGTAGAAGCCGGTGGCGCGCTCACGCACGTAACCCGAGCTGGCGCCCGTCGACGAGCTCGTGGAATCCGGCGCGCTCGAGTTGTACGCGTCGTAGTTCGAATCCTTGCGGAAGCGGTCCCAGTCGACGACGAGGCGGTCGTGCGGGCCCGGCACCAGGTAGGTGGACAGCTTGTTCAGCGGAATCAGCGAACCCTGGTACGTCAGCGGTGCCGTCTGGCCGGCCGTGTAGCCGGTGCCGTAGCCCGGGTACAGCGCGGCCGCGCTGGCGCCCGGCGTGCTGGCGCCGTCGCACGGCGGCGCGCCATTCGGACCCTGGATGAAGACGCTCGGGTTGTTGCCGCAGACGGCGGCCTGCCACGCGGCCGAGTTGTCCTGGCCGCGGATGCGGCGGTCGATGTCGTCGTAGGCGAGACCGGCCTTGACGCTCAGCTTCGAATCGCCCCAGGTCAGGTCGGTATGGAAGCCCTTCGTGCTCGTTTCGCGCAGCTCGTTCTGGATGTTGACGCGGCCGCCGGCCCAGACGAAGTTCGCCGGATCGTTGACGTCCTTGTTGAACGTGATGCTCGGTACGCCCCCATTGTTCTGGAACGTGGTGACGAGGCCGCTGCCCGCTGCCGTGATCGGCATGATGGTCGGCGCTTCGTGCGAGAACGTCGACTTGGTGGCGTTGGCCTGGGCTTCCAGTTTCAGGGTCGGGGTGATCTTCCACTCCATGCCCGGGTTGATGCCCTTCAGGTCGGTACGGTCGCGGCGCGGGCCGAATTCGATGAAGTAGGTCGAGTTGGCGTACGTGCCCGACGTGACCGTGCAACCCGCGGCGCAGTCGCTCTTGTCGACCTGCATGTTCAGCGGGATCGCTGCATTGTTGCGGACCGCCCATGTGTAGGCGATACGCTGCATGTCGTCGTCCTTCTTGCTGTACAGCGTGTCGACGTAGAAGTGCAGGTTGTCAAGCGGACGCCATTCGGCGCTGAGGATGGCCGAGCCCTTGTCGCGCGTGCCGAAGTAATCCATGAAGCGGCCCAGGCGCGGCACGAGGGCGTTGTCGATCTGGCCGATCGTCAGGCCCGGGTTGTTCGCCAGCAGGAACGCCTCGTTGATCGGCGTGCCGGCCACGAGGCCCGCGCCGGCCCCGGCCGGGACGGTGGCCGGGATCGTCCAGTTGCCGCCGCCGGTGCTGTTGCGGGTCGGCGAGGAGCTCTGGGCTGCCGTCAGGTTCGGGTTGGTCAGGCCCACGGTCTCGTAGCCCGTCGTGCGCGACTTCTGGCGGTTGACGGCGATGCCGGCCAGGATACCGAACTTGTCGCCCCAGGTCTTGCTGGCCACGATGGAACCGCGCCCGCCGACGCCGTCGGCGATCTGCTGCTTCTGTGCCGTGCCGCTGTACGAGACGTGGGTGCCCGGGTTGTCGAACGGACGCGCGCTGCGCATGTTGACGACGCCGGCGGCGCCGCCTTCGATCAGGCCGGCCGTCGGGCTCTTGCTGACGGTCAGCTTGGTGAACAGGTCGGTCGGCAGCAGGTCGAGGTCGACCTCGCGGTTGGTGCTCGCGCCGTCGATCGGGCCGGACGACGCCACGGCGATCTGCGCATTGTTCAGCAGGATCTTGGTGAAGCTCGACCCCAGGCCGCGGATCTGGATGTTCATACCCTCGCCCGTCACGTCGCGGGCGATTTGCACACCCGGCACGCGGCTCAGCGATTCGGCGATGTTCTTGTCGGGGAATTTACCGATGTCTTCGGCACTGATGGTGTCCTGGAAACCGACGGACTCCTTTTTATCCTTCGCCGACGAAAGCAGACTGGCGCGGTAGCCGGTCACCTTGACGACGGCGGCTTCGGCCTGGACGGCCGGGACCGGCGCTGCGGACTCTTGCGCATAAGCTTGCTGGATGAGGCCGGCGAGCACGCTCAGGCCAAGCACGACTTGCCGGCGCTGGCGGCGCCGTTGTACGGACTTCTCGATCATTGCTGTCTCCTGTGTTTTTCTATGCCTGGGACGTGCCGATGGGCCGTCTTTTATGGCTGGCAAAATCAGTGTAGGAGCACAATGTTAATGGTGTCAATTTCTCAAACATAAATGTTATGCGCAAACATAGCCCGGAACCTTGCGTTTATTAGGCGGTTTTCAATGAATTGCCTTTTTATGTTTGGAAATATGACCAATTGCTTGCGCAAGGAATGGTAGCGTATAGCAAATCGAAAACCGTTGTAGATGTCTGACATCCGACGATGAATCATGCAAGAAGCATCGTTTTAGGACATGTCACCGCGAAAATGCAGCATGTGACACGATAAATTGTCGGGATCACGCAAGAACTGCCCTCACCGTTGATCGGACGTCTGATGTCTATGGAAGCTGGGCAGCAGGCACGCAAAAGCCCTGACTGCGGCGTAAAGAGGAGAGAGTAAGGCCGGGCCGCACAGCGGCGGCGGCCCGGAGGCGTGCGGCTTAACTTGCCGCTCAGCGCCGCACGACGATGGGTTTCAGGCCGAGTCCGGCCGGCAGCGCACGTGCCGCTTCCTGCGCGAGCGCGCGGGATTCGAAGGGACCGCCATACAGGCGGTTGACGTTGCCCGAACGGACAATTTCGACAGCGAGGTCGACGCCGGCCTGCTTGAGCTTTTCGCCCATCTCCTCGGCCTTGCCTTCGCGTCCGTAGGCACCGAGTTGCAGATAGAAACCCGGCGTCAACGCAGCCTTGTCGACGGAGGCCGAAGTCGAGGCGGCAGGCGCCTGTGCGCGCGCGACGGCGGCACTGTCCATGTCGACGCGGTCTTCCAGCATGAGGGCGGCGATGGCGGGCGGTGCCGGCAAGGCCTGCGCCTCGGATGCGGCGGCGCGGCGCGCGGACGCGAGCTGCATCACGTCACCCGGGAACAGGCGCTCGACCTGGACCTGGTGGCTGCCCTTCCCCAGCAGCCCCAGCTTGAGGGCGGCCGTGTACGAGACGTCGATGACGCGGTCGGAGTGAAACGGTCCGCGGTCGTTGATGCGGACGACGACGGACTTGCCGCTCTCCAGGCTCGTGACGCGCGCATACGAGGGGATCGGCAACGTCGGGTGCGCGGCCGTCATCTTGTACATGTCGTAGGCTTCGCCCGACGACGTGCGCTGGCCGTGGAACTTGACGCCGTACCAGCTGGCCACGCCGCGCTGGGTGAACGGTTCGTCGTTGATGAGCGGGGTGTACGTCTGGCCGAACACGGAGTACGGCTTGTTGGCGAACTTGGCGTAGGGTTCGTACTTGACGACGGCGTCGGGAGTGTCCAGCAGGCCCGGCGGTGGATTCGCGCCGGGGCCGTCGTCCTGGTAGTAGCCGCCGCGGCCGGAACCGGCCGCCGGCAGGTTCGGAAGCGACGGGTCCACGCGGGTGACCTTGTGCTTCCATGGCAGGGGGATCAGGCTTTTGTGTTCGCCGTTCTGGTCCGTGGTACTGCACCCCGCCATCATTGCCAACATCGCAATGACCGCTGGGAGCGACCTCGGAACGGCCTTCGCGTTCTCTTGCATATCAGGTCTGCACCAGTTTGCGGTGTCGTTGAATACTCATCAATATACCACTGCAGAGGCCCAAAGTAATCAGCGCGGTTCCGCCATAGCTCATGAAAGGAAGCGGAACTCCGACCACGGGGAGGATGCCGCTGACCATGCCCATGTTGACGAAAGCATAGACAAAAAACATCATCGCAACCGATCCGGCCAGCAGGCGCGTGAACAGGTTCGGGGCATTGGCCGCGATCATCATCGCGCGTCCGATCAGCAGCAGGTACAGGAACAGCAGCACGAGGTTGCCGACCAGACCAAACTCTTCGGAATATACCGAAAAAATGAAGTCGGTGGTACGTTCCGGAATGAATTCCAGGTAAGCCTGCGTACCCTTCATATAGCCCTTGCCGGTCACGCCGCCCGAGCCGATCGCGATGGTCGACTGGATGATGTGGAAGCCCTTGCCCAGCGGATCGGACGTGGGATCGATCAGCGTCATCACGCGTTCGCGCTGGTAATCGTGCATCATCGACCATGCCACGGGCAGGCCCGCGCAGCCGGCCGCGAGCAGCGCGGCCAGCGCCTTCCACGACAGGCCGGCCAGGAAGATCACGAAGAAGCCGGAACCGCCCACCAGCAGCGCCGTGCCGAGGTCGGGCTGCTTGGCGATGAGGCCGAACGGGATCAGGAGCAGCACGGCCGCCACCGCGAACGACTTCCAGTTGAGGATGCCGGCCCGCGTCTGGAAATACCAGGCCAGCATCAGCGGCGTGGCGATCTTCATGATCTCGGACGGCTGGATGTCCACGCCCACGTGCAGCCAGCGCCGCGCGCCCTTCTTGATGATGCCGACGGTCGCCACGGCGAGCAGCAGCGCGACGCCGAACGTATAGATCGGCACGGCGAGGCGCAGCAGGG
>CBIHQW010000029.1:0-57644 GCA_966212285.1 Massilia kyonggiensis
CGGCCAGCGGCTTGCCCTGTTCGGCCGTCATGATGGCGGCCAGGTCGTCCGCGTTGTCCAGCATCAGGTCGTTCCACTTGCGCAGGATGAGGGCGCGTTCGCGCGCCGTCTTCCTGCGCCAGGCGGGCCAGGCGGCCTGTGCCGCATCGATGGCGCGCCGGGTTTCCTGTGCGCCCATGTGCGGCACGGTGCCGAGCGTTTCTCCGGTGGCGGGGTTGGTCACGGCCACGGTCTTGCCGTCGTCGGCATCGCACCAGGCGCCGTCGATATATGCCTGCTGGCGCAGCAGGGCAGGATCTTTGAGGTTCAGCATGGGAAAAACGATAGCACGATGCCGCGAATCGGGTCGTTTGTGTTGGCATCGTTCTTCAGTTGACGTTAAGCTTTTGCTACGGGTTACAACAGCGAACCCGCTCAACTAGCAGATCCCAGGAAGCCTTTGCATTGGGAATGCGGTTTCCTTGATCTGAAACAACGGCCACTCGCATTCGGACCACTTTGTACGTATGATGGTTCCTGTGCGCTCACTACAAGGTAGAGACCATGCGCCCGATCGTTTTCGTCCCCGCTTGCACCCGCGATTTCGGTGAACACCCTTACCACGCGGCCCAGCACAAGTATGTCGACGCCGTCGTCCTCGGTGCCGACTGCGCCCCGCTGATCCTGCCGTCGCTGGGGGAGGCGCTCGACCTGGAGACGATGCTCGCGCTGTGCGACGGGATCATGCTGACGGGCTCCGCGTCGAACGTTCATCCCAGCTATTACTCCGAAGAATTGCTCGATCCGTCGCTGCCGCAGGACCCCGCACGCGACCAGACCACGTTGCCGCTGATCCGCGCGGCCGTGAAACGCGGCATCCCGATCATCGCGATCTGCCGCGGTTTCCAGGAAATGAACGTGGCGCTGGGCGGCAGCCTGCACCAGGCCGTGCAGGCGGTGCCCGGGCACTTCGACCACCGCGAGAATCCGGAACTGGGCATGGACGAACAATACGGCGACGCACACAAGGTGCAGCTCGTCGAAGGCGGCATGCTGCATCAGATCATCGGTCTTCCGGAAATCCCAGTGAATTCCCTCCATGGCCAGGGCGTGAACGAACTGGCGACCGGCCTCGTCGTCGAAGCGACGGCGGAAGATGGGCTCGTGGAAGCGTTCTCGGTGAAAGGTGCGCCAGGCTTTACCCTGGCCGTGCAATGGCACCCGGAATGGCGCATCGTCCACAATCCGCATTCGATGAAGATGTTCGGTGCATTCGGCGCTGCCTGCCGCGCGTATCAGACCACCAAACGGAAACCGCTATGACCCCCGACGCGAAATGGGCGGTCACGCCCGTCCCATAGCTTTCCTGATCCCTGCTCGATCCCACGCAGCCTGCGGGCGGCGCGTTTGCGCTCGCGTGCAATCCATTAACGGACAGAGAGAACATCATGGCTATCCGCGACAATTTTTCGTACAACGACATGGACGAGTGGCTCAACGGTAAACGAGTCACCGAAATCGAATGCCTGGTGCCCGACCTGACGGGCGTCGCGCGTGGAAAGATTCTTCCGCGCGTAAAATTCACCGAGGACCGCGGCATGCGCCTGCCGGAAATCGTGCTGGGCATGACCGTGACCGGCAATTCGCCGTCCGACGACGACGCCTTCGACCGCGCGATCTCGACGACCGACCGCGACATGATCCTGAAGGCCGACCCGGGCACGATCACGATGGTGCCATGGGCCGTCGACCCGACGGCGCAGGTGATCCACGACTGCTATTTCTCCGACGGCAAGCTGGTCGACTTCGCGCCGCGCAGCGTGCTGCGCCGCGTGCTGAAGCTGTATGAGAAAAAGGGATGGAAGCCGCTCGTCGCGCCGGAACTGGAGTTTTATCTCACCGCGAAGAACATCGACCCCGACCTGCCGCTGGCCGCCCCGATCGGCCGCAGCGGACGCTCCGAGACGAGCCGCCAGGTCTACAGCATCGACGCCGTCAACGAATTCGATCCGCTGTTCGAGGACATCTACGATTACTGCGACATGATGGGCCTGGACGTCGACACCCTGATCCACGAGATCGGTGCGGGCCAGATGGAAATCAATTTCCAGCACGGCGAACCGCTGGGCCTCGCGGACAAGGTGTTCTATTTCAAGCGCACCCTGCGCGAAGCGGCTTTAAAACACGACATGTACGCCACCTTCATGGCCAAGCCGATGGCTGGCGAGCCCGGCTCGGCGATGCACGTGCACCAGAGCGTCGTCGACGCGGAATCCGGCCGCAATATCTTCAGCAATGTGGACGGATCGCCGTCCGACCTGTTCCGCCACTACATCGGCGGCCTGCAGAAATACATGCCGTCGGCGATGGCGATCGTCGCGCCGTACGTGAATTCCTACCGTCGCATCGTGCGCCACACGGCCGCCCCGATCAACCTGCAATGGGGCGTGGACAACCGCACCGTGGGCTTCCGCGTGCCCGTGTCCGGCTCGCAGGACCGGCGCGTGGAAAACCGCGTGATCGGCGCCGACGCCAATCCTTACCTTGCCCTCGCCGTCACGCTCGCGTGCGGCTACCTCGGCATCCAGGAGCAGCTGGAACCGACGCCGATGGTCGAAGGCAGCGCCTACAAGATGAAGGTCGAGCTGCCGCAGGGCCTGTCCGAAGCGCTGACCCTGCTGCGCGGCGAAGACCGCTTGCGCGACATCCTCGGCGAGCGCTTCATCGACGTCTATTCCGCAGTCAAGGAACTGGAGCACCAGGAATTTATGACGGTCATTAGCCCGTGGGAACGGGAACATCTGTTACTGCACGTATGACCATGCGACGACGACGACAAGGAGATCATCATGACTTTCGACACCATGGCATTCGAGGCAGGCCTGCGCGCGCCGGTCCGTGAGGACGTTGATACGGCCGCATTGCAACGGCTCGACAGCGCCCACTTCCTGCACCCCTTCACCGACCACGGCGCCCTGAGCACGAAGGGCGCGCGCGTGATGGTGCGCGGCGAGGGCATCTACCTGTGGGATTCGGACGGCAACAAGACCATCGACGGCATGTCCGGCCTGTGGTGCGTGAACGTGGGCTATGGCCGCACGTCCATTACGCAAGCCGTCGCGCGGCAGATGGATGTTTTACCGTTCTACAACAGCTTCTTCAATACGACGAACGTGCCGGCCGTGAAGCTGGCGGAAAAGCTGGCGGGCGTGGCACCGCCCGGGTTCGAGCACGTGTTCTTCACGAGCTCCGGTTCCGAGGCGAACGACACGGCGCTGCGCATGGTGTGGCGCTACTGGCAGCTGATGGGCCAGCCGGAGCGGCAGATCGTCATCAGCCGGCGCAACGCCTATCACGGCAGCACGATCGCCGGGGCGTCGCTGGGCGGCATGGCGGCGATGCACGCCCAGGGCGCGCTGCCGATCCCGCACATCCACCACATCGAGCAACCGCATTTCGGCGAGCACGGCCGCGGCCTGTCGGAAGCGGAATTCGGGCTGCTGGCGGCCGACTGGCTCGAACAGAAGATTCTTGAACTGGGACCGGACAAGGTCGCGGCGTTCATCGGCGAACCGGTGCAGGGCGCGGGCGGTGTCATCATCCCCCCGCAGACGTACTGGCCGCAAATCCAGCGCATCTGCGACACCTACGGCATCCTGCTCATCTCGGACGAGGTCATCTGCGGCTTCGGCCGCCTCGGCACGTGGTTCGGCAGCGAGCGCATGGGCACGCGGCCGGACCTGATCCCGTTCGCGAAGGGCGTCACGTCGGGCTATGTGCCGCTGGGCGGCGTGCTGGTCGGCGAACGGGTGGCGCGCGCGCTGATCGAGCGCGGCGGCGATTTCAATCACGGTTTTACCTATTCCGGCCACCCCGTCGCCTGCGCGGCGGCGCTGGAGAACCTGCGCATCATCGAAGAGGAGAAACTGGTCGACAAGGTCGCACGCGAGACGGGGCCGCATCTGAAAGCCGCGTTCGCGCGGCTGGCCGAGCACCCGCTCGTGGGGCACGCGGAAAGCATCGGCATGGCGGCCGGCCTGAATCTCGTGCGGCGCAAGGGCGCGACGGTGCACGACTGCGAACCGTTCGCGCGCGACCTGGCGGTGGGCATGGTGTGCCGGCAGCACATGTTCGACAACGGCGTCATCATGCGTGCCGTCGGGGACCGGATGATCGTCGCGCCACCGCTCGTGATGACTTGCACGCAGATCGACGAGATGGTGGCGCGGATACGGGATTGCCTCGACCTGACGCTGGCGGACGTCGCCGGCCGAGGGTGGATGAGTTAATTAAGCGCTGACCGCCGTCTTGTGCGGCTCGTGCCGGTTCTTGAGCACCTGCGGCGCCAGCGAGCCGATGAACATGCCGGCAAACGCCGCCAGCAGGCCCGCCAGCTGGCCCGGGAAGGCCTCGCCCAGCGACGAGACCTGCGGGAAGAACACGATCCACGTGGCGATGCCGGCGACCAGCGACAGGATCGCGCCCTGCGTCGTCGCGCGCTTCCAGTACAGGCCGGTGACGAGCGGCACGAAGGCGCCGACGAGCGTCACCTGGTATGCCGACGACACGAGGTCGTAGATCGACGTGCCCTTCATCGCGATGGCGTACGCCAGCACGAGCGAGGCGAACACGACGATGGTGACGCGCATCGCAAGCAGTTGCTGGCGGTCGCTCATGCCCGGGCGCAGGTTCTTGAGGATGTTTTCTGTGAAGCTGGTCGACGGGGCCAGCAGGGTGGCGGACGACGTGCTCTTGATGGCGGACAGCAGGGCGCCGAAGAACAGGATCTGCATGATCAGCGGCATCTTCGTCATCACGAACGTGGGCAGCACGCGCTGGTAGTCGCTCTTGGCCAGTTCCAGCGCGTCATTGCCCATCACGATCACGGCGCAGGCGACGACGAACATCGGCACGAATGCGAAGATGATGTAGCTGGCGCCGCCGATCACGGCGCCGGCGCGGGCCGTCGGGGCGTTCTTGGCCGACATCACGCGCTGGTACACGTCCTGCTGCGGAATCGAGCCCAGCATCATCGTCACGGCCGAGCCGACGAAGAAGGCGATGTCCGTGAACTTCGCTTCCGGCAGGAAGTGCCACAGGTTCGCGTTATTGGCCATGTCGATGACGGCACCAGTGCCGCCGGCCAGTTTCGCCGAGAACACGGCGATGATGGACAGGCCGACCACCAGCACGATCATCTGGATGAAGTCGGTGATCGCGACGGCGAGGAAGCCGCCGATGACGACGTAGATCAGAACGGCGAGCGTGCCGACGATCATGCCTGCCGTCTCCGACATCGCGCCATTCGTCAGCACGGAAAACACGAGGCCCAGCGCCGTGATCTGTGCAGCCACCCAGCCGAGGTACGACAGGATGATGGCGGCCGAGCAAAAGACTTCGATGCCCTTGCCGTAGCGGGCGCGGTAGTAGTCGCCGATGGTGAGCAGGTTCAGTTTATACAGGCGGGCGGCGAAGAACAGGCCGACGAGGATCAGGCAGGTGCCGGCGCCGAACGGGTCTTCCACCAGCGCGCCCAGGCCGCCCTGCACGAATTTCGCCGGGATCCCCATCACGGTTTCGGCGCCGAACCACGTGGCGAACGTCGTCGTGATCACCATGATCAGCGGCAGGCTGCGGCCGGCGACGGCGAAGTCGGACGTGTCCTTGATCCGCGTGCCGGCCCAGACGCCCAGGCCGAGCGTGCCGAGCAGGTAGAGCACGACGGACGTAATCAGAATGGTGTTCATATCGGTGTGCTCCGGGCGCGCAATAGAAAATGCGGGTGGGAAAAATTCGCGATTATAGCGGCAGAAATCGGCATTTGGATCGATTTTGTTTGCTAGTATCGGCCTGACAACAAGTTGTAATCCGCACGGAGACATTATGACCACGCCAAGCTGGCATGAACGATCCAAAACGGTGCAGATCGACGGCCGCGCCGTCATCGGAGGCCGGCGCGTAGCCGCCGTCTCCGGTGCCCGTTTCGACAATATCTCTCCCATCGACGGCCGCATCCTCGGCGAGGTCGCCCGCTGCGACGCGGCCGACGTCGACGCGGCCGTCGCCAGCGCCCGCGCCGCGTTCGAGGACGGCCGCTGGGCCGGCAAGGCCCCGGCCGAGCGCAAGCGCACCCTGATCCGCTTCGCCGACCTGATGCTCGCGCACGAGGACGAGCTGGCCCTGCTGGAAACCCTCGACATGGGCAAGCCCATCCGCTACAGCAAGAGCGTGGACGTGCGGCTCGCGCAGAACTGCATCCGCTGGTACGGCGAGGCCATCGACAAGATCTACGACCAGGTCGCGCCGAGCCCGCGGGACAGCCTCGCGCTGATCACGCGCGAACCCGTTGGCGTCGTCGCCGCCATCATCCCGTGGAATTATCCGATGCTGATGGCCGCGTGGAAGATCGGCCCGGCGCTGGCAAGCGGCAACAGCGTCGTTTTAAAACCGTCGGAAAAGGCGCCGTTGACGTCGCTGCGGCTGGCCGAGCTGGCGCTGGAGGCGGGCGTGCCGGAAGGCGTGTTCAACGTGCTGCCCGGCTATGGCGACGAGGCGGGCCGCGCGCTTGCGCTGCACATGGATGTCGACTGCATCGGTTTTACCGGTTCCACGCGCGTGGGAAAACAGATCCTGCAGATGGCGGGGCAGTCGAACCTGAAACGCGCGTGGACGGAGCTGGGCGGCAAGTCCGCCAACATCGTGTGCGCGGACTGTCCCGACCTCGACGCGGCCGTCGCGGGCGCCATCGGCTCCATCTATTTCAACCAGGGCGAAAGCTGCAATGCGCCGTCGCGGCTGTTCGTCGAAGAGTCGATCCGGGAAGCGTTCCTCGACAAGGCCCTCGCCCTGATCCCGCAATACGCGCCGGGCGATCCGCTCGACGAGTCCACCGTGATGGGCGCGATCGTCGATTCGATCCAGATGAAGACGGTGCTCGGCTTCATCGAGGACGGCAAGGCGGCCGGCGCGCGCCTGCTCGCGGGCGGCAACGCGGCGCGCGCGGAGACGGGCGGCCTGTACATCGAGCCCACGCTGTTCGACGGCGTGGACGAAACGATGCGCATCGCGCGCGAGGAAATCTTCGGGCCCGTGCTGTCGGTGCTGTCGTTCACGGATCTCGACGAGGCGGTGCGCCAGGCCAACGCGACGCCATACGGCCTCGCGGCCGCCGTGTGGACGTCCGACATGAGCAAGGCGATCCGCACGTCACGCGCGCTCCGTGCCGGCACGGTGCACGTGAACCACTACGACAACGACGACATCACGGTGCCGTTCGGCGGCTACAAGCAGTCGGGCAATGGGCGGGACAAATCGCTGCACGCGTTCGACAAGTACACGGAGCTCAAGACGACGTGGATCCAGATCTGACCGCGGTCAGATCGCCATCTCGCGCAGTACCTTCGACGCCTCCCGGCTCGCCGTCAGCACGGCCCCGTCGCGCATCGTGATCTCGAGCTGCGACTGGTCGTCCGCGCGCATGGAATCCACGAAGTCGAGGTTCACGAGCGCCGAGCGGTGGATGCGGATGAAGCGGCCCGGGTCGAGCTGGGCTTCCAGTTCCGAGATCCCGATGCGCACGAGGAAGGTGTGGCCGCGCGCGGCGATCGCCGTATATTTCGCATCCGCCTTCAGGTAGGCGATCTCGTTCACGGACAGCGGAAAGATGCGGCCGCGGTCGCGCACGAGGATGCGTTCGATGCGGCTCGGCACCCGATCGACCGCCAGCGTGAGCGCGCCGCCGATGACGTCGGGCGCGGGCACGGACGATCCCGGCATCTCCAGCAGGCGCGCGACGGCCGCGTCGAAGCGGGCGCGCGTAAAAGGTTTCAACAGGTAGTCGACGGCGTTCAGTTCGAACGCGGTCACGGCGTACTGGTCGTACGCGGTCGTGAACACGATGTCCGGCACGACGGTCAGGCGGCGCAGCACGTCCAGGCCCGTCAGCTCGGGCATCTGGATGTCCATGAAGACGATGTCGGGGCGGATGCGGTCGATCTGCGCGAGCGCGCTGGCGCCGTCCGCCGCTTCGCCCACGAGGCGCAGGCCCGCGTGGGCATAGATGAAGTCGCGCAGGACGTCGCGCGCGAGCGGTTCGTCTTCCGCGATGAACACGGTCCGGGCATTCATGTGAATTCCTTGTCGTTGGCGGCGAGCGGAATGGCCATCGTGACGACGAAGCCGGCGCCCGGCGCGGTGTCGATGGCGAGGCCCTCCTCGGTGCCGTATTCCAGTTGCAGGCGGCGCTCGACGGTGCGCAGGCCCAGGCCGTTCGACGCGCGCACGCGGCCGATGTCGGCGCCGGGGCCGTCGTCGCCGACCGACAGCACGAGCTTGCCCGTGCGCGCGTCGAGGCGCGAGCGGATCAGCAGGCGGCCCGGCCGGCTGTGCGGATTGAAGGCGTGCTTGATGCTGTTCTCGACGAGCGGCTGCAGCGACAGCGCGGGCAGCAGGTGGCCGGAGGCGGCATCGTCGAGTTCCCAGTCGACGTGCAGGCGCGAACCGAGGCGCAGGCTTTCCAGCTCCAGGTAGTCGCGCACGAAGCGCAGTTCGTCGTCCAGCGTGACGCGGTCGTTGCCCGTCTTTTCCGTGTCCAGCACGTAGCGCAGCATGTCGGAGAACTGGAACAGCGCATTTTCTGCGGCGTTCGGATCCTTGCGGGTGAGGGCGATGATCGAGTGCAGCGTGTTGAACAGGAAGTGCGGATTGAGCTTGCTGCGCAGCGCGTTGAGCTCAGTCGCGACGAGCAGCGCGTGCGCCTGCTGCACGGCGACTTCCTGCCGGCGGCGGGCGTCGTTGGCGCGGATCATGTGGAACATCGTCGCGATGACGCCGTAGCCCATCATCGAATACAGCACGGGCCACACGTAGAACGACAGCGGCTGCGTCGTCTCGTAGAGCAGCCCCGGCAGCGCGTACGACAGGATGGCATACGTGGGCGCGCCCACCACGTGGATCAGGCAGCGCGTCGCGAACGGGACGTGGCGGCGCTCCATCCAGCCGCTGAGCGGCCAGTGCAGCGCCAGCACGAACGCCTGGGGCACGATCCACAGCATCGGCACCAGGCCGCGCCAGTTGTAGCCGTGCTGGCTGGAGTCGGCGAGCCGCAGCACGACTGCGAGCAGCAGCATGTACGCGAGCCAGCCGCAGGCGTAGTTGCGCCACATGCGGGTGGTCTTGGGCGGCGTCGTGGTCGTCAGCTGTTCCATTCAGAAAGTATGACGCAGGACGGCGCCCGACGCGATGCCTGTGGCGCGAAGTGCGGTAACGGGGCAACGAATTGCGGAAAAGAAGACGTCCGACCCGCGCGCGGCCTAAAAATCGCCGATGCTATATTGACTCGCATCGAGTCAAGCGAGAGCGTAATGGATTCCGAAGCGCATAACCCGATGCGCGATTTTCTGCGCGAACACAATATCCACGAAGTCGAGTGCGTCATCGCCGACATGACGGGCATTGCCCGCGGCAAGATCCTTCCGAAAGACCTGTTCCTGGCGGGCGAGCACATGCGGCTGCCGAAAAGCGTGCTGCTGAACACGGTCCATGGCGAACAACCGAACAATACCCCGTACGTCGGCTCCATCGATCCCGACATGGTCTGCGTGCCCGACCCGGCCACGATCCGCGTCGTGCCGTGGGCGACGGAGCGCGTGGCGCTCGTGATCCACGATTGCACGAACTTCGACGGCACCCAGGTCGACCTCGCCCCGCGCTCCGTGTTGCGGCGTGTGCTGGGCCTGTACGCGGAACGGGGCTGGCGGCCCGTCGTGGCACCGGAAATGGAGTTTTATCTCGTCGCGCGCACGACCAATCCGCACGAGCCGCTGAGTCCGCCAACGGGCCGCAGCGGCTTCACGGAGCAGGGGCGGCAATCCTATTCGATCGACGCCGTCAACGATTTCGATCCGTTCTTCCTGGAACTGTCGGCGTTCTGCAAGCAGCACGAGCTGGGCGTCGAGACATTGATCCACGAGGCCGGCGCGGGCCAGATGGAAATCAATTTTACGCATGGAGACGCGCTGGAACTGGCCGACCGCGTGTTCCTGTTCAAGCGGGCCGTGCGCGAGACGGCGCTGCGCCATGGCATCTTTGCCACGTTCATGGCCAAGCCGATGGAGACGGAACCGGGCAGCGCCATGCACGTGCACCAGAGCATCGTCGACGCGGATGGGCGCAACATCTTTTCCAACGAGGATGGAACGGAAAGCGCGCTGTTCCGCCACTTCATCGGCGGCCTGGAAAAATACGTGCCGCCCTCGACACTCCTCTTCGCGCCGCACGTGAATTCCTACCGGCGCCTGTCGCGCTTCCAGTCGGCGCCGATGAATGTGCACTGGGGCTACGACAACCGCACGTGCGGCATCCGCATCCCGAACTCGAGCCCGGCCAGCCGCCGCGTGGAAAACCGCGTGCCCGGCGTGGACGTGAACCCGTATCTGGCGATGGCGGCCACGCTGGCCTGCGGCCTCCTCGGCATGGTCGAGGGCCTTGAGCCGTCGGCACCGACGCCCGAGAGCGCGGAGCACATCCACGGCGACCTGCCGCGCAATCTCGAGGATGCGATCCTGCAGCTGCGCGGGTGCCCGGCGCTGGCCGACATGCTGGGACCCCTGTTCGTGCAGGCGTTCTGCGAAGTGAAGGAGCTGGAGTTCGCGACGTTTTCGCGCGTGATCAGTTCATGGGAGCGGGAGCATTTGATGCTCCTCGTGTGATCACACGCAGGGCAGGGTGATCGTCAGCCGCGTATGCCCGTCGCCGGATTCCATGGTGGCGTCGCCGCCCTGCACTTCGGCCATCAGGCGGATCGAATACGTGCCGAGACCGAGGCCGCCCTGCTTGCCGGCAGTCGCGTACTTGTCGAAGAAGCGGCCGCGCATGGTCAAGGGGACCTCGCCCTCGTTGTCGATCACGACGTGCAGGCAGCCGGGGCCCGGCGCCGCGTCGACCCTGATCGTGCCGCCCGGCGGCGCCGCCTCGGCCGCGTTCTTGAAGGCGTTCGAGAACAGCGAATAGCACAGCAGCGATTCGCCCAGGCAGACGGTGTCGCCCGGCGCGTCGAAGCGGATCGCGATGCGGCGGTCCGTGAACGCGAGTTCCGTCTGCTGCGCGACGCGCGACAGCAGCGCGCCCAGGTCGAACGGCTGCAGCGCGGGCTGGTACTCGCCCTTTTCCATTTTATGGATGTCGAGCGTGCGGTTGATCATGTCGAGCGCGTGGTTGGCGGCCATCTCGATCATGTGCGCGTGTTCGCGGTGCGGATCCGGCAGGTCGCCCGCGAGCAGCGCCTGGCTCGCATGCAGGGTGACGGCGATGGGGCTCTTGAGGTCGTGGCGCGTCATGCGCTCCACGTCTTCGCGCAGGTGCGCATTCTCGATCAGCAGTTCGTTCTGGCGTTTCAGGTCGCCCATCGCCGTGGCCAGCGCCAAATGCGTCGCGATGCGCGCCTTCAGGATCGTCGGGTCGGCGGGCTTCGACACGTAGTCGACCGCGCCCAGGCGCAGGCCGCCCACGATGTCGTCGACGGCGTCCTTCGCGGACAGGAAGATGATCGGGATGTGCGCCGTCGCCGGATTCGACTTCAGGTGGCGGCACGTCTCGAAGCCGTCCATCACGGGCATCATGATGTCGAGCAGGATGATATCGATGGGGAACGCGCCCGCGATCTCCAGTGCCTTGCGGCCGCTGATCGCCACCTTGATCGCGTACTCGTCCTTCAGCGCGCCGGCCAGCACCTCGATATTGGTCGGGACGTCGTCCACGATCAGCACCGTGCAACGCTTCAGGCGCTCGGCCAGCGGCGCCTGCAGGCCGATGACGTCGGCCTGGACGGGCGTCGGCTTCAGCACCGGCGGCGGCGCCGTCTCGGGCCGGGGTTCGGGCGCGGGCGCCGGCTCCGTTTCTTGCACCGTGCCGATCATCGCCATGAACTTGCTGGCGAAGCTGTGCACCGTGAACGGCTTGATCATGTAGGCGTTGACGCCGGCCTGCAGGGCGCTGCGCACGGAGGCGGGATTCGCCTCGGCCGTCAGCATCATGAAGGGCGTCTTCGCATAGCGCGCGTCGTGGCGCATCCAGTGCAGCAGGTCCAGGCCGCTCATCACCGGCATGCCCCAGTCGCCGATGACGATGTCGATCGGCTGCTTGCGCATGAGGTCTTGCGCGGTCTTGCCGTTCTCGGCCTGGAACACGTTGGAAAAGCCGAGTTCCGTCAGCACCTGGCGCACGGCGGTGCGGATCAGGAGATAGTCGTCGACGATCAGGATGGCAGCGGACTTGTGCATATTGTTCTGATAATGAATGCAGGGAGTGTAACAACGATTGCCCGGCGAACCAACCACCAGACCGCCTGTATGCACGAATTTGCTGGTTTGTATTGATTATTGCGTGTTCTTGCGTAAGCGTGTACAGTTCGTGCATTCAAGGAGAAACACATGCAATTGGCGGAAGAACGACGGCAACACATCGTCGACACGGTCGAGCAGCAGGGCAAGGTGCTGGCGGCCGAACTGGCGCAGCGGTTCAACACCTCGGAAGACACGATTCGCAGGGACCTGCGCGACCTGGACGCGGCCGGCCTGCTGCGCCGCGTGCACGGCGGCGCGATGCGGCGCACGCAGCCGGTGCCCAGCTTCGGCCAACGAGTCGAGGCCGACGAAGCGCGCAAGGAGATGCTCGCGCGCGCGCTGGCCGACAGCGTGCAGCCGGGCGACACGGTCCTCGTCGATGCCGGCACGACCAATCTCGCGTTCGCGCGCCAGCTGGAAGACGGCCGGGCGGCGACCATCATCACCAACAGCCCCCAGATCGCACTGAGCCTGGGGCATTTGCGCATCACGCGCGTGGTGCTGCTGGGCGGCGTGTACTGCGCCCACGTCGGCGCCGTGATGGGCGCGCAGACGCTGGCCGAGATCCAGCGCCTGCGCGTGGACGTCGCGGTCGTGGGCGTGTGCAGCGTCGAGGCTGAGCGCGGCCTGGGCGCGAGCGACCCCGAGGAAGCCATCCTCAAGCAGGCCATCCTGGCCGCGGGCAGCCGGCGCGTCGTCGCCGCACTGAACGAGCGGCTGGAAGCACCGGCGCCGTTCGCGATCGCGCCGCTGGCGGACATCGACCGCCTCGTGCTGGAAGCGGATGCCGCGCCCGACGTGGTCGCCCGCCTGCGCAAGGGCGAGCGCGCACCCGACATCGTACTGGCCGCAAGGAGCCGCGCATGAGCCGCATCGACGACACCAAATCTCTTGAACGTACCCCTGTCGCCGGCCTGGATGCCGCGCGCTGGTCCGTTTCGACCATCTTCCTGCTGAACGGCGCCGGCATCGGCGTGTGGGCCGCGCACGTGCCGCTCGTGCAGGCGCGCGCCGGCATCGACACGGGCGTGCTCGGTTTCCTGCTGCTCACCATCGCGGGCGGCGCGATCTCCGCGATGCCGCTGTCCGGCTGGATGGCGGGGCGCAGGGGCACGCGCGCCGTCGTCGTCGGCAGCGGCCTGCTGTTCGCGCTCATGAGCGCCGTCCTGATGAACGTGGGCGGCCTCGTGCCGCTGTTCCTCGCGGCGTACGTGTTCGGCGCCAGCAATGGCGTGCTGGACGTGGCGATGAATGCCAACGCCAGTGAGGTGGAAGCGGCGCGCGGCATCCCGACGATGTCGTCGTTCCACGGCTTCTACAGCCTCGGGGGCCTGATCGGCGCGGCGCTCGGCGGCCTCCTGATCGCCGCGGGGCTCGGCGACGGCCGCGGCGCGCTGATGGTGGGCGTCGCCATCTTCGCCGCCGTGCTGGGGTGCGGCGGGCGTCTGCTCGCGGTACCGCCGGCACCGCATGCGAGCCACTTCGCACTGCCGCGCGGGCCCGCGCTGTTCCTCGGCCTGCTGGCCCTGCTGTGCTTCGCCATCGAGGGCGCACTCGTGGACTGGAGCGCGCTGCTGCTGAAGGAGCGCACGCAGGTCGACGCGGCGACGGCGGCCCTCGGTTACTCCGCGTTCTCGGTGACGATGGCCGCGTGCCGTTTCGCGGGCGACCGGCTCGTGCTGCGTTTCGGACCGCTGCGTGTGATGATCGTCGGTGGCCTCGGCATGTTCGCGGGCCTGATGCTTGCCGTGGTCAGCACGCAGTTCTGGCTGTCGGCGCTCGGTCTCGCGCTGATCGGCCTCGCCGCGGCGAACGTCGTGCCGCTGATCTTCGCGGCGGCCGCGCGCATGCCGGGGATGTCGGCCGGCGGCGGCCTCGCGACCGTCGCCACGCTCGGTTACGCGGGCCTGTTGATGGCGCCGCCGCTGCTCGGGGCGATCGCGGCGCACACGAATATCGCCGTGGCGCTGGGCATCCTGTCGTTGTCGGGGATCGTGATCGCGGCCAATGCGCGGCGCGTCAAGCCGTAGGGTATTCCCGTAATACGGTGTAGTTGCCGGCACGCGATTCGACGAGGGCGTAATGCGTGATCGTCCAGTCGATCGCGGGACCGGCGGCAGGCATGACCGCCCCGTTCGCGCGCCGTGCCATCGTCACATGCGGGCGATAGGCGCGGGCTTCCGGCGTGAGCCCCAGCGCCAGCAATACGTCGGACAGGCGCGCATGCAGGTCCAGCAGCGCCTGCGGTTCGCTGAGCGGCTCGATCCACGCGATCCCGCCGCGCTGCAGCGCGGGGCGGCCGAACTGCAGGTCGAACGGTTCGAACGGCACCAGGAAGCCGTCCAGGAAGTCGGGCAGCCGCACGGTGGGCTGGTTGCCGAGGAAGTGCAGCGTCACGTGCAGTTTATCCGTGTGGACCGGCGTCGCGCCGCGCGGCCATGTCCACGCATCGCGCCACGCGCGCAACCGGTCACGCACGGGCTCAATCGGCCACAGGGCCAGGAACAGACGGGTGGTGTCCGGTTGCGCGCTCATCGCATCAGAAGCAGTGTTCCGGCGCGGGGAAGCTGCCGTCCTTCACGGCGGCCACGTAGGCCTGCACGGCCGCGTCGATGCTCGTCTGGCCTTCCATGAAGTTCTTCACGAAGCGCGCCTTGCGGCCCGGGAAGACACCCAGCAGGTCGTGCATGACGAGCACCTGGCCGGAGCAGTCCGGACCCGCGCCGATGCCGATCGTCGGCACCTGCAGGATGCCCGTCACTTCCTTGCCCAGCGCCGCGGGCACGGCTTCCAGCAGCACCATCGCCGCGCCGGCCTCCTGCAGCGCCAGCGCGTCGCGCTTGAGCTGTTCCGCGCCTTCGTCGGTCTTGCCCTGCACGCGGTAGCCGCCCAGCTGGTGGACGAATTGCGGCGTCAGGCCGATGTGGGCGCAGACGGGGATGCCGCGCTCGGTCAGGAAGCGCACGGTCTCGGCGAGCCAGGCGCCGCCCTCGATCTTGATCATCTGGGCGCCCGCGCGCATCAGCGCCGCGCAGCTGTCGTAGGCCTGCTGCAGGGTGCCGTAGGTGCCGAACGGCAGGTCGGCCAGCACGAACGCGTGTTTGCGGCCGCGGACGACGGACGCCGTGTGGTAGGCCACGTCGGCCACCGTCACGGGCAGCGTGGAGTCGTAGCCGGCGCACACCATGCCCAGCGAATCGCCGATCAGCAGGATGTCCACGCCGCAGCGGTCCATCAGCGACGCGAAGCTGGCGTCGTAGCAGGTGAGCATGGCGATCTTCTCGCCGGTCGCGCGCATCGCCAGCAGCGAGGGCAAGGTCACGGCCTTGCGTACCGGTGCTTCGTTCGTCGAGGTGCCGCCCAGATAAGCGCTCATAGTATTCCTTTGCAAATCAAGCTAACTAAGATGAGCCGGAGGATCGCCCCGGCGTTGCCACGCGTCCGGGCAGGCATGCGGTCACAGGCGTGCCCGGTATCGTTTGTTAAGATGCGCGATCTTACCCGAAAACGCTGTCCACCAATGGCCACGACCATCCTCATCATCTTCCTCATCGTCTATCTTGGCATGATTCTCGGCGGCCTGCCGTTCCTGCGCCTCGACCGGACCGGCGTCGCGCTGCTCGGTGCGATCGCGCTCATCAGCATCAACGCGTTGAGCCTGGAGCAGGCGGTGGCCTCGATCCACCTGCCGACGATGGCCCTGCTGTTTGCCTTCATGGTCGTGTCGGCGCAGATGCGGCTGGGCGGGTTCTACGACTGGGTCACGAACAGGCTGGCCGGGCTGGGGCTGGGGCCCGCCAGCCTGCTGGCCGTCCTCATCGCCGTGTCGGCGGCACTGTCCGCGGTATTCAGCAACGACATCGTGTGCCTGGCCATGGCGCCGCTGCTCGTCGACGCGTGCCGGCGGCGCGGGCTTGCGCCGGTACCGTACCTGCTGGCGCTCGCGTGCGCTTCCAACATCGGCTCCGCCGCGACCCTGATCGGCAATCCACAGAACATGCTGATCGGCCAGACGATGCGGCTGTCGTTCGACGGTTACTTCCTCGATGCGATCCTGCCCGTCGCGCTGGGCCTCGCCGCATGCTGGGTGCTGATCGCCTGGCAGACGAAAGGGCGCTGGAAAGAAAGCGCCGCCGCCGCCGAATCCCAGGCCGCAACGGTGCCTTTCGATGCGTGGCAGACGACGAAGGGCCTGCTGATTGCGGGCGCGCTGCTGGTGGCGTTCCTCGTCGCGCCGTGGCCCCGTGAGCACATGGCGCTGATCGGCGCGGGCATCCTGTTGATGAGCCGTCAGCTGCGTTCGCAGAACATGCTGGGCCTCGTCGACTGGGAATTGCTGGTGCTCTTCATGAGCCTCTTCGTCGTAAACGCGGCCTTCCAGGGCACGGGCTTCACGGAACATGCGATCGCCTGGCTCGCGTCGCTCGGCGTGCGGCTCGACCAGCCGGGTTCCCTGTTCGCCGCCACGTTCGTGCTCTCGAACCTGGTCTCGAACGTGCCCGCCGTGATGCTTTTGATGCCCGTCGTGCACCACCCGCTGGGCGGCGTCATGCTGGCGCTGGTCAGCACGCTGGCGGGCAACCTGCTGATCGTGGGGAGCATCGCGAACATCATCGTCGTCGATGCGGCGGCACGGCGCGGCATCGTCATCGACTGGAAGCGCCATGCGCGCGTGGGCGTGCCGGTCACGCTGGTGACCCTGGCCGTCTCCGGCGTGTACTTGGCGCTGCGGTTTTAAGCGAGGCGGGTGATGCCCTGGCCGCCGACGGTCGCGAGCAGGGCGCTCACGGCACCGCGGCCGGGAATGACGAGATCGGACGCCACTTCGGCCAGCGGCGCCAGCACGAACGCGCGCTCGTGCATGCGGGGGTGGGGGACGATCAAGGTCGGCGCATCATCGATGACCCGGTCGCCGTAGAGGAGCAGGTCGAGGTCCAGCGTGCGCGGCGCGTTGCGGTAGGGCCGTTCGCGGCCGTGCGCCTGTTCGATGGCGAACAGCGCCTGCAGCAGGGCGTGCGCATCGAGGCCGGTGTCGAGCATTGCTACGGCGTTGACGTAGTCGTCGCCCGACGAATCGATCGGCGCGGTGCGGTACAGCGACGACGTTTGCCGCAACGTGGCACCCGGCAGGCGAGACAGGCGCTCGATCGCATCGACGACGTTCGCGCGCGCGTCGCCCAGGTTGGCGCCGATGCCGACCCAGGCGATCATTCTCCGCCCGCGGCCTGTTGCGCGTCCGACGCCGGCATGCCGCCTTCGCCTTCCGAACGGCGCGGACCGCGGCGGCGCGGGCGTTTCTTCTGGCCGGAGGGCTGGACGTCGCGCGTGGAGTTGATCAGGCGCTCGCGCTCGGCGATGTCGCCCGCGTAGAACGTCGCCCACCAGTTGCCGATCTCCGCATCCAGTTCTCCCGATTCGCAGCGCAGCAGCAGGAAGTCGAAGCCGGCGCGGAAGCGCGGGTGTTCCAGCAGTTTGTAAGGCGTCTTGCCGGTGCGGCGCTCGAAGCGCGGCTGCATGGCCCAGATGTCGCGCATGTCGGTGGCGATGCGGCGCTGCAGGGCGAGGTTGTCCGTCTGGTTGTCGAGGACGTCGTCCGCCGCGAGGTGCAGCGCGGGGATCGGCGATTCGCCGGCGGCGCGGTAGGCGTTCCACTTTTCCAGCACCTGGTGCCACAGCAGCGACGCGAACAGGAAGCCCGGCGACACGCCCTTGCCGGCTTTTACGCGCGTATCGGTCGATTCGAGGGCCAGCGTCACGAACTTCATGCCGATCGGCTGTTCCAGCACGACGTCCAGCAGCGGCAGCAGGCCGTGGTGCAGGCCGGACGAGCGCAGCTCCTTCAGGCAGGCCAGCGCGTGGCCGCTCATCAGGAGCTTCAGCATTTCGTCGAACACGCGCGCGGCCGGCACGTTGTTGATCAGCGGGGCCATCACGGGGATCGGGGCGCGGGTCGCGGGTTCGATCGTGAATTGCAGCTTGGCCGCGAAGCGCACGACGCGCAGCATGCGGACCGGGTCTTCGCGGTAGCGCGCTTCCGGCTGGCCGATGATGCGCAGGACCTTGGCGCGGATGTCTTCGATGCCGCCGTGGTAGTCGAGCACCGACTGCGTGGCCGGGTCGTAGTACATGGCGTTGATCGTGAAGTCGCGGCGCTCGGCGTCTTCGTGCTGCGGACCGAAGTTATTGTCGCGCAGGACGCGGCCGTGTTCATCCTTCGGCGCGTTGTCGCTGCCCTTGCCGCGGAAGGTCGTCACTTCGAGCAGGTCCTGGCCGAACATCACGTGCACGATCTGGAAGCGGCGGCCGATGATGAAGGCGCGGCGGAACAGTTTTTTCACTTCTTCCGGCGTCGCGTCGGTGGCGATGTCGAAGTCCTTCGGCTTCACGCCCAGCAGCAGGTCGCGCACGGCGCCGCCGACGACGAATGCCTTGAAGCCGGCTTCCTGCAAGGTCTGCGTGACGCGCACCGCGTTGTTCGACACGAGCTTCGGATCGATGCCGTGCTGCTCCGGCCCGAGGATGACGGGTTCGGTCGGGTCGCGCTCGTCTTTGACGCCCAGGATTTTGCGGATGAATTTTTTAATCATTGAAGAGGTGCAGTGAAGTCCAGCCGAGGGCGGTTGCGTGTTGGATCAGTTTCTCGCTCGGGTTGGTCGCCACGGGGTGCGAGACGACCGACAGCAGCGGGATGTCATTGTGCGAATCGCTGTAGAACCAGCTGCGGGTAAAACTGTCGAACGGGCGGCCCAGGCCGTCCAGCCAGGCGTGCATGTGCGTCACCTTGCCGTGGCCCTGCGTGGGCGTGCCGGCCAGCTTGCCGGTGGGGTGGCCGCGCTCGTCCAGCTCGGGGCGCGCGGCGATCAGGTGCTCCACGCCGAATTCCTGTGCGATCGGCGCGGTGACGAACGCATTGGTCGCCGTGATGATCGCCACGAGGTCGCCCGCGTCCTGGTGCTTGCGCACGAGGTCGAGCGCCTTCGGGCGGAGCGCCGGGCGGATCACCTCCCGCATGTATTGCGCCTGCAGGTCCTTCAGATGGGCCGGATCGAAGCTGGCCAGGGTGCCGAGGGCGAATTCGAGGTATTCGACCGGGTCGAGCGTGCCGGCGTTGTACTGCGCGAAAAAGGCGTCGTTGCGGCGCTGGTGTTCGGTGGCGTCGACGACTTTCTCACGCACGAGGAACTGGCCCCATTCGTAGTCGGAATCGATCGGCAGGAGGGTATGGTCGAGGTCAAACAGCGCGAGGTCGTTCATTCTTTTGGTTCGGAGTGTGGACTGCCGGGATTGCCCTGAAGCAAGAGATCACGCAGCAGCGGTACCGTGACCGGACGCTGGGTCTCGAGCGAATACTGGTCGAGCGCATCCAGCATGGTCGACAGGGAGCGCATGTCGCGCTTGAAATGGGACAGCAGATAGGGTAACACGCTGGCGGACAGCGTCAAACCGCGGGCTTCGGCGGCCTGCGTGAGGGCGGCGATCTTCTGGTCGTCGGACAGGCCGTGGATCTGGTACACGAGACCCCAGCCCATCCGGGTACGCAGGTCTTCGCGCACGGGCAGCACGGCCGGCGGCACCGGGCCCGTGCAGACCATGTAGGCGCCGTGCTCGCGCACCTGGTTGAACAGGGCGAAGGCGTCGATCTGGCGTTCGGGCGACAGCTGGTCGACGTCGTCGACGAGGTACAGGCTCACGGCAGGTAGAAATACGAAGGCGTCCGCATCGGCATTGGCCGCGATGTAGCGCGCGCCATCGGTGGCGGCGAGGCCCTGCAGCAAATGCGTCTTGCCGGCGCCCGTTTCTCCCCACAGGTAGCAGAAATGCTCGCGCGATGCGCGCTGGGCGAACTGGTGCATCAAGTGCGCCATTTCGGCATTTTCCCCTATCTGGAAGGTGTCGAGGCTTTGCGCCGGCTCGGCGCCCAAATCGAGCACCAGCTGTTTCATGGCTCGGTTCTCATCATGTCGTGTGCGTATGAACTAGGCATTATAAAAGCTGCTGCGCAGATAGTGGCGTTTCAAGTGACGGAATGCCACCATCAGCACGGCCGACGCCGGCAATGCCAGCAATACGCCCACGAAACCGAACAGCTGGCCGAAGGCGAGCAGGGCGAAGATCACGGCCAGCGGATTCAGCCCGATGCGCTCGCCCACGAGGCGCGGCGTGAGGAAAAAGCCTTCGATGACCTGGCCCGCGCCATAGATCACCGCGACGGCGATCACGCCGCTCCAGTCGGAAAACTGCAGGATGGCGGCCGTCAGCGCCAGCACGAGCCCCAGGCCGTAGCCCAGGTAGGGGATGAAGACGAGCAGGCCCGTCAATATGCCGACCGGCAGCGCCACCTCGAAGCCGGCCAGCGCCAGCGCCGCCGAGTAGTACAGGGCCAGCACGAGCATCACGAGCAATTGCCCGCGCAGGTACTGGGCCAGCAGGGCGTTGACTTCCTGGGCCATGCCCACCGTCTGGCGCACCCAGCGGCGCGGCACGGCGTTTTCCAGTTGCAGCAGCAGGCGGTGCCAGTCCAGCAACAGGTAGAACAGCACGACGGGGATCAGGATCGCCGTCGCGACCCAGCCGAGCAGGGCGCTGCCGCCGACGCGCGCTGACGCGAGCACCGTCGTCCAGATCTCGTCGCTGGACGTCATGATCTGCTGCGTGAGGATGGTGCGCAGGCTGCTGCCGTCCAGCTTGATGTGGATGCCCAGCTGCGCCAGGCGGGGCGACAGGATGGTGTCGATGCGGGCCAGCGCGTCCGGAATCTGGGCCTGCAGCAGCGGCAATTCGGTGCGCAGCACCGGCACGACGATCAGCACGAGGGCGGTGACGGACGCCAGGAATGCGAGGATCACGATGACGACGGCGAGCGAGCGGGGCAAATGAAACTTGCCGAGGCGCGTGCGTTCGAGCCGGTCGACGGCGCCGTTGAGGGCGTAGGCGAGGATGGCGGCGGCAATGAACGGGGTGAGGATGGGCCCGAGGGCGTACAGCAGCAGACCGCAAGCCAGCCAGAGTGCCAACCAGAATGCTGACTGTTTTTGCTCCGGACTGAGGGAAAAAGGCATCTAATTGTTGTTCTTGACCGTTAAAACGGTGCCGCGGCAGGCCGTTTTGATAAAATAATGGATTGACCGACTGGCTACTGTCGGCCCATGCTGTCTTGGGACCAGTTGTCAACCGCCTACTATTTTACCGCCTCCGCTGCCAAATACCATGAGCCAACCATCTAATGTTTCTCTCTCCTACCGCGACGCTGGTGTCGATATCGATGCCGGCGATGCCCTGGTCGAAGCGATCAAACCTTTTGCCAAGCGCACCATGCGCGAAGGCGTGCTCGGCGGCATCGGCGGTTTCGGTGCGCTGTTCGAAATCAGCAAGAAGTACAAGGAACCGGTCCTCGTGTCCGGCACCGACGGCGTCGGCACCAAGCTGAAACTGGCGTTCGAACTGAATCGCCACGACACGGTCGGCATCGACCTCGTCGCCATGAGCGTCAACGACATCCTCGTGCAGGGCGCCGAGCCGCTGTTCTTCCTGGATTACTTTGCGTGCGGCAAGCTGGACGTCCCGACCGCGACCGCCGTCGTCAAAGGCATCGCCACCGGCTGCGAACAGGCCGGCTGCGCCCTGATCGGCGGCGAAACGGCCGAAATGCCGAGCATGTACCCGGACGGCGAATACGACCTGGCCGGCTTCGCCGTCGGCGCCGTGGAAAAATCGCAGATCATCGACGGCACCAAGATCGCCCCGGGCGACGTCGTGCTGGGCCTGGCCTCGTCGGGCATCCACTCGAACGGCTACTCGCTGGTGCGCAAGATCATCGACGTGTCGAAGCCGGACCTGGAAGCCGATTTCCACGGCCGCAAGCTGTCCGACGCGCTGATGCAGCCGACCCGCATCTACGTGAAGCCGCTGCTGGCGCTGATGCAGGCGATGGAAGTGAAGGGCCTCGTGCACATCACGGGCGGCGGCCTCGTCGAGAACATCCCGCGCGTGCTGCAGGATAACCTGACGGCCGTGCTCGACAGCAAGTCGTGGACCCTGCCGCCGCTGTTCCAGTGGCTGCAGCAGCACGGCGGCGTGGCCGATGCCGAGATGCACCGCGTGTTCAACTGCGGCATCGGCATGACGGTCATCGTCTCGAAGGAAAACGCGGACGCGGCCGAAGCCCAGCTGAAGGCGGCCGGCGAGACCGTGTACCGCATCGGCGAGATCCGCGCGCGCGGCGAAGGCCAGGCGCAGACGATCGTCGAGTAGGGTGGACGGGGTACCTGTCCACCCTACGATGAGAACGGGGCGCCGCGGCGCCCCGTTTTTTATTGCCGGCCCGCGTCCGGACCGATGTTCTTGCCGAGGAAGGCCTCGACGCGGTTCCAGAAATCGACCGAATTCTTCGGCAGATGCCAGCCATGGCCTTCTTCCGGGTACTCGATCCACTCGACGTTCTTGTTGGTCTTCGTGACCGCGTCGTAGAACTTCTGGCCGTGGTACAGCGGTACGCGGCGGTCGACGCCGCCGTAGGCCAGCAGCACGGGTTGCGTGATGCGGGCGGCCTGCTCGATGGGCGACGTGGCCTTCAGTTGCGCCGCATCCTTCACGCGGTCGCCGATCAGTTCCGGCATGCCGTAGGCCTTCCACTGGTCCGTGAGGTCCGACGCGCGGCTCCAGGCGCCCGTGTACATCAGGTTGATGTCGGTGACGCCGACCCAGTCCACGCCGCACCTGTACAGGTCCGGGTCGTTGACGAGGCCCATCAGCGTGGCATAGCCGCCGTAGCTGGCGCCGGCGATGCAGATGCGCTTCGGATCGGCGTAGCCCTGCGCGATGGCCCAGCGGGTGCCGTCGGCCACGTCGTCCTGCATCGCGCGGCCCCATTGCTTCCAGCCTGCCCGATAGTGGCGGAAGCCGTAGCCGGTGCTGCCGCGGAAGTCCGGCTCCAGCACGGCGTAGCCGCGCGAGGCGAGGAATTGCGAATCGGGGTCCCAGCCCCAGACCGCGCCGTGCACCCACGGTCCGCCGTGCACCAGCACGACCATCGGCAGGTGCTTGTTCGCGCCGCGCGGCAGGGTCAGCAGGGCCGGGATCTCCAGGCCGTCGCGCGCCTTGTAGCGCACCATCTGCTGACGGCCCATCCGCTTCGGATCGATGGCCGGGCGCGACGAACCGATGTCGTTGAACTGGCCGGTGGCCGTGTTGTACAGCGTGTAGCGCATCGGGATCGCATCGGAATACGACCGCACCAGCACCCATGGCGAATCGTCGGCCGGAACGTCGATCAGGTTGACGGTGGCGGGCAACAGTTTGTCGAGCTTGTCCTGCAGGGCCTTCATGCCGGGATCGAACCACTCGTTCGACCGGGCATCCGTGGTGATGAGCGCGCCCAGGAGTTTCGTGCGGCTCTTGACCAGGCTGCCGTCGAAGTCGTAGCCCTTGGTGACCAGCAGCGGTTCGGCGGCGAGCTTGCCGGCCTTCAGATCGTAGGCGTAGAGCGCCTCCGTGTCGTGGCCGTTGTGCGCGGCGACGTACAGCGTGCCGTCGGGACCGAAGCCGACCGGAGAGAACGCGCCTTCGCTCGCGGTATAGGCCGCGAACTGCGCCAGCGTGCGCCACTTGTCCTGGTCGGCGGGATCGCGGTAGTAGATGGTCATCCGCCCATCCTTGACGGCGGTGGCGAGGCGGGGTTCGCCCTCGTGGTCGAGCAGCCAGCCGGTCACCGGTCCCGGGCGGGGAATGGTTTGTGCGTGGCCCGTGCGCGTGTTCAGGCGGACCAGGTCGGTGTAGAGGTGTTCATCGCCCCCATCCCAGATGGGACGGGACACATAGATCATGTCGTCCTTGCGGGGACGCTGGCGCATGAGGAACGTGTTCCACGGCTGCATCGGCACCTTGCCGATCAGTTCGTGGCGCGAAGCGGAGTCGAAATAGCGGTCGGCCAGCTGCGCGAAATGCTGGCCGTCGCGGTCGACGGCGTACAGGCCGGGGCCATGCCGCATGTCCCCCTCGCCGACGTTCTTTTCGGTGAGATCGAAGATCAACCGGGTGCCGTTCACCCACTCGAAGTCGTCGATGTCGGCATCGTCGAACGCGGCCACCACGGTCGGCTTGTTGGTGGCGAGGTCGATCACGGCGAGATAGTCGTTGCGGTCGGGCGCACCCGCGCGGACGGCCAGGTAGCGTGCATCGGGCGACAGCGCGACGCGATGGATGGCGGCATGCTGGAAAAAGGCGATGGCCGGCGGCCTGGCGTCGGCCGCCGGCGCGGCGCAGGCGACGCCGGCCAGCAAGGCGGAAAGGGCGAAAAGATACGGCAGGGTACGGCGCAGGGACATGCAAGATCCTCATCGAGAAAGTTGCATAAAGATAACACCTATTCCGGCGCCCGGATATGCGCAACGAGTCCCCCGCTCGCGCGCGGCGGCGCCCTGGTCACGAGGCTGACCACGACGAGCGTCAGCGCCCCCGCCGGCACGCCGAACACGCCCGCAGAGATGGGCGCGATGTGGAACCAGACGGCGTCGAGGCTCCCGCCCAGCATCGGATTCGTGTGCAGCATGTAGTAGATGCAGACGAGGAAGCCGGTCGCCATGCCCGCGATCGCGCCAGCGAAATTGGCCCGTTTCCAGAACACGCCCGCCACCAGGGCCGGGAACATGGTCGACCCCGCGAGCGAGAACGCGGCGCCGACGAGCGACAGGATGTCTGCCGGCTTCTGCGACGCGACGTACGCGGCGATGAACGCGACCGCGAGCAGCAGCAGCTTGGAGATCGTCACGCGCTTCTGCGTGGAGGCGCCCGGGTCGACGATCTTGAAATAGATGTCGTGCGACAGCGCGTTCGAGATCGCCAGCAGCAGGCCGTCCGCCGTGGACAGCGCCGCCGCCAGGCCGCCGGCCGCCACCAGCCCGGAAATCACGTACGGCAGGCCGCCGATTTCCGGCGTGGCGAGGGTGAGCACGTCGCCGTCGATCGCGATCTCGGCCAGCTGCACGATGCCGTCGCCGTTGACGTCGACGATGCTGATCAACGGGTTCGCCTTGTCGACGTTGGCCCAGTACGAGACCCAGGTCGGCAGGGAATCGAAGCCCGTGCCGACGAGGGCCGTGTAGATGTCGTACTTGGCCAGCACGGCCAGCGCCGGCATCGTCAGGTAGATCAGCAGGATGAAGAACAGCGTCCAGAACACGGACACGCGCGTCTCGTGCACGGACGGCGTCGTGTAGGAGCGCATCAGGATGTGCGGCAGCGCCGCCGTGCCGAACATCAGGCAGAACACGAGCGACAGAAAATTGTTGCGGCGGATGTCGGATTCTTCCCGCGTCTTGCCGGGGAACGGTTCCGCGTGCGGTTCCGGCGGCTGGGCGCGCGCCAGGTTGGCGGCGCGCAGTTCGGCCCACGCGCGCGCGGCTTCCTCGGCCGTGCGCGGATAGTCGAGCAGCGCGCGTTCCGCGCTGCGCACCTCGGTCAGCGGCGCGTTGCGGCCGCGCGCCTTGTCCAGCCGGCGCTGCGCCTCGATCTTGCCCGCCTCCCAGGAGTGGGGCAGGGCGGCGATGCGCGCGGCGTAGTCGTCGGCGCGGGCGCGGAAACGCGCGCGCACTTCGGCCTCGCGTGGGTCCGTCGCCAGTTGGGCTTCGCGCGCGGCCAGCTTGGGCAGCACGGAGCCGTACGCGACCTGCGGCACCGGGTTGCCGGCGAATTTCATCGACAGCCAGATCGTCGGGATCAGGAAGGCGACGAGGATGATGATGTACTGCGCCACCTGCGTCCACGTGATGGCGCGCATCCCGCCGAGGAACGAGCACACGAGAATGCTGGCGAGGCCGAGGAAGATGCCGACCGAAAAATCGACGCCCGTGAAGCGCGACGCGATCAGGCCCACCGCGTAGATCTGCGCGACGACGTACGTGAACGAGACGACGATGGTGGCGCCCACCGCGAGCGCGCGCACGATGTTGCCCTGCCGCGTGCCGGTCTCGCCGCCGTAGCGGGCGGCGAGGAAGTCGGGGATCGTGTACTGGGCGAAGCGGCGCAGATAGGGCGCGATCAGCAGGGCGACGAGGCAGTAGCCGCCCGTCCAGCCCATCACGTAGGCGAGGGCGTCGAAGCCGTGCAGGTACAGCGTGCCCGCGAGGCTGATGAAGCTGGCGGCCGAGATCCAGTCGGCCGCCGTCGCCATGCCGTTGAACAGCGCCGGGACGCGCCGCCCCGCCACGTAGTACTCGGACACGTTCGACGTGCGGCTGACGACGCCGATGATCGCGTACAGGACGATCGTCGCGAACATGTACAGGTGGCCGATCCACTGGCGTGGCATGCCCTCGTGTTCCAGGATCGCCAGCGCGCCCAGGAACAGCGCGAAGCACAGCGTGAACCACAGGTAGTAGCGGGACAGGCGGCGGAAGTAGGAGCGGGTCTTCGCGGCCGTGCTGGTCATGGACGCTCCTGCAGCATGCGATCGAAATCGCGGTCGAGGATGCGCATGCGCCAGGCGTACGCGCCGATGATGGCGAGGTACGTGAGCGACGCGCCCTGCGCCGCCAGGTAGAACGACAGCGGCCAGCCGAACACGGACAGGTGCGCGAGGTCGCGCGCGAAGAACACGGTGCAGAAGCTCGTGGCAAGCCACAGCGCCAGCAGCAGCGCGATCAGCCGGCGCGCGCGCGCCCAGTGCGCGGCGCGCGCGGCGACGATGTGCTGCCGCTCGCGGTCGGGGTCAGAGGAAGGGACGGTCTCGGTCGACATCGGGGACAGGCGTGACGGTGGGCGGGAAGGTCAGCCGGAACAGGCTGCCCGGGAATTTCTTGTGCGTGCTGCGCGGGTTGTTGAAGATCTCGATGTCGGCGCCGTGCTGCTGCGCGATCTCGCGCACGATGGCGAGACCGAGGCCGGAACCGGGCGCGCTCGAACCGAGGATGCGATAAAAACGTTCGAACACGCGGTGGCGTTCGGACGGCGCGATGCCGGGGCCCGTGTCCTCGACTTCCAGCAGCGCCTGGTTGCCGTTGCCGACGCTGTTGCCAATATTTGTCCCGCGCACGCGCACGGTGACGCTGCCGCCTTGCGGCGTGTAGCGCAGCGCGTTGTCGATCAGGTTCGACAGCAGCTCGCGCAGCATCATGGCGCTGCCGTCGATCTCCGGCGGATCGCCGATGACTTCGTAGCCGAGGTCGATCTCGTGCGCGAACGAGGCCTGCACCCAGTCCTGCACGACGTCGCGCGCCAGGGCGGCAAGGTCGAGCGGCTCCAGCGTCTGGCCCGCGTGCGGCTGGTTTTCCGCGCGCGCCAGCGCCAGCAGCTGGTTCACGAGGCGCGTGGCCGATTCCGAGCTCTTGGCCAGCTGCTCGAGCGAGCGGTGGATCTCGTTGGGATCGGCCTGGCGCAGCGCGAGCTCCGACTGCATGCGCATGCCGGCGAGCGGCGTCTTCATCTGGTGCGCGGCGTCGGCGATGAAGCGCTTCTGCGCGTCGATGGTGTGCGCGAGGCGCGCCAGCATGTCGTTCAGCGAGCCGACCAGCGGCGAGATCTCTTCCGGCACCTGGCGCGAATCGATGGGCGACAAGTCGTCCGGCGGGCGGGCGCGGATGCGTTCCTGCAGTTGCGCGAGCGGCGACAGCCCCCGCGACAGGGCGAACCAGACGAGGGCCAGGATCACGGGCAGGATGATGAACTGCGGCAGGATCACGCCCTTGATGATCTCGTTGGCCAGCTGCGCGCGCTTGTCGAGCGTTTCCGCCACCTGCACGAGCGCGAGGCGGGGTTCCTGCGTGGCGTCCAGCAGCGGCTGCAGGTTGACCCAGGCATACGCGATGCGCACCGGCGTGCCGTGCAGGCTCTCGGTGCGGAAGTGCACGCGGCCGCTGCGCTCGGCGTCGTCGGGGTTCGGCGGCGGCAGGTCGCGGTCGCCGTCGACGATCTCGCCGCGCGGGCCGCTGATCTGGAAATAGACGCTGTCGACGTCGTCCGCGCGCAGGATGTCGCGCGCGGTGCCGCCCAGGTGCGCGACGACTTTACCGTCGACTTCCTTGACCTGCTGCGCGAGCACCGTGACGCTGTCTTCCAGCGCGTGGTCGAACGGCTGGTTGGCGATCGACTTCGCCACCAGGTACGTGATCGCGATGCTCATCGGCCACAGCAGCAGCAGCGGGGCCAGCATCCAGTCGAGGATCTCGCCGAACAGCGAGTGCTGGATGCTTTCTTCCGGCTCGGGCCTGGGCGGAACGTAGAGATCGTCGACCGGTTCCGTGACGGCGAGCGGCTCCGGTCCGGCCGCGCGCCGCTTGAACCGTTTCACTTGTGGCCGCTGGCCGCTTCGGCGCTCTTGCGGGCGCTGTCAGCATAACGTTCCAGGCAATAACCCAGGCCGCGCACGGTGGCGATGCGGATGCCGCCCGTCTCGATCTTCTTGCGCAGGCGGTGCACGTAGACCTCGATGGCGTTGTTCGACACTTCCTCGCCCCATTCGCACAGGTGGTCGACGAGCTGTTCCTTCGACACGAGGCGTCCCGTGCGGGCCAGCAGGATTTCCAGCAGGCCCAGTTCGCGCGCGGACAGGTCGAGCATCTGGTCGTTGATGTACGCGCTGCGGCCGACCTGGTCGTACACGAGCGGGCCGTGGCGGATGACGGTCGAGCCGCCGCCCTGGCCGCGCCGGGTGAGGGCGCGCACGCGCGCTTCCAGTTCGGACAGCGCGAACGGCTTGGGCATGTAGTCGTCGGCGCCGGCGTCGAGGCCGCCCACGCGCTGCTCGATCGAATCGGCGGCCGTGAGGATCAGCACCGGCAGCAGCGAGCCGCGCGCGCGCAGGCGGCGCAGCACGTCCAGGCCGGACAGCCTGGGCAGGCCGAGGTCGAGGATCAGGAGATCGAACTCCTGGGTCGACAGTGCCGTGTCCGCGTCCTGGCCGTTCTTGACGCAATCGATCGCGTAGCCGGACTGGCGCAAGGAGCGCGTCAGCCCATCGGCCAATACGCTATCATCTTCGGCTAGTAAAATACGCATCTTTTCTCCCGGCTTTCGTTGTTCGACCCCGCTAACTCGCTTATTGTGTGTGAAGTTTCGCAACATGTCGAATCGGTCAAGCGACAGTAAATATCGCTTGCCAAAACCACTGGGATTTTATACAGTACTTCCTATTGAAATCGCGCGAGCGGCCCACACCTTGGTTCACTCTAGGACAGAAAGAAAGTTATGGACGACAAAAAATCCGCAGTAAATGCAGCCGAGAAGGGCAAGGCGCTGGCAGCAGCCCTCGCGCAGATCGAAAAGCAATTCGGTAAAGGCTCGGTGATGCGCATGGATGCCAATGCGCCCGTCGAGGAAGTGCAAACCGTATCGACCGGCTCGCTGGGCCTGGACATCGCACTGGGCGTCGGCGGCCTGCCGCGCGGCCGTATCGTCGAGATCTATGGTCCGGAATCGTCGGGCAAGACGACGCTGACCCTGCAGACCATCGCCCAGATGCAAAAGCTGGGTGGTACCTGCGCGTTCATCGACGCCGAACACGCGCTGGACGTGACTTATGCGCAAAAGCTGGGCATCAAGCTGGACGAGCTGCTGATCTCGCAGCCGGACACGGGTGAACAGGCGCTGGAAATCACGGACGCCCTAGTGCGTTCGGGCAGTGTCGACATGGTGGTCATCGACTCGGTGGCGGCCCTGACGCCGCGCGCCGAGATCGAAGGCGACATGGGCGACTCCCTGCCGGGCCTGCAGGCCCGCCTGATGTCCCAGGCGCTGCGCAAGCTGACCGCATCGATCAACCGTACGAACACCCTGGTGATCTTCATCAACCAGATCCGTATGAAGATCGGCGTCATGTTCGGCAGCCCGGAAACGACGACCGGCGGTAACGCGCTGAAGTTCTACGCCTCCGTGCGCCTGGACATCCGCCGTACCGGCTCGATCAAGACCGGCGACGAGGTGATCGGTAACGAAACCAAGGTCAAGGTCGTCAAGAACAAGATCGCGCCCCCGTTCAAGGAAGCGCACTTCGACATCCTGTACGGCGAAGGCACGTCGCGCGAAGGCGAGATCATCGACCTGGGCGTGGACAACAAGATCGTCGAGAAGTCGGGTTCGTGGTACAGCTATGGTGGCGAGCGCATCGGCCAAGGCAAGGACAATGCCCGTATCTTCCTGAGGGAGCGTCCGGCACTGGCACGCGAAATCGAAAACAAGGTCCGCGCCGCCCTCGGCGTGCGCGAACTGCCGCCGGCACCGGCCGGTGACGGTGCCGCCCAGCTGGCATCCGTCGGCGACGACGAGTAATCGTCCGGATGCCGCGCCAGCAGCTGAGCCTCAAGGCTCGCGCGTTGAAGTATCTGTCGACGCGCGAGCACAGCCGGCTCGAACTGGCGCGCAAATTGTCCCGCTATGCCGAGGAGGGCGACGACGTCGAAGCCCTCCTCGATTTCCTTGAAAAGAACAACTGGCTGTCGCAGGAGCGTTTTGCCGAATCGCTGGTCCACCGGCGTGCCGGACGCTACGGCAACGCCCGGGTACTCGCCGAACTCCAGCAGCATGGCGTCAACGGCGACGCATTCGACGAGCTCAAGTCCGAACTGAAGGAATCCGAAACGACACGGGCCCGCGAAGTCTGGCGCCGCAAGTTCGGCAAGGTTCCGCAGGATGCCGAAGAACGCAGCAAACAGATGCGCTTCCTGCTGCAACGTGGCTTTTCCCAGAGTGCGGTGCGTGCCGCGCTGAAGGGTGGCTACGATGACGACGACCTCTGATCTCATCGTTGTGAATATCCGACTGTCGTTCTGTTTATGACGGCAGGCTTGCGCTTTCGGCATCACAACTTCGCAACATCTTCCCTTATCTTCCCCTCAAAAACCCTTCTGTAACCGGGGAGACGGTGCACAGCCCGGCACCCTGTGCTAAACTTTCATGGTTTAAGCAGCGCCGCAAGAGCGGTTGTTGCCGTAGAAGCTGCGGCAACGTGCATCAGGCACAACGGCTGCAAATTTTTTCGCCGCATACCGGCATTGGTGTTTATGCCCCTGTCTCCTCCCGCTCCGCGTAAGCCAAGGCACACGCGCGCCATTACCGTCGAAGCGTTCGCGCGCGACGATGGCCTGTGGGACCTCGACGCGTGCATCCGCGACACCAAGACGCATGATATTGCCCTGCCTTCCGGCTCCCGTCCGGCCGGCCTGCCGGTGCACGAACTCAAATTGCGGGTGACTATCGACCGCGACATGAACATCGTCGACGCCGAAGCCGCGTCCGATGCCGTACCCTATCCCGGTTTCTGCGACACCATCGCCCCTGCGTATAAAAAGCTCATCGGCTTGTCGCTGCTGAAACATTTCCGATTGCATCTGAAGGACCGCCTGTCCGGGGTACTCGGCTGCACCCACCTGACCGAACTCGCGCAAGTCCTGCCCACCGCGGCAATCCAGGCCTTCGCCGATGACGCGATGGCCAACCGCCCGGCCGATGCTTCGGCCGAGCGGCCTTACGAACTGGACCGCTGCCACGCGCTGCGACTCGACGGCCCCGCCGTCGAAACGTATTACCCGCGCTGGGCTCTCAAGGCGGTGCCGGGGTAGTGTCGTCCGGAGTAGACTCCGGTTTTGTCGCTTTTTTATTCAACCGCATTTCTAAATCAGTAACAGAAGAAGGGAAGCCAGCATGAAAATCCATGAGTATCAGGGCAAAGAGATCCTCCGAAAATTCGGAGTGACCGTTCCGCGCGGCATTCCGTGCCTGTCGGTCGACGAGGCTGTCAAAGCCGCTGAAGAGCTGGGCGGACCGGTCTGGGTGGTCAAGGCCCAGATCCATGCTGGCGGCCGCGGCAAGGGCGGTGGCGTGAAAGTCGCCAAGTCGCTGGAACAAGTGCGCGAATACGCGAACCAGATCCTGGGCATGCAGCTGGTGACCCACCAGACCGGTCCGGAAGGCCAGAAAGTCCGCCGCCTGCTGATCGAAGAAGGCGCCGACATCAAGAAAGAACTGTACGTGTCGATGGTCACCGACCGCGTCACCCAGAAAGTCGTGCTGATGGCCTCGTCGGAAGGCGGCATGGACATCGAAGAAGTTGCACACAGCAACCCGGAAAAGATCCACAACGTCGTGATCGAGCCGAGCGTCGGCCTGACCGATGCGGATGCCGACGACATCGCCCGCAAGATCGGCGTGCCGGAAGGCTCGATCGCCGCTGCCCGCGCGAACCTGCAAGGCCTGTACAAAGCGTACTGGGAAACCGACGCATCGCTGGCTGAAATCAACCCGCTGATCCTGACCGGCGACGGTAAAGTGATCGCCCTGGACGCCAAGTTCAACTTCGACTCGAACGCCCTGTTCCGTCACCCGGAAATCGTCGCCTACCGCGACCTGGACGAAGAAGATCCGGCCGAAGTCGAAGCCTCGAAATTCGATCTGGCCTACATCTCGCTGGACGGTAACATCGGCTGCCTGGTGAACGGCGCCGGCCTGGCCATGGCCACCATGGACACCATCAAGCTGTTCGGCGGCGAGCCGGCCAACTTCCTGGACGTCGGCGGCGGCGCAACCGCCGAGAAGGTCACGGAAGCCTTCAAGATCATGCTGAAGAACCCGGGCCTGAAAGCCATCCTGGTCAACATCTTCGGCGGCATCATGCGCTGCGACGTGATCGCCGAAGGCGTGATCACCGCATCGAAGGCCGTGTCGCTGCAAGTGCCGCTGGTCGTCCGCATGAAGGGCACCAACGAAGACCTGGGCAAGAAGATGCTGGCCGACTCCGGCCTGCCGATCATCTCGGCCGACACCATGGAAGACGCAGCGAAGCAGGTCGTTGCCGCTGCAGCTGGCCAAGCTTAATTCGCGAAGGAAATAAAATGTCGATTCTGATTAACAAAGACACCAAAGTCATCACCCAAGGTATCACCGGCAAGACCGGCCAATTCCACACCCGCATGTGCCGCGACTACGCGAACGGCCGTGAAGCCTTCGTCGCAGGCGTGAACCCGAAGAAAGCCGGTGAGGACTTCGAGGGTATCCCCATCTTCGCGAGCGTCAAGGAAGCCAAGCAGAACACCGGCGCGACCGTGTCGGTCATCTACGTTCCGCCGGCAGGCGCTGCCGCCGCCATCTGGGAAGCCGTGGAAGCCGAGCTGGACCTGGCAATCTGCATCACCGAAGGCATCCCCGTCCGTGACATGATGGAAGTCAAGGACCGCATGGCCAAGGCCGGTTCGAAGACCCTGCTGCTGGGCCCGAACTGCCCGGGCCTGATCACCCCGGACGAGATCAAGATCGGCATCATGCCGGGTCACATCCACAAGAAAGGCCGCATCGGCGTCGTGTCCCGTTCGGGCACGCTGACGTATGAAGCTGTCGGCCAGCTGACCGCACTGGGCCTGGGCCAGTCGTCGGCAGTCGGCATCGGTGGCGACCCGATCAACGGCCTGAAGCACATCGACGTGATGAAGATGTTCAACGACGATCCGGACACGGACGCCGTCATCATGATCGGCGAGATCGGCGGCCCGGACGAAGCCAACGCTTCGTACTGGATCAAGGACAACATGAAGAAGCCGGTCGTCGGCTTCATCGCCGGCGTCACCGCGCCGCCGGGCAAGCGCATGGGCCACGCCGGCGCGCTGATCTCGGGCGGTGCCGATACCGCCGACGCCAAGCTGGAAATCATGGAAGCCTGCGGCATCAAGGTCACCAAGAACCCGTCGGAAATGGCTCGTCTGCTGAAGGCGATGCTGTAATCCTGCGGTTCTGATCCGATGAAACGGGACGCTTCGGCGTCCCGTTTTTTTTGTGCTGACAATTTTTGTCGCAACTCAACAAAAACAGCCGGGGCGACAATTTTCGCCACCCCCGTGTGACAAAAATTGTCATGCGGCAATGCGAAAAACACGCGAAAACCCACAATTCGATGGCGCGGTGCTAACGATTCCGTACGGAAACCACCTGGCACGCCGATTGCATAGTGTAAAGGGCAGAAGCAAGCAGTAACCAGATACGCAGTACCCCTTTAATTTTGCAGTGCCCCCACCTGGAGAGACATCATGAAAGCACCGAAAATCGTCAAGAAAGCCCAAGCCGGCTTTACCCTGATCGAACTGATGATCGTTGTCGCGATTATCGGCATCCTGGCCGCCGTGGCCATCCCGGCATACCAGGACTACGTCGCCAAGTCGAAGTTCGCCGCCGCACTGGGCGAAGTCTCGGCCGGCAAGACCGCGTTCGAAGTCAAGCTGAACGAAGGCGCGACCCCGGGCTCGGCAGCAGACGTCGGCCTGTCGACGAAAGCGACCGCCAACTGCGAGAGCTTCACGGTGAACGGCACCTCCCTTACCTGCAAGATCGTTGGCGGCCCGTCGACCGTCGCCGGCCAGAACATCGTCCTGACCCGCGATTCCGACGGTGGCTGGACCTGCGCCGCTTCGACCGTCAAGCAGAAGCTGATCGGTACCGCGGGCGTCTGCGTCGGTTCGACCTGATAAGCGCTCGTCTCCCGACGATCCCCTCCGAATGCCGCTCAGTGTAAGCTGGGCGGCATTTTTTATTTCCTTCGACCATGACAACGATGACTGTAAATGCCAAGCTCGACGACCAACCCGGCTGGAAGCGGATCGCGCCGGCCGCCTGCCTGTTCGCCTCGATCGTTGTCCTGGGAATCAATTTCCTGAGCAGGAATGGCCACGACGAGCAGCGGCTCCATGAGATCGCGTTCCTGCTGGCCGCGGGACTGGTGCTCGTCCTCGCCCGGTCCGCCGCACTGGCCGCATTCCTCGGCGTCTCTCCGGGCGGCCGCGCGCTTGCCCTGTTTTTCGCGTACGGCATCGTCTCCGCCACGATGGCCTATTCGCCCAGCTACGCCTTGGTCGAGGTGGCGCTGTTCGTCCTGTTGCTGGCGGCCGCACTGGCGACTGCCGACCAGATCCAGCGCGGCGGCATCCCGCTGATGCGGATCGCGCTGCAGGCTCTCGGTTGCGCCGTCGTGCTGCATGCGGTCCGGATCGTCGTCAACTACGTCGCGTCCTTTGCGCTGGGCATCCCGCTCGAACCGATGGATTTCGCGCCCGGCTTCAGCAATCTCCGCTTCTTCAACCATGCGCAGACGGTACTGCTGCCGCTGCTGGTGCTCCTTTGCTGCCTCACGCCGCGCGCTTCCCGCCTGCGCTACCTCTGGCTGGCCGTGGTCTCGCTCTGGTGGCTGTGCATTTTCGCCACCTCGGGGCGCGGCAGCCTGGTCGGGCTCGCGGCGGGCGCGATATTCGCCGCGATCGTGCTGCGGCGTTCCGCGGCCGCCTACCTGAAGACCTGCGCGTTGACCTTCGCGGGCGGTATCGCGATGTACGTGGCCTTCCTCGTCATCGTGCCGGTGCTCGCCGGCGACGGCAGCTTCGGCGCCTTCGGTTCGGTCCTCGAACGCAGCAGGACCGACCCGTCCAGCATGCGGTTTTTTATATGGGAAAATTCCCTCGAACTGATCCGCCAGCATCCGTGGTTCGGCGTCGGGCCCATGCACTTCGCCCACGATGCCCTGCGCTTCCGTTGGGCGGCGCATCCGCACGACTGGATCCTGCAAATTGCGGTCGAGTGGGGGCTGCCGGCGCTGCTGTTGCTGGGCTTTGCGCTGTTCCATGGCATGCGCGCGCTGCTGCGTTCGCGGGCGGCCGTGCCGGCCATCGAGCACGGTGATGTCGTGTTGTCGGCGCTGTTGGCCGGTGGTGCCGCCGTGCTCGTCGACGGCCTGGTGTCCGGCCTGATCGTGATGCCCCAGAGCCAGCTGGCGATTGCCCTGTACCTGGGATTTGCCATCGGCTGGGTACGCATGAGCGCTCCGGCGGAGCGGCCGTCGCGCGCGCCCGGAAGGGCGATGCGGCTTGCCAACGCGCTGATCCTGCTGGTCGCGCTGGTCAGCCTGGCCGAAGGCGTGTACCACGATGTCGGCGAGCTGATGAACGACGGTACGCCCAACGCGGCCGCCAACCGGGGGCTGCGCTGGCCGCGTCTGTGGGAGCTCGGCTTCTTCTAGGCGGCGCCTACACGATCTTTTGCCGGTCCGCCAGCAACGCCTCGTACGTCAGGTTCTGCAACAGCGTGTAGTGCACGGGATCGAGGTCCACGAACTGCACGCCGTACGCAAACCCTTCGGCCTGTTGCGGTCCGCCCGAGAGGGCGCTGATGTTGCGCACGGCCGCGCGCGTGCGCACGCGGATTTCCTGGTTGTTGGGCGGGGCCAGCAGGGCGAATTCCAGGTCGATCTCATCCTCATCCTGGGGCAGGCTCTTCTTCGCTTCGATGCGGGCGCCGTTCACGCTCAGGTTCGTCAGCAGGCAGTCGGCACCGGGCACGACGGCGCTTTTCGGGATGACCTTGGCGGGGATGTCGACCTTGACCCGCATCGCCGTGCGCAGGCTCGTGCCCTGGATCGTGCGCGGGAAGGAGATGTGGGCATACAGCAGCGGCCGGCCGAGCACGCGCTCGACCGTGCACGCGAACGAGCACACGTGGATGCCCGAGAACACCCGCATCGTCACGCGCTCGCCCTCGACCAGCGGGATCGGCGCGCCATTGTCCATCGGGATCTTGACGATCAGGTATTCGTCCTTCAGCCAGCCGATCAGCGTGGAAAAGTGCTGCACGGGCTTCAGGCGCCGGTGCGTAATGAATTGCAGGCGTACGCCGACCTGCAGGTTCATCGACTCGAATTCGAATTCCTGGGGTTTGAGTTCGCGGTCGGCTTGCGAATCGTTCATGATGTTTTCATCTCGGAGCGACCAATAGTAGCACTGAGGCAAGTCCTTTGGAAACGAAAAAAAACGCCTGTACGGACAGGCGTTTTTGTCATCCAGGCAGGAACACTGCGCGGATTTACTGCTTCAGGTGCTGGTCCAGCCAGCCGATCACGGTGTGATGCCACAGCACGGAGTTGGCCGGCTTCAGGACCCAGTGGTTCTCGTCCGGGAACACGAGCAGCTTGCTCTCGATGCCGCGGCGCTGCAGCGCCGTGAACGTGGACAGGCCCTGGGTCGTCGGGATGCGGAAATCGAGGTCGCCCTGCACGACGAGCATCGGCGTCTTCCACTTGTTCACGTGCAGCACCGGATTGAAGCGCTCATGCTTGTCCGGCACGGCGAAGTACGGGCCGCCGTTTTCCCAATCGGTGAACCATTGTTCTTCGGTCGAATAGGCCATGCCCCGGGTGTCGAATACGCCGTCGTGGTTGACGATGCACTTGAAACCGTCGGACCAGTTACCCTCGATCCAGTTCATCATGTAGCCGCCATACGACGCGCCCAGTGCGCACGCGTGCGAACGGTCCAGCCAGGCGTACTTCGCCGTCGCGGCGGCCAGGCCTTTCTTGAGGTCCTCGAGCGGCTTGCCGCCCCAGTCGCCGCTGATGGCGTCCGTGAATTTCTGGCCGTAGCCGGTCGAACCGTGGAAGTCGATGAACACGGTCGCATAGCCCGCGCCCGCGTACACCTGCGGGTTCCAGCGGTAGCTCCAGCCGTTGCCGAAGCTGCCCTGCGGGCCGCCATGGACGAGGAAGGCGATCGGGTATTTCTTGCCCGGCTCATAATTCCACGGCTTCATCACGTGGCCGTAGACGGTGTCGCCGTTCGCGCCCTTGAACGAAAACTGTTCAAAGTCGCCCCAGCGTACGTCGGCCAGCTTTTCCTCGTTCACGTGGGTCAATTGCCTGGATTGAGTCGTGCCCAGCTGCATGCCGAACAATTGCGCGCCCGATGCCAGGTTCGCTTGGGTGAAAGCGACGGTCGTGCCGCGCACGTCGAAGCCGCCAATGGAACCCTTGTCGGTCAGCGGAGACACTTTGCCGCTGGCCACGTCGATGGCGAACAGGCGGTGCTGGCCGATGTCCTCGGCGTCCGCGATGAGCGTCTTGCCGTCGGCCGTCCACTGGATGCTGCCCGGCGAACGGTCCCAGCTTTCGGCCACGTTGCGCTTCTTGCCGGTGGCGAGATCGAGCAACACGATGTGGTAACGGTCCGCCTCGAAGCCGGGGCGGGTCATGGCCAGGTAGGCGAGGGTGCGGCCGTCCGGCGAGTACACGCCTTTCGTGTCCCAGGCGTTATTGTCGGCGGTCAGGTTGCGCGGCTTGCCGCCCGTGGCGGGCACCGTGTACAAGTCGAAGTTCGTCGACCACGCCTCGGTCTTGCCGGCGATACGCACCGAGAACACGACGGTCTTGCCGTCCGGGCTGAAGCGGAACTCCTCGCGGTCGCCGAACGGTTTCGACGGCACGTCGCCGTCGAGCGTGCCCGACAGGCTGACCGGCGTGCCGTTCACGCGGCCGGAAGCGTCCAGCGGGGCCGCGTACAGCACGTTGTTGCGGCCGTCGGACCACGTGTCCCAGTGGCGCACGAACAGGCGGTCGTAGAGTTTGCCGCTGGCCTTGTCCTTCTCTTTCGCATCCAGGCGGGTCTTCGTGCAGGCGAGGTCGGCGCAGTCGCGGAACACGGCGAGGCTCAATGCGATGCGGTCGCCCGTCGGTGCGACGCGGAACGCGTCCACGTCGAGGGGCAGGTCGGTCACGCGGACGGCGTCGCCGCCGGCCGCCGGCACGCGCCATACCTGGCCCGAGCCCGAACGCGCCGACAGGAAATAGATCGCGTCGCCGTTCGGCGACCATTCCGGATCCGTGCTGCTGGCGGCATCCGACGTCAGGCGTTGCGGCGCCGGATTGGCGGCGCGCAGGTCGACCAGGTAGAGGTCGGTATGGCCGCGGTTCTTGCCCATGTCGGTCGTGCGCACCGTGTAGACGACCTTGCCGCCGTCCGGCGACACCGCCGGGCTGCCGACTCTTTCCATCGTCACCAGGTCTTCGACCGTGAATCCGCGCGGTGCGGCCGTCGCGCCGAACGCCGTGCCCGTCAGGGCGGCGGCCAGCGCCAGCATACGTAATTTCATCCTGTCCTCTCGCTTGTGGCTTGTGAATACGCGGCCGCGCCTGTTGGCGTGGCCGCTGAAAGGCAGCAATTTACCACGTGCAAGATGACACAGGGAACGGCGTCAGAACTCTTCCCACTCGTCCGCGCCAACCGATGCTTTCGCGGGCGCGCACACCGGCGCCGGCTTGACGACGGGTGCCGGCTTCGGTGCCGCCAGCGTGGAGACAGGCTTCGCGGCACGGACCGGTGCCGCTGGTGCCGCCGGTGCGGCCTTCGCGGCCACCGGCGCGCGGTCGCCGAGGCGGAACACGCTGACCAGCGCCGCCAGCTTCGCGGCCTGGCTTTGCAGCGCTTCCGACGCGGCCGCCGCTTCCTCGACGAGGCCCGCGTTCTGCTGGGTCACGTTGTCCATCTGGCTGATCGCCTGGTTGATCTGTTCGATGCCGCTGGTCTGCTCCTGGCTGGCGGCGCTGATCTCGGCCATGATGTCCGTCACGCGCTGGATGCTCGAAACGACCTCGTGCATCGTGCTGCCGGCCTGGCCGACGAGCCTGGTGCCAGCCTCGACCTTGTCGACGGAGTCGCCGATCAGGGCCTTGATCTCCCTGGCCGCGGCCGCCGAGCGCTGGGCCAGCGTCCGCACCTCGCCCGCGACGACCGCGAAGCCGCGGCCCTGTTCGCCGGCGCGCGCGGCCTCGACCGCTGCGTTCAGTGCCAGGATGTTCGTCTGGAACGCGATGCCGTCGATGACGGTGATGATGTCCACGATCTTCTTCGACGAATCGTTGATCGAGCCCATCGTCTGCACGACCTGCGCCACGACGTCGCCACCCTGGCCGGCCACGTTCGATGCCGTCTGCGCCAGCACGTTCGCCTGGCGCGCGTTGTCGGCGTTCTGCTTGACGGTCGACGTCAGCTCTTCCATCGACGATGCGGTTTCCTCGAGCGAGCTGGCCTGTTGTTCCGTGCGCGACGACAGGTCCTGGTTGCCGCTCGCGATCTCACCGGAGGCCGAGGCGATCGCATCGGTGCCCTGGCGCACCTCGCTGACGACGCGGGCCAGGCGGTCGCGCATGGATTTCATCGCGAACAGCAGGCTCGTCTCGTCACCGGGGCGCAGCTGCACGTCGGTGCCCAGGTCGCCGTCGGCGATGCGGGCTGCGATGTCGGCGGCGTAGGCGGGTTCGCCGCCCAGCTGGCGCGTCAGGCTCCGGGTGATCAGGATGCCGAAGGCGGTGCCGACCAGGGCGCTGAGCGCGACCAGCACGAGCAGCGTGGCGCGGCTGTTTTCATAGGCGTTCTTGTTGCTCAGATTGGTTTCCTGGGCCATCGTTGCCTTGTTATGGACCAGGTCCGTCAATTTGGCGTCGAGGTCTTGCGACTTGGGCAGGAACGTGCCGAACATGTAGTCGACGGAATCGCGCTTCGGCTGGAGCGGCTCTGCTTTCACGCGCTTGACCATCTCCGCGATCAAGCCGTCGTAGTCGCGCAGCCGGGCGTCGGTGTCGGCAAAGATGCGCTTGCCCTCGTCCGAGTGGAACAGCGGCCGCGCCTTGTCGAGGTCTTCCTGCAGTTCCTGCTTGTACTTGTCGACGTTGGCAAGCATGCTGGTGCGTTGTTCGTCGGTCGACGCCAGCATGGCGCCGCGCAATGCACGGCCGAGGGAAACCTGGTCCACGTCAGCTTCCTTGACGTAGGAAATGCCCAGCAATTCCTTCTGATACATGCGCTTGGCGCGCTCGTTCATCTGCGTCATGTTGTAGATCGCAATGCCGGCGACGATGGCGCCAAGCACGACGACGACAAGAAACCCAAGGGTCAGCCGCGTCGCGACCTTCATCTGCTTGAACATGGCACGTCTCCTGATGATGAATTCAGGTAAATGTTAATTGATCTATGGAAATAATTTGTGAGAATTCGGACTCGTAAGTACGATCTGGCGCGTTTTTCCAACACTTACTTTGGTGTCTGCTTCGTTCGATATCTGTTCAATAAATAGTTGTTTGGCATGAAGATATTTTTCGTGATTTTTCCGTCCATTAACCTCACTACAATGGCCCGATTGGCTACCGACACGGGATGGACAGCATGGCAGTGATCACAATGAAATTTTCGCAGGCCGTCATCGACCAGGATCACGCGCTCGAACTGCAGAACAAGGGGGCCGGAGTCTCGCTCGTGGGGCTGTACAACGACATCAGCAAATACAAGCAAGACGTGGATCTGGGGCAAGCCGTCAGTTCGACGCTGAACGGTTCCACGCTGACCGTCCGCTACGCGAGCGGCGCCACGGAAACCTACAAGAACGTGGTCCTCGACAATCCGGGCGGCGCCACCGGGCACGGGACCGCGAACGATTACGAGCTTTATCAAAGCGGCGTCGCCGGTGCGCTCGTCAAGGGCCACATCAATTTCGACTATAAATTGGATGGCGCGAATGTGTGGCTGGAGGCGTCGACGCAAGGGCACACCATCAGCAGCCTGGGCGTCGCGACCGATCTGAGGGCCGGCAGCCCCGGCTATGATCCGGTGTTCGGTAACCTGGGCGTCGGCATCTTCGGCAACCTGAGCCTTATGCCGGACGGTAACACGATCGGTTCCTTCAGCAACGTGACCGTGTACGCCGAAAAATTCCTGGATTCGACGAGTGTCGACGGTAATTTTTACGTCGACACTTACCGTGGCGACGGCGCGACGGGCGGTGTACTGACCGGGTACAAGGAGCTGTACCGGGATGGCAGCGTGCTGCAGATCAGTGGTATCTCGGTCGCGCTGAACCCGTACCAGAATCTGGATGACGCATGGTCGAACGCCAGTTATTTCAACGGGGACGACGTCATCAACGCGGACCTGCCGGCGCACCTGTACGCGCCCGTGATGCTGCAGGCGGGTGCCGGCAACGACCGCATCAGCCTCAACGGCGGCGGCGGACAGCTGGGCGTGATGGCCGGTGCGGGCAACGACCAGGTCACGCTGCTCGGCGGCGCGCATACGGTCGACGGCGGCGCCGGCATCGACACGGTCCGGCTGTCGATGGCACGTGCCGACGCGACCGTCCAGCGGATCGGCACGACGGGCAGCGCCTTTACCGTGACGGACAAGGCGGGCACGGTCGACCAGCTGGCGGGCGTCGAACGCATCGCCTTCAGCGACGGTACCGTCGCGCTGGACATCGACGGCAACGCGGGCCAGGTCTACCGCATCTACCAGGCCGCCTTCAACCGCACGCCCGACAAGCCCGGCCTCGGCTACTGGATCAATGCGATGGACCACGGCGCGACCTTCGCGAGCGTCGCCCAGGGCTTCCTCGATTCGTCCGAATACCACAAGGCGTACGACGGCGTGACGTCGAACCGCGCCCTGGTCACCAAGTACTACGAGAACATCCTGCACCGCACACCGGACGCGGGCGGCCTGGACTTCTGGGCCGGCGTGCTCGACAGCAAAGCGGCCGGTACCGCGGACGTGCTGGCGTCCATCAGCGACAGTGCCGAGAACAAGGCCGGTCTCATCGGCGTGATCGGCAACGGGTTCGAGTACACGCCTTACGGGCAGGCCTGACCCGCCTTGCGCGAATTGGCGTCGGAGCGGAACACGATCGGCTGCGCGGGCTGCCACACGGCGTCCTGCTGTGCGCGCTGCGCGTGCATCACGATCGTCTGCACGTCGCCATGCCGCGCCGACTTCGCGCACACCGGGTCCGCGTTCGCGGCATCGCCGGTGAGCGCATGCGCCTGGCAGCGGCAGCCGCCGAAGTCCTTCGCCTTGTCGTCGCACGTGCGGCACGGATCCTTCATCCAGGCATCGCCGCGGTAGCGGTTGAACGCGTCGCTGTCGTACCAGATGGTTTTTACGCTCGTGTCGCGGACATTCGGGAAATCGATGCCGGGCAAGGTGCGCGCCGCGTGGCAGGGCAGGGCGGTGCCGTCCGGCGCGATGCCGAGGAACACGCCGCCCCAGCCGTTCATGCAGGCCTTGGGCCGCGCCTCGAAATAGTCGGGCACGACGAACAGGATGCGCATCTTGTTGCCGATCCGCGCGCGGCACGCATTGACGACGCTTTCCGCACGCGCGACCTGCTCCCGTGCCGGCATCAGCTGGGCGCGGTTGACGAGCGCCCAGCCGTAATACTGCGTGTTGGCCAGTTCCAGGTACTCGACGCCCATCTCGAGGGCCATGTCGATGATCTTCTCCACGTGATCGAGATTGAAGCGGTGCAGCACGACGTTCAGCACCATCGGATAGTCGTACTGCTTGATCAGCCTGGCGACGCGCGCCTTCAGGTCGAACGTCTTCGTGCTCGACAGGAAATCGTTCAGCTCGCGCGTCGAATCCTGGAACGACAGCTGGATGTGGTCCAGCCCCAGTTCCTTCATGCGGGCGAGGCGCGATTCGGTGAGGCCGATGCCGGACGTGATCAGGTTCGTATAAAACCCCAGCCGGCGGCCCTCGCCGACCAGTTCTTCGAGATCGTCCCGCAGCAGCGGTTCGCCGCCCGAAAAGCCGAGCTGCGCGGCGCCGAGCTGGCGCGCCTGGCGCATCACGTCGAACCATTGCTCGGTCGTCTGTTCGGTGCGGTCATTGGCGTAATCGACCGGGTTGTAGCAGAACGGACAGTGCAGCGGGCAGCGATAGGTCAGCTCGGCCAGCAGCCAGAGCGGCGGCGCGATGGCCGGGCGGAAGGTCGGGGCGTTCATGGCGGGCTCACACGATCCAGCCGCGCTCGCTGGCGACGCGCAGGAAGTCGTCGACGTCGTCCCGCAGCCCACCGCAGTTGAATGCCTGTTCGAGCTCGCCGACGATGGCCGGCACGGACCGGACGCCATCGCAGCGTTTCAGGATCTCGGCCGCGCTCTGGCTCAGCTTGACCATCCCTTCCGGATACAGGAGCACGTAGTTGCCTTGGGCCTCTTCCCACTGCATGCGGAACAGGCGCGACAGGGCGGGTTGATCGGGAACGGTGTGCATGGGAACCTCCTCAGGGATAAGCCTTCTCGATGGCGTCGAGCATGGCCCACAGGATGTCGAGCTTGAACTGGAGGATCTCGAGCGCGCGCTCCTGCTGGGCGCGGGTGGTGAAATGGCCGAGCGTCACTTCCAGGCCGTGCTCGACGTCGCGCTCGGCGCGCGAGATGCGGCTGCGGAAATACTGCAAGCCGTCGGGATCGATCCACGCGTAATGCGTGGGCCAGCTGGCCAGCCGGTCCTTGTGGATCTTCGGCGCGAACATCTCCGTCAGCGACGAGCAGACCGCTTCCTGCCACGGCGCCTGGCGCGCAAAATTGACGTACGCATCGACGGCGAAGCGCACGCCGGGCACGACGTGCTTGTGCGACCACAGCGCGTCGCGCGTGAGCCCGACGGCTTCGCCGAGCCGCACCCACGCTTCGATACCGCCTTCGTTCTCTCCGCAGCCGTCATGGTCGAGGATGCGGCGCACCCAGCGGCGCCGCGTGGCGCGGTCCGGGCAATTGGCGATGATGGCGCCATCCTTTTGTGGGATATTGACCTGGTAATAAAAGCGGTTGGCGACCCAGCCGCGGATCTGGTCCGGCCCCAGCAGGCCATCGTTCATCCTGACGTTGAACGGATGGTGGATGTGGTAGCCGGCACCCCGTGCGCGCAATTGCGCCTCGAACTCGTCGCGGCTCCATGCTTCCGTGCTCATAAGATGATCTCCATGCCGTCGAACGCGACCTCGATGCCGTGGCGCGCGAGCAGGGCGCGCTCTTCGGAGTCTTCGTCCAGGATCGGATTCGTGTTGTTGATGTGGATGAGCACCTTGCGCCGTGCCGTGACGCCGTCGAGCACGGCGATCATGCCGCCGTCGCCCACTTGCGGCAGGTGGCCCATGTCGGCCGCTGTCTTCTTCGAAAACCCCAGCGCGATCATCTCGTCCGCGCGCCAGAACGTGCCGTCGACGAGCACGCAATCCGCTTTCCGCAGCGCGGCGTTTACCTGCGGATCGATTGCGCCGAGTCCGGGTGCGTAGAACACGGATTTCCCTGTTTGCGTGTCCTCGATCAGCAGGCCGATGTTGTCGCCCGGGTGCGGATCGTTGCGGTGGTCGGAATACGGCGGTGCCTTGCTGTTCAATGCCAGCGGCGTGAAGCGGATGCCGTCGATGCCCGGCACGTGCACGCCGCCTTCGATCGGCAGTTCGTGCCAGCGCACGCCGCAATAGTGCGACAGCACGGGCACGAGCGGCAGGTTGTCGTTCAGTTCGCGCCAGACAGGCGCCGTGCAGTACAGGGGCAGTTCTTTCCCCTCGCGCAGCATCAGCAGGCCGGTGACGTGGTCGATCTGCGCATCCATCAGCATGACGGCGGCGATGCCGGAATCGCGCCGGGCGCGCGCCGGCTGCAGGGCGGGTGTCGCGCGGATTTGCGTCAGAATGTCCGGCGACGCGTTGATCAGTACCCAGTCGGCTCCGTTGGATGAGACGGCGATGGACGACTGCGTGCGCGCCGTCGCGCGGACGGTGCCGTTACGCAGCCCGGCGCAATTGCGGCAATTGCAGTTCCACTGCGGGAAACCGCCTCCGGCCGCGGAGCCTAATACGACGATGTTCATGACTGGGATCCGGTAAGCCCGCGGCAGCGCCGCGGGCGCAGGTGCATCAGCGATTCGCGATGTACATCGTGATTTCGAAGCCGAAACGCCAGTCGATGAATTCAGGTTTGGTCCAGGCCATGGTTGTCTCCTTGATCGTTGGGTGGGTGATTGAATGCGCGGCGCGCAGTCAAGGAAGAATTCGCAATATCCATGCCACATGGTGCGGCTCGGTATTTTCAGTGAGGGCGTGTGTCAAAGATGAACAGTTGTATTGCACGACGATACATCTGTGACAGAATTGTTCAGTTTCGTGTGAACACTCGGAGAGACATATGGACGAACGATACAAACCGGATGGCTATAACGCGGTGTCGCCGTATTTGCTCGTGAAGGATGTGCGCGCCATGCTCGATTTCCTCGCCCACGCGTTCGGCGCGACCGAGCTGCGGCGCCAGCCCGATGCCGACGGCGGGATCCGGCATGCGGAGGTGCGCATCGGCGATTCGGTGGTGATGATGGGATGCCGGCCCGGCGCCGAACTGATCGCCTCGGTGCACGTGTATGTCGAGGATGTCGACAGGGTTTATGCGCGGGCGCTGGATCACGGTGCGACGAGCCTGTCGGAGCCGCGCGACCAGCCGTATGGGGACCGGACGGCGGGGGTGCAGGATGCGCAGGGGAATTACTGGTGGATCGGGACGCGGTTATGGGGAACTGGTAGCTAGCAGCTCACGGTTCCGATGCTGTCCCCAGTCCGAAGATCGAGACCGATCCAGCATCGATAGGGGCCGTCCTTCGTTTCCTTGTCCTGTGCGGTATAGCTGCAGTGAATGCCTTGCTTTTCCCGCATCCGGTCGCCCTGTTCTCCGGTACATGTTTCGGACAGGTCAGGGCCAATGGAATCGAAAATGTCTTTCGCTGACCTGCCATCAACTATAACTGTCAGTTTGCGATCGCTCGCCGTTGCCGGCGTGCGATCAGAAACGATGCCGGAATGGACCTTGTAGATTGCGCCCTGCAGCGGTTTCCAGAGTCCGTACGGATCAGAAGACGGGTCGGCAGCATGGGCGAGCGAAAGCGCGATTGCCGTCGCGCCCAAGGTCAGCAAGGATATCGTTTTGCGCATGTCAGCCCCGTAGCTTCACATGAAAATGATGGTCGTGATTCGTGGCCTTCCTGACGAACGGGATATCGGGGCCGTTAAATAATACGAAAGCGACTGGAGCAAACGTTCTGAACATCTCAATCAGCTTTGCAGTTCCTTGTTTGTCATACTCCGCATCCCACCAGAACACCGGAAGTTCGAGACCGTCCTTGCGTAGCGGCCGCACATCAACCTCCAGCCCGCTCATATGTGAGTTGTGATCTGGCGTTCTCCCGCCTCCCGGAAGGCTGATGTCTCCGATGCCGATACGTCGCTTATCGATGGCCTGCCACTCGAGCGCCACACGGAGCACGGCCGTCATCATGACCGGGTGAGCGTACTGATAGGCGCCTTTAGCCGGTTTCTTGTAGAGGTCACCATACACATAGTAGCCCGAGTCCATCGGAGCTTGTGGAAGCATGAAGAATCCGCGCGAATCCTGTGTCGGACGAGGACGGATTGGGTCGGGGCACTTATCGTCGTCTTCGGTCGTCCATTCGGTAGGCATAGGGCAGCCTCCTCAGGCGCATTTGTTGCAAGCCAAATCCCAGCCGCCCGTTGTCGATCCACCGGCGCCGCCGCCGATTTTCTGCTGGGTGTACGACCATTTGATCTTCGAGAAGCGCAGTCCGATTTCGTCGTGCAGGATGCCTCCTCCATGGACCATTTGCTCCATGTTGGCGATCATGACGTTTTCTAACTCGACTTGGTAATACTTGACGCGGGCGCCATCGCCGTCCGCGCGCATGAACTCCAGCTTGGCTTTCGGGATCGTTTTACCCATTGAGCAAGTCTGCATCAGGACGGGTGAGGCGAGGTCAGCGAGCTTACTGATTGCGAGCGTACGGTGCTCGCAGCGTTCCGCAGTATGACCGCCTCCCGTGGATGCAGTCGCGCTTCGGGGCTGTGTCACGCCCCATTGGGCGGAAGTTAGTTCGATCCAGCCTTGGTGGGCAGAGTCGGCGGACTCGCCTTTGATCCCATCGATGCTCAGATAAACGTCGGTAGCCATGCTTCCTCCAGTACAGTTTGGGTGAAGCGAATATTCTTGACTGGTCGCGTTGCGCAGTCGTTGGCAAGAGTCAACCACAGAGAAGCGGAAGATCAACCTGACAACAGTTCGCCCTAGTTGTCTACTCGTACTATATGCTGTTGTGTCTTTCCTACGCTTCCGAGCATATTCCTTACATTGGTGCTACGCGCAACTCACATGCGCGGTCAGAACAGGAAAGCGAACGGGCTGTTTGTCGGAAACTCGATTATCTCGATGTGGATCTTGCTCATAACCGAATTAGTGTACGAGATGTATTCGACAAGACCTTTGTTTCGAACTCAAAGTCTGGCTTTCATCTCAGGGAGCAATTAGTAAGCTACATGTTCGTCTAAACGTACTACGCTTGAATGAAATAATGTCTAAAAACCAATTTCAAAGCCGGTGCTAACGGAGGATTAATAAATTTTCGAAGCTTGTAACAAAGTGTATGTCCAACTAACTGACAGAAGGCGAAGAAATGTTTAATGTGGACGATGTTGTTGATGAAAAATACAAGATCACGGGTTTATGTAGCTCCAGCGGAGGAATGGGCACTGTTCTTTTCGTCTGTCCGGTAGGCTCGCCCGGAGATTTGTTAGTACTGAAGTACTGCAATCATGCTGATGACGAGACTAAAAACCGGTTTCGCCGAGAGGTTCGTGTTATGCAGCAGTTCAACGGTAATTCGTTTGTTGCTCCTATTATGGATGCAAACCTCGATCATGTGCCGCCGTATTTTGTTATGCCCTTCTTTGAGTATGGCGATCTTACGAACCCGGCTTTGGGTATTAATCAAAATATTGAGTTGGCCGAGCAATATTTCAATCGCATGATTGATTGTATTGAGCAATTGCATAGCTATAACGTTTTTCACAGAGATATAAAGCCTCAGAATTTTCTCGTCGGCAATGGAACTCTAGTAGTTTCGGATCTAGGTTTATGCACCGAATACGATTCGCCTACAGCATTTACCCGTACATTAGCGTGGGGTGGAACACCGCGTTATATGCCTCCAGAATACCAGAATGGTGGCTTTCGGAACGCGGATGCCGCAGGTGATATATACATGCTCGGACTGACGTTTCAAGACATAATTTGCGGAGGCGGCCCCTGTAATTTACCGGATGCGTTATCAGTAGTAATTGAAAGAGCTACTGCATATGCAAAAGATAGACGTTATCAATCGTTGGCGGCGCTTCGTCAAAGTCTTTCATCTGCATTTGACGTTGTTTTAGGACGAGTAGTTGGGTCTGGCGGTGTTCTCAGCACACTTCAGTCAATCGTTGATCGATGGACAACTGCTAGTCAAGTTGACTCGTCCGAGGTCAGTCAATTCATTGATGAATTGATCCTGTTGCCTTCAGACGATCAGCAGCGAGTTTGCATAGAGTTGCCCCGAGAGTTTTTCCACGTGTTGGACGCAGCATTGTTGGCGCCGGGGCAGCTAACTAGATTTATACAAAGCTACTTCGAGATGTCTGAAAAAGCCGATTATCCGTGGAGTTTTGCGGAAGTAATAGCGAGTAATATGGGAATCATATTTCACTCTCCATTTAGTTCCTCAGCGGATAAGGCGGACGCTCTCAGGGTGGCAATTGTTGCGGCAATTAGGCAGAATCGATTTGCGGCGATGGATACCTGCAAGGGAATGATTATTTCCGTTGAAGACGGAGGCCTTGCTCAGCGTGTATTTGAGGTTATGATTGAGAACCCAAGCTATTTTATGGAAAATATTGACCCGCTAACTTGCCGCTCTCCAGCGATCCGGCAGGCTATTGCTACGCTCAAAGCAAATGCTGCTGGTGTGCTGCAGCGTCCTGCGTCTGGAAACTTTTTTCCGATTTAAAGGGCGATCAAAAGTTTATTAATACACATCCGAAAACCACAAAGGAACAAGGGGTGGGGAAGGAATTAGAGGCGTAAGTTCGCTTGTTAGAACAAAGAATTTTGGCTGACTCCCCCCAACGTCACTGCATGTATCAAGGAATTCTAATTAAGACCCTTGATAATCGGTCATGCTTTGAACGCATCCACTAGTCAAAGTTACAGTAATGATGATGGAAGAAGTTGGCTTCTTCTGTAGGTTACTTGTCAATATCAGCCGTCCAGTTTCCACTCTTCCCGCCATGCTTTTCCAGCACCCGCACATTGGTCATGACCATCCCCCGATCCGCCGCCTTGCACATGTCATAAATGGTCAGCAGGCCGACCTGCACGGAAGTGAGCGCTTCCATCTCGACGCCGGTCTTGCCATACGTTTCGACCTGCGCCCGGCAATGCACGCTGTTGTTCGCCTCGTCGATCTCGAAATCGACGGCGACCCGGGTGATGGCCAGCGGATGGCACAGGGGGATGAGGTCGCTCGTCCGCTTGGCCGCCATGATGGCCGCGATGCGCGCCACGCCCAGCACGTCGCCCTTCTTGGCCGAGCCCGACGTCACGAGTGCCAAGGTGGCCGGCTGCATGCGGATGGTGCCGGCGGCGACGGCGATGCGGTGGGTCGCGTCCTTGGCGCCGACGTCGACCATGTGGGCTTGTCCGGTGGCGTCGAAGTGGGTCAGTGGGCTGTCGGCGGGGGATGTTGTCATGTTGTCGAGGGAACGAAGTAACAAAGTATGGCCCAGCGGCGGCAACGGCCGGGAAGCGGTTATCATAGCATCGTGAAACCTAACCCGATTTCAGCGATGTTGCAGCTTTCACCAAGATGGCCGTGGCGCCGTGTCGCCGCCGCCGCCGGCCTGGTCGTGGCCACCGCTGGCGCGCTTGCCGCCCCTACCGTCCCCGTCCTGCGCGGCAGCGCCGATACGACCGGGTTGCCGACGCTCGGCGACACCGCGCGTGCCGACTTGTCGCCTTTCCTGGAGCGCAAGCTGGGCGAGGAGATCATGAACGATATCCGGCGCGATCCCGATTACCTGGACGACGACGCGATCATCGAGTTCCTGAACAACTTCGGCGAAAACCTCGTGTCGTACGCGCCCGGCGCGCGCGGGGAGACGAATGCCGATTTCTTCTTTTTTGCCGTGCGTGATCCGATGATCAACGCGTTTGCGCTGCCCGGCGGCTTCATCGGCGTGCACTCGCAGTTGATCATCTCGGCCCAGAGCGAGTCGGAACTGGCGTCCGTGCTGTCGCACGAGATCGGCCACGTGCAGCAGCGCCACATCGCGCGCATGATCGGCCAGCAGAAGCAGGATGCGCTGTTGCCGCTCGCCGCGCTGCTGCTGGCGGCGCTCGTCGGCAAGGCGGGCGGCGGGGCCGATGCCGCCATGGGCGTCATGATGGGCGGGCAGGGTCTCGCCATCCAGCGCCAGCTGAATTTCAGCCGCGACGCCGAGCGCGAGGCCGACCGCGTCGGCTTCCAGACGATGCGCGCGGCCGGCTACGACACGTCGGGCATGGTGGCGTTCTTCAAGCGCCTGCAGAGCACGACGCGCGTCTATGGCGAGGCGCCGGCCTGGCTCAGCAGCCACCCGCTGACGGGCGAGCGCATCGCCGACATCCAGTCGCGCATCCGCGACAATCCGAAGGTGATGCACATCCGGCCGGACAGCATCGAATTCCACCTCGTCCGTGCCCGTGCGCGCGTGCTGCAGGACGAGAGCCAGAAGGGCCGCGACGAAGCGAAATCCGCGTTCGACAGCCAGCTGGCCCAGCCCAACACGCAGCAGCAGACGGCGGCGATGTACGGCCTGTCGTTCCTCGCGCTGAGGCAGGGCGACCTGAAAGGGGCGCAGAGCTGGCTCGACAAGGCGAAGGCGTCGACGAAGCCGCGCCCCGGCGTCTTTTCGAGCGAACGCAGCGGCTCGGATGGCAGCGCCATGTTCGCCGGCCTCGCCACCGAGATCAAGCTGGCGCCGGGCCAGCCGCCCGAGGTCGTCCACCAGGCCGTCCCGGAGGCTGAAGCGGCGTACCAGAAATTCCCGCTGTCGCGCATGCTGGCGCGCCAGTACGCCGACGCGCTGATCGCGGACGGCAAGCTGGACAAGGCGGCCCAGTTCCTGCGCGACCAGGTGCAGCAATACCGCGAAGAGCCCAAGCTCTACGACCAGCTCGCCAAGGCGTATGCTGCCCAGGGCAAGATCGCGCTGCAACACATGGCGCTGGCCGAATCGTATGTGCTGACGGGGGCGCTGCCGGCGGCCGTCGACCAGCTCAATCTCGCGCGCAAGGCAAAGGATGTGTCGTTCTACGACCAGGCCGTGATCGATGCGCGCGAGCGCGAATTGAACGAGCGCCAGAAGGACGAGAAGAAAGAGAAGAAGGACAAGGATCGGTGATTCACGGGGCGGGCCGCCGCACGAACCCGAAGCGCGCCGGTACCTCGTCCGCCGTCAACCGTCCGACGGCGATGCGCCGGTCCTGCCAGCGCAGGGCCAGGTTTCCCGCGCCGCCTTCCAGCCACGCCATTACATCCTCGTCCGCGGCAGGACGGCCATCCAGTTCGAACGCCTGCAGCAACTGCGCCGCGTCGCGGTCGTCCACCTGGGCCACTGTCCGGCCCGCACGCAGCACGATGCCGCCGGCCTCCGTCATGAACGCTTCCTCCGGCACGCCCAGCGGCTGCCCCGTGTGCAGCACGAAGCCGTGCGCGGGATCCGTGCGCGCGATGAAGGGCGTCGTCTCGAGGTTGATGTACACGCGCTGCGGTCCGTTCTGGAAATACCAGTAGCCGCGCTCATCCGATAAATAATTGCGGGCGATGAAGCCGACCAGCGCGGCATTCGTCAGCTTGTCGCCGGGAGCGTCCGCGCGCTGGGCCGCTTCGTCGCGCATGCGCCAGACGCCGCGCGCGTCCAGTGCCAGCCAGCCGTAGCAGTAGGGCACGTTCGGCCACTTGGCCATTGCCTGTTTTACGATGTCGTCCATGGGTTCAAGCTTCGCACAGCCGCGCGGGTGCCGGCGCGCGCATGGCCGTGCCATCGAAGAAGTGAAGAATACGGTGCGGCAGCCAGTCCAGGCGGCCGGGGAAGGGACCGACGGAAAAGCCGACGTGGCCGCCCGTGTCCGGATATTCCAGCGTCACCGCGGGCGCGGCCGTTTGCGGCAGGTGGCGGCCGGGCAGGAACGGATCGTTCTTCGCATTCAGTACGAGCGTCGGCACGGTGATCTCGTGCAGGATGTGGCGGGCGCTGGCGCGGTGCCAGTAATCGTCCGTGTCGCGGTAGCCGTGCAGCGGGGCGGTGACGACGTTGTCGAAACTGTATAAATCGTTTGCGGCGAGCAGGCGGTCGCGGTCGAACAGGCCGGGAAAGCGTTCCAGCTTGGCCAGTGCCTTGGGCTTCAGGGTCTGCAGGAACATGCGCGTGTACAGGCGGTTGAAGCCGGACGCCAGCGCGGCGCCGCCGGCCGCGAGGTCGAGCGGGGCGGAGACGGCCACGGCAGCGTCGACGATGCCCGCGCCATGGCCCTGTTCACCGAGCCAGCGTAGCAGCGCATTGCCGCCCAGCGAGACGCCGGCCACGTAGAACGGACCGGGAAAGCGGGACCGCAGGCGGCGGATGATCCAGTCGAGCTCTTCGGCGTCGCCGGAGTGGTAGAAGCGGGGTGCGCGGTTCGGCTCGCCCGAGCAGCCGCGGAAATGCGGGATCGCGCCATGCCAGCCGCGTGCCTTGGCGGCCGCCATCAGCGACCGCGCGTAATGGCTGTCCGACGAACCTTCCAAACCGTGGAACAGCAGTACGCAGGGAGAAGCAGGGGATGCGCCGTCGACGAGGTCGACGTCGATGAAATCCTGGCCGCAGGGTGTGTTCCAGCGCTCGCGCCGGTAGGCGACGGCCGGCTTGCGGATGCAGACGGCGGGATAAATCGTCTGCAGGTCGCCACCCGGCAGCCACCACGGAGCCCGATAGCCTGCTGCGCCCAGTTGGTTCACGGCAAGCTCTCGGACAGAAGGGAATCAGTGATGCGCCAGCACGGTGCCCGGCTTCAGGCGGTACTGGGTGCCGCAGTACGGGCACTTGGCGTTGCCGTCATGATCGAAGTCCAGGAAGACGCGCGGGTGGGACGACCACAGCGGCATGGCCGGGTTCGGGCAATAGGCCGGCAGGTCCTTGGCTTCCAGTTCCACGACCGGGATGGTCTTGTCGTTCATTCATTTCTCCGTCAGCTAATAGGCAAGGGACGCCATCACATTGAAAACACGGCATTCCCAAAACCACGATTCTAACGGATTCGACCTGATTGCCGGAATGGTCCGGTAGAATAGACATCTTAATACTGTCGAGTAGAATTTCCTGTAAAGAAATCTACGCGCATTTTCACGCCCTCGTTTCATGTTCGAACGCCGCCCGTCCGCCATGCTTGTCGACCGCTTTTGTTGCAGGAACGCGACATGAGCGAGGTACGCATGGAGAGCGGCAATGATGTCGACGGCCACGACCCCGTCGCCTGGCGCGAAGGTTTCCAGGTCGGCCTGCCCACGCTGTTCGGCCTCGGCGCCTGGGGCATCGTGGTCGGGGTCGCGATGGTCAAGAGCGGCCTCACCGTGCTGCAGGCCAGCGCCATGACGCTGATCGTATACTCCGGCTCGGCCCAGCTCGCGTCGCTGCCGCTGATCGCCACCGGCGCGCCCATCGGGGTCATCTTCGCCACCGCCTTCGTCGTCAATCTGCGGTTCGTCATCTTTTCCGCGCTGCTCGCCCCCCATTTCTCGAAGTTGCCGCTGCTGCAGCGTTTTTATCTCGGCCATATCTCCGGTGACCTGACCACCGCGCTCTTCCTGCAGCGCTATCCCCGCACGGCGCCCGAACGGGGCAAGCTGTCCTTCCTGAAAGGCTTGCTGTATCCGAGCTGGGTCGCGTGGCAGGCCGGCACATTCATCGGCATCTTCCTGGGCAGCGCCGTGCCGACGGAATGGCAGCTGGGCTTTGCCGGCACGCTCGCGATCCTGTGCATCCTCGTCCCCCTGGTCATGAACAGCGCGGCCCTGTGCGGCGTGCTGGTGGCGGGCATCGTGTCCATACTGGCGCATGGCCTGCCGTACAAGCTGGGGCTGCTGGTCGCGGTCGTCGTCGGCATGGTCACCGCCATCGTCGTCGAGGAAACGCGCGGTCGCCGCAAGGTGCGCCATGGCTGACTGGGAAATCTGGACCGTCATCGTGGTGCTGGGCGTGGCCACGGCGTGCACCCGCAGCGCCTTGTGGATGGTGGGCCACCGCGTGACGATTCCCCGGCGCGTGCAGGAAATGCTGCGCTATGCGCCGGCCTGCGCGCTGGCCGCGATCGTCGCGCCCGACTTCATGCTGGGACCGCAGGGCGAGATCGAGCTGGCCGTCACGAACCCGAAACTGCTGGCCGGTATCGTTGCGCTGGCCTACTACCTGTGGCGGCGGAACATGTTGCAGACGATCGTTATCGGCATGGTGGTATTTACTGCCCTGCGTGTTTCTGATGTTTTCCACAACGGCCTCTAAGGTAAAATAGCGTTTTTTAAACATCCCAAGATTGTTGACAATGGCCGTTCTCAATTTCACCCGCTTGCAAGACCTGATCGACCAAGACGCGCTGAAAGGCAAGCGCGTCTTCATCCGTGCCGACCTGAACGTTCCGCAGGACGACGCCGGCAACATTACGGAAGACACGCGCGTGCGTGCTTCGGTTCCCGCGATCCGGGCTGCGCTTGACGCGGGTGCGGCCGTGATGGTCACGTCGCACCTGGGCCGTCCGACCGAGGGCGAGTTCAAGCCGGAAGACAGCCTGGCGCCGGTCGCCAAGCGCCTGTCCGAGCTGCTGGGCTTGCCGGTCGAACTGAAACAAAACTGGGTAAACAGCGGGGTCGATGGCGTCGACGTCGCGCCGGGCCAGGTCGTGCTGCTGGAAAACTGCCGCGTCAACAAGGGTGAAAAGAAGAACGCGGACGAGCTGGCGCAGAAGATGGCCAGGCTGTGCGACATCTACGTCAACGACGCATTCGGCACCGCGCACCGCGCCGAAGCGACCACGCACGGCATCGCGAAGTTCGCGCCCGTGGTTGCCGCCGGTCCGCTGCTGGCGGCCGAGCTGGACGCGCTGGGCAAGGCACTGGGCGCGCCGCAGCGTCCACTGCTGGCGATCGTCGCCGGTTCCAAGGTGTCGACCAAGCTGTCGATCCTGCAGAGCCTGGCCGACAAGGTCGACAACCTGATCGTCGGCGGCGGCATCGCCAACACGTTCATGAAGGCCGTGGGCCTGAACATCGGCAAGTCGCTCGCGGAAGCGGACCTCGTCGGCGAAGCGAAAACCATCATCGACAAGATGGCCGCCCGCGGCGCGACCGTGCCGATCCCGGTGGACGTCGTGTGCGCGAAAGAGTTTTCGCCGACCGCCGCCGCGACCGTCAAGGACGTCAAGGATGTGGCGGACGACGACATGATCCTGGACATCGGCCCGAAGACCGCGGCCCAGCTCGCCGAACAGATCGCCAAGGCCGGCACCATCGTGTGGAACGGCCCGGTCGGCGTGTTCGAGTTCGACCAGTTCGCCGAAGGCACCAGGACCCTGGCCCAGGCCATTGCCGCATCGAAAGCCTTCTCGATCGCGGGCGGCGGCGATACCCTGGCTGCCATCGCAAAATACAATATTGCCGACCAAGTCGGCTATATCTCGACCGGCGGCGGCGCCTTCCTCGAGTTCCTCGAAGGTAAGACGCTTCCGGCGGTGGAGATCCTGCTGCAGCGTAGCGCTGCGAAATAACACCTCACGGTCACCGGCGCAGCCCACGGGCTGCGCTTTTCACTTCAAGGATAGATCAATGTCTCGTGGTACCAAGATCGTCGCAACCATCGGCCCCGCTTCCTCCGACTTCGATACGCTCGTCCGCATGATCCGCGCGGGCGTGGACATCGTGCGTCTGAATTTCTCGCACGGCCGCGCCCAGGACCATATCGACCGTGCCAACCTGGTGCGTCGCGCCGCGGCCGAGTGCGGCCGCGAAGTGGCGATCATGGCCGACATGCAGGGCCCGAAGATCCGCGTCGGCAAGTTCGAAGAAGGCAAGATCCTGCTGAACAACGGTGACCGCTTCATCCTCGACGCCCGCTGGGGCGAGAACGGCGAGCTGGGCAACCAGGAACGCGTCGGCCTCGACTACAAGGCACTGCCGAACGACGTCCGTCCGGGCGACACGCTGCTGCTGAACGACGGCCTGATCGTGCTGATCGTCGAGCGCGTGGCGGGCAGCGAGATCCACACCATCGTCAAGGTCGGCGGCGACCTGTCCAACAACAAGGGCATCAACCGCATGGGCGGCGGCCTGACGGCGCCGGCGCTGACCGCGAAGGACATGGAAGACATCAAGACGGCGATGACCTTCCAGGCCGATTATCTGGCCATCTCGTTTCCGAAAACGGCGACCGACATGGAAATGGCACGCCAGCTGGCGAACATCGCCGGCGAACCGTTCGGCCACAAGCCGATGATGATTGCGAAGATCGAGCGCGCGGAAGCGATTCCCGTGCTGCAGGAGATCCTGGACGCGTCCGACGGCATCATGGTCGCCCGCGGCGACCTCGCCGTCGAAGTGGGCAACGCGGCCGTGCCGGCGCTGCAGAAGCGCATGATCCGCATGGCGCGCGATTGCAACAAGCTGGCGATCACCGCCACCCAGATGATGGAGTCGATGATCGTCAACGCCGTGCCGACCCGCGCCGAAGTGTCGGACGTCGCCAACGCCGTGCTGGACGGCACCGACGCCGTGATGGCATCGGCCGAGACCGCCGCCGGCAAGTGGCCGGTCGAGACGGTCGAGATGATGTCCG
>CBIHQW010000030.1:0-57180 GCA_966212285.1 Massilia kyonggiensis
GCAAGGTGGTCGACAACTTCGGCGACATCGGCATCTGCTGGCGCCTCGCGCGGCAATTCCACGGCGAGCATGGCATCGCGGTGACCCTGTGGGTCGATGATCTCGCCAGTTTTCGCCGCATCTGGCCGGCCGTCGATGTCGATGCCTTTGAACAGATCGTGGACGGCGTGCGCGTCCTGCACTGGCGCGACCAGGACGGCACCTGCGAGCCGCCTGATGTGGCCGACATCGTCATCGAATTCTTCGGCGTCGACATCCCGCCGGGCTATATCGCCGCGATGGCGCAGCGCGAGCCCCGGCCCGTGTGGATCAATTACGAAGGCCTCAGCGCCGAGGCGTGGGTCGAGGGCTGCCACTCGCTGCCGTCGATGCATCCGCGCCTGAAGCTGACGAAGCATTTCTTCTTCCCGGGTTTTACGGACAAGACGGGTGGCCTGCTGCGCGAACGCGATCTGCTCGACGCGCGCGACCGCTTCCAGGCCGACGGGGCGGCACGTGCCGATTTCCTCGCGCGAATTGGCGTGACGACGGACGAGGCAAGCGCGCTGACAGTCAGTCTGTTTTGCTATCCGCACGCGCCGGTCGCGGCGCTGTTCGCCGCGTGGCGCGACGGCGGGACGCCCGTCACGTGTCTCGTGCCGCAAGGCGTCGCGCGCGAGCAGGTGGCGGCGTTCGTCGGCGCCGGCGCGGTGGCGACGCACGGCAACCTCACCGTCCGCACCATCCCGTTTCTGTCGCAGGAAGATTACGACCGCCTGCTGTGGGCGTGCGACGTGAACTTCGTCCGCGGCGAGGATTCCTGGGTGCGCGCGCAATGGGCGGGGCGACCATTCATCTGGCACATTTATCCGCAAGATGAAAACTTGCATCATGTTAAACTCCGCGCGTTCCTGCAAAAGTACGCGGAGAACCTGGACAGCCTGATCGATTTTTCCCTGCGCTGGAATGGCGTAGAAAGCGAAAAGCCAGCCGATTGGCCGGGCCTGTGGACATCGCTGCAAGCCAGTTTGCCAACGATACTCTCACGCGATGCCGAGTGGCAGGCGCGGATGTTGGCGAATGGCGACCTGGTGAGCAACCTGCTGGATTTCGCCCGGTCGCTGCGGTAGGCGACGGGCGAGGAACATGGTATCATGCTTGATTACTGCAACTCATTTTTAGGTTAAAACCCTCCTATGAAACCCGCAAAAGAAATCCGTGTCGGCAACATCATCATGGTTGATGCCAAGCCTTTCATCGTGCTGCGCTCCGACGTCAATGGCTCGAGCCGCACGGGCTTCACGTACAAGTGGAAGATGAAGAATCTTCTCACCAACGCACCGCTGGAAAACGTGTTCCGCGGCGACGACAAGTTCGACGTCGTCGTCCTGGACAAGAAGCCGGTGACCTACTCGTACTTCGCCGACCCGCTGTACGTCTTCATGGATGAAGAGTACAACCAGTACGAAATCGAAGAAGAAAACATGGGCGACGCGATCAACTACCTGAAAGACGGTATGGAATGCGAAGCCGTGTTCTACGACGGCAAGGCCATCTCGGTCGAACTGCCGATCACCATCGCGCGCAAGGTCATCTACACGGAACCGGCCGTCAAGGGCAATACCTCGGGCAACGTCCTGAAGGAAGCCAAGCTCGAGAACGCCATCGAATCGAAGCAGTTCACCATCCAGGTGCCGCTGTTCGTCAACCAGGACGACACGATCGAGATCGACACCCGTACCGCCGAGTACAAGAAAGTCGTCCGCAACTAAGCCGACGCACTCTCCGAAAAAAACGCTGTCCATCGGGCAGCGTTTTTTTTCGTCCGCAGGGTCCGACACGCGTGCATGTCACATAAGCAAGATGCTGTTATGCTGGAGCATTCTCAAGGGGGGATGCATGGATCGCAGGGATTTCGTTCGACTGGGATTGGCGGCGAGTGCCGCGGCCGGCATGACCGCGCCGGCAGCCGGCAAGGAACTCGATGCCGTGCTGGACGCCGGCGTGCGCGAGCAGCAGGTGCTCATGGAAACGGGCAAACTGACGTCGAAGTCGCTCGTGCAGCGCTACCTGGCGCGCATCGCCGCCGTCGACAGGGCCGGGCCGCGCCTGAACGCCGTCATCGAACTGAATCCCGACGCCGTCCGGATCGCCACCGACCTCGACCGCGAACGCAAGGCCGGCAAGGTGCGGGGCCCGCTGCACGGCATTCCCGTCCTGCTGAAGGACAATATCGCGACGGGCGACAAGATGAGCACGAGCGCCGGCTCGCTCGCGCTGGACGGCGTGCGCGCCGCGCGCGATGCGTTCGTCGCTGCACGCCTGCGCACGGCCGGCGCCGTCATCCTCGGCAAGACCAATCTGTCCGAATGGGCGAACATGCGCTCGACGCATTCCGTCAGCGGCTGGAGCGGCCGCGGCGGGCAGACGCGCAACCCGTATGCACTCGACCGCAACACGAGCGGCTCCAGTTCCGGTTCGGGCGCCGCGATGGCGGCCGCGCTCGCCACGCTCGCCATCGGCACGGAGACGGACGGCTCGATCGTGTCGCCGGCGTCGATCTGCGGCATCGTCGGCATCAAGCCGACCCTGGGCCTCGTCAGCCGCAGCGGCATCATCCCGATCGCGCATTCGCAGGACACGGCCGGCCCCATGACGCGCACCGTGGCCGACGCCGCACTGCTGCTCGCCGCGATCGCCGGTGCCGACCCGGACGATGCCGCCACGGGCACGATGCAGGGCAAGCCGGCCGATTTCGCCGCGGCCCTGCGTCCGGACGGCTTGCGCGGCCGCCGCATCGGTGTCGCGCGCAATTTCTTCAACAATCCGGCCGTGAACGCCGTGATCGAAGCCGAACTGGCCGTGCTGAGCGCGCAGGGCGCGACGCTCGTCGACGTGCAGGTACCCAACGTCGACAAGTACGGCGACACGGAACTGGAAGTGCTGCTGTCCGAATTCCGGCCCGACCTGGAGGCGTACCTCGCCGGCTACGCGCCGCATGCGCCCGTGAAAACGATGACCGACGTGATCGCGTTCAACGACAGGCACGCCGCCCGGGAACTCCGCCACTTCGGCCAGGAACACCTGATCGCGGCGGCGGCCCGGCCGGGCCTCGATGCCGGGGCTTACCGCGATGCGCTCGCCAACAACCGCCGCTACAGCCGCGAAGAGGGCATCGACCAGATCCTGCGCGAGGAAAAGCTGGACGCGCTCGTCGCGCCGACGGGCGGCACGGGCTGGCTGACGGATTACATCAACGGCGACCATGACGGCCCCGGCTTTTCGACGCCCGCGGCCGTGGCGGGCTACCCGCACGTGACGGTGCCGGCGGGCTTCGTGCACGGGTTGCCCGTCGGGCTGTCGTTCGTCGGCGGCGCGTGGAGCGAGGCGGCGTTGATCGCGATGGCCTATGCGTACGAGCAGGCGAGCCAGCGGCGCCGCGCGCCCACGTACCCCGCTTCCGTCAACCCGCGCGCCTGACCCAGGCGAACGCGCAGACCGACGCGCCCAGCGCGCAGGCGGCGCACACGGCCATCGCCGCGTGGAACGGCGCCAGCAATGCGCGGCCCTGCGCCGTCAGCACGACGCCCAGCAGCGCCGTCGCGATGAGCCCGCCGCCGCGCGCGACGGCGCTGTTGAAGCCGGACGCGACGCCCGTGTGACCGGCGTCCACCGACGACAGCACGGCCGTCGTCAGCGGTGCCGCGACGCACGCCATGCCGACGGCGATGACGAGGATGGCGGGCAGCACGGTCGTCGTATAGCCGCCATCGCCGATGCGCGTGCCCAGCAGGAATCCACCGGCCACGATCAGCGCGCCAATGGCCAGCGGCAGCCGCGACCCGTGGCTGCCGGCCACCTTGCCCATCAGCGGCGAGCCGATCGCGAGGACGATGGGAAACGGCAGCAGCGCCGCGCCCGCCTGCTTCGCCGAATACTGCAGCGCCTGGATCAGCACGAACGGCACGAGCAGCATCAGCGCGCCGAGGGCGCCGTAGAGCAGGAACGTCATCAGGTTCAGGCCGGAAAAGCTGCTCGACCCGAACAGTTTCAAAGGGAGCATCGCCTTGTCGCCCGCGCGCCGCTCGGCCCACAGGAATCCGAGCAGGACCGCCACGCCGGCCGCCATCGCGCCGCCGGACGCCGCCGTCACGCCCTTGTCGGCCGACGCGGCGGCCAGTCCCCACGTCAAACAGCCGAGGCCGACGCTGGCCAGCAGCGCTCCGGCTGGATCGAGCGCGACGGGCTTGTCGCCGCGCGGCACGCGCACGTAGCGCCAGCCGAGGAGCATCGCCAGCGCCGCGATGGGCAGGTTGATATAGAAGACCGCGCGCCAGCCGACGGTGTCGATCAGCCAGCCGCCGAGCAATGGCCCGACGGCACCCGCCGCCGCGCCGGCTGCGGCCCAGATCCCGATCGCCTTGCCGCGTGCCTTGCCGTCGAACGTGGCGCCGAGGATGGCGAGACTGTTGGGCAGCAGGAAGGCCGCGCCGATGCCCTGCAGGACGCGGCCGCCGACGAGCAGCCACAGCCGCGGCGCCCACGCGCACAGCAGCGAGGCCAGCGCGAACGTCGCGATGCCGGCGAGCAGGATGCGGCGCCGGCCGTAGCGGTCGCCGGCCGCGCCGCCCAGCAGCAGCAACGAGCTCAACGGGAGAAGATAGCCGCTCACGACCCACGACAGGTCCGCGCCCGCACCGCCCAGGTCGCGGCCGATGGCGGACAGGCCCACGTTGACGACGGAGCCGTCGATGAAGGCGAGGCTGCTCGCGAGGATCGAAGTGGCGAGGACGAGGCGGGGGTGGTCGGCGTGGCCGCTCGCCGGCGTACTGTCGGCCAGCGGGCGATCGCAATGGGCCGGCAGCGTGCTCACGTTTCAGCGGGGCGTCGCCGCCTGCTTGGCTTTCGTGAAGACGGGGCCCCATAGCGGGTGGCCGTGCTCGCCCGGTGCCAGGTCGAACGACGGGTCGAGGCGCAGCGCGCGGTCGAACGCCTGGCGGCACGGGCCGGGCCGCGACGTCACGCAATAGCTGAACGCCATGTATTTCAGGGCCGTAAGGCGCGTGGCGAGGGGGCCGTTGTTCACGTCGCGCGCGGACAGGCGCCGGATCGCGCCGTTGTAGTCGCCGTCGTTGTACAGCCGGATGCCTTCCTGCAGGCCCGCGCTGGGCGCGGGCGCGTCGTCGCGGTCGCGCGGCTTTTCTTTCGGCCGCGCCGGGGCTTCGCGTACGGCCGGGGTGTCCCGTTCCACGTTCGAGGTCGCCTTTGGGTGGCTGGGGCTGCGTGCCGGCTTCTTGTCGAAGAGGGGAAAGTCGGCGCAACCGCCGAGCAGGGCGGCCGTCGCGGCCAGCAGGATGGCGTGGGCGAAGCGGTGGGCGTTCATCGGTCTCCGGTCGTGTGTCATCGGGGTTCCGCCGTGAAGTCGACGGAGATCTGGCCGTCGCCGCTCGCCGTGTCGACCTCGAGCACGCGGTCGTGGAAGTTCGGGTTCGTTACCCGGATCGTGTGGCGGCCGGGCGCCAGTACGAGGCGCTTGACGGGCGGACTGACGCCGCGGTCGACGTCGTCCACGTAGACGACGCCCCACGGCTGGATCTGCAGCTTGTAGACATTGCCGTTCGGCGTGACGACGACGCCGGGCAGGCGGGTGTCCTGCGCGGGTTGGGCCTGGGTAGCGGCGATGGGTGCTTGCGGCATGGCTGCCGGGCTCGATGCCGGCGTATCCGGTACGACATAGCCCTCGCTGCTGTCCAGTGCGCCCGCGGCTGCGGCGCCGGTCGCGGCGGATGGTCGATCGGCCTGTTGCGGCAACGTGAGCACGACGTGGTCGAACGAGCCGGAATCGCGCATTTCCGCGAACATGGCGAGCGCCAGGGCGATGAGGACGGCGCCGCCGCCGGCCGCGACGGCCCAGCGTTGCCAGCGGTTCAGGTTCCAGCTCCTGCGCGGCCGCTCGGCCGTCTGCATGAACGCGGGCGGCACGGCTGCGGGCGGCACGTCCGCGGGACCCAGGTCGGGTGCCGGCGTATCGGGCGGCGCCGGCGGCGTCATGTGCGACGCCACCGCGGCGCCGACGGGCGGTCCGAGCGGGACGATGCCGAGCAGGTCGCGCAATTGTTCGATGCTTTGCGGACGGCGCGCCGGATCCGGATCCATGCAGCGGTCGACGGCATTGACCAGTGAATCGCTATAGCCTTCCGCCCGGCCGGCCAGCGGGCCCGTGGGGGCGAGCTCGCGGGTGATGGCGTAGTGGATGATGCGGGCCAGCGCGTTCAGGTCCTCGGCCTCCTGCGCTTCCGGCGGGCCGACGTCGGTGGGGATCAGCAGCGGCTCGCCATTCTCGTGGAACACGATCGTGTCGGGCGTGATGGCGCGATGCGGCATGTGCATCGCGTACTGCAGTTCGAGCGACTGCAGGATCTGGCGGAAGATCTTGCGGCACCAGACTTCGTTGACCTGTTCGGGACTGTACTCGACGATGTCCCTGACGGTGCGGCCTTCGAGGTGCTGCTGCTCCGGTCCGATGGTAGTTAGGCTGGTCATTTTGCTAAGGCATGGGCTTGGCAAAATCATGCCAGATTTGTAGCACCGGTGCCCGAGTACAACTCAACCGTGCGCGCCTGTTACAACTGTTACAGGCGCGCGAGGTTGCGCTGCGCGACCGTCAGTCGTCGATGAAACGCATCTTGAAGTTACGGCCTTTGATGGTGCCGAATTCCGGGCCCAGCGGATTGCCGTCGTTCAGCCGGTCGAACGCCTGCTGCGCGACCCGGCGGTCGAGCGCGACGTAGCTGACGAATTCGAAGATGGCGATCTTGCCGACCTGCTCCTTCATCAGGCCCGCGTCGCCGGTGAGGGCGCCCAGCAGGTCGCCCGGCCGCAGCTTGTCCTTCTTGCCGCCGGATACGCACAACGTGATCATCGGCGCGGGGTCGACCGCGCCGTCGTCGTCATCCAGTTCGTCGAGTGCATGCCACTCGGCCGTGAAGCCCTGCGCGTCCTCGATCAGCTTGACCCAGCGCTTTTCGTTCGGCGCGCACAGCGACAGCGCGAGGCCGTTCGCACCCGCGCGTCCCGTGCGGCCGACGCGGTGCACGTGCACTTCCGGATCCTTGGACACGTCGACGTTGAGGACGGCCTCCAGCCCCGCGATGTCGATGCCGCGCGCGGCCACATCGGTGGCGACGAGCACCGCGCAGCTGCGGTTGGCGAAGCGGACGAGCGTCTCGTCGCGCTCGCGCTGTTCCATCTCGCCATACAGTGCGAGTGCGGAAAAGCCCTGTTCGCGCAGGGCGTCCGCGACTTCGCGGCAGCGCGCCTTCGTGTTGCAGAACGCGATCGCGGAACCGGGCCGGTGATGGCGCAGCAGGCGCGCGACGGCATCCACGCGGCCGTCGAAGCCGATCTCGTAGAAGCGCTGTTCGATGCGGGCCGGCGCGTGCGCGGTATCGACGGCGACCTCGAGCGGATCGCGCAGGAAGCGCGCGGTGGCGGCGCGAATGTCGTCCGGATACGTCGCGGAGAACAGCAGGGTCTGGCGATGCGCGGGGCACTCGCGCACGATGGCCGCGATCTCGTCGTAGAACCCCATGTCCGTCATGCGGTCGGCCTCGTCGAGCACCAGGGTGCGCAGGCGGGCGAGGTCGAGCGTGCGGCGCTGCAGGTGGTCGCGGATGCGGCCCGGCGTGCCGACGACGATGTGCGCGCCGAATTCCAGGGACGTAATCTGCGGACGCATCGAGATGCCGCCCGTCAGCACGACGACCTTGACGTTGCCGATGCCCCGCGCCAGGCGGCGCAGCTCGTTCGCGACCTGGTCGGCCAGCTCGCGCGTGGGGCACATGACGAGGCCTTGCACGGCGAACAGCGTCGGATTCAGCTTCAGCAGCATGCCGATGCCGAACGCGGCCGTCTTGCCGCTGCCCGTCTTGGCCTGCGCGATGAGGTCGCGGCCTGCGAGTGCGAGCGGCAGGGTGGCCGCCTGCACGGGCGTCATGTCTTTATAGCCGAGCTGGTCGAGGTTGGCGAGGAAGGGGGCTGCGAGCTGCAGCGAGGAAAAGGTGGTGTCGGACATGGTGTCGGCGTTTCGTTGGCGCGACGAACCGGCGTTCATGTCGCGTGCTTCAGGGTGCCGGCTTCCAGACAGGCAAGCCGGTGAGGTCCAGATCGGGATCGTGTTTCCAGACCGGCAGGCCGGTCGCATCCGTTTCTGCCAGGTTCATCAGCATCAGCTGTTCCTGTTTCTGTGCCGTGCGGCGCGCCCGGGGGCGCCTGGCGGGCGCAGGATCAGAGGACGGGACAACGGCGGCAGCGTCATGCGGCGCCGGCTCGAAGCCGGGCAGGTCGAAGGTCGCGTTGTCTTTCTTGTCTCTCATGCGCTGCACTGGCCCAGAAAACAAAAGCCCGGCTACAAGAGTCGGGCTTGTTGTTACGGTATTTGGTTGCGGGGACAGGATTTGAACCTGTGACCTTCGGGTTATGAGCCCGACGAGCTGCCAGACTGCTCCACCCCGCGTCTGAGAACGCTATTTTAGCGCGAACGGCGCCGAAGCGCAAATCGGGTTTGCAAACCGCTATCTGCCCGGCCCGCGGTCAAGCCACCCGCAGGCGCCACAGCGACGTTACCTCGGCCATGCGTGCCGCCGCCAGCGGGTCGTCGGGATCGCTGGCCTTCGCGTGCGTGGGGCGGATGTCGTGGCGACCTTCGACCTTCAGCCCGGCCTCGTTAATCCACCCGAGCAATTGATCGCGCGAACGCAGGCCAAGGTGCTCGGCCAGGTCGGACAGGATGAGCCAGCCTTCACCGCCATCGCGCAGGTGCTCTTTCAAGCCCGCGAGGAAACCTTTCAACATGCGGCTGTCGGGATCGTAGACGGCGTATTCGATCGCGGAACTCGGCTTGCCCGGCAACCAGGGCGGATTGCAGACGACAAGGTCGGCGCGCCCCTCGGGATACAGGTCGGCACGCACGATCTCCACCTGTCCGGTGAGGCCCAGGCGCTCGACGTTCGCGCGGGCGCAGCCGAGCGCGCGCTCGTCCACGTCGGTGGCGAGCACGCCCTGCAGGCCGCGATGCGCGAGCACGGCCGACAGCACGCCCGTACCGGCGCCGATGTCGAACGCGAGCTTCGCGCCGGCCGGCAGCGGTGCCTGCGCGACGAGCTCGACATATTCGCCGCGCACGGGCGAGAACACGCCGTACCACGGGTGGATGCGCTCGTCGAGGGCGGGAATGAACACGCCCTTGCGGCGCCATTCGTGCGCGCCGATCACGCCCAGCAGTTCGCGCAGCGATGCGACGTACGGTTCCGTCGCCGGCCCATACGCTTCCGTGCACGCTTCGTGCACGTCCGGCGCGCGGCGCAGCGGAATGCCGTGCTCCGCGTCGAACGGGATCAGGAGCATCGCCAGCGTGCGTGCGCGCTGCAGTTGTGCGAGACGGTGGCGGTGAAATTGCTCAGTGAGCGTCGCCGGGGCCTTGCCGGCCTTGGCGCGTTTGGCCCGCGGACCTTTATGGTCGACGCGGCGCACGAGCGCCTGCAGCAGCTGGCGCGCGTTCTGGAAGTCGCCGCGCCACAGCAGCGCCGTGCCGTCCAGCGCGTGGCGCCAGGCCGCGTCGGCGGACATCGTGTCGTCCGCAAGCACGACCTTCTTCGGCGCCGGCCAGCCGCTTTCCGAGCGCCAGCGCGCCGAGCGTTCCTCGCCGTGTTCGATCCAGTGGATGCGCGCCGCGCCGTCGGGAGTCGTCATCGCCGCGTCCGATCAGTGGTGGTGGTGCCAGTGGAGTTCGTTCGACTCGACGAAGGATTTCACGGCATCCGGATTGCCGGTCGCGTGGCGCTTGATTTCGCCGCATTCGCAAATGCCCTGGTAGGGCTGGATGTGCGAGCAGGCGGACACTTTTTGCAAAGTGACCTTGACCGGCCTGGCGCATTTGGCGCACTTGAAGGTCAGGAAACGGGCGGGTTTGTTCATGATGAAAGTGAGCGATGAATCAATGGAAGGGGCGCATTTTAGCACTGCACGGTCACGGCGCTGCTGCCCCCGCCGGCCGGGCGGACGAGCACCTTGGTGGCGATGCGTTCCGTCATCTCCTGCACGTGCGAGATCACGCCGACCTTGCGGCCCAGCGACTGCAGCGCGTCCAGCGCGTCCATCGCGACGCCCAGCGTATCACTGTCGAGGCTGCCGAATCCCTCGTCGATGAACAGCGATTCCACTTTGACGCGGTTGGACGACAGCGAGGCGAGACCCAGCGCGAGCGCCAGCGACACGAGGAACGATTCGCCGCCGGACAGCGAGTTCACGGAGCGCACTTCGCCGCCCATGTCCTGGTCGCGCACCATCAGCGCCAGCGACGGGCCGGCCGTGCTGACGACGCGCTCCAGCCGGTAGCGCCGCGCCAGCTGGGCCAGGTGCGTGTTGGCATAGCCGAGCAGCACGTCGAGCGTGAATTGCTGGGCATAGTTGCGGAACTTCTTGCCGTCGGCCGAGCCGATCAGTTCCGCCAGCTTCGCCCACCGTTCCTCGATGGCGCGCTGGCGCTCGATCTCGGCCATCATCGAGCGTGCGCGCTCGCGGCGCTGCTCGTCCTCGCGGATGCGCAGCGCGAGGCTGGCCGCCGCTTCGTGGGCGGCGTCCCGTTCGGTCTGGGCGCGGCGCAGGGCGGCGGCGACCGAGTCGGCATCCTGGGCCTGCGCGGTGCCCTGTGCGGTTGCGGGAGCACCGTCCCCGGCCGGCGCATCCGGTTGTTCCAGATCTGCCTGCGCCGGCGCCACCTCTTCGCGCAACCGTTCATGCTGCTCGCGCTGCGCGCGGCGTTCGATCAGCACGGCCGTGGCCTGGCGTACGGCCGTGTCCAGTTCCTGCAGGGCCGCGCGTTCCTGGGCGATCCAGGCCGTGCCCACCTGGAGCAGGGCGGCCAGCTGCTGTTCGTTTGCCACGCTTTCCAGTGTGGGATCGCTACCGTCGAAGTCTTGAATCCATTGCGCGAGGCGCTCGCCGGCGTCGGCCAGTTCGCCCTGCAGGTCCGTGATGCGGCGCGCCGCCAGCGACTGCGCTTCCCGTACCCGCGCCTCCGCCTGCGCGGCCTGCAGGCTCGCGGCCTGGCAGGTGTTGACGGCTTCGCGTGCCGCGTTCACGGCACCCACAAGCAGTTGCTCGACGTCGCGCGCGGCGCGGCCTTCGAACAGTTCCGCACGCTCGGTGCGGCGCGCGGCCAGGTCCGTGTCCAGGCGGGCGAATTCGGCCTCCGTCTCGACGAGGCGCTGGCCGGCATGCGCCACGCGCGCGGCCAGCGCGGCGTGTTCGGCGTCGAGGGTGCCGATGGCGCCCTGCAGCCGTGCAAGGCGCGCCGCCTGGTCGTTCCATTCGCGCGCCTCGTTGGCGCGGGCCTGGCGCCAGCCGGCCGGGTCGCGCTGCCAGTGACCCTGCCAGCCGTCGCCGCACGCTTCGGCCAGCACGGGGTCCAGTTCCGCAAGCAACTCGGCCAGCGTGGCCGCGGCCGCCTCGCGCCGGGCTGCCAGCGCGGCGATGTCGGCATCCAGGCGCGCCAGCGTGCCCTGCGCCGTTTGCGCCGCGTCGAGCAGGCGCGCGTGTTCGCGGTTGGCCTGGTCCCAGGCCTGCTGGGCGGCGTCACGTGTGAGTTCGGCGCGGCGCAGATCCCCGTCGCGGGTCTCGAGTTCTTCGTAGGCCTTGCGCAGCGCGGCCTGTTCCGCGGTGAGCCAGCGGCCGCGGGCGTCGATGCCGGCGTCGCCATCGGGCGCGTCCGCCGCGAGCGGATTGTCGGCCCATTCCGCATCCAGTTGGGCGAGGGCGGCGGTGAGGCTGTCGCGTTCGCGCGCCAGCGCCGCCAGCCGCTCGCCGGCGGCATCGAAGGCGGCGCGCTGGCCGGCTTGCTGGTCGACGTTGGCACGCTGTTCGGCGCGGCGTGCGGCCAGCTCGGCGGACAGGTCTTCCAGCACGGCGTGCAGCCGGTCGTCCTGATGGCGGTACGGGTGTTCCGTGCCGCCGCACACGGGGCAGGCGTCGCCGTCCACGAGGGTGGCGCGCAGCTTCTCGACGCCGTCGGCGCAGGCCAGCTGGGCCGTCTTGAGCATGCGTTCGGCCTGGCTGACGGCGGCGTCCAGCGCGATGCCCGCGGTGCGCGCGGCGTCGAGACCTTCCTGGGCGTTGGCCTGCGCCCGGGTGGCCTGCGCGGTCTGTGCATCGAGGTCGGCGAGGCGGCCGCGCTGCGTGCGCAATGCCTGCCACGTGTGGTCGAGCGAAGCGAGGTGTTCGCGCCGCTTGTCGAGCGTGCGGCGTTCCGCGCGCAGCGCGTCGGCGTCGATGCCGTCCAGCGCCGTGGCCGCCTGTTTGCGCGCGGCTTCGCGCACGGCCAGCAGTTCGACGGAAGCCGACAGCGCATGCGCCGTGCGCTGCGCCATTGCGGCGGCCTGTTCGGCGCCGGCGCGGGCGGCGTTCAGGGCTTGCGCGCTGGAGGCATCCTGGCGCGCGGCCTGCTCGGCCTGGGCCAGGCGCTGGTCCCAGCGCGTCCATTGCGTGCCGAGCAGTTCGCGGGCGCCGTGCGCGCCGAGCCAGGCCGTCGTGTCGTGCAGGGCGCGCCGGCTCGCCTCCAGTTCCCCTGCCTTGGCCCGCAGGGCGGCCTGGGCTTGCGTGGATTCCGTGCGCACGCCGTCCTGCGCCGCGCGCGCCTTCGCATGCGCGGGCGCGAGCGTGTCCAGCGTGGCGTCGAGGGCTTTTGCGCGGTCCAGTTGCGGGGCGGCCGCGCGCTGCGCGTCCTCGGCCGTTTCCAGCTTGCGTTCGGCCTCCATCAGGCCGCGCGCGGCCTGTTGCTGGGCATCGAGGGCACGCGCCAGTTCGTGTTCGCTGCCGGCCAACTGGGCCTGCACCTGGCGCTGTTCGCCGGCCAGGCGGTTCAGGTCGGCCACGAGGGCGCGCGCCGGCTGCACGGCATCCAGCGTGGCCAGCCGGCGCCGGCGGTCGGCGGCGGCGTCGGCCGCCGCGCGGGCATGGGCCAGCGCGCCGTCCGCCTGGGATTCGCCCGCGCGCAGGCGGTCCAGTTCCTGGTGCCAGCGCAGTTGCCGTTCCAGCGCGGCGCGGCGCGTCTCGGCCGCCGTCAGCGCGGCCTGGGCGGCGGCGTGCTCGGCGTCGAGTTCGGTGCGCGCGTCCGGACCGAGCGGCGCCTGGTCCTGCAGGCGCCCCGTCAAACGGCGCATGGCTTCCTGCTCCACGCGCCAGCGCTCGTAGGCGCGGCGCGAGATGTCGCTGTAGACGGCGCCGCCCGTCAGCGTTTCCAGCAGTTCGCCGCGCTCGTTCTCGTCGGTACGGAGGAAGGCGGAAAATTCATTCTGCGCCAGCAGCACGGAACGCGTGAACTGTTCGAACGACAGGCCGATGCGGCGTTCGATCTCGGCCAGCACCTCCGTCTTCGTGCCGCCCAGCGGTTGCAGGCCGGGCAGCTGCTGCAGGCTCATCGCCGACGGCTGCAAGGCCCCGGCCGCGCGGTTGCGCGAGCGCCGCACACTCCAGCGCGCCCGGTAGCGCTGCCCGTCGTTGCCGACGAAGTCCACTTCGGCGAACGCGTCCGCCGTCCCGCGCCGCATCAGCGTGCGGCGATCGGCCACGGACAACGTCTCGTCGCCGACGTCGGGCAGGTAATTGCCCACGCGCGGACCCTTGATGAGGCGCGGCGTGGCGTCGTAGAGGGCCAGGCACAGGGCGTCCAGCAGGGTGCTCTTGCCGGCGCCGGTGGGGCCGCTGATCGCGAACAGGCCGGACGAGACGAGCGGTTCGCTTTCGAAATCGACCTCGAATTCGCCGGCCAGCGAAGCCAGGTTCTTGCCGCCGATGCGCAGGATCTTCATGCGGCCTCCCGGTTCTTGTTCCTGTCTGCGCCATCGGCCGGCAGCAGCAGTTCCGTGAACGCGGCCAGCTGGTCGTCCGGCGCGTCCGCGCCGAAGCGCTGCTGCCACAGGCGGCGGAAGATGTCGTCCGGCTGCAGTTGCGCGAGCTGGTCGAGGCTCAGCGCGGGCTCCGCGCCGGCCGTCGTCACCACCCGCCGCGTCGGTTCGATCTTGGCGAGGCGCACGGGCTTGCCTTCCAGCGCCGCCTCGACCTGGGCGCGCAGCCCCGGCTCGGGTGCGTCGAGCAGGACGCGCACTTCCAGGTAGGGCCACACGTCGCGCGGCAGGTCGGGCAGGTCGAGGGCGACCAGTTCCGCGATCGCCTGCTTGACGGGCGCCGGGCTGGCCGGCACGCGCAGCAGTTCGACGGCGCGCGGCACGTGCAGCGGTTCGATGGCGGCCGCGCGCGGGCCGTCCAGGTCGATGCGCAGCACCTGGTGCCTGTACCCCACCTCCGCGAACGACAGGGGGAGGGGACTGCCGGAATAGCGCAGGTGCTCCTGCTGGCCGACCCGCTGGGCCAGGTGCAGGTGGCCCAGCGCGGCATACGCGACGTCCGGGCCGAACATCGACGCGGGCAGGGCCTCGGTGCCGCCGATGACGATGCGCCGTTCCGAATCGGGTGACGCATCGCCGCCGACCATGTGGCAATGGCCCATCGCGAGGATTGCCTGGCCCCCGGCGGCGCGCTCGCGCGCAAGGTCGTACGCCTGCTGGTAGAGCAGGCGGATGCCGGCCAGGTAGGCGTCGAAGGCATCGTCGCCTGCTGCCTGCGACGCCACGCGCGGCACGTCGCCCGGGCGCAGGAACGGGATCGCCACGCACCAGGCTTTCACGGTCCCATCCTTGCCGGCCAGCGGCACGATGAAGCGTTCCAGGTCGATGCTGCCTTCGGCGTCGCGCACGACATGGCCCACGACGCGCGTGCCGTGCGCTTCCAGCAGCGGCCCCGGCGCTTCCAGCCGGCCCGGCGAATCGTGGTTGCCGGCGATGATGACGATGTCCAGTTGCGGTGCCCGCGCCCGGGCCTGCTGCAGGAAACGGTACAGCTGGCGCTGCGCCACGGCGGACGGGTTCGAGTTGTCGAACACGTCGCCGGCGATCAGCAGGGCGTCCGCTTCCTCGGCGACGATCGTGTCGAGCAGCCAGTCGAGGAAGCACTGGTGTTCGTAGGTCCGGTCGAAATTGTGCAGGGTCTGGCCGAGGTGCCAGTCTGAGGTGTGCAGCAGCCGCATGATCGTCAATCAGTCATCAACAAGGGGTTGAGCCAGGGCGCCAACTATATCGCATGCGGCGAGATACTGTAAAAAAAACCAGTACTTTTTCGCGGCGACCTGTACAAATGTTGATGAGATGTCACTAGAATGTGCGGATGAGCGAACCAATTTTGACTCCTGCTGTCGCCCGCAACCTCCACCTGGCGGCCCAGGGCATGCTGCAGGCCAGGCGCGTCCGCGCCACGAAGGACGACGTGCTGGCCGCGATCCGCCGCATGGGCGTGTTGCAGATCGACACCATCAGCGTCGTCGCGCGCAGCCCGTATCTCGTGTTGTGGAGCCGCGTGGGCGACTACGACCCGGACTGGCTCGACCAGTTGCTCGCCGAAGGCAGGCTGTTCGAGTACTGGGCCCACGAGGCGTGCTTCATCCCGATCGAGGATTACGGCCTGTACCGGCACCGGATGGTCGATCCCGGCTCGCTCGGCTGGAAATACGCGGGGACGTGGCTGGCGTCGCACCGGGACGAGGTCGAGCGCGTGCTGGCCCATATCCGCGCCAACGGTCCGGCCCGCTCGGCCGACTTCGAGCGCACGGACGGCAAGGCCGGCGGCTGGTGGGAATGGAAGCCGGAAAAACGCGCGCTGGAAGTCCTGTTCACGACGGGGCGGCTGATGATCGCGCGCCGCCAGCAGTTTCACCGTGTGTACGACCTGGCCGAGCGCGTGCTGCCTGGCTGGGATGATGCGCGCATGCCGTCGGTCGACGATACGCGGCGGCGGTTCGTGCTGGACGCCGTACGCGCGCTGGGCGTGGCGAAGGCGGCGTGGATCCCGGACTACCACCGCACGAAGCCGCCGCACCTCGATCCGCAGCGGCTGGCCGACGCGGGCCTGCTGCTGCGCGCCCGCGTCGAGGGCTGGAAGGAACCCGTGTACGTCCACCCCGACCACGCGGCGCTGCTGGGGCAGGCCGTGGACGGCGCGTTGCAGGCGACGCTCACCAGCGTCCTGTCGCCGTTCGATCCCATCGTCTGGGACCGGCGCCGGGCCCTCGACCTGTTCGGGTTCGATTACCGCCTGGAGTGCTATACGCCCGCCGAGAAACGGCGCTACGGTTATTTCACGCTCCCCCTGCTGCGGCGTGGGGCGCTGGTGGGCCGCGTGGATGCCAAGGCGCACCGCAAGACCGGCGTCTTCGAGCTGAAGTCGCTCGTGCTCGAGCCTGGCGTTCGCATCAGCGACCGGTTCGTACGCGACCTGGCCGCCGCGTTCGCCCGCTGTGCGCGCTGGCACGGGTGTCCGCAGGTCGTGCTGGCGCATGCCGAACCGGCCGGGCTCGCCGCACCGCTGGCCGCCGCGCTGGGCCAGACGCTGGCGGCCGCCGCCTGACGCCGGGTAGCCGTTTGTGATAGATCAAACGGGTACCCGGCCGGCCTCCTTACACTAGACCTTCCTTCAGGCCGAAACCAACCAGAGGACGCCTCGCAACTCGAGACTCGTGATTCGAGAGCGCCCCGGGCCTGTCAACAACGCTCCCATCGGACCCTGCATAGCGCCGCGCATGCCATGCGGCCGGGGAGCGGATTTGTCGAACTCACTCGTGAGAAAAAGGTGGAGACCGAATGCTGACATCGACTTATACCCTCGTCGCCCTGTCCGTCGAACAGACGACGGTGCGCGCGGCCCTGCAGTCGCTGCTCGACGAGCTGCGCGCGCTGCCGGGCGACTTCAGCACCCTGGCTGCCGGCCGGGCCGCACAGTTGTGCGGTGCCCTGCGCCAGGTGTACGACAACTGTCATTGGCGCAAGCTCGACAAGTTCCTCGTGCCGGCCCTGCGCCGCAGCACGGCGGCGGCCGACCCGTTGCTGGCGGAACTGGAACGGCTCAGCGGCCAGGCGGCTACCGCGATGGGCGCGGCCGAGGCCTGCGTCGGCGCGGCGGACCGTCCGGTGCCGCGCGACGTGTTCTGCGACGCCGTCGAGGGCTGCGTGGCGGCCCTGCGCTGCCGGTTGGAGCGCGAGGAACACGAGCTGTTCCCGCTGGCGCGCGCGGCGGTCGGCGGCGACGCGTGGTTCGCGATTGCCAACCAGATGCTCGCGCACGACGCGTATGCGCAGGAGCGCCGGGCCGATCCCCGCCGCCTGCGTCACGAGATGGTCGGACATGCCGGCCACGATGTGCATGGGCGACGGCAGGCGACGCTGACGGTTGCCCACTGAGGATCGACATTGTCAGTGGGAAACGACGAACGATTGCTCGCACGCGCCAGGCTGGTGTCACGAGGCCATCAGGGTTCTTTGCTATGATGGCGATTTTGGAAGTGCGATTTCATCATGTTCGAGTTCCTATTCAAGCGGCCGGGCGACAAGCCCGGCGACAAGCCGGCCGGGCAGGGAGGACAGGCGGGGGCGCAAGCGGAACCGTCCGCGTCCGCCGCCACGCATTCGTCCAACCATCAACGCGCGGCCCAGGCTGAAAAGCTGGGCCGGATCGGGGATGATGAAGCCGCCGCGGTGGAATTCATCCTCCAATGCGAATTCTCCGAACTGCGGCTCGCTGCCGCCGAGTTCGTCCATAGCCCCGAGCTGGTCGAGCGTGTGCACACCGCGATGCGCAACACCGACCGCCGCGTCGCCAAGCTGATGCAGTCGCGCCTCGATGCGCACCGTCACCGCGAAGCGGAGCACCGGCGTGCACAGGCCGCCGTCGAGCAGGCCGAATCCCTCCTCAAGGACGCGTTGCTGACCCCGAACCACGTGGCCGAGCTGGACCGTAAATGGTCCGTGATCTCCGCGCCCGAGCTCGATGCCGCGTTCCAGACGGCGCGGGCCGCGCTGGCCCAGCGCCTGGAAGCGCAGGTGGCCTTGCAGCGCGCCATGATCGACCGCGTGGCCGCGTTGCGCCAGCTGGGTGGCGCCGGCCTGCCGGCTGGGGAACTGGCGCAGCGCCTGGACGCGCTGGTGCAGGCGCAGGACGAAGCGCTGCGTTCGCCCGAACATCCGTCGCTGCCGCGCGCCCTCGTGGCCGAATTCGCGGCCGGTATGGAGAAGCTGCGCGCCGGCTTGCAGGTGCAGGAAGCCGGCCAGGCCGCACTGGCCGCGCGCGCCGCATTCATCGACGCCCAGCAGGCGAAACCCGTTGCCGAGCTGAATGCCGAGACATTGCGGCGCGAATGGAAAGCCCTGCCGCACCTGCCCCAGGACGAGCAGGCGGCCGAACTGCAGCGCCGCTTCGACGCCCTGCTGGCCACGGTACCGCAGCCCGAGCCGCGCAAGCCGAAAGAGCCGCGCGAGTCCAGGCCGGCACACGAAGGCGCTGCAAAAGCCCCCGCGAAAGAGGGCACTAAGGAGGGCACCAAGGAGGGCACGAAGGACAACAGGCCGCGCGGCGCCGACCAGCATTTCATCGACACGATGGATGCGATGGAGGCCGCCCTGCAACAGGGTTCGCTGGGCGCCGCCGCCGACCACGACAAGACGCTGAAAGAGGCACGGGAGAAGGGCATGCGCCTGACGCCCGCGCAGTCCGACCGCCTGGCCCATCTGCGGGCCGAGCTCAAGCGCCTGTCCGACTGGGCGCGCTGGGGCGGCAACGTGTCGCGCGAGGAACTCATCAAGACGGTCGAGGCCTTGCCCACGCAAAACCTGTCGATGAGCGAGCTGGCCAAGAAAGTCGGCAGCATGCGCGACCGCTGGAAAGCGCTCGACAGCCTGTCCGGCGCCGCACCGAAGAGCCTGTGGGAACGGTTCGACGCGGCCTGCACGACCGCTTATGCGCCGGCCGCGGCCCACTTCCGCCACCTGGCCGACGAACGCCATGCGAATGCGGCGCGCGGCCAGGCCCTCGTCGAGGAAGCGCAGGCCGAGATCGCGCGCCTGCGTGACGGCAGCGTCGAGTGGAAACACGTGGCGGGCACGGTACAGCGGCTGCGCCTCGCGTGGAGCCACCTTGGCGCCATCGACCGCAAGGAAAAGAAGCGCCTGGACGCCTTGTTCACCGATGCCCTGAACATCCTGCAGGGACCGCTCGAAGAGCAGCGCAAGGCCGAGATGTCCGAGCGCGAAGCCATCATCGAGGAAGCGTCCGCCATCGACCCGCACGACCGCCATGCGATCGACACGATGCGCGCCCTGCAGCAGCGCTGGCAGGAGCATGCGCGCGCGCTGCCGCTCGAACGCAAGAGCGAGCAGGCGCTGTGGCAGCGCTTCCGTGCCGTGTGCGACGACGTGTTCCAGCGCCGCAAGGAAACGATGCACGAGGCCGACATCGAACGGCGCGCCCACGAGGCCGCCAAGGAAGCCATCAGCGCGCGGCTCGAAGCGGCCGCCGCCGACGTGACGCCGGCCACGGTCGGCAAGCTGCTGCGTGAGGCGCAGGCGGAATGGCAGGCCATCGGCCCGGTGCCGCGCGCGCATGAAGCCCGCGTCGAAAAACGCTTCCACGCGGCCGTGGCGCTGGTGCAGCAGCATGCCGACCAGGCACGCCGCGCCGCCGGCGTCGCCCAGGCGGGCATGTTGCGCGACAAGCTGCGGCTCGTGCAGGAACTCGAGCAGGCCGTCGCGGCGGACAACGCCGGAGACACTGATTGGGATGCGCGCTGGTCCGCCTTGCCGCCCCTCGACGCCGACATGGAGCGCACCCTGCGTACCCGTTACGACGCCGCGCTGGCCGCGCTGCGCGGGAGCGCGGAACAACAGTCCGCGTATGCGCACACGCTGGAAGAGAACCGCGGCAAGCTGCTGCACGACCTGTTGCGCCTGGAGATTGGCGCCGGCATCGACAGCGGCCCGGAGTTCGCGCGCGAGCGGTTGAAGCTCCAGGTCGAGGTGTTGCAGTCGTCGTTGAAGTCGGGGCACGGCGGCGGCCGCGGCGCCCATGGCGGCGCGACGGCGCAGCTGCGCGACCTGTGCGCGCTGCCGGCGCTCGTCGATGCGCGTACCGCGTCCCGGATCGAGCAGCTTGCGCTGCGTGTGGCCAAGGAGGGCAAGTGAAGAAGGATGTGACGGAAGTCCGGGTCGAGACCGCGGACTTCGACGTGAGCGCGGAAATCGCGCGCCTGCGCGCGGGCGATGCGCGCGTGGGGGCCGTCGTCAGCTTTGTCGGCACAGTGCGCGACATGAACGACGGCGACAACGTGGCCGAACTGGAGCTGGAACATTATCCGGGCATGACGGAGAAGGCCCTGCACGACATCGCCCTGCAGGCGCGGGCGCGCTGGCCGCTGTACGGCGTCCTCGTGATCCACCGCATCGGGCCGATGCGGCCGCTGGACCAGATCGTCCTCGTCGCCTGCACGGCTGCGCACCGCGGCGAAGCGTTCGCCGCGTGCGAATTCATCATGGATTACCTCAAGACCGACGCCCCGTTCTGGAAGAAGGAGCAGACGCCGAACGGTGCGCGCTGGGTCGATGCGCGCGTGACGGACGACACGGCCCGGGCCAAGTGGGCCAGCCGCTGAGCTGGATCGCGGTCGCCGTCGGGGCGGCTCTCGGTGCCTGGCTGCGCTGGGGGCTGACCCTCTTTCTCGGCCAGCTGCACGCCCACATCCAGCTGGGAACGCTCGTCGCCAACCTCGTCGGCGGCTACCTGATCGGGCTGGCGCTGGGCTTCTTCGATGCCATGCCGGCCCTGTCCCCGGCCTGGCGCCTCTTCGTCATCACGGGCTTCCTCGGTGGCCTGACCACGTTTTCCAGCTTTTCCGGCGAAGCCATGGTCCTGCTGCAGCGGGGCCATTACGGCTGGGCGCTGGCCCATTCGGCGGTGCACCTGCTGGGGTCGATCGGGTGCTGCGTCGCGGGATATGCGACCTGGCGTGCCGTCGCCTGATACCGGCACGTCATTCGCTTGCGCGCAAAGTGCTCGGGCTGCAATCTGGCAATGTCTTAATTTTCATTGACCGGAGAACAGCATGACCAAGCAACCGTCCGCACGCCCGAGCCCTGCCTTTGTCGGCGCATCCTGGGGCGCCATGATCGTCGGCATCCTGGCCTACCTCATCGGTTTATGGAATGCGCAGATGCAGCTCAACGAAAAGGGCTATTACCTGACGATCCTGCTGTACGGCTGCTTTGCCGCCGTGTCGCTGCAAAAGACCGTGCGCGACCGCGCCGAGGGGCTGCCGGTTACTGGCATGTACGTCGGCCTCTGCTGGACCTCGCTGATGGCCGCCGTCGTGCTGCTGACGGTCGGCCTGTGGAATGCGACGCTGCTGCTCAGCGAAAAGGGGTTTTATGCGATGTCGTTCGTGCTGACCCTGTTCGCCATCATCGCCGTGCAAAAGAATGTGCGCGACCTGGCCGCCGCCGGCGACGTGCCCGAAGCGCAGCAGGCGTAATCCATCACGACTTGCCGGGCTTGGCGTGGCCGATGCGCTGGGCCCGGTAAATCCCCGTGTGGCCGGAAAACAGATAGGCCAGCACGCATCCGACGGCTGCATACACGCCGACCTCCGCACCGAACAGCTCGATGGCCATCAGGGTCGACGCGATCGGCGTGTTGGCCGCGCCGGCAAATACTGCCACGAAGCCGACGCCCGCCAGCAGCGGGAAGGGCAGGTGCAGCAATGGCGCCAGCGCATTGCCGAGCGTGGCGCCGATATAGAACAGCGGCGTCACTTCGCCGCCCTTGAACCCGCTGCCCAGCGACGCGACCGTGAACACCAGCTTGCCGGCGAAGTCCCACGGCGCCAGCGGCTGCGCGAACGCGGCCTGGATGGTCGGGATGCCGAGGCCGATGTAGCGGTCCGCGCCGAATACCAGCACGACGGCCGCGACGACGCTGCCGCCCAGCAGCGGCCGCAGCGGGCCGTAGGGCACGCGCCGCTTCATCCAGCCCGACAATGCGTGGGTGCAATCCGCGAACAGTTTTCCGGCGAGACCGAACAGCGCCCCGGCGATGGCGACGGCCGCCAGCGGCCACAGTCCCAGCGGCGGTACGGACGCGATGGCGTAATGGGTGTGGTGGAGGCCCAGCGCATGGCCCCACAGCAGGCAGACCTGGTCGCCGGCGATGGCGGCGGCCAGGCAGGCGAGCAGGGCGTCGTAGCGCAGGCGGCCGATGGCCAGCACTTCCAGGCCGAAGATCGCGCCCGCCAGCGGCGTGCCGAACACGGAGGCGAAGCCCGCACTGATGCCGGCCATCAGGACAATCCTCCGGTCCTCCATCTTCAGCTTGAACACGTGCGTGAGCTGGTCGGCGAGCGCGCCGCCCATCTGCACGGCCGTCCCTTCGCGGCCGACCGACGCGCCGAACAGGTGCGAGATCACGGTGCCGCCCAGCACGAGCGGCGCCATGCGCAGCGGGATGACTTTCTTCGGGTCGTGGATCTCGTCGATCAGCAGGTTGTTGCCGGCCTCGACCGAGCTGCCGAAGCGCAGGTACAGCCAGCCGGCGGCGAAGCCGGCCAGCGGCAGCAGCGCGATCAGCCAGCGGTGGGCATTGCGCGTCCCGGTCGCCAGTTCGAGCGCGAACAGGAAAAAGGCGGAGGCGGACCCGGACAGCAGCCCGACGGCGAGGGCGAGCAGCAGCCATTTCCCCATGTAGGGCAGCAGGCGGCGTTGTTCAGATAAGAAGGAATGTTCCATGCCGGACATTTTATCCCAGCACGATTTGCCGCCCTCAGCCGCGTGTTCACATCTTGAAAAGTCGCTACGGCATCCCTAACTTGATGTCAATCCAAAATCCAACCCACAGGGATCAAGAATATGCGACAAGATAAATTGACGACCAAGCTCCAGGAAGCGCTTGCCGACGCGCAGAGCCTGGCGGTCGGCAACGACAACCAGTACATCGAACCCGTCCACCTGCTGGCCGCGCTGCTGGGCCAGAGCGACGGCGGCGCGCGCTCGCTGCTGCAGCGGGCCGGCGTCAACGTGGGCGGTCTGCAGGCGGCGCTGCGCACGGCGTTCGACCGCCTGCCGAAGGTATCCGGCACGGGCGGCGACGTGCAGGTCGGACGCGAGCTCGTCTCGCTACTGAACCTGGCCGACCGCGAATCGCAGAAGCGCGGCGACCAGTTCCTGTCGAGCGAAATGGTGCTGCTGGCCTTTACGGAAGACAAGTCCGAAGCCGGTCGCCTGGCCCGCGAACACGGTCTCACCCGCAAGGCGCTGGAATCGGCGATCTCCGCCGTACGCGGCGGCGAATCCGTCAACTCCCAGGATGCCGAAGGCCAGCGCGAAGCGCTCAAGAAATATACGCTCGACCTGACGGAGCGGGCCCGCAGCGGCAAGCTCGACCCGGTGATCGGCCGCGACGACGAAATCCGCCGCGCCATCCAGGTGCTGCAGCGCCGCACCAAGAACAACCCGGTGCTGATCGGCGAACCCGGCGTCGGCAAGACCGCGATCGTGGAAGGCCTGGCGCAGCGCATCGTCAACGGCGAGGTGCCGGATTCGCTGAAGGGCAAGCGCGTGCTGTCGCTCGACATGGCCGCGCTGCTCGCGGGCGCCAAGTTCCGCGGCGAGTTCGAGGAGCGCCTGAAAGCCGTGCTGAAGGAACTGGCGCAGGACGAGGGCATGACGATCGTCTTCATCGACGAGATCCACACGATGGTCGGCGCCGGCAAGGCCGAAGGCGCGATGGATGCGGGCAACATGCTGAAGCCGGCGCTGGCGCGCGGCGAGCTGCACTGCATCGGCGCGACCACGCTGGACGAGTACCGCAAATACGTCGAGAAGGATGCCGCGCTGGAGCGCCGTTTCCAGAAGATTATCGTGGACGAGCCGAGCGTGGAAGCCACGATCGCCATCCTGCGTGGTCTGCAGGAAAAGTATGAGCTGCACCACAAGGTGGAGATCACGGACCCGGCGATCATCGCCGCGGCCGAGTTGTCGCACCGCTACATCACGGACCGTTTCCTGCCCGACAAGGCCATCGACCTGATCGACGAGGCCGCCTCGAAGATCAAGATCGAGATCGACTCGAAGCCGGAAGTGATGGACAAGCTCGACCGCCGCCTGATCCAGCTGAAGATCGAGCGCGAAGCCGTCAAGAAGGAAACGGACGAGGCCTCGCAGCGCCGCCTGGAGCTGATCAACGACGAGATCGTCCGCCTGGAGCGCGAGTACGCCGACTACGAGGAAATCCTCACGTCCGAGAAGGCGGCCGTGCAGGGCACGACGCACATCAAGGAAGAAATCGAGCGTATCCGCCTGCAGATGGACGAAGCGAAGCGCCAGAGCAATTGGCAGAAGGTATCGGAGCTGCAGTACGGCCGCCTGCCCGAGCTCGAGAAACAGCTGAAGGATGCCGAGGCTGCGGGCGAGCAGCCGGATGGCGCCGATGGCAAGCCGCGCCTGCTGCGCACGCAGGTCGGCGCCGAGGAAATCGCGGAAGTCGTGTCGCGCGCGACCGGCATCCCCGTCGCCCGCATGATGCAGGGCGAACGCGACAAGCTGCTGCACATCGAAGAGAAGCTGCACGAGCGCGTGGTGGGCCAGGATGAGGCGATCGAGGCCGTGTCCGATGCGATCCGCCGCTCGCGTGCGGGTCTCGCGGACCCGAACCGGCCGTACGGCTCGTTCATGTTCCTGGGCCCGACCGGTGTCGGCAAGACGGAATTGTGCAAGGCGCTGGCGAACTTCCTGTTCGATACGGAAGATGCGCTGATCCGCATCGACATGAGCGAGTTCATGGAGAAGCATTCCGTGGCCCGCCTGATCGGCGCGCCGCCGGGTTACGTCGGCTATGAGGAGGGCGGCTACCTGACGGAAGCCGTGCGCCGCAAGCCGTACAGCGTGATCCTGCTGGACGAGATCGAGAAGGCGCATCCGGACGTGTTCAACGTCCTGCTGCAGGTGCTCGACGACGGCCGCATGACGGATGGCCAGGGCCGCACGGTGGACTTCAAGAACACCGTGATCGTGATGACGTCGAACCTGGGTTCGCACAAGATCCAGTCGATGGACAGCGACGATCCGGCCGTCGTGAAGCTGGCGGTGATGGCCGAGGTGCGCGGACACTTCCGCCCCGAGTTCATCAACCGGATCGACGAGATCGTCGTGTTCCATGCGCTCGACGAGAAGAACATCGGCGCGATCGCGAAGATCCAGCTGAAGAACCTGGAGCAGCGCCTCGAGAAGATGGAAATGGCGCTCGACATCAGCGAAGAGGCCTTGCAGAAGATTGCGGAAGCGGGCTTCGATCCGGTGTATGGCGCGCGTCCGCTCAAGCGCGCGATCCAGCAGCAGATCGAAAATCCGCTGTCGAAGGAAATCCTGGCGGGCCGCTTCGGGCCGAAGGATACGATCCGCGTCGGCGTGCGCGGCGGCCAGCTGGTGTTCGGCGAGGAGCCGGCCGTCGAGCTGGCGAAGTAAGCTGTCGTTGGAATGGAAACGCCCTGTCGGCCAGCGCCGGCAGGGCGTTTTTTTACGCGCGCTTGCGGCGCGCCATGACGCCGAGCAGGCCCAGGCCGCCGAGCATCAGCGCGTACGCCTGCGGTTCGGGCACCGCGGAGACCACGAGATGCTCGCCCATCAGGCTGCCGACCTTCCTGTCGCCGTCGGCGCCGTACATGTTCACCTTGAGCTGGGGGGACGTCGGGTCGACATTGCCGCCGGAAAAGGTGAACTGGAACACCATGTCGTCCGTCAGGGCGACGTGTGCGCCGGCATAGCACAGCGACGTGCCGGCATGGCCGCCGCCCGAGCAGCCGTTCGCGTTCAGCTCGTTGCTGGACAGGGTCCAGTTCGCGGCGCCGCCCGGCGCGGCCGTGAGCGACACGCTGCCGAAGCTGCCGAGGTCCTTCAGCTGCAGGGCGCCGAGGGACGTGGCGCCGGCCCAGCTGCCGGTCGGGTTGGCGGCGTCGATCTCCAGCGTGAGCACGTTGCCGGACCAGGACGACGTAAAGTCGACGCCCTGGAATTCCACCGTGCCGGCGTGGGCCGACGCGATCGTGCCGGCGCCCAGCAGCGCCGACAACAGGGTAGTGCGGATGCGTGATGTCATGTTCTCTCCTTCACCTGCTTGACGTAACTTCAAGGACCCGACGGCTCGCGTCCTGCGAGACCGCCGGGCACATACGGATCAGATCCGTGCCGCAAGGGTAGAAGGGGGCCCGGTATGGCTCTGTTAGCCGACTAACTCATCGGTTGTAACAACAACGCCCCGCCGGGCGCGTGGCCGGGCGGGGCGTTTGGACGAGGAAGGCTGCTTCAGCGCGGGCGGCGGCGCAGGACGAGGCCCATCAGGCCCAGGCCGCCCAGCAGCAGGGCGATGCTTTCCGGTTCCGGCACGTTCGCCGAGGTGGCGGCGTTGCCGACCGGAGATTGCACGACGTCGGGGCCCGTGACGGGCAGCGTCGACGACAGGTCTTCCTGCGGCGGCAGGCCGGCGGGCGTGCCGGACGGAGAGGCGACCTCGTTGCCCAGTGCAACGTCGAGCGTGCCGGTCGGGGTTTTCGTATCGGTCTGGGTCGGCGTGTATACCGGGGTGGTCGTGTCGGCAGTCGTGCTGGTTTGCGTCCCGGTGGACGTGGTCGGGGTGCTCGGGATCACCGGGATGACCGGCGTGCCTGGTGCGGCCGGGGCAGCGGGTGCGGCAGGCGTCGTCGTGGTCGACGCAGGCAGGACTTGCGACAGCAGCGACCCGACCTTGTTGCCCCTGGCATCGACGAACTCGACCTTCACGTGCGGCTCGTTCGTCGCGACGCTGGCGCCGGCGAACGTAAATTTGAACACCATGTCGTCGGCAAGCGCGATCTGCTGGCCGTAGAAGCACATGCGGCTGCCGGCCGCGCCGTTGCTGGTGCCGGAGCAGCCGGACGCCTTCAGCTCGGACGTCGACAGTTTCCACGCATCGGTCCCGCCCGGCCCGCCGCTCACGCTCACGCTGCTGTAAGTGCCCACGCCCTTGATCGCCAGCGCGGCCAGGCCCGTGGCGCCGCTCCAGCCGCCGCTGCGTTTGGCGGCATCGATTTCCAGCGTGAGCACATTGCCGCTCCAGCTCGACGCAAACGTCACGCCATCGAGGGTCAGGACGCCGGCGTGGGCCGTCATCGTCGTTGCGCCCAGCAGGGCGGCCAGTGCGGTCAGTCGCAGTGTCATCGGTTGTCTCTTTCGGAACGCGGCAAAGTTGCTTTTAAGAATTTCTTAATGGTGTTCGGAAATTATTTTCTCTCTATTTGATGCAAATCGTCAATTTATGATTATTTATCTTAGGAATGGTGTTGTTTAATCAGACAAAATTGTCAGATTTGCGGCAGTATTTACGAAATACTTTGTGGAAACAAAGCGGCTAATCTCACATTATGAAAACTTGTTCGCAGATGTGAAAAGCGCACAAGAAGACGCAGCCCGGCAGTTTCCATTTTGAGAAATATGCTCTCGTATCATGAAATCGAAGATGTAAACATTTGATTTTTAAGAAAATAATTATCGTCATATGTCTTATATAAGAGTATTGGTGCTGCGCACAACCGGCGCTATCATGTTTCTAACGGAATCACTGTCCAACCTCGTTTATTCATCAGGAGAACGCCATGGCAACTCGTGAACAGCAAATCGCCGCCCTGCAACAGGATTGGGAGTCCAACCCGCGCTGGAAAGGTATCGTCCGCAATTACACGGCGGAAGATGTCGTACGCCTGCGGGGCTCCGTGCAGATCGAACATACGCTGGCGCGGCGCGGCGCCGAGAAGCTGTGGGACCTGATCAACAACGAGCCGTACGTGAACGCCCTGGGCGCGCTGACGGGCAACCAGGCCATGCAGCAGGTCAAGGCCGGCCTGAAAGCCATCTACCTGTCGGGCTGGCAGGTCGCCGGCGACGCCAACCTGGCCGGCGAGATGTATCCGGACCAGTCGCTGTACCCGGCCAATTCGGTGCCGATGGTCGTCAAGCGCATCAACAACACGTTCCAGCGTGCCGATCAGATCCAGTGGTCGGAAGGCAAGGACGACATCGATTATTTCGCGCCGATCGTGGCCGACGCGGAAGCGGGCTTCGGCGGCGTGCTGAATGCTTTCGAGCTGATGAAATCCATGATCGAAGCGGGCGCGGCCGGAGTGCACTTCGAAGACCAGCTGGCCTCCGTCAAGAAATGCGGCCACATGGGCGGCAAGGTGCTCGTGCCGACGCGCGAAGCCGTCGAAAAACTGACGGCGGCCCGCCTCGCGGCCGACGTGATGGGCACGCCGACGATCCTCGTCGCCCGCACGGACGCCGAAGCGGCCGACCTGCTGACCGCGGACGTCGACGCGAATGACAAGCCGTTCTGCACGGGCGAGCGCACGGTCGAAGGCTTCTTCCGCGTCAAGCCCGGCGTCGACCAGGCGATCGCGCGCGGCCTCGCCTACGCGCCGTATGCCGACCTCGTGTGGTGCGAGACGGGCAAGCCGGACCTGGAATTCGCCAAGCGGTTCGCCGATGCCATCCACACGAAATTTCCGGGCAAGATGCTCGCGTATAACTGCTCGCCGTCGTTCAACTGGAAGAAAAACCTGGACGACGCGACGATCGCCAAGTTCCAGAAAGAGCTGGGCGCGATGGGCTACAAATTCCAGTTCATCACGCTGGCTGGCTTCCATGCGCTGAACTACAGCATGTTCAACCTGGCGCACGGCTATGCGCGCCGCGGCATGTCGGCCTTCGTCGAATTGCAGGAAGCGGAATTCTCCGCCGCGGACAAGGGCTTCACGGCCGTCAAGCACCAGCGCGAAGTGGGCACCGGCTATTTCGACGCGGTGACCCAGACCATCCAGCAGCACCAGAGCTCGACGACGGCGCTGCACGGCTCGACCGAGGACGAACAATTCTTCGACGATAAGAAAGTCGCCTGAGCGCCTTCCTCCACCCATCCTCGCGATGGTCTGCCGCAGTGGCCACAAGCCGCTGCGGCATTTTTATTTCCAAACTTCGGGGTCAGGTCCCATTTCGCTCCGAATTCGGGGTCAGAGCACATTTGCGATCAATGTCTGGATGTGCAAGAAGTTTCGCGATCCTGGCGTGGTGCGCCGACTGTTCCCTTTAAATGCGTAGCCGTCACGAGCAGGAATCCTCTGCTGGAAATTGCACCGAAAAGTGCTCTGACCCCGAATTTTGCTGAAAATGTGCTCTGACCCCGAATTTGGGCTTTTGGGATCGAGACGTATCTGAGGGATAATGGCGGTTGGCCCGCATCAGCGATCGCACCGCGGGCGCCGCATCAACCAGATTGGAATCTCTATGTTCAGCTACCGCCACGCCTTCCACGCGGGTAATCACGCCGATGTCCTGAAGCACTTTATTCAGGTTCAGTTGCACAAATACATGAACCAGAAAGACACGGCCTACACGTATATCGACACCCATGCCGGTGCCGGCGTGTACGCGCTCGACAGTGCGCAGGCGGTCAAGAGTGGCGAGTACGTCGACGGCATCGCGCGCCTGTGGGGCCGCGACGACCTGCCGCCGGCGCTGGCCGATTACGTGAATCTCGTGCGGACGCTCAATCCCAGCGGCAAGCTGCGCTGGTATCCGGGCTCGCCGTGGGTGGCCGATGCCGAGGCGCGCATGGAAGATCGCCTGCGCCTGTTCGAACTGCATCCGGCCGACATCAGGGTGCTGGCGGAGAACGTCCGCAAGCTCGAGGCACATCACGCGGAGCAGGGCGAGCGTGCGCGCGGCCGCCGCATCCTCGTCGACCACGCGGACGGTTTCCACGGCCTGAAGGCGCTGCTGCCGCCGCCGTCGCGCCGGGCGCTGGTGCTCATCGATCCGCCGTATGAGGTCAAGCTCGATTACAAGCACGTGCGCGACGCGCTCGAGGAAGCCCTCAAGCGCTTCCCGGCGGGCATGTATGCCGTCTGGTATCCGGTGCTGCAGCGCATGGAATCGCGCCAGTTCCCCGACCGCCTGAAGCGCCTGCCGGCCAAGGAGTGGCTGCACGTGACGTTGAGCGTCGCGGGTCCGCGCGCCGACGGCAACGGCCTGCACAGCAGCGGCATGTTCATCCTGAATCCGCCGTACACGCTGGAGGCGACATTGCGCGAGACGATGCCGTATCTCGTACAGGTTCTGGGTCAGGATGCCGGTGCGACGTTCCGTATCGAAAAAGGGACGCAGGTCACCGGCACGGTGCCGGCCCTGGGCGGTCCCCGCAAGCCGGTGGGCAATGCGCGCCGCGCGAGCCCGCTGTCCGGCGCCGGCAGCCTGCGCTTGCCGGGCCAGCCGTTCGGCGACGATCCACGTCCGCGCAAGGAAGGCGAGGGCGCCGAAGGACGTCCGCGTACCCCGCGCACGGAGGCCAAACCGGCACCGCGCGGTCCGGCCAAGCGTAGCGGATCGGGCCGTTCCTGATCCTTTCGCATCAATCGTTTCTGGCAAGCACATCTATGCCTGAAACGATTTGATACGATGTCGAAATGTAAAGACTTCCCGTCTGTAGTATAGTCGGACCGGTATTCCGGCCAGACCGGTCCCGGCACGCATGGTGCGTGCCGTCGTTTCAGGAGTTTTTACATGCATGCGGTAGCAACGGCAGCCACGTCCACGCCGTCCGACGAATTCTTTCTGGCGCGCCAGCCCATCCTCGGACGCGACCAGAAACTGGTGGCGTTCGAGTTGCTGTTTCGCGCCGCGCCGGAGCATGAGGACGCGCAGCTGACCGATTATGCCGCCGCCACCGCCGCCGTGATCTCCCATGCGTCACAGCTGGGGATGAAGCAGGTGGTGGGTGAGCAGGTTGCCTTCGTCAATGTCGACGAGGTCGTGCTGATGAGTGATTTCGTCCGATTCCTGCCTCCCGATAAGGTCATTCTGGAAATCCTGGAAACCGTGCGTCCCACCGCGGCATTGCTGGCCCGCGTGCGGGAATTGAAAGAGCTCGGCTTCAAGTTCGCACTCGACGATGTTATAGGCCATTCCGAGCAGGTAAGCAAGCTCATGAGCCTCGTCGATATCATCAAGATCGACTTGCAGGGCGTCGGGCGCGACGAACTCGCCGAACTCGTCCGCACCTTGCGCGGGCCGCACCAGAAGCTGCTGGCGGAAAAGGTCGAGACGATCGAGGAATTCGAGCTATGCCTGGAACTCGGCTTCGAATACTTTCAGGGCTATTACTTTGCGCGTCCCGCGATCCTGTCCGGCAAGAAGATCACGCCGTCCGAACTCGTGTTGCTGCGCCTGCTGGACCTGATCCACTCGCACGCCGGCAACGAGGCGATCGAGGCCGCCGTCAAGCGCGACCCGCTGCTGAGCCTGAACCTGCTGCGCCTCGTGAACAGCCACCTGGCCGGCACCGGCGCGCCGCAGGTCGAATCGATTTCGCAGGCGCTCGTCCAGCTCGGCCGCAGCCAGTTGCAGCGCTGGGTGCAGATCCTGCTGTACAGCGGCCCGGAGGGACACGTCGAACTGAATTCGCCGCTGCTGCAGATGGCGACGACGCGCGGCCGCCTGCTCGAGCTGATGACGCTGACCCTGCGTCCGGGCGACGTGGCCGGCGCCAATACGGCCTTTACGGTCGGCATCATGTCGCTGATGGATGCGCTGTTCGACGTGCCGATGCGCGACATCCTCGACAAGGTCGACCTCTCGCGTGACGTCCGCGCCGCGCTGCTGGAGCGCGACGGCGACTATGGCGCCATGCTGAGCGTGGCGGAAGCGCTGGAGCATGCGGAGCCGGGCCTCAACCTGGCGGCCGCGCTGGACCGGCTCGGGCTATCGGTGAAACAGGTGCGCGACATCGAACTGGCCGCGTTCGGCTGGGTGCGCGAACTCGGCGCCGAAGTGCATTAACGATTACTGCGCCAGGAACAGGAAGACGGTCGGCTTCTTGTGGAAATCCGGCGCCTTGCCGGCGGCCAGTTGTGCTTTCCATTTCGCGGCCGTCTGCGTGCGCACGGTCTCCGTCGGGAGTGACAGGTCGGTCGCCACGCAGATGAGCGTGCCCGGCTGGCAGGAAGCGACGAGGGCTTCCAGCATCGCGCCGTTGCGGTACGGCGTCTCGATCAGTAACTGCGTCTGTTTCTCGCTGCGCGAGCGTTGCTCCAGTTGCTGGATGCGCTTGGTGCGCTGACCGGCATCCGTCGGCAGATAGCCGTTGAACGCGAAGCTCTGGCCGTTCAGGCCGCTCGCCATGACGGCCAGCAGCAGCGACGACGGCCCCACGAGCGGGCGCACGGGCACGCCGTGCTGGTGCGCCAGCCGGACGAGGTCGGCGCCCGGGTCCGCGACGGCCGGCACGCCCGCTTCCGACACGAGGCCCGCGTCGCGTCCGTCGAGCAGCGGTGCGAGCAGGGCGGCCAGCGCCTGCGGCGGCGTGTTCACATTCAGTTCGGCGATCTGGATCTCTTGCAATGGAATGGCGAGCGGATGGTCGATGGCGACCAGTTTCAGGAAGGCCCGCGCCGTCTTGGCGTTCTCGGCCACGAAGTATTCGAGCTTGCTGGCGATGTCCTGCACCTGTTCGGGCAGGATGTGGGACAGCGCGTGCGGCGCGGCTTCGGTCGGGCCGAGGGTGTTCGGGATCAGGTAGAGCGTACCGGGCATGGTTGTTATTGTTTATTTACTTGCAATTAAAAAATGGCATGCCGGCGCGGCGCAGCATGCCCGTCAGGGCGATCAGGGGCAGGCCGGTGAGGGCGGTCGGGTCGCTGCTGTCGATGCGTTCCAGCAGGGCGATGCCGAGGCCTTCGTTCTTTGCGCTGCCGGCGCAGTCGTAGGGCTGCTCGATGCGCAGGTAGGCGTCCAGCTCGGCATCCGGCAGGTCGCGGAACGTCACGAACACCTGCACATTCTCGACCTGCGCCGTGCCTGCGCGCCCGTCCCACAGGCACAGGGCCGTGTGAAACACGACCCGGCGGCCGCGCATCATCTGCAGCTGGGCGAGGGCGCGGACGTGGTCGCCCGGCTTGCCGATCTGGATGCCGTCCAGGGTGGCCACCTGGTCCGAGCCGATCACCAGGGCGCCGGGGTTCTGCAGGGCGACGGCCGCTGCCTTCTCGCGCGCCAGCCGCAGCGCCGTCGCTTCCGGCGTTTCGTCGGGATGCGGGGTCTCGTCGATGTCGGGAGCAATCGCTTCGAACGGCAGGTGCAGGCGACCCAGCAGCTCGCGGCGGTAGGCGGAACTGGAGGCGAGGATGAGGCGCGGAACGGTGGAGCTTGGCATCGATTTTCGTAAATAAAACAGGAAGATAGCGCTTTGCGAGGAAGTCTTTGACTACGTGGGCAGAAGCCTGCTATTATCGCAGGTTTTCCGGGGATGTTTTTCCAAATGAGTGCTTTTGTCATCGACGCCTTTGAATTTTGTCGGAACAACGGCCATCGTGAAGGCGTCACGCCGGTGGCGGAAATGACTCGCCTGTCGGCCGATTGCGCCGACAAGTCCGGCGAGATCGCCTGGTCCATCGACGGTGGCCAGACCCGGCAGGGGTATCCGATGCTGACGCTGTCCGTCTCCGGTACCGTGCAACTGGCCTGCCAGCGCTGCCTGACCCCGTTCGGCTACGAAATCGATTCGTCGACCGTGCTGGTGCTGGGCAAGGACGACGAGGAAGCGGACGAGATCGAGGAAATCCTCGACGATGAGAGTATCGACGTGATCGTCGGCAGCCACGCCTGCGACATCCGCGATCTGCTGGAAGATGAAGCCCTGCTGGCACTGCCGCAGGCACCGAAACACGAGGTGTGCCCCGATACCAGGCTGCTGGACGCCATCAAGTCCGAGAAGGTATCGCCGTTCGCGGCACTTAAAGGCCTCAAATCTGAATAAAAGAATTGCAGTGGGTGCTACTGACAGGTAGGATTCGCAGCGTCAAAACGTGTCAAACGCGTGCAGCTCGAGTATTGAGTCATCGTTGTAAGGCAGCGTTAAACATGTCGGCAATGGCAGTCCCAACGTTATTGCCGCTGGGATACTCGATGCGCATGTACTTGCAAGTCGAATGTGTTAGAATTTTAGAACTTAAGTTTAGGAGTCATCATGGCAGTTCAACAGAATAAGAAGTCCCCGTCGAAGCGCGGCATGCACCGTTCGCACGATTTCCTGACCGCCCCGAACCTGGCAGTCGAGCCGACCACCGGCGAAACGCACCTGCGTCACCACATCAGCCCGAACGGTTTCTACCGTGGCCGTAAAGTGCTCAAGACCAAGAACGACGAGTAATCGACGCCTTGCTGTTTTGTTCCATGAAAGCGGTGCAACGTATGTCGAATGCGTGGCGCCGCTTTTTCTTTTGCGGTAACTCCGTCATTTACCATCCCACTGACTCGGCACTCATTGCAGCTCACCTTGTAGCCCGACGAGACCGAGCAGCCGCCGGCCGACCTTGAGCCCGCGGTTCATCCCGACAAATGACAATCAAAATTTCCATCGACTGCATGGGCGGCGACCACGGCCCCGCCGTGACCATCCCGGCAGCCCTCGCATTCCTCAAGCGCGAACCCGACGCCGAGCTGATCCTCGTCGGCCAGGAAGAGCTGGTCCGCGCTGAACTCAAGAAACAACATGCGGGCGAGAACCCGCGCCTGACCGTCCGCCACGCCTCCGAAGTGGTCGCGATGGACGATCCCATCGAAGTCGCCCTGCGCCGCAAGAAGGATTCGTCGATGCGCGTGGCGATCGAGCTCGTCAAGGACGGCAGCGCCGACGTCTGCGTCTCCGCCGGCAATACGGGCGCACTGATGGCCATCTCGCGCTATGTCCTGAAAACCATGGCCGACGTCGACCGTCCGGCCATCTGCTCGATCCTGCCGAACTCGAAGGGCGGCCCGACGTACATGCTCGACCTGGGCGCCAACGTCGACTGCGAACCCCATCACCTGCACCAGTTCGCCATCATGGGCGCCGTGCTGTTCGAGGCGATGGAGCACCGCCGCCCGAGCATCGGCCTGCTGAATGTCGGCACGGAAGAGATCAAGGGCAATGAAGTGGTCAAGGCCACCGCGCCTTTGCTGCGCGCCGACCATGAACGCGGCGTGCTGAATTTCTACGGCAACGTCGAAGGCAACGACATCTTCAAGGGCACGGTCGACGTCGTCGTGTGCGACGGTTTCGTCGGCAACGTGACCCTGAAGGCGATCGAAGGCCTGTCGCGCTTCGTCAAGTCGGTATTCCTCGAAACGACCATGTCGAAGATCGGTGCCCTGTTCGCGCGCAAGTCGCTCAAGAAGCTGAACCCCGAAAGTTATAACGGCGCCGGCCTGCTGGGTCTGAAAGGCCTGGTCTTCAAGAGCCATGGCGGCGCCAATGCCTACGCCTACGAGTGGGCACTTCGACGCGCTTTTGACGCGGCGAAATATAATGTGCAAGCGCAACTCTCGACCTTGATCGCCGAAATGTTGCCGCAAGCTCCCAATCCGGAAGCGCCAGGCTCAACTATTCAGCAGGGTTAGCAATGACTTACAGCAAAATTATAGGCACCGGCAGCTACCTGCCCGCACAGCGCGTCACGAACGACGACCTCACGGCCCAGCTTGGCGCCAAAGGGATCGAGACCTCGGACGAGTGGATCGTGACCCGCAGCGGCATCTCCGCCCGCCACTACGCCGCGCCGGAGGAAAACGCGTCGGACCTGGCCGTGCATGCGGCACGCAGGGCGCTCGAAGCGTCCGGCCTCGAAGCCGAGCAGATCGACCTGATCATCGTCGCCACGTCGACGCCGGATTATTTCGGCAGCTTCCCGAGCACGGCCTGCATCGTCCAGAACAAGCTGGGCATGCGCAACAACAGCGCCGCGTTCGACATGGGTGCCGTGTGCTCGGGCTTCGTCTATGCGATGGCGACGGCCGATGCGTTCATCAAGGCCGGCAATGCGAAGAACGTTCTTGTGATCGGCACGGAAGTGTTCTCGCGCATCCTCGACTTCGATGACCGCAGCACCTGCGTGCTGTTCGGCGACGGCGCCGGCGCCGTCGTGCTGACCGCGTCCGGGGAGCCGGGCGTGCTGGCCGTCAAGCTGCACGCCGACGGCAGCCACGGCGACATCCTGTGCGGCCCCGCGAACCCGTCGAACCTGGCGGCGAACCAGAAATTCCTGTACATGGATGGCCCGGCCGTCTTCAAGCTGGCCGTCTCCGTGCTGGAAAAGGTTGCCAACGAAGCGCTGGCGCATGCACAGATGCAGGCCGGCGACATCGACTGGCTGATTCCGCACCAGGCCAACCTGCGCATCATGACCGGCACGGCGAAAAAGCTGGGCCTGCCGACCGAGAGGATGGTCGTCACCGTCAACGAACACGGCAACACGTCGGCCGCGTCGATCCCGCTGGCGCTCGATGCCGCGGTGCGCGACGGCCGCATCAAGCCCGGCCACAACGTCATGATGGAAGGCGTGGGCGGCGGCTTTACCTGGGGTGCCGTGCTGGCGCGCATGTAATAACAAGATAAAACACGCTAAGAGGAATCGATGAGCAAATTCGCATTTCTGTTTACCGGCCAGGGCGCGCAAGCCGTCGGCATGCTGAACGGCTTCGCCGGCAACCCGGTCGTCGCACAGACCGTCGCCGAAGCGTCCGAAGCGCTGGGCCAGGACATCGGCAAGCTGATCGCCGAAGGCCCGAAGGAAGACCTGGACCTGACCACGAACACGCAGCCCGTGATGCTGACGGCCGCCGTCGCCGTCTACCGCGCGTGGATCGCCGCGGGCGGCCCGAAACCGGCCGTCGTCGCCGGCCACAGCCTCGGCGAATACTCGGCGCTCGTCGCTGCCGGCGTCATCGACTTCAAGGATGCCGTGCCGCTCGTGCGCTTCCGTGCGCAAGCCATGCAGGACGCGGTGCCGGTCGGGCAGGGTGGCATGGCCGTCATCCTCGGCCTTTCGGCCGACGACGTCCGCGCCGTGTGCGCCGAAGCCGAGAATGGAGGAAATGCGGGCGAAATCGTGGAAGCCGTCAACTTCAACGAGCCGACGCAGATCGTGATCGCGGGCCATACGGCCGCCGTCGAACGCGCCTGCGACATCGCCAAGGCCAAGGGCGCCAAGCGCGCCATGAAGCTGGCCGTGTCGGCGCCGTTCCACTCGTCGCTGCTGAAGCCGGCGTCGGACCGCCTGCGCGACTACATGGCAAACCTGAATTTTGCCGCGCCGCAGATCGACTTGATCAACAACGTCGACGTGGCTATCCTGAACGATCCCGCCGCGATCAAGGACGCGCTGGTGCGCCAGGCGGCCGGTCCCGTGCGCTGGGTCGAGACCATGCAGAAGATGGCGGCCGATGGCGTGACGCAAGTCATCGAATGCGCGCCGAGCAAGACCCTGATCGGCATGGCCAAGCGGATCGATCCGGTGCTGGTGGGCGAAGCCCTCGTCGACCAGGCATCGCTGGAACGCGTGCTCGCCGCTGTCAAAGGCTGAGCCCCGCACATCCCCCCGTTAGAGAAGAAGAGGACTCAATGAACCTGCAAAACCAAGTCGCCCTCGTCACCGGTGCCTCGCGCGGCATCGGCAAGGCCATCGCACTCGAACTGGCACGCCAGGGCGCCAGGGTCGTCGGCACCGCCACGACGGCGGCCGGCGCCGAAGCCATCGGCGCCTACCTCGCCGAGTTCGGCGGCAAGGGCGTCGTGCTGAACGTCACCGACGCCGCCCAGTGCGCGGCCGTCATCGACGACGTGACGAAGAACGTCGGCACGATCGGCATCCTCGTCAACAATGCCGGCATCACCCAGGACCAGCTGGCGATGCGCATGAAGGACGAGGAGTGGGACAACGTGATCGCCACCAACCTCACGGCCGTCGGCCGCCTGTCGCGCGCGGTGCTGCGCGGGATGATGAAGGCGAAGCAGGGGCGTATCATCAACATCACGTCCGTCGTGGGCGCGGCCGGCAATCCGGGCCAGATGAATTACGCGGCGGCGAAGGCCGGCGTGGCCGGCATGACGCGCGCGCTGGCGCGCGAGATCGGCAGCCGCAACATCACCGTCAACTGCGTGGCGCCGGGCTTCATCGACACCGACATGACCAAGGCACTGGGCGAAGGCCAGCACGAGGCGCTGCTGACGCAGATCCCGCTGGGCCGCCTGGGCAAGCCGGAAGACATCGCGTACGCGGTCGCCTTCCTGGCCGGTCCGCAGGCCGCCTACATCACGGGCACGGAGCTGCACGTGAACGGCGGCATGTACATGAACTGATCGATACGTTTTTTAACGAGATCTCGGCAGTTCGCAGTAGTTTCAGTCGTTTTAGCGTCAGACGCTGAAAATAGTTTTTCAACGCGCAAACCCTGATAAAATGCGCGCACTTTCCGCAACACATACCTAATGGAGCCATAACATGTCGGATATCGAACAACGCGTTAAAAAAATCGTCGCTGAGCAACTGGGCGTTGCCGAAGCAGACATCAAAATCGATTCCTCGTTCGTTGACGACCTCGGCGCTGACTCGCTGGACACCGTGGAACTGGTGATGGCCCTGGAAGACGAATTCGAAATGGAAATCCCGGACGAACAGGCCGAGAAGATCACGACCGTTCGCCAGGCTATCGAGTACGCACAGGCTCACGTCAAGGCCTAAGCTTTCAGGATTTCAGGAGAAGCGCTTGAGTTCACGCAACCGTCGTGTCGTAGTGACCGGCCTGGGTTGCATCTCTCCGATCGGCAACACCATTGCCGACGCGTGGGAGGCAGCACTGGCGGGCAAGTCGGGCATTGCCAACATCACCAAGTTCGACGCAACGCCATTCTCGACCCGCTTCGCGGGCGAGGTGAAGAACTTTAACGTCGAGGAATACCTGCCGGGCAAGGAAGGCCGTCATATGGATACGTTTATCCATTTCGGCATGGCCGCCGGCATCCAGGCGATACAGGATTCGGGCATTGTCGTCACCGACGACAATCGCGATCGTATCGGCGTGCTCGTGGGCTCCGGCATCGGCGGCCTGCCGATGATCGAAGACACGAAGGCGGAGTACGACAGCCGCGGCCCGCGCCGCATCTCGCCGTTCTTCGTCCCGGCCTCGATCATCAACATGATCTCGGGCGACCTGTCGATCAAGTTCGGCCTGCGCGGCCCGAACCTCGCCATCGTGACGGCCTGCACGACCGGCTTGCACTGCATCGGCCAGGCAGCCCGCCTGATCGAGTATGGCGACGCCGACGTGATGATCGCCGGTGGTGCGGAATCGACGATGTCGCCGCTGGGCCTGGGCGGTTTCGCCGCGGCGCGCGCGCTGTCGTCGCGCAATGAAGATCCGGCCACGGCCTCGCGTCCGTGGGACCGCGACCGCGACGGCTTCGTGCTGGGCGAGGGCGCGGGCGTGATGGTGCTCGAAGAGTACGAGCACGCCAGGGCGCGCGGCGCGAAGATCTATGCGGAAGTCGTCGGCTTCGGCATGAGCGCGGACGCGAACCACATCACGGCGCCGCTCGAGGACGGCAGCGGCGCATCGCGCTGCATGCTCGCCGCGATGCAGTACGCCGGCATCAATCCGGACCAGGTGCATTACGTGAACGCACACGGCACGTCGACCCCCGTGGGCGACGTGGCGGAAGTGAAGGGCATCAAGCGCACCTTCGGCGACCATGCCGGCAAGCTGGTCGTCAACTCCACCAAGTCGATGACGGGCCACCTGCTGGGTGGCGCGGGCGGCCTGGAGTCGGTGTTCACCGTGCTCGCGATCCACAACCAGGTGTCGCCGCCGACGATCAACATCTTCAACCAGGATCCGGAATGCGACCTGGACTTCTGCGCCAACACGGCGCGGGACATGAAGATCGATTACGCGGTGAAAAACTCCTTCGGTTTCGGCGGTACCAACGGTACGCTGGTCTTCGCGAAGATCTAACGATCCGTCGATAGTCGAACTTTCGGACGCCCATTCCTGTCCAAGGAATGGGCGTTTGTCATTTCTGACCTCCTCTACTTCTAATTGGAAACACCCATGTCGATCGCGGTGTCTGCGCTCGTCAGGCCGTCGCGCATCCAGCGGTTCGTATGGGGTGGCTGCGGCCTGGCCTTCCTCGCAGCGGCGCTGGCCATCGGGCTGGCGGCACCCGGCCATGTCCGGCTCGCGCCGCTCGTCGCATTGGCGCTGGCGGCCGCCGGCGGCGCGGTGCTGGGCGCGGCGGCCCATCGTCCAAAGACGCACCAGATTGATATTTCTGGAACCGGCGACTTACGCGTGACGGTACAACAGGGCGTGGGCCTGCCGCCGGAGGGCAATGCGGTCCTGCTGCCCGGATCGGTCATCTGGCCGATGCTGATGGTGTTGCGGCACGCCGCGCCGGGCACGGGGCCGCGCGTCCTGTGCGTGTGGCGCGACAGCGTCGATGCCGCCGCGTGGCGCGCGCTGGCCGTCGCGCTGGCAGTGGCCGGCCGGCGCGGACATGCAGACGAAGGATGCGAATTCACGACGAACTCATTGCAGCGGACCAACTCTTAAGGAAACGTGCACACCGTTTCCGTATAACAGGGACGCCGCCGCAGCCAACGGGGCATTGCAGTGACGACCGAACGCGAATGTGATCAACTGCTGGTTGAGCGCGTCCAGGCGGGCGATCGCCGGGCGTTCGACCTGCTGGTGGCGAAATACCAGCGCCGCCTGATGCGGCTCGTGTCGCGCCTCGTGCACGATCCGGCCGAGGCGGAAGACGTGGTGCAGGAAACCTTTATCAAGGCATTCCGTGCGCTGCGCCATTTCCGCGGCGATTCCGCGTTTTATACGTGGCTGTATCGAATAGGAATTAATACGGCAAAGAATTTTCTTGTTACGCAAGGCAGGCGGGCGCCGACCTCGACGGAAGCCGATGCCGAACGTGCGGAAGGATTTGACGACGCGGATAGCTTGCGAGACATTAATACACCGGAATCGGTGCTGGCCAGCAAGCAGATCGCCTATACCGTGAATGCGGCCATGGAGGCATTGCCGCTGGAATTGAGGACGGCGATCGTCCTGCGTGAAATAGAAGGTTTAAGCTACGAGGAAATCTCCGAAGTGATGGCGTGTCCAATCGGTACGGTGCGGAGCCGCATTTTCCGGGCGCGCGAAGTCATCGCCGAGAAATTGCGGCCCTTGCTGGATATCTCGGCGGACAAACGTCGGTAGGTAGCGATATGAAGACAGGAATTCACATACCGGCGTGATGGCTATGGACACGAACAAGAAAAACCGTGAACTCATCTCGGCGCTCTGCGACGGCGAGATCCCGGATGTCGACCAGGAACTGGCGCTTGCCGCCCTCGACACGCCGGACGGCCGCCAGGCCTGGGCGCGCTTTCACCAGATCGGCGACGTCCTGCGCGCGGATCCCGCGCCGGACGTATCGCCCGGCTTCGCGGAACGCCTGGCGGCCCGTCTCGCGGCCGAGCCGCTGCCGGGCAAACGCGCAGCCGTCGCCACCGACGCCGCCGGCCAGGCGACCGTCGCGGCCGACCCCACCTGAGCCGATCCGCTGGTCATGCATCCTCGCTGCCGGCCCGGGCAGCGCAGTCCGTTCGGCACGGCGTGCCAACGCGACAACAGTGCACTTTTGTCTTACCATACGAACCATCCAAGCACAGACCTTACCGATCCTATGACAAGCAAAACTGGAAGCGCGATCCTGTCCGCCCTCGTCTTTGCGGGCGCGAGTCTGATGTCCCTCCCGGCGGCCCATGCGGCCGCTCCCGTTGCCGCCCCGACCGTCACAGGCCTGCCCGACTTTGCCGACCTCGTTGACAAGGTCGGCCCGGCCGTCGTCAACATCCGCACCACCGAACGCATCCGCCTCGACCAGGGCGGCCCCGACGAGGAGATGCAGGAATTCCTGCGCCGCTTCTTCGGCGGCCAGATGGTGCCGCGCGGACGCCGCGGCGGCCCCGCGGAGCAGCCGCAGGAAGAACGCGTGCAGCGGGGCGTCGGTTCCGGCTTCATCATCTCGGACGACGGGTACGTGCTGACCAATGCGCACGTGGTGGAAGGCGCGGACGAGGTCGTCGTGACCCTGACCGACCGCCGCGAATTCAAGGCCAAGGTGCTGGGCTCGGACGCGCGCAGCGACGTGGCCCTGCTGAAAGTGGACGCGCGCAACCTGCCCAATGTGCGCATCGGCGATTCCAGCAAGATCCGCGTGGGCGAGTGGGTGATCGCCATCGGCTCCCCGTTCAACCTGGAGAACACGGTGACCGCCGGCATCATCTCCGCCAAGGCACGCGACACGGGCGAATACCTGCCGCTGATCCAGAGCGACGTGGCCGTCAACCCCGGCAACTCGGGCGGCCCCCTGATCAACATGCGCGGCGAGGTCATCGGCATCAACTCGCAGATCGCCACGCTGTCCGGCGCCTATAACGGTATCTCGTTCGCCGTGCCGATCGACGAGGTCATGCGCGTTTCCGACCAGATTCGCAAGACGGGCAAGGTGACGCGCGGGCGCCTCGGCGTGCAGATCAGCGAAGTCACGACCGACGTCGCCGAATCGCTCGGCCTGGGCCGCGCGCGCGGCGCCGAGGTCGCGATGGTGGAGTCGGGCGGCCCGGCGGACAAGGCCGGCGTCAAGGTCGGCGACATCATCCTGAAATTCAACGGCAAGGACATCGAGCGCAGCTCCGACCTGCCGCGCCTCGTCGGCGGCAGCGCCGTCGGCAGCCGCGCCACCGTCACCGTGTGGCGCCGCGGCAGCCAGCTCGACCTGCCGGTGACCATCGTCGAACTGCAGGACGAAAAATCGCCGACCGCGAAAGCGACGCCCAAGAAACCGGCGCCGGACCAGGCGCCGAACGCCCTGGGCCTGCACGTCTCCGATCTCACCGCAGCGCAGAAGCGGGAGCTCAAGACGGAGGCCGGCGTGCTCGTCGAGTTCGCCGAAGGACGCGCCGCGTCGGCCGGCATCCGCCAGGGCGACGTGATCCTGCAGATGAACAACGTCGAGATTACGGGTGCCGCCCAGTTCAATGGCCTCGTCGCCAAGCTCGACGCGAAGAAGCCGGTGGCGCTGCTGGTGCGCAGAGATAATGCCTCGCGCTACCTCGTCATCCGGCCGCGCCAATGAGTACACGGTTTACGTTGTACTCCCGGTCGTACTGCCACCTGTGCGAGGACATGCTCGCGGCACTGCAGGCGTTCATGGCCCGCCAGGGGCAGGCATACACGGTGGACGTGGTCGACGTCGATGCCGACCCGGTCCTCGTCGCCCGCTACGACGAACTGGTGCCGGTGCTGACCGCGGAGCCGGGCGGCACCGAGCTCTGTCACTACTTCCTCGACGAGGGGGCGCTGCGGCGTCACCTCGGCCTGGAGGAGGCCGAGGCCTGGCGAATTTTGCAATAGCCATATTATTGCCATCATCCTTCCCGGATCGAATCGGGCGCGACCTGCGATAATCAGCCGCATCGATTGCTGGATGATGCATATGGCTGACCGCCCTCACGCTACGCTGGACCCCGAGGACTGGACGGAACTCCGCGCCCTCGCGCACCGGATCCTGGACGACATGTTCGACCACCTGGAAGGCGTGCGCGAGCGGCCCGTCTGGCAGCAGATGCCGGACGCCGCGCGGGAGAGCCTGCGCGCACCGCTGCCGCGTGCTCCGGGTTCGCTGGCGGACGCGTACCGCAGCCTGCAGGACAACGTCATTCCCTACACCGTCGGCAACCCGCACCCCGGCTTCATGGGCTGGGTGCACGGCGCGGGCACGCCGGTGGGCATCGTCGCCGAAATGATCGCCGGGGCGCTGAACGCGAACGTCGGCGGCCGCAACCAGGCGCCCGTCGAGGTGGAGCGCCAGGTGTCGGACTGGATGGCATCCCTGTTTGGCTTTCCCGACGGGGCCCGCGGCGTGTTCGTCACGGGCACGTCGATCGCCAACTTCATGGGTGTCGTCGTCGCGCGCACGCGGGCGCTCGGGCGCGACGTGCGCGCGCACGGGCTCGCGGCGCATGCCGGCCTGCGCGCCTACGCGTCGGCGGAAGCGCATGGCTGCATCGCGAAGGCGATGGACATGGCGGGCTTCGGCACCGATGCATTGCGCACCATGCGCGTGGATGCCGCCGGCCGCATGGACGTCCACGATCTCGCTGCGCAGGTCGCGGCAGATCGCCATGGCGGGTTGCGGCCGTTCCTCGTTGTCGCCAGTGCCGGCACCGTGAACACGGGTGCCATCGATCCGCTCGCGGCACTGGCCGACTTCGCGCGCGAACAGGGGCTGTGGCTGCACGTCGACGGCGCCTACGCGGCGCTGGGGATGCTGGCGCCGGACGTCGCGCCGCTACTCGACGGCATCGCCCGCGTCGATTCCATCGCCTTCGATTTTCATAAATGGGGCCAGGTGCCGTACGACGCCGGTTTTTTCATGGCGCGCGACGGCGCGCACATGCTCGACGCGTTCGCGGCACCGGCCGCCTACCTGCAGCGCGCGGGGAGGGGACTTGCGGCGGGGACGGCGTGGCCGTGCGATCTCGGGCCAGACCTGTCGCGGGGTTTCCGCGCGCTGAAGACGTGGCTGGCGTTCCAGGTCCACGGCGCCGACGCCATCGGTCGCTCGATCTCGGCCGCGTGCGCGCTGGCCCGCCACCTCGCTGGACGCATCGCGGCCGAGCCGGAACTGGAGCTGGCGGCGCCCGTCACGTTGAACATCGTCTGCTTCCGCTATGCCTGTCCCGACGCGGAACGCGTGAACCGCGAGATCGTGCTGGCCCTGTACGACGAAGGCCGCGTGGCGCCATCCGCGACGACGCTCGATGGCCGTTACGCGATCCGCGCCGCCATCGTCAACCACCGCACGGGGCCGGCCGACGTCGATGCGCTCGTCGATGCCGTGCTGCGCGCCGGCCGCCGTCTGTCATGAGCGCGACCGGGCTCCTCGACGCCGCCGCCACGCCGTACGCCCCGCTGATCGGCGCCGCGGCCCTGATGCGCTGCGCCTTTTATCGCGCCGACCTGCGCCCGGTCGGTGAGCGGTTGCTGGCGCGTGCCCGGGCGCACCCGGACGATGCGAATGCGTGGCTGGACGCCAGCTTCGTGCTGCAACTGCTCGGCCAGCGGGAGACGGGGCTGGACGTGCAGCGGCATGCGCTGGCGCTCAGGCCGGTGTACGCACTGCCGGCGCCGGCCCGCACGCCCACCTTGAACCTGCTCGTGCTGATGGGCCCCGGCGATTTCATGGCCAACACGCCCATCGAATTCCTGCTGCAAACGTCGAACATCGCCGCGACCGTGCAGTACGTGACGCCCGACCTGCCGCTGCCGGAACAGGTGCCCGGCCACGACGTGCTGTTCGTGGCGATCGCGCAGTGCGACGCCAACGCGCCGCTGCTGCGTGACGTGGCGCGGATGCTGGAAGGCTGGCCGCGGTCCGTCATCAACCGGCCGGAACGGATTGCACGCCTGTCGCGCGACGGCGCCTGCGCGCAGCTCGATGGCGTACCCGGCATGCTGGTGCCGCGCACGGTGCGTATGGACCGTGCGGCCGCAATGCAACTAACCGACGTGGCGTTTCCCATGATCGTGCGGCCAGTCGATTCGCACGCGGGCACGGACCTGCAAAAGGTGGATGACGCCGCCGCGTTGGGCGACTATGTGGCGGCGCACCCGGCCGGCGAGTTTTATCTGGCGCCGTTCGTCGATTATTCCAGTCCCGACGGCCAGTTCCGCAAATACCGCGTCGTGCTCATCGACGGCAAGCCGTTCATCTGCCACCTGGCGATCTCGTCGCACTGGATGGTGCATTACCTGAACGCGGGCATGGACGACAGCGCCGCCAAACGGGCGGAGGAGGCGGCCGGAATGGCCCGCTTCGATGAGGGTTTCGCGCGCCGTCACGCGGCGGCGCTGGCGGAGATCGACGCGCGCATCGGCTTGCCTTACCTGGGCATCGATTGCGCGGAGACGCGCGACGGACGGCTGCTCATCTTCGAAGTGGACAACGCGATGGTCGTGCACGCGATGGACGATCCGGGCAGGTATCCGTACAAGAGACCCGTGATGGACAAGGTGTTCGGGGCGTTCGAGGCGATGCTGCGGTCACGCTGCGACCAGCACCCGCACGTCCCCGGTGACGACCGCAGGCTCACCGAGTAATTCCCGCATGAAGGCGCGCTTCGCCCCGCTGCGCGGACTCGCCCAGAAACCGTCCAGCGTCGCCTGCGGCACCCCGTCATGATCGACGCGCAACACGTACGGTCGCCCCATGAGTTCGCTGTGGACATAGCTCGCGAAGCATTCCGCAAAATCGTCATACGGGTTCGTCGCGCCGTACAGGCTGGGAAAATCGCTGCCTTCCAGGCCCGCGTACGCGGTCACGATGGCGTCGCTGTGCAGTTGGTTCGTGCCGTAGAAATCGACGGCGCCGCGCAGGTCGAAATCGGAGCTGCTCCACGGCACGAAGCGCCCGGCTGCGGTCACATGCCAGCTCAGGTCGAGGAAGGGGAACACGGTTGGCGGCACCGGCTCCCACCAGCGCGGCAGGAACGATCCGCCCGCCGTCACGACGTGCCCGAATTCGTGCAGCAGCAGGAATTGCAGGGCGTGCGCGCGGGTGTCGTCGTGCGGGGCGGCGATCGTCGCGGACAGCGAAAAGCCGGGGCCCCCGAACGGCAGGTTTTCCTTCCACGTGGCCCAGGAATTGGCCGTATGCGTTTCCAGCAGATCCATGTCGAGTAACACGACGCAGCCGAGGATGCGGCCGTCGACGGCATCCGCCACGATGTCCGTGATGCCCGACGACCCGAGTCCCCGGCCCGTGCACACGCCCAGCAGCAGCGGGGCCACGAGGCCGCGCACGACGGCCGGCATGCCCGTCAGCGCGGCGCGCAGGTCGGCCTGCAGGGCGACGTCGGGCACGCATGGCGCGGGCACGGCGTCCAGGCCGGTCGCCATGTTCACCTGGTGCACGACGTCGCGCACCTCATCGGGCAGGACGAGGATGCGTTGCTCGATGGGCAAGGAAAGCTGGGCGCGCCATTGCTGCGGTTCGGACGTGTAGATCATGGTGGCGAAAATAGGGGCGGCAGGCCGCCGATGAGTCATTAACGGCGAGAGCTTGCCCAACTTGAATCGGGGTCGTCCCCCGGAAACCGGGCTTTCTGCCTCGAAATCCGGTAAAATGGGCAGCTTGCGGGTCGAGCCGCGGCCCTCATGAGCCGCGATTCGCCCGATAAGGCGCTCGCCCGGGGAACTTCCCGTCCCCCAGACGCGGCGCTTTTTTCGTATTGCGCCGGCAGGATCCAAGCCTGCCGGCCTGGCCGCGTGCCGCTCTTTTTGGTTTTGAGTTTGTTAATGAAAAACATACGTAACTTTTCCATCATCGCCCACATCGATCACGGTAAATCGACCCTGGCGGACCGCATCATCCAGCTGTGCGGCGGCTTGTCGGAACGTGAAATGGACGAGCAGGTGCTCGACTCGATGGACCTGGAGCGCGAGCGCGGCATCACCATCAAGGCCCAGACCGCGGCGCTGTCCTACAAGGCACGCGATGGCCAGACCTATAACCTGAACCTGATCGACACCCCGGGCCACGTCGACTTCAGCTATGAAGTGTCGCGCTCGCTGTCCGCGTGCGAAGGCGCGCTGCTCGTCGTCGACGCGTCGCAGGGCGTGGAAGCGCAGACCGTCGCCAACTGCTACACGGCGCTGGACCTGGGCGTGGAAGTGGTGCCCATCCTGAACAAGATCGACCTGCCGCACGCCGATCCGGACCGCGCGAAGCAGGAAATCGAGGACGTCATCGGCCTCGATGCCACCGACGCCACCACCTGCTCCGCGAAGACGGGCCTGGGCGTGGAAGACGTGCTGGAAACGCTGATCGCGAAGGTGCCGCCGCCGGAAGGCGACCCGGACGGTCCGCTGCAGGCGTTGATCGTCGACTCGTGGTACGACAGCTACGTCGGCGTCGTGATGCTCGTGCGCGTGAAGAACGGCACGCTGCGTCCGAAAGACAAGATCCTCCTGATGGCGACGGGCTCCCAGCAGCTGGTCGAGCAGGTCGGCGTGTTCACGCCGCGCTCCGTGCAGCTGCCGGAGCTGAAGGCCGGGCAGGTGGGTTTCATCATCGCCGGCATCAAGGAACTGAAGGCCGCGAAGGTGGGCGATACCGTCACGCTGGCCTCGCGTCCGGCCTTGGCGCCGCTGCCCGGCTTCAAGGAAGTGCAGCCGCAGGTGTTCGCCGGCCTGTTCCCGGTGGAGGCGAACCAGTACGACGCGCTGCGCGACTCGCTGGAAAAGCTGAAGCTGAACGACGCCGCGCTGCAGTACGAGCCGGAAGTGTCGCAGGCGCTGGGCTTCGGCTTCCGCTGCGGCTTCCTGGGCCTGCTGCACATGGACGTCATCCAGGAACGCCTGGAGCGCGAATTCGACCAGGACCTGATCACGACGGCCCCGACCGTCGTGTACGAAGTCGTGATGCGCGACGGCTCGATGATCAAGGTCGACAACCCGTCCAAGATGCCGGAAGTGTCGAAGATCGACGAAGTGCGCGAGCCGATCGTCACCGTGAACCTGTACATGCCGCAGGAATATGTCGGCGCCGTCATCACGCTGTGCACCGGCAAGCGCGGCGTGCAGATGGACATGAGCTACCACGGCCGCCAGGTGAAACTCGTGTACGAGATCCCGATGGCCGAGATCGTGCTGGACTTCTTCGACCGCCTGAAATCCACGTCGCGCGGCTATGCGTCGATGGACTACGAGTTCAAGGAATACCGCTCGTCGGACGTCGTGAAGGTCGACATGCTGATCAATGGCGACAAGGTCGACGCGCTCGCCATCATCGTGCACCGCGCGAATGCCGCCTACCGCGGCCGCCAGGTCGCCGCGAAGATGCGCGAACTGATTCCGCGCCAGATGTTCGACGTGGCGATCCAGGCCGCGATCGGCGCGACGATCATCTCGCGCGAGAACGTCAAGGCGCTACGCAAGAACGTGCTGGCGAAATGCTATGGCGGCGACGTCAGCCGCAAGAAGAAGCTGCTTGAGAAACAAAAGGCCGGCAAGAAACGCATGAAGCAGGTGGGCTCGGTGGAGATCCCGCAGGAAGCCTTCCTTGCCATCCTCCAAGTGGAAGAAAAATAAGACATGAATCTGCAACCGATCCTCGGGAACTTTGCCCTGATTTTATTCGTGGCCATGGTGATCACGGGCGTCATCTGGTGCCTGGACGTGTTCGTCCTCGCGAAGCAGCGCCGTGCGAAGGCGGACGCGGCGCTGGCCGAGTACGACGCGCGCCACGCCAAGCTGACGGCCGACGGCATCAAGGTCGACAACGGCAACCGCGCCGTGCTGGAGGCATCGATCCTGCGCCAGCCGACGTGGGTCGAGTATTCCGGCAGCTTCTTCCCCGTGATCGCGCTCGTGTTCGTGCTGCGTTCCTTCCTGTTCGAGCCGTTCAAGATCCCGTCGTCGTCGATGGTGCCGACCCTGCTCGTGGGCGACCTGATCCTCGTGAACAAGTTCGATTACGGCATCCGCCTCCCGGTGATCAACAAGAAGATCGTCGAAGTCGGGAATCCGCAGCGGGGCGACGTCATGGTGTTCAAATACCCCAAGGATCCGAGCCAGGACTACATCAAGCGCGTGATCGGCGTACCGGGTGATAAAATCACTTACGCGAACAAGCGCCTGACCGTCAACGGCCAGCCGGTCGAGTACGTGCCGATGGACGATTACCTGGACGACGAGCGCCCGGTTTATCACAAGCAATTCCTGGAAAAGCTGGCGAACGCACCGCACCGCATCCTGAACATGGACGGTGCCCGTACTTACAACCAGAGCGCCGTGGAGGAGTTTCCCCATCACGAAAATTGCACCTATTCCTACGATGAATTTACCTGTATCGTACCGGAGGGCAATTATTTCATGATGGGCGATAACCGCGACAACAGCGCAGACAGCCGCTACTGGGGCTTCGTGCCGGACAAGAACATCGTCGGCAAGGCTGTGTTTGTTTGGATGAACTTCAGCAACCTGAAGCGCATCGGCGGTATCCACTAAGCCGACGACGCGGAGGGTGAGATGAAAGGTGGCAAGCGGTATCGGATCGGCGCGGAGAGCGGTGTCTCGCTGTCGGGCCTGATCGTCGTGCTGGTCGTGCTGGGCGCGCTCGCGCTGGTGGCCATCAAGGTGACGCCGGCGTTCCTCGAATACCGGGCCGTCAAGAATGCGATCGTCAAGGCCAAGGCGGATGCCGGCAGCGGCAGCGTGCGCGAGATCCAGCAGGCGTTCGACCGGAACGCCGGCGTCAACGATGTGTCGTCGATCTCCGGCCGCGACCTCGTGATCACGCGCGACGGCGGCAGCACGGAGATCAGCTTTGCCTATGAGAAGAAGGTTCCGCTGACGGGCAGCATCAGCCTGACTTTCAATTTTGACGGTACCACCGACCCCAGCGGCGCCAATGCCGCCAAGGCCGACAAGGCCGACAAGTAATACGCCGGGAGGGCGCGCGATGGGATCGGCGCGCGGCGCCGGCCCATTAGAATGGTACGACAATGAATCTTCAGTTATTGCAAACTCGCCTAGGCTATACGTTCCGGGACCCCGGCCTGCTGCAACAGGCGCTGACCCACCGTAGCCACAGCAGTCTGCATAACGAGCGCCTGGAATTCCTCGGCGACTCGATCCTGAACTGCGTCGTCGCCTCCATCCTCTACGAACGATTCAATAACCTGGCCGAAGGCGACCTCTCCCGTCTGCGCGCCAACCTCGTCAAGCAGCAATCGCTGTTCGAGATCGCCCAGAAGCTGGAATTGTCGCAATTCCTGCGCCTCGGCGAGGGCGAACTGAAATCCGGCGGGTTCCGCCGGCCGTCGATCCTGGCCGATACCCTGGAAGCCCTGCTGGGCGCGATTTTCCTCGACAGCGGCTTCGACGCGGCGCGCGACGCGATCCGCGCGTTTTATATTCCGCTGCTCGATTCCGTCGATCCGCGCACGCTCGGCAAGGATGCCAAGACCCTGTTGCAGGAGTTCTTGCAGAGTAAAAAGATCTCGCTGCCCACGTACAACGTCGTCGCCACGCATGGCGCCGCGCACAGCCAGGAATTCGAGATCGAGTGCCTCGTGCCCAAGCTGGGCATCCAGGTCTTTGGCCGCGGCGGCAGCCGCCGTGCCGGCGAACAGGCCGCGGCGCGGCTCGCGCTGGAAACGGCCGAGCAGTTGCTGCAGAAGAGCCCGTCCGCGGCGCGCAAGTCGCGGCCCCGGTCGGCCCAGCTGAAGCTGGCCGGCATCGCCACCGACCAGAGCGAGCTGTCGGTGCAGGCGGAAGAGCCGCAGTCGCAGCAGAAACAACAACAGCATCACAAGTCAGGAAACACCCCAGCATGAACATCGAGACCACTACCGAGACCAACGACACCGCACCGGAAGGCTTCCGCTGCGGCTACATCGCCATCGTCGGCCGTCCGAACGTGGGCAAGTCGACGTTGATGAACGTGCTGATCGGTGCCAAGGTGTCGATCACGTCGCGCAAGGCGCAGACGACGCGCCACCGCATCACGGGCATCCAGACCCGCGACGACGCGCAATTCATCTACGTCGACACGCCCGGCTTCCAGACCCGCCATGCGAACGCGCTGAACAAGACGCTGAACAAGACCGTGTCGAACACGCTGACGGCGTCCGACGTGATCCTGTTCCTCGTCGAGGCCGGCACGTTCGGCCCGGCCGACCAGTTGGTAGCGGACCTGCTGCCGAAGAACGTGCCCGTCATCCTCGTCATCAACAAGTCCGACCGCATGAAGGACAAGGCCGAGCTGATGCCGTTCGCGGCCAAGGTCGCGGGCCTGCGCGATTTCACGGCCGTCGTGCCCGTGTCGGCGAAGCACCGCTTCCAGGTCGATGCGCTGGAAGGCGAGATCAAGCGGCACCTGCCGGAAAACCCGCCGATCTTCGGCCCGGACGACATCACCGACCGCAGCGAGAAATTCCTCGCGGCCGAGATCGTGCGCGAAAAAGTGTTCCGCCTGCTGGGCGACGAGCTGCCCTACACGAGCACCGTCCTCATCGAGCAATTCCAGCAGGAAGGCAATTTGCGCCGCATCTTCGCCGCCATCCTCGTCGAGCGCGACACGCACAAGTCCATGATCATCGGGAACAAGGGCGCGCGCCTGAAAGAGATTTCCACGCAATCCCGCCTCGACATGGAGAAATTGTTCGGCGGCCCGGTGTACCTGGAAATCTGGGTCAAGGTGAAATCCGGCTGGGCCGACAACGAAGCGGGCCTGCGCGCTTACGGTTACGAGTAACAAGCCGGGGCGGGAGCGTACGCATGCCGAGCCGCGACGACGAACTCATCGATAACGACCAGGACGCGCACGCACCGGCGACGGTGAGCAAGCGGCGCACGCCTGTGCGCGAAGGCCGCGTGGTCGGCCAGCCAGGCTTTGTGCTGCACAGCTATCCGTACAAGGAAACGAGCCTCATCGTCGACCTGTTTACGCGCGACCACGGCCGCATCGGCGTCGTCGCGAAGGGCGCGAAACGGCCGCATTCGAAGCTGCGCGGCGTGCTGCAGACGTTCCAGCCGCTGTCCGTGTCCTTCTCGGGCAAGTCCGAACTGCGCACCTTGATCGACGCCGAATGGGTCGGCGGGATGCTGCCGATCGAGAAGACCGCGCTGCTATGCGGCTTCTATCTCAATGAATTGCTCGTGAAACTGCTGGCGCGCGACGATGCGCACCCCGCGCTGTTCAACCACTACGTCGCGACCTTGAACGAACTGGCACACGGCGAACCGGCGCCGATCGCCTTGCGAAAATTCGAACGGGCCTTACTTAAGGAAACCGGGGTCGCCGCCGACCTCACGCGCTGCACGACGACGCGCGCGCCGGTCGAACCGGACGGCCTGTACGTCGTCGACCCGGAACGCGGTGCGCGCACGGCGGAGGCCGTCGAGTCGTGGCCGGTGGTGTCCGGCAAGACGCTCGTCGACATGGAACGCGAAGATTACGCAGACCCGCAGACGAAGGCGCAGAGCAAGCAGTTGATGCGCTTCCTGCTGGCTTATCACCTGGGAGGCGCGCCGCTGAACACGCGCCAGATTTTGATCGACCTGATGCAGCTTTAAGAACAAAGACTACGACCATGAGCTTCCTGCAACCCGCCGGCCAGGTGATCGACCTGGGCGTGAACATCGACCACATCGCCACCGTCCGCAACGCGCGCGGCACCGTCTATCCCGAGCCGCTGCGCGCCGCGCTGCTGGCCGAGCAGGCGGGCGCCGACGTGATCACGCTGCACCTGCGCGAAGACCGCCGCCACATCAAGGACGCCGACGTGCTGGCCATCCGCCCGCAGCTGGCCACGCGCATGAACCTCGAGGCGGCCGTCACGCAGGAGATGATCGACTTCGCGTGCAAGGTGAAGCCGCAGGACGTGTGCCTCGTGCCGGAGCGCCGCGAAGAGGTGACGACCGAGGGCGGCCTGGACGTCGTCCGCTACCAGAAGGAAGTCGAGGCCGCGATCCGGCAGCTGAAAGGCGAGGGCATCCGCGTGTCGCTGTTCATCGACGCGGACGAGCAGCAGATCGCGGCCGCGGCCGCTGTCGGCGCGCCCGTCATCGAACTGCACACGGGGCGCTATGCCGAAGCTTCAAGCCCCGAGGAGCACGCACGCGAACTGGAGCGCGTCAAGGTGGGCGTGCGCGCCGGCGTGAAGCACGGCCTGCGCGTGAACGCGGGCCACGGCCTGCATTACACGAACGTGCAGCCGATCGCGGCGATCCCCGAGATCCACGAACTGAACATCGGCCACGCGATCGTCGCGCACGCGCTGTTCGCGGGTTTCGAAAACGCCGTGCGCGAGATGAAGGCGATCATGGTCGCCGCGCGCCTGGGCGTGTCTTACGCCTCGAAGGGGCAGTAATGATCTACGGGATCGGCACGGACATCGTCCAGATCTCGCGCGTCGAGGCTGCCCTCAAGCGCAGCGGCCCGCGCTTCGCCGAAAAGATCCTCGGCCCCGAGGAACTCGTCAAATACCACGCCCGCCGCGCCAAGAACGAGGTGCGGGGGCTGCGCTTCCTGGCCACGCGGTTCTCGGCCAAGGAGGCGTTCTCGAAAGCGATCGGCTTGGGGCTACGCATGCCCATGACCTGGCGCTCGGCCCAGATGCTCAACGCCCCGAGCGGCAAGCCGATCATCGTATGCAGCGGGGCGCTCGATGAATTCATGCGGACGCACCGGCTCACGGCCCAGGTGACGATCAGCGACGAAGCCGATTACGGGGTCGCGTTCGTCATCGTCACCCAGGCTCCGTAGTTGTTGATGTCCGCTGCCTGCAGGTGTAGCGGAAGTGACAGACGAAGTCGTAGTACCCAGGCGGCGCAAGACGCAGCCGTCCCCGGTGAGAGCACCGCGCGCCCGTCCGGATGCGTGGCAAGCCATGAAAGAGGAATTGATCGCGACGATGACGAAGGATGCGGAATCCCCCGTGCGCCCCACCGAGGAGGCGCGCGAACAAGTCCTGGCGACGGTGGCCAAGCTGCCCGACCTGCCGGGCGTGTATCGCTATTTCGACGCGGAAGACAGGGTCCTGTACGTCGGCAAGGCGCGCAACCTCAAGAAGCGCGTGTCCAGCTATTTCCAGAAGACGCTGTCGAGCCCCCGCATCGCGATGATGGTGTCGCAGATCGCGCGCCTGGAAACGACGGTGACGCACAGCGAGGCCGAGGCGCTGATCCTTGAAAACAACCTGATCAAGACGCTCAAGCCGCGCTACAACATCCTGTTCCGCGACGACAAGTCGTACCCGTATTTAAAACTGACGGCGGGCGACTATCCGCGCATGGCCTACTATCGCGGCGCATTGGATAAAAAGAACCAGTACTTCGGGCCGTTCCCGAGCGCGTGGGCCGTGAAGGAATCCATGCAGCTGCTGCAGAAGGTGTTCATGCTGCGCACGTGCGAGGACAGCGTCTTCGCCAACCGCACGCGGCCCTGCCTGCTGCACCAGATCGGCCGCTGCAGCGGGCCGTGCGTGGACCTGATCGCACCGGAAGACTACAAGCGCGACGTCGACAATGCGGCGAAATTCCTCCGCGGCCGCCAGACGGAGGTGCTGGAAGAACTCGAGAAGAAGATGCTCGCGTATGCCGAGGACCTGAAATTCGAGCAGGCGGCGAGCGTGCGCAACCAGATCCAGGCGCTGTCGCGCGTGCTGCACCAGCAGAGCATGGAGACGACGGGCGACGCCGACGTCGACATCATCGCCGTCGTCGTGCAGGGCGGACGCGCGTGCGTCAACCTCGCGATGGTGCGCGGCGGCCGCCACCTGGGCGACCGCGCGTACTTCCCCACGCAGGTAGGCGAGGCGATGGATGAATGCCCGATCGAAGTCGAGGTGCTTGCGGCGTTCATGGCGCAGCACTACGGCGACAAGTTCGTACCGGGCATTATCATCCTGAACATCGAGTTCGACCAGCCCGAGCTGATGATGGCGCTGCAGGAGCAGTGCGGCCACCGCATCAACCTCGTGTTCCAGCCGCAGGGCCAGCGCCGCCAATGGCTGGAACTGGCGCAGAAGGGGGCGGAGATCTCGCTGGCCCGGTTGCTGTCGGAGCAGGGCTCGCAGCAGTCGCGTACGCGCGCGCTGGCGGAGGTGCTGGGCATCGATAACGAGGACCTCGAAACGCTGCGCGTCGAATGCTTCGACATCAGCCACACGGCAGGCGAGGCGACGCAGGCGTCGTGCGTCGTGTTCCACCACCACCAGATGCAGAACGGCGAATACCGTCGCTACAACATCACCGGCATCACGCCGGGCGACGACTACGCGGCGATGCGCCAGGTGCTGACGCGGCGCTACGAAAAGGTGGCGAATGGCGAGGGCGTGATGCCGGACATCGCGCTGATCGACGGCGGCAAGGGCCAGGTCGAGATGGCACGCCAGGTCTTCACCGAGCTGGGGCTCGACATCGGCAACATCGTCGGCGTGGCGAAAGGGGAGGGCCGCAGGGTCGGCCTCGAGACGCTGATCTTCGCGGACGGCCGCCCGCCGCAGGAACTGGGCAAGGAATCGGCCGCGCTGATGCTCGTGGCGATGATCCGCGACGAGGCGCACCGCTTCGCCATCACGGGCATGCGCGCCAAGCGCGCCAAGACGCGCCAGGCGTCGCGCCTGGAAGAGATCGAGGGCATCGGCGCCAAACGCCGCCAGAAGCTGCTGGCGCGCTTTGGCGGGCTGAAGGGCGTGATCGATGCGAGCGTGGAGGACCTGATGTCGGTGGAGGGCATCTCGAGTACGCTGGCGGAAGAGATTTATCGGCAGCTGCACTGAGCGGGTGGCGCGCGTCACGGTGGCTCAACTGGTTTAAACGGCAAGAGCCATGTAGACTAGCGCGCACGCAACTCAACAAGCAGAGCACGATCAGCCTCACCCCATGCCTTTCAATATTCCGATTCTCCTGACCTGGCTACGCGTCGCCCTCATCCCGCTGGTCGTTGGCGTCTACTACCTCCCCGAACACTGGCTGCCCGTGGCCGACCGCAACCTCGCGTCCACGCTCGTGTTCATCGTTGCCGCGATCACGGACTGGTTCGACGGCTACCTCGCCCGGCGCTGGAACCAGACGTCGGCGTTCGGCGCCTTCCTCGACCCCGTCGCGGACAAGCTGATGGTGGCGGGCGCTCTGCTCGTGCTCGTGCAACTGGACCGCGTGAACGCCGTCATCGCCTTCATCATCATCGGCCGCGAGATCACGATTTCCGCGCTGCGCGAGTGGATGGCCGAGATCGGCGCGCGCAAGTCCGTCGCGGTGAGCTCGCTCGGCAAGATCAAGACGGCCGCGCAGATGGTCGCCATCCCGATGCTGCTGTTCCACGACCCCATGTTCGACGGCGTGCTCGACATCCACAAGTGCGGCGAGATCCTGCTGTGGATCGCGGGCGTGCTGACGGTCTGGTCGATGTTCTACTACCTGCGCCGCGCCTGGCCGCTGATCAAGGAAAAATCGGGCACGGTATAAGTTTCTGCTGGGTCATCCTTGACACATAGCTCAGCATCTCTATAATGCCTGCCTGTTGCAACGACAACGCAGCAAACGAAACGAAGCGGGAGTAGCTCAGTTGGTAGAGCGCAACCTTGCCAAGGTTGAGGTCGAGAGTTCGAGACTCTTCTCCCGCTCCAGAGTTTGCCCGTCGAAGTAATAAAAAGGTTGTCTTGGAAAGCAGTCAAAAATCTGAGATAATCGCAAGTTCCAGCGACGCGGGAGTAGCTCAGTTGGTAGAGCGCAACCTTGCCAAGGTTGAGGTCGAGAG
>CBIHQW010000031.1:0-53910 GCA_966212285.1 Massilia kyonggiensis
GGCGGGGCGCAGCAGATCCGCATGGACGTGCACATCGAGGACGGCAAACTGACCACCCAGCAGGTGGGGCAGTTGCCGGTGGTGAGCAACAGCACCATCGACACGCAGGCCCTGATCAACGAAGGCGAGAGCCTGCTGATCGCGGGCTATTCCGTCACGCAGGACGACAACACCGAAACGGCGGTGCCGGGCCTCTCGAAGCTGCCCGTGATCGGGGACCTGTTCCGCTATCGCAAGCACGAAGGGCAGCACTATCAACGCATGTTCCTGCTGACGCCGCGGGTGCTGTCGCCGGCCATCGGCGGGGTTGGCGCGACGGAAAGCGCGCGCCAGGCCGCTGCCGCGCCGCAGCCTGCTCCCAAGCCGCGTCTGGCTTGCCGCATGAAGCGCGCAGCCGTGCCCGTGGCTGCGCCCTGATACGCCGCGCACGCGGCCGACCAACACAAACCGCGCCTTCGGGCGTAACGCCGTTCAGTCAAGACTGGACGGCATTTTTATTTTGTTTGCGCTGCCTGCTGTTCGATTTTGACCGTACACGGTTTTGCCGGCAGGGCCATTGCAATAATTGCCGCCGCTCTCTAGTTGTGGGTGAGTGCCCGTTTTGACACCGGCTCTGGCATGGCGATGCATTGCGGCCTCCCAATCTGTAGCGGCCTCAAATCGACCGACGACAAGCACAAGGACTGGATCGAGGTGGAGCATGTACTGCGGGGTGTGCATCAGCCCAGAGCTGCGGCCGTGTCGACCGCCGGCGGGCATACCAGCGGCAGGGCCGAGCTGCGCAGCATCGCCTTCCGGAAGCTGGCCGACCTCTCGACGCCGGTCCTGCTTCGGACCTGCGCGGCCGGCAAAACGATTCCCAAGGCGGTGTTCGAATTCATGCGGGCCGGTGGTGACGGCAAGCCCATCAACTACTTCAAGATCGAGCTGGAGAACGTGATGATCTCGGACGTGGCGAAAGGCAACACCTCCGGCGGCTGGGACTGCGCAGCGAACAAAGTCTGCTGAGTCGGGAGGCATCATGCCATTTCGCTACTGGGCCTTCTACACCCTTGCAGGCCAGCTGAAGGTTGACACAGGCGAATGCGCTCGGCTGGTGCAGGTGATGGTGCCGCAGGTTGGCCACACGAGCACCTGGCGACCAGGCGAGCGTGTGCACGATGTTCTGGCACGGGGCGGCACGATCGAGCCAGGAACGGCCGTGGCGACCTTCGTCGACGGCCGGTTTCCGACCGCCGGACACCCCCACGCCACACCCTGGAATCCCCATCCCGCGCCGAGGGACGGTAGCGTCGTCGACAAAGGAACCTTCGAATAATGCCGTTCAGCCGAGCCTGAACGGCATTTCGATACTTCCTACACCCGCTTGACGTTGCGCGTGAACGCATCGTTCTTCGTCGGCAGGACGAAGATCTTGGGCGACTTGTCGCTGCCCTTGTCGTCGTCCTTCCCGTCCTTCTCGTCTTTCTTGTCCTTTTTCTTGTCCGCTTTCTTGTCGTCTTTCTGCTCCGTCTTCTCGGTCTTGTGCTCGCCCTTCGGGGGCTTCGACGGCTCCGACACGTGGCTGGTCGTGGAGGTGTGGCCGCCTTTCTTGCCGCGTCCGCCAGGGACGAGGGACGCCGCCGTCAGCACCGCGGCACCGCCGAAGACGACGTCGCTGACGGTGCCGTTCGACAGCGCGGTCGCGCCCGCGTTCGCGCCGGTTTCCACCGCCGATTTGACCACCTTGCCGACGCTGCCATGCATCAGCCCGGCAATCGCGCCATTGATCTGGTCGTTGCCGATGTGCAGGGCCGACAGGGCCGAGGCCGCGATCGTGGCGCCCATGCCTTCCGGGGTCAGGTCGGCCGCCAGGTTGAGCGCGTCCTCGCCGACGTGGCCCAGTTCGCCCATCATGCCCTTCAGGTCGCCATGGGCCAGGTCCTTGACGGCGTTGAGCGAGTGTTCGACGATGCCCTCGGCCGAATTGACCAGGTCCTTCAGGCCCGCGTCGGTGCCCTTGTTGATCGCATCCTTGACGGTGTCCAGGCCTTTCTCGACGTCCGCGACGAGGTGGTCGAAGCCCTTGCCGAGGTGGAGGTCGCCGAGCGTCTTGAGGGCCATGTCGGCGGTGCCCGTGGCCGCGTCGGCCGCCGTCTTCTCCAGGTCCGAGCCGAGCTTGGCCAGGTCCTGCAGCGCCAGTTTCATGTTGCCTTCCATGAGCGCTTCGGTCAGGTCGAGCGCATCCTTCAATACGGTCAGGACGTCGTGCGCCAGTTTCTTCGCGAGGTGTTCGACGCCGTGGGCGACCGAACTGGCGACCTTCTCGATGTCGTGGCCGAGATGTTGGAACGCGTGTTTCATCTTTGTAAATATGCTGCTCATGCTGTGCTCCTCGATGCGCAGGCGCGCGTTGGGTTGCGGGAGAGTGAAAGTGTTGGCCGCGCAGAATCGCGAACGCGATCCTCCTGGACCGTAGCGTACGAGAGCCGCCGTTCCCGGCCGGGGCAGGATGCGAAGACGTGCGGTTGGCGCCGAAGTCCGGCCGGCGCTTCGCCGGGACGGGCCGCGCTTCGCTGGCTGCCGCGCGGGCGCGCCGGCGGATGCCTAAGATGGCGGCCGTTCGCATTCAAGGAATCCGCATGACACGCATTCACGGCGCCACGGCGTATCCCACGCCGCCGGCACTCGACTCGGCGGCCGACGTCGCCGCGACCTCCCGCCCGGCCGGCGTTTCCCGCAGCAAGGCCAACCCGGCGCTGCTGACACCGGGTGCGCCCGACGTCCTCGCGGGCAAGTCGTCCGGCAGCGCCGGAAACCGGGCCAGGGTCGCGTCGGCCCGCCTGTTCACCGGGCCCGCCGCGCCGGACGACGTGCCGGGAGGCGACGTGCCGGACGCGCAGCTTGATGCGGGCGTCGCGTTGTTCGTCACCATTTCCCAGCTGTGCCGCCCCGGCCACGATCGGCCCGATCCGCTGTTCACCTACCGGCTGCGCGGCGAGCCGTCGAGCGTGCAGGCGCGGTTGTTCAAGCTGGCCGCGCACCCGCGCATGGCGGCCGGCACCGGCGACGACGGGCCGGCCTGGAGGGCGCTGGCGCTGCGCGACGTGATCGCCACCGCCGGCGTGATGTGCATGCCGGTGGTGTTGTGCTGCGACGTCGACGCTGCCGCCGGCCCGGGCCCGCTCGAGACGCTGTTCGCGATGCCGGGCACGCGGGCCACGACCATCCTGTGGGCGCATTGCGGCGGCGTGGGCCGCTTCGTCGAGAAGCCCGTCGACCATGCCGCCTATCTGCGTTCGGTCCTGGCCGATCCGTCGCTGCGGCACGTCCACGTCGACCTGGCGTGGTCGCGCATCGCCCGCCAGATCATGCTGCGCACCGGCGCGGACGGCCGGGAGATGCCGGACCATGCGTCGGTGCGGGCGTGGGCGCGGCTCATCGACGACCATCCGGACCGCTTCCTGTTCGGCTCGGAGGCACTCGACGCGCGCGAACGGGCGGCCCTGTGGAAAACGATCGACGCGCTGTACCAGCCTTTGCTGGACAGGCTGGCGCCCGCCGCGCGCCGCGCCATCACGACCGGCAACTACGAGCGCCTGGTGCTGGATGCCCGCCCGCGCATGCAGGCGTTCGCGCGGCACGTGCTCACGCCGGCGTTCGTCGGGCAGGACTTGCGCGCCTGGGAATCCGGTCGCGGCAGCGACGGCAGGCGCTTCGATCCCGACGCCTTGCGCGCCGTGCGCGACGCGGCCTATGCCGGCGCGGGCGTGGCCGCGGACGGCACGCCCCTGGCCTGAGCGCCGGCTCAGGCGTCGCCGTTGCGGCGCCTGCGCGGCAGGAGCCGGTTGGACAGTCCGGTCAGCAGGTTGGTCATCCGGCCGGCGAAGTACTGATGGCGGTTGTGGCGCCCGAACGGGTCATCGTAGACCGGCTGTGGATTGTGGTTGAGGTAGTAGAGCGGCTGCTGGGGCCCATGCGCCTGCGACGTGTGATTGAGGACGAACTGCGGCGCCGGCGGCGTGGCCGGCGCAGGTGCGGCCGACGGTGCCGGCGCGGGCTGCGTCATTTGACTGAGGACGAACAGCGGCTGCTGCGGCGTGGCCGGTGCAGGTTCGGCCGACGGTGCCGGCGCCGGCGGGGTCATATGACTGAGGACGAACAGCGGCTGCTGCGGCGTGGCCGGTGCAGGCGTGGCCGACGGGGCCGGCGCGGGCTGTGTCAATTGACTGAGGACGAACAGCGGCTGCTGCGGCGTGGCCGGTGCAGGTGCGGCCGACGGGGCCGGCGCGGGCTGCGTCATGTGACTGAGGACGAACAGCGGCTGCTGCGGCGTGGCCGGTGCAGGCGTGGCCGACGGGGCCGGCGCGGGCTGTGTCAATTGACTGAGGACGAACAGCGGCTGCTGCGGCGTGGCCGGTGCAGGTGCGGCCGACGGGGCCGGCGCGGGCTGCGTCATGTGACTGAGGACGAACAGCGGCTGCTGCGGCGTGGCCGGTGCAGGCGTGGCCGACGGGGCCGGCGCGGGCTGCGTCATGTGACTGAGGACGTACCGCGGCTGCGGCGGCGTGGCTGTCGAAGGCGCGGCCGCCGGCGCGGGCGGCGTCTGGTCGCGCCGCATGCGTTCCGAAAACGCCGCGAATTTCGTGCCCAGGTCGACGCGCGCGTGGTCGCGGTTCAGCGCCTGCGTCGCATAGGGACGCGGCGCCCGCGCCTGCAGTTCCGGCGCCACGGGGCCGTTGCGGGCGGGACGTGGCGCGCGGGCGGACGCGGGTGCCGGTGCCGGGGACGACGGGCCCGGGTCGTTCACCGGTCGAAAATAATTTGTGATGCGGGTTTGTGGCATGGTGACCTCGCGTGGTTGGTCGGCACGTCCAGCATAGCCAGGCGCCCGTGCCGGGCGCCGTGGGGATGCGATCCCGCCGCGCCGCCAGCGAAGTTTCGCATTCCCGGCGCCGCGCTTCGCATCGACGCGGCCGTCCGCCCGCCGGCGGGGTTATCGTTGCGCCACTGCCGACCCGGCTCGGCCCACCCGAAACAGCGAGAGACCCCATGACCGCATCGACCGACCCCCGCGTGCAATCCCTCATTGAGAGCATCGACACCAGCCTGGCGCAGGCCGAACGCCTGCCCGGCACGGCGGCGCACGACGCGATATTCGACCGCGTGCCGGCCCTCAAGGCGCACATCGTCGACACGCTGGCCGGCGACGCCCAGGCAGAGGTCCTGGCCCTGGCCCACCTGACCGCCATGTTCGAGCGCTTCAAGCAGCGCCGTCCGATCTCGCGGCTGCCGTATTCGCCGCTGCTCGACGGGCGCTACCCGTTCCGCGACGCGACGCACAGGCCCCTGCACGTCGTCGCCGTGTCGGACGGGCCGGACAAGTTCGGCGCGTGCGACGATCCGCGCCGCGAGGCGGTGCTGCCCTTCCTCGATCCCGATGCGGGCGCGGCGGCGCTGGCCGCCCTCTACCACGACCGGCTGGTCTGCCGCACCATCACGGCCGCCGATCTCGCCGATCCGCGCGAGCGCGTGCTGGAGGGGCAGCTCGGCGTGTTTGCCGCGCGTAACCTGCGCTACGGCGAATGCCTCGGCGTGTACGGCGGCCAGCTGCTGACGCCGGCCATGTACTTCGCGTGCGCCGACGACGCGTTCATCCTGTCCGCCGTGTCGGGCGAGAATGTCGCGTTCATCGACGGCGAGAACATCCTCGCGATGGCCAATACCCGGCTCGACTACGACGCCGGCGGCCTGCCGGTGGCCCAGGCCACGGCAGGCTACAACATGAAGGTGGTGCGCTTCCACGTCATCGCGGAAGGCGGCCGGCGCTTTTCGATCGGCGCGTTCTTCGCCGCCGAAGACGTGGCGGCCGGCACCGAACTGCGCTGGCACTATGGCCATCCGGCCGAGGTCATCGCCGCCGTGTACCGCCCCATGTACCTCGCCGGTTAGCAATGCCCCACACATTCAGCCTTGTCCGCGACCTGCTGGACGAATTGGTGACCCTGGTGAATTCCGACCAGAGCTTTTCGGATATTCACCTGGAACAGGACATGCCGGTGATGATCAAGACGCCGCGCGGCTGGCGCCAGGCCGGCGCCGAACCCGTCACGCTCGAGGACATGGCGCCGGTGCTCGGCGCGATCGACGAACACTGGAAGGACAAGATCGCCGACCGCGCCATCGACCAGCCGTTCGCGCTGACCGACTACCGGCTGCGCTGCAACGTCTACCGTTCCGCGGGCGGCGCCAGGGTCACGGTGTCGATCCGGCGCCTGCCGTTGCGCCCGATCCCGCTGGCGCAGACCGGACTGCCGCCCCACGTACGGGTGTTGGTCGAGGCGACCCGCGGCCTCATCATGGTCACCGGTCCCACCGGCTCGGGCAAGTCGACGACGGTGGCCTCGATGCTGGACCATATCAACGCCACGCGCAGCGCCCACATCGTCACCATCGAGGAACCGATCGAGTACCGGCTGCAACGCAAGCAGTCGATCATCTCGCAAAAAGAAGTGCCGACCGACACGGCGACCTTTTCCGCCGGCCTGCGCGAAGCGTTGCGCCAGAAGCCGGACGTGCTCATGGTCGGGGAGATCCGCGATGCCGACACCGCCGAAACGGTCCTGCACGCGGGCGAATCGGGACACCTGGTGCTGGCGACGATGCATACCAACAGCGCGATCAGCGCGCTCTCCCGGCTGCTGGCCTTTTTCCCGGCCGAGCAGCGCGGCCAGCGCGCGGCCGCGCTGGCGCGGTCGCTGGTCGGCGTGATCTTCCAGAGCCTGGTGCCGCACGAGCGGGGCGACGCCCTGGTGCTGGCCCACGAAATCCTCTTCAATCACAACCAGCAGCTGGCGCGCTTCATCGCCGACCCGGCCAGGGTGCACCAGCTCGAGGACGTCCTGCGGCGCAGGGAAGACACCATGTCGCGCAGCCTGAACGACGTGCTGGTCCAGCTGGTGTCGCAGAACGTCGTCGCGGCGCGCGACGCCATGCGCGCGGCCTACAACCGCGCCGAGCTCCACGACATGCTGGGCAGCAAGCGTTAGTCGCCGGCGCCGTCCGCGCGCGCCAGCGCGACGCGGTTACGGCCCGCGTGCTTGGCCTCGTACAAGGCTTCGTCGGCCAGGCGGAACAGGTCGGCGGGCTCGGCGCCGCCGCCGGCGGTGTCCAGGTCCGCCACGCCGGCGGAAAACGTGGCGTGGAACACCGTGTCGTCCGCCTTGAGGCGCACGGTGGCGAACAGTGCGCGGATGTCGTCGAGCACGCGACCCGCCGCCGCCGCGCTCGTGCCCGGCATGATCACGGCGAATTCCTCGCCGCCGTAACGGCCGATCAGGTCGCCGTGGCGCAGGCGTTGCTGCAGGAGGTGGGCGATGGCGCGGATGACGTGGTCGCCGACCTGGTGGCCGTAGGTGTCGTTGATCTTCTTGAAGTAATCCAGGTCGACCATGGCGAGCGCCATGGGATTGCCTTCGCGCTTGCTGCGCGCCATTTCGCGCAGCAGTTGTTCCTTGATGGAGACGTGGTTGTACAGTCCGGTCATGCCGTCGCGCATGATCAGGCTGCGCAGCGCGCGCGAGCGCTCGACGCGCATCATGACCGCGAGCGCCAGGTCCGCGCGCGTGCCCGGCGGTGCCAGGAAGTCGTCCACGCCGGCCGCCACGGCGCGCCGCCGCGCCGCGGGGTCCCCGTCGTCCGACAGCACGAGCACGGGCAGGTCGAGGAAGGCCGGGTCCTGCCTGATCAGCATGGCCAGGTCGACGCCGTTGCAGCCGGGCCTGTCGACGTCGATGACGATGGCGTCCGGATGGTGCCGGCTGAGCGTGGCGAACAGCTCGAGCGGCTTGTGCAGGCGCAGCGCTTCCATCCCGGCCCGCGCCAGCGCCTCTTCGATCCCGTCGAGGCCGGCGGCGTTGCCGGCCACGACCAGCACCCGGCAGGGCGGCTGGTCCTGGCGCTGGACGAGCGTCTCGATGCGCGCCTTGAGTTCGTCGATTTCGAGCGGCCTGGCCAGGAATCCATCCACGCCCGCGCGGGCGGCCGCCAGGCGCGTCTCGAACTTGTCCAGGGGAGCGAGCCACAGGATCGGCACCGGCGCCGCGCACTGCGCGCGGATGGCCGCGGCGCAGGCCGGATCGCCGAGGCGGCTTCCGCTGCCGGCCGGGGCCACGACGATGCAGCACAGGCCTTCCTGCGCGGCGAGCTGGTCGATCTGCGTCGCCACCGCCACGTCGAAGCCGGCCGCGCGCAACTGCAGCGCGGTGTCGCGGGCGAGGAGGGCGTTGTCGCCGAGCAGGCAGATACGCCTGGCCGGCTTCAGTGCTTCCGGAAACTGCATCGTGCTGATCCTCATGTCGGCGTGGTTCTTACTTGGCGCCGAACAATCGGCTCAAGCGGCTGCCGGACTTCTTGGCGGGGGCCGTCAGCGCCGCGACCCGGGCATCCTGCTGGGCCTTGATCTTTTCCAGATGCGCCCTGACCTGGGCCGGCGTCTCCTTCGGGCGCGGCTCGGGGGCGACCCGTTTGCCGTGCACGTCCACGCCCGCGCCGGCGTAGGCCGCATCGCGCGCCGCGCGCAAGGCCTCCGGATCGATGTGGGGCCCGGCATTCACGCGGGTGTCGCCCGACGCGCGCAGGCGCTGCTCGACGAATTCCGGCGTGAGCACGTGCTGCTCGAACGCGCGCACCTTCGGGCGCGCATCGACCAGCAGGCGCTCGTAGTTGCCGGTCTTGACGGCGATTCGGGCTTCCGGCGTCAACTTGTCCAGCAGGGGCTTGTAGAGCACACCGGTCTCTTCCCAGGTGGCCTTTTCCTGCGGATTGAGCGCGTCCGAGCCGAACAGGAAGCGGTCGGGATGATCGTTGATCAGCTGCGCCCAGGCCTGGATCGATTCGTGATCCGGCACCTCCTTGCCGTCGGCGTCGGTCTTGAGCACGATCTGGCGCGCCACGCGCGACCACGAAATGTCGATGTTGATGTGCTTCATTTCCGGATTCGACAGGATCGACCGCAGGTTGTTGGCGTGGTCGACCGGCTTCTGGACGAAGCGTCCGACGCCGCCGCAGTGCGCCCAGATGATGGTCGTGTTGCGCGTTTCGGGCGAGGCGAACAGCTGTTTCAGGTTGTCCAGGTGCTCGGGCTGGCCACGGCCGTTGGCGCGCTGGTTGGCGGTCGAGTCGACGTCGCAGTGCAGCACCACCGGCATGCCGACCACGCCGGCCGTGGCCACCAGATTCTTGAACGATTGCACGTTGTCGGTCAGGTTGGCCTGGCGCGCGCCTTCGTACTGGCTCTGCACCAGTTCCTTGTGAATCGTTACCTCGCCCACGCCGGTGAACATGCCCGGGTGCGTGGCCAGCTTGAACAGCAGCGCCTGGGGGCTCAGCGGCGAACCCAGGTGCAGGCCGGTGACCATCGGATCGAGGCGGTCGCGCTCGGCCTGGCTCAGCTTGGAAATATTCATGAACAGCGCGGTGTCCGCATCGACCTGCTGGTTCAGCATCAGGTGGGCGCTGCCCTTGATGGTCTGCTCGACCTCGGCCGTCAATTCATGTGGCTTGATGTTGGCAAACTGCGCCGGCACGTAGTACGACTCGGCCGGAATGTGGTTGTGATCGCCGTGGTCGCCGCACGGCATGACGTCGGTCGGAATCGGCGACATCACCGAGCGATGGATACCCACCTGGTCCATCATCTTGAGCATCTCGCGCGGCGTCATGCCTTGCTGGGTGTAGTTGGTGGGGTGGAAGTGCGAATCCGACATCCAGTGGCCGGTCGTCAGCTTGCCGGCCAGCGCGGCGGGCAGGCGCGTTTGCACGTCGCCCTGCTTCATCTTGTCGAGCGTGGTGGTCACGGCGCCGACCAGTTCGCCGGTCTTGCGCGGGGAGCCGGCGTGCGCGCCCTTGGCCTGCTCCGGCAGGTCGGCCACCGTCACCGATGCGCTGAGGTCGTCGAAAATGCGGGTCGTCGCGACCCTGATCCGGTTGCCCCCGCCGGCGGAGGATTTCGGCGCCGACGTGCCCGGGCCGCCCGCCGACGCGAGCGGCGAGCCGCCCTTGCTGCGCGACGCGCGCGGCGTTTGCGAGGTGGAAGCCTGGTGTCCTGCCGAGTCCGGCGTCGGCACGGCCGAATGCGAGGGTGACTGGTTAACGCGTGTCATATCGTTTCCTTAAATGAAAGTGATGGGGCCTCCGGGGCAAGCCGCGAGGTGCCGGGAAAGCTTAATAAGGCGCTATCGCGCGCATGGCGCCGCCAGCGAAGCGGAGCCCCCCGCAGCGAAGCGCCGGCCGGGCGCGCGCGGCGCTTCGCTGGCAGACACGGCAGTTCGCCGCGAGACTGCAGCCGGTGCGTGGCGCCCGCCCATACTTGGCCAACCTCGGCAAGCCTGCCCTGGGCACGCGCTACCCATTTTCGTAGAGACGCCTATGCCATCCCCAACCCGACTTTCCGGCGCCAGCTCATCCGACATCCATGAGATCGCCGACCAGAACGCAACGCCGGCGCAGCCCGCGCGGCAGGAGCCGACCCGGCCCTCGCGCACCCGCCAGAACGACGGCTGGATCGCGGCCATCAAGCGCACGCTGGCCCCGCGCCCGATGACCACGTCGAGCTCCGTGCTCGGCAGTATCACCAAGGCGCGCCCCATGACCGCACGCGCCAAGCTCAACCTCGCGCCCGACGAGGCGCACAAGCCAAACCCGAATGCCACCACCCAGGCCGCCGCCCTGCGGCACGGGCGCAATGTCGCCCGGACCGTCGGCGGCGCGGCCCAGACGGGCACGGTGCGGGTGGCGCCGGACACGCCCATCGTCGAACCGGGCGGCACCGAGGCGGTGGCGGCGCGCCTGTTCAATCGCGCCGGCGTGGGCGACAGCCATGACCTGCCGGCCCGGATCGCGGCCGACCTGCGCGCCTACCTGCCCGCGCCGGCAGGCGCCGGCGCCGACGTGGCGGCCGAGGCGGCCGGGCGCCAGGAACTGGTGCTGCGGCGCATGTCCCAGGCCTTCGGCGACGACGCGGCCGCCGCGCGCGGTGCGCTGGACGGCCTGGTGGCCGCCACCGGTCCGCTGGCCGTCGAGCATGGCGCGTTCGAGCTGGCGCGCCGGCTGTCCGCCACGGCGCTCGGCCATTCGACGCTGAATACCTTGTGCGCGCAGGACCGCCCGCGGCCCGACGACACCGCGCTGGGCGCGGCCATGCGCAACGACGCCCAGCGCCTGGCCTTCACGGCCGCCAACGCGCTGATCGATGCCTTGCCCGAGGGCGCGCCGCGTCCGGCCAGCCTGGCCGAAGTCCGCGAGATCGCCCTGGCGGCGCTGGCGCCGCACGACCGGCCGCACGGCACGCCTTCGGAGGCGCCGCCGGCGCCGATGAAGGGTAACGCCAGCCTGGCGGCGAAAGCCTTCCTGGCCGCGCATCAGCTGGCGGCCAACCCGGAAGCCGAACCCGAACGCCATCTCAAGAACGCCTATTTCTCGTGGCGGTGCGGCTTCAAGGAGGAGGGCCCGGGCACCCCGCTGGCGCGGGCCCAGCAGCGCATGTTCAAGCTGTCGCGCTATGCAGGGCGCGCCAGCAACCCCGGCATGCTGGCGGCCCTGCGGCGCACGTTCGGCTTCAACAAGTCGCCCATGTCGGCCCTCGCCATGGGCACCGGCGGGGCCAGCCTGCGCCAGCCGGACGAGGACTTCGCCAAGACCAGGGTCATCCAGGACCTGGGCGACGTGCTCGTGGAACGGGCGCAGGCCCGCGGCGCGGGCCCGCTCGCCGGACGCATCAGCGATGCCCTCAAGGGCGCCACGCTCGAGCAGTGGTACACGCGTACCGCGCAAAAGGGCTGGCGCGACAAGACCACGGTCACGCCGTCCATGCGCAAGGCCATCGCCGCGCGCGCCGCCGGGCTGGCCGGCGTCAGTGTGGCCGAGGTCAAACTGAGTCCCACCTACCGGGAGCTGAAGGGGACCCGTTCCGTGCTGCGCCCGCGCGGCGGCGCGCAGCTCGACGTGGCCACCCTGCGCCAGTGGATCGGACAGTGCGAGCCGGACGACACGGAAGCGGCCGCCCTGCGGGCCGGTGCCGACCAGTTGGCCACGCTGGAGCACCACGGCGAAGTGCCGCTCGACACCTCCACCCCGCAAACCGTGCTCCAGAACTTCAGGCGCGTGATCACCGAGCCGCGCATGACGTACGACGTGCGCTTGTCCAACGGCGGCCAGTACGGCGTCAACTTCAATGTGACGGAAGCGCTCAACCTGCCCGGGATCAAGCACCTCCCGTTCCTCCCCTTCGTGCTGGCCGGTCCGGACGTCAAGTTGATGCGGGGCCGCATGGCGATGATCAACGGCGGCTCGTCGGCCAACCACGGGCAGCTGTTCATCGGCAGCGACCGACGGCTCTCCGGCCACCTGGGCGCTTCCGCCACCGCCGGCGTGCACCTGCTGGGCAAGCGCCTGGGCGCCAGCGGCACGGCGCAGGTGCTGCCGCTCATGCTCGACACGTCCAGCCCGAAAGGGGTGATGGTGCGCTGCCGCTTCCAGCCGATCGGCCCGGCGCCGGCCGGCCATCCCGATCCGTGGCGCGCCAAGCTGCTGTCCGTGGTCGATGCCGCCACCGCGAGCGGCCCGAGCGGCGGCTTGCCGACCGACGTCAACGCCATGTGGGACGCGCTGTCGCATACCTTCTACAAGGACCCCGACGTGTCGCTCAACTGGCTCGAGTCGCGCGGCACCTCGGTATCGAGTTCGATCGGCGCGTCGGGGGGCGCGCGCTACCAGCACAACGACTACAAGGTGGGGCCGAACGGCCAGGTCAGCGCCAGCAAGACCTGGTTGACGCGCCTGCGCAGAAAGGAGACGCCGGGGCCGTTGCGCGCCGAATATGCCGCCAGCTCGAGCTCGCGCCAGGTCGGCGTCGGGGCCACCCTGGTCGCCGCCGCCCCGCCGCAGGGCGACTTTTCCGGGGAGACCGGGCACGTCAAGTCAGTGGTGCTGCCGAGCGCGTCGATCATCGGCTTCGGCACCACCATCCTGCAGTCGGAAATCGGCTCGGTATGGCGCATCGCCGAGGAAGACGGGCACATCGATCCGGCCCTGACCTACCGCGACACGACCTTTACCAGCATGAAGGAGATGAAGCGCTACGTCGACAGCCGCCGGGCCAGCTGGGACGCGGTCTATCCCAACCAGCCTCCCGGTGCGTCCGATCCGGCCGAGCCGATCGACAATTACCTGGCCCGCGTGGAGCACGACGCGACGGCGGGCAACCAGCTGTTTGCCGAGCGGGTGTGGCTGCGTCCGGATGCGGCGCGCCAGATCAACGTGCTGCGCGAACTGCGCGACGCGATCGTGGCGCCGAACGCGCAGCCGAGCCAGGAACAGGCGGCGCAGATCGCCGCGCGCAACGCGCAGATCAGCGCCATGCTCGAATCGGACCAGAGCTGGGACAAACGCTTCTTCTATTCGCTGGAAATCACCGGCCAGTCGCGCGCGGTTGGACCGAACTTCATGGTAGCCGGCCAGCAAGTATCGGAGGTCTCGCATCCGCACCAGCTGAGCGTGCTGCGCGCCGAACGTCCGGCGCCGCCGGCCGGGCAGTAAGAACCGATCGCATCCCACCAGGAGACCAGGATGACCAGGATTAAGTCACCAACCACGGCGAGCCTTGCCGCCCAGCCGGGCGGCTTGCCGTCGGCAAAGACGATCAAGCCGAGCAACAAGATCACGATCAGCAAGCTGGGCGGCACCATCGGCCTGAACGTCTTCGGAACGAAAGGCAAGGAGAATACGTGGAAGTTCAACGGCGACAAGAAAAAGATCAGCTCGCACTGGCGCACGTATGACCTGCCGCCGGACAAGACCGGCAAGTCCGGCTCGAAGAGCCTGGACACGATGCTGGCGCGCGCCGAGCAGCGCAACCAGACGCGCGTGCCGGACCGGGCGCGTGAGGTCGTGGCGCAGACGGACCACGTCGCCGAACGGTTGGCCGCGCTCGAGGGGCGCCTGAAAACGGCCAGCGAGATCGCCGATACGGCCCCGTCCGATTCGCCCATCCACGCCACCGTCGCCAGTCTCAAGGAGAGAGTGGCCGAGCTGCGCCAGCAGTCGAAAACGCCGCTGGCCCAGCGCGCCGTCGCGCAGCGCGATGTCGCCGCCGACTCCATCGACGACGTGCGCGCGGCGGCCGACCATGCGCTGGCGGCATTCGCGCACGCGCCGTCCGAGGCGACGAAGACGGCCTACGAGAGCGCGCGCCTCGACCTGCTCGGCGCGTCCGTGCAAAAGTTTTTCCACGGCTACCGTACCCTCAACGACCACGTGAGCGACCAGGGGCGCGCCAAGGGCATGGCGTTGATGATGCCGGCGCTGGCCCGCCAGCTGGAGCTGCCCGCCAAGTACCTGGAGGGCGTGGCGGCGATGGAGGTCGCCGAGCCCAGGCTGGAGAGCCGCTCCGCGCCGGGCGAGCTGGGCGAGAACCGCGCGGCGGTACGCGATGCGCTCGTGGGCCGCCGCGTGCGCGACCTGACGGCGGGGCGTGCCTACGAGCTCCCCGGTACGCCGCCGCTGCCGTCGGAAGCGAAGCACTGGCAGGGCGAAGCGGCCAGGCTGCGCGACCTCGGCGACAAATTCTCGGTGGCCGACAAGCTGCTCGGCGACACCGTGACCCCGCTGAAGGCGCGCGTCGCGACCATGCAGCAGGCCTGCATGGACGACCTGGTCGCGCACCTGCCCGCGCTGACGACGATGAGTCCGGCGCAGCGCACGGAAACCCGCCAGGCGCTCTCCACGCTCGCCGAAAACCTGCGCAAGACCGCGGGCGACACGCTGCACAAGGACGCGGAACTGGCGCCGGCGCAGCTGATGCACATCGTCGACATGGCGGAGAAAGTGACGGGCGGGGATCCGGACCGCTGCATCGACGTCTACAAGTCGCTGGCCCAGGACAGCGTGCACCAGATCATCGGCGCCACCGTCGCGAGCCGGACCGCCGGCACGCCGCCCACGCAGGCGCAGCAGGATCTCGTGGCGATCTGGGAGATGGGCGCGCACCAGCTGCCCGACGCCGTCAACTCGCTGCTGGCGGCCAACCCGGAGCACCGCGCCGCCAAGGTCGACTGGCGCGACGTGCAGACGTTCTTCCGCTGCACGCAGGAGCACCAGCGCCTGTCGGCCCAACCCGGCGGCGACGGGGCGCACAAGGCACGCATGCTGTCGGCGATGACGAGCATGCGCCACGAACTGGCGACCGGCGAGAAACCGGCCGTCGGCACGCCCGAGCGGCGCGACTGGGCCATGGTCAAGAGCGCGGTGTGGCACCAGGATAACCTGAAGAACGTGGTGCAGGCGTTCGAAGCCTTCAAGACGACGACGGCGTTGCCGAGCACCGTGGTCAACCAGGTCTACCAGCACTTCGACGCCAAGGGGCGCGGCGCGGTGGCCGAGGAAGCCAGGACGCAGTTCAGCCAGGTGCTGCACGACTTCAAGGGGATCGCCCACGCCACGCTGGCCAGGCCCGACGCGACGCTGGCCCAGAAGGGCAATGCGAAGTTGCTGGTGGCGCTGTGCGACTACATGGGCAAGCACCGCGGCTCGGAGAAACTCCTGACCACCGCCAGGCGCAAGCTGACCGGGAAGGAGGGCACGTTCAATTCCGGCAGCGACGTCTGGTCCAATCCCCTCAAGGCGAAGGAAAAGAAAGCCATCCTGGAAGCGGCCGGAGCGGATATCTCGGTGGCCCGTGCCGATGCGCCCCTGCTGCGCAACCTGGAGGCGGGGCATGGTGCGCTGGACCTGCTGCGGGACGTGGTGAAGGACGTCCTGCCCGAAGCGGAACGGGGCGAACCGATGCAGCGGCTCGCGTCGCTGGACCGCCTGGTGCAACTGGCCAAGGGGGAGCCGCTGCATGGACCGGAGCAGATCCGCACGTTCCTGCACGACGCCATCGACCGCACGGCGCTGGGCGACCGCACCGATACCATCAACGCCCGGCAGTTCAAGCTGGCCATTCCGCTCGTCCTCCCGATCCCGTTCGCCACCCTGAGCGCGACCATCGGGGGTTCGAAGAGCAAAGGCACGATTGTCAACGTGCAGGCCAATAACGATTGCGTGCAACTGACCCTGGGCAAGATGTCGGAAAGATCGAACAATACCGGCCTGGGCGCATCGATGGCGCCGGAGATCCTGAGCGCGCACGCGGAAAAGGCGCTCAAGAAAACCTGCCTCGACGTACGCTTTCCGGCTTTGAACTGGAAGAAGGAGGAGAAGCAGCGCACCGACCCCGCGGTCGTGCTGAAGTTCTCGATCGAACCGGTCAAGGGCCTGCGGGACCTCGACGAAGCGCGCACGCAGCTCAAGAAGGCCGTCGACATCCTCGTCGACTTCGACCCGCAGAAGCCGGAATACGCGCACTACGGGTCGGCCTATGAAGCCTTGTGCGACAAGCTCGATTCCCCGTTCACGATCGACGACGAGGTGCGCGAATACTCGACCGTCAGCAACGAGACCGCGCTCACCCCCGGCCGCGTGGCGCTCAAGTACAACAAGGAAAAGTTCGGCGCCACGCCCAAGGGCAAGAACGATCCGGTGCGTACGGGTGTGGGGATGACCGTGAAGTTCACGGTGAACGAAGACAAGATGGCGTCCATCAACCAGCAAAAGGCGGCGGAGTTCTACGACACCGTCAAGAAGACCCTGGTCACGGACGCCTTCTTCGGCATCAACACCCGCCATACGACCGCCGAGGCGAAGAAGAATACCGGCGTCACCGACGGCAAGAAGCTGCTCGGCGTACCCGTGCAGGCGGGGGCGACGGGCTCGCTCACGGCGAACGTCGGCGGCCGCGAATACAAGGACAAGAAGCCGGTAGGTACCGACAAGCTGAAGGCCTACAAGTCGGAATACGGCGATTACAGCCGCGACATGAACAAGGCGATGGACGTGCTGCTCGAGGCGATGCCGTCGGTCAGCAACCGCGTCCAGGAAGTCGTCGACAAGGGATTCCGCGACCAGCTCATGGCCCGCCTGGCCGAGCCCGCGGCGGCGAAGCTGGCCGAACGCCAGCAGGACATCGCCCGGTTGCAGGCCGAGATCGCGGTGCTGCAGGGCCGCCTTGCGAGCAGCGCGCCGGACGCCGAAATCCAGGAGGAACCGTTGCCGGAAGCCGAGGCGGCGGCCCTGGCCATCGAGCTGTCGGTCAAGGAGGAGCTGCACGCGGCCCTGGTGGAGAAGTACGCCGGCACGACGGTCGACCAGGTCAGGAAGCAGATGGTCGACAAGGAAATCGGCAAGATGTGCGGCGAAGTGCTGATGAACTTCGTCCGGGCCCTCATGGAAAACAAGACCGACCGCTTCTCGGTGAAGCTGGAATCGAAGCAGCAGTGGGCCCACCGCGGCATCGACGCGGCCATCGCCAACGCCGAGGCGGCGGGACACCATGGGATGGCGGCCGTGATGCGCGCAGTGAATGCGGACATGTTCGAAGGGGAGCGCGACCAGGCGGTCAAGTACCTGGTCGCGGCGGGGGACATGAACAACAAGGAAAGCCAGTTCAACTGGAAGAGCCCGCTCGTCTTCAAGCGCCGGGAAACCAAGGGCATGACCGAGGATCCGATCCCCGACACCCGCACCGCGACCTTGCAGCCGACCGCCGACCGCCTCGTCGACGTGCGCCAGGTCGGAACCCCGCTGACGGACCTGCAGGCGGCGATCGTCAAGGAAAGCCTGGCGGAGGTGCGGGCGCACGCCAGGGCGCACGAGCAGAGCGTGAAATAACCGGCGCGCGGGCGAACCGGATGCGGCGTGGTGCAACTCATCGAAGTCAGTCACCATGAAAGGGAACCATCATGCATCCGGTAATTCACGCATCCCACGCCCGCGGCACGCTGTTCGCGTTCGTACTCGGCGCCGTGCTGTGCCTGGCCGCCACCGGGGCCCGCGCCGCGGGTCCCGCGCCGGCCGCCGGCCCCATCTTTTCCACCATCCCGGTCAGGGCGCCCTCGTTGGACGACGACGACTGCGCCGGCGACGAGGCGCCCGCCTGGGAGGTCACGCCGGCCGACGCGACGCTGAAGGGCGCGTTGACGCGCTGGGCCGAGGCGGCGGGCTGGCAGCTCGTGTGGGAACTGCCGGTCGATTATGCGGTGTCGGCGCGTACTGAGATCAAGGGCAATTTCACCACGGCGGTGGAGACGGTCGCCGCCAGCATGGCGACCGCCGACACGCCGATGAAAGCGATTTTCTACGAAGGCAACCGCGTGCTGCGCATCGTCGCCCGGTAGGGCAAAAGCTCAACAATTCTCAATGTCTCAGCAATCCTCACAGATCGGCTTTTTGCGCGAAATCGACAGGTATCTTTGATCCATCGCAACGTTACTGGAGATCGAACATGACGATGGATACGCAAGGCGCTGCCCTCGACCTGGACCAGCTGTTCCGCACGCATCACCGCCACCTGCTGCGCTTCGTGCAGCGCTACATGCGCAATGCCGAGGACGCGGAAGACGTCGTCCAGCAGACGTTCATCGAAGCGCTGCGCTGCGCGGACCGTTTTGCCGGGCACTCGAAGCCGTCGACCTGGCTGTTCGGCATCGCGCTGAACCTGGCGCGGCACCACGCGCGCCGCACGTACACGCAGGCGCACGACGCGCTCGACGAAGCGGCGCTGGAGCAGGTGGCCGACGTCCACGGGGATCCGGCCTTGCTGCTGGAGTGGCGCCAGACGGCCGCCATGGTGGAGGGGATGCTCGCCGCGCTGCCCGCCAGGATCCGCACCACGTTCGAAGCGGTGTTCGACGGGGATTCGACCTACGAAGAGGCGGCCGGCGAATTGCGGATTCCGGTGGGGACGGTGCGGTCGCGCGTGTCGCGCGTGCGGGCGGCCGTACGCGCAGGGTGCGGCCGCTAGGCCGGACTCACTTGCGCCGCGCGCCGGCGTGCCAGAGCATGTCCTCGTAGCGTGCGAGCGCGGCCTGGAACGGTTCGAGGCTGGCGGCCAGGTCGTTCAGCCTGCCGTCGTTCCCCGTTTGCAGGACGGCGTGTGCCGCCTGCCGGAGGTCGTCCATCGCCTGGCACAGGCCCGGCGCCCACGACGACCGGGTGCGCGTGGCGACTGCCGTGCGCGCCCTGGCGAGCCGGGCCACCTGCGAGGCGAAGTGCCGCCCGATGAACTTCCAGCCCTGTTCATCCGCCGACCCGGCCCGTGCCGCCATCGTGCCGGCCGCATTGCGCAGGCCGACGTAGGCTTCGTCGGCCGCGCGCAGCGCGTCGTACTTGGCACTGGCGACGGGCGCGCGCGTCGCGGTCTGCAAGGCGGGGTTGTGCCTGGCCGCGCGGGCGAGCTCGCTGTCGGCGGCGCGCGCCAGCTGGCCGTTCATCGTGACGTGCTGGGGGCGATACGGCGCGCCCCGGATCTCGAACAGCATCAGGCCGTTGCGCTCGTCGACGCCCATCGCGCCCATCCCGTAGTCGGTGGACAGGTCCCCGCTGTGCAGCGGATATCCGGGCGGCGGCGACAGCAGGTCCTTGTGCAGGAGGCCCTCGCGCCGCCCCTCGACGATGGAGGCCAGCCAATCCTTGATGGTCGGACCGGCCTGGCGGTGAGCCGGGTTCCGGTCGGCCCGGTAATACGGCTTGGCGAAGACCCGCTGCGCCGGATCGCGCATGTCGAGCGCTTCCATCATCATCGGCACGCCCTCGGGCGCCACGAGAAGGGCGCGCACGGCGTCCCGATCCTCGGGCGCCAGCAGTTTGGAGAACGCGGCGCAGAAGTCGCTGCGCGCCATCACGCGAAAGAAAATATGGACCGTACCGTCCGCGGGGAGCGTCGCTTGCGCGCGCGCGAGGTACATGTTGATGAGCTGGATGAACGCGCGCGCCTTGAGCGGCAGCGGCTCGCCGGTGCGCGCCGCATAGAAGTCGGCCACCGTTCCCGTCTTCGCATGAATCTCCGCGGCCTGTTTCTTCGGCAGCAATTCATCGATGAGCATCCCGAGATGATCCAGCCCGACGCCATACGTGGACTGCAGGCGCCCCGGCAGGTGCGGATCGGTCAAGCGCAGGACGGCGTCGATCTTCGCGTCGGCCGCGACGTCCTGCAACCGGACGGTCATGGCGCCGGCGAGCGCCCGCGTGCGGATCGCCGCCGCCACCGTGGTGATCTCCTTGATCGCCGCGCGCACCTCGTCTTCACCCGCGAGCGGATCCGTGACGAACTCCAGGTCGTGTTTGCCGCCGCCGACAAGATCGCACTCCAGTTTCCAATGGGGCCGCTCCAGCAGCACGGCGCCGCGGCGCAGGACGCCGGCGCCGGCGTCCGTCGACACGTCGACGCTCGGGATCTCGATCTCCAGGCCGAACTGCGCGTCGAGCGATGGGCTGAAAGCGGCGGGAGGCAGTTGCGCGCGCGGGCGGTTGGTCCCTGGACTGGACGGGCCGGCGCGCCTGAGCGCCTGCAGCTCGCCCGGCACCAGCCGTTGCCGCTTGGCCGGCGGCGGCGACGCGCTGCGTGAACGCGGCGGCGGCGAATGTTCGCCGGCGGGTCCGGCATGGCCGGGACGGGTCAGTTTCATTCCTCGAGTGTGCGTCACCGAGGCATGCGTTGCAGCCGCGTCCCGCGAAAGGGAATGCCGTGAAACGAAGGATACCGACAGGCTATTCCGGCACGTCGGCAGCTTTCTGGCCCAACAGTTCCAGCCGATACCCCTGGCCGTACGCGGTGCGGATGCTGACGCCGCGTTCGGCGCCCAGCTGCAGCTTCTTGCGCAATTTGTACACGTGCTGTTCGATCGTGCGGCCGGCCACCTCGCTGTCGGAACTCCAGATCGACGTGCCGATCGTCTCGCGCGAGATATACACGCCGGGCGAAGAGAACAACATCCACGCCAGGCCGAATTCGCGCGACGTCAACATGATCGGCGTGCCGAGGTAGGCGAATTTGCTGCTTTCGCGGTCGAGTGAAAAACCGGCCAGTTCGATGCGGCGGCGGGCGCTGCGCGGATTACTGCGGCGCACCAGCGCATGTGCGCGCGCCAGCAATTCGACCGGCTCGAACGGCCTCACCAGCAGGTCGTCGGCGCCGGCATTGAGCACCAGCGCCGTCATGTGGGCGTCACGCATGGGCGACATGGTGAGCACCGGCGTATCGTTGCCGGAACGGCAGTTCAGCCAGGACACGATGGCGTCGTCCGGCGTCGGTTCGAGGTCCAGGTCGATGAGGATCAGGTCGAATTTTTGCCGCAGCAACGCGCGGAACAGGACGACCTCGGACGTGAAGTGCGTGCATTCTGCACCGGTTTGCATGAATGCGGCGCGGACGACTTTCAGAACGGCAGTGTTAGTTATCAGACATGCAATATTCATTCGCATCTTTAACTGAGCCCGATTGTTCGGTAGGGGCCACGCCGCTTGATGCGTGCCGGATGGCGGGGTCGACGTGAATGATGCCTATCATAATTGCAAACCGTCATTTTGTCCTCTTGAAAGATCGCCGCCGTACCCCGTCCAATCGTGCCATGTCACTAAGGAAAGGCATGTTATAGTCGGTCATTTGACAGAATTGCCGAGACCGGAAACCGGTCCGAACGGCATGACTAACCACTCCAAAAAAAGGAACACAGATGACGACCCAGGACTACGCGAACCGCATCAGCCAGCTCATCCAGGATCACGAGGCCGGCATCGGCGCGGAATGGATCGAGCAGCTGGAAGCGCTGACGGTGCGTGCGAACGTCGTCTCGAAAGACCAGCTGCGCAGGCACTGCCAGCAGTTCCTGACCGCATTCGCCCAGGCCACGCGCGCCGGCGAGCTGCAGAACATCGATCACCGCTCGTGGGACGAGGTGCGCGACATCCTCAGCGAAATCTCGTCGACCCGGGCGAAAAACGGTTCGACGCCGAGCGAAACGGCGACCTTCGTGTTCTCGCTGAAGCAGCCGCTGTTTACCCGCATGAACGAGGGCTTCGCGAACGACCCGGCCGCGCTGGCGTCGGCCTCGTGGACCATCGGCACGCTGCTCGACAAGATGGGCCTGTACACCATCGAGGTGTTCCAGCGCGCGCGCGACCAGATCATCGTGCGCCAGCAGCAGGAATTGCTCGAATTGTCGACGCCCGTGGTAAAACTGTGGGAAGGCATCCTCGCGCTGCCGCTGATCGGCACGCTGGACTCGGCGCGCACGCAGGTCGTCATGGAGAACATCCTGCAGAAGATCGTCGACACGGGCGCCGCGATCGCCATCATCGACATCACCGGCGTGCCGACCGTCGACACGCTCGTCGCGCAGCACCTCATGAAAACGATCGCGGCCGCGCGCCTGATGGGTGCGGACTGCATCATCAGCGGCATCCGTCCGCAGATCGCGCAGACCATCGTGCACCTGGGCGTGAACCTGGAAGACGTCGTGACCAAGGCCACGCTGGCGGACGCGTTCCTCGTCGCGCTCGAGCGCACCGGCACGTCCGTCATCAAGCGCACCGCCCACGCATAAGGACCGCGCATGGAACGCATTCCGATTCTTCGCATGGGCGACCTGCTGCTGGTGACGATCCAGGTCGACATGCACGACCGCCTGGCGATGACCCTGCAGGACGACCTCACCGAACGCATCGTGCGCGACCGCGCCAAGGGCGTCCTGATCGACATCTCCGCGCTCGACCTGGTGGACTCGTTCATCGGCCGCATGATCAGCAACACGGCCGCGATGGCGCGCGTGCTCGACGCGCAGACCGTGGTGGTCGGCATGCAGCCGGCCGTCGCGATCACGCTGGTCGAGCTGGGTCTCACGCTGCACGGCGTGAAGACGGCACTCAACGTCGAGAAGGGCATGGCCCTGTTGGGAAAGACTAACTTTTGATGAGCGCAGCTCTCAACAACGCGGTGGTCTTCGAGTCCGCATTGCTCGAGCGGCACCGCCAGGACCGCCTTGACCGCACGGCGCTGCCGCTGCGGTCGGACGAGGACGTCGTCGCGCTGCGCAAGCACGTGCGCGAGCGGGCCGTCGCGATCGCGCTGTCGCTCGTCGACCAGACCAAGCTGGTGACGGCGGCCAGCGAACTGGCGCGCAACACGCTCAAGTACGGCGGCGGCGGCATGGTCTACCTCGATGCGCTGACGGACGGCTTCCGCAAGGGCGTCGGCCTGATCTTCATCGATAACGGTCCCGGCATCCCGGACCTCGAGATGGCGCTGCGCGATGGCTACACGACGGGCGGCGGCCTGGGGCTCGGCCTCGGCGGCTCGAAGCGCCTCGTCGACGAATTCGACATCGATTCCCGCGCGGGAGAGGGCACTGCGGTGTCGGTCGTCAAATGGAAACGCTGATCAGTTCGCTGTCCCCGCAGCTCAACTTCGCCATCACCCACGCCAGCGACGTCTCCGCCGCGCGCCGCGCCGGGCAGAAGCTGGCGGATGCGCTCGGCTTCGACGACGTCAAGGCCGGCCGCGTCGCGATCATCATCACGGAAGCGGCCACCAACATCCTCAAGCACGCGGGCGAAGGCACCGTCACGATCATGCGCACGCAGTCCGGTGTCGCGATGCCGGGCGTGGACGTCGTCGCCGTCGACAACGGGCCCGGCATCGCCGACCTCGAATTCTCCCTGCGCGACGGCGTGTCGACGGCCGGCACGGCGGGCACGGGCCTCGGTGCGCTGCGCCGCCAGGCCGACGAATTCGACGCGTGGACCCAGCACGGCCGCGGCAGCGCGTTCTTCATGCGCATCTGGCAGGGCGCCGTGCCGCCGGAACCCTGCGGCGTCGAAGTGGGCGCGCTGTGCACGCCCCTCGCGGGCGAGGACGAGTCCGGCGACGGCTGGGGCGTCACCTGCGACCTCGATGGCGCGACCCTCGTCGGCGTGGACGGACTCGGTCACGGACCCGAAGCGGCGAAGGCCGCCGCCGGCGCCATCCGGGCGCTGGAAAAACGGCCGGCCGCCCAGCCTTCCGAGGTGCTGCACACGGCGCACGAACTGCTGCGCATCACGCGCGGCGCGGCGATGTCCGTGGCAAGGATCGACTACAGCGGCGACGACATACGCTTTGCCGGCATCGGCAACGTGGCCGCCGTCGTCCATGACGGCGCGGCGCGGCGCGCGCTCGTCTCGCACAACGGCATCGTCGGCCACAACATGCGCAAGGTACAGGAATTCACCGCGCCGTTCCCGCCCGGCGCGCTGTGCGTGCTGGCCTCGGACGGCATCCAGACCCAGTGGGACCTGGCCGCGTATCCGGGCCTGCATGTGCATGCGCCCGCGCTCGTGGCGGCCGTGCTGATGCGCGACTTCATCCGCCGCCGCGACGATGCGATGGTGCTGGTCGCGCGCCGGAGAACGTCATGAACGTCCAGCGCATCCTGGCCGTGGGCCTCGACGACGAGCAGGACGTCGTGCTCGTGCGCCAGCGCGCGCGCCAGGTCTCGCACCTGCTCGGGTTCTCGCAGCAGGACCAGGTGCGCGTCGCCACCGCCGTCTCGGAAGTGGCGCGCGGCGCCAGCCAGGCCGGTTTCGGCGGCCGTGCCGCGTTCTTCATCCGCGAGACGGGCCGGCGCCAGTCGCTCGAGGTGACGATCAGCGGCGGCAAGGGCGCGCGGGGCGCGCTGCCGGACGATGCCGTCGTCACGGCGCACCGCCTGATGGACGAGTGCGACGTCGCGCAGGACGCCCAGGGTGCGGGCGTGATCACGATGCGCAAGGCGTTGCCGCCGCAGCTGTGGGTCGACAATGCGCGCCTGGCGGAGATCGCGGCGCAGCTGGCCAAGGACAGCCCCGTCGCGAACACGTACAACGAACTGCAGCTGCAGAACCGCGAACTGGTCACCACGCTGGCCGAGCTGCGCGAGCGCCAGGAAGACCTGCTGTCGCTGACGCGCGAGCTGGAAGACACGAACCGCGGCATCGTCGCGCTGTATGCGGAGATCGAGGACAAGGCCGAGCGTTTGCGCCGCGCCGACGAGATGAAGTCGCGTTTCCTGTCGAACACGAGCCACGAGCTGCGCACGCCGCTGTCGTCGATCCGCGCGCTGGCCAAGCTGCTGCTGGACCGCATGGACGGCGACCTGACGCCGGAGCAGGAGCGCCAGGTGCGGTTCATCGAGGCCGCCGCGTCCGACCTGTCGGAACTCGTCAACGACCTGCTCGACCTGGCCAAGATCGAGGCGGGCCGTGTCGAGGTGGTGGTGGCGCCCGTCGTCGTGGACAACCTGTTCCGCGCGCTCAAGGGCATGCTCCGTCCGCTCGTCGACGAGGCGCGGGTCGACCTGATCTTCGAACCGTGCGACTATACCGGGGCATTCGATTCGGACGAGGGCAAGATTTCGCAGGTGCTGCGCAACTTCATCTCGAACGCCCTGAAATTCACCGAGCAGGGCGCGGTGCGCGTGTCGGCCTTCCATGACCCCGGGGCCGACACCATCACGTTCGCGGTGGCCGACACCGGGATCGGCATCAGCCCGGAGAACCTGCAGTTGATCTTCGAAGAGTTCAGCCAGATCGAACACCCGCTGCAGCGGCGCAGCAAGGGCACGGGTCTCGGCCTGCCCCTGTGCCGCAAGCTCGCGGATCTACTCGGCGGCCGCGTGGACGTGGTCAGCCAGCCCGGCGTCGGCTCCACCTTCAGCCTCGTGCTGCCGCGTCTCTTCCCGGCCCAAACTGTGCAGCGCAACGCTGGAACCTGAGGAACGCAACATGACTACCCCGACTTTGATCCTCAACGTCGACGACAACGACGGCGCCCGCTACGCCAAGACGCGGATCCTGCAGAGCGCCGGCTTCGACGTCGTCGAGGCGAGCAACGGCACCGATGCGATCGCCGTCGTCAAGCGCGGCGGCGTCGCGCTCGTGCTGCTCGACGTGAAGCTCCCGGACATCAACGGCATCGAGGTGTGCCGCCGCATCAAGGCCGACCCGGACAGCGCGATGGTCCTCGTGCTGCAGACGTCGGCCGCGCTGACGGGCCGCGCCGACAAGATCCGCGGCCTGGAGGGCGGCGCCGACAACTATCTCGCCGCGCCGATCGAGGCCGACGAGCTGGTCGCCAACGTCAACGCGCTGCTGCGCATGCGCCAGACCCAGAGCGCCCTGCGCGACAGCGAGGAGCGTTTCCGCCAGCTCACGGACAACATCGAGGACGTGTTCTGGATGTTCTCGGTGCCGGCGCGCGCGCTCGAATACGTGAGCCCCGCCTACGCGACGATCTGGGGCCGCCCCATCGACACGCTGGAGCGCGAGCCGGGCAGCTGGCTCACGGCCGTGCATCCGGACGACCGCGCCTACGTCGCGTCGCTGTGGGATGCGCTGCAGGCCGCGCCGCACTACGAAGCCGAATTCCGCGTGGTGATGCCGGACGGCTCGCAGCGCTGGGTGCGCGACCGCCTGTTTCCCGTGCGCGACCGGCGCGACGAGGTGTATCGCGTCGCGCGCGTGACGAGCGACATCACGCGCCGCAAGGAGATGGAAGCGCTGCTGCGCGCGGCGGACGCCAACAAGAACGAATTCCTCGCGACGCTCGCGCACGAGCTGCGCAATCCGTTGTCGCCGATCCGCAATGCGGCGGCGCTGCTGGGCGCCTCCGGCAGCGGCGCCAACGAGCACCAGGCGCGCGCGCGCGACGTCATCACGCGCCAGGTCGACCACCTTGCCCACCTCGTCGACGACCTGCTCGACGTGGCGCGCATTTCCGAAGGCAAGATCGTGCTGCGCCAGGAAGAGGTCGAGCTGAAAGGCGTGATCGCGCAGGCGGTCGAGACGGCCGGACCGCTGATCGCGGCGCGCGAACACAAGCTGGAAGTCGTCCAGCCGGACCGCGAGATCTGGCTGATGGGCGACCCGGTGCGCCTCGCGCAATCGATGGGCAACCTGCTGCACAACGCGGCCAAGTTCACGCCCAAGGGCGGCCGGATCAAGGTCGAGGTGACGCTCGCCGACGCAGTCGTGCGGATCGCCGTGCAGGACAACGGCATCGGCATCGCCGAGGACAACCTGTCGCGCATCTTCGGCATGTTCGCGCAGGCTGCGGTGCCGCCGGATCGCGCGCCGGAAGGCCTCGGCATCGGCCTGTCGCTCGTCTCGCGCCTGCTCGAGATGCACGGCGGCCGGCTGTCCGCCACGAGCCCGGGCATCGGCCTCGGCTCCACGTTCACCGTCGAGCTGCCGGTGCTGCGCACGGCGGAGCAGGGCGCACAGGCGGCCCAGGCGCCGTCCGGCGCGCCGGCGCCCGCGTCGGGCGGCCGCAAGATCCTGCTCGTCGACGACAACGTCGATGCGATGGAGATGATGGCCTTCCTGCTGGCCGAGATGGGCTACGAGGCGCATACGACGGCGGACGCGGGCAACCTCGTGCAGATGGCGCTGGAGCTGCGTCCGGACGTGATCGTGCTCGACATCGGCCTGCCGGGCGTGGACGGCTACGAGCTGGCGCGCATGCTCAAGCAGCATCCGCAGCTGGCCTCGACCCGCCTTGTCGCGCATACCGGCTACGGTTCGCCGGAAGACCGGCGCAAGGCGCAGGAGGCGGGGTTCGATGCGCACCTCGTCAAGCCGGCGGAGCTGGAGGATCTGGAAAAGGCCCTGCAGGGTTGATGCTACGTGCGCCAGCGCACGTACATCCGCACGCCATCGGCCTAATCTGGCGCCATCATTGTCACCGATGGAGGCCATCATGCCCAAGGGAGCCAGCCCGAAACGCGAGCGCGAGTACAAGAAGCTCGAGACGGAATTCAAGAAGGAACACCGCTATCCCGGCCGCGAGGAAGAGGTCGCGTCGCGCATCGTGAACAAGCAGCGCGCGGAGCACGGCGAAACGAAGCAGTCGTCGAGCGGCGGCTCGAAACAGTCGGCCAAAAAATAAGGCCTCCCTGTCCCGGGAGGCCTTTGTGCGCAGGAACGGTTACTTGTCGGTGACCGTGAAGTCCCCGTACGCCTTCAACTGCTCGCCGACGGCCTTCGAATCGCCCACCACGACGATGGACTGGTTCTCCGGCGCGAAATACTTCTTCGCCACGTCGCGCACCTGTTCCGGCGTGACCTTTTCGATCAGCGGGACGTACTGGCCGAGGAACTCGGCCGGCAGGCCCACGAGCCAGTTGGCGGCCAGCGTGTTCGCGACGGCGCGCTGCATCTGGTTGCTGAGCAGGTAGCCGCCCGCCACGTAGCGCTTGTGCATCTTCATCTCGTCCGCCGGGACGAGGTCCGCGCCGATGCGCTTGTACTCGTTGAAGTACTCGGTCAGCGCGGCGCCCGTGACTTCGTTGCGCACGTCCGCGCCGCCGACGATGCCGCCGCCTTCGCGCAGCAGGCGCGCACCGGCCGAGGCGCCGTAGGTATAACCCTTTTCCTCGCGCAGCTTGATGTTCACGCGGCTCGAAAAGCCGCCGCCCAGGATCGTGCTGGCCAGGCGCAGCGGGATCTGGTCGCTGCTTGTGGCGGCGATGCCGGGACTGCCCAGGCGGATCGTCGACTGCACGCTGCCGCCGCGTTCCAGCAGCAGGTGCACGGGCTTCGCCGTGGCCGGGGCCTTGGGCACCTCGGCCGTCGCCGGGCCGCTTCCTTTCCAGTCGCCGAACGCCTTCTGGGCGAGCTTCAGCGCGTCCGCTTCCTTGATGCGGCCCGTGATCACGAGCAGCGCGCGCTCCGGGCGGAAGCGTTTCGCGTGCTCGGCGCGCAGCAGGTTCTGCGTGGTCGATTCGATCGCTTCGGCCGTCGGCGTCATGTGGCCGTACGGGTGGTCGCCGTAGATCGCGCGGCTGATGGCGCGTTCGGCGCGGAAGCGCGGCGTCGTCTCGGACACGCGCAGGCTTTGCAGCGCGTTCGCCTTGGCCAGCGCCACTTCGTTCCCGGGGAAGGACGGCGTGCGCGCGACTTCGGCCAGCAGCTGCATCATCGGGCCGGCCTGCGACGCGAGCGCGCTGGCGTGCACCGAGATGCCGTCCGCGCTGGGGCTGGCGGCCACGGAACCGCCCATGCCCTGCGCCGCTTCCGCGATCGCGCGCGAGTCGCGTTTGGCCGTGCCTTCGTTCAGCAGGCCGGCCAGCAGTTCGGCGAAGCCCGGATGTTTCGCATCGTCGGCGGCGAAGCCGGCGTCGCGCACGGCCAGCACCATGTCCACGCGCGGGATGCCGGTGCGCGGCACGATCCACACCTGCAGGCCGTTCGACAGGGTCTTCTTGCCGATGTGCGGGACGGGCAGGGGTTTGTCTTTCGCATAGGCCGGCATGGCGGCCGGCATCGTTTCCTTCGGCACGTCCGCGGCAAAGGCCGGGTGGGCGAACAAAGCACCCACGATCATCGTCAGCATCAGTTGTTTCATCGGGGCGCTCCTCATTTCTTGACTGCCGGTTTGCGGTCGATGACGGTGCGGTTCGCCTTCGTCAGGTACGTGGCGGCCACGCGCTGGAGGTCGGCGGACGTCACGCCCTCGATCCAGCCGGGCACCTTGTTGACGACGTTGGCGTCGCCCCACAGCGTCTGCAGCTTGGCGAGCGTGTCGGCGCGGGACAGGATGTTTTCCAGGTCGTTGTTCCAGTCCGCGAGCATGCGGGTCTTCACGCGCTTCAGGGTGGCGGCGTCGACGCCGTCCTTGACGACCTTCGCGATCTGCTCGTCCATCGCGGCCAGCATCGCGTCGGCGCTGCTGTTCGGCTTGTACAGGCCGAACACGGTGAACAGGGTGGGGCCGCCGTACTCGAACGGACCGGTGAGGCCGAAGCCGCCCTGGACGTTCAGCGCGATCTCGCGGCCCTTGACGAGATTCAGGTAGAACAGCGACGCGTCGCCGCCCGCCAGCAGTTCGGACAGCACGGCCATCGGCGCCTGGTCCGCGCTGCCCTGCGGCGGCACTTTCCAGCCGACGGCGACGGCCGGCACCTGCGCCAGCGCGTCGCTCTGCTCGATGCGTTTTTCCTGTGTGTTCAGGCCCTCCGTGAAGTCGGAGCCTTTCGGCACGGGGCGGGCCGCGATGCCGCCGAAGTACTTCTGCGCGAGCGCGAAGGCCTGCGCGGGCGTGACGTCGCCGGCGATCGCCAGCACGGCGTTGTTCGGGCCGTAGTAGTCGCGGTGGAAGGCGCGCACGTCGTCCAGGCTCGCGCCTTCGAGGTCTTCGAAGCTGCCGTAGCCGTCGTGGTTGTTCTCCCATTTCTGGAACGCGAGCTGGCTGATGTCGAGCCAGAAGAAGCCGCCGTACGGCTTGTTCTTGACGTTCACGCGGATCTCTTCCTTGACCACGTCCTGCTGGTTCTTCAGGGTGGCCGGGTTGAAGTCGAGCGTCTTCATGCGGTCCGCCTCGAGCCACAGGATCGGCTCGAGCGACGACACGGGCGCCGTCTCGATGTAGTTCGTGAAGTCGGGACGCGTGGAGCCGTTGTTGTTGCCGCCGCCGCCCGTGATGGCGCGGTCGAACACGCCCTTCGGCGCATTCGGCGTGCCCTGGAACATCAGGTGCTCGAACAGGTGGGCGAAGCCGGTGCGGTTACGCGGCTCCAGGCGCATGCCGACGTGGTACACGACGGACACGCCGACGGTCGGCGAGCTGTGGTCCTCGGAGACGACGACCGTCAGGCCGTTGTCGAGCTTCTTGACGTTGACCGGCAGGGTCCACTGGTCGCTGGTCGCGGCAGCCGCGGTCAGCGACAGCGACACGCCGGCCAGCAGGGCGGGCAGGTAGCGCAGGCGCATTGATCACCTTTTTATGAAGTTATGGGTCAGGGGCATCGAATTTATCTTAACGCAACAGATGAAAGACCGGCATGAAAATGTTGATACATACATCGATGACAATCGGTGACAAACGGTGACATTTGAAGGCGGCCCGGCGCGCGATAATGACCGGCTCGCCTATCCATGCCAGCGCATCCCCATGTCGTTCAGGCGGTCATTTTTGCAGTTCGTCGCAATCCGCTGGGCCGGGCGGGGCAGTCCGTTTATCCTGTTTTCCATAAACACCAACCCTTACAAAACAAAAACAGGAATTCGGAGAATCGGATGAACAAGATGTTCTCGCTCGCCCCCGTCGGAGCCGCCCTGTGTGTCGCGCAGTTGTTCGTCCTTGGGCTCGCGCATGCCGCGCCCGACCTCGCGACCGAAACGCGGCCCGTCGATGCCCGCGTCGTGCGGGTCAAGGTCGACGGCGCCGTCGACCTGAAGATCCGCCAGGGCGCCACGCCGGCCCTGACGCTCAGGGGAGAATCGCGCTACCTGGAACGCACGATGACGTCGCAGAACGGCGACACGCTGAACATCGATACGGACATCCGCGGCCACGTGCGCACCGGCTCGCTGCATGCGGAACTCGTCCTGCCGGCGCTGCGCGCGGTGACGTCCGAAAGCCTGGGCACGACGGAGATCTCCGGCTTTTCCGGCGACGAGCTGGAACTGACGCTGGACGGCGCGGGCTCGATGAAGATCGCGTGCAACTACCGCCTCGTGCGGGCGAGCCTCGGCGGCATCGGCAGCATGCAGATGCAGGGCCTGAACGGGGAGGGCGTCGAACTGAACCTGCAGGGAGCGGGATACATCTCGCTGGCGGGGCGCGCGAAATGGCTGAAGGCCGACCTCGGCGGCCTGGGCAACCTGGACGCGCAGCAGTGTAATGCCGACTCCGTCGACATCGACCTGTCCGGCCTCGGCAACGCGCGCGTGACGGCGCGCCAGAACGCGAACCTGAATTTGTCCGGCATGGGTTCCGTCACGGTGTACGGCAAGCCCCAGAACCGCAAGGTCGCGGTCGACGGGCTGGGGAAAGTAAGCTGGAAGTAGAAATAGACGACGTATCTCGAAGCAAAAGAACAAAGAGGCGAGGCCTCACGAAATCCGAACGAGACAATGAGAAAACTGACCTTTGCGATCCTGTTCGCGCTGGGCCTGCACGGTAGTGCGATGGCGGGCCTCGCGGAGGGCGCCAATGCCTACAATGCCCGCAACTACGCGCTGGCCCTGAAGGAAATCACCCCGCTTGCCAGGGCCGGCAACGCGGACGCGGAGCATTTGCTGGGCCTGATGTACTACATGGGCCGCGGCGTGCCGCGCGACTACAAGCAGGCGTTCGCCTGGCACTACAAGGCGGCCGTGCAGGGCAAGGCCGATGCACAATACGTGATCGGCGCCATGTACTACACGGGTAATTCCGTGCCCCAGGACCAGAAACTCGCCGTGCAATGGTTTCGCAAGGCCGCCGAGCAGGGCCATCCCGACGCCCAGCACGCGCTCGCCCTGATGTACCGCTACCACGTGGCGGGCATGCCGCAGGACCTCGTCCTCGCCTACATGCTGTGCAACCTGGCGGCCGCCAACGGCCACCGCAATGCCATCGAGCAGCGTGCTTCGCTCGTCAAGCAGATGAACCAGGAACAGATCGACGAAGCCCAGGCGATGTCGCGCAACTGGAAGCCGGGCACGCCGCTGCCGACCCAATCGCACACGGGCGGCGGCGGTTCCTGAACTTTCTGTTACCTTCAAATGCAAGGACGACGCCGACGCGGGTATGGGGCATCGTCCTACGCGTGCATGGCCAAACCTTGGTGTCCCGTCCGTCTTTGCGGGACTACGATGAGAACCCCTAACGCAGTTTTCATGAGCTGTACGACAACTCATCTATTGGAGGCAATCATGGCAAACCAAGGCAACAACCAAGGCGGCAACAAGGGCAACAACCAGAGCGGCGATACCAGCAACCGCGGTTTCGCATCGATGGATCCGCAAAAGCAGCGTGAAATCGCCTCGGAAGGCGGCAAGGCTGCACACGCTTCGGGCAACGCCCACGAGTTCACGTCGGAAGAGGCACGCCGTGCCGGCTCGATGAGCCACAAGAACGACGGCGGCAGCCAGCAGAGCCAGGGTGGCGGCAGCCAGCAGAGCGGCAACAGCACCCGCGGCGGCACGCCGGAGCAGCACGCCAAGGCCGGCTCGCAGAGCCACAAGAACGACAAGAAGTAACGTGATGCGCGTGCCCTGAACGCCGCAGGCAGGCCGCGTGCGCCGGCGCCGCCGGCGAGTTCGCATGCTGCCCGGCCGTTCAGCATCGCCCACACACACAACGACACCGCCAGCCCTTCGAGGCTGGCGGTGTCGTTTCGTGCGTCCGGCCGACTACTACATGATCCGTGAGCTGAGCAGTAAATTTACTACATTTCCCCATTAACTGAGCATTTTCTTGCTCATTGTTAGCGATAGCAGGCATTTTCTGGCGCGGCATGCTTGGGCGATCCGGTCCGATGGAGTACCATTGCTCATCATTTAACTAGGGTATGCCATGCGTGCAATAGAAATTGTCCAACCTGGCGGACCGGAGGTGCTCAAGCCGTGCGAGCGCCCCGTGCCGCAATTGAAACCGGGTGAGGTGCTCATCCGCGTTCACGCGGCCGGCGTCAACCGGCCCGACGTGTTCCAGCGGCTGGGCCAGTATCCCGTCCCGCCCGGCGCGTCCGACCTGCCGGGTCTCGAGGTGGCCGGCGAGATCGTCGACGGTGACCTCGGCGACAGCGGATTCAAAAAAGGCGACCTCGTCTGCGCCCTCGTGCAGGGCGGCGGCTATGCCGAGTACTGCGCGGCGCCGCTCGCGCAATGCCTGCCGGTGCCGCCAGGCCTGAGCGCACTCGAGGCGGCCGCGCTGCCGGAGACGTTCTTCACCGTGTGGAGCAACGTGTTCCAGCGCGGCGCACTGGGCGAAGGCGAGACCTTGCTCGTGCAGGGCGGCAGCTCCGGTATCGGGACCACGGCGATCCAGCTGGCGAAGGCGCTGGGCCACCGCGTGTTCGCGACGGCCGGCAGCGCCGACAAATGCCGCGCGTGCGAAGACCTGGGCGCCGAGCGCGCCATCAACTACAAGACCGAGGACTTCGCGCCCATCGTCAAGGAACTGACGGGCGGGAAGGGCGTCGACGTCGTGCTCGACATGGTCGGCGGCGACTACGTGGCGCGCGAGGTCTCGTGCCTCGCGGACGACGGCCGCATCGTCATCATCGCCCTGCTGGGCGGGGCAAAGGCCAACGTCGACCTGGGCCAGGTGCTGCGCCGCCGCCTGACGATCACGGGTTCCACCCTGCGCCCGCGCCCGGTGGCGTTCAAGGCGCAGATCGCGCGCGAACTGCGCGAGCGCGTGTGGCCGCTGCTGGCAGCCGGTCAAATAAAACCCGTCATCTACAAGACGTTCCCGCTCGAGGAAGCGGCGGCCGCGCACGCGCTGATGGAAAGCAGTGCGCACGTCGGCAAGATCATGCTGCGGGTCGCCGATCACTGAAAACACCATGAAAAATTCAATGAATAAGCGACTGAACAACCATGCCAGGCCCGGTTTGACCGGCTTTTCAACGCCCGTTACAATAACGGGTTATTTGACCGTGAGGCCGTAATGCGTGCCAAACTCATCGTAGGCAACTGGAAGATGAATGGCAGCCGAGCGGCCAATGAAGCGTTGCTGAAGGGGATCGTCGCCGGACTCCACGGCGCGTCCGCATCCTGTGCGGTCTGCGTGCCGACGCCGTTCCTGCAGCAGTGCGAAGACGTGCTGGCCGGTACGCCGGTCGCATGGGGCGCGCAGGATGTGTCGATGCACGCGTTCGGCGCGTACACCGGCGAAGTCTGCGCGAAGATGCTGACCGAGTTCGGTTGCCGCTACGTGATCGTCGGCCACTCCGAGCGCCGCGCCTACCACCGCGAAGACAGTGCGCTGGTGGCGAAGAAGGCGCTGGCGGTGCTGGCCGAAGGGATGACCCCGATCGTGTGCGTCGGCGAAACGCTGGAGCAGCGCGAAGCGGGCGAGACGGCGCAGGTGGTCGGCGCCCAGCTCGACGCGGTGCTGGAAGCGCTCGACGCGGCATCGGTGGCGAAGATCGTCGTGGCCTATGAACCCGTGTGGGCCATCGGCACCGGCAGGAATGCGACGCCGGCGATGGCGCAGGAAGTGCACGCGCAATTGCGCGCGCAGCTGAGGGCTCGTAATGCCGAGGCGGCCGAGAGCGTGACTATCCTGTATGGCGGCAGCATGAAGCCGGAGAATGCGAAAGAATTGCTGGTCCAGCCGGACATCGATGGCGGGCTGATCGGCGGCGCGGCCTTGAAGGCGGAAGATTTTCTTGCCATCATTCACGCGGCCTGAATACGCCGGGTTGGATATTCCATCCAGGCGAGGAAGTCGTTTTTAGTAACGTAGTTTCAACCTTGGAATGGAATAAACAATGAACGTGTTGTTCAATCTGGTCGTCGTCGTACAGGTCATCTCCGCGCTGGCCATCATCGGTCTCGTGCTCGTCCAGCACGGCAAGGGTGCCGACATGGGCGCCGCCTTCGGTTCCGGCGCGTCCGGCAGCCTGTTCGGCGCCAGCGGTTCGTCGAACTTCCTGTCGAAATCGACGGCCTTCGCTGCCGCGATCTTCTTCGCGTCGACGCTGGGCCTCGCGTACTTCGGCACCAACCGTCCGCACGCGAGTGTCGGCGGCGGCGTGATGGAACGCGTGACCGTCCCGGCGGCCAAGGTTCCGGCCGGCGCAGGCGATGCCGTTCCGGTCACGGCACCGGCTCCGTCCGCAGCGCCTGCCGCACCGTCGGCCACGCAAGACGTGCCGGCAGCTGCACCGGCAGCGCCGGCACCCGCGCCCGCCAAGTAATTTTGCGGCGCGGCCACTTCCTGCAAGCGCGAGCAGGGTGGTGTAACATTCTGCGGGCTTCGGTCCGCCAGCGCCGGCGACCGGACTCTCAACTCGGTTCGTCGTAAACACTAGTTTTAAAAAGTTGAGAAAAAGAGTATTTTTTCTTGGTTTAGCGCAATTTGAGCATTGAAAAATGCTGCTAAGTCAGAGTAGAATACTGGTCTCCAGCCGACGTGGTGAAATTGGTAGACACGCTATCTTGAGGGGGTAGTGGCGAAAGCTGTGCGAGTTCGAGTCTCGCCGTCGGCACCAAGATACAAGAAGCCAGCTAGGGCGCATGAGCTTCCGCTCGTTAGCACTAGCTGGCTTTTTTACGAGGATCTGTCGGAGGCTTTGAAGAACCGTCCCCTGCGGCGGCCCTTCTGGCCCGAGAAGCCCGGTCGTACGAACGTGCGGCGAGCCTCGAAGGTCGGGATCGGCAACGCGGAACAGGTGATTGAGAGTCTCCAGTCGTACGATCCTGGTGTAGGCCAATAGCCAGGATTGCGCGATGCGGTACTGCAGCCCCTGCAGTGTTTTTTCAACCGATCGTTCAACTAAGGCTTCATCGTGAACCTCGAGAACTACTTCCCCGTCTTACTCTTCATCGTGATCGGCACCGTCGTCGGCGTCGCATCGCAGGTGTTGGGCCGTGTCGTCGGTCCGCATCGCCCCGACCCCGCCAAGCTCTCTCCGTATGAATGCGGCTTCGAAGCCTTCGAAGACGCGCGCATGAAGTTCGACGTCCGGTACTACCTGGTCGCGATCCTGTTTATTTTGTTTGATCTGGAAACGGCATTCTTCTTCCCCTGGGGCGTTTCGATGCGCGAACTGGGCCTGCCTGGATTCCTCACGATGATGGTGTTCATCGTCGAATTCATCGTCGGGTTCTGGTACATCTGGAAGAAAGGTGCCCTTGATTGGGAATAAGCCATGGCTATTGAAGGCGTTTTAAACGAAGGTTTTGTCACTACCACAGCCGACAAACTGATCAACTGGGCGCGTACCGGGTCGATGTGGCCCATGACGTTTGGCCTGGCTTGCTGTGCGGTCGAGATGATGCACGCGGGTGCCGCGCGCTATGACCTCGACCGTTTCGGCGTTGTGTTCCGCCCGTCGCCGCGCCAGTCCGACGTGATGATCGTGGCCGGTACCCTGTGCAACAAGATGGCGCCGGCACTGCGCAAGGTGTACGACCAGATGGCCGAGCCGCGCTGGGTCATCTCGATGGGTTCGTGCGCCAACGGCGGCGGCTACTACCACTACTCGTACTCCGTCGTGCGCGGCTGCGACCGCATCGTTCCGGTCGACGTCTACGTCCCGGGCTGCCCGCCGACCGCCGAGGCCCTGTTGTACGGCATCATCCAGCTCCAGAATAAGATCCAGCGCACCAATACCATCGCGCGATAATCCAAGCCGGTTTCAACCATGACGACAAAAATCGAAGCCCTCGAACTCGCCCTGAAGAATGCTCTGGGCGAGGGCGCTGCCATTACCGTGGCGCTGGGCGAAGTAACGGTAGTGGTGAAGGCCAGTGACTACCTGGCCTCCATGCAAAAGCTGCGCGACGATCCCGCGCTGCGTTTCCAGGAACTCGTCGACCTGTGCGGCGTCGACTACTCGTCCTACGGCGAAGGCACGTGGGACGGTTTGCGTTTCGCGGTCGTGTCGCACCTGCTGTCGATCGAGCACAACTGGCGCGTGCGCGTCCGCGTGTTCTGTCCGGACGACGACATGCCGCTGGTCGACTCCGTCACGAGCGTCTGGCGCAACGCCAACTGGTTCGAGCGTGAAGCGTTCGACCTGTTCGGCATCCTGTTCGAAGGCCACGGCGACCTGCGCCGCATCCTCACCGACTACGGCTTCATCGGCCACCCGTTCCGCAAGGACTTCCCGATCTCGGGCTACGTCGAGATGCGTTACGACCCCGAGCAGAAACGCGTGATCTACCAACCCGTGACGATCGAGCCGCGCGAGAACATTCCGCGCGTGATCCGCGAAGAAACCTACGGGATGAAATAATGGCTGAGCTTAAGAATTACACCCTGAACTTTGGTCCGCAGCACCCGGCAGCGCACGGCGTGCTGCGTCTCGTGCTGGAACTGGACGGCGAGGTCATCCAGCGTGCCGACCCCCACATCGGCCTGCTGCACCGCGGCACCGAGAAACTGGCCGAGACCCGCACCTACCTGCAGTCCGTGCCGTACATGGACCGCCTCGACTACGTCTCGATGATGTGCAACGAGCACGGCTACGTACTGGCCATCGAGAAGCTGCTGGGCATCGACATCCCGATCCGTGCGCAGTACATCCGCACGATGTTCGACGAGATCACCCGTATCCTGAACCACCTGATGTGGCTGGGCGCGCACGCGCTGGACATCGGTGCGATGGGGCCGTTCCTGTACGCGTTCCGCGACCGCGAAGACCTGTTCGACGTCTATGAAGCCGTGTCGGGCGCGCGCATGCACGCGGCCTACTACCGCCCGGGCGGCGTGTACCGCGACCTGCCGGACGTGATGCCGAAGCACCGCGAATCGCCGCTGCGCAGCAAGAAGGCCATCGACGAACTGAACGAAACCCGCCACGGCTCCGTGCTGGATTTCATCGAATCGTTCACGAAGCGCTTCGACGGCTATGTCGACGAATACGAGACCCTGCTGACCGACAACCGTATCTGGAAACAGCGTACCGTCGGCATCGGCGTCGTGACGCCGGAAGACGCGATGGGCATGGGCTTCTCGGGCCCGATGCTGCGCGGTTCGGGCATCGCCTGGGACCTGCGCAAGGTCCAGCCTTACGCCGCCTACGACAAGGTCGAATTCGACGTGCCGGTCGGCACCAACGGCGACTCGTATGACCGTTACCTCGTGCGCATCGAAGAAATGCGCCAGGCCAACCGCATCATCAAGCAGTGCGTCGCCTGGCTGAAGGCCAACCCGGGTCCGGTCATGACGAACAACCACAAGGTCGCCCCGCCGTCGCGCGTGGACATGAAGACCAACATGGAATCGCTGATCCACCACTTCAAGCTGTTCACCGAAGGCTTCCACGTCCCGCCGGGCGAGGCCTACGCAGCGGTCGAACATCCGAAGGGCGAGTTCGGCATTTATATCGTCTCGGACGGCGCCAACAAGCCGTACCGCCTGAAGATCCGCACCCCGGACTATGTCCACCTGCAATCGCTCGATGAAATGGCGCGCGGTCACATGATCGCCGACGCCGTCACCATCATCGGTACGCAGGACATCGTGTTCGGCTCGATCGACCGATAAGAAGGGTAGAAAAGATTATGTTATCTGAGCAGTGCTTGAAAAAAATCGACCGCGAGTTGGCCAAGTATCCGGCCGACCAGCGCCAGTCGGCCGTGATGGCCTCGCTGGCCCACGCGCAGGTCGAAAAGGGCTGGCTGTCGCCGGAAACGATGCAGGAAGTGGCCGACTACATCGGCATGCCCGCCATCGCCGTGCAGGAAGTGGCCACCTTCTACAACATGTACAACATCAAGCCGGTCGGCAAGCACAAGATCACCGTGTGCACCAACCTGCCGTGCGCCCTGTCGGGTGGCGAGCGTGCCGCCCAGCGTATCAAGGATGCCCTGGGCATCAATTTCCGCGACACGACCGAAGACGGCCAGTTCACCCTGCTGGAAGGCGAGTGCATGGGCGCCTGCGGCGACGCGCCGGTCATGCTGGTGAATAACCACCGCATGTGCTCGTTCATGTCGGACGAGAAGATCGACGCCCTGCTGGAGGAACTGAACAAATGACCAGCCTGCACGACCGCCACATCAATCCGCTGATCCTGAAGGATCTGAACGGCGACAACTGGCACCTGGAAGACTACGTCAAGCGCGGCGGCTATTCCGCGCTGCGCCGCATCCTGGAAGAGAAGATCACGCCCGAGGCGATCATCGCCGACCTGAAAACGTCCGGCCTGCGCGGCCGCGGCGGCGCGGGCTTCCCGACCGGCCTGAAGTGGAGCTTCATGCCGCGCCAGTTCCCGGGCCAGAAATACCTCGTCTGCAACACCGACGAAGGCGAACCGGGCACGTTCAAGGACCGCGACATCATCCGCTACAACCCGCACGCGCTGATCGAAGGCATGGCCATCGGTGCGTACGCGATGGGCATCACCGTGGGCTACAACTACATCCACGGCGAGATCTTCCAGGAATACCTGCGCTTCGAAGAGGCGCTGGAAGAGGCGCGCGCCGCCGGCTTCCTGGGCGACAGGATCATGGGTTCGGAGTTCTCGTTCCAGCTGCACGCGCACCACGGCTACGGCGCCTACATCTGCGGCGAAGAAACCGCGCTGCTGGAATCGCTGGAAGGCAAGAAGGGCCAGCCGCGCTTCAAGCCGCCGTTCCCGGCCTCGTTCGGCCTGTACGGCAAGCCGACCACGATCAACAACACGGAAACGTTCGCAGCCGTCCCGTTCATCCTGAACCTGGGCGCCGCCGAGTACATGGCGCTGGGCAAGCCGAACAACGGCGGCACGAAGATCTTCTCGATCTCCGGCGACGTCGAGCGTCCGGGCAACTACGAAGTCCCGCTGGGCACCCCGTTCGCCAAGCTGATGGAGCTGGCCGGCGGCATGCGGAATGGGAAAAAAATCAAGGCCGTCATCCCGGGCGGTTCGTCGGCACCGGTCGTGCGCGGCGACGTCATGATGCAGACCGACCTGGACTACGACTCGATCGCCAAGGCCGGTTCGATGCTGGGTTCGGGCGCCGTGATCGTCATGGACGAGACCCGCTGCATGGTCAAGTCGCTGCTGCGCCTGTCCTACTTCTACTACGAAGAATCGTGCGGCCAGTGCACGCCGTGCCGTGAAGGTACGGGCTGGATGTACCGCATGGTCCACCGCATCGAACATGGCCAGGGTCGTCCGGAAGACATGGACATGCTGAACTCGATCGCCGACAACATCCAGGGCCGCACCATCTGCGCACTGGGCGATGCCGCCGCGATGCCGGTCCGCGCCATGATCAAGAACTTCCGCGAAGAATTTGAATATCACGTCGAGCACAAGCACTGCCTGGTGCCGACTTACCTCTAAACCGGGTCAGGTAACGATCAAATGGTTGAAATCGAATTAGACGGCAAGAAAGTCGAAGTCCCACCGGGTTCGATGGTGATGGACGCCGCAAACAAACTGGGAAGCTACATCCCGCACTTCTGCTACCACAAGAAGCTGTCGATCGCGGCCAACTGCCGCATGTGCCTCGTGGAAGTGGAAAAAGCGCCGAAGCCGCTGCCCGCCTGCGCCACCCCGGTCTCGCCGGGCATGATCGTGCGCACGCATAGCGACAAGGCCGTGCAGGCGCAGAAATCCGTCATGGAATTCCTGCTGATTAACCACCCGCTGGATTGCCCGATCTGCGACCAGGGCGGGGAGTGCCAGCTGCAGGATCTCGCAGTCGGCTACGGCAAGGGCGAATCGCGCTACGCGGAAGAAAAACGCGTCGTGGCACCGAAGGAAGCCGGCCCGCTGATCTCGATGGAAGAGATGAGCCGCTGCATCCAGTGCACCCGCTGCGTGCGCTTCGGCCAGGAAGTGGCCGGCGTGATGGAATTCGGCATGGTCGGCCGCGGCGAGCACTCGGAAATCACGACGTTCGTCGGCAAGTCCGTGGACTCGGAAGTGTCGGGCAACATGATCGACCTGTGCCCGGTCGGTGCACTCACGTCGAAGCCGTTCCGCTATTCCGCACGTCCGTGGGAACTGCAGCGCCGCCGTTCGGTGTCGCCGCACGATTCGCTCGGCTCGAACCTGATCGTCCAGGTCAAGGGCGGTAAAGTGATGCGCGTGCTCCCGCTGGAAAACGAGAGCATCAACGAGTGCTGGATCTCCGACAAGGACCGCTTCTCGTACGAAGCGCTGGACAACGCGTCGCGCCTCACGCAGCCGATGATCAAGCAGGACGGCAAGTGGATCGAGACCGACTGGCAGACGGCGCTGGAATACGTCGCCCACGGCCTGCGCAACATCCGCCACGAGCACGGCGCCGATTCCATCGCTGCCATCGGCACCGCGCACTCGACGGTCGAAGAACTGTTCCTGCTGCAGAAAGCCATGCGTGGCTTCGGCATCGAGAACGTCGACTTCCGCCTGCGCCAGACCGACTTCGCGCTGGACGGCAAGGTCGTGCCGCACCTGGGCATGCCGATCGCCGACCTGTCGACGCTGTCGCGCGTGCTGGTCGTCGGCTCGTTCCTGCGCAAGGACCACCCGCTGGCCGCGACGCGCCTGCGCGCCGCCGTCAAATCGGGCGCCAAGCTGTCGATCGTTCATGGCTCGGCTGACGACAACCTGATCCCGACCGCGAACCGCATCATCGCCGCACCGAGCGACTGGCTGGCCGCGCTGACGGAAATCGCCGTCGCCGTCGCTGCCGCCAAGGGCATCGCCGCGCCGGCCGGTTTCGAAGGCGTGACCGCCGGCGATGCCGCCAAGGCTGTCGCCGCCACGCTGGTCGTGGAAAACGCCGCTGACGTACCGGGCGCTGTCCTGCTGGGCAATGCCGCGATGTACCACCCGCAGGCATCGAAGCTGCACGCCGTCGCCGAGTGGATCGCCGCCGAGACGGGCGCCAAGTTCGGTTACTTCGTCGACGCCGCCAACACCGTCGGCGGCTACCTGGTCAATGCGACCTCGAAGAACGCCGCGAACCTGTTCGCGCAGCCGAAGAAAGCGTACGTGCTGCTGAACGCGGAACCGGAACTGGATGCCGCCAACCCGGCGCAAGCCATCAAGGCACTGAAGGGCGCCGAGATGGTCGTCGCGATGTCGGCATTCAAGCACGGCACCGACTACGCCGACGTGCTGCTGCCGATCTCGCCGTTCAGCGAGACCGCCGGCACGTTCGTCAACTGCGAAGGCCGCGCACAGAGCTTCAACGGCACCGTCAAGCCGCTGGGCGAGACCCGTCCGGCCTGGAAAGTGCTGCGCGTGCTGGGCAACCTGCTGGGCCTGCAAGGCTTCGACTACGAGAACTCGGAAACGATCCGCGACGAAGCGCTGGGCAAAGGCACCGTGGACCTGTCCGCAAAGCTGAACAACCAGACCAAGATTGCACCTACGGGCGCTTTCTTCGGCAACGGTGAGCAGCTGGAGCGCCTGGCCGACGTGCCGATCCACTTCGCCGACGCCGTCGCACGCCGTTCCGAACCGCTGCTGCGCACGGCCGACGGCCAGGCGCCGCTGGCGACCATCTCGGCAGCCCTGGCTGAAAAGCTGGGCGTCAACGCCGGCGACCAGGTCACGGTATCGCAAGGGCAGGGCAGTGTCGTGCTGACGGCCAATATCGACGCACGCCTGCCGGCGAACGTCGTGCGTGTCGCGGCCGCCCACGAATCGACTTCGGTACTGGGCGACATGTTCGGTCCGATCAACGTAGCTAAAGCATAAAAGCAGGGGAGCCCAAGCAAAATGTCGGTACCTGACATGATCAACAACCTGAACAGCAGCGGCGCGAGCCTGCTCGGCACGACGGCCTGGCCGCTCGTGTGGACGCTGCTGAAAATCGTCGTCGTCCTGCTGCCGCTGATGGGCCTCGTGGCCTATCTCGTGCTGTGGGAGCGCAAGCTGATCGGCTGGATCCACATCCGTATCGGCCCGAACCGCGTGGGCCCCGGCGGCCTGCTGCAGCCGATCTCGGATGCCCTGAAGCTGCTGCTGAAGGAAATCGTGATCCCGGCGAAAGCCACCGCGAGCCTGTTCGTGATCGGCCCGCTGATGACCATCATGCCGGCACTGGCCGCATGGTCCGTCATCCCGTTCGGCCCGGAAGCGGCCCTCGCCAACGTGAACGCCGGCCTGCTGCTGCTGCTGGCGATCACGTCGATGGAGGTGTACGGCATCATCATCGCCGGCTGGTCGGCCAACTCGAAGTACTCGTTCATGGGTGCGATGCGCGCCTCGGCCCAGATGATCTCGTACGAAATCCCGATGGGCTTCGTGATGGTCGTCGTACTGATGGTGTCGGGTTCGCTGAACTTCTCGGACATCGTCGCTTCGCAGACCCGCGGCATGTTCGCCGAGCACGGCGTGAACTTCCTGTCGTGGAACTGGCTGCCGCTGCTGCCGCTGTTCGTCATCTACATCACGTCCGGCCTGGCCGAGTGCAACCGCCACCCGTTCGACGTGGTGGAAGGCGAATCGGAAATCGTGGCCGGCCACATGGTCGAATACTCGGGCATGTCGTACGCGATGTTCATGCTGGCCGAATACGCCAACATGATCCTCGTCGGCACGCTGGCAGCGATCATGTTCCTGGGCGGCTGGGCCGCACCGTTCTCGTTCCTGGAATTCGGCGCCATCGGCGGCTTCTTCTGGCTGTTCGCGAAGATGTTCCTGATCGTCTCGCTGTTCATCTGGGTCCGCGGCACGTTCCCGCGCTACCGCTATGACCAGATCATGCGTCTCGGCTGGAAAGTGTTCATTCCGCTGACCCTGATCTGGCTGGTGCTGGTGGCTGGCTGGATGCAGACGCCGTGGAACATCTGGAAGTAAGGAAGCACACAAAATGACACGAGTTAAAGAGATTCTCGGCAGCCTGATGCTGTCCGAGCTGATTAAAGGTCTGGCCCTGACCGGCAAGTACGCGTTCTCGCGCAAGATCACGGTCCAGTACCCGGAAGAAAAGACCCCCATCTCGCCGCGCTTCCGCGGCCTGCATGCGCTGCGCCGCTACCCGAACGGGGAAGAGCGCTGCATCGCGTGCAAGCTGTGCGAAGCCGTGTGCCCGGCGATGGCCATCACGATCGAATCGGCGCAGCGCGAAGACGGCACCCGCCGCACGACGCGCTACGACATCGACCTGACCAAGTGCATCTTCTGCGGCTTCTGCGAAGAATCGTGCCCGGTCGATTCGATCGTCGAGACCCAAGTGCTGGAATACCACGGCGAAAAGCGCGGCGACCTGTACTACACCAAGGAAATGCTGCTGGCCGTGGGCGACCGCTACGAGAACGACATCGCTGCGGCGCGTGAAGCTGACGCCAAGTACCGCTAATAACAAAAGGGCTCCTGCGTAAAGTCATGGATTTCACAACTGTTCTGTTCTACGTGTTCTCGGCCGTGATGGTGCTGGCCGGGTTGCGCGTCATTACCGCCAAGAACCCGGTCCACGCCGCGCTGTTCCTGGTGCTCGCGTTCTTCAACGCTGCCGGTATCTGGATGCTGCTCAAGGCCGAGTTCCTGGCCATCGTGCTGGTACTGGTCTACGTCGGCGCCGTCATGGTGCTGTTCCTGTTCGTCGTGATGATGCTCGACATTAATATCGACCGCATGCGCGAAGGTTTCTGGGGCTACCTCCCGGTGGCGTCCGGCGTCGGCGCGCTGATCGTGCTGGAGATGGCCGCCGTCCTGTGGCGCGGCTTCCTGGGCCAGGGCGATGCGCCGGCGGAAAGCGCTGTCGGCCATATCGGCGGCACGCATGAACTGGGCCGCCTGATCTACACCCAGTACATCTACGGTTTCGAGATCGCCGGCCTGATCCTGCTGGTCGCCATCATCGCCGCCGTGGCGCTGACCCTGCGCAAGCGCAAGGACACCAAAGCCATCGACCCGGGCCTCGCCGTCCGCGTCAAGCGTAACGACCGTCTGAAGATCGTCAAGATGCAGACGGTGAACCAGAAGGCGATCGACGATGCGGCTATCGCCGCCGCCGCTGCCGCCAATGCCAACAAGGAGGCGCAATGACGTTGTCGCTCGCTCACTACCTGATCCTGGGCGCGATCCTGTTCGCGATCTCCGTGATCGGCATTTTCCTGAACCGGAAGAACATCATCATCCTGCTGATGGCCATCGAACTGATGCTGCTGGCGGTGAACCTGAACTTTGTGGCGTTCTCGCATTATCTGGGCGACGCGGCAGGGCAGATCTTCGTGTTCTTCATCCTGACTGTCGCGGCCGCCGAATCGGCGATCGGCCTGGCGATCCTGGTGGTCCTGTTCCGTAACCTGGACACGATCAACGTGGAAGACCTCGACAGCCTGAAGGGCTAAGCGGTTTGTCTGTCAACCTCCTGATAAATACACAAAAGGTTCAACATGGCGGGGCAAATTATTAACCCTAATCTCTTGCTGGCGGTGCCACTGGCGCCGCTCGCGGGCTCGGCGATCGCCGGCCTGCTCGGCACCAAGTTCTTCGGCAACGTGGTCGGCCGGGTCGTGTCGCATTCCGCGACCATCCTGGGCGTGTTCATCGCCATGGTCATCTCGATCATGACGCTGAACCAGGTCATCGACGGCGCCACGTTCAACGGCGACGTCTACACCTGGATGACGATCGGCACCATGAAGATGACGGTCGGCTTCAAGATCGACGCGCTGTCCGCGATGATGATGTGCGTCGTCACGTCCGTCTCGCTGATGGTCCACATCTACACGATCGGCTACATGGCGGAAGACGACGGCTACAACCGCTTCTTCTCGTACATCTCGCTGTTCACGTTCTCGATGCTGATGCTGGTCATGTCCAACAACTTCCTGCAGCTGTTCTTCGGCTGGGAAGCGGTGGGCCTGGTCTCGTACCTGCTGATCGGCTTCTGGTACACGCGTCCGACCGCGATCTTCGCGAACATGAAGGCGTTCCTCGTGAACCGCGTCGGCGACTTCGGCTTCATCCTCGGCATCGGCCTGCTGCTGGCGGCCACCGGCACGATGAACTACGACGAGACGTTCGCCAAGGCGGACGCGCTGTCGGCCATGTTCGTGCCGGGCACGACCTGGCCGCTGCTGACGGCTGCCTGCATCTGCCTGTTCATCGGCGCGATGGGTAAATCGGCGCAGTTCCCGCTGCACGTCTGGCTGCCGGACTCGATGGAAGGCCCGACCCCGATCTCGGCACTGATCCACGCCGCGACGATGGTTACCGCCGGCATCTTCATGGTGTCGCGCATGTCGCCGCTGTTCGAACTGTCGGATACGGCACTGTCGTTCATCGTCATCATCGGTTCGATCACCGCGCTGTTCATGGGCTTCCTGGGCATCATCCAGAACGACATCAAGCGCGTCGTCGCGTACTCCACGCTGTCGCAGCTGGGCTACATGACCGTTGCACTGGGCGTGTCGGCCTACAACGTCGCCGTGTTCCACCTGATGACCCACGCGTTCTTCAAGGCGCTGCTGTTCCTCGGTGCCGGTTCCGTCATCATTGGCATGCACCACGACCAGGACATGCGCAACATGGGCGGCCTGCGCAAGTACATGCCGATCACGTGGATCACGTCGCTGCTGGGTTCGCTGGCACTGATCGGTACGCCGTTCTTCGCCGGTTTCTACTCGAAGGATTCGATCATCGAAGCCGTCGCCGCCTCGCACCTGTGGGGTTCGGGCTTCGCGTACTTCGCAGTCGTGGCCGGCGTGTTCATCACCGCGTTCTACTCCTTCCGCATGTACTTCCTCGTGTTCCACGGCGAGGAGCGTTTCGGCAAGGCGCACGCGCATGACGATCACCACGCGCACCACGACGACCACGCACATAACGGCGAAGGCAAGGACCCGACCGCGCTGCACGAGGCGACTGCCCATCACGAAGAGGACGAAGACGACCACGGCCACCACGGCCTGGCCCCGGGCCAGAAGCCGCACGAGTCGCCGCTGGTCGTGACGCTGCCGCTGATCCTGCTGGCGATCCCGTCCGTCATCATCGGCCTCTTCGCGATCGGCCCGATGCTGTTCGGCGACTTCTTCAAGAACGTCATCTACATCAACGCCGAGCGTCACCCGGCGATGGAAGAACTGGCGCACGAGTTCCACGGCGCCGCCGCGATGGGCGTGCACGCGTTCACGTCGATCCCGTTCTGGCTCGCACTGGCCGGCGTCGCCGCCGCGTTCTACTGCTACATGATCAATCCGCGCGTGCCGGCCGCTTTCTACAAAGCGCTGCGTCCGATCCACACGCTGCTGGACAACAAGTACTACATGGACAAGTTCAACGAAGTCGTGTTCGCCGGCGGCGCACGCCTGCTGGGCAAGGGCCTGTGGCAGGTGGGCGACCGCGCGCTGATCGACGGCCTCGTCGTCAACGGTTCCGCGAAGGTCGTGGGCTGGTTCTCGACCATCGTCCGTACGTTCCAGACTGGTTACATCTACCACTATGCGTTCGTGATGATCCTGGGCGTGCTGGGTACGCTGCTGTACTTCTTCCCGTTCTGGCACGCTTAAAAGAGAGAAAAACAAGATGCAGTCTATTTCGACCTTTCCTCCTTACCTGAGCCTGTCCGTCTGGCTGCCGATCCTGTGCGGCGTCATCGTGCTGGCCGTCGGTCGCGACAGCCGCGCGGGCTTCACCCGCCTGCTGGCGCTGGCCGGTGCTATCGTCAGCTTTTTGCCGACGATCCCGCTGTTCACGCAGTTCAGCAACACGGCCCACGGCCCGCAGTTCGTGGAAAAAGCTGCCTGGATCGAGCGTTTCAACATCCAGTACTACCTGGGCATCGACGGCCTGAGCCTGTGGTTCGTGCCGCTGACCGCCTTCATCACGATCATCGTGGTGATCTCGGCCTGGGAAGTGATCCAGGAACGCGTGGCCCAGTACATGGGTTCGTTCCTGCTGCTGTCGGGCCTGATGATCGGCGTGTTCGTCGCGCTGGACGGCCTGCTGTTCTACTTCTTCTTCGAAGCCACGCTGATCCCGATGTTCATCATCATCGGCGTGTTCGGCGGCCCGAACCGCGTGTATGCGTCGTTCAAGTTCTTCCTGTACACGTTCATGGGCTCGCTGCTGACGCTGATCGCGATCATCTACCTGTACAACAAATCGAACGGCAGCTTCGACATCCTCGCATGGCACACGCTGCCGCTGACGATGAAGGAGCAGGTCCTGGTCTTCCTGGCGTTCCTGATGGCGTTCGCCGTCAAGGTCCCGATGTGGCCGGTGCACACCTGGTTGCCGGACGCCCACGTGGAAGCGCCGACCGGCGGTTCCGTCGTGCTGGCCGCGATCATGCTGAAGCTGGGCGGCTACGGTTTCCTCCGTTTCTCGCTGCCGATCGCGCCTGACGCATCGCACTACCTGGCCCCGCTGATCATCGTGCTGTCCCTGATTGCCGTGATCTACATCGGCCTGGTCGCAATGGTGCAGGTCGACATGAAGAAGCTGGTCGCGTACTCGTCGATCGCCCACATGGGCTTCGTCACGCTCGGCTTCTTCATCTTCAACGAGATCGGCGTGCAGGGCGGTATCGTCCAGATGATCTCGCACGGCTTCGTGTCGGGCGCCATGTTCCTGTGCATCGGCGTGCTGTACGACCGCCTGCACTCGCGCCAGATCGCCGACTACGGTGGCGTCGTCAACGTGATGCCGAAGTTCGCCGCGTTCTCCGTGCTGTTCGCGATGGCCAACTGCGGCCTGCCGGCGACGTCGGGCTTCGTGGGCGAATTCATGGTCATCCTGGGCGCCGTCCAGTTCAACTTCTGGACCGGCCTGCTGGCCGCCACCGCCCTGATCCTGGGCGCGGCGTACTCGCTGTGGATGGTCAAGCGCGTCGTGTTCGGCAAGATCGGCAACAAGCACGTGGCCGAACTGACCGACCTGAACGGCCGCGAGTTCTTCATGCTGGGCGTGCTCGCGATCCTGACCATCTACATGGGCCTGTATCCGGCGCCGTTCACCGACGCACTGCAAGTGTCGGTCGCGGACCTGCTGCAGCACGTGTCGGTCAGCAAGCTGCCGCAGGCAGTCGCCGCGGTCGCCGCGCATTGAGTCGATAGGCACAACAACGATATGAATCCGATGATTAACACCCAAGCCGTGCTGGCCGCCAATAACCTGGGGCCGGTCTCTGCAGAAATCTTCCTGGTCATCGCGTCCTGCGCCATCCTTCTGATCGACATGTTTCAGAAGGAAGGCAAGCGTACGCTGACCTACGTCCTGTCGCTGCTCACGCTGGTGGGCTGCGCAGTGATCACCTACGCCGACTTCCATGCCGGCACGACGACCTACACGTTCTACAACATGTTCGTGTCGGACCCGATGGCGAACCTGCTCAAGCTGTTCACCTACCTGGCCGTGGGCGTGACCCTCGTGTACTCGCGCCAGTACGCCGGCGAGCGCGGCATGATGTCCGGCAACATGGGCGGCGAGTTCTACGTGCTCGCGCTGTTCACGCTGCTGGGCCAGATGATCATGATCTCTGGTAACAACATGCTGCCGATCTACCTGGGCCTGGAACTGATGTCGCTGTCGCTGTACGCGCTGGTGGCGATGCGCCGCGACCACGCGATCTCGACCGAAGCAGCGATGAAGTACTTCATCCTCGGTTCGCTGGCCTCGGGCTTCATGCTGTACGGTATCTCGATGATCTACGGCGCCACCGGTTCGCTGGACATCACGACGATCGCCAAGCTGGTGTCGAGCAACGCCGCCAACCACACGATCCTCGTGTTCGGCCTCGTGTTCGTCGTGGCCGGCATGGCCTTCAAGCTGGGCGCCGTGCCGTTCCACATGTGGGTCCCGGACGTGTACCAGGGCTCGCCGACGGCCGTCACGCTGCTGCTGGGCGCCGCGCCGAAGCTGGCCTCGTTCGCGATGATGATCCGCATCCTGGTCGAAGGCCTGCTGCCGCTGGCGATCGACTGGCAGCAGATGCTGCTGGCGCTGGCCGTGCTGTCGCTGGTGATCGGTAACCTGACCGCGATCGCGCAGACGAACCTGAAGCGCATGCTGGCCTACTCGACCATCGCACAGCTGGGCTTCGTCCTGCTGGGCATGATGGCCGGCGTGACCGGTCCCCGCGACGCCGTGAACTACGCGAACACGGCCACCGCCTACAGCGCATCGATGTACTACACGATCACCTACGTGCTGACCACGCTGGGCACCTTCGGGATCATCATGATGCTGGCGCGCTCGGGCCACGAAGCGGAAGAACTGGCCGACTTCAAGGGCCTGGCCAAGCGCAGCCCGTGGTACGCGCTCGTCATGACCGCCCTGATGTTCTCGCTGGCCGGCGTGCCGCCGATGATGGGCTTCATGGCCAAGTGGGCCGTGCTGGACGTCGTCGTCGGTTCGGGCCAGCTGTGGCTCGCGATCATCGCCGTGGCCGCGTCGCTGGTGGGTGCGTTCTACTACCTGCGCGTCGTGAAAGTGATGTGGTTCGACGAGGTGGCCGATGCGTCGCCGATCTCGACCCCGCTGGACATGCGCGTCGTGCTGTCGCTGAACGGCATCCTCGTCGTGATCCTGGGCGTGCTGCCGGGCCCGCTGCTGGCGGCCTGCCTGTCGGCCATGTCCGCCACCCTGAAGTCCTAAGGCCACGGTGGACGCCTCCCTGGCCAGCTGGTTGGTGATCGCGGTCGCACTCGCGTTCGCCAACCTGCCGTTCCTGAACGAGAGCGTGTTCGGCTTTATCCCCATGAAGCCGGCACTCAACAGGGCGCACGCGAAATACTTCGTCGTGCGCCTCGTCGAACTGGTCATCCTGTACGTCGTCGTCGGCCTGCTGGCCCACGGCCTCGAATCCCGTATCGGTACCGCGTTTCCCCAGACCTGGGAGTTCTACGCGATCACCGCCTGCCTGTTCCTCGTGCTGGCCTTCCCGGGCTTCGTCCTGCGCTACCTCCGCAAACGCCGCGGCTGACCGTCGCGCGCGTCTCCGGTGTGGAAAAGTTTGAACATTCCGCACCCCTTTCCTTGCTATTGTTAAAGATTGCGAGGAGGATTTCATGTTCGTATCCACGAAGACAACCGGTGCGGCCGCGGCCGTCGTCGTTACATTGCTGGCCGCCTGCGGTGGAGGCGGCGGTGGCGGGACCCCGAGCGCCGCGCCGCCGGTCACGGCGCCGACGGCGCAGGCGCCCACGATCTCCGCGCAGCCCGCGGCGCAATCCGTGAGCGCCGGCGGCTCCGCCACGTTCACCGTGACCGCGAGCGGCAGCGACCTCACTTACCAGTGGCAGCGCGACGGCAAGGACATCGCCGGCGCGACGTCCGCCAGCTACACCCTCGATAATGTCCAGGGTGCCGACACGGGCGCCAAGTTCACGGTCGTCGTGAAAAACGCCGGCGGCAGCGTGACGAGCGCCGCGGCCGCGCTGACGGTCCTGCCCGCAGCGGCGCGGGGCCTGGCCTTCGTCGCGGGCACACTGGGCGGTCCGGGGAACCTGGACGGCGTCGACGGCCGCTTCTCGTTGCCCGTCCGGAGCGCCCTGAGCCCCGACGGCGTGCTGTACGTGGCGGACGGCGTGATCGGGCTGTCGTGGGCCGGGACGAGTCAGCCGACCGGCGACACCGTGCTGCGCATCGTGAACGTCGCCACGGGCGACATCAAGACGATCAACACCGATCCGCTGCGTACGGTGGGCATGGTGTTCGACAAGGCCGGCAATCTCTACGAAGCCACCTGGAACGCGGTCTACCGCACCGCGCCGGGCGGCAAGCGCACCTTGTTCGCCGGCTCCGCCACCGCGGGCGGACATGCCGACGGCGCCGGTACGGCCGCGCGCTTCGAGGGCGTGGCGGCCCTCGCGGCCGATGCGCAGGGCAACCTGTATGTGGCCGACGCCAACCTCGTGCGCAAGATTGCGCCGGACGGCAGCGTCACTACCGTGGCGGGCGGCGGCGCGCTGGACGGCATCGGCGCGGGCAAGGACGGCACCGGGGCCGCGGCGAGCTTCGTCGGCATCACGGCGTTGACGCTCGACCCAAGCGGCAATATCCAGCTGGTCGACCGCATGTCGCTGCGCGTGGTCACGCCCGCGGGTGTCGTGAGTACCCGGACGCTCATGGAGGCCGGCCAGCCTGCCGGAATCACGGCGGGCGACCTCGGCATCGCCGTCGACAAGGCGGGCAATGCATACGTCAACGATACGGTGATCGGCTGCCGGATCCGCAAGGTGGCGCCGGACGGCACGATCACCGACCTGGCGGGCGCGTCGGGCGGCCGCGGCGGCCGTGACGGCAAGGGTCTGTCGGCCACCTTCTGCGGCAGCGTCGATCCGTTCTACCTGAAATGGCAGACGAGGGGCACCGACCTGGGCAACCTGTCGCTCGACGTCGCGGGCAACCTGGTCGTCGCAGACACCACCGCTCATACGATCCGCCGGATCACGCCGGCAGGCGACGTGCAGACCGTCGCCGGGCGCGCGGGCTCGACCCTCGTGAACGTGGACGGCCCGGCCGCCAGCGCGCAATTCGTGCTCAACACGATCGACTACCGTCAAACCACGCTCCCGTTCCTCGTCCAGCCGAAGTTCGCGCTGGCGGCCGACGCCACGGGCAATGTCTACGTGGGCGAGAATGACCGCATCCGCAAGATTTCCCGGGACGGCAACGTCAGCACCTTGCCGCTGCAGGCGACCGGCGTCACGTCGGGGCGGCTCCATCCCGAGGGGCTGGCATTCGGCGGCAATGCCTACCTCGTCGACGGCACCGGGACGCTCAGCCGGGTCAACGCGGACGGCAGCCTCACGGCCGTGACCGGCGTCCCGGCAGCGTCCGTCGGGAATGGCGAGAACGACGTCACCGTGGATGCGCTCGGCAACCTCGTCTGGCTGGATCACCGCACCGCCGCGTGGCCCAGTCCTTTCCCCGTGCTCAAGCTCGCGCCCGGCGGCACCCTCACCACCTTGCCGGACACGGCCAACACCCTCGGCGCCCCCGACGCCGACGGCAACCTGTGGAGCGTGAAGGCCGACGGCACCGTGGTCCGGCTGGGCGCGGACGGCAAGGCGACCGTCGTGCGCACGGTGACCGCCACGACGGGCGCCGTGCCGCTCGCCATCGCGCGCGACCGCGCGGGCAACCTGTACGTCGCGTGGCACGAAAAGCCGAACTGGTACTCGGTGCACAAGGTCACGCCGGCCGGCGTCGACAGCGTCATCGCGGGCACGCCGGGTGCGTACGGCGTGCGGCTGGGCGCGCCGGGCAGCCTCGGCGCCATCGATGCGCTGACGGTGGGGATGGACGGCAACGTCTACGTGATGAGCGAGAACGCGGTGCTGCGCATCGAGCAGTGACGCGTGTGGGCACCAGTCCGGATCGTTTGCCTTATACTGCGGGCACACGACAACCGGACTGCCCATGGACGACCACCTCAAAGAAACGAAGATCGACGGCGAGCTCGCCTACGCCGGCAACTTCCTCAAAGTCTCGCGCGACCGCGTGAAACTCCCTGACGGCAAGATCACGCAGCGCGAATACATCCGCCACCCCGGCGCCGTCGTGATCCTCGCCCTGTTCGACGATGGCCGCGTGCTGCTCGAACGCCAGTTCCGCTATCCGAACGACCAGGTCTTCATCGAATTCCCGGCCGGGAAGATCGATCCGGGCGAGGCATCGCTCGCCTGCGCCAAGCGCGAACTGGAAGAAGAGACGGGCT
>CBIHQW010000032.1:0-43569 GCA_966212285.1 Massilia kyonggiensis
TGATCTTCTGCGGAATCTTCGACGCCGTGACGACCTCGAGGTTGAGCAATTGTTCCAGCGGCAGGGCGTTCAGGTCGGGACCCTGCTGCGCCAGGGCCCCGGCCTGGAGTCCGGCGGCCAGCAGGCCGAGTGCGTATGACAGGGGCGCGACCTTGTTCGACGACATGACTTGCTCCTTGACGAAGCGTTGCGGGCAGTACGCTCGAGCCGCCTAGTGTAAGGACGTGTCTTGATGGATTTGTTGACAATAACCAATTAATTGCCTGCTACAACTAACTTATCGGACTGAAATGTTCGATAACAGGGCAAAATGACAACCGCATGACTGTTGCACGCTTTTAACAGTTTATCGATAAAAACATTTTTTCTAAGAAAATTTGTTGATTCTTGTACATATTGTGCATTTACAATATTGTTATTGCCAATTTGTAACTTGCTCGTATGTCACTTTCGCTGCCCTGGCTCCACAGATCGTCCTTCCGCGCTGTCGTCCGATCCATCCTCCTGTTTGCGACACTTGGCTTGTGTCTCCCGGCCTGGGCCGTGGACTTGCTTGTTGCAAACTTCACCGACACGCCGGACCCGGCCGTTCGGGGCGGACAGATCGTGTATCGCGCTTCCATCACCAACAACGAGGCCGATACGGCGCACAATGCCGTCCTGACGTTTACGCTCGATGCGCAGACGACCTTCGTCAGCGTGTCCGACACGGGGCACTGCGCCTACGACAGCGGTACGCACACGGTCGGCTGCCAGTACGCGACGGTGAGGGGCGACTTGAGCGGTCCCGGCTCGGCCGACGACTTCATCGTCGACGTCACCGTCAGCGCGAGGCCCACCGCCGGCGCGACGGTCACCGCCGGCGCCGCCGTGACGGGGGCGGAAGTCGACACGAACCCCGCGAACAACAACCTCTCGCAGCTGACCACGCTGGACAACGGCGCGGACATGGCGATGGCGCTCGCGGCCAGCCCGGCCAGCGTGCCGGCCAGCGGTGTCGTCACCTACACGGCCACGGCCACCAACAACGGCCCCAACGCCGCCGGCACCGTCAGCGTCGCGCTGACCCTGTCGCCGAACCTGACGTACCAGTCGGCCAGCGGCAGCGGTTGGTCCTGCAGCCGCTCTGGCCAGGTCGTGACCTGTACCCGCGCCAGCGCGTCCCTCGGCGCGCTGCCCGCCATTAGCGTAAGTGCGAAGGCGAGCGGTGCCTCGACCGGCACGATCACGAGCGCCGCGACCGTCTCCGTCGGGAGCGGCGCCACCGACTACAACCCGGCCAACGACAGCACGACCGCCAACGTCACCATCACGACCGGCACCGACCTCGCCATCACCAAGACGGCATCGAGCGGCACGCCGGCGTCCGGTGCGCCGATGACCTTCACGCTGGCGCCGCGCAACAACGGTCCGTTCGCGGCCACCGGCGTCACGGTCAGCGACACGCTGCCGGCCGGCTTCACGGCGATTTCCGCGGCGGGCACCGGCTGGAGTTGCGGCGTCGCGGGCCAGACCGTGACCTGCACCACGGCATCGTATCCCGTCGGCGCAACGAACAACATCACGGTGACGGCGACGACGCCCGTCGTGACCGGCGGCACGCCATTCAGCAACACCGCCGCCATCGCCAGCGCGACGCCGGATCCGACGCCGGGCAACGACAGTTCGACCGCGTCGTTCACCGTGCTGCCTGCCGGCGTGGACCTGTCGATCACGAAAACCAAGACGCCCAACCCGGTGGCGCAGGGCTCGAACATCACGAACACGATCAAGGTGACGAACCAGGGGCCGCAGGGCGCCGCCGCCGGCGAAGTGCAGGTCACCGACACGCTGCAGGCAGGCGAAAGCTACGTCAGCCATTCCGGCACCAACTGGACCTGCGGTGCGGCCGGCAGCGTCGTCGCCTGTACCTACAACGCGGCGCTGGCCAACGGCGCGGGCACGTCGAACCTGCAAGTCGTCACCCGGGCGGACAATGCCGGCACCCTGACGAACACCGCGTGCGCGGCCTACACCGACACGGGCGGCCATAACTACGTCGATCCCGTCACGGGCAACAACTGCGCGGCGGCCAGCGTGGTGTCGACGGCGTCCGCCGGTTCGATCGACCTGCGGCTGGCGAAAGCGGTCAGCGTCGACCCGCTCGTGTGGAACGCGGCCTCGCTCGACTACACCCTCACCGTCACCAACGCCGGTCCGGGCGATGCGACGGGCGTGAGACTGACGGATGCGATCCCGGGCGCGACCTCGGGTACCGGCGTCGTGGCGGCGCGTACCGGCGGCACGTCGACGGCCACGTTCAGCTGCACGAACGGCAGCACCGTGACCTGTACCCAGACGGGCGGCACGATCGCGGCCGGCACCACGGCCGTGTTCACGATCACCGTCAGCCGGCCGTTGCTCGACAGCGCGAGCCAGCCGGGCGGCAAGTGGACCAATACCGCGTCCGTGACCTCCACCGACCAGGGCGACACCGACCTGGCCAACAACAGCGCGTCGGTCCAGGTGAAAGTGGATCCGGTCGCCGACGTGAAGGTCTCCGCCACGGTCACGCCGTCCTCTGCGCAGGCCGGCACCGAAGCCGTGTACGTCCTGACCGTCAACAACAACGGGCCGTCGACGGCGCGCGGCGTCACGCTGGCGGACGTGTTCACCGTCCCGGCCGGCACGATGACGTTCCTGTCGGCGACGCCCAGCACGGGGTCGTGCGCCGCGTTCGACACCGTCGGGAAAACCTTGAACTGCAGCCTGGGCGACATGCTGTCCGGCAGCACGGCGACCGTCACCGTCAAGATGCGTCCGGATTACATGGCGCTGCCGCCGTCGCCGCGCACGCTGACCAGCGACGTCACGGTCGCGACGACGACCCCGGAAAGCGACGCGACGAACAACACCGCGCAAGCCGTCCTGACCGTCACGCAGGCCAGCGTCGACCTGCTGGTGAATAACACCGACAGCCCCGATCCGCTCGGCTTCGTGCCGGCCGGCGCGGGCCCGGTGTTCCCGGACAACGTCGTCACCTACCGCAACACCGTCACCAACCACGGCCCGTCGGTCGCCTCCGGCCTGGTGCTGACCTATACGATGACGCCGCCCGCCGGCAAGCAGATGACCTTCCTCGGCGACAAGCTGGGCGCCACCGGCCAGTCGTACTCGAACTACTGCAACAACCTGAACAGCCAGGTCACGGGCCCGTCCACGCTGACGATCACCTGCACGCTGCCGCCCTCGTTCATCCTGGCCGCGAACAACGCGACGACGGACCTGTATCTCGACTTCCGTGCCGACAGCACGCCGACGGGCAGCGGCGACACGTATGCGTCGACCGTGACCATCGCGTCGAACGAACCGGATTCGCTGACGGCCAACAACACGGTCGGCCAGACCACGACGGTGCGCAACCGCGCCGACCTGCAGCTGGCCAAGAGCGCACGCGCCTGGATCGGCGGCGCCGACACGGGCACGGCCGCGGTCCAGCTGCGCCAGCCGTTCTACTGGGTGCTGACGCTGACCAACGCGGGCCCCGGCGACAGCCCGTCGACGACGATCAGCGACGTGCTGCCGTCCGGCGTCGTGCCGTACACGCCGGGCGCGGGCGCGCCGGCCCAGTACCAGGCCGCCCCGTACACCGGCGGCGTGACGTGGTCGACGAACAATGCGGCGCCGACCAGCGGCGCGTGCAGTGTTTCCGGTTCCAGCATCAGCTGTAACGTGGGCCTGCTCGCGAGCGGCAAGGTCGCGGTCGTGAAGATCCCGGTCGTCTCGGCGACGACGGGCACCCGCAACAACTGCGCGTCGGCGACGACATCGGAAGTCGACCCGAACGGCACCAACAACACCAACATCTGCAGCAGCGTGACCGTGCAGGCGTCGTCGCTGGCCGGCACCGTGTACGCGGACGCCAACGCCAACGGCGCCAGGGACGGCGCCGAGGCGGGCATCGGCGGCGTCGCCGTGACCCTCGCCGGCACCGACGACTACGGCAACGCGGTCAGCCTGTCCACGGCCACCAGCGGCGCGGGCGGCTTCAGCTTCGCGAACCTGTCGCCGGGCAGCTATGCGCTGGGCGAAACCCAGCCGTCCGGCTACCAGGACGGCGTCGACGTCGCCGGCACCAGCGGCGGCACCGCGGCCGCGATCCCGGCCGACAGCATCACGGCCATCGCGCTGGCGGGCAACACGAATGCCACCGGCTACCTGTTCGGCGAAGTGGCGGACGCCAGCCTGTCCGGCTACGTGTTCGTCGACACGAACACGAACGCGCTGCGCGACGCCGGCGAAACCACCGGCATCTCCGGCGTCACGGTCACGCTGACCGGCACCGACGACCGCGGCGCCGTCACCCGCACCACGACGACCGGCACGGCCGGCGCATACAGCTTCACGGGCCTGCGTCCCGGCACCTATACCGTGACGGAAACGCCGGTGCCCGGCGTCACCCACACCGGCATGACCGTCGGCAGCGCCGGCGGGAAGGACGGCGCGGCCAGCGTCGGTGCCGGCAGCGCCGTCGTCGGCGCGGGCAAGAATGCCGTCGGCGGCATCGTGCTCGCCGCGGGCGCGAGCGCCCAGAACTACAACTTCGGCGAAAGCGGCCAGGGCCTGTCCGGCCGCGTGTATGCGGACCTGAACCAGAACGGCACGTACGACGCGGGCGAACCGGGCATCCCGGGCGTCAGCGTCACGCTGGCCGGCAATACCGCGTCGGGCACGAACGTGTGCGCGGCGATCAGCCCGAACCCGTGCACGGTCACGACCGGCAGCGACGGTTCGTACAGCTTCTCGGGCGTCCCCGCGAGCGACGCGACCGGCTACCGCATCACGGAGCAGGCCCAGTCCAGCGCACCGCTTTCCAACTACGGCGACGGCGCGGAACACGTCGGTTCGCTGGGCGGCAATGCGGCCGTCAACGACCAGTTCGGCGGCATCGTCGTCGCGGTCGGCCAGTTCGGCAGCGGCTACGACTTCGGCGAGCGCGGCGGCTCCATCGCCGCCCGCGTCTACCAGGACAAGGACGGCAACGGCACGCTCGACACGGGCGAAACGGGCCTGCAGGGCGTGACCGTGACGCTGTCCGGCACGACCGCCAACGGCACCAACGTGTGCACCATCCTGCCGAGCTGCACGGCCACCACGGCGGCCGACGGCACGGTCGTGTTCAAGGGCCTGCCGGCCTCCAACAACAGCGGCTACACGCTGGTCGAAACCCAGCCCGCCGACTACGCGGAAGGCACCAACACGCCGGGTACGAGCGGCGGCACGGCATCGACCGCGACGGGCACGAGCACCGTGTCCGCCATCGTGCTGGCGACCGGCGTCGACGCGACCGGCTACCTGTTCGGCGAAAAGACGGCGACCCTGTCCGGCGCCGTGTATGCCGACGCGAACAACAACGGCGTGCGCGATGCGGGCGAAACCGGCATCGCCGGCGTGACGCTGACGCTGTCCGGCCATACCGCGTCCGGCGCGGACGTGTGCGCGGCCGTCGCCAGCTGCACGACCGTCACCGCGGCCGACGGCAGCTACACGTTCGCGGGCCTGCCGGCATCGAACACGGCCGGCTACACCGTCACCGAACAGGTGCAGACCACGGCGCCGCTGGACGGCTACCTGGACGGCAAGCTGACGTCCGGCACCAACTGCGGCAGCTGCGCCCAGGCGACGGCGTCGCCGAACGCGTTCGCCGCCGTGCAGGTCGATGCGACGAAGACGTACACGGGCTACAACTTCGCGGAACTGCCCCCGGCCAGCGTGGCGGGCCACGTCTACAAGGACGTCAATGCCAACGGCACGCTGGACAACGGCGAAGCCCTGGCCGGCGTCACGCTCACGCTGGGCGGCAACGACGACCTGGGCCAGGCCGTCGCGGCCACCGTCGTGACGGGCGCCGACGGCAGCTACCGCTTCGGCAACCTGCGGCCGTCGGGCGCCGCCGGCTACACGATCACCGAGACCCAGCCGGCCAGCCTGGCCGATTTCACGGCCGCCACCGGCACCGCCGTCGGCAAGATCGGCGGCACGGACACGGGCACCGCGGCGCTGAACAGCGTCGGCGCCATCGTCCTGCCGTCGGGCCAGGCCGGCACCGGCTATGATTTCCGCGAGAAGACCGCCAGCCTCGCCGGCAAGGTCTTCCTCGATACGAACAACAACGGCATCGCGGACGCGGGCGAGCAGGCGATCGACAAGGTCACCGTGCGCCTGACCGGCACCGACGCGGACGGCGCCGCCGTCGACCTGACGACGACGGCCGCCGGCGGCGCCTATTCGTTCACGGGCCTGAAGAGCGGCACCTACGTGCTGACCGAGACCCAGCCGACCGCCTACCTGGACGGCAAGGAACACGTGGGCAGCGCGGGCGGTACCGTCAACAACACCCGCTTCGACAACACCGCGGCCGCCAACGCGATCAGCGCGATCACCCTGACGGCGGGCACCGACGGCACCGGCTACGACTTCGGCGAGCAGCCGCTGCCGACCAGCGGCGGCATCGAAGGCACCGTCTTCGTCGACCTCGACGACGACGGCCGCCAGGGCACGGGCGAGACCGGCATCGCCGGCGTGGTGGTGCGCCTGTCGGGCACCACGGCGCGCGGCGCGGCCGTGACGCGCGAAACGACGACCGGCGCCGATGGCCACTACCGCTTCACCGGCCTGGAGCCGAGCGATACCGCCGGCTACAGCGTCACCGAAGTGCAGCCGGCCAGCCACGCCGACGGCAAGTCGACGCCGGGCAAGGGCCCGGGCAAGGCCGGTTCGGCCAAGCCCGTGGCATCTGGCGGCAACGACGTCATCGCCGGCATCGTGCTGGGCGAGGACGTGCAACTGGCCGGCTACGATTTCGGCGAGCGTTCGCAGGCGTCGCTCGCGGGCGTGGTCTACGTCGACCAGGACGCCAGCGGCGCCCAGGATGCGGGCGAGCCGGGCCTCCCGGGCGTCACGCTGACCCTGCAGGGCAAGGATGCCGCGGGCAACGCGGTGCGCCTGACGACCGTGTCGGGCGCCGACGGCCGCTTCGCGTTCCCGGACGTGCCGCCCAGCGACAAGACCGGCTACACGCTCACCGAGACGCAGCCGCAGGGCTACCGCGACGGCAACACGACCGTCGACACCGGTAATCCGGGCCGTCCGGCCGGCACCAAGCCGGTCGCGGGCGGGCAGGGCGACGTCGTCGACGGCATCGTCTTCACCGGCGGCAGCAGGCTGACCGGCTACCGCTTCGGCGAGTACGGCAACGGCGCGCGCCTGTCCGGCCGCGTCTATGCCGACGCCAGCAACGACGGCGTCGCGCAGGACGGCGAAGCCGGCATCGCGGGCGTCACCGTGCAGCTGACGGGCACGGACCGCGACGGCCACCCTGTCGCGCGCACCGCCACGACGGGCGCGGACGGCCGCTATGCATTCGATGCGCTGCCGCCGAGCGGCACGGGCGGCTATCGCGTCGTCGAGACGCAGCCGGCCGGCTACAACGACGGCAAGACCACCATCGCGGCCGGCAACCCGGGCGCGGCGGATGGCCGCAAGCCGATCGGCGTGGGCAACCAGGACGCCATCGGCGGCATCGCGGTCGCCGACCGCGACCTGGCCGGCTACGACTTCGGCGAACTGCTGGTGCCGTCGCTGAAACCGCCGATCGTCAACGGCTACGTGTGGCTCGACCGGGCGCACACGCGCCAGCGGCCGAACGACGGTACGCAGCAGGGCCTCGCCAACTGGACGGTGCAGCTGCGCCAGAACGGCAACCTGGTGTGCACGACGCAGACGTCCGCCGACGGCTTCTACCAGTTCGACAACCTGCATTGCGCGGGCTACGAGACGACCGGCCTGCCGACCGGCAGCGGTTACTCGATCGTGTTCACCAAGGAAGGCAACCGCATGCCGGCCGTCGCCGTATCGGGCGGCAACGCGGGCACCGCGGCGTCGACGGGCGGCCAGATCGACAACGTCACGCTGCGTGCCAACGCGATGGTGGTCGAGCAGAACCTGCCGCTGGATCCGGCCGGCGTCGTCTACGATGCGCAGACCCGCAAGCCGGTCGCCGGCGCCGTCGTGACGGTAACGGGTCCGGCCGGCTTCGACCCGACCCGCCACCTGGTCGGCGGCATCGCGGCCCAGGCCCAGACGGTCGGTTCGGACGGCATGTACCAGTTCCTGCTGCAGAACGACTTCCCGAGCGGCGTCTACACGCTCGCCGTGACGGCACCTGCCGGTTACCTGCCGGCGCCGTCGCAGACGATCGCGCCGTGCAGCGGCACGCTGACCGTCGGCCTGCAGCCGAATCCGGCCCTGGTGCAGGCGAGCGACGACGCGCCCGGCGCCACGGTCGCGCTGCACAACGCGGCGTCCTGCACGGGCCTCGTCGCGGGCGGTGCGCGCACGACGCAGTACTACCAGAGCTTCGTGATCCGGAACGGCGGCTCCGCCCCGATCCTGAACAACCACCTGCCGCTCGATCCGGTCGGCATGGACGGCCTCGTGCTGACGAAGACGACGCCGCTCGTCAACGTGGCCAAGGGCGACCTGGTGCCGTACACGATCACGGCGACGAACACCCGCGCGGTGGCGCTGCCGGCCGCGCGCGTGGACGACATGCTGCCGCCGGGCTTCCAGTACCGCTCGGGCAGCGCCCGGGTGAACGGCGCCGCGGCCGAACCGAAGGCCGCCGGCCGCACGCTGTCGTTCGCCGCCCGCGCGTTCGCACCGCACGAGAAGGTGACCTACAGCCTCGTGCTGGTGGTGGGCGCCGGCGTCGGCGAGGGCGAGTACGTGAACCGCGCGGTGGCCGTCAGCCCCGCGGGGGGCCAGCCCGTGTCGAACACGGCCAGCGCGGCGGTGCGCGTGACGCCCGACGCCACGTTCGATTGCCCGGACGTGATCGGCAAGGTGTTCGACGACGCCAACGTCAACGGCTACCAGGACGACGGCGAACGGGGCATCCCGGGCGTGCGCCTCGCGACTCCGCGCGGCCTGCTCGTGACGACCGACGCCGAGGGCCGCTACCACGTGCCTTGCGCGGATATCCCGAACGCGGACCGCGGCGCCAACTTCGTCATGAAGCTGGACGACCGCACCCTCCCGTCGGGCTACCGCGTCACGACGGAGAACCCGGGCAGCGTGCGCGTCACGCGCGGCAAGGTCGCCAAGCTGAATTTCGGCGCGGCGATCCACCGGGTGGTGCTGCTGGAGATGAGCGATGCGGCGTTTGCCGCCGGCGGCACCGACCTGCTGCCGCAATGGAACCAACAACTCGATACGATGATTGAAAAACTGAACGAACAGCCGTCCGTCGTGCGCATCGTCTACCGCAACGGCGGTGGCGACGCGCAACTGGCCGCGCGCCGCCTGGAGGCCGTGCGCGCCGCGGTCCGGGAGCGCTGGCGCCGGCACGGCGAGCGCTACCCGCTGGCCGTCGAAGTGGAGGGCGTGCAATGAAACGCTCGATGAACTTCGTCCTCCGCCCGAAGCGCCTCGTCGTGGTGCTGGGTGCCATCGGGATTACCTGCGCCCACGTCCAGGCGGCCGACCGGAGCCGGATGATCGACAACGCCAGCGTGTTCACGCAGCCGTTGCCGTCGTCGTCCGAGCGCGACCTTGCCGCCTTCGCCGGTCGTGCGCCGTCCGCACTCACGGTCGAAGAACGCCGCACGATGCTGGAAACGCCCGCGCCGACGGGACCGGCCGTGCAGACCGCCGTCCTGCACGACACGCTGGGCGGCACCAATTTCGACTCCGGCAGGGCCGAGCTGCTGCCCCGCGCCCGCGCCGCCCTCGATGCGCTCGTCGCGCGGGTAAAAGGCAAGCAGGCGATCCGGTTCGAGATCGTCGGCCACACCGACAACCAGCGCATCGCCGCCCGGCTCAAGCCGACCTTCCCGGACAACGCGGCGCTGTCGCAGGCGCGCGCGCTGGCGGTGGCGACTTACCTGAAGGACGCACTGGGCCTGCCGGCCACGAGCTTCTCGGTCGGCGGCCGCGGCGACACGGAGCCGGTGGCCGACAACGGCACGCCGGAAGGCATGGCGCGCAACCGCCGTACCGAGATCCACGTGTGGTACGAAGAGGTGGCCACCAGCGCGCCGCAACCGGCGGCCGCCGCGCCGCGCGAAGTCGTGACCAAGGTGACGCGCGACGCCTGCGCCTCGGCACCGGCGACGATGCAGCCGTTCTCGATCAGCGTCGACGGCCAGCGCATGGTGGGCACCAGCGGCCATGACGAGGAAAACCGCGAACGCTGCGTGGACGTTGCGCTCGAGCTCGCCGACATCCAGGTCAAGTACGACCCGATGAACGTGTCGCCCGCGCTGAACGTGTGGACGACCGGCGCGGCCGTGCGCCGCCGGGACGTCGAATTCGCGAGCTACACGAACTACGCGTGGTGGCTGCGCCGCGCCGAAGTGCGCGTGTTCCTGCCGGGCCAGCACCTGGCATCGACGCCGCTGGCCGTCGTGCCGCTGGCGGTCGGCGGCAACGCCGCCTGGACCGTGCCGGCGGAAGCGCCCGACCAGCTCCTGTACGTGCTGCGCGTGTACGATGCCGACGGCCGTTTCGACGAAACGGCGCCGCACCGGCTGTCCATCGTGGAGCGGGCCAGCGGCCTGCCCGCGCAGGCGAAGAGCGGCTGGGGCGAGACGACGCTGGCGCGCCAGAACATCCGCGCCGCCGGCGGCACCGTCACCGTCAGCGGCACGGGCATCCGCGCCGGCCAGAGCGTCACGGCGCTGGGCCTGCAGGTGCCCGTCGACGCCAGGGGCAACTTCGCGCTGCGCCAGATCCTGCCGGCCGGTCCGCACACCGTGCAGGTCGACGTGCGCGATCCGAACGGCCTGGGCCGCACCTTCAGCCGCAACCTGTCGATCGCGGACGAGGACTGGTTCTACGTCGCCGTGGCCGACCTGACGGCGGGCCGCGACAACACGTCCGGCCCGGCGAAACTGGTGACGGGCGACGACCAGCACTACGACAACCGCGCGTGGGTGGACGGGCGCGCCGCCTTCTACCTGAAGGGCAAGGTCAAGGGCGACTACCTGCTGACGGCGAGCGCCGACACGCGCGAACAGCCGCTGCGCGACATGTTCTCGAACTTCGCGTCGAAGGACCCGTACTACCTGCTGCGCCGCATCGATCCGGACCGCTACTACCCCGTGTATGGCGACGACAGCACCATCGTCGACGACGCGCCGACGTCCGGCAAGCTGTACGTGCGCCTCGCGCGCCAGGATTCCAGCGTCATGTGGGGTAACTTCCAGACGGCGTGGACCGGCACCGAGCTGACCCAGTTCAACCGCGGCCTGTACGGCGCGAACGCGCAATGGAACAGCGCGGACGTCACGGCGGCCGGCGACAAGCGGCACAGCATCAACGTGTTCGCGGCGGAGCCGGGCACGCTGCCGATGCGCGAGGAATTCCGCGGCACGGGCGGCTCGCTGTACTACCTGCACCAGCAGGACGTGACGCAAGGCTCGGAGCGCCTGTGGATCGAAGTGCGCGACCGCGATTCCGGCCTCGTGATCGAGCGGCGCGCGCTCGTCCCCGCCCAGGACTACGACGTCAACTACCTGCAGGGGCGCGTCACGTTGCGCACGCCGCTGTCGTCGACGGGGGAGGGCAGCTCGCTGTTCCGCACGTCCTCGCTGGCCGGCAACCCGGTCTACCTCGTCGCCACCTACGAATACGTGCCGGGCCTGTCCGCCGTGCACGGCAGCGCGGCCGGCGTGCGCGCGTCGAGCTGGTTGAGCGACCATGTCGGCGTCGGGTTGACGGCCTACCACCAGGGCGAACACGAATCGTCGCAAGGTTTGCAAGGCCTCGACACGACCCTGCGCGCGACGCCGAACACGTGGCTGCGCGCGGAAGCGGCGCGGTCGCGCGGCGCGGCCGGTAACACACTGGTGTCCAGTTCCGGCGGCTTCGACAGCGACCTGATCAACTCTGGCGGCGGCCGCGCGGACGCCCGCCGCGTGCAGCTGGCGGCCGACCTGGCCGATGTCGGAGCCCGCGGCAGCATCGCCGGCTACTGGCAGGACCGCGGTGCCGGTTTCGCCGGCCCGGGCCAGATCGCCGCGGCCGGCGAGGCCGTGCGCCAGCAGGGCCTGCGCGCGACGGTGCCCATCGGTGACGCGACGGAAGCGAGCGTGGCCGTCGACGATCGCGACGCGACCAGCCAGACGGCGCGCAGCGCGGAAGCGGCGCTGCGCCACAAGCTGTCCGCCGAATGGGGCGTCTCGGGCGGCCTGCGCACCGACGAGCGCCAGAACGGCGTAGCCGTGCCGACGGCGAGCCCGCTGTTGAACCAGTACGGGCGCCGCAACGATGCGATCGTCCGCTTCGATTTCCGTCCGCTCGCGCCAGCCACCACATCCGACGACAGCGCCGAGCCTGCGACGGCGCCGGTCGCCGCGGCGGCACCGGTATCGACGGGCGTTCCCGCCACGAGCCTGATGGCGACGCCGGGCGTCGGCCAGCAGGGTGCGCCGCGGCGCTCCGGCGCGGCCGTGGCCGGCTCGGACGGCACCATCGCCGCCGGCGTGGCGGCCGCGCGCCTGCCCGGACTGCGCTATGCCGACTGGTCGATGTATGGCTTCGTGCAGCACACGCTGTCGCACACGGGCGACCGCACCCTCGGCGACCGCGCCGGCGTCGGCGGCAGCTGGCAGGCGAGCGAGCGCGTGCAGGTCAACGCGGAAGCGTCGGGCGGCAGCGGTGGCGGTGGCGGCCAGCTCGGCGCCACGTACAAGGTCAGCGAGCGCAGCGACATCTATCTCGCGTACACGCTGGAAACCGAGATCCCCGACGTGAACTACGCGGGCCGCAGCGGCACGCTCACGGGCGGGTCGCACTACCGGCTGAGCGACCAGGCGACCATGTTCGCGGAAAGCCGCTGGCAGAACGGCGCCGGGCCGCAAAGCCTGACGCATGCGTTCGGCGTCGATCTCGCGCCCGGTCCGCAATGGTCGGTGGGCGTGAAAGCGGAAGTCGGCACGCTGTCCGACCCGCTCGCGGGCGACATCCGCCGCCGCGCGATCGGCGTCACCGCCGGCTACCACAACGACAGGACGCGCTTTACCACCGGCCTCGAATACCGCACGGACCGCACGACGAGCGCCGCCAGCACGCTCGGCGCGACGCCGTTCCCGGATGCGCCTGCGGCCGGCACCGACAACCGCCGCAGCTGGCTGCTGCGCAACTCGCTCGGCGTGCAGGTCGATCCGGCCTGGCGCCTGCTCGGCAAGTTCAACTACTCGCGCAGCATCTCGAGCCAGGGCGCCTTCTACGACGGCGACTACACGGAAGGCGTGCTGGGCGCCGCGTACCGCCCCGTCGACAACGACCGCTGGAATGCGCTCGTGAAGTACACGTACTTCTACAACCTGCCGGCCAGCAGCCAGGTCGACAGCACGTTCGGCACGCCGCTCGACTACAAGCAGAAGAGCCACGTGTTCAACGGCGACGTCACCTGGGACGTGCGTCCGTGGGTATCGGTGGGGGCCAAGTACGGGTTGCGCGTCGGCCAGGTGACCGGTTCGCGCACGAGCAACGACTGGTTCGACAGCCACGCGTCCCTCGTGGTCCTGCGCACCGACTGGCACTGGGTGCGCGAATGGGATGCCGTGGCCGAGGTACGGCGTCTGGCCGTGCGCGAAGCGCGGGATGCCCGCAAGGGTGCGCTGGTCGGCATCTACCGGCACGTCGGCGAGCATGCGAAAGTGGGCATCGGCTACAACTTCACGGACTTCTCGGATGACCTGACCGACATGTCCTACCGCAGCCGCGGCTGGTTCATCAACGCGTTGGGCACGTTCTGACCCGGCGGGCGCGGTGCACGATGCGTCGTGCGCCGCGCCGCGCTTCCCTGGTTCGGATGGGCGAAAAAAAAGGACTTCCGATTGGAAGTCCTTTTCTTTTACTGCGATGTTCGTGGTAGGCCGTGCTGGGCTCGAACCAGCGACCAACGGATTAAAAGTCCGCTGCTCTACCAACTGAGCTAACGACCCGACGGGCAGCATTATAGCGGCTCATCGGCACACGGCCAAGTGCTTTCGTGAAAATTGGCAACAATTGTTGGGTCCCCGCGGGCCGCACAGGGATTGATTTCCGGTATGATCAGTTGATCATCAGATATTAATCCATGCCGTGATCCCGACCGACGCCGATACTGCCACCGACCTTTCCCTGCGCGCCCTGAATCTCGTCAACAGCGGGATCATCGTGCTCGACGTCCACCACAAGATCGTGCTCTGGAACAGCTGGATGGTGCCCCGTTCCGCCCGCGCAGCCGCGCGCGTGCGCGAGCGCTCGCTGTTCGAGGTGTTCCCCGAACTGCGCGGTTCGCGCGTCGAAGCGGCCGTGCTGGCCGCGTTGGCGCCCACATCGGCGCCATCGGCCGATGGCGCGAGCACGATCATCCCGCAGTCGGAAAGCCGGGCCCCATTCCCGCTGCGCGAGGCGGGCAGCTTCGACGGGCCGCGCATCGACCAGGCCGTGACGGTGACGCCGTTCCGCGATGGCGAACAGCGCTACTGCATGATCGAGATCCGCGACGTCAGCGGCGCCGTGGAACGCGAAAAGCGTCTCCTCGACCACGCCGAATCGCTGCGCGCCCGCTCGTACGTCGACGGCCTGACCGGCATCGCCAACCGCCGCTACTTCGACGTCGCGCTGGACCGCGAACTGCGCCGCGCGCAACGCGTGAAGGGCGAGGTGTCGCTGCTGCTGATCGACATCGATTCCTTCAAGGCCTACAACGACCACTTCGGCCACCAGCAGGGCGACACCTGCCTGTCGACCGTGGCCCAGGCCATCGCTGCCAAACTCAAGCGCCCGGCCGACGTGGCGGCACGCTATGGTGGCGAGGAATTCGCGGCGATCCTGCCGGACACGTCGCTCGAGCAGGCCAGGCTGCACGCCAACACGATCCGCGAACACGTGGCCGGACTGGCGCTGCCGCACGCACCCGCGGCCCACTGGCCGATGGTCACGCTGAGCATCGGTGTCGCAAGCTTTGATCGTGAGCGCCTGCACGAGGTTCCCGCACTCATCGAGGCGGCGGACAAGGCCTTGTATGCGGCAAAGCGTGGCGGCCGCAATCGCGTCGTGGTAGACGGCGACGCATCCGCCTGACAGTCATTCCGCACGTCGCAATGACGTGCATACCCGATCACGCCGCCGCGTATAGCGATACGGGAAGCGGCCCGTCGCCGGCGGATGCGTGTCATTTCGCATCGATCTGATTCTCCGTAAATACAGACTGTTTCGTGATGCGGCGCCCGCCGCCCTTGTGGCCGGCAACCGGCGCCCTAGACTGAATTGCCGCCGCCGGCCAGACCCGTACCGCGGCACCGTCCATCACTGAAGGAGACATCATGCGTCCGCTTCCCTTGGCACTTTCCGCATCCCTGCTGTTGTTCGCGCCCGGTGCCGGCGCGCAGTCGGGGAATTATCCGATCAACGACGACACGCCGATCTCGCGCGTCGAGGTGACCGCGCAGCCGCGCCCCGCATTCCGCATCTGGGACTACCAGGCCGAGGAAGTCAGCGGCAAGTACGAGCTGTCGAACGGCTGGCGGCTGAAGGTGCAGCCCGCACGCGACGGCATCGTCGCCCAGATCGACAAACAGCGCCCGATGCGCCTCATCGCGCAATCGCCCGACCGGTTCGTTTCGCGCGACGGCAACGTGATCATGGAATTCAACAAGGGCGACACCCGCGACGACATGATGATGAGCTATGTGCCGAGCGACGTTGCCGATCCGCGCCTGGCGCAGATGATCGTCGTGACGGCGAAGATGGCGCAGCGCTGACGCGCCGGCCGCTCAGCCCGCGTCGCCGGGCGCGGCCGGCGGCTGGTCGATCGCGTCGGCCAGCCTGCGCATCAGCCGCACCAGGTCGTCGAAATCGTCCTTGTCCCAGGACGCGAAGAGGGCGCGCGCCATCTTGTCGCGCGCCGCGTCGAGCGCGTCCGTCATGGCCTTGCCCTTCGGCGTGATCGACGCCAGCCGTACCCGCGCATCCGTCTCGGAAGCACGCCGTTCGACCAGGCCCAGGCTGTCCAGCTTGGCGACCTGGCGGCTGACGGTGGTGTAGTCGCGCCCCGACCGTTCGGCCAGCTCGACGACGCCGATCGGACCCAGCCGCTCGATCCCGACCAGCAGCGGAAACAGCGCCCGGTCCAGCCGGATGCCGGCTTGGCGGATGAGCTCCTCGTCGCGCTGCGGCCGGTTCATCGCGCTGACGATGCTGATCAGCGAGCCGTGCAAGTCACGCAGTTTTGCCGATATATGTGTATCTTGCACATTATTTTTCGTCGCCATATACTCCTCTCCAGTTATGTGTATTTTACACATAAGACACTGGGAGAGCGACATGGACTTCGATACCGATGTACTGATCTGCGGCGCGGGCGCCGCCGGCCTGACCCTGGCCCTTGACCTGGCGCGGCGGGGCGTCCCGTTCCGCCTGGTCGAGCGGCAGGACGCGCCATTTGGCGGCTCGCGCGGCAAGGGCATCCAGCCCCGCACGCTGGAAGTCTTCGAGGACCTCGGCATCGTCGACCGGGCGGTGGCGCTGGGTGGGCCGTATCCGCCGCAACGGGTGTACGCCGCGGACGGCAGTCATGTGCAGGCGCCCCTCGCCGCGGAACCGGCCGCGACGCCGGCGGAACCGTACGGCACGCCGCTGATGCTGCCGCAATACCTGACCGAGCAGGTGATGCGCGAACGCCTGCTGGCGCTGGGACAACGGGTCGAATCCGGCCTCGCGCTCACGGGCCTGGCGCAGGACGCGGAAGGCGTCGCGGTCACGCTCACGGGGCCCGGCGGCGAGTCGCGCCTGCGTGCACGCTACGTCGCCGGCACGGACGGCGGACGCAGCACGGTGCGCCACCTGCTCGACATCGGCTTCCCCGGCAAGACGATGAACGTGCGGGCCCTGGTGGCGGACGTGGCGCTCACCGGTCTCGACCGCGACGCCTGGCATCGCTTCAATGGCGACGACATGGCGCGCCGGCTCGAGGTGTGTCCGCTCGCGGGCACGGACCTGTTCCAGATCCAGGCGCCGGTCCCGTCCAAGGGCGACGTCGACCTGTCGGCGCAGGCCCTGGACGCGATGGTCAGGGACCGGACCGGCCGCGGCGACGTGCACGTGGCCGGCGTGTCCTGGGCCTCGGCGTATACGATGAATGCCCGCCTGGCCGACCGCTATCGCGTGGGGCGGGTGTTCCTGGCCGGCGACGCGGCACACACGCATCCGCCCACGGGCGGGCAGGGATTGAACACCAGCGTGCAGGATGCGTACAACCTCGGCTGGAAGCTGGCGGCCGTGCTCGCGGGCGCGCCGGACGATTTGCTGGACACTTACGAGGCTGAGCGCCGCCCGGTCGCCGCCGCGATGCTGCAGCTGTCCACGGCGCTGCTGGACGCCGCGCGCCGCGGCGGAGAGATGCGCCGCGGGCGCGAAGTGCGGCAGCTCGACCTGGCGTACCCCGATTCGCCCTTGTCGTTCGCGCAGCCGGCGCGTGCGCACGGCGTGCGGGCCGGCGACCGGGCGCCGGACGCCGTCGTGCTGGGCGCGGGCGGGCAGCCGACGCGGCTCTTCACGCTGTTCGCGGGCCCGCACTGGACCTTGCTGGGCCGCGATGTCGCACCCGGCGTCGCGGCTGCGCTGCGGCGTCCCGGCCTGCGCCTGCACCTGTTCGGCGCGCGCGGCGACGTGATCGACGTGCACGGGCATGTCCAGGCAGCGTATGGGCTGGACCCCGGGGAGCTCGTGCTGGTGCGTCCGGATGGTTACGTCGGCGCGATCGCCGCGTCTGTCCACGCCGATGCGCTGGCTGCCTACATGCGCCGTGCCGGCCTGTCCTGAACGCGCCGCCAGCGCCGGGCCAACAGCGCCAGCAGCACCAGCCACGCCGCCACCGTGACCTGGGCGAAGACATCGCCGATGCGGCTGTAGACCGTGCCGCCGCGTCCCGCCGGCAGGTCGCCCACGAGCATGGCCGGCGCGTGCATGGTGCGGCGTTCGGCGACGATGCGGCCGTGCGCATCGCTCAACGTCATCAGGCCTTGCGAGGCCGAGCGCGCCACCGCGAATCCGTTCTCGACGCCGCGCACGAGGGCCATGCGGCCGTGCAGATACGCGTCGCGGTCGAAGTCCCACGCGGGCACCAGCATCAGGCCGACGTCGCGCCGGCCGTACAGGCGCAGGTCCTGGGCGAAATCCATGTCCTTGCAGATGGCGATACCGGCAGGAAGGCCGCCGAGCTGCGTGACCAGTTCGGTCGTTCCCCGCACGTAGTCCGCTTCGTAGCCCGGCACCATGCGCTTCTTCAGGTAGGTGGCGACTGGCGTGCCGGGACGGTACAGCGCGGCGATGTTCAGCCGGCCGCCTTGCGGCGCAGGCCCGTCGAGGCCGGCGACGACGCTGCTCCCCGCCGGCGGCGCGAGGACCGTGCCGGCCGCGAGGATTTTTTCCGGCACGACGATGGCCGCCGGCGCGTGCGTGGCGGCCGCGGCGATCTGGCGCGCGAACGCGGCCGCGACGTCCGGTCCCGCCTCGGGGTGATTGAACACGCGTCCCGCGTAGCGGTCGTCGCTCAGCAGGGCGATGCGCACGGACGGCCCGGCCGGCTGCGCCAGCTGCCAGACGCCGTAGGCCAGGGCCGCGAGCACCGGCACCGACCACGCCAGCGTCCCCGGCACGTCGCGCGGCTGCACATGGAGGACGGCGAGTCCGGCCGGGATCAGGGCCGCGAGGAAGGACAGGCCGGGCACGCCGGCCAGCGATGCCGCCTGCAGCAGCGGCAGGACATCGACCAGCGTGTAGCCGAGGGCGAAGAAGCTGCCGTTCGGCGAGACGAGGCTGTGCAGGTAATCGATGGCCGCGAGCATCGCGGCGAATCCGAGCGGGGCCACGCCGGCCGGAAAGCGCCGGTACAGGGCGCGCATGAACAGCGCTGCGAGCATGAACACGAGCGCCTGGGCGACCGCAAGGCCATAGACCATCGGCAGGAGCCGGCCATAGAACCACATGGGCCCGGCCTCCGCCATCCATCCCGCCACGAACGCGAGGAGGGCCGCGTCCCGCGGACGCGGCGCGCGCAGGGCCAGCACCAGCAGCGGCACGTACGCGACGAGCGCCAGCCAGCCGAACTGTCCGGTGTCGCGGCTGATTGCCAGCACGGCGCCGCACAGCAGCGCGGCCAGGACGTTCCATCGTGTCATTCGTCTTGCTCCTTCAGGTAGATGCGCGCCGCCGAGCGCAGGCACAGCGCCGTGAATTCGGTCCGCGACATGTTGAACCGCCCGGAACGGTGCAGGCCCACGAGCCCCTGCAGCACGCCCCACACGCCCATCGCCAGTTCCAGCGGCGGCCCCGTGCGCACGAGTCCCGCAGCCTGGCCTTCGGCGAGCCGCTGCGCGAAGCCGCCGATGACGGGAGACCGTCCCGCCTCGAAGTCTTCCGGATAGATGCGTTCGGCGCGCGTCTTGAGCACGAAGGCGGCATCGAACAGTGCCGGCTCGTCCAGTGCGAAATCGACGAACGCCGTCGCGAGGGCGTCGAATCCCGCCAGCAGCGGCAGGCCGGCATATGCCTGGACACGGTGTTGCCACAGGTCGAGCGCATGGGCGCCAACGGTTTGCAGCAGGGCGGCCTTGTCGGCGAAATGGCGGTACACGGCCATCGGCGTGATGCCGGCTTTCTGGCCGACGGCGCGCAGGCTCAATCCCTCCAGCCCTTTCGCTTCGAGTTCACTGATGGCTATCGCCAGGATGCGTTCCTTGGTGGTCATGTATACACTGTATACATGCATTTGCAACAACGCAAGCGGTTCCGGGCTCGTTCGTAAATACGGAAGTTGAACTTTTCCGGCAGCGGGCGTACTTTTCTACTCACGGTCGTCGGGGAGGGCCGAGCAATGTATCGCAGACTGTTGACGTACTTGCGAGCACGCGTCGCGACAGCGCGCCATGCACGGGACGGCGCCCCTGCATTCTGGCGGCAGAGCCTGTGGCGCCTGCTGGCGTGGCCGCTGGGCGCGGCGGTCGTGCTGGGGCTCGGCTGGTTCTTCCTGTTCCAGCGCCTGGAGGCCGAGCGCAGCGAACTCGAACTCAAGACGCTGCAGAACGCACGCTCGCTCGCGGGCGGCTACGCCGGGCAGATCCAGCGGGCCGCCGACACGATCGAACAGACGCTCCGGTTCGTGAAATACGATTGGGAGACCAGGCAGGGCGGCATGCACCTGGGCTATGCGGACGAGCATGGCCTGTTTCTCGACGGGTCGCGCCTGCTCGTGGCGATCGTCGATGGCGACGGCCGGGTGTTGACCTCGACCGCGCCGACGACGATGTCCCGCAGTGCCGTCGCCTACATCCTGCCCCGGGTCCGCAGCGGCATGCCGGTCAATTTCTTTGTGGACGAGGTTCCGGTCGCGGGACGCGGCGGCGACAGGCACCGCTTGCTGTTCGCATGGGAGTTGTCGGACCACGACGGCAGGTTCGCGGCCGCCATCGTCGTCGCGGTCGATCCCGCCTATTTCACGATGGGCGATGCGGACGCGGTGTTCCGCCAGGACGGCCTGCTGGCCATCGTCGGCGACGACGGGCGCACGCGCGCGCTGCGGTCGGAAGGACCGGCGGGCACCGTCCGCAAACCGGAGTTCGTGCATGCGCCGCCGCTGCCGCAGTCGTCCGGCAGTGCACGGGTCGACGGGCCGGCATGGTTCGGCGACGGCCGGCCGCGCTTCGTCGGCTGGGAACACGTGGACCGGCGCGGCGTGAACGCGGTAGTGGGACTCGATGCCGAAGCCGCCCTGGCGCCATGGACCGCGATGCGCGCCGCGTGGACCGGCAGCGCGTGGGCGGGCACGGCGACGGTCCTGCTGTTCACCGTGCTCGCGATGAGCAATTCGCTGCGCCTGGCGCGCCGCGACCGCGACCTGCGCGTGATCCGCGACACGTACCGGATGGCCACCGAGGCCAGCAACGAAGGCTTCTACATGCTGCGTCCGCAATGGGACGAGGACGGCGCGGTGACCGATTTCGAGATCATCGACTGCAACCGGCGCGCCGCGGAACTGGTGGCGCGCGACCGCCGGGACCTGATCGGCAGGAAGGTGACGGAACTGTACGAAGGCGAGGCCCTCGCGACGCGCATGGACAGCCTGCGGCGCGCGATGGAAAGCGGCTACAACGAGGTGACGCTGGGCCGCCCGCACGAGAGCTTCCCCGCCAGTTGGGTGACCCTCAAGATGTTCCGCTACGGCGACAACCTCGCCGTCTCGGCCCGCGACGTCACCGCGGAACGCGCCCACGAAGAAGAACTGCTCCGGCGCAGCAACGAAGACCCGCTCACGCGCCTGCCGAACCGCTACTGGGTCGAGGGCCATCTGCGCGATGCGATTGCCCGGGCCGAGAAGGACGACAGGATGTTCGCGCTGCTGTTCATCGACCTGGACGGCTTCAAGGCCATCAACGACACGTGGGGCCATGCCGCCGGCGACGAGCTGTTGTGCACGGCCGCGCACCGCCTGAAGGAAGCGGTCCGGCCGCACGATTGCGTGACGCGCTTCGGCGGCGACGAGTTCGTGATCGTGCTCGAGAACATCGCCGACGCCCTCGACGCGGCCCAGGCGAGCGAGCGAATCCAGCGCGCCTTCCGCCGCAGCATCCGGCTGTCCTATGGCGAGTACGTGGTGGGCACCTCGATCGGCATCAGCCTGTTTCCCGCCGACGGCAAGGAACCGCGCGCGCTGCTGCAGAACGCCGACGTCGCGATGTACTCGGCGAAGATGAACGAGCGGGGCAGTTACCGCTTCTTCGACGGCAAGTTCCACGACCAGCTGAAGGCGCGCCTGGAACGCATCCGCGAACTGCGCCACGCGCTGGCGGCCGACCAGTTCGTCATGTACTACGAACCGCGCGTGAACCTGGCGGACGGCTCGATCACCAGCCTCGAAGCGCTCGTGCGCTGGGTGCACCCGACGCGGGGCGTCGTTTCGCCCGCCGAATTCGTCCCCCTCGTGGAGGAAACGGGCCTGGTGCTCAAGCTCGGCGATCTCGTGATCGACAAGGTGTGCGCCCAGCTGGCCCGCTGGGCGAAGAACGGCGACAAGCTCGTGCCCGTGTCGATCAACATCTCGCCGCGCCAGTTCAACGACACGGACGTCGCGCAGACGCTGCGGCGGGCGCTGGAACACCACGCGGTCGACCCGCGCCTGGTCGAGGTCGAGCTGACGGAGTCGTCCGTGATGAACGAGACGGCGTCGGTCCTGAGCGCGATCCAGGCGATCCGCCAGACCGGGATCAAGGTGCTGCTGGACGATTTCGGCACCGGCTATTCGTCGTTGTCGCAGCTGTACAAACTGAATTTCGACGGACTCAAGATCGACCGCGCCTTCATCGTCCAGCTCGGCAAGACCGAGGGCGGGATCGTGATCGTCCGCGCGATCGTCACCATGGCGCGCGCGCTCGCGATGCGGGTCGTCGCGGAAGGCGTCGAGACGATGGAGCAGGTCGACATGCTGCGCGCGCTCGATTGCGACGAGATCCAGGGCTGGCTGATTTCGAAGGCGATGCCGCCGGCGGAATCGCAGCCGGTGGCGCGCAATTTCGTGCTGCAGGAGGCGTAGGCGTCACCGGTTCACCCACGAAAACCGGAACGGCTCCCACGACGGGACCGGGACCTTGTCGACCGTCGCCGCCACGAAATGGCATTTGCGCGCACTTGCCAGCGCGGTCCGATCGAGGATGGGTTCGCCGCTCGACCGCGCAACGCGCGCATCCGTCACCCAGCCGTCGACGTTGATCAGCACCGCCAGGATGACGTCGCCAGCGAGCCCGCGCTGTTCGGCGGACCACGGCAATCTCGGACGTGCGCAATTGTCCGGATTGACCACGGCGCGCACTCTGACGGGGACGCGGCCGCCAGCGCCGCCGCCCGCTCCCTCGCCCTTGTCGCCGGCCCCGGCGGTGCCGTCGCCGTCGGGCCTGCCGCCGGCCGGCTCCACCGGCACGGCATTGTCGACGATCGTGGCCGCCACTTCGGTGCGCGGCACGACCTCGATGTCGCGCGGCGGCGGCGCGGCGGCTTCACGTCCCGTGGGCCGCTGCCTGTTCTTGCGCCGCCGCGGCGGCGGTGGCGGCGGTGGTTCGACGATCTTCGGCGCAACGAGGGTCAGCAGCATGACGGTTTGCGGCGCCCTCGGGCGCTCGATGCGGTCGTGGGACACGAAGGCGAACAGGGCCAGCACGTGGAGGACGAAAACGATGGCAATCCTGGGCAGCGCGCGCCGTGGACGGTCGAATGCAGTGTGGGGTCGCACGATAACCTCTTCCGGCTACAGTGATTATCCATGTTATGGCAACAATGCTGAGTTGCCAATGCGGATGGGATATGCGCGCATCCGCCCGAACCGCCGCGCCCTGCGACTGTCCAACATTGGCCCATGCAACTTCTTGAAGGACCTCATATGGCTAAGTTTCTGGTTGAAGCGAGCTATCTCAGCGAGGGGATCAACGGCCTGTTGAAGGAAGGCGGCACGCGGCGGCGCGAGGCTGTCGATCAATTATTCCACTCGCTCGGCGGGAAGGTCGAAGCCTTTTACTTCGTGTTCGGCGACAGGGACGTCGTCATCATCGGCGAGCTTCCCGACAACGCCACCGCCGCGGCGCTGGCGCTCAGGGTCGATGCCGCCGGCGTCACCACGTGCAAGACGACGGTGCTGCTGACGCCCCAGGAAATCGACGCGGCCGTGACCAAGACCGTCACCTATCGTCCACCAGGCCATGACATGCCCCCCGAGGTCGCCAACTGGGAAGGCGAGGGTGGGCACCTTGCGCCAGATGCGCAAGGTGGAAATGAATAAACGGGAATATTGAAAACAAAAACGCCAGCTCGTGAAAGCTGGCGTTTTCGTTGAATCTTGGTAGGCCGTGCTGGGCTCGAACCAGCGACCAACGGATTAAAAGTCCGCTGCTCTACCAACTGAGCTAACGACCCGAAGAGGCAGCATTATAGCGGCTCGGCCGCCGTTCGCCTAGCGCCCGCGCCGGCCCGCGCGTGCGGGCGGCGTTGCGGCGTTGATCGCGAAGCTGCCCAGCACGAAGGCGGCGGCAAACGTGGCGGCAAGCAGGGTCGACAAGCAGGGTCGACAAGGTACGCATGATGGCTCCCGGCGAATGGCGGATGCGATGTTCGGTTTCCGCATTGATGCTACCAAGTATAGGTAGCCCGGGATGAGAATTGGTTGCTGAAGGGCAACAAGAAATTCTGAACGGCAAAACAAAAACGCCAGCTCGTGAAAGCTGGCGTTTTCGCTGAATCTTGGTAGGCCGTGCTGGGCTCGAACCAGCGACCAACGGATTAAAAGTCCGCTGCTCTACCAACTGAGCTAACGACCCGAAGAAGGCACGCATTATAGCGGGCCGTTTTGATTTACGCCAGAGGTAACGTAAATCAGTGCGCTACCGTGGCTTTCAGGACCTCTTCCGCCGTCGTCACGCCCTCGGCGACCTTGTAGGCGCCGGCGATGCGCAGCGGCTTCATGCCGTCGGCGATGCTTTGCTGGCGCAGCGCGGCCAGGTCCGTTTTTTCCTGCAGCAGTTGCGAGAAGCGTTCCGTCACGGTGACGAGTTCGTACAGGCCCGTGCGGCCGCGGAAGCCCGTCTGGCGGCATTCCGGGCAGCCAATCGGCCGGTAGACGGTGGCCGGCTTCGGCAGGTTCCAGGCGCCGCCCAGCGCGTGCCAGACGTCGTCGGACAGCTCGCCGTCCGGCGCCTTGCAGTGCGGGCACAGCGTGCGCACGAGGCGCTGGGCCATGATCCCGATCAGCGTCGCTTCCAGCAGGTAGTAAGGCACGCCCAGTTCCAGCAGGCGCATCACGGCCGACGGGGCGTCGTTCGTGTGCAAGGTCGACAGCACGAGGTGGCCGGTCAGGGCGGCCTGGATCGCCATCTCGGCCGTCTCCAGGTCGCGGATCTCGCCGACCATGATGATGTCCGGGTCCTGCCGCATCAGCGCGCGCACGCCGTCGGCGAACGACAGGTCGATGCCGGGCTGCACTTGCATCTGGTTGAACGACGGCTCGACCATCTCGATCGGGTCTTCGACCGTGCACACGTTGACTTCGCTCGTGGCCAGCGCTTTCAAGGTGGTGTACAGCGTCGTCGTCTTGCCGGAGCCGGTGGGGCCCGTGACGAGGATGATGCCGTGCGCACGCTTCGTCAGGGCATCCCAGCGCGCCGCGTCGTCGGTCGGGAAGCCCAGTTCCGGCAGCGTCTTGACGACGACCTCGGGGTCGAAGATGCGCATCACGAGTTTTTCGCCGAACGCCGTCGGCATCGTGGACAGGCGCAGCTCGACTTCCTGGCCGTCGTTCGTGCGCGTCTTGATGCGGCCGTCCTGCGGGCGCCGTTTTTCGATCACGTCCATGCGGCCCAGCAGCTTGATGCGGGCCGTCATGGCGATCATCACGACGGCCGGCACCTGGTACACCTGGTGCAGCACGCCGTCGATGCGGAAGCGGATCGCGCCGGCGTCGCGCTTCGGCTCCAGGTGGATGTCGGACGCGCGCTGCTCGAACGCGTAACTCCACAGCCAGTCGACGATGTTGACGATGTGCTGGTCGTTGGCGTCGACCTGTTTATTGGTCTTGCCCAGTTCGACCAGTTGCTCGAAGTTGTTGCGCAGGGCGAGGTCCTGGCCGCTGGATTTGTTCGCGTCGCGGATGGACTTCGCGAGGCTGAAGAATTGCGAGATGTATTGCGCGATGTCGAGCGGATTCGCGATCACGAGCTCGATGCGGCGGCGCGCGAGGCGCGCGATCTCGTCCTGCCATTCGGTGCGGAACGGATCGGCCGTCGCGACGACCAGCGTGCCCGGCCCCAGTTCCACCGGCAGGATATTGAAACGCGCCGCATAGCTGGCCGACATCACGTCGGCGACCTTCGTGAAATCGATCTTGAGCGGATCGATGCGGAAGAAGGGCAGGCCGACCTTGCCGGCGCACCATTCGCTGAGTACGTCCAGCGTGAGCAGCTTGTGCGGTGGTTTTGCTGAAACGATCTTGCACTGCGCGACCGCCGTCAGCGGGTGCATCGATCCGACCGCATTCTTGAGGATGCTCTGCGCCTGGGCGAAGTGCGGCTTGACGGTAGATTTCTCGACGATGCCATCGGCCAGCAGCCACGAAAAAATGGTTTGCAGGTCGAGGGCTTTGGGCTTGTGCATGTCAGTTCGCGGCAGCCGCGATGCCCTTGACCCACGATTTCGCCGGCAGCTTCGTCGCCGCCACGATCTGCGCGGCGCGCTCGGCGAGGCGGTCCTTGTCGAGATCCGGTTTCGTCTTGAAGCACAGCGCGACGACGTTGCCGTCGTGGACTTCCGGCAGGCAGATCACGTGGGCGAACGCGAAGCGCATGGCCTTGATGTTCTTCGCGAAGCTGGGGTGGTCGCCGAACAGGTTGACGGTCATGACGCCGCGGTCCGTCAGGCAGGCGTTGCAGGCCTGGTAGAACTCGGGCGTGTCGAGCACGGGCCCACGCGCGGTGGCGTCGTACAGGTCGCATTGCAGCGCGTCGACCGTGTCGTGGTTGGCCTCGTCGAGCACGAAGTCCATCGCGTCCATCTCGAGCACGCGCAGGCGCTCGTCTTCCGGCGGCAGCTTGAACATCGAGTTACAGATCGCGATCACGGACGGATTCAATTCCACCGCGGTCACCTGCGCCTGCGGGAACTGGCGATAGGAAAACTTGGTCAAAGACGCTGCGCCCAGGCCCAGCTGGACGATGGCGCGCGGGTCGTCGATAAAGAGCATCCAGGCCATCATCTGCTGGGCGTATTCGAGTTCCGGCCAGTCCGGCTTGCGGATGCGCATGGCGCCCTGCACCCATTCGGTTCCGAAATGGAGGTAGCGCACACCGTCCTGTTCGGACAGGGTGACGGGCGCAAACTTCGGTTTGCGGGCGGGACGGCGCGACGATTCGGCCTGTTCGATGGATTTGCGTTTGATGAGCATAGGATGAGCGAAAGGAGCATCCTATTATCGGGGGCGGGAAACCACAGCGCAAGAAGCGCTGTGGTTGGCAGCAGAAGCTGCGGAGGAAGCCGACGGTGCGGAGAAGGGGGCGGTCCCCCGGCACCGGAAGAGGTATTACTGGTACTGGTCCGGCTCGACCGACACGCGCAGGCGCACCTTGTTGCCCGGGTCGCGGTTCATGACGGTCGTGTAGGTGTGGCCGCGGTAGTCGTAGGTCACGTCGTAGCCGTTCGTGCGCTCCTGGATGGAGTCGACGGTGCGGCAGCGCTGCACGGCCTGTTCCTGCACTTGCGGGCCGTAGGCGCGGCCGTTGTTGTCGACGTTGTCGCCGATCATGCCGCCGGCGATCGCGCCGGCCGCGGCGGCCGCCACTTTGCCGTTGCCGCCACCCACCTGGCTGCCCAGCAGGGCGCCGGCGATGCCGCCGATGACGGTGCCCGCCTGGCTGCGCTGTTGCGGCACCTGGGCCTGCACGTAGTCGGTACGGCATTCCTGGCGCGGCGTACGCACCTGCTCGATGCGCGGCTGGACGCGCGTCACGCGGCCGAAGTCCTCGAAATCGCCGGCCTGTGCCTGGGCCAGCGGCAGGGCGCACACGCCCAGGGCGGAGAGAATCAGTTTGGCTTTGACGTTCATGCTCATACCTCGTTTTGGTGGTGCTTCTGATCTGTTGGTATCGAAAGGCGTTTCGCCCACAACTGAATCTTAGCGCTGGTTGGACCTTATTTCTGATCCGTGTGGCAACAAAATGTAACAGCAGGTATACGCGCCAAAACGCCCGGTTCAGAGGAGAAAAGCGTGGAAAAAGCGCCAACAATGGATGAAAAAACTCGTCTTTTTTTACAAATATGAGCGGCTCGTCCATATTCGGGTTGATTCGCTTACCACAAAACGTTACCCTTAGGAGACTTAGGGTTTTATTGGCGCGTGGAAATCACACCAGGAGAAAGCGAACAAGACCGCCGCTTCCGCAAACACCGCGCGCTGGAGCAGCAGAACCAGACTGGGTGACTTGAGGAAAAAATGAGTTTGTTGATGAGAGTACCGCCGAATCTTGTGCAGTCCATCCGCGCTTACCGTGCATCGGAGCTGCAGAAGGAGGCGATGCGCCTGGGTCATCACTTTCTCTATGCCCTGTGCACGAATGCGCTGACGAAGCAGCAGGTCTGTGCCCGCATTGGCGAGCAGTTTTTCTTCCCCAAGCCCTGCAGCAAGAATTTCGACGCGCTGCGCAACTGCCTCACCGAAGTCATCGCCGAAGCCGGACCGCAGCCCGGCTTTATCGCCGTGCTGGATCAATTGCCGAATACACAAAAATTCGACAAGGAAGCACGCGAAACCCTGCTCGACGTATTCCGCGACGCGGCCGAATTCTGGGCCGAGAAAAAAGTCCCGTTCCGCGTATTTTATTCCTTCGAAGAGCCGCAATCGCCCCAGCCCGTCGGGTGGGTGGGCCCTCACGCCTTCAAGTAAGCGCCGTGTTGCCGTCATTTCGTTCCTTGGGTCCGCCCGGCGGCTCGGGTTACAATGCGCGCTTATGAAAAATATCGTGATCCTTATTTCTGGCCGCGGCAGCAACATGGAAGCCATCGTGCGCGCGCAGCAGGCCGAAGCCTGGCCGGCCCGTATCGCCGCCGTAATCAGCAATAAGCCGGACGCCAAGGGCCTTGCATTCGCAGCGTCCCACGGCATTCCGACCGCCGTCGTCCCGAACAAGGAATTCCCGACCCGCGAAGCGTTCGACGCCGCCCTGCAGGAAACGATTGACCGGTTCAACCCGGATCTCGTCGTGCTGGCCGGCTTCATGCGCATCCTGACGGCGCCGTTCGTCGAGCACTACGCGGGCCGCATGCTGAACATCCACCCGTCGCTGCTGCCGCTGTTCCCCGGACTGCACACGCACCGGCAGGCGCTGGACGCGGGCGTGGCGGAGCACGGCGCGACCGTGCACTTCGTCACCGCCGAGCTGGACCATGGTCCGGCCGTGATCCAGGCGCGCATCCCCGTGCTGCCGGGCGATACGGAAGACAGCCTGGCCGAACGCCTGCTGGCCGAGGAACACGTCATTTATCCGAAAGCGGTGCGCCTGTTCATCGAAGACAGGCTCAGCATCGAAAACGGCGAGGTCCGGATCGCCGTGACCCCCTGAATCCAACAAGGAACACCCATGAGATTGCCACCCGCGATACTCGGCAATGCTGAAGAGGTATTGCGCGAGATCCTGCGCTTTACTTCGCCCGCCGACGTCACCCTGTCGCGCTACTTCAAGGACCATCCCCGCCTCGGCGGACGCGAACGCGGCGCCATCGCCGAATGCGTCTATGCCGTGCTGCGCCATAAATCGTTCTTCACCGATTTCGCCGGTACCGGCGCGTCGATGCGGCGCCTCACCCTGCTCGGCATGGCGGAAGCCATCGGCGCCGATTCGCTGGGCGGCCTGACGGAAGACGAAACGGCCCTGCTGACGCGCATCAAGGAGATCGACCGTAGTCTGCTGCCGCCGAAGAAGCTCGCGAACCTGCCCGACTGGCTGTACGACAAATTCGTCGCCCAGTATGGCGAGGAAGAGACCCTGGCCCTGGCCGCCGTGCTGAACACGCCGGCGCCGCTGGACCTGCGCGTGAATTCGCTGAAGGCGGACCGCGACAAGGTCATCGCCGAACTGGCGACCGCCCCGATCGCCGCCGAGCCGACGCCGTACTCGGCGCTGGGCCTGCGCATCTGGAAAAAGCCGGCGCTGCAGAACCTGCCGCTGTTCAAGGAAGGCGCGATCGAAGTCCAGGACGAGGGCAGCCAGGTGCTGGCCCAGCTGCTGGGCGCGCGCCGCGGCGAGATGGTCGTCGACTTTTGCGCCGGTGCCGGCGGCAAGACGCTGGCTATCGGCGCCATCATGCGCAGCACGGGCCGCCTGTACGCCTTCGACGTGTCGGAAAAGCGCCTGACCAAGCTGAAGCCGCGGCTGGCGCGCAGCGGGCTGTCGAACGTGCATCCGGTCGTCATCGCACATGAACGTGACGCGAAAGTGAAGCGTTTGGCCGGCAAGATCGACCGCGTCCTCGTCGACGCGCCGTGCTCGGGCATGGGCACGCTGCGCCGTAATCCGGACGTGAAATGGCGCCAGCAGCCGGAAGGTATCGCGGAGTTGACGGAAAAACAGGCCTCGATCCTGGATGGCGCCGCGCGCCTCGTGAAATTCGGCGGCCGCCTCGTCTACGCGACGTGCAGCCTGCTGGACGAAGAAAACGAGGGCATCGTGCAGGGCTTCCTCGCCTCGCACCCGGATTTCGAACTGGTGCCGATGCACAAGGTCCTGGCCGAGCAGCGCATTCCGCTGGAAATGGGCGACTATCTGAAAATGCTGCCGCACAAGCATGGCACCGACGGCTTCTTTGCCGCCGTGCTGGAGCGCAAGGCCGCGTCCGCCAAGGCGGTTGCCGGCGAGTCCGACGAAGACGCTGCTTCGGAGTAATTGGAGCCGATGCCGCTGACCAACCTGATCGATGACCTGCTCGATGACCTGAGCCGCCCCGGCATGCCGTGGCAGGTCGGGTCCATCGTCGCTTCCATCCTGTTCGGCTGGCTCAGCGCGCAACTGGTCCGCGTGTGGTGGAACCGCCGCCGCGGCGAGGACGGCAGCCTGCTGCACACGGGCGTGGAAAGTTTTACGCGCGTCGTGGCGCCGCTGCTCGTCGTCGGCCTGCTGTACCTGGCGCAGTTCGTACTGACCAGGACCCACTTCCACACGAACATCGTCAAGGTGGCGATCCCCGTGTTCTGGTCGCTGGCCGCCATCCGCCTCGTGTTCTATCTGCTGCGCCGCGTGTTCGCGCGCCGCGGACAGCTCGGGCAGACGCTCGTCACATTCGAAAAGATCTTCGCGCTCGTCGCGTGGCTGGCGGTGGCGTTGTACATCACGGGCCTGTGGCCGGATATCTTCGATTTCCTCGACAGCTACAAGATCCAGTTCGGCCCGAAGAAATCCAACAGCGTCACCCTGGCCGACATCGCGCAGGCCGTCGCGTCCGTCGTCGTGATGCTGATGCTGGCCCTGTGGGCCGGCGCCGCGCTGGAAGAACGGTTGATGGGCGTGCACGCGCTGCACAGCTCGCTGCGGGTGGCGCTGGCACGCCTGGGCCGCGCGCTGATGATCGTCGGCGCCGTGCTGCTGAGCCTGAACCTGGTCGGCATCGACTTGACCGTGCTGTCCGTGTTCGGCGGCGCCTTGGGCGTCGGCCTCGGTCTCGGCATGCAGAGAATCGCCAGCAACTATGTGTCCGGCTTCATCATCCTGCTCGAACGGAGCCTGTCCATCGGCGACATGATCACGGTCAGCACGTTCACGGGCAAGGTCACCCAGATCAACACGCGCTACACGGTGCTGCAGGGCCTGGACGGCGTCGAGACCGTGTTGCCGAACGAGTTACTCATTTCCGGCCCTGTGCAGAACCAGTCGCTGACGACGCGCAGGGTGCGTGCATCGACGAAGATCACGGTCGCCTACGGCTCCGACCTGGACCAGGTGATGCCATTGCTGGTGGCGCAGGCGGTCGGCACGCCGCGCGTGCTGGAAGATCCGGCGCCCGGCATTTCGCTGTCGCGCTTCGGCCCCGACGGCTACGAGCTCGACCTGGGTTTCTGGATCGCCGATCCGGAGAACGGGCAGGGCGGTGTTGTTTCGGAAATCAATAAAAAGGTGTATGCCCTGGTGCAGTCTGGTACCGTCAAATTGGGCTTTCCATCTGTTGATACCCGCCTCCTAGACTCCCATATAGCATCGGTTGTGGCGCGGATCACGCAGCCCGCGCAGAATTCCTGGCCGGGAGCGCGTTGATTGCGTCACAGCGTGCCGTGCGGCACCGGTTACGCGTAAAATGCATCTTTGCGTCACGCACTAACGCGTGACACTCTTGTCATAGTGACTGTTCCATAGAAAGAACAGCATCCTCTCATCCTTAGTGGAGTATCGATGAATTTTCTCAGCAACATCCTGCACGCCGTGCTGTCCTTCCTGGATGGCGGTCTGTTCGACCTGTCGGTCTGGCAGATGGTCGTGTACACGCTGGTCGTCACGCACATCACGATCGCCGGCGTGACGATTTACCTGCATCGCCACCAGGCGCACCGCGCGCTGGACCTGCATCCGATCCCGAGCCACTTCTTCCGCTTCTGGCTGTGGCTGACCACGGGCCAGGTGACCAAGGAATGGGCTGCGGTGCACCGCAAGCACCATGCCAAGTGCGAGACGGTCGATGACCCGCACAGCCCGGTGACGCGCGGCATCAAGGAAGTGTTGCTGCGTGGCGCGGAGCTGTATCGCGCCGAAACGAAGAACCAGGAAACGCTGGACAAGTACGGCCACGGCTGCCCGAACGACTGGATCGAGAACAACCTGTACACGAAGTACAGCTGGCTGGGTGTGTCGATGCTGCTGCCGCTGAGCGTCGCGCTGTTCGGCGTTGCCGGCATCACGATCTGGGCCGTGCAGATGCTGTGGATCCCGATCACGGCGGCCGGCATCATCAACGGTATCGGCCACTACTGGGGCTACCGCAACTACGACTGCAACGACGCGGCCCGGAACATCATGCCGTGGGGCATCATCATCGGCGGTGAAGAGCTGCACAACAACCACCATACGTTCGCCACGTCGGCCAAGCTGTCGAGCAAGTGGTACGAGTTCGACATCGGCTGGGCGTACATCCGCATGATGGAAATGGTGGGCCTGGCCAAGGTCAAGAAGACCATTCCGAAGCCGAAACTGCAAAAGAACAAGCTGGAAGCCGACTTCGACACCCTGCAGGCCGTCATCGCCAACCGCTACGACGTGATGGCGAAATACGCCAAGTCCGTCAAGTATGCGTTCCGCGAAGAAGTGGAGCACCTGAAGCAAAAAGCCGAGCTGGAATCCCGCTTCCTGAAGAGCTCGCGCAAGCTGATGCAGCGCGAACCGGCCAAGCTGCAGGCGCCGCAGCAGGCGCAGCTGGTCGAACTGTTCCAGCACAGCAAAGCGCTGGAGACGATGCACCAGATGCGCGTGGAACTGGGCGCGATCTGGGAACGCTCGCATTCGACCCGCGACCAGCTGCTGCACCAGCTGCAGGACTGGTGCACCCGCGCCGAAGCGTCGGGCATCAAGGCGCTGCAAGAGTTTTCGATGCGCCTGCGCAGCTATGCATAAGCGGTCGATGAGCGGTCGATGACCTGAACGACAACGGCTCCTGCGGGAGCCGTTTTCTTATCTGCATCCGGTCACGCGCGGCTGTCCGCACGCGATCATGATGCCCACGTCCGGATTCGCCAGGTAATCGAGGTGCGCCGTCATCGGGTTCTCGATCACGCCCAGCCACGTGCCGTCATTCGACACGAGCACGTCCGCCACGGCCACGTCCGGCGCCGTGTAGCGGGCCGGCAGCAGGCGGTACGACAGCAGATCGTTCGGATCGGTGAAGGCGACGACGGCCAGGCGCTGCAAGGTTTCCGCGCGGCGGTTGGGCTGGCGCCGGCGCAGGTCGAGGAAGCGCTGCAAGGCATCGGCTACCCGCATGTCGCCTACGCGCATGTCGCCTACGCGCATGTCCTGCCTCGCATCGCCCGCTGTTCCGCCAGGCCGAGGATGGGCAACTGATTGCCGGCCATGAACAGCAGCCCGAGCCGGCGCGCGGCCTGCTGGCCCAGCGCCCGCGTCTGCGGCTGCCACGATTCCAGCATGGCGCTCAGGGCGTCGAACAGCATCTTGCTGCCCAGGCTTTCCGCGACGACGACGAGGGGGGCCTCGCTGTCCGGATCCTTCTCGAGCACCTGCACGATCGTCCGCACCATCGCGTCGCGGATCGCGACGTGGCTTTCTCCCTGGTAGATGACGGCGTCGGACAGGCAGTCGTTCAGCAGGCGGTCCTTGACGTAGCCGTTCAGCCAGGCGCGCTTCGGCCGGCAAGCGCCGGCCGCGGTGCAATCCGTCGGCTTGTCCGTCATGTCGACGTCGAGCTGGTGCTTCAGCCCGGCCGTTAGCGGCGACCACACGAGGGCGTGGAAGCGCACCGTGCCGCCGGCGAGCCTGCGCGTGCGCTCGACGACTTCCACGCGCGGTGGTGCAGCGGCGCTGGCAGGCACCGGCGCGTGGTCCTCGACGACGCCCGTGATGCGGTCGATCTGGCGCTCGGCCCAGCCCGTGTCGTGGGTGCACATGCCGTGGACGAGGAGTACGTCGACCGGCCGCGCGCCGGCTTCCGCGACCATGCTGGCGATGCCGGGAAAGGTCGTGCTGTCATGCACGACGACGGGTGGACGGTAGGGCGTGGAGCAGGCGGCGAGGCCGGCAAAGGCGGCCAGGGCAGGCAGGAGCGACAACCGGGTAGGCCACGTCATGCAATTCTCCAGCGAAAGTGGACAATCGACTATAACGAGGCGGGCGAGCCAATCAAATGACCCCAATCAATGGCTCAGAAAAACAAAAAAGCCGCGCGCAGTGAAGCGGGCGGCTTTTTTTGAAAAGAACCAGATTACTTGATCTTGGTTTCTTTGTAGACCACGTGCTTGCGAGCTTTCGGGTCGAATTTGGTGATTTCCATTTTCGCCGGCATCGTGCGCTTGTTCTTGGTCGTGGTGTAGAAGTGACCGGTACCTGCGGTCGATTCCAGTTTGATCTTGTCGCGGCCAGTTTTTGCCATGATGACTCCCTAATTAGATTTTCTCGCCGCGGGCGCGCAGGTCGGCCAGCACAGCGTCGATGCCGAGCTTGTCGATGACGCGCAGGCCGGCGTTCGAAATACGCAGGGAGACCCAGCGGTTTTCGGATTCTACGAAGATGCGGCGGTTCTGCAGGTTCGGCAGAAAACGACGCTTGGTTTTGTTGTTGGCGTGGGAGACGTTGTTGCCAACCATCGGACCCTTGCCAGTAACTTGGCAAACACGTGCCATAGCGCACTCCTTGAATAAACTTCCACAATCGGAAAAACGAGAGTATAGCTTGAAAACCGTCGAGTAATCAACAACTTGCGGAAAAAAATTGTTAATCAATAAATCGACGAGATTTAACAATCGTGAACTTTCGCAATGTTTGCTTCGTAAGGGCTTGTTTACACACTGTTATTCGCGCGTCCGACATGCGCGACGAGCGCCTGCAGGGCGCTGGTGATCGGCGCCGCGAAGCGTGGTTCGGACGCAATGTGGTCCGGGGCGACGCGCGCGCCGATGACGGGAATGCGCAGGCAGGCGTCGAGGACGAGGTCGGCCGACATCGTGCGCAGCGTCTCTTTCAGCGCTTCGTCCGCGTGAAAGGATTGATACGACGGGTTCAGCACGGCCACCGGCTTTCCCGCGAACGGCGCGTGGTTCACGACCCAGTCCAGCGTGTTCTTGATGGTGCCCGTGACGCCGTGCGCGTACTCGGGGCTGGCGATGAGGAGGGCATCGGCCGCCGTGATCGCTTCCTGCAGCGCGCGCACGCCGGACGGGATATCGGTGCGCTCGGGATTGAACAAGGGGAAGTCCTTGTGGTGTTCGAAGAGGTCGATGACGACGCCGGCGGGCGCGAGGTCGCGGCAGGCGCGCAGCAGGCCGCCGCTCATCGAACGGGTACGCTGGCTGCCGCAGAGGGCAAGGATATGGAGGGACATGAACTCATATTAGCTCAGATGAGCTCAGATCTGCCCATGTTCCGCGAAGGAATGGACGAGCGGCCCGGCGACGATGAAATGGTCGAGCACGCGGATGTCCACGAGACTGAGCGCCTTGACGAGGGCGCCCGTCAGGCGCAGGTCGGCGTCGCTCGGCTCGGGCAGGCCGGACGGGTGGTTGTGCGCGAGGATCACGCTTGCCGCGTTGTAGTCGAGCGCCTCGATGACGACTTCGCGCGGGTAGACGCTCGTCTGCGTGAGCGTGCCGCGGAACAGTTCGCGGTCGGCGATCAGGCGATGTTTGACGTCCAGGAACAGGACGACGAAGGATTCATGGCGCTGGCCGCCCAGCTTGATGCGCAGGTAGCGCTTGACGAGCTCGGGCGAGCCGAACGCCTCTCCCGCCTGCAATTGCTCGGCGATGGCGCGCCGGGCCAGTTCCATCACGGCCTGCAATTGCGCATATTTCGCCATGCCGAGGCCGTGCACCTCGGCACAATCGCCCAGGGTCGCGCCGAACAGGCCGTGCAGCGAGCCGAAGTGTTGCAGGATGTCGCGGCCCAGTTCCACCGCGCTCTTGCCGCGTACGCCCACGCGCAGCAGCAGTGCCAGCAGTTCCGGATCCGACAACGCCTGCGCCCCTTCGCGTACGAGCCGTTCGCGCGGCCGGGTCTGCTCCGGCCAATCTTCGATTCCCATCCGAGCCCTCCATGCGAGACCGTGCATTATTCGCGCGATGGGAATGGGACGGTTTGGGCAGGCGCAAGCCGGTGACGGTGACGTTTTTGCAAGTGCAACGGATCGGCGACAGAAATCGCAACAACTGAGCGCGACAGCTGAGGCGGGACGGGCACGGGTGGCTTACAATAGCGGTTTGCACGTCAACCGAACACGCAACAATGTCCTCCACTAACGCTCCCGTCGTCACCGAATCGTCGTACCTGACCCTCCATTACCGTCTTGCCACCGCCGACGGTAACGACATCGTCACGACCTTCGGCAGCACCCCGGCCACCTTGCTGCTGGGCCAGGGCCAGCTCGCCCCGTTCCTCGAGCAGCGCCTGCTCGGCCTGGCCGAAGGCACGCACACGACGTTCGACCTGACGCCTGCCGAAGGATTCGGCGAGCGCAATCCCGACCTGATCCAGGTCGTGACGAAAAAGACCCTGGACGAGAATTCGGAACCGGATGCCGATTACCAGGTCGGCGACCTCGTCGACTTCCGCGCGCCGGGCGGCGGCCGTTTTGCCGGCGTGCTGCGCGAACTGCGCGCCGACGACGCCGTGTTCGACTTCAACCATCCGCTGGCCGGCCAGCCGCTGAAGTTCGAAGTCCAGCTGATTTCCGTCCTCTGACCACAGCCCCTTACCGATACATGGAAAACGAGATCCTGTTAGCCCAGCCGCGCGGCTTCTGCGCCGGCGTCGACCGTGCGATCGAGATCGTCGAGCGTGCCCTGCAGCAGTTCGGCGCGCCCATCTACGTGCGCCACGAAATCGTCCACAACGCCTACGTCGTCAACGACCTGCGCAACAAGGGCGCCATCTTCATCGAAGACCTGGACGACGTCCCGGCCGGCAACACGCTCGTGTTTTCCGCGCACGGCGTGTCGAAGGCCGTGCGCGAGGAAGCCGAGTCGCGCGGCCTGAAGGTCTATGACGCCACGTGCCCGCTCGTCACCAAGGTGCACGTGGAAGTGGCCAAGATGCGCAAGCAGGGCGCCGAGATCGTCATGATCGGCCACGCCGGCCACCCGGAAGTCGAGGGCACGATGGGCCAGGCGGAAGAGGGCATGCACCTCGTCGAGACGGTCGACGACGTGGCGAAGCTGAACGTCGCCAATCCCGACCTGCTGGCCTATGTGTCGCAGACGACCCTGTCCGTCGACGACACCGCGGAAATCATCACCGCGCTCAAGGCCCGTTTCCCGAACATCGTCGAGCCGAAGAAGGGCGACATCTGCTACGCCACGACGAACCGCCAGGAAGCCGTGAAATTCATGGCGCCCCAGGTGGAAGTCGTGATCGTCGTCGGCAGCCCGAACAGCTCGAACTCGAACCGCCTGCGCGAAGTGGCGGACAAGATGGGCACGCCGGCCCACATGGTCGACAACGCCGCCGGCATCGATCCGGCCTGGATCGCCGGCAAGAAGCGCATCGGCGTCACGGCCGGCGCGTCGGCCCCGGAAGTGCTCGTGCAAGCCGTCATCGAGCGCCTGAAGGAACTGGGCGCCGCCAGCGTGCGCGCGCTCGAGGGCGTCGAAGAGAACGTCACGTTCCCGCTGCCCAAGGGCCTGGACGGCGGCAAGGCGGCCGCTGCCTGATCGATCCGATGAACGTTTTCGACCTGCGACCGCGCTCGCCCTCCGGTTTCGACGCCATTCCGCTGGAATTCTTCCAGGATTACCCGGAACCGGGCGTCAACTTCATCGACGTGGGCTGCGTCTTCGACAACCCGACCCACTGGCAGCTCGCCATCGACGCGCTGACCGAACGCACGGCCCACCTCGACGTCGACTTCCTCCTCGCGATGGATGCGCGCGGCTTCATGCTCGCGGGCGCGCTCGCGTACCAGCGCGGCATCGGCTTCGCGATGGCGCGCAAGCCGGGCAAGCTGCCGGGCGCCGCGATCGGCATCGATTACCAGCGCGAGTACGGCAGCGCCATGATCGAGATCCAGCCGGAGCGCATCAAGGGCCGGCGCGTGCTGATCGTCGACGACGTGCTGGCCACGGGCGGCACGATCGAGGCGGCAGCGACCTTGTTGCGCCGCATCGGCAAGGATGTCGCCGGTGCCGCGGCCCTGTTCGACGTCGCGTTTTTCAAGGACAAGCGCAACCTGACCATGCCGGTGGTGGCCCTGCGCGACGTGTAAATCCGAAGAACGCATCTGTTATGATGACGTCCGGAATTATGTAGCTTGACTGGCGGCACTCGTACCACGGGTGCCGTTTTTGTTAGTTCGAAAGGAAACCACACAAGCATGGAAACTTTTGTCCAACAGATCCTGAACGGGCTGGTGCTGGGCAGCATGTATGCGCTCGTCGCACTCGGCTACACGATGGTCTACGGCGTGCTCAACCTCATCAACTTCGCCCACGGCGACGTGCTGATGATCGGCGCCATGGTCGGCCTGTCGATCCTGAAACTGCTGGACGGCGTCTTTCCCGGCCTGCCCGGCGGCGTGCAGCTGGCCATCGCCATCGTCGGCGCCATCCCCGTCACGATGCTCGTGAACGTCCTCATCGAACGCATCGCCTACCGCCGCCTGCGCAACGCACCGCGCCTGGCGCCCCTGATCACCGCGATCGGCGTGTCGATCCTTCTGCAGACGTTCGCCATGATGATCTGGGGCCGCAGCCCGCTGCCGTTCCCGCAACTGCTGTCGTCCGACCCGGTCAATGTCGGCGGCGCCGTGATTTCGCACACGCAGGTGCTGCTGCTCGTGCTGGCCGCCGCCGCGATGGTCGGCCTTGTCTTCCTCGTCGAGAAGACCCGGATGGGCCGCGCGATGCGCGCCGTCGCCGAAAATCCGCGCGTGGCCGGGCTGATGGGCGTGGACTCCAACCGCGTCATCGTCGCCACGTTCGCCCTCGGCGCCGCGCTGGCAGCCGTCGCCGGCGTGATGTGGGGCGCGAATTATGCGTCGATCCAGTTCGCGATGGGCACCGTGCCGGGCATGAAGGCATTCTCGGCGGCCGTGCTGGGTGGTATCGGCAATATCTACGGCGCCATGATCGGCGGGATCGTCCTGGGCATTATCGAAAGCCTCGGCGCCGGCTATATCGGCGACCTGACCGGCGGCTTCCTCGGCAGCCACTACCAGGACATCTTCGCGTTCGTCGTGCTGATCCTCGTGCTGACCGTGCGTCCGTCCGGCATCATGGGCGAGCGCGTGGCCGACCGCGCGTAAGGAGATATATCCATGGCTCTCCTGACTTTCGACACCGTCCACAAACCGCGCCAGTCGTACGCCAGCATGGCCGTGCTGCTGGCCGTGATGCTCATCTTCCCATTCGTGGCCGCCCAGTTCGGCAACTCGTGGGTGCGCATCCTCGACATGGCGCTGCTGTACATCATGCTGGCGCTGGGCCTGAATATCGTCGTCGGCTTCGCCGGCCTGCTCGACCTGGGCTATATCGCGTTCTTCGCCGTCGGCGCCTACCTGACGGGCCTGCTCGCGTCGCCGCAGTTCGCCGCGCTGCTGGAATCCGTCGTGAACTACCACCCCGAGCTGCAGGACGCCATCGTGCGCACCTTCGGCGAGGACGTGCGTACCAACGGCATCCACTTGTCCGTCTGGTTCGTCGTGCCGCTGGCGGCGCTGACGGCCGCGCTGTTCGGCGCGCTGCTGGGTGCGCCCACGCTGAAACTGCGCGGCGACTATCTCGCGATCGTGACCCTGGGCTTCGGCGAGATCATCCGGATCTTCATGAACAACCTGAACGATCCGATCAATTTTACGAACGGCCCGCAAGGCATCAACCTGATCGATCCGATCCGGATCTTCGGCGTGTCCCTGGCCGGCGAGGCGGGTTCGCGCGCGACGGTGTACATCGGCGGTTTCGGGATCCCGTCCGTCAACGCGTACTACTTCCTGTTCCTGCTGCTGTGCATCGTGACGATCTTCATGACGAGCCGCCTGCAGCATTCGCGCCTGGGTCGTGCCTGGGTCGCGATCCGCGAAGACGAGATCGCCGCGAAGGCGATGGGCATCAACACCCGCAACGTCAAACTGCTCGCGTTCTCGATGGGCGCGTCGTTCGGCGGCGTGGCCGGCGCCATGTTCGCCGCGTTCCAGGGTTTCGTGTCTCCGGAATCGTTCTCGCTGACGGAATCCATCGCCGTGCTGGCGATGGTCGTGCTGGGCGGCATCGGCCACATCCCCGGCGTCGTGATGGGCGGCGTGCTGCTGGCCGCGTTGCCGGAAGTGCTGCGCCACGTCGTCGAGCCGGCGCAGCAGGCGCTGTTCGGCAAGGTCGTCATCGAGGCCGAGGTGCTGCGCCAGCTGCTGTACGGCCTGGCCATGGTGTTGATCATGCTGAACCGTCCGGCGGGCCTGTGGCCGTCGCCGGTCAAGGAAGACCGCCCGGCGGCCGCCCTCGCCAAGGACGAAAAAGAAGAGAGCGAAGCATGAGCGACATCCTGCTGAACATCTCCGGCGTCAATAAACGCTTCGGCGGCCTGCAAGCCCTGACGGACGTCGGCATCAAGATCATGAAAGGCCAGATCTATGGCCTGATCGGCCCGAACGGCGCCGGCAAGACGACGTTCTTCAACGTGATCACGGGTCTCTATCAACCGGACACGGGCACATTCGAGCTGGACGGCAAGCCATATTCTCCGTCCGCGCCGCACGCCGTCGCCAAGGCCGGCATCGCGCGCACGTTCCAGAACATCCGCCTGTTCGGTGAAATGTCCGCGCTGGAAAACGTGATGGTCGGACGCCACGTGCGCACGCACCAGGGCGTGTTCGGCGCCATCTTCCGCCACGGCGCCGCGCGCCGGGAAGAGGCCGCGATCCGCGCCCGCGCCTCGGCGCTGCTGGACTTCGTCGGCATCGGGCAGTTCGCCCAGCGCACGGCGCGCTTCCTGTCGTACGGCGACCAGCGCCGGCTGGAAATCGCGCGCGCGCTGGCGACGGAACCGAAGCTGCTCGCGCTGGACGAGCCCGCTGCCGGCATGAATGCGACGGAAAAGGTGGCGCTGCGCGAACTGCTGGTCAAGATCCAGGGCGCGGGCATCACGATCCTGCTGATCGAACACGACGTGAAACTCATGATGGGGCTGTGCGACCGCATCTCGGTGCTGGAGTACGGCAAGCTGATCGCGGAAGGGCTGCCGGCCGAGATCCAGAAGAACCAGGCCGTCATCGAAGCCTATCTTGGAGGTGCCCACTGATGGCCGATAATGTCTTGAAAATTTCCGGCCTGAAGGTGGCGTACGGTGGCATCAAGGCCGTCAAAGGGATCGACCTGGAAGTCAACCGCGGCGAACTCGTCACGCTGATCGGCGCCAACGGCGCGGGCAAGACGACCACGCTGAAAGCGATCACGGGCACGCTGCCGCCGTGCAAGGTGGAAGGGATGATCACCTATCTCGGCCAGGCGCTGAATGCCAACAAATCGTTCAAGCTCGTCGAGCAGAAGCTCGCGATGGTGCCGGAAGGCCGCGGCGTGTTCACGCGCATGACGATCCACGAAAACCTGCTGATGGGAGCGTACACGCGCAACGACAAGGCCGGGATCGAGGCCGACATCGAGAAGTGGTACACGGTGTTCCCGCGCCTGAAGGAGAGATCCGCTCAACTGGCCGGCACGCTGTCCGGCGGCGAGCAGCAGATGCTGGCGATGGCGCGCGCGCTGATGTGCCATCCGACGCTGCTGCTGCTGGACGAGCCGTCGATGGGCCTCGCGCCGATCATGGTCGAGAAGATCTTCGAGGTGATCCGCGACGTGTCGAAGCAGGGCATCACGGTCCTGCTCGTGGAACAGAACGCGAAGCTGGCGCTGCAGGCGGCGCACCGCGCTTATGTGATGGAATCGGGCGCGATCACGATGACGGGGAATGCGCTCGACATGCTGCATGATCCGCGCGTTCAGGCAGCTTACCTCGGCGAATAAATCCAGTAGCAACATAACGAACGGCCCGGAACCGCTTGCGCGGTCCGGGCCGTTCGGCTTCCAGGAGGGGAAGCAGCGCGGTGTAAAACTTACAGCTTAGGCAGCAGCAGCCGAGTTGGCGGCAGCGCCAGCCTTGCGGGTGGCTTGCGTGAACTGCGACACGGCGGCGTTCAGGTTCGATTCGATCGCCTCGACGGCCTGCTTGGTCGTCTTGGTGAACTGCTCGTAGCCGGCGTTGGCGTTGCTGATGGCGGTTTTCAGGGCCGAGACATAGGTCTCCGAACCGGCCGGGGCGTTCTTGGTCACTTCGTCGACCAGCGAGATCACCTTGCGGTTGACTTCAGCGAACTGGCTTTCGGCGGCTTTCGAGAACTCGGCGCCGGTGTCGGCGGCGATCGATGCCACCTGGCGGCTGTAGGCCAGGGCTTTTTCAGCAGCCGGTTGGGCTTGCGAAGCCGACACGGCGAAGAATTCCTGGGCATCCTTGACAGCCAGCAGCTGACGCGTGGTTGCCGACGAGTCTTCGATGGCGGCCTTGACGGTGTTGATGTTCAGGTCCACCAGCTTTTCCACGCCTTCGAAGGTCTTGGAGGTCAGGGCCGAAAACAGGGCGAACTGGGATTCGAGGTTGGCTTTGGTCGCGTTCGAAAACTGCTCAGGGAATGCAAACATATGGTTCTCCAGTAATGGATCGTTATGAACTTTGCTTTTCAGGCGTCTTGGGACACCTGCATGGACCAGTGAAGCGATGAAACAGGGGAAAACTCTGGACTGCTTGTAAGGCGCGTTGATTGTGCGCCGCAACATGAAGTCATTTTTCCCGGTTTTCGATTATGCGTCAAGCACTTTTGATGCGTCGCACAATTCAACCGCACTCTCTTGAGTAAGATCAATAGATACAAACGTTTGCGCCGTTTTTGTTTGCGCCGTTACAACACTTTAGTGCTTTGCAGCAAGGACAAACGAGTAAGGTCAGCCATGCTAGACTTGCCGAATGATCATTCGACCGATGCCGCTGTTTTTCGTTGTCCTATGGAGCACCGGTTTCATCGCCGCGAAATACGGGTTGCCGTACGCGCCGCCGATGTCCTTCCTCATCCTGCGCTGCCTGGGTGCCGTCCTTATCCTGCTGCCCGTCGTGCTGTTGACGGGCGCCGCCTGGCCGCGCGGACGCATCCACCACGTCGCGTTCGCCGGACTGCTGCTGCAGGCGGGCTACCTGGGCGGCGTGTGGGGCGCGATCAAGCTCGGCATGCCGGCCGGGCTGTCCGCGCTGATCGTGGGCATGCAGCCGATCCTGACGG
>CBIHQW010000033.1:0-35425 GCA_966212285.1 Massilia kyonggiensis
TGGGCCGTGCTGGAAGAAGAGCACGTCGACATCGTGATCTCCGACATGCAGATGCCGGAAATCAACGGTACCGAATTCCTGGAACGCGTGCGCCAGCGCTGGCCGGACACGCTGCGCCTGCTGCTGACGGGCCACGCCGACCACGAGGCGACCGTCGGCGCGATCAATCGCGGCGAGGTCTACCGCTACATCACGAAGCCGTGGAACGAGGAGGCGATCCTGCTCGTCGTGCGCGACGCGCTGGAACGCCAGTCGCTGCAGCGCGAAAAGATCCGGCTGGAAGAACTGACGCGCCAGCAGAACGAGCAGCTGCGCGACCTGAACGCGAACCTGGAGCAGCGCGTCCGCGACCGGACGGCGGAATTGTCCTCGGCCCAGAAATCGCTGCAGGCGTCGCACGAGCGCCTCAAGAACAACTTCCTCACGCTCATCAAGGTGTTCTCGAGCATGGTGGAGACGCGCGCCGGCGCCGTGCCCGGCCACGGCCGCCGGGTGGCCGACCTGGCGCGCCGCATCGCCTTGCGCATGGGCCTGTCGGCCCGCGAGGCGCAGGACATCTTCGTGGCGGGCCTGCTGCATGAAATCGGCAAAACCGGTTTTCCCGACGGCCTGATCGGCATCCCGGAATCGGTGCTGAAAGGCGACAACCTCGGGCTCTACCGCAAATACCCGCACCTGGGGGAGCAGATCCTGATGCCGCTGGAAGAATTGCGCGAAGCGGCACGCATCATCGGCGCCCACCGCGAGCGCTTCGACGGCGCCGGCTTCCCGGAAGGCACGGCCGGCTTCGACATTCCGCTCGGCGCGCGCATCCTGGCGGTGGCCCACGATTTCGAGGCGCTGCAGCGGGGCCTGCTCGCGCAGCGCCGCGCGGATGCGGCACAGGCGACGGAACTCGTCGCGGAAAGCCGCGGCAAGCGCTACGATCCGGCCGTCGTCGAAGCGTTCTACGATATCCGCACCGGGCGCAGCGTGGCCGAGGTGATCGCCGAAGTCGCGGCGGGCGTGGACCAGCTCAAGCCGGGCATGGTGCTCAGCCGCGACCTGCTGTCGCCGGAAGGGACGCTGCTGCTGTCGGCCGACCATGTCCTGTCCGACCGGATGCTGAAACAGCTCGCCGAGTACGAGCGCCGCTCGTCGATTCAATTGCAACTTTTCGTGAAGTCAGGGTCCACCGATGCGCCGCATTCTCATTCTTGACGACGAACCGTCCGTGCTGAGCGCCCTGCGGCGCACCCTGCGCGCGGCATTCCCGTCGGACGACGTCGTGATCGAAGCGTTCGACGAACCGGAATCCGCCGTGCTCCGTGCCGGCGAACAGGACTTCGACGTCGTCATCTCCGACTACCGCATGCCCGGCCTGAACGGCGCCGACGTGCTCCAGCTCATGAAGGGCCTGCAGCCGGAAGCGGTCCGCATCGTCGTGTCCGCCACGACGGAAATCCTCGAGGTGGCCGACGCCGTCAACCGCGCCGAAGTGTTCCGCTACCTGGCCAAGCCGTGGCAGCAGGAGGAACTGGTCGCGACGGTGCGGGAAGGGTTCGCCCGCCGCGACCGGCTCGCGCCGCCGCGCCCGGCGCCGGCGAGCGGGCAGGACGACGTGTTGCGCCGCCTCGAGCAGGACGAGCCGGGCATCACCCGCGTCGACTGGGACGAAGACGGGAACATCCGCCTGTTCTGAACCGGTAGCCTGCCCGGATCGGCGGGAAAACCTGTCCCGATGCCGTGAAATCGATCCCAATATGTGGAATGAATTGCCATGAGGCAATTTCTTTGACACAATCCAACGCATAACAATATTGACGTTGGCGCGGGGTGACACATGGGTTGGATTTCTCGTTTGATGGGCGGTTCGGACGGCGGTGCCGGCCAGTCCGCAGGGGCGGCCAAGGCCGGCGAGCAGAAACTGGAGCAGGCACGGCAGCTGGAGCGTATCGTCCACGACATCGATGCGGCGTATTACCGCTGGCTGACGGGCTCGGCCCGCTTCGACGCGGCGCCCGACGTGGAAAACGCGATCCTCGACGAGGTCCGGGCGCTCGCCGCCCGTCCCGATGACGCGGCCGGGCTCGTGCCGCGCGTCCCCGAAGTGATTCCCCAGCTGCTCGGCAGCCTGGGCGAGGAAGACGTGTCGATCACGGAACTGTCGCGCCTCGTCGTGCAGGATCCCGTCCTCGTGGCGGAAGTGATCCGTGAGGCAAACAGCGCATATTATCGTCCCATGACGAAGGTTGACACCGTCGAGGCCGCCATCAAGCTGCTGGGGCAGAACGGCCTGCGCATGGTGCTGGCGCGCGTCGCGTTCCGGCCCGTCATCAACATGGATTCGGACGGCTTCGCGCGCCGCGTGGCGCCGCACGTGTGGGACCAGTCCGAGCGGTGTGCGCTGGCCGCGAGCCTCGTCGCGCCCGGGATTCCCGCCGGCGGATTCGAAGCGTACCTGGCCGGCCTGATGCAGAATGTGGGCCTGATCGTCGCGTTCCGCCTGTGCCCGGACCGCGCCGTTCCCGGTTCCGCCGAATTCAGCAGCCAGTTGCTGGCGCTGGGGCGGCAGATGTCGGCCGCCATCGCGCGCCACTGGGAATTCCCGGCGGAGGTCGCGCAGGCGATCGAACAGGCGGGCGCGCCGGAGGCGTCCAACCTCGCGCGCGCACTCGCGCAGGGCGACCGCATCGCCAAGCTGCGCCTGCTGATCGACGCCGGCACCGTGGCGGAAGACGACGCGCTCGTCACGGACGGACTCGACAGCTTCCAGCGCCGCTGCCTGGGCAAGCTGGCCCATCTGGAAAGTTGATTCGTTGCACGCTGTGCGAAATGTCAACTTTTAGCAACATTATATCGATAACGGTTGTCGTTTAATTTGCGACAGAATTACCGGATTTGCGGTATTTTAAGATGCGCATGGGCGATTTATTGCTAGAAATTTCAGGAAATCTACAGGTTTAGCCATTCTTCCTGCATGGAGTGCCTGTACATACATCCAGAGCACGCACCGCGGCGGTGAGACGCCGGTCTCAAGGTCCGTTACGATCAGCCTCATGCGAACGAAAATGCCAGCGGTCGCCTGGCATCGCATCGACAGGAGACGATCATGAATCCCTCCGCTTTTGCGTCCGAAGCGGCATTGCCCTCGCGGCAACCGGCAGCATTGCAGATCCTTGAGTTCAGCTGCCGGGGGCAGCGCTTTGCGGTGCCGCTGGCAGCGGTGCGGCGGGCCGTGCTCAGCGCGCGGCCCGTGCCGTTGCCGGGAGCGTCCGAGATCGTGCTCGGCGTGCTCGACGTGGCCGGCGACACCGTCACCGTCCTCGATTTCGCCCTGCGCGCCACCGGCCGCCCGACCGTCATCACACCCGCCCAGCAATTCCTCATCGTCGAGATGGACGGGGTCCTGTGCGCGCTCGTGGTCGACGGCGTCAATGGTCCCGGCACGGCGGTCCCGGACAGCGCCTGGCCGGATGCCGCGGGGACCGCCGCCTATGTCGACGGCGTGGTGCGCCTGCCGGACGGGCTGTGCCTCGTCATCGACCCGGCCCGGTTCCTGTTCGACCACGAACGGGCGCAATTGACGCAGGCGCTGGGGGCGGCGGGTGAACGCCATTGACGACACCGTCGGCGACGTATTCGACCTCGCGGCGCAGCGGGTCGAGGCCGCGACGGGCCTGACGTTCGCGGGCCCGCGGCGCCGCCAGTTCGACGCGGCGCTCGACCGCATGGCCGGCGCGCTGGGCCTGCCGGGTGCCGCGGCCTGCGCGTCGTGGCTGCTGGCGGGGCCGTGGGACGACGCCCGCAGCGCCCTGTGCGCGCGCTTCCTCACGGTCGGCGAGACGTATCTGCTGCGCGAGCCGCGCGCCTTCGACCTCGTGTGCGACCGGGCGCGCGCACTGCTGGCGCGCGGCGCGACGCGCCCCTTGCGCATCTGGAGCGCCGGCTGCTGCACGGGCGAGGAACCGTATTCGATCGCGCTGGCGCTGCGCCGCGACGTACCCCAATTGCCGCCCGAACGGGTGGACATCCTCGCCACCGACCTGAACGACGCCTTCCTCGACGTCGCCCGTGCGGGCATCTACCGGCGCTGGTCGTTCCGCCGCACCGACCCGGCCGACCTCGGGGCGTTCTTCCGGCCGCTGGGCGACGGCCGCTACGAGGTCGACGCGTCGTTGCGCGCCCAGGTCCGCTTTGCGAACCTGAACCTCGCCGCCGACGTCTATCCCTCCGCCGGCACGGGCACGCTGGCGCAGGACGTCATCTTCTGCCGCAACGTCCTGATGTACTTCGCGCCGGCGCAGGCGGCCCGCGTCATCGCCCGCCTGCGCGCCTGTCTCGTCGACGGCGGCTGGCTCGTGGTGAACGCGAGCGAAGCGTCGACCCGGCTGTTCGACGGTTTTACGCCCGTGTTCCTCGAGGATGCCGTGTTCTTCCGCAAGGACGCGCTGCCCGTGCCCGCGCCGGTGGCGCCCGCCATCGCGCCGGTCGTGCAGGCCCGCCGTCCCGAGCCGCTGCCCGCCGCCGCGCCGACCGCGCCGGTGCCGGCGGCCGCCGCGGCGATGGACCGCGTGCACGCGCTGGCGCAAACGGCCGGGCGCGAGGAGGCGCTGCAATGCCTGCGCCGTGCCGTCGAGGCCGAGGCGCTGTCGGCGCCGCTGCAGCAGCGTGCCGCGCTGTTCGCGCTGGAGCATGGCGATCCGGCCCTCGCGCGCCACTGCGTGCGGCGCCTGCTGTACCTCGAACCGGACAGCGCGTTCGGCCATTACCTGTGGGCGCTGATCGAAGACGCCGCGGGCCGGCGGCCGCGCGCGCGCAGCCTGTTGCGCGACTGCCGAAGGCTCGCCGGCGCCGGCGCCGACGCTGAACTGGGCGGCGCCGCGGCGGCGTGGCTGGAGCGGATGTCATGACGGCCGCCTTCGACTGGGAAGCCTTGTCGCGCCGGCTCGAAGCGGCGGCCGCCGGGCTGGCCGCGCTGGACCGCGCCGACCCCGGTGTCCAGGAGCGCGTGCTCGCCGGGCGCGCCGCCGCGCTGGCCGTTGCCGGCGCCGCGCCGGTGCAGGCACAGCCCGCCGGCATCGAGGTGCTGGCGTTCCGCTGCGGGGGCGAGCGCTATGCGTTCGACGCGGCCTGGGTCGCACGCGTGCTGCCGGCGCTGCCGCTGACGGCCTTGCCTGGCGTGTCCGGCGTCGTTGCCGGCATCACGATGTGGGAAGGCGAGGTACTGGCCGTCGTCGACCTGCGCGCGCTGCTCGCGCTGCCGCTGACCGAACTGGCCGAGCCGGGCGCGCTGATCGTGCTGCGCGGCGAGGACAACCGTTTCGCCGTGCTGGCCGACGCGATCGACGGCACCCGCCGCTATCCGGACGATCATCTGGGACACGACCTGCCGCTGCTGGCCGACCCCGACGCCGGCTACCTGCTGGGCGTTGCCCCCGACCGCACCGCGCTGCTGGACGCGCGGCGCCTGCTTGCCGATTCCGCGCTGATCGCGAATACAGACCACCAATAACAACAGGAGATTCCCATGCGCGCCCTTTCCGACCTTTCCACCCGCGGGAAACTGATGCTCGGTTTCGGATTGATCGTCGTGGCGATGGCGTTGTCCAGCTACTCGTCGTGGGAGGGACTCGCGCGCCAGCGGGCATTGCAGCAGCGCCTGTACAACGACGACCTGGCGATCACGATGAAGGTGCTGGAGCTGCGCAGCGCCATCAACCGCGAACGCGTCGCGCTGCTGTCGACGCTGGTCGCGGGCAGCAGCACCCAGGCGGGCTTCGGGCGCCAGCTCGAAGCCGAGGAAGGCGCGATCCGGGGGCTGCTCGGCGAGCTCGCCGCGCACAAGGACGCCGACCCGACGTTTGCCGCGGACTTTGCGCGTTTCGTCAACGCCTACCAGGAATACGGCGCCGTGCGCGACAACGACGTGCTCCCGCAGGTGCGGGCCGGGCAGCGCGCGGCGGCCGGCGAGGCCGCGACGGGGCGCCTGCAGCACACGTTCGACCGGCTCAGGACCGTTGCCGACGAGATCGCGGCAAAGCAGATGCAGGAAGCCAGGTCCCGGATGCGCGACGGCGAGGCGCTCGTGGAGACCGCGGGCGCGACGCTGATCGTCCTGAACCTGGCGGTCGTCCTGCTGGCGTTCGCGAAGACGGTCTGGCTGAACCGCGCCATCGCCGTCCCGCTGCGCGACGCGACCGCCGCGGCCGCGCGCATCGCGACGGGCGACCTGCGCGGCGACGTCCCGGCCGGCACGAGCCGCGACGAGGTCGGACAGTTGATGCGCGCGCTGGGCGACATGGTGCAGTCGTGGCGCACGCTCGCGGCCGAGACGACGCGCGGCGTCGCGACCCTGAGCGGCGCCGCGGGCGAGATCCTGTCCAGTACCGCGCAGGCGGCGGCCAGCACAGCCGAGACCGCGGCTGCGGTAAGCCAGACGACGGCCACCGTCGAAGAGGTCAAGCAGACGTCGGTGCTGGCGTCCGAGAAGTCGCGTGCCGTGTCGGAGGCGGCCCAGCAGGCCGCCCGCAGGGCCGCCGAAGGCAGGCGCGCGCTGGAAGACAGCATGAAAGGCATGGCGTCGATCCAGGAGAAAATGGAAGCCATCGCGACCACCGTCGTGCGCCTGTCCGAGCGCAGCCACGCCATCGGCGAGATCACGGCGACGGTCGCCGGCCTGGCCGAGCAGTCGAACCTGCTGGCCGTGAACGCGGCCATCGAGGCCGCCAAGGCTGGCGAGCATGGCCGCGGCTTTGCCGTGGTGGCGCAGGAAGTCAAGAGCCTGGCCGAGCAGTCGCGCCAGGCCACGCGCCAGGTGCGCGAGATCCTCGGCGAGATCCAGAAGAGCGTGGGCGCGGCCGTGATGATCACGGAGCAGGGCGCGAAGACGGTGGCGCAGGGCGTCGAGCAGACGACCCAGGCCGGCGAGGCGATCCGCGGGTTGACGGACAACATGACGGAGGCGGCGCAGGCGGCGGTGCAGATCGCCGTGTCGAGCCAGCAGCAGCTCGCCGGCATGGACCAGGTGGCGCTGGCGATGGAGAACATCCAGCAGGCCAGCACGGAAAACGCGGCCGGCACGCGCCAGGCGGAGGCGTCGGCGCGCAACCTGCATGCGCTGGGGCAGTCGCTGCGCCAGACCATGACCCGCTTCCAGTTCTGATCCCGCGATGACGGACGAAGCATTCCGCGAACGGTTGCGCGCCATCTTCGGCGAAGAGGCGCGCGAGCACCTGGCCCAGATCGACGTGGGCCTGGTGACGCTCGAGCAGGCGGGATCCGGCCAGCGCGACGCGCTGTTCGAGCGCCTGCTGAAGGTGCTGCACACCCTCAAGGGCGCCGCGCGCACCGTCGACGAGATCGAACTGGAACGCCTGTGCCACGCGCTGGAAAGCATGCTGGGCGCGGCGCGCGCGGCGGGCGCCGCGGGTATGGCCACTACGGCCGAACAGTTCGACCTGCTGCACAGGGCCGCCGCCGCCGCGCGCCAGGTCGTCGACGCGCCCGGCCTGCGCAGCCGCAAGGTGGCGGGCATGCTGGCGGCGCAGGTCGAGACCGCCGCGGCCGACCTGCCGGCGCAGGCGGCGGAGGCGCCGCTCCCCGTGGAGGCGCCCGCGCCGGAACAACCGCAAGCGCCGGAAGAGGCCGAGCCGCCGGCGGACGGCAAGGCCGACGAGCGCATCCGCGTCGACGGCCGCTGCATCGATTCGATCCGCGCCCACGCGGAAGCCCTGCTGCCCGTCGAACTGAAGTTGCGCCACCACGTCGACGAGTTGCGGCTGCTCGCGGCCGGGATCGCGACGCGGCGGCGCGAAGGGCCGGCCGCCTTCGACGACGAGGCCGTGCGCATCGAACTCGCCTGCGCGCAGCTGGCCACCGGCCTGGAAAACACGGGCAAGGAACTCCATGGCGTGCGCGCCCGCCTGTTCGAGGCCGTGCTGGAGACGGCGCTGGTGCCGGCCGCCGCCGCGTTCGGCGAGCTCCCCGCGCTCGTGCGCAACCTGGCGCGGGGCCGCGGCAAGCAGGTGCGGCTGGAGACCCTGGGCGCCAACGTGGACCTCGACCGGCGCGTGCTGGGCGTCGTGCGCGAAGCGCTGATCCACCTCGTCACCAATGCCGTCGACCACGGCATCGAAACGCCCGCGCAGCGCACGCGCGCGGGCAAGGATCCGGCCGGGCGCATCGACATCGCGGTGACGCAGCGCGACGCGCGCACGGTGTGCGTGTGCGTGCGCGACGACGGCGCCGGCATCGACACGGACGCGGTCGCGCGCCGCTCCGGCGTGGACGCGGCGGAACTCGCGCAGATGAGCGAGCAGCAGCGCCTGCAGCTCGCGCTGCGCGCCGGCGTGTCGACCCGGACCGAGGTCACGTCCGTGTCCGGGCGGGGCGTGGGCCTGGCCATCGTGGCGGACAAGGTGGCCGCCGCTGGCGGCCAGCTCGTCGTCGGCACGGTGCCCGGCGCCGGCGCGTCGTTCGAACTGCTGCTGCCGGTGGGCGTGGCGAGCCTGCGCGCGCTGGTGGTGGACGTCGACGGCCACCGCTATGCGCTGCCGCTGGCCGGCCTGGAGGCCGTGCGCAGCGCGGCGCAGGCGGCCGTGGCAACCGTCGAGGGCCGCGAGACCGTGCTGATGGGCGGCCGCGTGCTGCCCCTCGTGCGCCTCGGGGCGCTGTTCGGCACGACGCGGCCCGGCGCCGCGGCGGAGGGCGTCGTGATCGCGGCGCATGCGGGCGGCCACGCGTTCGGGGTGCTGGTCGACGCCATCGTCGCCGAGCAGGACCTGCTGCCCAAGCCCCTGGGCCCGTTGCTGCGCCGTGTGCGCTGGTTCAGCGGGGCGGCCCAGCTGGGCGACGGCACCCTCGCGCCCGTGATCGCGCTCGAGGACGTGGGGGCCGCTGCGCTGGCCGGGCACGGCCTGGCGGGTGCAAGCGCGCCCGCCGCGCCGGCGCCGGCGGCGGGGCCGCGCAGGGTGCTCGTCGTGGAAGATTCCGTCACGTCGCGCCTGCTGCTCAAGCACATCCTGGAAGGCGCCGGCTATGCCGTGGACACGGCCGTCGACGGCCTCGATGCGCAATCCCGCCTGCGCACGGGACGCTACGACGTGGTCGTGAGCGACGTCGAGATGCCGAACATGGACGGCCTGGCGCTCACCGCCAGCATCCGGGCGACGCCCGCCACCGCCGAGCTGCCGGTGATCCTCGTGACGTCGCTGCAGACGCCGGAGCAGCGCGAGGCCGGCCTGCGCGCGGGCGCGGACGCCTACTTCACGAAGGGCAGTTTCGACCAGGACCGCCTGCTGGCGACCGTGCGCCGGGTGGCGGGGATGGAGGGATCATGATCCGGGTACTCGTGGTCGACGATTCGAATTCGGTGCGGGCGCTGCTGATGCACATCCTCGGCACGGCCCCCGGCCTCGCCGTGGTCGGGTGCGCGGCGGACGGCGAGGAAGCCCTGAAACTCGCGCGCGAGCTGCAGCCCGACGTGATCACGATGGACCTGCACATGCCGCGCATGGACGGCTTCGAAGCCATCCGCCGCATCATGCGGGAATGCCCCACGCGCATCGTCGTCGTCAGCGGCAGCGACGACCGGGCCGAGGTCGACGCCAGCTTCCGCGCGATCGAGGCGGGGGCGCTCGTGCTGGTGCGGCGTCCGCTCGGCATCGGCAACCCGGCGCATGCGGACAGCGCGCGCGACCTCGTGCGCACGGTGAAGGCGATGGCCGAGGTGCGCGTCGTGCGCCGCTGGAGCGATGCGCGGCGCGCGGCGCGGCCGCTGCAGGGCGCACCGCGGCGCCTCGTCGCCATCGGCGCGTCGACGGGCGGACCGACCGTGCTGCGCGACATCCTGGCCGAACTGCCGGGCGATTATCCGCTGCCGGTCGTGATCGTGCAGCATCTCGCGCCCGGTTTCATGGATGGCATGGCGACCTGGCTGGGCGAGGCCAGCGGCTACCCGGTCGAGGTGCTCCGGGATGGCGCGCCGCTGACGGGCGGGCGCGCCTGCCTCGTCCCGGAAGGCTGGCAGGCGGCGCTGGGCCCGGGGCTCGTCGGCCGGCTCGTGCTGGCACCGCCGGAACACGGCATGTGCCCCTCCGTGTCGCACCTGTTCCGCGCCATCGATGCCGAATTGCGGCCGGCCACCGCGGCCGTCCTGCTGACCGGCATGGGCAAGGACGGCGCGGCCGAAATGAAACTGTTGCGCGAGCACGGCGCGCTGACGATCGCGCAGGACCGCGCGAGCGCCGTCGTCTACGGCATGCCCGGCGAGGCGTTGCGGCTGGACGCCGCGATGCTGGTGCTCGAGCCCGCGGAAATCGGCAAGGTGCTGGCGCGCTTGCCGGCCGAGCCGTTTCCGTCTTCCGTTTTCCCAACGAATGGAGACCTTCCATGAGCACGTCTCCCGAGAACGTCGTCGAACGCACGCCCGACAACCTGAGCGATAACGCGAACGACATCGAGATCCTGGTGGTGGAGGACAGCGCCACCCAGGCCCGCCAGCTGGCGCAACTGCTCGAAACCGTGGGCTACCGGGTGCGCATCGCGTCCGATGGCCGAGCGGGCCTGGAGGCGGCCCGACAGCGCCCGCCGACGCTCATCGTCACCGACATCAACATGCCGCGCATGGACGGCTTCGAGATGTGCCAGGCGATCAAGCAGGACGCGCGCCTGCGCGACGTGCCGGTGATCCTGCTCACGTCCCTCTCCAGCCTGTACGACGTGATCAAGGGCCTGGACTGCGGCGCGGACAACTTCATCCGCAAGCCGTTCGAGGCGGACTACCTGCTGGGACGCATCCGCTTCATCCTCGCCAACCGCGCGCTGCGTTCCAACGAGCGGGTGCAGCTGGGGATGAAGATCAACCTGGGCGGCCAGACCCATTTCATCACGGCGGAACGCCAGCAGATCTTCGACCTCCTGATCTCGACGTACGAGGAAGCGATCCACATGACGGAGCAGCTGCGCGCCCAGCAGGAGCGCATCGCCCATTCATACCAGTCGCTGGAAGGGCTGTACCGGGTCGCGGAAGCGATCAATCCGGTGCTGTCGGAACAGGACGTGGCCGAGCGCGCGCTCGACCGCGTGCTGGACCTGCCTGGCGTGACCGGCGCGACGATCCGCCTGCACGACCACGACGGCCGGCCCACGTTCGCCGTCGCGCGCGACGGCACCGGCGCCGCCATGGCGCCGTGTACCTGCGCGCTGCCGGCGGGGCCGCAGCCCGCGGCCGTGATGCGGTCGACGTGCCGCGGCTTCCCCAGCCTGCGCATCCCGCTGTCGACGGGCACGCGCAGCCGCGGCATGATGTGCCTGACCGTCGGCGACGGCCCGCTGGCCGAGGACGACCGCCAGGTGCTCGAGACGGTCGGCAGCCAGATCGCCGTCGCCGTCGAGCGCGCGCACCTGTACGGCAACATGGAGCGCCTGGTGGACGAGCGCACGGCCGCGCTGGAATCGGAGCGCGCGCTGCTGTCGGCCGTCGTGAATTTGTCCGGGGCGCTCGTCTGCGTGGTCGACGGCGACGGCAGCATCCGGCTGTTCAACCCGGCCTGCGAGCAGACGTCGGGCTGGCGCGCGGAAGAGGTGCTGGGACGGCCGTTCCGCGACCTGTTCCGCCGCGCCGACAACGCGCCCGTGGAACTCAATGCGTCGCCGGCCGGCGCCGCGCCCGTGCAGCAGAGCGGCGAATGGGTGGCGCGCGACGGGACCGTCCGCTCCGTGATCTGGTCGTCGACCATGCTGCGCCGCGCCGACGGCAGCGTGCAGTACGTCGTCACGGCGGGGATGGACGTGACGGAGCTGCGCCGCGCGGAAGAGAGCCTGCGCTACCTCTCCAACTTCGACCGCGAGACGGGCCTGCCGAACGACGTGCTGCTGCGCGACCGCGTGCGCCAGATGCAGGCCCGCGTCATCGACGGCAAGCCGCTGCTCGGCTACATGCTGCTGCGTTTGACGCGGCTGCAGGTGATCCGGGCCAGCGTCGGGCTGGAGGCGGAACAGGCGCTGCTGCGCCAGGCCGCGGGCCGCCTTGGCGAATTGCAGGACGCCGACCTCACCGTCGCGCGCACGGGCGAGCGCACGTTCACGCTGGCCGCGCTGCGCGCGAACGAGGCGGAGCTGGCCGCGCTGGCGCGCCAGGTGCTGGAGCGCATGGACCAGGCGTTTGCCCACGAGGACGAGGAGGTGCACCTGGACCCGTGCATCGGCATCGCGCTGTTCCCGAACGACGCCGACGACTACGACGGCCTCACGCAGGACGCCGAGGCGGCGCTGCAGCGCGCACTGGCCAGCAAGGACGAGCGCTACGCGTTCTATCGTCCCGAACTCAACGACGGCGTGTACGAGCGCTACCGCTTCGAGAACGCCTTGCGCCGCGCGCTCGAGCGGGACGAGCTGATCGTGTACTACCAGCCGCAGGCGAGCCTCGCGACGGGGCAGCTCATCGGCTTCGAGGCGCTGCTGCGCTGGCAGCACCCGGAACTGGGCCTGATCCCGCCGGGCCGCTTCATCGGCCTGGCCGAGGAGACGGGCATGGTCCTGCCCATCGGCGAGCGGGTGCTGCGGCTGGCGTGCCATCAGAGCGTCGCGTGGCAGCGCGAGGGCCTGCGCGCCGTGCCGGTGTCGGTGAACCTGTCGGCGCGCCAGTTCTCGGAACGGATCGTCGACACGGTCGCGAAGACCCTCGCCGAGACGGGACTGGAGCCGAAGCTGCTCGAACTGGAGCTGACGGAAAGCGCGTCGATGGAAGACCCGGAGAAGACCGTCGGTATCCTGTGCAAGTTGAGGGAGATGGGCGTGCGCCTGGCCATCGACGATTTCGGCACGGGGTATTCGAACCTGAACTACCTGAAGCGCTTCCCGGTCGACCGCCTGAAGCTCGACCAGTCGTTCGTGCGCGACCTGACGTCCGACCCGGACGATCTCGCGATCGCGCGCGCCGTGATCGCGATGGGGCACGGCCTCCGGCTGGACGTCATCGCGGAAGGCGTGGAGACGGAAGGGCAGCTGGCGCTGCTGGCGCAGAACGGGTGCGACGAGGTGCAGGGCTACCTGTTCGGGCGGCCGGCGGCCGCCGAGGACTGCGCGCGCATGCTGCGCGAGGAGAAGGCGCTCGCGCTGGACAAGCTGCAGCCGCAGCCCTACCACCGCACCCTGTTGTACGTCGACGACGAAGTGAACCTGCTCGCGGCGATCCGGCGCGCCATGCGCCAGAGCGGCTACCGCGTGCTGGTGGCGAGCAACGCACGCGAGGCGTTCGAGATCCTCGCGACGACCGAGGTCGGCGTGATCGTGTGCGACCAGCGCATGCGGGGAATGAGCGGCACCGAATTCCTCGCGCGCGTGAAGCAGATGTATCCGCTCGCCGTGCGCATGGTGCTGTCGGGGTACACGGACCTGCAGTCGGTCACGGATGCCGTCAACCGGGGCGCGATCTTCAAGTTCCTGACGAAACCGTGGGTCGACACGGAACTGGACGAGGCGGTGCGCGAGGCGTTCGCCGAATTCGAGGCGAAACGGCTGCATGGGAACCCGTGAAGGAGGCATCTGCTATCGCGCTTTTGGATACCGTCCCGGGCCATTTCATATAGCTGGGCGCGGGGAGGCTGGCTCATACTTCAGGTTTCCCTTCTCATAACCATAACGACGAGACCATGACGCTTCTTCCCCGTTCCCTCACCATCGTTGCCTTCGGCGTCGCCCTGCTGTGCGGCGCCGCCCATGCCGCCGACGTCCGCGAGCGCCTGTCGTTCGACGCCGGCTGGCGCTTCGCGAAGGGCGACCCGGCCGGCGGCGCCGCGCCGGACGCCACCGCCCAGCCGGGCTTCGACGACGCCGCCTGGCGCAAGCTCGACCTGCCGCACGACTGGGGCGTCGAAGGGCCGTTCAAGCAGGAATACCCGGGCGAGACGGGCAAGCTGCCGTGGTGGGGCGTGGGCTGGTACCGCAAGCACTTCACCTTGCCGGCCGCCGACGCGGGCCGCCGCGTCTACCTGGACATCGACGGCGCCATGTCGCACGCGAAGGTGTGGGTCAACGGTCAATACGTGGGCGGGTGGCCGTACGGCTATGCGTCGTGGCGCGTGGACCTGACGCCGTACGCGAAGCCGGGCAGCGACAACGTCGTGGCGATCCGGCTCGACAACCCGGAGCATTCGTCGCGCTGGTATCCGGGCGGCGGCATCTACCGCCACGTGTGGCTCGTCAAGACGACGCCCGTGCACGTGGCGCAGTACGGCACGTTCGTGACGACGCCGCAGGTGTCGAAGGCCCAGGCGACGGTGTCCGTACAGACGACGGTGGAAAGCAACGGCCGCGCGGCGCAGGTGCAGGTCGCGACCGAGATCTACACGCTCGATGCAAAAGGCAAGCGCGGGGCGGCCCCGGTCGCGCGCCAGGCTGCGACGAAGGTCACCAAGGTGGAGGCGGATCGCCAGGCCAATCTCACGCAGACGCTGACGGTGCCGCAGCCGAAGCTGTGGAGCATCGCCAGCCCGCAGCGCTACGTGGCCGTTACGACCGTCACGGAAAACGGCCAGGTGACGGACGTCGTCGAGACGCCGTTCGGCATCCGCTCCGCCGTGTTCGACGCGAAGAACGGCTTCCTGCTGAACGGCCAGCGCGTGCCGCTGAACGGCGTGTGCATGCACCACGACCTGGGTGCGCTGGGCAGCGCGATCAACGAGCGCGCGCTGGAGCGCCAGCTGGAACTGCTGCGCGAGATGGGCACGAACGCGATCCGCACGAGCCACAATCCGCCGGCACCCGAGCTGCTCGACCTCGCGGACCGCATGGGCTTCGTCGTGCTGGACGAGGCGTTCGACATGTGGCATGAGAAGAAGACGCCGAACGACTACCATACCTCGTTCGACGAATGGCACGAGAAGGACCTGCGCGCGCAGATCCGGCGCGACCGCAACCACCCGAGCGTGATCGCCTGGAGCACCGGCAACGAGATCCCCGAGCAGGGCAAGCCCGAAGGCTGGAAACTGGCCGCGCACCTGGCCGAGATCGCGCGCGGCGAAGACCGCACGCGCCCCGTCACGTCGGCGTACAACCATACCGACTCCGGCTACAATGGCTTCCAGAACGTGGTCGACGTGTTCGGCTACAACTACAAGCCGGGCGAATACGGCAAGATGCATGCGTCCGCGCCTTACCTGCCGATCTACGGCAGCGAGACCGCGTCGACGGTCAGCTCGCGCGGCGAATACTTCTTCCCGGTCAGCGACGACAAGGCCAAGGGCGCCTTCAACTTCCAGGTGAGCAGCTACGACCTGACGGCACCGCCGTGGGCGACGTCGCCCGACGTCGAATTCAGGGGCCAGGACGACAATCCGTTCGTGGCCGGCGAATTCGTGTGGACGGGCTTCGACTACCTGGGCGAGCCGACGCCGTACAACGACGACGCGACGAACCTGCTGAACTTCACGGACCCGGCACAGCAGCAGCGCGCCGCGCAGGAACTGGCCGCGCTGAAGAAAATCGCGAAGCCGTCGCGCAGCTCGTACTTCGGCATCATCGACCTGGCCGGCTTCAAGAAGGACCGCTTCTACCTGTACCAGGCCCGCTGGCGCCCGGAACTGCCGATGGCGCACCTGCTGCCGCACTGGAACTGGCCGGAGCGCGTGGGCCAGGTGACGCCGGTGCACCTGTACACGTCGGGCGACGAAGCGGAGCTGTTCCTGAACGGTAAGTCCCTCGGCCGCAAGAAGCGCGGCCCGCGCGACTACCGCCTGCGCTGGGACGACGTCGTCTACCAGCCCGGCACGCTGAAAGCGGTCGTCTACAGGAAGGGCAAGCGCTGGGCCGAGGACACCGTCGCGACGACGGGCAAGCCCGCGAAGCTGCTCGTGTCGGCCGATCGTGCGCAGGTGCGCGCGGACGGGAAGGACCTGTCGTTCGTGACGGTCACGATCGCGGACAAGGACGGCCGCCCCGTGCCGCGCTCGCATGACCGCATCACCTTCAAACTGTCCGGCCCGGGCGAGATCGTCGCGACGGACAATGGCGACGCGACCGACCTCGAAGTGTTCCAGTCGCCGCAGCGCAAGGCGTTCAACGGCCTGGCCCTGGCCATCGTGAAGACGAAGGCGGGCGAACCCGGCAAGCTGACGTTGACGGCCAGCGCCGACGGGCTCGAAGGGGCGCAGGTGGTGCTGGACAGCCAGCGGCAGTAAGCGGGAGCGTGCGCGGACGCCGTGGGGATGCGGCGTCCGCGTACGGTCAAGGGCACTCCCAGAACCAGCACTCGACCGCCTGCCAGTACACATGCCCGCCTTCGCACGCGAGGCGGTGACGGTCGTCGTGGCAGATCAGGTCGATGTGCCCTTGCGGGTCGTACGGGCCCCACAGGCCGACGAAGCGAATCACGCCGCGCCGGTTGCCGACTGATTCAAGCAGCCGCGCCGCCCCGAATTTTTCCGGTTCGCCCCATATCGTGCACAGGTGGTTTGCCAGAATTTCCTGCTTGATCTCGACGCGGCACCCCTTATACTTTCCATTGGCCACCACCAGATAAGCGTTCGGAACGAACACCCCGACACCGGCGAGCGCGAGACTCATGCGTATGGCGCAGGTGTTGGCCCATTGGGGGTTCTTCGCGTTCTCCGGATGGCCCACCCACCACCAGAGTTCTTCTGCGGAGACGTTGTATGGGTCGGGATAATGAGCGCGCAGCATTGCGTAAGACGGCCGTTCCATCACATGCCCCTCAAGCCGGGGCAACACCCGTCCGGCGGGCAGGGCCACTTGATTTGCCACATTTCGATCATGAGCGCGGCACCGCGTTCCTTGAGGCGCCCACGCGGCAGTCCGCGCAGGAATTCGACGGCTTGCTTTCGCATGGCCTCGGGTGACAGCTTCGGCGTCGGACGGGGTTTATAGTCCGTGTAACACCACAGCCCGCTTTCGGTCGCGTCGAACACTCCCTTGAGGTATTCGACCATGCCGGAATCGCCTCGCTCAAGCTTCTGCAGGAGCTGCGCACCCGTGAGCCACGGCGTCGGCGCGGGAATGGTCTTGGCCGGCGTCCCCGGCATGATGAAGGGGTGCTCGTCATCCGGGACCTGCGATGCCGGCACGGAAGCCGCCGCCAGCAACAGGGCCAGCGCGGCGGCGGAACGCACGTTCGACACGGCGCCCATGTCAGGCCACCCGATTGTGGGCCAGATCCCAGCCGCCCGCGGTATTGCCGCCGGCGCCGCCCGCGATCCTCTGCTGGGTGTACCTCCATTTCACGCGGGAGAACTTCAGGCCGATGTGGTCCACCATCCCGATGCCGGCGGACACCGACTGCGCCACTTCGCCCACCACGACGTTGTCCAGCTCGACCTCGTAATACTTGACGCGGGTGCCCTGGCCGTCTGCCCGGAAGAACTCGAACTTCGCCTTCGGGATCGTCTTGCCCATCGCGCAGTGTTGGGCCAGCATCGGCGACGCGAGGTCGCACAGCTTCATGAAGGTCACATCCGACAGCTCGGCGCGTTCGGCGGTGTGTCCGCCGGCCGTCGACGACGTTGCGCTCCTGGGCTGGTTCAGCTTCCAGTTGACCGAAAGGCATTCAAGCCAGCCTTGATGCCCGCTGTCGGCCGATTCGCCCCTGATCCCGTCAATCTGCAAATAAACGTCGATCGCCATCGATGCCTCCATGAAGTTGGAGGGACATTGTTGCAGGGTTGGGACTATCGAAAGGCGCCGCTGGTCAAACCTTGGCGTGCTTCCTGCAGGCCGCGAAGTGTTGTAATCCGGCGATATCGACCGAAACTCTTGCATGCAAGAGTTTCAAGAAAGCCCCCAAACTCGGCGTTTCCTCCGGATAATAGAATCTCCGTAGATACGCCGAGCCATCGCCATGGAATTTGAAGTTTTTGAATCAGTCACGTCGAGCCCAGCGCCGGTCGAAGCCACGTCGCCGCTGGTCCGGCTGCAATACCTGATCGACAACACGCCGGCCATCATCTACACCACCGTGCCCAGCGGCGACTTCAAGATGACGTTCGTGAGCAACAACGCTTACAACGTGCTCGGCTACCGGCCGGAAGAGATGCTGGCCGACCCGAACTTCTGGTTCGACCATCTGCACCCGGACGACGCCCCGGCCATCTTTTCCAGCCTGGCCCAGTTGTTCGTGGAAGGCGAGCGTACGTACGAATACCGGTTCCGCACGGCGAGCGGCGAGTTCGTGTGGATGCACGACCGCCTGCGCCTGATCCGCGACGAGCACGGCACGCCGGTGGAAGTCATCGGCTCGCTGACGGACATCACGGCGCGCAAGGGCATGGAGCAGAAACAGCAGCAGCTGATCGCCCGCCTGAGCGAGGCGCACGAGCAGCTGCTGCAATCGGAAAAGATGGCGTCGATCGGCCAGCTGGCGGCCGGCGTCGCGCACGAGATCAACAACCCGATCGGCTTCGTCAATTCCAACATGGGCACGCTGCGCCACTACGTGGGCACCCTGCTGAACGTGGTGGACGCCTACGGCGAAGCCGTGCACAAGGCGGCGCCCGGCTCGGCGCTGGAAGCGCAGATCGACGCTATCAACCGCGAGGCGGATCTCGGCTACCTGAAGGACGACATCGCCGACCTCGTCAGCGAGTCGATGGACGGCCTGAAACGCGTGAAGGACATCGTCCAGGCGCTGAAGGATTTTTCGCACGTCGGCCAGAACGACTGGCAGTACGCGGACGTGCACGCTGGCCTCGACACGACCCTCAACATCGTCGCCAACGAGATCAAATACAAGGCGACGGTCGAGAAACACTACGGCAAGCTCCCGGAAATCAAGTGCCTGGCGTCGCAGCTGAACCAGGTGTTCATGAACCTGCTCGTCAACGCCGCCCAGGCGATCAAGAGCCAGGGCGTGATCACGATCGCCACCGGGTCGAACGACGGCTGGGTGTGGGTGAAGATCAGTGACAACGGCTGCGGCATCCCGCAAGACAACCTGAAACGCATCTTCGAACCGTTCTTCACGACCAAGCCGGTCGGCAGCGGGACGGGCCTGGGCCTGTCGCTGTCGTACAGCATCGTCAACAAGCACGGCGGACGCATCGACGTGGCCTCGAAGCCGAACGTCGGCACGGTCTTCACGATCAAGCTGCCGGTGGTGCCGCCGTCGTCGGCAGCGGACGCGGCGAAGAATTAACCGCACCAGCGCATGACTCAGAAAAACTGCTCTGAATCCTTGACTGGGGTGGGTCGAGGCGAAGCTTCGGTGGAGTGAGCCTGCTGCCTGGCCAGGGATCGGAAGGCCTTCGGCGGATGTCCGTATTCGTCTTTGAACAGTTTATTAAAATACGGCACGCTGCGATAGCCAACCGAATAGGCAATTTGCGACACCGCCGCATCGCTTTTCTCGACCAGCAGCCTGGCCGCCTCGGTCAGCCTCAGCTTGTTCAGGTAAACGGTGAACGTCATGCCAAGTTCCGCTTTTAGAAAAGCGTTGATCTTGTTGCGATTCATCCCGGTCGCGACCGCCAGCGTCTCCAGATCCAGATCGGAGTCGATGTAATTCGTTGCAATGAACCGCAGCATCGTCGCCTTTTCCTTATCCTTGTAGGGCTCCAGGGTTAACTGCCGGTACGCGACGAGCGGCAAATCGGTTTTCATCCGTGAATCCAGGCTGGCCACCAGCGCACGGGAATGCGCCCGGAAAAACCAGATGGCAAATGCGGCCGCACCTGCCAGTAGAACGACCGCCAGCGCTGCCAGATAGCGATAATCGCGACCATGCAGATAAAAGTCGGTGATTTCCACGGAGGATGCGACGTTGCGTGGACTCTGGATGCTCGAACCGAACACGACTTTCGTCACCTTGTTGAGCTGATAGTCCTGCAACGCCATCGGGATGCGGTGCAAATTAAACCACCACTCGGGAATGGTGAGCCGAGTCAAATCCACCGAGACCGGAGTACCTTTCGTATTGCACGAAAAAAAACTTTGCGGCGTTCGATACGTGTTGAACACTCCCAGCCTCGACAATTTGTCATCGAAGGTCAGGATGGCAAATGTTAGAGAATTGGCGGGCGCACATTTTGCGACGAACGTGGCGTAGGTGTACTGCGACCAGTCAATCTGAGCCAGGCGGTCGCTCCTGTCGTACAGCCGTAGCTCGGCAGCAGCGAACGGAAGATTTACCGAGTCGGCCAGCTTGAAGTCATAGTGTAGCCGCTTCCCATCGGGATGCAGGATGCTAACGGATGACATTCCACCACCCGCCGTGTCGCCGATGTAACGCCAGTGAGTGTCATTCGGTTGGGTATCGAGAACAGAGAGGGACAGATAGCTTTTGGAGATGCAGAATACCGCAACCAGCGCGTCCATCACGATCAGGAGAAGGAGCGCGAGGAGCGCCTTTTTATAAAATGTTTGCATCAACCTGCGACTTGTCGGGTCAAGGGACACCCGTTATATACGGAATTGTCCCGCACCAGGTTGCTTGATGCAAGCGATACCCCGGGTGGGCCCCACAGGGCGATGCGGGCGCCCACTTTCAACAGGTCTTTCCACTGCGTCAGTCCCGGCGCTCCAGCAGTTCTACGCCGAGCGGCACCAGCCTCAGGGTCTTGTCCCAGCGCTGGCCGCCGAGCACGCCCCTCATCGCTCCATCGATGGGGATGTCGACCGGCGCCCAGTTTGTATTGACGTAGAGCACTCGACCGTCGACGACGCGTGCGAACACGCCTTTCGGGGTCTTCGGTCCAGACTCGATACCGAGTTCGGCATACACCTGGCGCAGCAGCGGTTGCATGATTTGGGGCTGGGCCGGCGTGGCGAGATAGTAGGCGCGTCCCTTGCCGAAGCGGTTGACGGTGAGCGCGGGCGGCGTGCCGTCGAAGTTGCTGAAGCGGCTCAGCACCTCGGCGGTGGATGGCTCCAGCAACTCGAAATGCGCGATCGTGCTCTTGACTTCCTCGTCGCCGATTTTCATCGTGCCGGTCCGGTCGTAGAACTCGTTGGTGCGCAGGCCGAACACGTCGGTCAGGCCGCCCGGCAAGGGTGTGGCGAACCACTGGTTGTTGTCATTCACCTTGGCCGATTGTGCAGTCATGATGACCGTGCCGCCGTCGGCGACGTACTTGCGCACCGCCTCGGTCGAGGCCTTGTCCAGCAGGTACATGCCGGGCAGGATGATCAGCCGGTAGCGGCCCAAGTCCTCATAGGAGAGCTTGATGACGGCAACATCGATGTTGTCCCTCAGTAGCGGCTCGAAGGCGCCTTCGGCCTGCTTCGCGTAGGAGGTCTTCAGGTAGGCGCGCGAACTGTTGCTCGGACCATTGGCGCTGTGGGCCGCCGTGTTCTCGAACGAATAGGCGATGGCCACCTTGGGCTCCACGCGGCGGGGGAAGCCGAGCTTTTCCAGCTTGGCGTAGTCGCTGGCGATCTGGGCCCATTCGCCCAGCTTCCACGAGGGCCGGTCGTCGTGGTCGATCAAGCCCATCAGGGCCTGCTCTTCGCCGCCCAGGTGGCTGTTGAAGGTCCAGGCCAGGGAGGCCTGGCCGCCCATGAGCAGCACGAAGTGGGCCCACATGCGCGACCAGCCCTTGCTGCCGTAGGAGCCCGGACCGCCGGCGGTGAACTCATTGAACCAGGTCGGCGACGTCATGCCGCCCTTGATCAGCGCCGCCTGCCAGCCGCCGTGAACGGGGTCGCCGGCATAAAAGCCCATGGCGCCGTAGGTCGTGTGACGACGGTAGCTGCCCAGGTAGTCGAAGCCCTTGCGGTCGGCCCAGTCCCAATAGTTGGACAGCACCGGCTTGTCGGGGGTGTTCTTCCGGCGCACGGCTTCCAGGTCGTCCAGCGTGGCGAGCGTCATGTCGGACCAGAAGCGCCGCAGGTCGAGGTAGCGTTCGGCCGGGCCGGGGCCATCGGCGTACGGCAGGCGCACCTCGTCCCATTTGCCGATGCGGCGCGACCAGCGCTGCGTCGCCCAGGCCTTGTTCAATGCCTCGATGCTGCCGTAGCGCTTCTTCAGCCATTCGACGAAGCGTTCGCGGTCGGCCTCTGAGTAGGACATGAAGCTGTTGCCGATCTCGTTGGTGTAGCCTACGGCCAACAGCGCCGGATGCCTGGCGTAGCGCTTGGTCAGCGTATCGGCCATCCGGATGGCCAGGCGGCGGTAGTCCGGGTCCGCGTTGTTGTCCATATAGCGTTCGGCCGGTGCCAGGCGGGTGCCGGCCTGGTTGACGATGTCGACGCCCGGGTACTTGTGGTGCAGCCACATCGGCGCGGGCAGGGCGGGGATGTCGAGGATGACCTTGATGCCGGCGGCATGTACCATGTCCATCACGGCGTCGAAGTGCTTGAAATCGAACTTCCCTTCCTCCGGCTCGAAGTAGTCCCACGCCAGATCACCCATGCGCACAACTTTAAAGCCAGATTGTTTCATCAGGGCAACATCGCGCTTGACTTGTTCCAGGCTGCGGTCCACGGGCTGATAGTTCGTGCCTGCGAACAGTTGGCCGGGGCCCGGCCAGTCGGGGTGGCCCGCGGCGTCCTGCGCGAAGCTTGGGTTCAGCGTGGCGAGCACCAGGGTGCAAGCGAATAGGGTTTTCTTCAATCTCATATTCAAGGGCAGATGACGGGCGATGTTGTGGGTTGTGTCGGGAGGCAAGTCGCCGCCAATGGCGCAAGCCTGTCCAGAGCCCGAGAATACGGCTGCATCCAGCGGCGCCTTTACTGTTGCAGTCCAATTTCTTTCGCAGTGCAGAAAGTGCAAGGCCCTGTGCAAGGATTGCAAGTGGCCACGCCCGGTCCACGATGCGCGTAGTGCTGTTGTCGAGTAGACATTATCCTGTCGCCGCGATGCCGGCGACGCGGATCGCCTTATGGATCTGATAAATCCTGTTAGAACATTCGTAATTTCTCGCATTCCATCCGAAAAAACTGTCTCGTTCCCGTCCAAAAAGCGCAAATTCGTCGCCTTTTTACGACCACGTCGTGCGAGGTTGCGCTAATATTGACGTGAGGAAATTTTCACCCAATGTTTATGGAAACTCGTTCCCTGACCACGCCGCGCGCACGCGGCTTCACGCTGATCGAGATCCTCGTCGTCGTCGCGATCGTCGGCATTCTCAGCGCCATCGCCGTCCCGGCCTACCGGGACTATGTGATACGGGCGCGCCTGACCGAGGCGTTCTCGGGCCTCGGCGGCGTCCAGACTGCCGCCGAGGATTACTGGAACAACGGCAGTCCCCACACGTACGCCGGCTTCAACCGACTGCCGCCGAACAGCACCAGCTTCACCTTCACGCTGAGCGGCGCAACCGCGTCCGCATATACCGTGACGGCGACGGGCGCCGGACCGGTGGCGGGCTTCGTTTACACGATCGACCAGAACGGCACTCGCGCGACCACGGCCGCGCCGACCGGCTGGGGCACGAGCACGTCGTGCTGGATCGACCGCAAGGGCGGCCAGTGCACCCAGTGACGTTCAAGCCGCCGGCGCGCGGCTTCACGCTGATCGAGGCCGTGGTGGTGGTCGCCATCATGGGCATCGTGCTCTCGGTCGGCTTGCCGTCGATGTCGGACTGGCTGCTGGGCCGCAAGGCGCTGGCGGCCGCCGTCTTTTACCAGGACGGCTTCACGCTCGCGCGCAACACGGCGATCGCGCACAACAGCCACAGCCGGCTCGTGCTCACCGAAAACGCCGCGAACGGCAAGATGGACTGGCGCGTCGACATCTGCTTCCCGTCGTCCGGGACCCCGTGCAACGACGGCACCGGCGGGTGGTCCACCGCCACCGCCGCGGCGACCGACGATCCGGACCCGGACCAGGGGTTTCGCTCCATCGTGCGCAGCGCCCAGGCCATGCCGGGCGAGGGCGACCTCGCGCAGGCCGTGAGCCCGTCCGGCGCCACCGAAGTCTATTTCACGCCGCTGGGCTGGGTCGACACGAACGTCGCGCCGCATCTCGCCCGCATCGAGATGGCGCCGTCGCTCGCGCGTGCGCACGCCTTCGCGCCGTTGGCCGTCGTGTTGACGCTGGCCGGCATCGCGTCCATCTGCGACCCGGCCGCGCCGGCGCACGACGTGCGCGGGTGCCCGCCATGATCGCGCGCCGCCAGCGGGGCATGGCCCTGATCGAATCCATCGTTGCCGCGGTGCTGCTGGCGATCGGCGTCCTCGGCGCGGTCGGCATGCAGGCCCGCTCGACGAGCGCGCTGGCCGACGCCGGCATGCGTGCCGAGGCGACGATCGCCGCCGACAGGCTGCTCGGCATGATGGCCGTCGACCTCCCGAATGCCGGGGCCTACGCGCTGGCCGCAGGCGCGACCCCGACCACGCGCCTGCAACCCTGGTACGACGACACGCGCGCGCGCATCCCGAACGCCCAGGTCGTGGTGGCGGTGACGCCCGCGACGGGCCGGACGCGCGTGGCGATCACGATCTCCTGGACACGCCGGACCGGTACGGCGTCGAACGCGCACCGGGTGGTATCGTATCTGGCGGCGGCGACATGAAGCCCGGGCCGTCCTCCCGCCAGCGCGGATTCTCGCTCGTGGAGCTGATGGTCAGCGTTGCCATCGGCATGCTCGCGCTGCTGTTCACGCTGCGCATGGTGGGCGGCGCCGAGCAGACGCGCCGCTCGGCCCTCGGTGGATCGGACGAGATGCAGAACGGGATGGTCGCGCTGTTCTCGCTCGGGAACGACGCGAGCGGCGCCGGCTACGGGTTGAACGACCCCATCCTTGCCGGCTGCAATACGCAGCTCAGTGACACGCTGGGTTACGAACTCGCGCCCGCCACCCGCGGCACCGCGACGGTGACCCCGCTGGCGCCCGTCGTGATCGAGTCGCACGGCGCGAACCCCGACCGGATCTCTTTCTACGCCGGCACGTCGGTCGGCGGCACGCCCACGCTACGCCTGACGGGCGACGCGGCGGCCGGCGCGGCGCAGCTCGACGTCGACCGGATCTCGTACGGCTTCAGCCGGGGCGACGTGCTCGTCGTCGCGCCCGAACAGCCGGGAGGCGACTGCCGTGTCGTCCAGCGGTCCGACACCGACCAGACCGCATCGCGCGTGATGCTGGAGACGGGAAACGGCATGCGCTTCAACGGCGGAACCTCGACGGCCTCGTTCAAGGGTTTCGCCGCGCGGGTATTCGACCTCGGGCCCGCCGGCAACCTCGCGTTCCGTTCCTGGTCCGTCGCGGACGGCTACCTGCAGCTGCAGGCGGCCGCCCCGGACGCGGCCGCGGGGCAGCCGGCCACCGTTGCCGAGGATATCGTCTCCATCAAGGCCCAGTACGGTTTCGACACCCGCACGGGCAGCGCGTTTCTTCCACAGAACGGCTTGCAGGTGAACCGCTGGTCCGCCACGATGATCGATGCCGACGGTTCGGGCACGACAGGCGACAACGGGGACTGGCAGCATATCGCCGCGGTGCGCCTTGCCGTCGTGGCGCGCAGCAAGGCGGTCGAGCACCCGGCCGCCGGGGCGGCCTGTACCGCGACGACGGCGCAGCCGGTCGTCTTCGCGGGTGACGCGCCGACCGGCGTGGCCGGCGTGCCCGTCACGCTCGACGTGGCCGTCGCCGGCGACCCGGTGGACTGGCGCTGCTACCGCTACCGCGCATTCGAGACCGTCGTCACCCTGCGCAACGCCGGCTGGAGGCCGAACCCATGACGGCCCGTCCGAATGCCCGGCCGCGCGGCATGGCGCTGCCCGTCGTCCTCATCATCCTCGCGGTGATGCTGCTGGGGAGCGTCTACCTGCTGCGCTCCGTGAACTCGACCGCGCTCACGACCGGCAATCTCGCCAACGACACCACGCTGAGCCGCGAGGCGGATCTTGGGCTGCATACGGCATTTGCCTGGCTGGGCCAGACAGCGCGTACCAACAAGGCGGCCCTGAACCAGGACGACACGGCCAACGGCTACGTGGCGACGTGGGACGCGGCCAGCCAGCCGCGCGACGCCGCGTTCTGGACCGGCAGCCGCACCATCGCCGGCGACGACGGCACGAGTATCGAGTACGTCATCCATCGCCTGTGCGCGTCGGCCGGCGCGTACAGCGGCACGAACCGCTGCATGCAGACGGCCGCCAACACGGCCACCGCCGGCAGCACGGTCGCGCTGGGCGACAGCCTGGCGTCGGACGCGCCGTCGTACGCCGGCACGCCGCAGCTGCATTACGTGATCACCGCGCGCATCACCGGCGGCCGCGGTGCCAACGTAACCAACCAGATGATCGTCCTGATCGGCGCATGACCACACCATCATGAAGAAAATCCTCGCCTTAACGGGCCTCGTTGCCCTGATGCTGGCCGGCGTTGCCGGCGCGGCCGTGACCAGCATTGCCCAGCTCCCGCTGCTCAACGTCGACGGCACCGGCAACGTCAAGCCGAACCTCATGCTCCTGTACGACAACTCGGGATCGATGGCGAGCGCGTTCACGCCGGACTATATCGACGACAGCACGACCTGCCGCTCGCGCGCGCTGATGTCGGGCGGGACGCGCGGCTGCACGGCCGGGCACCCGCCGTTCAACAGCGCGGACTTCAACCGCCAGTACTACGACCCGAAGGTGCGCTATACGCCGCCGGTGCGCGCGGACGGCACGTCGTACACGTCGATGACGCGCAGCGCCACCACCAACTGGACGACCGTGACGACCGACGGCTTCGGCGTCAACCGGCGCGACCTGCTGGGCAACAGCGCATCCGCCACGAACCTGGCGACGGGCTTTCCGGACCTGCGCTGGTGCGACTCGAACAGCGCCAACTGCGTCTACAACTCGGCCACGTACACGTACCCGAACGACGTGCGCTACACGGCGCAGGCGTACACGACGAATCCGTACTACTACACGATCAACGTCGCGGAATACTGCACGACGGCCGCGCTGACGACGTGCGTGACGACGGCCGTCGGCGCGGCGGCGCCGGCCGGCTATCCGTTCCCCGCCAGGGTGCGCTGGTGCGACAGTACCGCGCTGACGAACTGCCAGGCCAAGTACGTCGGGAACTTCAAGTATCCGCGCTTCTCGAACCCCAACGGCGGCGTCGTCGCCGCCTACGGGACGATCACGATCGGTACGTCGGCCTCGAACGGGGCCATCACGATCAACGGCGTGGCCGTCGCGGAGTCCGGAGGCTCAGTCGTCATCACGAACAACGCAGTCACCGCGGCGAGCGGCACGAACACCGTGAGCAAGCAGCAGACGGCGGCGACCGCGCTGGCCGCGTCGATCATCGCGAAGACGGGCCTGGCCAACCAGTACCTGGCCTGCGTGCGCACGCCGGCGTCCGGCTACAGCGTGCCGGCCTGCTCGACGTACGGCATCACCCTCGGCACCGACAACGTCGTGGCCGTGGTCCCGATCGATTGCGCCAGCGGCACGAGCAGCAAGTCGATCGGCGTCTGCTCCGTGCTGACCGACAGCAGCCGCTCCGGATGGGCGATCACGGTGGATGCGCCCGCGGCCGTCGTCCAGGCCGCGCAGCCCGCGACGGCGTTCATCACGGTATCGGGGACCGCCAGCAACAGCAAGAACAGCAACAGCCGCACCGTGCTGGCAGGCGGGACGAAGCTGGGCAGCAAGACCCTGATCGCCTCCGACATCACGTTCGGCCGCAGCGCGAGCAATACGTCCGTCGCCTCCGCGATTGCGAACGCGATCGGCACGCAGGGCACCGTCACCGCCTACCTCGGAGGCGACGACGTCACCACGGCCTGTGCGGGCAAGGGCGCCAACACGATCTGCGTGGCAGACAGCGGCGCCGGCGCGGGCGGCGCGGCGATCGCGATGGGCACGCTCACCAACAACGGCGGCAACATCAGCTTCGCGCTGACGCCCGCATCGGCGCCCGTGGCCGCCGTGTACGACACGATCCCGGTGACGACGACGCCGCTCGGCAGCGGCGCCGCCGTGTTCGTGCGGACCGACATCGTCCCGGCGGTCACGAGCTATCCGAAGGCTGCGGGCCGCACGGATTGCGTCGGCAGCACCTGTACGTACGACGAGGAAATGACGAACTTCGCCAACTGGTATGCCTACTACAAGACGCGCAACCAGATGATGAAGACGGCGGTCGGCCTTGCGTTCCAGGCGCTGACTTCGAACTACAACGTCGGCATCGTCTCGCTGTCGACTGCCGCGGCCGAGGGCACGATGACGGCGCCCCAGCAATTCACCGGCAGTGCGCGCACGAACTGGTACTCGACGCTGTACGCGATGGACGGCAGCCAGTCGACGCCGCTGCGCCCGGCGCTGCACGCGATCGGCAAGATGTACGCCAACCAGAATCCGTACGTGGCGGCGGCAGGTGCCGAGGTGGTGCAGTACCCGTGCCAGCAGAACTTCACGTTCATCACGACGGACGGCTACTGGAACGGCGGCGCCGCGTCCACCGTGGTCAACAACGACAACGTCGAGAGCACGACCCGCTTCTGCACACGCGGCAGCGGCTGTTACGATCCGAGCGCGCAGAGCTATAACTCGCTCGCCGACGTCGCGCTCTACTGGTACAACGGCGGTTCGAACACCGCGGCGTCGTCGCTGCGCACGTCGCTGGAAGACTGGACCAGGCCGGGCCTCGTGCCCGCGCGGACCGGCGAGAACAGCCGCCTGCACATGAACACCTATGCGCTCGGCCTGGGCGTGGACGGCGTCATGAACTACGAACCGAAGTACGATTCGGCGCCGCTGCCCGGCGGCGATTTCTACAACCTGATCACGGGCGTGGCGACAGGCTGCCCCTGGAACGGCAATGGCGCCTACGTGTGGCCGGACCCGAAGACCAACGATTCCAGCGGTTCGGCCGCGTACCAGTCGCGCGTGGACGACCTGTGGCACGCCGCCATCAACGGCCATGGCCATTATTTCAGCGCGTCCGATCCGACCCAGGTGGTGCAGGGCCTCAGTTCGGCACTGTCGGCCATCCAGGTACGCATCGGCGCCGCGTCGGCTGCCGCAACCTCCACGCCGAACATCTCGCAGCAGGACAACGACATCTTCTCGTCCACGTTCACGACCGTGCGCTGGTACGGCGAACTGTCGGACCGCAAGATCGATCCCATCACCGGCGCCGTGTCGACGGCGGCGGCGTGGACATCGTCCGACACGGTGGGCCGTCTCGTCGGCGACAGCAGCGACTCGCGGACGATCTGGATGCAGGACACCGTGAACGGCGGCCTGAAATCGTTCACCTACGCGAACCTGACGGCGACCGAGAAAGCGTGGTTCGACAACAAGTGCACCGCGCTCGCCCAGTGCGCCAGCCTGTCGACGACGGATCGCGCCGCCGTCAACGCGGGTGCCAACATCGTCAACTGGCTGCGCGGGCAGCAGCAGTACGCGGATGGCACGGTCCTGCGCGCCTATACGCGTACCGACCACAACCCACCCGGGCTGACGACGACGATCCCGATCGTGCTGGGCGACATCGCGTCTTCGAAGCCGGCCTATCTGCGCGACCCGCGCAAGGGCTATTCGATCGCGGGCTATGCCGACTACAAGACCGCCAACGCGACGCGCTCGCCGACCGTGTTCGTGGCCGCGAACGATGGGATGCTGCACGCGTTCGACGCGGCCGCGGGGACCGAACTGTGGGCCTATGCGCCGCGCATCACGATGAAGAAGCTGTACCTGCAAGCCAGCACGACGTACGGCACCAACCACCAGTTCACGGCGGACGGCGCACCCGAGGTGGCCGACGTGAAGATCAATGGAGCATGGCGGGCGGTGCTCGTGGCCGGCCTGAACGCGGGCGGGCGTGGCTACTACGCGCTCGACGTGACGGACCCGGCGCACCCGCGTGCCCTGTGGGAACTGTGCGCCGATCCGGCCGTGTGCAGCGGTACGTCGTACGACGCGGACATCGGGCTCACGTTCGGGAACCCGCAGTTCGGCACGTGGAAGGACGGCGGCGGCACCGAACACTGGGTCGTGTTCCTCACGTCCGGTTACAACAACGTGCCGGGCATCGACGGCGTGAACGGCGGCAGCGGCGCGGGCTACCTGTACGTGGTCGACGCGGGCACGGGCCAGGTGCTGGACAAAACCAGTACGTCCAACGGCGATACGACCACGCCGTCCGGCTTTGCCCGCATCACGGCGGTCACCGCGAACCCGCTGACGGATCCGCTCGTGACCTATGTGTACGGGGGCGACAACCAGGGGAAAATGTACCGCTTCGACTACACCGCCGGCGGCGCCCCCGTGGTCGTGCCGATGGCGGATGCCGGCAGCGCGCAGCCCGTGACCACGCGGCCGGAAATCACCCAATGCCAGGCCAACGGCACGGATGCGCAGGGCAACGCGACGACGGCGGTCCGCACGATGGTCGTGTACGGGACGGGCCGTTTGCTGGACCTGCCCGACATCGCGAACACCGACACGCAGAGCGTCTACGTGCTGAAGGACACAGGCACCGGCATTCCAGCCGTGGACTGGCGCGCCGCCGCGAAGATGGCGCGGATGCGCTTGTCGAAGAGCACGGCGGGCGGGGGCGATACGTACGCCATCAGCGGCACGGCCGTCAACTGGGGGACCCAGGCCGGCTGGTACATGGACCTGGACCAGAATAGCGGCGAGCGCGTCAACCTGGATCCCAAAGTCGTTTCCGGCACGCTGAACGTCGTGGCCAACCTCCCGACGTCGTCGTCGGCCTGCTCCGTCGGCGGCACGAGCAACCTGTACCAGCTCGACGTCTGCACGGCGCAGCCGCTGCTGGTCGACGCCAGCAACCAGCCCATCGTCGGCCGCACCTTGTCGAACACGTCGGCGGCCGTCGGCTTCATCATCGTGCGCCTGCCCAGCGGCGCGTTGAAGCTCATCGCGACGACGGCGGACGGCAGGAACACGCCGTTCGACTTGCCCGCGGCCGCGGCGCAGGATGCGCGCAAGGCCGGCTGGCGGCGCGTGCGCGACTGAGGACCGTCAGGGCAGGGCAGGCGCGGGCCCGAGCGCGGACAGGGTCTGCGTGACGCTCCCGCCAGCGTCCTCCACGCGCAGCCGCACCGGCAGCCAGCCCTGTTCCGGCGCCAGCCAGACATCCAGCCGCGCCAGTCCCGGCGCCGCCAGTTCCGCCAGGTGCCATGCCGCGAACGTGCCCGCTTCCGTGACGACGTCTTCGCGGCCCAGCACGCGGAAACGCGCGATGCGCAGGTCGCGCGGGCCCGCCACCACGATATCGATCGAGTCCCTGATCTGGTCCGGCTCGGCCAGGCCCATGCCGGCCAGCTGCATGAGGACGGACGCCCGGTCCTGGATGCCGACGTTGTCCGGACTGGCCGTACCGGTCGCGCTGAACAGCACGCGGTGGCCGTCGGCGTCGAACTCCGTGACGAGCGGGCCGGCGTCCGTGTCCTCCTGCGCGCGGCGCGGAGCGATGCCCGCGTCGCCGCTCGCGCCCTCGCTGCGCAGGCGGCCGAGGGCGCCGTCCATGTCCAGCACGTAGCGGTCGCCGTCCGTGCGCCAGGTCAGGCGCGCGGTCCCGGCCGGTAGCGGCGTGCCGTTCGCGCTGTGGCGCACGAGGCCGTAGCTGATCTGGACGGGAGCGGGCAGGCGCACGCGGTAGCGCCCCGGCATTTGCAGCAACGGGGTGCCGGCGTCGGGCGTCGTGGCGGCGGTGTCGGCCGGCGCTGGCGGCGGCGCGCCTGGGCTGCTGGACGTTGGTGCCGGGTGTGCCGCCGCCGGCGCGGACCGGGGATGTGCCGGCGCGGCCGCTGCCGCAGCCGCGGCCGGCCGCACGGCGGGAAGGGAGGGCGCAGTTCGGGGCGCGGTAGAGGCGGGAGGCGTCAGGCGCACGCTCAGCCCCGTGTCGGTCGCCCGCGGTGCGCTGTCGAATGGCGCGGCGCCGCGCGCGGCCAGCAGTTCCAGCAGCGCAAGGTGCGCCGCGGCGGAACAGGCGCACAGCACCAGCAGGCGCCGATGCCGGGACAGGACGGCGAGGTTCATGCCGCCAGTGTAATGCACGCGGCAGCGGAATGACGAACTGCCTTCATGACGGAGAGTGGGCGTGCGCTGGCCGGCTAGCCGGCCTTCTCGACCGCCTTGACCATGCACTTCGACAGCTTGTCGAAGTGGGCGAGGGCCGCCTGCGTGAGCGTCACCTGCTTGCGCCGCGTGTCCTCGGTATCGGTCAGCATGATCCAGCCCTTTTCGCGCATCGACGTCAGGCGGCTGTGCACGGTGGCGGGAGCGCCGAGTTCCTTCTTGGCCATCATGTCGCGCACGCACAGGCGCTCGCCCTCCTGCATGGCGCGCGCGACGGTGCCGAGGATGCGTTCTTCCAGCGGGTCAAGCGAGGGGAGGGACGGCAACCCGCGCAAGGCTTCCGCGAGTTGCAGAAAGCGCAGATAGATGTCGGCGGGACGGGTCGATTTGCTCATGCGCAGATTATAATGCGATAGCCACGCGAACTCCATCACCTACAAACCTTCATGTCATCCCCTTTAACTCCCGGTCACCACGCCGGCCCGGGCATGGCCGAACGCGCCCGCGTCGCCTGCACGAGCGTCGTCGGTTCGGTGGTGTTCTACCTCGTCCTGGCGCGGCTGCAGGACTGGGTGTTCCCCAACGTCGAGTTCATGCGCGGGGTCGGCTGGATCTACCTGCCGGCAGGCGCACGGCTGCTGTGCCCGTTGCTGCTGGGCCTGCCCGGCGCCGTCGGTGTCCTGCTGGGGTCGTGGTGCGAGTGCTTCTTCCACCTGTATCCGGACGATCCCGTGCGCTCCTTCGCCGGCGGCATCAGCTCGGCCCTCGCGCCCTACCTGGTGTACCTGTTCGCGCTGCGCGTGCTGGGCATGAAGGCGTCGCTGTCGAACCTGACGTCGCGCCGCCTGCTGCTGCTCGTGCCGCTGTTCGGCGTCGCCAGCCCGCTGATGCACCACCTGTGGTTCTGGCTCCATGGCGACGAGGTCGACCTCGCGCAGGGCTTCGCCGTCATGGCGGCCGGCGACATGCTGGGCGCGCTCGTCGTCCTCTACGCGTTGAAAGGCATGCTGGGCTTACTGCCTGCGCCGGCGCCCCGCCGCTGACGTTTTCATGACGCTGCGGACATGATTCCGTCGCGGATTCATGAATCCTATTCATAAGGTCAAGCAATCCCGGCCGGTCCTGTGCGGGAGGTTTGCCGTTACCATCGTCGGCCCGCGATGCAAACGACAACCTTACGAAAGGATCATCCATGACCGTCAAGGCCTATGGCGCCCATGCCGCCGACCAACCGCTCGAATCCCTGGACATCACCCGCCGCGCGCCGGGTCCGCACGACGTGCAGATCGAGATCGCCTATTGCGGCGTGTGCCACTCCGACCTGCACACGGTGAAGGCCGAGTGGGCCGGCACCCTGTATCCATGCGTGCCGGGCCACGAGATCGTCGGCAGGGTCTCCGCCGTCGGCGCCCACGTGAAGGGTCACAGGGAAGGCGACCTGGTGGGCGTCGGCTGCATGGTCGACAGCTGCCGGCACTGCGCGGATTGCGAGGACGGCCTCGAAAACTATTGCGACGGCATGGTCGGCACGTACAACGGCCCGAGCGCGGACGCACCGGGCCACACGCTGGGCGGCTACGCCGAGCGCATCGTCGTGCACGAGCGCTACGTGCTGCGCGTGCGCCATCCGGAAGAGCAGCTCGCGGCCGTCGCGCCGCTGCTGTGCGCCGGCATCACGACCTATTCTCCGCTGCGCCACTGGAACGCGGGGCCGGGCAAGACCGTGGGCATCGTCGGCATCGGCGGCCTGGGCCACATGGGCATCAAGCTGGCCCGCGCGATGGGCGCGCACGTCGTCGCCTTCACGACATCCGAATCGAAGCGCACGGACGCCGAGGCGCTGGGCGCGCATGAAGTGGTCGTGTCGCGCGATGCCGCCGCCATGGTCGCGCGTGCGAAAAGCCTGGACCTGATCGTCGACACGGTCGCCGCGCCGCACGACCTGGACGCCTACCTGAACCTCTTGAAACGCGACGGCACGATGGTGCTGGTCGGCGCGCCCGCGACGCCGCACCCGTCGCCGCAGGTGTTCAACCTGATCACGAAGCGCCGCGCGCTGGCCGGCTCGATGATCGGCGGGATCCCGGAAACGCAGGAGATGCTCGACTTCTGCGCGCAGCACGGCATCGTCGCCGACATCGAGATGATCCGGGCCGACGAGATCAACGCCGCGTACGAACGCATGCTCGCGGGCGACGTGAAGTACCGCTTCGTGATCGACAACGCGACGCTGGCCGCCTGATGCAGCCTCGGGTCCCATCGCTCGAACGCGGCGTTTCGCAGGACGCGAACGCCGCCTGGGGCGCCGTGTTCGCGCTGGCGCTGGCCGCGTTCGCGCTCGTCGCGTCCGAGTTCATGCCGGTCAGCCTGCTGAGTCCCATCGCATCCGACCTGCGCATCAGCGAAGGCCAGGCGGGGCAGGCAATCGCCGTCTCCGGCGCCTTCGCCCTCGTCACGAGCCTGTGCATGGCACGGCTGGCCGGACGGCTCGACCGCAAGGTCCTGCTGCTGGGCCTCACGTTGATGATGATCGTGTCCGGGACGATCGCCGCGTTCGCGCCGAACTACGCCGTGTTCATGGCGGGCCGGGCGTGCATCGGCGTGGCGATCGGCGGCTTCTGGTCGATGTCGGCGGCGACCGCGATGCGGCTCGTGCCGGACCACCTCGTGCCGCGCGCGCTGGCCATCGTCAACGGCGGCAATGCGCTGGCGACCGTCGTCGCGGCGCCGGCCGGCAGCTTCCTCGGCGCGCTGGTCGGCTGGCGCGGCGCGTTCTTCGCCATCGTGCCTGTCGCCGCGCTGGCATTCGCGTGGAAGTTCGTCAGCCTGCCCGCGCTGCCCGCCGCACCGGACCGCAAGTCCGGCAGCGTGTTCGCGCTGCTGAAGCGCCCGGCCGTCGCGTACGGCATGGCGGGGGTCAGCCTGTTCTTCATGGGGCAGTTCGCGCTCTTCACGTACTTGCGGCCGTTCCTCGAAACGGTCACGCACGTGAGCGTGACGACGCTGACCGGCATGCTGCTGGCGATCGGCATCGCGGGCTTCCTCGGCACGACGGCCATTGGCGCGTTCCTCGACAGGCACCTGTATCGCACGCTGGTCGTGATCCCGCTCGTGATGGCCGTGTTGGCCGGCGCGCTCGTGGCGTTCGGCCGGTCGGCGGCCATCGTCGGCGTACTGCTCGCCGTGTGGGGCCTCGTCGCGACGGCGGCGCCGGTCGGCTGGTGGACGTGGCTCGCGCGCACCCTGCCGGACGATGCGGAGGCGGGCGGCGGCCTGATCGTGGCCGTCGTCCAGCTGGCGATCGGCCTCGGTGCCACCCTGGGCGGCGTCCTGTTCGACGCATGGGGCCATCGCGCGACGTTCGGATTGAGTGCGGTGCTGCTCGTCGTCGCCGCAACGCTGGCGGGCAAGGCCGCGCGCGCTTGAGTTTGAGCTTAGAATCACGGCATGGCACGCGATAACCTCAGCGACATCCTCGTCTTCCTCGCGGTCGCGCGCGAA
>CBIHQW010000034.1:0-32921 GCA_966212285.1 Massilia kyonggiensis
TCAGGCACGAGCACGGTCAGCAAGACGGCTCGGGGCAGGAAGAGAACGCTGCACACTTGTGTGCACGTTTTCGATAGCAGATCGTGCCCAAGACCGAGGTGCCGGTGGGTTTCGTCGGCGTGGTCGTGTCGTACACGGGCAAGGCCGGCACCGACCTGACCGGCGACGATTACCGCCACGGTGAACTCGTCGGCGCCGACGAAAAAGGCGTGCAGGCGACGCCCCTGCTGCCCGGCAAGTACGCGCTGAATCCGTATGCGAAGCGCGTGATCGAGGTGCCGACGACGAACTTCATCCTGAAATGGCAGGCGGGCGCCATCGGCTCGCATGAGCTGGACAAGCATTTGTCCGAAGTGTCGCTGATCACGAAGGATGCGTTCGAGCCGGACCTGCCGCTGTCGGTCGTCGTCAACATCGACTACAAGATGGCGCCGCTCGTGATCCAGCGCTTCGGCGACATCCGCAAGCTGGTCGAGCAGACGCTCGATCCGATGGTGGCCGCGTATTTTAAGAACGTCGGCCAGCGCAAGACGCTGATCGAGCTGCTGCAGGAGCGGTCGGACATCCAGGAACGCGCGATGGCGGAAATGCGCCGCAACTTCGAGGGCTATAACCTGACGCTGAACGAGGTCCTGATCGGCACGCCGCGCGCGAAGGAAGGCGATACGCAGATCGAGACGATCCTGCACCAGCTGCGCGAACGCCAGGTGTCGCGCGAGCAGCTGGAGACCTACCGCACGAAGGAAGCGGCCGCGCAGCAGGAGCGCATCCTGCGCGAAGCGGAGGCGCGCGCGCAGCAGCAGACGTCGATCACGGAATCGGAACTCGCCGTGCGCATCGCCGAGAACCAGGGCAGTGCGGCCGTGCAGAAGGCGATCAAGGCGGCCGAGGAAGCGCGCCAGAACGCGGCCGGCGCGGCCGACGCCAAGCGCCGCCTGGCCGAGGCGGAAGCCTTTCAGATGGAAGCCGTCGGCCTGGCCCAGGCCAGGCCGACGGAGATGAACGTCGCGGCCTGCGGCGGTCCCGAACTGCAATTCCAGCAGACCGTCCTGCTGCGCTTCGCCGAAGCGATCGAGCGCGGCCACGTGGCGCTCGTGCCGTCGATCCAGGTGGGCGGCAGTGAAGGCCGCGGCACGGCGCTCGACGCGTTTCTCGCGATGGCCGTCAGGCAGCAGATGGCGGCCGCGTGACTCAGGCCACGCCGTATTGCTGGCGGTACGCCGCCACGGCATCCTTGTGCTGGGCCAGCGACGGATCGGCTTCCAGGTAGCCGAACAGGTCGGCCAGGCTGGCGATCGAGATCACGGGGATGCCGTAGTTTTGGCTGACTTCCTGCACGGCCGACAGCGGCGACAGCACGCCGTCCTTGCCGCCCCGCTCCATGCGGTCGAGCGCAATCAGCACGGCGGCCGACTCGGCGCCGGCGGCGCGGATCATCGCCACGGATTCGCGCACCGAGGTGCCCGCCGAGATCACGTCGTCGATGATGACGACACGGCCGGCCAGCTTGGCGCCCACGATGGTGCCGCCTTCGCCGTGGTCCTTCGCTTCCTTGCGGTTGTAGGCGAACGACGTGTTGCGGCCTTTCGCGGCCAGCGCCACGGCCGTCGCGGAGGCGAGCGTGATGCCCTTGTAGGCGGGGCCGAACAGCATGTCGAATTCGAGGCCGGAATCGAGCAGGGTCTGGGCATAGAAATCGGCCAGCTTGCCGAGCGTGGCGCCGTCGTGGAACAGGCCGGCGTTGAAGAAGTACGGCGACTGGCGGCCCGCCTTGGTGATGAACTGGCCGAACTTCAAGACTTCGGCTTCGACTGAAAACGCAATGAACTGTTGGCGCAGATTGTCCACGACACGACCCTCGAACTGTGAAAACCGGTATTGTAATCCGCCCCGCCCCCGCCCGCGAAGCCGGTGTTCCACCATCCGCGTGATGCGGTGGAGCCGCCGTTCCGTGCGCGGGGCCCGCAGCGCCCGGCCGACCATGGCGAGGAAGGCATCCTCGGCGCGGCTGGCGGCCGCCAGTTCGGCCTGCATCCGCACTTGATCGGTCGTGTCGCGCGTGAAGCAGCGGGTGTAGCGCAGGCGGCCCTCCTCGAAACAGGCGTTGGCGCGGATGACCACGTGCCGGATCGAACCGTCCTTGCAGCGCAGGCGCGCCGGCTGGTCCATCACCGTCTCGCCCGCCGCCAGCCGCACGAGGATGTCGTCCGCGGCGGCCGGATCGGCGTGGAACCGGACCACGTGGTGCCCGACGTATTCTTCCCAGCGATAGCCGAGCATCTGCAGCTCGGCCTTGTTGGCCCACAGGATCGTGCCGTCGGCGCCGACCTGGTGCAGGCCTTCGGCCGCGTTCTCGACGATGTCGGCGAACTCGCGCTCGCGTCGCAGCAGGTCGCGCTCGGCCTGGCGCCGCCGCGCCGCTTCCGCCTGCAGCGCATGCACTTTCTGTTCGAGCCGGACCATGTTGATGTCGACGGCATGCCCGGACGGCAGCGGTGCAGCGACGTCGGCGCAGGCGTGGTCGTGCGCGCCACATACCTGGCGGAAGACGTGCGCCACGTCGGACGATGGAAACAGGGTCCAGGGATACGCGCAGAACAGCGAAAAATCGAGCTTGCGCGCCAGCTCGTTCCACAGCCGCTCCAGGTGCAGGGCCGCGTCGTAGCGGCCGCGCGCGCACAGCAGCGGCATCATGTCGCCGAACGCGTGCACGGGCGCGCCGCCGGCGCAGGCTTCGGCCACGACGCGGCCGACCTCGTACTCGAAGCGCACGCGGTCGGGCCAGCCGTCGACCAACAGGCGGGCCAGGGTCGTTTCGGCGTCGAGCCACGTGACGTCGCGCGACGGTGGAGCGGAACGCCCTTCCGCGCGCGCCAGCTCGTCCAGGCGCCGGCGCAACGCATCGGTATGCGCCCCGGTGGCGATGACGATGCCCCGTCCCCGCGCCCGCAATGCGCGCTCGATGAAGGATGCGACCTCGTCGAGCAGCGTGTCGCTGTCGTCGTAAAAACGCACGAAATGCCCCGTCTTGCCGTGCTTGCCGGACAACAGGTCGTCGGTCTTGATCAGCATGGGCGTTTCTGATGGATGAAAGATGACATTCTATCCATACCAAGCGCAATCAAGACGGCGGCCGCCCGACTGGTCGTCGTTGTATTGATGTAAATCAAAACGGCAGCAGTTGCAGACGTTCAATCCGTGCCGGCGGCCAGCCGCACCACGAGGTCGGGATTGACCGGCTTGACGAGGTGCGTATCGAACCCCGCCCGGGCGCTGTGCTCGCGGTCCGCCGGCAGGCCGTAGCCGGTCAGGGCGACGAGCCGGCACGGGTGGCCGTCCAGCAGCACGCGCAGGCGGCGCGCCACCTCGTAGCCGTCGAGGACCGGCAGGCCGATGTCCAGCACGGCCAGGTCGGGCATGAATTCCGGCACGGCGGCCAGGGCGGCCACCGGTTCGTGGAACACCCGCACCTCGTGGCCATGCGCGGCCAGCAGGCGCGCGAGCGTGTCCGCGCCGTCGACGTTGTCGTCCACGAGCATGACGCGGCGCCGCACCGCCGCCGGCGCGCTCGCAGGCGGCGCCACGTCCGGCACGGCGCAGGCGGCCGGGGTACGCCGCGGCAGCAGCACGACGAATTCGCTGCCCCGGCCCGGCCCGGCGCTGTGCGCTTCCACGTGGCCGCCATGCTGCCCGACGATGTTCTTGACGAGCGCCAGCCCGATGCCCAGGCCGCCCTCGGCGCGGTCGATGTCGCGCTTCCCCTGGAAGAACAGGTCGAATACCTGGGAGCGCAGCTCGGGACTCATGCCGATGCCGGTGTCGCTGACCGCAAGGCGCACGCGGTCGCCGTCCACGCCATGCGCGCGCAGCACGACACGGCCGCCGGGCGGCGTGTAGCGCGCCGCGTTCGTCAGCAGGTTCGACACCACCTGCGCCAGGCGCATCGGATCGCCCTCCCAGGCAAGATCGGGTTCGATGTCGACGTCGAGCCGGTGACGGCGCTGTTCCAGCAGCGGCCGGGCCATCTCGATGGCCTTGCCCAGGGGCTGTGCGAGGTCGACGCGTTCGCACTGCAGCTCCACCTTGCCGCGGGTGACGCGCGAAATGTCCAGCAGGTCGTCCACCAGGCGCACGAGGTGCTGCACCTGGCGTTCGATGATCTCGCGCTCGCGCGCGAAGCCGGTCTCGCCGCGCATGCGGATCAGTTTCAGTGCGCTGACGATCGGCGACAGCGGATTGCGCAGCTCGTGGCCGAGCATGGCCAGGAATTCGTCCTTGGCGCGGCTCGCGGCCGTCAGTTCGGCCAGCAGCTCGGCGCGCTCGGCGTGGGCGTGCTCGATCTCCTGGCGGGTGCGTACATGCTCGGTGACGTCGACGGCCACCACGATCATGCCGCGCTCCTCGCCCTCCTCCACTGCCAGCGGCTCGACGCTGAACTTGAGGAAGCGTCCGTGCACGTGCAACTCTTCCACGCGGGCCGCGCGGCCGGTGGCGTGGACCTGTTCGAGCAGGTGGTGGATCTCGCCGCCGCGCAGTTCGGGAAAGGCGCGCAGCAGCGGCTGGCCTTCGATGCCCTCGCGGCCCACCAGTTCGCGGTAGCAGCGGTTGGCCAGGCGGAACACGAAGTCCGGGCCCATCAACAGGGCCGCCGCCACCGGGGCGTCGAGCAGCATGCGGTCGCGCTGCTTGAGCGCGATGTCGCGCTCGCGCCGTTCGGTCGCGTCGCGCGTGAAGCAACGCGTATAGCGCAGCTGGCCGTCTTCGAAGCTGCCGTTCGAGTGGATCAGCACGTGCCGGATCGAGCCGTCCTTGCAGCGCAGCCGGGCCGGATAGTCGTACAGCGTGTCGCCGCACGCCAGGCGGGTGACGATGTCGTCGATGACCGGCCGGTCGACGTGGAACTCGGCGATGTTGTGGCCGACGTATTCCTCCCAGCCGTAGCCGAGCATCTGCAGCTCCGCGCGGTTGGCCCACAGGATGGTGCCGTCGGCGCCGACGCGGTGCAGGCCCTCGACCGCGTTCTCGACGAAGTCCGCGAGTTCGCGCTCGCTGCGGCGCAGCGCCCGTTCGTTGTCCTTGTGCCGGCGCACCTCCGCGCGCAGCACACGCACCTCCTGCTCGAGCCGGATGCGGCCGATGTCGGCGTCGCCCTCGGCCGGCAGGACCAACGCCGTGTCGGCGCAGGCGTGATCGTGCTCGGCGCACACGCGGCGGAATGCCTGCGCCAGCTCGGGCGTGGGGAACGCATTCCAGGGATAGGCGCAGAACAGCGAAAAAACCTGGCGCCGCGCCAGGTCGTTCCACAGTTCCTCGAGCCGCAGGGCCGCATCGTGGCGGCCGCGCGCGCACAGCAGCGCCACCATTTCGCCGAACGCATGGACGGTGGTGCCGCCGGCACATGCCGCGGCCACCGCGCTGCCCACCGCGGCCTCGAAACGCGCCGGGTCGGGCCAGCCGTCGACCATGAACTGCGCCAGCGCGGCGTCGGCCTCCATCCAGGCGACCCGCACGGCAGCGGCCGGGCCGAGGCGCCGGCGCAGCACGTCGATGTGATCCTGCGTGGCGATCACGATGCCCTTGCCGCCCGTGTGCACGGCCTGGCCGAGGAATGTCGCGACTTCGTCCAGCATGACGTCGCCCTCGTCGTAGAACCGTACGAAATGTCCACTCCTGCCGTATTTCCCCGACAGCAGATCATCCGATCTGATCAGCACATCAGCTCCTTGTGCGGGGTGAGAGCGCCCGGACTTCGGACACAATGCATCAGTTTAACATGTCAAGCATTGAATTTAACGTTCCTTCATTCAGAACGAATGTGTTGATATAAGTCAAAAAGCGCTACACTGTCTCCTTGGCCCACCGTACTTTTGTTTAGATCCATGCCACGAATTATCTCTGCCAACCTGAACGGCATCCGCTCCGCCCACAAGAAAGGTTTCTTCAACTGGATGGCCAGCCAGGACGCCGACTTCATCTGCGTCCAGGAACTGAAAGCCCAGCAGGCCGACATGACCGAGGAATTCCTCGCGCCGCACGGCTACCACGGCCATTTCCACTATGCCGAGAAAAAGGGGTACTCGGGCACGGGCGTCTACAGCCGCACGAAGCCGGATGCCGTCAGGACGGGCTTCGGCTGCCACGAATTCGACAACGAAGGCCGCTACACCCGCGCCGACGTGGGCAACCTGACCGTCATTTCCGTGTACTGCCCGTCCGGCTCGTCGTCGCCGGAGCGCCAGGAAGCCAAGTTCCGCTTCATGGAAGTGTTCCTGCCGCACCTGCAGGAGCTCAAGGCCGAGGGCCGCGAAATCGTCATCTGCGGCGACTGGAACATCGCGCACAAGGAAATCGACCTCAAGAACTGGAAGGGCAACCAGAAGAATTCGGGCTTCCTGCCGGAAGAGCGTGCCTGGATGACCCGGATCTTCGACGAACTGGGCCTCGTGGACGTGCACCGCGGCATCGACCAGCGCCCCGAGCAATATACGTGGTGGAGCAACCGCGGCCAGGCGTGGGCGAAGAACGTCGGGTGGCGCATCGACTACCACGTCGCCACCCCGGGCATCGCGGCGAAGGCGCACACGGTCTCGATCTACAAGGACGAGCGGTTCTCGGACCATGCGCCGCTGATCATCGATTACCACCTCTGATAATTCCCCCCGGCAAGGGGGAATTCTACCTAGATATGTCGTAAAAACATCAACTTACCCACTTCCGCAGTGGGTTTGTTGATATGATCGCTCACTAGACTTTCCTTGTGGAATCTTTTCCACGACGTCATTGACCGCGAACGATCATGCCCACCCAGACCACCGCCCCCTCCCCGTCCGTTCCGCCCGTCCTGCTGAAAGCCACGCCTACCGGCACGGCCACCGACATGAGCATCGCGCTGGATTTCAATACGGCGATGGCGGCCGCCGCCGGCACGATCATCATCACGGACGGCGCCGTGCAGACCGTGATCGACCGCGCGACGGGCGAGCCCACGCTGCGGGTGGTGGGTGCGACCGACACCCACACGGTGTCCGCCGCCAGCCTCGTCATCGAAGGGTCGCACGTCAAGCTGGACGTCACCGGCCTGCTCCCCGGCCACACGTACAGCGTGGTGATGGGGGCGGACGCGCTGCAGTCGAGCGGCCACGTGTCGTTCGGCGGCGTGCGGTCCACGTCGCAGCTGACGTTCACGACGCCGGCCGCGCCGGACACCCAGGGCCCGGCGCTCGTCTCGGTCGACACGGACGGCGGCGTCCTGCAGGCGGGCGGCAGCATCGCGGTCACGCTGAAATTCTCGGAGGCCGTCGCGACCCTGCCGGCGGATGCGCTGGCCGCGCCGCACGCGGGCATCACGAACCTCACGACGAGCGACGGCGGCATCACGTGGCATGCCACCCTGACGGCGCCGGCGAACGCCGCCACGGCGGCCGGCAACGTCCTGAGCCTGGACATGAGCAAGGTGTTCGACACTGCCGGCAACCACGGCAGCGGCACGAGCAGCCTGGCCAGCTACGCGGTCGACACGCAGGCGCCCACGGCCACCGTCACGCTCGACAATCCCCTGCTCGGCGGCGGCCGCGACGCCGTCGCGACCATCAAGTTTTCCGAAGCCGTCACGGGCCTGAGCCCGGACGCGCTGAACGCCGGCCACGCGACGGTCTCGAACCTGCACACGACGGACGGCGGCACGACCTGGGTCGCCACGCTGAGCGGCACCGCGGCCACCAGCGCGGGTGGCAACGTCCTTGCCGTCGACCTGGGCCAGGTGAAGGACCTGGCCGGCAACGTGGGCAGCGGCAGCGCGGTGTCGGCAGCCTACACGGTCGACACGCAGGGACCGGACACCGTCGCCATCGCCCTCGATGGCGCCACGCTCGCCGCCGGCAAGGCCGTCCACGCCACGTTCACGTTCGCGGAAAGCGTGCAGAACCTGTCGCCGGACGCGATCTCCGCGCCGCATGCGACGGTGTCCAACCTCGTCGCCAGCGCCGACGGCAAGACCTGGACCGCGACCTTGAACGCCAGCGGCACAGGCACCTGGACCGGCAACGCCGTCACTGTCGACCTGACCAAGGTGACGGACCTGGCCGGCAATACCGGCAGCGGGGGCGGCGCGAGCGCCCCGTATGCCGTCGACACGCAGGGCCCCACCGCCACGCTCGTACTGGACGGCGCCGCCGTGAACGCGGGCGGCACCCTCGGCCTGACGGTGCACTTCAACGAAGCCGTGACGGACCTGACGACGGCCGCGCTGCTGGCGCCCAACGCGGCGCTCGGCAACCTGCAGCACTCCGCCGATTACCTGACGTGGACGGCCACCCTGACGCCGCAGGCCGGCGTCAGCGACGTGGCCAACGCCGTGCGGCTCGACCTCGCGCAGGTGCACGACGCCGCGGGCAATGCTGGCAGCGGCAGCGCGGCGTCGGGCAACTATGCCATCGATACGCGCGGGCCGGGCGCCGTCGCCATCGCGCTGGACAGCGCCACGCTCGGCGGCAGTACCAGCATCCACGCCACGTTCACGTTCGACGAAGCCGTGCAGGACCTGCCGCTCGCGGCGCTCAACGCACCGCATGCGCATGTGACCGGCATCGCGACGACCGATGGCGGCAAGACCTGGACCGCGACGCTGACGGCCGACGGCAGCGGCACCTGGACCGGTAACGCCATCGGCATCGACCTGACCCGGGTGAAGGACCTGGCCGGCAACGCGGGCAGCGGGTCGTTCAGCAGTGCGGCATATGCCGTCGACACGCAGGCGCCGGGCGCCACGCTGGCGTCCGACGGGACCACCGCGACGATCCATTTCACCGAAGCCGTGACGGACCTGGCGCTGGCCGCCCTGCAGGCCAGGAACGCGACGCTCACGAACCTGCAGCACGCCGCCGATTTCCTGACGTGGACCGCGAGCCTGGTGCCGCAGGCCGACGGCAGCCATCCCGTCACCCTCGACCTGACGAAGATCCACGACGCCGCCGGCAACGCGGGCCTCGGCAGCATCACGGCCGACGTCCCGCCCCCGGTCGACACGACGCCCCCCACCGTGGCCGACATCCTGTTCGACGACACGACGATCGGCTCCACCCACGGCATCGGCTTCACGATCTCGTTCTCGGAAAGCGTGAGCGGCCTGACGGCGGCCGCGCTGCAGGCCCCGCACGCGAAGGTGAGCAGCCTGACGACGACGGACGGCGGCAGGACGTGGAGCGGCACCCTGAGCGCCGACGGCAGCGGCACCTGGACCGGCAACGCGCTCAGTGTCGACCTGACCCAGGTGCACGACGCGGCCGGCAACGCGGGCAGCGGCAGCGCCACGTCGCTGTCGCACTACGACGTGAACACGGCCGCGCTGACGGCCACCGTCGTCGTGGAAGACGGCACGCTCGTCACTGGCGCCAGCGTCGGCCTCACGGTCAGCTTCTCGGCACCCGTGACGGCGCTCGACGCGGCCGCCTTCACGACGCCGCACGCCACGCTCGCGAACCTGACCCCCTCGGCCGATTACCGCACGTGGTATGCGACCCTGACCGCGAAAGACCCGGGCGTCGTCGCCGACTTCAATACGGTCCGCCTGGACCTGACGGGCGTGCACGATACGCTCGGCAACGCGGGCGCCGGCACGACTTTTTCGGGCAACTACGCGTATGACACGACGGTGGGGGCGTATGTGTCCTATATCTCCATCGCCGACTTAGGGCCATACGCCAACGACGGCATCACGAACAGCGGCGGCACCTTTGTCGAGGGCACTTTCGCGGGCTCGCTGACCGGCACCCAGCGCGTCAAGGTGACGCTCGACGGCCAGGAGGTCGACAAGGACAGCGTGCAAGTGTATACGTCGGAGAGCGGCTCGATGACCTGGCTGTACGCGGCCGAAGGCTCACTGTTAGCGGGCGTGCACAAGTACACCGCGAGCATCGTCGACGATGCCGGCCACGTCAGCGCCACGATGTCGAAGGAATTCACGCTCGATCTGACCGCGCCGCAACTGACCGGTTCGCCGACCGGCAATTTTGCATTCGATGTGGCGGGCAACGTCATCCTCACGTTCGACGAGGCGGTGTACTGGAAACACTTTGGCGGCGTCACTGACGGACTGTATTTGTACAACAAGACCAGCCTCGGCTACACCTACATCCCCGTAACAGAGAGCAACTTCTCCAGCGATCACAAGACCCTCACGCTTACGGCCGACGAACTGCACCTCGGTTCGGGCAATGCATACATGCTCGGGCTCACATCGCATCTGATGGACCTGGCGGGCAACCAGGTCGCGTATCACTCGGACATCGAGTTCTCCACGGCGGGCACCTATGTCGACGTGACGCGGCCCACCGCCATGAGCGTCAGCACCAGCGCGCGCGCCGGCTTTTACGGCCCCGGCAAGACGATCCCGATCCGGGTGACGTTCAGCGAACCGGTCAACGTGATCGGCGACCCCGTCCTCCACCTCAACAACGGCGCCGTGGCCACGTTCCAGAGCCTCGCCTCGGATCACCGCTCCGCCGTGTTCTACTACGCGGTGGCGGCGGGCGACAACGACCAGTACGGCCTGGATATCGGCAGCAGGGCCGACCTGGCCGGCCAATTCGCCGACGACGCAGGCAACCTGCTCGACCTCGCGCACATCACGTTCGCCTACCTGACGGACGGCTACGGCTACGGCGGCGACATCCACATCGATACCCACGCCCCCGATGCCCCGCCCGTGCCGAAGCTGGATGCCTCCTCCGACACCGGGACCATCGGCGACAACATCACGAGCAACGTTCTGACCACCATCACGGGCAGCGGTGCCGGGGCCGAGGTCAAGATCGAGCTGTACGTGGGCGACCGCCTCGTTCGCACCGGCTGGACCGACGACGATGGCCACTGGAGTTTTACTGACGTCCTGCTGGGCACCAACGGCGTCTACACGCTGAAAGCGGTCCAGTACGACTACGCGGGCAATATGAGCGCGCCGTCGCAGCCGCTGACGATCACCGTCGCCGGCTCGACCGCCGCGGTGGCGGCGCTGGCGCCGGGCGAGGACACGGGCCTGTCCGCCAGCGACAACCTCACGAGCCACGCGCGGCCGGTGCTCACCGGCACCGTAACCGCGGGCACCGAAGTGACGGTGTGGGACGGCAGCACGATCCTGGGCACCACCACGGCCGGCAGCGACGGCGTATGGCACTTCACGCCGCTGTGGAACCTCGCGCACGGCGAGCACACGATCGAACTGGCACTGAAGGACGCCAGCGGCAACGTGACGGCACGCGACAAGTCGGTCCCGTTCACGTTCGCGATCGACCTCTTCGAACCCGGCACCCCGGGCACGCCTGTGCTGGACGCATCGAGCGACACGGGCACATCGCCCACCGACGGCATCACGAGCGACACGACGCCCACGCTGACCGGTACCGCGTACGAAAGCGGCGGCCAGATCGAGGTCTACGAAGGCACGACCCTGCTGGGCAAGGCCGACGTCGGCGCCGACCACGCCTGGACGTTCACACTCGGCACCGACAAGGCGTTCACGGACGGTAAGCACTTCGTCAAGGTCGTCCAGGTGGATGCGGCCGGCAACCCCAGTGCGCCTTCCGCGGAGCTGGAGCTGACGATCGACACGACGGCACCGACCATCAGCGATCAGCAGTCGTTCGCGAAATCGGGCAACAACTGGCACACCTTGACGTTCAGCGAACAGATCGCCCTCGCGCCGAACGGCTCGCTCGACGTGCTGGACAGCGCGAACAACGGCAAATCGCACCATGCGTGGAACGTGCTGACCAACTGGGACGTCACAACCGACGCAAACGGCGTGCAGAACACGCTGGAACTCAACCTGAAGACGCTCAGCGGCGTGTATCACATCGTGGACAATGGCGCAGTCCAGGACCTGGCGGGCAACATCGCCATCATCGGCAGCCCGACCTTCGGCGTCGGGCAGGCCTGACGGCTCAGGCAGCGGGCCAGTCCAGCACGCGCCCGCTTTCAAAGCTGCGTGCTTCTCCGGTGAGCGGATCCTCGAACGCGATGGACCGCGCCAGCAGTTGCAAGGGCGCCGAGAAATCGTCGCCCTTGCACGGCAGCGCGACGGGATAGAAGGCGTCGTTCAGGATCGGCACGCCCAGCGACGCCATGTGCAGCCGTAGCTGGTGCTTGCGGCCCGTGTGCGGGTGCAGGCGGTAGCGCGCCACGTCGCCGCGCGTTTCCAGCAGCTCGACGAACGTCTCGGAATTCGGCTCGCCCTCCTCTTCCCGCATCACGAAGAATTTATCCCCGTCGACCATGCGGCTGCGGTAGGTGAACGGGAATTCCCGCCCGTGCAGCACGGGCGCCAGCGCCTCGTACACCTTGCGGATGCTGCGCTTCTGGAACATCGACTGGTACGTCCCGCGCGTGGCGAGGTTGTGCGAGAAGATGACGACGCCGGCCGTCTCGCGGTCGAGTCGGTGGATCGGCGTCAGGTGCGGCAGGTCGAACTTCTGCTTCAGCCGCACGAGCAGCGTCTCGCGCAGGAAGCGCCCCGTCGGGATCATCGGCAGGAAGTGCGGCTTGTCGACGACGAGCAGGTGCTCGTCCTGGAAGATGACGCTTTCCTCGAACGGAATCGGCGTCTCGTGCTCCAGTTCGCGGTAATACCAGATGCGCATGCCCTGGCGCACGTGGCTGCCGGCCGAGAGCGGCGTGCCCTGCGCATCCACGACGTCGCCGCGCACGAGGCGCTCGGCCCAGGACGGGCCGGCGATGGCGGGAAAGCGTTCCTCGAGGAAGGCCAGCATGCCGCCGGTCCGAGTTTCCGTGATCCACAGGTAGCTGGGCGCCACGCCGTCCCGCACCGGCAGCGGCACGACGGCGTTGGCCGCGGCCTGGTGGCCCTTCCTGACGAAACGAACCATCGATTCCTTACCGTTGCGCGACGTTGGAGCGGTAAGGCGGCAACCGGTCGACGGACGTGCCCTTGCTGCGCGCATACAGCGGCAGCAGCACGTTCATGTGGTTCTCGATCTGCTCGATACGCTCGCCGCCGCCCGGGTGCGTGGACAGCAGCGCGATCGGGGCGCCGCTCTGGTTCAGCGCCGCCATCTTGTTCCACAGGACGACGCCGGCGCGCGGGTCGTAGCCGGAACGCGCGGCGATGTCCAGGCCCACGAGGTCGGCCTCGCGCTCCTCGTCGCGCGAGAATTTCAGCACGAGGAGCTGGCCGGCCGCATTGGTCGCGCCGCGCACGTCCACGCCGAGCCAGGCCGACAGCGCGGCGCCGCCCAGCTGGCTCGCGAGGCCCGTCGCCGCCGCCTTGCTCTGGCGGTCGCGCCCGTGCTCGCGCAGCGCGTGCGCGATCTCGTGGCCCATCACGGCCGCGATCTCGTCGTCCGTGAGGCGCAGCTTGTCGATGATGCCCGTGTAGAACGCGATGCGTCCGCCCGGCATGCAGAATGCATTCACGTCGCCGGACTGCAGCAGGTTGACCTGCCACTTCCACTGTTGCGCATCCGGATTCCAGCGCGCCGTGTTCGGGATGATGCGTTTCGCGATGGCGCGCAGGCGCTGCACGCGCGGATCGGTTTCCGGTACGAGCGCGCCTTCCTGCTTCGCCTTGCTCATCAGCGCCAGGTATTGCTGGGCCGACTGCTCGTTGATGGCCTGCTCGGGCGCGGCGATGTCGCGCCACACGCCGCCGATCGAATTGCGTTTCAGGGGCTTGACGGCGATGCCGTCCTGCACGACCTGGTCCTGCTTCGGGCGAGTGTCCTGGGCCGTGGCGACCGCGCCGTGGGTGGCCGCGCTCAGGGCAAGCAGCACGGCCGCGCCATGCTTGTAGAGTCGATTCATGGTGTTCTCCTGCTGGGTTCTGGACACATGATGCCCGCGTCGCGTTCGTAAGTACAACACGATACGCATAAGCGGACAGCGGTCCGTCATGCCTTGCTCACGAGATCGCGCTTGCGCAGGCGGAACACCGCCAGGCTGCCGCGCAGGTTCGGCAGGAACGACACCGGCTTGCCCTCGGCCAGCGCGACGTATTCCAGCACTTCCAGGCCGCATTTCTCGGCCAGGTCCTTGAAATCGTAGATCGTCGCGTAGCGCAGGTTGGGCGTGTCGAACCACTGGTAAGGCAGGGTGCGCGACACCGGCATGCGGCCTTTCAGCAGCGCGGCGCGGTGCGGCCAGTACGCGAAGTTCGGGAACGACACGATCGCTTCCTTGCCCACGCGGACGATGTCGCGCAGGCGCGCTTCCACGTGCTGCATCATCTGCAGCGACGACAGGCACAGGACCATGTCGAACGCGTCGTCCGCGAACAGGTCGAGGCCCTGCTCCATGTCGTGCTGGATCACGCTGACGCCGCGCTGCGTGCTTTCCAGGACCTTGTCGTCGGCGATCTCCACGCCGTAGCCCGTGCAGCGCTTGGCCTGCTCCAGGTAGCGCAGCATGGCGCCGTCGCCGCAGCCGACGTCCAGCACGTGCGCGCCGTCGCCCACCCAGTGCGCGATGAACGCGAGGTCGGAGCGCAGGGTCAGGTCTTCGTATTTCATGCGACCTCCTTCTGCTCGCCGGCGATGCGCTCGAAGTAGGCACGGACGATGTTCATGTAGCGCGTATCCTCGAGCAGGAAGGCGTCGTGGCCGTGCGGCGCGTCGATCTCGGCATACGTCACCTTGCGGCGGTTGGCCAGCAGCGCTTCCACGATCTCGCGGCTGCGCTCCGGCGAGAAGCGCCAGTCCGTCGAGAACGATGCGACCAGGTACTGGGCGCGCGTGTTTTCCAGCGCCTTGGCGAGGTTGCCGCCATGCTCGCGCGCGGGATCGAAATAATCGAGCGCCTTGGTGATCAGCAGGTACGTGTTGGCGTCGAAGTATTCCGAGAACTTGTCGCCCTGGTAGCGCAGGTACGATTCGATCTCGAAGTCGATGCCGAAGTCGAATTTGTAGTCGTTCCTCTCGGCCGCGTTGCGCAGCTTGCGGCCGAATTTCTCCGCCATGTCGTCGTTCGACAGGTACGTGATGTGGCCGACCATGCGCGCCACCTTCAGGCCGTTCTTCGGCACGACGCCGTGCTCGTAGAAGTCGCCGCCGCGGTAGTCCGGATCGGTGAGGATCGCCTGGCGCGCCACGTCGTTGAACGCGATGTTCTGCGCCGAGAGCTTCGGCGTGGACGCGATCACGATGCAGTGGCGCAGACGCTCGGGGAACATGATGCTCCACGCGAGGGCCTGCATGCCGCCCAGCGAACCGCCCATCACGGCGGCAAAACATTCGATGCCGAGGCGGTCCGCCAGCAGCGCCTGCGCGGCGACCCAGTCTTCCACCGTCACGACGGGGAACGCGGCGCCGTACGGCTTGCCGGTGGCCGGATTCGTGTGCATCGGGCCCGTGGAACCGAAGCAGGAGCCGAGGTTGTTGACGCCGATGACGAAGAAGCGGTCGGTGTCGACCGGCTTGCCCGGCCCCACCATGTTGTCCCACCAGCCCGCGCTCTTCGGCTGGTCGGCGTAGTGGCCGGCGACGTGGTGCGACGCGTTCAGCGCGTGGCAGATCAGCACCGCGTTCGATTTGTCGGCATTCAGCGTGCCGTACGTTTCATACATCAGCGTGTAATCGCCGAGCGCCGCGCCGCTTTGCAGGCGCAACGGTTCGGCGAAGTGCATCGCCTGGGGGGAGACAATTCCGATCGATCCCATGAAGACTCTTAAGTTGTAACTAGACGGACTGCAGCTGCTCCACGGCGTCGGCGATGGCCGCCGGTTCCATCGCGCGCAGGATGCGCTTCGTGCGCGGCACGAGCCGCGACAGGTCGCTGGACAGGATTTCCTGCTTGACGGCCAGCAGCTGGGCCGGATGCATCGAGAACTCGCGCAGGCCCATGCCCAGCAGCAGGCGCGTGAGCTTGACGTCGCCCGCCATCTCGCCGCACACGGCCACGTCGATGCCGGCCTTGTGCCCGGCCTCGATCGTCATCGCGATCAGGTTCAATACCGCCGGGTGCAGCGGATTGTACAGGTGCGCCACCTCGTAGTCGACGCGGTCGATCGCCAGCGTGTATTGAATCAGGTCGTTGGTGCCGATGGACAGGAAGTTCAAACGCTTCACGAACATCGGCAGCGCCAGCGCGGCGGCCGGGATCTCGATCATGGCGCCGACTTCCACCGCCTCGTCGTACTTGACGTTCTGCTCGCGCAGCTGGGCCTTGGCCTGCTCGATCATGCTGAGCGTCTGGTCGATCTCGAACGCATGCGCCAGCATCGGGATCAGGATGCGCACCTTGCCGAATGCCGACGCCCGCAGGATCGCGCGCAGCTGCGTGAGGAACATCTGCGGCTCGGCGAGACAGTAGCGGATCGCGCGCAGGCCCAGGGCCGGGTTCAGCGCCGTGTGTTCCGTCTGGTCGAGCGGCTTGTCCGCGCCCACGTCGAGCGTGCGGATCGTGACCGGGCGGCCCTTCATCGCCAGCACGGCCTTGCGGTACTGCTCGAACTGCTCGTCCTCGCCCGGCACTTTCAAACCCTGCGCGCCGCGGCCCATGAACAGGAATTCGGAACGGAACAGGCCCACGCCGACGGCGCCCGCCTCCAGCGCCGGGCCGCAATCGTCCGGCAGCTCGATGTTCGCGAGCAGCGTGATCGGCGTGCCGTCCTTCGTCACGGCCGGCGTCTTCTTGAGCTTGAGGAGGCGTTTTCTCGCCTTCATCAAATTGGCCTGGCGCGCGCGGTACTGCTCCATCACGAGCGCGCTCGGATTGCAGATGACGACGCCGGCGTCGCCGTCGACGATCACCCAGTCGTCCTGCTCGATCAGGCGCGACGCCTGGCTCATGCCGACGGCGGCCGGGATGTCCAGGCTGCGCGCGACGATGGCCGTGTGCGAGTTCTGGCCGCCCACGTCCGTGACGAAGCCGACGAACGAGCGGTCGCGAAACGCGAGCATGTCGGCCGGCGAGATGTCGTGCGCGACGACGATCATCTGCGGCTGGAAGTGGTCTTCCTCGGGCACCGGCGGGGCGGACAGCGCGGTGCCCATCAGCACCTTCAGCACGCGCTCGGCCACCTGCTGGATGTCCTGCTTGCGCTCGCGCAGGTACTCGTCCTCGATCTCGTCGAACTGCGCGGACAGCTCGTCGATCTGCGTGACGAGCGCCCATTCCGCGTTGTAGTGGCGCGAACGGATGATGTCGAGCGGCGCCTCCGAGATCATCGGGTCGGACAGGATCAGCACGTGCACGTCGATGAACGCGCCCAGTTCCGTCGGGGCTTCCTTCGGCAGCTCGGTCCACAGCTCCTGCAGGTTGCGGTGCACTTCGGCGATCGCATCCTGCAGGCGTTTCACTTCCGCCTCGACCTGCTCTTCCGGCACGAGGTAGTGCTTGACGTCGAGCGCGGCCGGCGTAAGCAGGTGCGCACGCCCGATCGAGATCCCGCGCGAGACCGGAATGCCGTGCAGTGTGAACGATGCCATGGAGGGTCCCGGGTGACGGCCAGCTCGGCTGCTGTCCGGCATTACTCGCCTTCGCCGAATTTATCGTTGATGAGGCCGGAGAGCGCGGCGATGCATTCCTGTTCGTCGGGGCCGTCCGCTTCAAGCGTCACCTTGGCGCCCTTGCCGGCGGCCAGCATCATGACGCCCATGATCGACTTGGCGTTGATGCGGCGGCCGTTGCGGGTGAGCCAGACGTCGCTCTGGAACTTGGCGGCCAGCTGGGTGAATTTGGCGGATGCGCGGGCGTGGAGGCCCAGCTTGTTGATGATCTCGAGTTCCTGTTGAATCATATTTTAGTTGTCGTTTCTCTCGTTCATCTGTCCGGTCAGGTGCCGACCCGGATGCGGTTGTCGACCCGGACGGCGCCGTTCTGCGCGCCGGCCAGGGCCATCTCGACCACCACGTCCAGCGTGTCGCGCCGGTACGTGATCGCGCGCAGCAGCATCGGCAGGCTGATGCCCGCGATGACTTCCACGCGCCCGGCCTCGGCCAGCGAATTGCAGCAGTTCGACGGCGTGCCGCCCTTGATGTCGGTGATGACCAGCACGCCGTCGCCTTCGTCCAGGCGCTGGATCGCGCTCTTCGCCAGTGCGTGGATCTCGTTCGTGTCCTGGTCCGCCGTCACATCGATCGCTTCGAAGCGCTCGGTGGGGCCGCGGAACACGTGCGCGACCGCGGCGATGAATGCCTGGCCCAGCGGAGCGTGGGTCATCAGCAGAATGCCTACCATTTTAATTTCCCGTTACCCGTTTCTCGACGGCGTCGATGAACATCGCTGCGACGTCGAAACCGGTCTGGTCGGTGATCTCCTGGAAACACGTGGGGCTGGTGACATTCACCTCGGTCAGGAAATCGCCGATCACGTCCAATCCTACCAGCAACAGGCCACGCGCCGCCAGAATCGGGCCGAGACTTTCCGCGATCTCGCGGTCGCGCTCGGTCAACGGCTGCGCGACGCCGGTGCCGCCGGCCGCCAGGTTGCCGCGCACTTCTCCGGCCTGCGGAATGCGCGCCAGCGAGAACGGGACCGGCTTGCCGTCGATGACGAGCACGCGCTTGTCGCCCTTGACGATGGCGGGAATGTATTTCTGCGCCATGATCGTGCGCGCGCCGTTTTCCGTCAGCGTCTCGATGATGGAACCGAGATTCAGGCCGTCGTCCCTGACGCGGAAGATGCCGGCGCCGCCCATGCCGTCCAGCGGCTTGAAGATCACGTCGCCGTGTTCGGCGTGGAAGGCGCGCAGGCGCGTGCCGGACGACGACACGAGCGTGGGCGACGTGAACTGGCTGAACTGGGCGATGGTCAGCTTCTCGTTGTGGTCGCGGATCGCCGAGGGTTTGTTGAACACGCGCGCGCCCTGGCGCTCGGCCAGTTCCAGCAGATACGTGCCGTACACGTATTCCATGTCGAACGGCGGGTCCTTGCGCTCGATGACGGCGTCGAACGCGGACAGGGGCACGGTATCGGTATCGCCTTCGCGGTACCAGTCGTCCGGATCGCCGGTCAGCTGGATCTCGGTGGCCTCGGCCGTCACGACGCCCTCTTCCAGCACCAGGTGGCGCTGTTCGAAGGCATAGATCCGATGGCCGCGCCGTGCCGCTTCGCGCATCATCGCGAACGTCGAGTCCTTGTAGATTTTGAAGCCGGACAGCGGATCGGCGAGAAAAGCGATTTTCATGATGGTCCCAATGGAGGCAATGCCACGATTTTAGCCGGAAACGCGGATGTTCGCGGAAAGGCGGCCGCGTCCGGCGGACGAGTTACCGGGGCATCTTCCTGTTGGCAAAAAGTCATCTATTCAATCTGCATTTGCGAACCGTCAAACGTGCCACCGGACCACTTGGGAAGATGCGTCCCAGGAGGACACGATGAGCGACCAAGCCGAACAGGAACGCATCAACCAGGTCTATCGCCAATGGCAGGGCGGCGCCGGGCTGGCGAAATACGCCTGGCACCGGCCCGACATCGTCCGCCAGGCGGCGGCGCGGGCGCGCGTGCTGGCCGACCTGCTGCCGCTGACGGTGGGCCGCGACCTGTCCGCCGTGCGCGCGCTGGACGTCGGCTGCGGCAGCGGCGGCTTCCTGCGCCAGCTGATCGACTGGGGCGCCACGCCATCCCACCTGGCCGGCACGGAGCTGCAGCCCGACCGGCTGGAACAGGCGCGAAGCCGCACGGCGCCCGGCGTGCGCTGGCACCTGGGCCAACTGGACGTCTTTCCCGACGCGAGCATGGACCTCGTGAGCGCGCACACCGTGTTTTCCGCGCTCCTGGACGAAGACCTGCGGCGCGGCCTGGCGGCCGAGATGTGGCGCGTGCTGCGTCCCGGCGGCTGGACGATGATCTTCGATTGTCGCTACGACAGTTCGCGGAATACCCACATGCGCAAGGTAACGGACATCGAACTGCTGCGCTTCTGGCCCGCCGCGAGCCGCCACTACCGCACGCTGGTACTCGCACCGCCCGTGGGCCGCACCCTCGCCGCCCTGCCCTGGCTAATCCCGGAAGCGCTGGCGGCACTGCTGCCGCCGCTGCGCTCGCATTTCATCTACATGGCGCGCAAGCCGGCAACGGACCGGATGAATCAATAGATCTCGGGATCCGGGTCCGTGCGCTCCAGCTCCAGCGACGCCGCCAGCAACGCGAGACGCGCCACCACGCCGTACACATAGAAGCGGTTCGGCGCGGCGGTGCCCGGCTTGGCCTTCAGGTCCGGCACGGCATGCTGTTGCGCGAACGCGAGCGGCACGTATTGCGAGCCCGGTGCGTTCAGGTTCTGGTCGACGCCGCGCTCGGCGTGCACGCGGTAGAAGCCGCCGACGACGTAGCGGTCGATCATGTACACGACCGGCTCCGCCACCGCGTCGTTGATCGACTCGAACGTGGGCACGCCTTCCTGGATCATCACGTCGGTGACGGTGACGCCATCCTTGATGACCGACATCTTGTTACGCTGCTTGCGGTTCAGGTCCTTGACCTCGCTCGCATCCTTGACGGTCATGATGCCCATGCCGTACGTGCCGGCATCCGGCTTGACGATGACGAAGGGTTTCTGGTCCTTCATCCCGTATTCCTTGTACTTCTTCTTGATCTTCGACAGCAGCGCGGACACGTTATCGGCCAGGCACTCCATCCCGACGTCTTCCTGGAAATTGACCTCGCCGCATTTGCTATGCAGCGGGTTCACGAGCCATGGGTCGATGTCGATCAGCTTGCCGAACTTCTTGGCGACTTCGTCGAATGCCTTGAAGTGATTGCTCTTGCGGCGCACGGCCCAGCCGGCATGCAGCGGCGGCAGCAGCGATTGCTCGTGGACGTTTTCGAGGATGCTCGGGATGCCGGCGGACAGGTCGTTATTCAGCAGGATCGTGCACGGGTCGAAGTCGGCCAGGCCCACGCGGCGGCCGTTGGGCGAGCGCACGAGCGGTTCCACGACCAGCATGTTCCCGTCCGGGAGCGCGAGCGGCGTCGGCTCCGTCACCTCGGGCGACAGCGAACCCAGGCGCACGTGCAGGCCCGTCTGGCGGAAGATCTGCATCAGGCGCTGCACGTTCTGCAGATAGTAGGGATTGCGCGTATGGCTTTCCGGGATCAGCAGCAGGTTGCGGGCGTCGGGGCAATACTTGTCGATCGCGGCCATGGCGGCCTGCACCGTCAGCGGCAGCATCTCCGTCGACAGGTTGTTGAAGCCGCCCGGGAACAGGTTCGTATCCACCGGCGCCAGCTTGTAGCCGGCATTGCGCAGGTCCACCGAGCAATAGAACGGCGGCGTGTGCTCCTGCCACTCGAGGCGGAACCAGCGTTCGATGGCGGGCGTGGCTTCGAGGATCTTCTTTTCCAGGTCCAGCAGGGGACCGGTCACGGCGGTGGCAAGGTGGGGAACCATAAAAATGACGTCCTTCGGGCTTCTTGGCGATATGGTAAGCCGAGATTGGGGTGTTCGAACGTTTTTTAAAGACCTTTATGCAATTTAGAAATAAAAAAGCGCCCCGGAGGGCGCTTTCGCATATTGCCATCCTGGCAATCAGGAGTGGTAAGCCTGCTCGCCGTGGCTCGTGATGTCCAGGCCTTCGCGCTCCTCGTCCTCCGGGACGCGCAGGCCGACGACGACGTCGACGATCTTGTAGGCGATGAACGAGACGACGGCCGACCACACGATGGTGGTGCCGACGGCTTCCGCCTGCACGAGGACCTGGTGGCCGATCGAGTACGGGTCGGCGGACATCTTGTTGGCGACGTAGTCGAAGATGCCCTGGCCGCCCAGTTGCGGTGCCGCGAACACGCCGGTCAGCAGCGCGCCCAGGATACCGCCCACGCCGTGCACGCCGAACACGTCCAGCGAATCGTCGGCGCCGATCATGCGCTTCAGGCCGTTCACGCCCCACAGGCAGACGATGCCGGCGACGAGGCCGATGACCAGGCCACCCATCGGACCGACGAAGCCGCAGGCCGGGGTGATGGCGACGAGGCCGGCGACGGCACCCGAGGCACCGCCCAGCATCGACGGCTTGCCCTTCGTGATCCATTCGCCGAAGACCCACGACACGGTGGCGGCGGCGGTGGCCAGCAGGGTGTTGACGAAGGCCAGCGCGGCGACGTCGCCCGCTTCCAGCGCCGAACCGGCGTTGAAGCCGAACCAGCCCACCCACAGCAGCGAGGCGCCGATCATGGTCATGGTCAGCGAGTGCGGGGCCATCGATTCACGGCCATAGCCGACGCGCTTGCCGATCAGGATCGCACCGACGAGGCCGGCGATAGCGGCATTGATGTGGACCACGGTGCCGCCCGCGAAGTCGAGGGCGCCCTTCTGGAACAGCCAGCCGGCCTTGAGGGCTTCGGCGTCGGCGGTCGCGGCGGTGATGGCATCCGGACCGGTCCAGAACCAGACCATGTGGGCGACCGGCAGGTAGCCGAACGTGAACCACAGCACGACGAACAGCAGCACGGCGGAGAAGCGGACGCGCTCGGCGAAAGCGCCGACGATCAGGCCGCAGGTGATGGCCGCGAACGTGCCCTGGAATGCCACGTAGACGAATTCGGGAATGACGACACCCTTGCTGAAGGTGGCCGCAGTCGAGAACGACGCCTTGACCGGATCCCAGATCCCTTTCAGGAACAGGCGGTCGAAGCCGCCGATGAACTTGGTGTTCTCCGTGAACGCCAGCGAGTAGCCGTACAGGCACCACAGGACGATGATGACCGCGAAGATCATGAAGACCTGCAGCAGCACCGACAACATGTTCTTCGAACGGACCAGGCCGCCGTAGAACAGGGCCAGGCCCGGGATCGTCATCATGATCACCAGCAGCGTGGCGACCATCATCCAGGCGGTATCGCCCTTCTGCGGGGTCGGTGCGGCAGCCGGTGCGGCGGCTGCTTCCGGTGCGGCGGCAGCGGCGGCTGCCGGTGCGGCCGGGGCAGCAGCGACCGGTGCGCTGGCGGCCGGTGCGGCTGCGGGTGCTGCAGCTTCCGCAGCGGGCTTGGCGGCATCCTGGGCCATGGCCGGGGCGGCGGCTGCCAGCGCCACCGCGACGGATACGCCTGCGATCAGTTTTGTGATGGTATGGATCATCGGATTCCCCTTACAGCGCTTCGTTGCCGGTTTCGCCGGTACGGATACGGACTACCTGCTCCAGGTTGGAGACGAAAATCTTGCCGTCACCGATCTTGCCGGTGCGGGCGGCGCTCTGGATGGTGTCGATCACCTGGTCGACGATGGCATCGTCGACCGCTGCCTCGATCTTGGTCTTCGGCAGGAAATCGACGACGTATTCCGCACCACGGTAGAGCTCGGTATGGCCCTTCTGGCGACCGAAACCCTTCACTTCGGTCACGGTAATACCCTGGACGTTGATTTCCGAGAGGGCTTCACGCACCTCGTCGAGCTTGAAGGGTTTGATGATGGCGGTGATCATTTTCATTTGATTGCCTCTTCAGAAAGTTTTTGAAACAGTGAGCAGGGCCGCGGACTTGCCCAGGTTTTCCGCGGACGGGCTCAGGTACGCGCTGGTGTCGGCCTTGATCCAGGACAGGGCCACGGAGCAGATGCCCAGGTCCTTGGTGACGCCGAGCTTGTAGTCGGTGTAGGAGAACGAACCGTTGTGGCGCACGTTCTGGCGGCCGGCGTGCAGGTTCAGCGTGAAGCCGTTGCCGACGTCGACGTTGGCGCCGATGTCCAGGTAGCCGCTGCCCTTGCTGTCGGCCGTGCCGAACAGGTTCGTCAGCGAATGCGAGTACTTGACGTAGGCCGGGCCGAAACCGAGTTGGCCGTACAGTTCGAACGTGTTGGCGTTCGGATGGAGGCCATTGCTCGGGTAGAAGTAGTACAGGCCGCCCACGTCATAGGTGATGTCGCCCGTGAGGTTGCCGCGCTTGCCGCCGTACAGATCCCACTCGACGTCGCCGCTGCCGCCCAGGTCCTTGGTCCACTTGATGGTGGACAGCCAGGTGCCCGCGTACAGGCCGGTCGGGTTGTGCGTGTAGTCGGCGCCGCCCTGCAGTGCGGGATCGAGGCGGGACTGGGAAATGCCGCGGTAGCGATAATCGCTGGTGACCGCCGCGTTGAAACTCACTTCATTGTCCGGCTTCTGCTCTTCGGCGCCGGCCAGCCCGATATTAAGGCTCCACAGGCTTGCTGCCAGTACTGCGACGTGGGACCAGTTGCTGTTACGACGCTTCATACGACACTCCCTTGTAGTTGAACATATTCTTCGGTTGAGGTTTACAATCCGGGATTGCGACCTCGTTATGGTTAATGGTTGATTAGCAGGATGCGTGCCACCCCATGCCGGGCGGGTTCCCGCTTGTTTTTCACCCCTTCCGCCCCCAGTTTTTTAATTTCAAAAAACAAACGAGACCAGGACGCGTGCGCCGTCACGGTGCACGCACCAAATCAGGTATGTACGCACCGTCTTGGTGCAGCATGCCGGCTCAAGGACTAGTGTGAAATGAACAATTTTTTTAATGATTTGCAGGGCAAGCTCAACCAGGCGTTCGAAAACTCGCCCGCCAAGGACATCGAGCGCAACGTGAAGGCGATGATGACCCAGGGCTTTTCGAAGCTGGACCTCGTGACGCGCGAGGAGTTCGACATCCAGGCCCAGGTGTTGGCCAAGACGCGCGCCAAGCTGGAAGCGCTGGAACTGCGGGTGGCGGAACTGGAAGCGAAGCTGGCCGCGACCGACGCCAAGGTGTGACGCCTACGGGCGGCCGCGCACCCTCATCCGCACCTTCATCCGCGCCATCATCCGCCAGGGCGCGAACAAGGCTGCCCCGCCCAGGCTGACCGCGAACACGATCGCCACCATCCAGGCCATCGGATTGGTCAGCCCGAGACTGTCCGCGGCAAAGATCAGCGCAGAGGCTAGCGCCACCTGCGCGATCCACACGGCTCGCAGCGGCCGGAACGCCTCGAGATCCCCGCGCTTCCACAGGCGCAGCGCCACCCACGTCACGGGTCCGCACAGCAAACAGAACAGGACCGCGAGGGCAAGCAGGGTAAGTATCAGTCGGGGCATGCCCGCTACCTTACCAGAGCCCGTGCGAAAAAAGTTCGGCATACAGGCCTGTCCCCTCTCAACAGGCATTGCCTCCGCTTGCCTAAGATGAGGCCTCGCCCACCGTCGAAGGAGCCCGCTTGAGCCTCGCCGTCCTCAGAAGCCGCGCCCTGGCCGGCATGGAAGCATCGGCCGTCAGCGTCGAAGTCCACCTGGCGAACGGCCTGCCGGCGATGAACATCGTGGGCCTCGCGGATGCCGAGGTGCGCGAATCGAAAGACCGCGTGCGCGCCGCGCTGCAGAACTCCGGCTTCGAGGTGCCGAGCCGGCGCATCACCATCAACCTCGCGCCGGCCGAGCTGCCCAAGGAGTCCGGACGGTTCGACCTGCCGATCGCACTGGGCATCCTCGCCGCGTCCGACCAGATCCCGGCCGGCGCGCTGGACGGCTACGAATTCGCGGGCGAGCTGTCGCTGTCGGGAGAATTGCGCCCCGTGCGCGGCGCGCTGGCGATGAGTTTTGCCATGCTGCGCCAGCACGCCGGCGAGGCGCCGGCGCGCGCCTTCGTGCTGCCGTGGGCGAACGCGGACGAGGCGGCCCTCGTGACGGACGCCGTCGTCTACCCCGCCCGCTCGCTGCTTGACGTGTGCGCGCACTTCGCCGCGACCTCCGACGAGGCGCGGCTCGCACGCTACCGCCCCGTGCCGTCCGCCGATCCGCCCGTGTACCCCGACTTCGCCGACGTCAAGGGCCAGCAGCAGGTCAAGCGCGCGCTCGAAGTGGCGGCCGCGGGCCTGCATTCCGTGCTGCTGATCGGACCGCCGGGCGCCGGCAAGAGCATGCTCGCGTCGCGCTTCCCCGGCCTGCTGCCGCCACTGCGCGAGGAGGAAGCGCTGGAGACGGCCGCGATCCAGTCGCTCGCGGGCAGCTTTGCCATCGAACGGTGGAGAAAACGGCCGTTCCGCAGTCCGCACCACACGAGTTCCGGCGTGGCCCTCGTCGGCGGCGGCCAGGGACCGCGGCCCGGAGAAATTTCACTGGCCCACCACGGCGTGTTGTTCCTCGACGAGTTGCCGGAGTTCGACCGCAAGGTGCTGGAAGTCTTGCGCGAGCCGCTCGAAACGGGCGCCATCACGATCTCGCGCGCCGCGCGCCAGGCCGACTTTCCCGCCAGTTTCCAGTTGATCGCCGCGATGAATCCATGCCCGTGCGGCTGGCTCGGCCACCCGTCCGGCAAATGCCGCTGCACGCCGGACGCCGTGCAGCGCTACCAGGACCGCATCTCCGGCCCCCTCCTCGACCGCATCGACATCCAGGTACCCGTGGCGGCCATGACGCCGGACACGATGGCGCAACTGGCCGACGGCGAGCCGAGCGCCGCCATCGCCGCGCGCGTCGCACAGGCGCACGCGCGCCAGCTGGCGCGCCAGGGCAAGGCCAACCAGAAGCTGACGACACGCGAGATCGACCACCATTGCCATCTCGACGCCGCCGCCGAACGGCTGCTGGGCGACGCCATGCAGCACCTGCACTGGTCGGCGCGCGCCTATCACCGGGTGCTGAAGGCGGCGCGGACGATTGCCGATCTCGCGGGCGCCGATACGGTGCTTGCCATGCACGTGGCCGAGGCGATCCAGTACCGGCGCGGGTTACGCGACCATTAAGCGGCGACCATTAAGCGGCGACCACTAGTGGGTGCCGAGCAGCGTACCGAGCGGCACCCCGGCGACGATCGCGATGGTCAGGCCGCCGCTGACGATGGCCAGCGCGCGGCCCCGCTGCGCCGGCGGGGCGATGGCGCTGGCGAGGGCATTGGCGCTGGGCGTGTACAGGCCGGCCGTCAGCGCCAGCAGCACGCGGGCGATGAGCAGGCCGAGGTAGTCATGGCTGGCGTAGGCGAGCGCGTTGCCGAGGGCGAAAGCGGCCATGCCGCCGACGAGCACGGTGCGGCGCGGCCAGCCGCTCGTGAAGATGGCCAGCAGCGGCCCGCCGATCGCATAGGTCAGCGCGAAGACCGTCACGAGCAGGCCGGCCTGCGTCACGGTCACGGCCAGGTCGGACGCGATGCGCGGCAGCAGGCCCGCGATCATGAAGCTTTCGGTACCGATGGCGAAGGTGCCCAGCGCCAGCGTATACAAAAGGCCTTTGGGCAGGGTGGTGGGTTCGGTGGACATCGTCGACTCCGTTCTGGTTGCCTGATGCAGGCATCTTTTCAGAACGGAGGTCGACGGGTGGGACCAATCGGCCCCGATTCAGGCCATCGCTCCCCTGCCGAAGGATCAGGCGAGGCCGGTGGACTGCTGTTCGCGCGCGGCACGCTTGATGGCCTGGGGCGGCTGGCCGAAGGCGCGCAGGAAGGCACGGCGCATGCGCTCGGGATCGGAAAAGCCCGTCTCGCGCGCGACGACGTCGATCGAGTGATTGCTGCCCTCGATCATGGCGCGCGCCGCTTCCACGCGCAGCACCTCGATCGCGCGGGCCGGCGACTGGCCCGTCTCGATGCGGAACGTGCGGCTGAACTGGCGCGTGCTCAGGTTGGCCGCCTCGGCCAGCTCGTCCACGGACAGCGGCTTGCGCAGGTGGCGCTTGGCGTACGACAGCGCCTGCTGGATGCGGTCGGACTTCGGTTCCAGTTCCAGCAGGGCCGAGAACTGCGACTGGCCGCCGCTGCGGCGGTGGTAGACGACCAGCTTGCGGGCGATGTTGCGCGACAGTTCGATGCCGTGGTCGGTCTCGACGAGGGCCAGGCACAGGTCGACGCAGGCCGTCATGCCGGCCGACGTCCAGACCTTGCCCTCGTTGATGAAGATGCGGTCTTCCTCGACGCGCACCTTCGGGTACATGCGCTGCAGGTCACGCGCCAGCGACCAGTGGGTGGTCGCGCGCTTGCCGTCCAGCAGACCCGCTTCCGCCAGCAGGAAGGCGCCCGTGCAGATGCTGCCCACGCGGCGCGACTGTGCGCCGGCCTGGCGCAGGATGTCGACGAAGCCCGGCGACGACGGACGCCGCGGCGACATCTGCCCCGCCACCAGCAGGGTGTCGTAGTCGTAGCGCGTGACGGCTTCCGTGAGCACGCTGATGCCCGAGGAACTGGTCATCGCGCCACCGTGCTCCGACAGCATCGTGACTTCGTACATGGATTCTTCCAGCAAGGTATTGGCCAGTTCGTAGACCGTTGTCGCCATGAGATCCAGGACCTGGAAGCCGGGTGGCAGCAAGAGTCCGATTCTGCGTTTCATGTTGTCCTCAGTGATGATCAGGTTCGCCGGATTGCCCGGCGCCACAGCGACTGCTGCAGTGCATGATGGTAATCATACGACACCCGCTCCGTCCGGGCCAAAAACAACTGACAAAGTAGATAGGCTTCTGAATATATGTGCATACGCACACTTTGTCCTAATAAGAGGGTTATTTGTCGTTCGAGTCATACATGTTTGCGCCAACATAGATCCCAGAAGACAACATCTTCCACACCCCCGATAACGAAAACGGAGAATCACCATGCAACTCACGAACAATACCATCTTCATCACCGGCGGCACCTCGGGCATCGGCCGCGGCCTGGCGGAAGCCTTCCACAAGCTCGGCAACCAGGTCATCATCGGCGGCCGTCGCAAGGCCCTGCTGGACGAGGTGACGCGCGCCAACCCGGGCATGCGCGCCGTCGAGCTGGACATCGCCGATCCGGCCAGCATCGAGCGCGCCGCCGCGGCCTTGACCGCCGAATATCCGACGCTGAACGTCCTGATCAACAACGCCGGCATCATGCCGTTCGACGATCCGTCCGGCCCCATCGACGACGCCACGGCCGTGTCGACCATCGAGACGAACCTGCTCGGCCCGGTCCGCATGACGTCCGCCCTCGTCGGCCACCTGAAGAAGCAGCCGCGCGCGACGATCATCAACAACACGTCGGTGCTGGCCTATGTGCCGATCGCCACGAACGCCGTGTACTCGGCCACCAAGGCCGCCCTGCACTCGTACACGCTGTCGCTGCGCTTCATGCTGCGCGACACCGCCGTCGCGGTGCAGGAAATCGCGCCGCCGTGGGTCAACACCGACCTGATCCACAAAGGCGACGACCCGCGCGCCATGCCGCTGGACGCCTTCATCGCGCAGACCATGCAGGCGCTGGCGACGGACCGCGAAGAAGCGCTGGTGGACATCGCCGTCCCGCTGCGCAACAACGCGGGGCCAGGCGAGCACACGCTGGTCAACGAGTTCAATACGCACATCGCGGAGAACCCGATCCCGGTCGCCTGAACCGCCCGGCCCTGTTACCATGTCGTCATGACAAGACGACGCTTCGCGGCCCTCATGGCCGCGCTCAGCCTCCTTCTGGCAGGCTGTTCCCCCAAGTACAACTGGCGCGACTATGCGAGCCCGGACGCGCCCTACCGCGTCATGTTCCCGGCGAAACCGGCGACGTTCACGCGCACCATCGACCTGGACGGCATGCAGGTCGCCATGACGATGACGGCGGCCGAGGTCGACGGCGCGACGTTCGCCGTCGGCGCGGCCGAAGCGCCGGACGCGGCGCGCGCCCAGGCCGCGCTGGAGGCGATGCAGGTCGCGCTGGTGCGCAACATCGGCGCCACCGTCACCAGCCAGAAGGCGACGGCGGATTCGGACCGCGCCACGCGCGACGTCGACGCCAGCGGCACCCGCAACGGCGCGACGATGCACCTCGTCGGCCACTTCGAGGCGCGCGGCAAGCGCTTCTACCAGGTGATCGCGATCGGCCGCGCGGATGCGCTGCCCGCCGAACAGGTCGAACAATTTCTCACGTCCTTCAAACTCCCCTGACATGATGAGCGACACCCCTGCCCTGCGCCTGTCCGGCCTGCGCAAATCCTTCGGCCGTCCCGCCGTCGACGGCCTCGACCTGACCGTGCGGCGCGGCGAACTGTACGCGCTGCTGGGCCCCAACGGCGCCGGCAAGACGACGACGTTGCGCATGGTGACCGGCCTGCTGGCCCCGGACGCCGGCGACGTCGAGGTGCTCGGCATCGACCTGGCACGCGATCCCGCGGGCGCCAAGCGCGGCATGGCCTATCTGCCGGACGACCCGCTGCTGTACGGGAAACTGAAGCCGACGGAATACCTGGAATTCGTCGCGGGCCTGTGGGGCATCCGTGCGCAGGACGCGGAACCGCGTGCGCGCCGCCTGCTCGACTGGCTCGACCTCACGAAGCACGCGCACGAACTGACGGAAGGGTTTTCGCGCGGGATGAAGCAGAAGCTGGCGCTGGCCGGTGCGCTGATCCACGAACCCGAACTCCTGATCCTCGACGAACCGCTGACGGGCCTCGATGCCGCCGCGGCGCGCCAGGTAAAAGACCTGCTCGTGTCGCACGTCGAGCAAGGCGGCACCGTGATCCTGACGACGCACATCCTCGAGGTCGCGGAACGCCTGGCGCAGCGCATCGGCATCATCCGCCAGGGCCGCCTGATCGCCGAGGGCACGCTGGCCGAACTGCGCGACCGCACGCAGGGCGGCAGCCTGGAAGACGTGTTCCTGCACCTGACCGAAGGGCAGCCAGGGTGAGTGCCGCGCCGGGAAGCATCCGCTGGCTGCTGGGCCACGAACTGCGCCTGGCCTGGTATGGCGCGGCCATCAACAAGGGCGGCAAACGCCGTCCCGGCTGGGGCAGTATCGCCGTCTGGGCGGTCGGATTCATCGGGCTGCACCTGATCGCGTTCGCGATGCTGCGTGCATTGGGCCCCGGAGGCAGGGGCGATCCACTGCTGGCCATCCCCATCAGCCTCGTGGTGGTCGTATGTTCGACCTTCATGCTGTCGAGCAGCCTGCGGGCCTGCGTGCTGGCGCTGTTCGAACGCGGCGACCTCGATCTGCTGCTGTCGTCGCCCCTGCCCTCGCGCAGCATCTTCGCCGTGCGCCTGCTCGGCATCGCGGCCGCCACCGCCCTGCCTTACGTGTACCTGGCCGGCCCGTTCGCCAACGTCGCGCTGGTGCTGGGCCATCCGGGCTGGCTCGGGCTGTACGTGACGATCTTTTCCTGCGCGACGCTGATGGCCTGCGCCGGCATGCTGCTGACCCTCGGCCTCGTGCGCGTGCTCGGCGCGCGCCGCACGCGCGTGGTGGCGCAGGTGCTGGGCGCGATCGCGGGCGCACTGATCTTCCTGCTGTCGCAGTCGTCTAACTTCATGCGCCATGACGGGAACATGGGGCCGCGCGTCATGGAGATGATGACGCACCAGTCCCTGTTCGGGCCGGACAGCGCGTTGTGGCTGCCGGGCCGCGCCGTTCTCGGCGCGCCGCTGCCGCTCTTGGGCGCCGTGCTGCTGGCGGGGCTCGCGTTCGTCCTGACCCTGGCCCGCACGCACCGCTTCTTCGTCCATGGCCTGCAACAGGCGGCCGGCATGGGCCGCGTGCGTGCCCGCCCTGCCGGCGCGCTGCGCTTCCGTTTCCGCGGCAGCCTGTTCGACACGGTCGTCATCAAGGAATGGCGCCTGATCGCGCGCGACCCGCACCTGATCGCCCAGGTCTTGCTGCAGCTGATCTATCTCGTGCCGCTACTGTTCCTGATCCTGCGCGGCGACTCGGCAGGTCCCGCGCTGGGCGCCGGCCTCACGCTGCTGTGCAGTTCGCTGACGGGCAGCCTGGCATGGATCGTGATCTCGGCCGAGGATGCGCCGGACCTGCTCCTGTCCGCGCCGGCACCGCGCCGCACGCTCCAGCTGGCCAAGCTGGCGGCTGCCACGATGCCGGCCCTGCTGCTCGTCGCGCTGCCGCTGCTGTGGCTCGTCGTGCGCACGCCGTTGACGGGCCTGCTCGTCGCGTTCACGGTCAGCGCGGCCGTGCTCAGCGCCGGCCTGATCGTGCAGTGGACGGGCCGCCCCGCCCCGCGCAGCGATTTCAAGACGCGCGGCAAGGAAAATTTCCTGTGCACGATGCTGGAGCTGGTCAGCAGCCTGTGCTGGGGCGGGCTCGGCTGGCTGCTGGTTGCGCTCGCCACGGAAGGCGCAGGCTGGATGCTGTGGGCAGCCGTGGCGGCCCTGACGGCGGGCTTGCTCGTGCTGCTGCTCGCCCGCATGCTGCGGCGGCGCCCGGTGTGAGAGGTAGCCCGCTGACCTCCAGGCGCGACTCGTGATATCGTTGGGATACTCACAATAGAATGAGACAACTATGTTAATCACCTTTAAATCCAAGGCTTATCCGAACGTCATGATGTACCAGGACCACGCCAAACGGATCCTGGACCTCTTGCACAAGGACAGTGACCGCGGTGTCATTACCGCCCAGGAAGCGACGCAAGCCGTCAAACTGCTGGAAAACGAGATCGAAGAAAGCCGGAAGCACCAGGCGACGGACGAGATGGAACAGGACGTCAAGGCCCATCAAGGCGATGAAGACGCGGAACACGAACCGATCGAGACCGTGACCTTCTCGACCCGCGCGTTCCCGCTGCTGGAAATGCTGCGCGCCTCGCGCGACCAGCAGACCGACGTGCTCTGGGGCGTCTGACGCCCACCCGACCAGGACGCTTCCCGCTCGAGCGCTTCCGCCACCGGCGCGACGCGGCCTTGTCGGCGCGTGCCAGCAGGTGGACAGGGTCCTGCAGTTCATACGGCAACTGCAGGGCCACGCCGATGCTCGCTCCCTGCCTGCATGTTCCGGCTCGCCAGTTCGTACGGACGTACCCGCTGGGTCGAGCAGGACATGCGCTCAATCCTCGGCATTTTTGTCGTAGAAAAGCAAAAAGCCCGCTCAGTGCATACTGAGCGGGCTTTTCTAATAACTAGCCTGACGATAACCTACTTTCACACTGGTTGCAGCACTATCATCGGCGCAGAGTCTTTTCACGGTCCTGTTCGGGATGGGAAGGGGTGGTACAGACTTGCTATGGTCATCAGGCATAACTTGTACGAGTGCCGCAGCTTGTGCATGCGTCACTCTGAATCCGGAAGAAGTGGTTTCTTAATCTGTTGTCTCAACAAACAGCTGAACCC
>CBIHQW010000035.1:0-32729 GCA_966212285.1 Massilia kyonggiensis
GCCGACGCGCTCGAGCTCGAACTGACGGAAAGCCTGACGATGCAGCCCAGCGACGACAACCTGGCCGTCATGCGCAGGCTGAGCGACATGGGCGTGCAGCTGTCCATCGACGACTTCGGCACCGGCTATTCCAGCCTCGCCTACCTGCAGAACTTCCCCATCCACGCGCTCAAGATCGACCGCTCGTTCGTCATCGGGATCAACGAGCAGGCGCACGACGCCGCGATCGTCACGGCCATCATCGCGATGGCGCACAGCCTGCACCTGAACCTGATCGCGGAAGGCGTCGACAGCCCCGAGCACGTCTCGTTCCTGACGGCGCACGGCTGCCTGGCCGCGCAGGGCTATTACTACAGCCAGCCGGTGCCGGCGGACGCGATGACGCGGCTGCTCGACCTGAAAAACCTGACGCCGAACGGTGGCGCCAGGGTAGGTGCGATCGTGCGCTAGTCTGTTTCATGAGTTCAGGCACTTGAACCCCTGCAAAGATCGGACCATCTGCCGCTACTTCAGGCTGACAAGCCCGGCACGATTAGCCCAGATCAAAGGTAACCATCCTCGCGCCCTTAGTCTGTGAGCTTCGCGCCGCGGCACCAGCTGCGGCCCGTTCAACCCAAAACTTTGCGAGGCAAAACCATGTATCCATTTCCACAAACGATCGCCCCGGCGGTGCGCACCCACATCGATGCCCAGACCGCGTTCCTGAACGACATGTCGAAGTCGCTGTTCAGCTCGTTCCAGCAGATGTGCGACCTGAACATCCAGCTCATGCAGACGATGCTGGAAGAAACGACCCTGGCCAGCAAGCACGTGCTGAGCGCCGACCGCCAGTCCGAGCTGCTGAGCGCCGCCACGGCGCGCACGCAGCCCACGACGGAAAAGCTGCGCGCCTACCAGCAGCACATCGCGCGCCTGGCGGCCGACTCCCAGGTCGAGCTGGCCCGCGTGACGGAGCAGCACGTGCAGAACACCACCCGCACGGCGCGCGCGCTGGCGGACGAGGTGGCGCGCGACGCCACCGAGCAGACGGAGCGCGGCCTGCGCGCCCAGCAGGAAACCGTGCGCCAGTTCAGCGATCCATTCATCCGGCCGGGCAACGGTGCCGCCCAGCCGCACGCATCGGGCAGCACCGGGCAGACGCAGCAAATGCCGCCGGGCCAGCAGCAGGGCAGCAAGGACCAGCGGGCCACTACGCACTGACGAGGGTTTCACGCGCCGTGCCCGGCCACCGGGCGCGGCGCGATGGCGCCCGGCGTGGCCGGGGCAGCGGTCCGGATGCGCGGCCCCAGGCCGAACAGCGGACGCAGCAACGGCACCCGGCGCACGATCTCGAAGCCGGCGAAGCTGAGCACCGTCACGAGCACGACGAGCAGCACGGCTTCCAGGCCCGGCGGACGGTGCAGCGGTTTCAGCGCATGGGCCAGGACGACGATCAGCGTCTGGTGCAGGATGTAGACGGGGAACACGGCCTCGGTCAGGTAACGCCGGGCGGGGCCGTCGCGGTCCAGGTGGCGCTGGGCGAAGCCGCAGGCCGCCAGGATCGCGCTCCACGCCAGCAGCGCGTAGTTGGCGCGCATTGGTGTTGCCAGCAACTCCCAGCGCGTGCCGTCGATGCCGCCGGCGTCGTCCAGCGCGATCCACAGCAAAAGGAGAGCCCAGCCGGCGAGGGCCAGCGCGAGACACGTCCAGCGCAGCGCGGCGACGCGGGGCCAGAAGCCCGGCACGCGCGCCATCAGGGCGCCGAGCAAAAAGACCGGCAGATAGTTCGCATGGTTGTACCAGTCGTCCACGAGCGCGTGGGTGACGGGAAAGCGGTTCAGCATCAGGATGCGCGCCAGCGCCAGCACGGCCGCCGGCAGCACGATGATCTTCCAGCCCTCAAGCACGCGGCCGAGCAGGGCGGCGAGACGGTCGAAGCGCGGGCCCAGCGCCAGCACGACGAGCGCGAGGACGGCCGTATAGGCCCACAGGTAGGCGACGAACCACAGGTGGTTCCAGGTCGGCAGGATGAGACAGCCATCCTGGCAGAAGCCGTGGTAGCCGCGCACGTACAGGCGCATGAAGTCGGCGTAGCTGCCCGCATAGCCGAGCTTCTCGACGACTTCGAGATACGACTGCGGCGGCACGATGACGAGCATGCCGAACAGCAGGGGGACGAGCAGCCGCCAGCTGCGCTTGCGCAGGAAGACGAGGGGGCGCAGCTTCGCCAGCATGGCGCTGGAGGCGACGCCGGACACGAGGAACAGCAGCGACAGCCGCCACGGCGACGACAGCATCATGAAGGGCTCGAGGGCAGTGCCGGCATGCGGGCTCTTCACGTGCCAGCCCCACGTCACGTAGTACATGCCCACGTGGTACAGGATCAGCAGGAAGAAGGCGATGATGCGTACCCAGTCGAGGAAGTGGTAACGCGGCGGATGGACAGTGTTCATGGCGGATCGTCGTCGGTTGGTCGATGAAAGAGAACGACGTCAGACTAGATCGGCGCAGGTCGCGATGCGAGCGGATTGTGGCGAGATGGGAGCAGGGTGGGGCGGGCCGGACGGATGCAAAAAAAAGGCTGTGTTCGCGGTAGTTATGTGAACTGAAATTCGTTGTAGCGGTCTGACGCATCGTCGAGTTAACTCAAGAGGAGTGACGATGCGCAGCCTGACGTTCGACGAATTGTTCGCCATGTTAGCGGCGGCGCAGTTGTCTGCGGGCGACCTGGCCCGGCTACGGGAATGGGTCGCTGGCATCGCGCATCCGGGCGAGTGCATCGCCCTGATCGAGCAGGCGGCGGCAGGACGGCCGTGCCCGCACTGCGGCTGCGCCCGCAAGCACCGCTGCGGACAGGCGAGCGGACTGCAACGCTTCCGTTGCCTCAAATGCGGGCGCAGCCATAATGCATTGACCGGTACGCCCCTGGCACGGCTGCGCAAGAAGGAACTCTGGCTACCGTACCTGCAATGCGTGCTCGAATCGCGCACGGTCCGTGATGCCGCGCAAGTCGTCGGCGTGCATCGCACGACCAGCTTTCGATGGCGCCACCGGTTCGTGCCCGGCGCCATGCGCGACCGGCCGGCGACATTGTCGGCCATCGTCGAAGCCGACGAGACATATCGCCTCGAATCGCAGAAGGGTGCGCGCAACCTGACACGGCCACCCCGAAAACGTGGCGGCGTCGCCAAGCGGCGCGGTATCAATCGGGAACACGACTGTCTGCTCATCGCGCGCGACCGCAACGGCCGGACGCTCGATTTTCACACGGGGCGCGGCCCGGTGACGGTGGAGCAATTGCATGAGTGCCTCACGCCTGTGCTGCCAGCCGACGTTCTACTGATCAGCGACGGAGCCATCGTCTATCGACATTACGCGGAGCAGGCTGGTATCACGCATGAAGCGGTGAACGTGCAAGGCGGGGTTCGCGTGCGTGGCGCGATCCACATTCAAAACGTGAACAGCTGGCACAGCCGTTTCAAAAGCTGGCTGGTGCGGTTCCGCGGCGTGGCGAGCCGCTACCTGATCCATTACTCGGGATGGCAGCGTGTGCTCGACGATGGTCGCCTCACGAAGCCGGCTCATCTGCTGTGCGCTGCGGCCCAGCTCGGCTAGACGGACGGGTTACCGACTTACCGCGAACACAGCCAAAAAAAAGCCCGCTTGCGGCGGGCTTGAATCTATTTTCTTGGAGGAAGATAGAGGAGACGGTTCAGATTATGCGGGGATGGAAGAAATAAAGCCAATTTGATTTTCAGATATCGATCATACAAATCTAGAATAATATGGTTGAGATAATTGGTGATGTTTCATCGCGTACATACGTCTAGAATGGAATGCTGTATTGCAAGCATTCATTTTCCATTCCTCTCATGAAAACAGCTTTCCTCGGCCGCGCCCTGTCCATCCTGTTCCTGTCGATGCCGCTGGCGCAAGCCGGCAACGTGAGCGACCTCGTCGAGCAGAACTGGATCGAAATCGACAGCCCGAATTTCCGGATCGTCACCGACCAGCCGGAAGACGTCGCGCGCCATATGATCGTCGACCTGGAAAACCTGCGCTACATCTCGAACCGCGTGCGCGGCGCGCAATCGCTGGACGGGCCGCCGTTGACGATCGTCGCGATGGGCCGGAGCAACTTCGCGACGCTGGGGCTGCCAAAGAATATGGCCGGGGTGTTCCAATTGTCGCGCCACGGTTACGCAGCCATCGCCAGGATCGAGGATTACGCCACGTCGGCCGGGACAAGCGACTGGTCGCGCGCGGTCATCCTGCACGAATACCACCATTTCCTGATGCATTATTCGCCCGAGACGACGGCGTATCCGCGCTGGTACGACGAAGGGATGTCGGAGTACTGGTCGTCGCTGGTCATCCAGGATGGCAAGGCATGGTTCGGCCATCCGGTGGAAGGCAGCCATCGCGAGGACTGGCTGACCGACCGGACGGGCCGGATCAATCTCGATACCAAATGGCTGTTCAACACGAGCAAACTCTCGTACGACAACAGCACGCGGGCCGGCAAGGTCGACATGGCCCGCTTTTATGCCTGCGCGAAGTACGCGATTCACTACTTCAATTCGAGCCCCGAATTGCGCAGGCAACTCGCGCATTACCTGCGCCTGCATAACATGGGGCTGTCGGAAGACCAGGCCGTGCGCATCGCTTTCAAGAAGTCGTACGAGGAACTCGATGTCGACATGCGGCGCTACGTGGCGCGCCGCATGATGGCCCGCGGATTTTCGACCGGCAAGGATGGGCTCGACCTGCCGCAAGTCCAGGTGAAGGTGACGAAGCTCGACCGCCCTGCGACCTATGCCGTCCTGGCCGACGTGGTGCCCCGCTTCGCGAAGCGCGACGCCAGGATGGCGCGGGAACTGGTCGAGACGAATTTGAAGCTTCATCCGGACGATCCGAAGGCGACCATCCTTGCCGTCAGCCGGGGCATCGTCAACGATGGCGCGCAGCGCCTGGACGCGCTGCTGAAACGCTACCCGAAAGACGCGGGTCTGCTGGCCACGCGCGCCGAAGGCCTGGGCATGGCGGCGGTCGCCATGCACGACACCGGCGTGCCTGGCTGGGAAGCGCCGCTGAAGGAGGCGCGCTCCCTGGCCCGGCGCGCCATCACGGCGGATCCGTCCAATCCGCTGGCCTACTTTACCCTGGGACATGTGTACAGGCTTGCGCCCGACATCGGACCGGTACAGGAAGGTATCGCCGGCCTGGACACCATCGTCATCTACGAGCCGACGCCCGGCAGCCTGCGCGCACTGGCGCACCTCTACCTGCGCAACAAGCAATTGCTGGAAGCGGTCAAGAGCCTCCGCAGCACCGTCGCGTTCGATGCGGCAGGCAAGAATCCGCTCGACGCGTTGTTGATGGAAAACCTGGAACTCGTCGCCGACATGGCATCCAGCGCGACCCCGGACGGCAAGGGATTGCGCTACACGACCGGCGACGTCTACGAAGGCGCCGTTGCCGGCGGCAAACCGGACGGGAAGGGCAAGTGGCTGCGTCCGACCGGCAGTTATTACGAAGGCGACTTCGTGCAGGGCCTGCCGTCGGGACACGGCCGGCTGGTGAGCGAGCGGGGCGTCGCGTACGAGGGAGAATTCGCGGCGGGCATGGCGCGCGGCACGGGGCGCATCAGTTTCCCGGCCGGCGGCAAGATGGTGTCGTATGAAGGCGGCGTCGAGGACGCCGTGCCGTCCGGTCCCGGCGTCCTCGTGACGAAGGAGGGACGGCTGGAAGCCACGTTCGTGAAGGGCGAGGCGCACGGCGACGGTGTGTTCGTCCCGGTCCACGCCGCTCCCATGCGCGGCACATGGCACTACGGCGCGTACCAGTGGCCGGTGGCCGACAAGCTCGTGTTCGTCGGCGGCATCGATGGCGAAGGGCGGCGCCAAGGCATGGGCTGGTGCCGGGCGGACGCCTCGCCCCAGATCGACCTGTGCCGCTACAAGGAGGATCGGAAGGTTGCGTTGGACACGGAAGACGATTGACGCGCTACAATCAATTTCTCCGACCATCGAACGAAAGGCAATCCATGCACGTGCGCACCGTCCTCGCCCTCCCGGGCCTCCTGCTGACCCTGTCGTACGCGGCCGGTGTCCACGCCGCACCCGCCTGCGGCACGGCACCGACCGGCGAACTGCGCGCGGAACCCGTCGCGAGCGTCAAGCCGACGCGCACCGAGGCTGGCCTGTACGAAGGCCCCGTGTGGATCAAGGACGCGCTGTACTTTTCCGATTTCAGCCTCGGGCCCGGCTACCCGTCGCGCATCCGCAAGCTGGCCGCGGACGGCACGGTGACGACGGTCGTGGAAGACAGCGGCAGCAACGGCCTCGCCGTCGATGCGCACGGCGACCTCGTCGCGGCCACGCACAAGTACAAGGCGTTGTCGCGCTATGCGATCGCGGACGGCAAGCGCACGACGGTGGCGGCGAATTACCAGGGCCAGGTGTTCAACTCGCCGAACGACATCGCCATCGCGAAAGATGGCACGATTTATTTCACGGACCCGGATTTCCAGAAGACGGCGGCGCCCGGCGGGCAGCCCGTCACGGGCGTGTACCGCGTGGGCACGGACGGCAGGATCACGCTCGTCGACGGCAGCCGGCCGAATCCGAACGGCGTCTCGCTGTCGCCGGCCGGCGACGTGCTGTACGTGAACGCGGGCGACGGCTTCCTGCGCGCCTACCCGATCGTGAATGGCGTGCCGGGGCAGGGGCGCGACATCGTCAACGGGTTGAACATCCCGGACGGCATGGCCGTCGATTGCCACGGCAATATCTACGTGACCGAGCACCCTGCCAGGCGGGTGCGCGTGTTCTCGCCGCAGGGGAAAGAGCTGGCGACGATCCGCACCGACGCCAACGTGACGAATGCCGCGTTCGGCGGCGCCGACGGCAAGACGCTGTTCCTGACGGGCGCGGGCGCCGTGTGGCAGATCCGGCTGGACGTCACCGGATCGCCGTATTAAGCAGGCAGCTCAGGCCCTCAGCACGACGCGCTTCTGCTCGCGTGCCGACTGGTAGATCGCCTCGATGATGCGCAGGTCGCGCAGGCCTTCCTCGCCTGCGACGATCGGCTCGCGGTTCTGCAGCACGCATTGCGCCATGTGGTCCAACTGGCCGGCCCATTGCGTGGCGCCGGGACCCGGCGGCGGCGTGACTTCCTTGTCGCGCCCATTGCCGCCGACCCACATGCGGTTGCCGTGGTACCCGGTCGCCGGCTCCATGTCGATGCGGCCCTTGTCGCCCACCAGCAGGATGTGGTTCTGGTTGGCGCTGTACATCGACTGGCATGAACCGATCACCCCGGACGGGAATTCCAGCTGGAAGCCGATCTGGTCTTCCACTTCGCGGAAGCGCGGGTCCTTGCGGTCCGTCGTTTCCTGGGCGTAGACGGCGGTCGGTTCCTCGCCCGTCATGTAGCGCGCCGCGTTGAGGGCGTAGATGCCGATGTCCATCATCGAGCCGCCGCCCGCCAGCGCCTTTTTCAGGCGCCAGGCGTTCGGGTCGCGGAAGTTGAAGCCGTGCTCGGAGCGGAAGTAGCGCAGCTTGCCGATCTCGCCCGCGCGGGCGATGCGGCGTGCTTCCAGGTTGTACGGCTCGAAATGGCAGCGGTAGCCGATCATCAGCTTCTTGCCGGCCTGGCGGCACGCCGCGATCATCGCTTCGCATTCGGCCGACGACACGGCCATCGGCTTTTCGCACAGCACGTGCTTGCCGGCCTTGGCCGCGCGGATCGTGTACTCGGCATGCATCGAGACGGGCAGGCAGATGTAGACGATGTCGATGTCCGGGTTGTTGCGGATATCGTCGTAATTCTGGTAGTTGTAGAGGTTTTTTTCCGGGACGCCGTATTCCTGCGCGACGCGCTTCGCCTTGGCGGCGTCGCCGCTGACCAGCGCGACGAGGCGGCTGTTCTTGCAGTTCTTGAATTGCGGGATGATGATGCCCAGGCCGTAGGAGCCCAGCCCGACGATCGCATAGCCGAGCTTGCGATCGGGCGGGGCCGCCCATGCCATGTTGCCCACCGCACCCGCCGCCAGCGCGCCGCCGGCGGCAAGGACCAGACCTCGCCGATTCCTGTCGATCATCACGTCTCCTTTTGTTATGGATGTTAGCGCTCACAATTGCGTTCTCATTTTAATACGAATGCATGGGCTCGCCCACAATTGGCGCCAATCAATAATCAGCTGACCCCGACGCGCACACTGACAGATGGTGCCCGGACCGGCCGGGCCATTCTTTCGACGAGGTGAATCATGGTCAAACTCCAGGGCAGCGTGCCCGCAACCATTGCCGACATGCGGTCCCTCGGACCGGCACCGGCCGACGAACGCATCGACGTGACCGTCTTCGTGCGCCGCCGCGCACCGCTCGCGCCCCATCCGCTGGACGCGCACGTGGGGCAGCGGCGCTATCTCACACGGGCCGAATTCGCCGCGCAGCACGGCGCCAGCGACGCCGACCTCGACGCCGTCGCCGCGTTCGCACAACAGGCCGGGCTCGTCGTGGTGGAACGCCGGCCGGCCGCGCGCAGCATCGTCCTGTCCGGCACGGCCGCCCAGGTCACCGCCGCCTTCGGCACGGCCATCGAGCGGGTCGAGCACGCGGCAGGCATCTCGCGCCGCCGCACCGCGCCCGTGCACGTGCCGCCCGAGCTGGACGGCATCGTCGAAGGCGTGTTCGGCATCGACGACGTGCCCATCGCGAAGCCCCACTTCAAGTTCTCGAAAGAATCCGCCGAAGCGGCATTGACGGCCTCGATGTCGACCGGCGCTGCCCCCACCGATGCCGAGGCGGCGTCCGGCTTCACGGGCATCGACATGGCGAAGCTGTACGACTTCCCGGCGGGCCTGGACGGCAGCGGCCAGTGCATCGCCATCATCGAACTGGGCGGCGGCTACCGCACGTCCGACCTGAAGGCTTATTTCAAGAGCCTGGGCCTGCCGTCGCCGCAGGTGACGGCCGTGTCTGTCGACGGCGGCAAGAACAGCCCGTCGCTGCCGTGGAGCGCGGATGCCGAGGTCATGCTGGACATCGAGGTCGCGGGCGCCGTCGCGCCGAAGGCGCAGATCGCCGTGTATTTCGCGCCGAACAGCGAGCAGGGGTTCGTCGACGCGATCGCGGCCGCCGTCCACGACGACGTGCGCAAGCCGTCCGTCATCTCGATCAGCTGGGGCGCGCCGGAATCGGAATGGACGGACCAGGGCCTGGCCGCGATGGACCAGGCGTTCGAGGCCGCGGCCGCGCTGGGCGTGACGGTGTGCTGCGCGGCGGGCGACGCCGGCGCGCACGACCAGAATCCGCAGAACGGCACGCCGGACGGCCTCGCGCATGCGGACTTTCCCGCGTCCAGCCCGTACGTGCTGGGCTGCGGCGGCACGCGCATCACCGTCAGCGGCACCACCATCGCCGGCGAGACCGTGTGGAATGACGACCCGGCCACCAGCGCCACGGGCGGCGGCGTCAGCGACAAGTTCGCGCTGCCGTCCTGGCAGGCGGATGCGGGCGTGCCGGCGTCGATCAATCCGGGCGGACGCGTGGGCCGCGGCGTGCCGGACGTGGCCGGCAATGCGTCACCGGCGACGGGCTACCGGGTGCGGGTCGACTTCCTGACGACCACGATCGGGGGCACGAGCGCCGTGTCGCCGCTGTATGCGGGGCTCGTCGCGCTGCTGAACCAGAAGCTGCCGCAACCCGTGGGCTGGCTCAATCCGCTGCTGTACGGCCCGCTGGCAGGCAGCGGCGCCATGCGCGACATCACGAGCGGCGACAACGGCGGCTATGCGGCCGGGTCCGGCTGGGATGCGTGCACGGGCTGGGGCGTGCCCGTCGGTTCGAAACTACTGGCGGCGCTCGAGGCCTGATCAGCCCAAGCGCGCCCTCACGTCGGCGCGGTACTGGCGGCTGCACGGCACCCGTGCGCCGCCACGCAGCAGCAATTCGCCGTCGCCCTTGTCCAGCGTGACTACCTGTTCGATCCAACCCACTTGCACGGCGGCGCGCCGGTGGCAGCGAATGAAACCGGCGCCGAGCCGGTCGACGAGGCCGGCCAGCGTCTGGCGCAGCAGCGGGCTGCCCGCCGCCGTGTGCAGCACGACGTAGTTGTCGGCCGTCTCGATCCACTGGATGTCCGCGACGCGCACGACGCGCGTGACGCCGCGTTCGCTCACGAGCAATTGCTCCAGCGGTGCGGGCGGCAGTGCGGCCGCCTGGCCATCGACGCGGGCGGCCAGTTTTTTCCGCAGGCGCGCCAGCGCGCGCGCCAGGCGCTCGCCGTCGTAGGGTTTCAGGAGGTAATCGATGGCGTCGCAGTCGAACGCCTGGCACGCGTAGCGCTCGTACGCCGTGACGAACACGACGAGCGGCGCCGGTTCCGGCAGCGAGGCCGCCAGTTCGATGCCGGACAGCTCGGGCATCTCGATGTCGAGCAGCAGCGCGTCCGGGCGGAAGCTGGCGATCCGCTCCAGGGCATCGATGCCGTCGGCCGCTTCCTCGACGGCCGTGACGCCGTCCTGCTGCGCGAGCAGGTGGCGCAGTTTTACGCGCGCAGGGCGCTCGTCGTCGACGATCAGGAGGCGCAAGGCAACCTCATCTCGGCGCGCACGCCGCCCTGCGGCCGCGCCGTGATGTCGAGCCGGCCGGCGTCGCCGTACAGGGCCTGGATGCGCGCGCGCAGGTTCGATAGCCCGATGCCGCCGGGGCGTTCCGACGCCGCCAGCTTGCCGGCATCGTCCTCGACGCCCAGCACGAGTTCGTCGCCCTCGCGGCAGACGGACACCGCGATGTGCGTCTGGCCGCGACGCCGTTCGACCGTGTGCTTGAACACGTTTTCCAGCAGCGGCTGCAGGCTCATCACGGGCACTTCGCGGTCGAGCAGGGCATCGTCGACCTGCCACGCGATGGCGACGCGGTCGGCGAAGCGCTCGGCCATCACGTCCGCGTACCCGCGCGCGAGGCGCAGCTCGGTGGCGAGCGGCGCCGCGTGGCGGTCGCCCAGGGCCAGCGTCTCGCGCAGCACGTCGGCCAGTTGGGTGAGCGTCGCGTCGGCGCGGGCCGGGTCGGTCCAGATCAGCGCCGACACCGTGTTCAGCGCATTGAACAGGAAGTGCGGCTGCATCTGCTGGCCCAGCCGCTGCAACTGCGCCTGGCGCAGCAGGGTGTTCGAGCGCTCCGCGCGCAGCCGGGCGTCGAGCAGGGCGCGGTAGGATTGCACGCCGAAGCGGATCGCCATGAACAGGCCGAAGAAGATCGTGATCTTCATCGATTCGTACAGGTACAGCTGCGGCACCGCGGCGTGCGGGTAGGTTTCGCCGACGAGCGCATAGACAGCATGGCGCAGGCCGAAGGCGAGGGGGACGAACGCGATACAGTGCATGGGCAGCCAGCGCGCCTGCCGTGCGAACCAGCGCCAGGGCGTGCCGAGCAGGTGGTCGTCCGTGTGCGACCAGCGCAGCTGCACGAGGGCGAGCGCCGTCACGACGAGCGCCGACGACCCTTCCCACAGCAGCGGCTTCCAGATCGCGTGGCTGTGTTCGTTGCGCATGAAGTCCTGCACGGCGACGAGCATCATCAGGATCCAGAACAGGATCCAGGCGGACACGAAGACGGCGTTGCGGCGCAGGAAGGTCATGCGGGGATGATCGGCCATCCTTCCGTGATTGTCAAAAGGCACGGGTGCGTCGCCGCCGGCGTCCTTCTGCTAACGTCGAGCCGAGCAAACCAACCCCAGGAGGAAGCACATGGAACGTTTCCTGTTCGTGTACCACGGCAAACCGGGCGCCGATTCGGACACGCGCCACGACCTGTCGCGCTGGGCCGCGTGGTTCGACGGCATGGGCTCGCGCGTCCTCGACCGCGGCAGCCTCACACACAGCGCCGTCGAGGTGCCGCGCCGCCTGCTCGGGCCGAAGGAATCCGCCAGTTCGCTGTGCGGCTATTCGGTCGTCGAGGCGGCGGATTTCAACGAGGCCGTCGAGATCGGCGAGCGCTGTCCCATCTTCGACGAGGGCGGCTCGGTCGAGATCGCCCGGCTGACGATCCCGCTGTCCTAGTCAGTCTTTCTTCAGCACGACGTGCGTGGCGGCCTGCGTCGCCACGTGCGCGGCGACCTTGAACCCGAGCGCGGGCAGGTCGATGCCGGCCAGCAGTGCTTCGCCCGATCCCAGCAGGACGGGCGAGATGGCGAGATGCATCTCGTCCACGAGTCCCGCCTGCAGGTACTGCCGGACGGTGGACACGCCGCCGCCGAGGCGCACGTCCTTGCCGCCGGCCGCCGCGCGCGCGCGGGCGAGAGCGGCTTCGATGCCGTCGGTGACGAAGTGGAAGGTCGTGCCGCCCTTCATCTCGAGCGGGGGCCGGGCGTGGTGCGTCAGTACGAACACGGGCACGCGGTAGGGCGGTTCGTCGCCCCACCAGCCTTTCCATTCGTCGTCCGGCCATGGGCCACGCACCGGGCCGAACATGTTGCGGCCCAGGATCCACGCGCCGATGTCTTTAAAACCGCGCGCGGCGAAGTCCTCGTCCGGACCGTCCGATCCCTTCGCCTCGTCGCCCAGCATGCGCTGGAAGGTGCGCGTGCCGCGGAACCATTGGTGCAAGCCGCCGGCGCCTTCGCCCATCGGATTCTGCAGGCTCTGGTTCGGGCCGGCGCCAAAGCCGTCGAGGGAAATGGAAAAGCTCTGGACCTTCAGTCTGGACATCGTTCGTCTCTCCGTGCGTCAATTATTGATTTCGTCATCGCCCGGCTTGCGCCCGCGGCTGCGGTCGAGCGGGCCCTTCATCGCTTCCACGTCGCGCATGAACTCGTCCACGCCGTGGTCGGGGCTCACGCGGATGGCGGGCGGCATCAGCACGGACATGTACAACTCGTCCGATACACGTCCCGTGCGCTGCACGTTTCCAGCCAGAATCAGCCCGGAGCATAGCACGGCGAAGCCGGCGCAAACCCACCGGTAGCGCACGTGGTTGCGGGGGCGGATCGTGCACAGGTGAAAATAGATCATCCCGGCCAGCAGCACGGTCGCGACGTGTGAGGCGTAATGCGTGAAGCCTTCGGCGGAGAACGCATAACCGAGCGTGCTGCCCAGCAGCGCATAGCCGGCGAGCGCCGCGGCGCCGCAGCCGAACACGAACAGGTGCCGGCCCAGCCGTGCGTGGCGGGCGAACAGCCGGTTGGCGCATGCCCAGATGCCGCCCCACAGCAGGGCGGCCGCCAGCCCTCCCGCGAGCGCCTCCGCGTAGCGCGCCAGTTCAAAGTATTCCGTGTCGCTGAGCCAGCGCACCAGCAGCGCGACGACGCCGGCCAGCAGCAGGCCCGCCGCGCCCGGCAGCACGCCTTCCCAGCCGTGGAACGTGCGGTCGAGGAGTTCCGGCACGACGGGGAAGTCGGCCGCGCGCACGCGCAGCGCCGTGTGGCCGATGCGGACGACCGTGTCGCCCGTCAGCTCGGCGTCCTGCCGGCGTTTGCCCTGGATGACGATGCCGTTGCGGGTGCCGAGGTCGTGCAGCAGCAACCGGCCCGATGCATCCTGCTCGACGACGGCGTGCATGGCGGCCGCGTGGTCGTCGTCGAGTATCACGTCGTTGTCGTAGCCGCGCCCGATGCGGATCGGCAGGTTGTCGACGCGCTGGCGGTGCAGCACGTCGCCGTTCCTGGCCAGCAGCTCGACGAACCACGGCCCGTTCATCTGTTGCGGCTCCGTCCGAGTGCGGACAGAAACGCGCGGGTCGCGCGCATGCCGTTCTCGTACGAGACGCCGGCCAGGTCGAGCCGGCTCTGCAGGCTCGCGTGCGCGTCGTCCGTGCTGGCGGCCAGCAGCGTGAAGTTGTACAGCCCGGCGAACTTGCGGTACGCGCGCACGCACGTCACGGCGCGGACGGGCAAGGTGGCCGTGTGCACGAACATCTCGGCGCATGCGGGCCGCGTGAGGCGCGTGTCGCGGCCCGTGCCGATGCTGTCGACGCGGAAGCGCGAGCTGGCCAGCACGGCGAACTGCAGCGGGTGCAGGGAACTTGAACGAAGCACCTGGTGCGTCATCGACACGTGGCCCGTCTGCTGCGTGTCCGACACGTAGATCGCCGCCTCCATTGCGCAGCTGACCGAGTCAAGCGTGTACTCGGCCTCGGCACGGAAGTTCGAGCGGCCCCAGCAGCGCAACTGCTGCGATTCGCGCACGGGCACCTGGTATGGACCCATCGCGCGCATGGACAGCGGCTCGGCCAGCAGGCGGTCGATCAGCGCGCGCTGGTGCGCCAGCAGCTGCTGCCCGATCAGCGGGTTGAAATTCTTCGGCGGGTGCGGTTGCCCGGAAGCGTGCCGCAGCAGCTCCTGCGCATACTTGACGGGCACGAGGAAGCTGACCAGTTCGCCGTCGCGGCGCTTGGAGACGTTGACACCCGCCACGACGCCGGCCGCCGTCACGCTGGGCCCGCCGCTCATCCCGGAGTTGATGGGGCCGGTGAAAATCAGCTGCTCATAAAAGCTGCGCGTGACGATGCCGTTGTACGACCCTTCCGAAATGGCGAAGCCGAGGTCGAGCGGATTGCCGAGCGAGTACAGGTACTGGCCCTGCACGAGTTTCACGGGTTTTTCGCCGACCTGGAAAAAGCCCGTGCCGTTGCGGTTCACGCGCACGACGGCCAGGTCGTGCAGCACGTCCACCGCGAGCAGTTCGATCGGGCCGCCGTTGCCGTCCGTGTCGACGTATTCGCCGACGTAGACGTCCGGGTCGAGCGCCATCTGCGACACGACGTGGTAATTGGTCAGCACGAGGTTGCCCGTGCCGACGAGGAAGCCGGAACCGACGCTGGACTGGCTGCGGCCGTTCCTGAGCAGCATGCGGATCTGCAGCAGATCGGCCTTCGCGGCGGAATACAGGGTTTGCGCGGCGCTGGAGGGCGTGGGCAGCGCGGCCGTCTCGTCCGTCTCGCCGGGGCCGGGTGCGGGCGGCGTCGTCGCGGGTGGCGTGGCTGGCGGGATCACGAGCGGCGGCTGCGGCGCCGGTTTTACGCGCTGGCCGGCCTTGCCCGCGGCGACGGCAAGCGAAGCGGCGGCGCCGAAGACGAGGGCGGCAAGGGCGGCGGATGGGAGGCGCATGGTGCCTCCATCTTGCCAGAACCGCCCGCGGCGGGGATTACGCTTCGCTGTCGAGCACCGCTTCGGTGGCCGGGGTCATCATGTGACCGAGCTTGGCCTGCTTGGTATTCAGGTAGTTGTCGTTGTACGCGTTGCGGTTGACGAGCAGCGGCACGCGCTCGGCGACCTTGATGCCCAGCTTGCCGAGGGCGTCGATCTTGCGCGGGTTGTTCGTCATCAGGCGCACGGCGTCGATGCCGAACTGCTCCAGCATCGGCAGCACCAGCTCGTAATTGCGCGCGTCGGCGTGGAAGCCCAGCTGCAGGTTCGCTTCGACCGTGTCGGCGCCGGCTTCCTGCAGGCGGTAGGCGCGGATCTTGTTGACCAGGCCGATGCCGCGGCCTTCCTGGCGCAGGTACAGCAGGATGCCGCGGCCTTCGTCGGCGATGCGGCGCAGCGCCGATTCCAGCTGGGCGCCGCAGTCGCAGCGCTGCGAGAACATCACGTCGCCCGTCAGGCATTCGGAGTGGATGCGCGCCAGCGGGGCGTCACCCGTGGACAGGTCGCCCAGCGTCATCGCCAGATGCTCCTTCCCGGTCGAATGTTCGACGAACGCATGCAGGGTGAACTGCGCCCACGGCGTCGGCAGGGAGCACGACGTGACGTAGTCGACGAGGTTGGACGGCGCTTGGGCTTTGTCTTGCATGGCTTTTCCTGACGATGGCGCAAATAGTGGTTACGTAACAAGCGAGTTTACCGGAAATCGGACATGGCCGTGTAATAGGCCCCTCCGCCTCTCCATCCGATATGGGTGCTGCTGGTCGGAAATACAACAATGCATCGTGGGTGTTCACCTGATGCAACACTATTCCCGCATGAAATCTTGCCTGTGCTAGGCTGGCACCAGCGTCGAGACGGGCGCGAACTTCCCTTGTTTGTCATGCCAAATCCCCTGAAATTCGTGCGCCGCCTGCTGCCGCGCGCCCTCGGCGCCTGGCTTGCCCTGGCCTTCGTGCTGCTGTCCATCGTCCTCACGCTGGTACTGACGTCCATCATCGAACGCAAGTCCGCGGAGCAGGTCCAGACGAGCATCGGCCACGGCCTGGCCGAGCTGGCGATGCAGACGTCGGACAAGCTGGAACGGGGCATGTTCGAACGCTACCGCGAGGTGGGCCTGCTGGCCCGGCGCCGCGTGCTGGCCGAAGGGCAGCCGCAGGAGCGCCGGCGCGCCACGCTGGACGGCATCCAGAACAGCCTTGGCTACTACAGCTGGATCGGCCTCGCCGGCCTGGACGGCAAGGTGCAGGTGGCGGCCCAGGGCCTGCTGGAAGGGGCGGACGTGTCCAGGCGCCCATGGTTCCGCAATGCCCTGCGCGGCATCCACGCGGGCGACGTGCACGAGGCGGTCCTCCTGGCGCGCTACCTGCCGAGGCAGGACGAGCCCTGGCGCTTCGTCGACGTCGCCTTTCCCTATGTCGACGACGAGGGCGTGACGCGCGGCGTGCTGGGCGCGCACCTGTCCTGGCAATGGGCGCGCGACGTCGAGCGCTCCGTGATGGCGGGGATTGCGGCCCGGCGCCAGGTCGAGGCGCTGATCGTGGATGCGGACGGCAACGTGCTGCTCGGGCCGGCCGGCGTGACGGGGCGGCGCCTGACCCTGCCGAGCCTGAAGGCGGCCCATGCGCAGCGGCGCGGCGGCTACGTCGTCGAGACGTGGCCGGACGGCCGCTCATACCTCGTCGGCTACCAGCTGGGCCATGGCCATGCCGAGTATCCCGGCCTGGGCTGGACGGTGCTCGTGCGCCAGAACGCCGACGACGCGTTCGCGCCCGTGCGCCGCCTGCGCGAATACGGCCTCGCCGCCGGCGTGGTGCTGGCGGGCGCGTTCTCGCTGGCCGGCGTATGGCTGGCGCGCCGCATCACGCGGCCGCTGGGCGACCTGGCCGATGCCGCGCAGCGCATCCGCGCGGGCGAGACGACCCCGATCGAAATCCGGCGCGGCGGGTATGCCGAGGTGCGCGCGCTGGCCACCACGCTGAACGCGCTGGTGGCGAATCTCGTGCGGCGCCGGCGCGCGCTGGAAGACCTGAATGCGACGCTGGAAGCGCGCGTCGATGCGCGCACGCGCGAGCTGGAGCAGGCGCTGGCCAGCGTGCGCGCCAACGAGCAGCGCATCGCCACCATCGTCGAGACGGCGCAGGATGCCTTCGTCGCCGTCGACATGCGCGGCCGCATCTGCGACTGGAATTCCGCGGCCGAGAAGATGCTCGGCTGGTCGCGCGACGAAGCCATGGGCCGCGTCGTGTCGGACCTCATCATGCCGGAACGCTTCCGTGCCCATTCGCGCGAACTGATGCGCCATTTCCTCGAGACGGGACAACTGGACACGCTGGGCCGGCGCGTGGAACGCGTCCTGCTGGCGCGCGACGGCCGCGAGATCCCCGTCGAAATGACGCTGGGCCTGGCCGGCACGGGCGACGGCCTGTTCTTCTCCGCGTTCATGCACGACATCTCGGCGCGCAAGGAAGTCGAGCGGATGAAGGACGAATTCGTGTCGACCGTGTCGCACGAGCTGCGCACGCCGCTGACGGCGATCTCGGCGTCGCTGGCGCTGCTGGCCGACGGCATGGCGGGCGACCTGCCGCCCGACGCGAAGGGCCTCGTGGACGTCGCCAACGCGAGTTCGGGACGGCTCGTGCGCCTGATCGGCGACGTGCTCGACATCCAGAAGATGGACGCCGGCAGCATGACGTTCGAGCGCGCGGTGCAGCCGGTGCTGCCGCTGGCCGAGGATGCCGTCGCGGCGATGCAGAGCTTCGCCGCGCAATCCGGCGTCAACCTGTCGTGCGTGGCGGCGCCCGGCGCGGAAAGCGCCCGCGCGGACGTCGACCGCGACCGCCTGGCCCAGGTGCTCACGAACCTGCTGTCGAACGCGATCAAGTTTTCCGGGCCCGGATCCACCGTGCGCACGCAGGTCGAGGCGGGCGCGGAGCACGTGCGCCTTGCCGTGGCCGACGAGGGTGCGGGCATTCCGGAAGCGTTCCGCGAGCGCGTGTTCCAGCGCTTCGCCCAGGCCGACGGCGCCGATTCGCGGCGCCAGGGCGGCACGGGCCTCGGCCTGTCGATCTGCAAGACGATCGTCGAAGAGATGGGCGGGACCATCCGGTTCGACAGCGTGGAAGGTATCGGCACCACCTTCTACGTCGAGCTGCCGCTCGCCGCCTGAACCGGCGCGCGGCCGTAGCGCCGCTCGAATTCGTCCATGGCGACGGGGCGGCCCAGCAGGTAGCCCTGCATCACGTCGCAGCCGTGCGCGGACAGGAACGCGCGCTGCGCATCCAGTTCCACGCCTTCCGCGATCGTCGCCAGGTGCAGCTTCCTGGCCAGCGCGATGATGGCTTCGACGATCGACGACGCGTTCGGGTCGTGGTCGACGTCCTGCACGAACGAGCGGTCGATCTTCAGCGCCGCCAGCGGAAAACGGGCCAGGTAGGCCAGCGACGAGTAGCCGGTGCCGAAATCGTCCAGCGCGAAATGGATGCCGAGCCGGCGCAACTGCTGCATGCGGTCGACCAGGTCGTCCGGATTGCGTGCGAAGACGCTCTCCGTCAGTTCCAGCGTGAGGCGGTCGGCGGGCGCGCCCGTCGCGTCCAGCAGCGTGGCGACGGCGTGCGGGAAATCCGGGTCGCGCAACTGGTGCACGCTGACGTTCACCGCGAGCTTCAGCGGGGCGAGGCCCGGCGTCCGGGCCCAGCGCGCGAGCGCGTGGCAGCCCTGTTCCAGCACGTCCAGCCCGAGCGCGGCGATCAGGCCGCCCGATTCGGCCGCGCCGATGAATTCGCCGGGGCTCACCAGTTCGTCCGCGCCGCGCTTCCAGCGCACGAGCGCCTCCGCGCCGACGAGGCTGCCGTCGTGGCCGAATTGCGGCTGGCAGTACAGCACGAACTGGCGCCGCGCGAGGCCCGTGCGCAGGGCGGCCGACAGCGCGGCCTGGCGGTCGGCCGCGGCCTGCATGCCGGGGTCGAAGAAGCGCAGCGTGTTGCGGCCTTCTTCCTTGGCGCGGTACATCGCGAGGTCGGCCTGGCGCAGCAGGGCGTCGATGCTGGTGGGCGCGCCGTCGAACAGGGTGACGCCGATGCTCGGGCTGCTGGCGCACTGGCGCCCGGCCAGCTCGAACGGCTCGCCCAGCACGTCGAGGATCTTGCGGCCCACGGCATGGACTTCGACCGTCGCCTCGTCCGGACTGGCGCCCAGGTTTTCCAGCACGATCACGAACTCGTCGCCGCCCAGGCGCGCCAGGTGGTCGCCTTCGCGCAGCGCCCGGCGCAGCCGCCGCGCCACTTCGCGCAGCAGCAGGTCGCCCACGTCGTGGCCCATCGTGTCGTTCAGGAGCTTGAAGTTGTCGAGGTCGAGGAACAGCAGGGCGCCGTGACGGCCCGCGCGGCCGTTGCGCGCGAGGATCTGGCCCAGTTCGTCGATCAGGAAGCGCCGGTTCGGCAGGCCGGTCAACTGGTCGAAGTACGCCAGCTCGTGGATGCGGTGCTCGATCTGCTTGCGTTCCGTGAGGTCCGTGTTCGTGCCGGACAGGCGCACCGCGTTACCGGCGCCGTCGCGCAGGATGTAGCCGCGGCTCAGCACGGGGACGTAGTGGCCATCGCGGTGGCGCAGGCGGAATTCCATGCTGTACGACTGGCGCCGCCCGGGCAGCAGTTCGTCCAGAACGGCGACCACGCGGATGCGGTCGTCGGGATGCGTCAGGCGCACCCACGCCTCCGGGTCGGCCGGCTGCTCGCCGGGCAGGTAGCCGAGCATCTCCCACCAGCGCGGCGAGTAATAGAGTTCGCCGGTGACGAGGTCCCAGTCCCACGGTGCGTCGGTCGACCCCTGCAGCGCGAGGCGCATGCGTTCCTCGGACTTGTGCAGCGACTGTTCCGCGTCCTTGAGGACCGTGCAGTCCATGAAGCAGACGACGACGCGGTGGATGGCGCCATGCTCGTCGCGCTCCGGATAGGCATTGCAGATCGCCCAGCGCACGTCGCCGCCGTCCGGACGGGACACGCCGACGACGAGGTCCGACACCTTGGCGCCCGTGCGCAGGACCGCGTTCACGGGATATTCGGCGGGCGGCATGCGGGACCCGTCGGCGCGCACGAAATGCCAGCCCTCGTCGCCCGCACGCGTCTCCCGCGCCGCCTGTTCGCTGCGCCCCAGCAGCGCCAGCGCCTGGCGGTTGGCCGCCACCACGCGGCCGCCGGCATCGTGCATCACGACGCCGGCCGGGAGGTGGGCGAGCAGGTCGTCGAAGCGGCGCTGGGCGTCGTCCGGGACGCCGTCGGCGCGACGGGTGCTTGGCGGGTTCGCGTGCATGTGGACTTTTGGTTACGATTTCCGCGCATGCTAGCAGTTCCTGAACACCGGTGGCGCGCGCTCAGGCCGCTTTTGTCGCGTCGACCCGACGGCAGCGCGTGGTAGCGGAAGTCACGCAGGCGTACGGCCCCACCGGGCAGTCAACGCTTGCCGAAGTTGACGAACTCCGCCAGCAGATTGCCCGTGGCCGGCATCATGCCCGTGAACATGAGCCCTACGCGGACGGCGTCGCGCACGAAGACGCTGTTCGATACGCGGGCATTCAGGTCGAGCCGCCGCACACTGCCGCCACTGAAGACGGAGAAGGCGACGCGGCACGTGGCGCCGTCGGGCAGGGGGCTGGGCAGGAGGACGGCCATGCCGTCGCGGCCGATATCGACCGTGACGGCGGCGAGCGACGGACCACCGGTCACATCGATGACGGCGCGCAGGCGGCACAGGCGGCGCGGGGAGCGCCGGTCGTCGCCGTAGGCGTCCGTCCGAAAAGCGCGATTCGAATCCACAACAAGAACGGGTGTAAAGCCAGATCCGTCGATTGTTGCTGATGAGAACTAAGTTGTGGTTGTCGGTACGCTACTTAGAAGGTTTACTCGATTCACGCAACTCGTGGACGGCGATACCGCCGAAGCCATCCCACACGCCGAACTCCGCTTCCAGACCGGGCAGCAGGCGCAGCAGGGCGGCCTTGTCCTTGTGGAAGGTGGTGGCGCTGCCGTCGATGTCGCGCGTCGACTGCAGGCGGTACAGCCTTGCGTCCTTGGCGGCGAGCGGCTGGCGCAGCAGGGTCAGCACCTGGCGGCCGCCGACGTCCACCGCCAGCAGGTCGCCGGGGCCGTCCGCGGCCCGCACGTAGCGGCGCTGGACTTCGGGATCGATAGGGCCCGCTTCGAGCGCGATGCGCACCCGGCGGCCGTGCGCACTGGCCCAGTCGAGGAACGGGACGGCGAAATCGACGATCTGGCCGCGGTTGGTGCGGTAATCCATCACGGCGAGGGCGTCCGCGTGGGGTGCCAGCGCGTCCAGCAGCGCCTGGTTCTTGCCCCACCAGAACGGGACGACGAATTCCACGGACAGCGCGTCGCCCGCCGCCGCTTTCACGGCGCGCGCCATGTCGACGTAGGCGGCGTCGCGCCGCGCGGCCGGCAGCACGTTGTCCGGCAACAGATAAGGTTCCACGTCGAACTGCGCGCCGCGCAGGCGGGATGCCAGCGGCTGCGCCGCGTTGTAGGCGGCATAGGCCTGTACGCGCTTCACGACGGCCGGGACGTCGTCGGCCAGCACCATGTGCGGGTCGCCGTCGACGCTGTAGATGCCGATGCCCTTGTCGCCCGCCTGGCGCACGAACGCGGCCAGCAGGTCGGGTGCGCGCACGGCGGTGCCGTCCTTCAGGGGTACCGTGACGAACAGCTCGCGGATGCCCTGGGCGGCGGCCCAGTCGAGCAGGGTGCGGCCGCCGTCGATCCAGTCGCCGGGGCGCCAGACCCACGTCGAACGGGGCGCCGGTGCGGGCGCCGCGGCCGGTTCCAGTGCGAGCGAGGCCACGTCGATGCCGGCCTGCGTCGCGGGGCACAGCAGCACGAACTGGCGCCAGCCGGCGCGGTCGAGGCGCGGCGGCAGCGCCAGGCGCGCGGCCTTCGCGTCCGGGGCGGTGCTGCCCATGTCGAAGGCGTCGCCGCGGGCGCTGCGGGCCTCGTCGGCCACCTGCCACGCGAACGGTCCGCCCTGCGCCGTGTAGCTCGCGGCAAGCACCGCGTTCGCGCGCGTCATGAACCACGGCCCCGTGAGGATCACGCCCGCGGCGCGCTGGCCGGGGCGGCACGTCACCTGCAGGCGGCCGTCCGCCAGCGTCGCCTGCACGCGCTCCTCGATGCCGAACGTGCGCGCGCGCATCCGCGTGAGCAGGTTCGCGCGGAGGGGCATCGGGCCGGGACGTGCGGGACCCGGCTGCGACGACGGCAGCTCGTGCTCGCCGACGGCGAAGCGGCCGTCGGCCACGTTGCCGTGCAGGAGGATGGTGTTCTCCGGCGTTTCGCCCGGCGCGAGCGGGTACACCGTCTCGACCTGCGCGCCGGGCGGCAGCGCCACGCTCGTGCAGCCCGGCTTGCGGGGCTGGTCGTCGACGACGTAGCGGGGCTTCCCGTCGGCGGCGCACTGGTGCAGCGTGGCGGCATGGGCGGGCAGGGTCATGGCGAGCAGGGGGAAGAGCAGGCGGCGGATCATCAGGGGCCTTTCGGCGTACCGGCCTGCCAGTCGCCCTTGCGTTTCATCGTGCCCCAGGTCGATTCCTTCTGCGTGACCCAGCGCCACAGGCCGATCAGGCGCCACATCGTATTGAGCTGCCGGTAGCCGAGGTTCTCCAGCAGCACGACGGCGGCGAGCGCCAGCAGCTGCTTGCCGCGCGGGTAGATGTGGAACGACATCTCTTCCAGCAGCAGCCCGGAGGCCGACAGCAGGATCCCGAGGCCGATGGCGACGAACATGAACGTGGTGAACGCCTGCCACGAGATCTCGCCCGTGAGGAACGACCAGGTCATGAAGATGTAGCCGCCCACTTCGACGAGGGGGCCGAGCCACTCGAACAGCAGCATGAACGGGAAGGCGAGCCAGCCCGGCACGCCGCCGTTGCGCGAAAACATCAGGCCCCAGTTGGCGTTCAGGCTCTCCGCCAGGCCGCGCTGCCAGCGGATGCGCTGGTTCTTGAGGGTCCTGTAGTCTTCCGGCGCTTCGGTCCAGCACACGGGATCGGGCACGAATTCGACCTTGTACGGCTGGCGCTTCGCGCGCAGCAGGCGGTGCATGCGCACGATCAGTTCCATGTCCTCGCCGATCGTGTCGGGACGGTAGCCGCCCGCCATGATCACGGTGTCCTTGCGGAACACGCCGAACGCGCCGGAGATGATCAGCATGCCGTTAACGGACGACCAGCCGAGGCGGCCGAACAGGAACGCGCGCAGGTATTCCACGACCTGGAACAGCGCCCACACGTTCTTCGGCAGGCCGACCTTCGTGAGGAAGCCGCCCGTCACCTCGCACCCGTTGGCGACGCGGATCGTGCCGCCCGTCGCGACGACGGTCGGGTCGCGCAGGAACGGCTCCGTGACCTTTTCCAGGCTGTCGCGCTGCAGGATCGAGTCGGCATCGACGCCGCACACGAGCGGATAGCGCGACGCGTTGATGCCCGCGTTCAGCGAGTCGGCCTTGCCGCCGTTCTCCTTGTCGATCACGCGCAGGTTCGGGAAGCGCGTGGAGCGGTAGATCTGGCGGATGTCCTTCGTCCTGATCTGGCGGCGGTAGGCCTCGGGGAACGGCAGCAGGCCGAATTCGCGCTTCAGGACTTCCAGCGTATTGTCCTTCGACCCGTCGTTCACGACCAGCACTTCGTACTCGGAATACGTCAGCTGCAGCATCGAGCGGACCGACGCCGCGATCGTCGCTTCCTCGTTATACGCGGGCACGAGGATGCTGACGGGGGGCTCCAGGCCGGAATAGGCGCGCGGCAGGTCGTCCAGCATCTCTTCCTGGCCCTTGCGGTGCAGGGTGCGCAGCGACAGCATGTTCAGCACGAGGTAGCCGCCGTTGAGCTGGATGAAGTAGCACAGGACGAACCAGGTGACGAACTGGATGAACAGGTGGTGCGGCATCATGCGGCCCTTTCGGCGATTACCTGGCCCAGGATGTCGGCGGCGAAGCGGTCGGTGAGCGCCGCATGCAGCGCATCGAGTTCGGCGCGGCCGAGCCAGGGCAGGTCGACGATGGCCTGCGCGGCGCGGTAGCGCACCCACCATTCGCGGTCGGCCAGCAGGGCGACGAGGCGGCCGACGTCGGACGCGTCGCCGATGCGGCCCAGCGCCCTGGCGGCGAGCACGCGGACCTGCCAGTCCGCATGCGCGAGCAGGCCGCGCACCTGGTCGCGCAGGCCGGGCGTGGCGACGATGCGCAGCGCGGCCGTCACGCGTTCAGGGTCGTCCCCGGCAAGGGCCGCGGACAGCACCTCCGCCGGCAGGTCGATGCGCAGCGCTTCCGCGATGCGCAGCGCGCGCGGCAAACGCTCCTGCGGCAGCGCCGGCAGCAGATCCGCCAGCACGCCGGCGACGGGCGCGCTCGCCTCTTTCAGGATGCCGGCCACGTGCGACATCGCCCAGTCGTCGCGTGCGACGAAGAGCGGCGTGAGGTACGCAGCGGCCGCGTGCGGGTCGATGCGCACGAGCGCCCACAAGGCGGAGAGCGACAGCGTGACGTCGGGACTTTCGGCCAGCGTGCGGAGCGTGTCCCACGAAGCGCGGTCGCCCAGGTGGCCCAGGAGGAGCGTCGCGAGCAGGCGTTCGGTGCGCGGGCCGCGGGCGAGCATGGCGCGGGCGTCGTGCTCCACGCCGAGGCGGCGCGCGACGTCGTTCAGGGCGGCGCCCGCTTCGCCGCGCAGCGATGCCTGCAGGTGGACCCACAGCTTGATGAAGTGCGGACGGTCCGCTTTGTCGAGCGGCGGCAGCCTCGCGGGCGTCTCGCCGACGATGGCGGCATTCAGGACGGGACGCCAGCGCGCCAGCGCGCGCGCCGCGCGGCGTTCGCGCCGGCGCAGGGCCATGCGCAGGCGGATGATCTGCGCGCCGAGGAGCAGGGTCAGGAGGAGGGCGCCGATGCCCGTCCAGTACGCCGCCGCCAGGATCGGATCGGCGGGCGCCGTGAACGCCGCCGCCAGCGCGTGGGCGGGGATGACGCCGCCCGTCGGCAGGATCATGCGGGGGTCTTCAGGTAGCGGCGCAGGCGCGCCAGCAATTCCTGCGGCTGGAACGGCTTGATGATGAAGTCGTTGGCGCCGGCATCGAGGGCGCGCACGGTGTCGCGCTCCGTGTTCTTGGCGGTCAGCATGAGGACGGGGACGGCTTCCCAGCCGGCCTGCGCACGAATCTGGCCCACGATCTCGAATCCGTCCACGTAGGGCAGCATCACGTCCAGCAGCACGAGGTCGGGCGCGGGCTGCGACACGACGTGCTGGACGGCGGCGCGGCCGTCGGCCACGTGGATCACGCGATAACCCTGGCGCTCGAGCATGAAGCCGAGGACGTGGGCGATGTGGACATCATCCTCGACGACGAGGACGCTGGGTTGTGCGCTCATGGTGGTGCGGTCGGAAGTTGCCGTCGGGCTGCATTATACTGGGCGTGTTTAACATTCGACGCGCGATTGTGGTGGGGTGTGCGGCTACCGACGGTCGGAATGGCCGACAAGAAGTCAGGAGGAGAAATGCCGGGCGATACACGCAACTGGTTCGACCAGGGAGGACGGGCCTACGCCCGATTCCGGCCCGAATATCCGCGGGAACTCGCCGCGTACCTGGCGTCCGTGGCGCCGGACAACCGGCTCGCGGTCGACGTGGGCTGCGGTAACGGTCAGCTGACGCAGCTTCTCGCGCCTCACTTCGAGCGTGTGATCGGGCTCGACCCGAGCGCCGACCAGATCGCGAATGCCGTTCCGGACGCGCGCATCCATTATGAATGCGCGCCTGCCGAGCAGTTGCCGGTGCCTGACGCGAGCGCGAGCCTGGTCACCGCCGCCCAGGCCGCGCACTGGTTCGACCTGCCGGCGTTTTACAGGGAAGTGCGCCGGATCGCCGCGCCCGGCGCCGTCGTGGCGCTCGTCAGCTACGGCGTGCCCAGTTTCGAAACCGAGCTGGAAACTGCGCTGGACGGGCGCTTCCAGGCCTTTTACCGGGATGAGATCGGGCCGTACTGGCCGCCCGAGCGCAAGCTCGTCGACACGGGCTATGCGACCATCGATTTCCCGTTCGACGAATTCACGCCGCCATCCCTGGCCATCCGCCTCGAATGGCGCCTGTCCGAATTCCTCGGCTACGTGTCGACGTGGTCCGCCACGCGCAGCGCGAGGGAGGCCGGCAGGGAAGCGCTGCTCGCGGCGTTCGCCGACGACCTCGCCGCGCTGTGGGGAGATCCGGACAGGGCGCGTCCGGTCTCCTGGCCCATCAACATGCGCATCGGCCGCGTGTAGCGCGCGTCAGGCGGGCAGGTCGAACAGCAGGACTTCGGCCGCTTCCGCCCTGTCGAACACGACCCGTTCCTCGCCGCCGATCTTGAGCGCATCGCCATCCTTCAGCGGCACGCCGTTGACGGTGACGTCGCCGCGGATCACGTGGACGTAGGCCAGGCGCTCGCGGTCGAGGGCATGTTCGACCTTGTCGCCTTCGTCCAGAATGGCGGCGAAGATCGATGCGTCCTGGTGGATCAGCACGGACTCCTGGCGGCCGTCGCGCGAGGCGATCAGGCGCAGCCTGCCCTTCTTGCTGTCGGTCGAAAAATGCTTTTCCTCGTAGCTGGGCGGGATGCCTTTCGTGTCCGGCTCGATCCAGATCTGCAGGAAGTGCACGGGATCCGTCTTCGACCCGTTGAACTCGCTGTGGCGCACGCCGCTGCCCGCGCTCATGCGCTGCACGTCGCCGTAGTGCAGCACGGAGCCGGTGCCCATGCTGTCCTTGTGCTCCAGCGCGCCGTCCAGCACGTACGAGATGATCTCCATGTCGCGATGGCCGTGCGTGCCGAAGCCGGCGCCCGGGGCGACGCGGTCTTCGTTGATCACCAGCAGCGGGCCGAAGCCGCTGTGGCGCGGGTCGTAGTAATCGGCGAACGAAAAGCTGTGTTTCGACATCAGCCAGCCGTGGTGGGCGGCGCCCCGTTCTTCGCTCCTGCGGACTTCCATCATGATCTGCTCCTTGGTGTGTTTGTGTGTCGATGGAGATGAGTATAGGGAAGCCGCACCGCAATGAAAAACGAGTAGTTTTAGCGCCTATGATCGAAAAAATCGATCATCGCCGGAGCGGGGCGAGCAGGCTGCGCAGATTGTTATGGTCGAGCTCGTACATGAGGGCGAGCAGCTCGCCCAGTTCGCCTATGGGAAAACCTTCGCGGGCGAACCAGCCCAGGTAGTGGCCGGGCAGGTCGGCGATCGTGCGGCCCTTGTACTTGCCGTAGGGCATTTCGCGGGTGAGGAGGAGCGTGAGGTGTTCAGGTTTCATGGTGGCGCCACTTTAACAAACATGGCGTAGCATGCGGTCAGGAGGACACTCGATGGCAACCGACTTCAACCTCGAACGCTTCGTGGAAGCCCAGAACGGCGTCTACGACACGGCGCTGGCCGAGCTGCGCGCCGGCCACAAGCGCACCCACTGGATGTGGTTCATCTTTCCCCAGATCGAGGGACTGGGACACAGCGCCATGGCGCAGCGCTATGCGATCCGGTCCGCCGACGAGGCCGCGGCCTATCTCGCGCACTCCGTGCTGGGCCCGCGCCTGCGCGCCTGCGCGACGGCTGTCGCGGGCCACGACGACCGGGGTGTCGACGAGATCTTCGGCCACCCGGACAACCTGAAATTCCATTCCTCGATGACCCTGTTTGCCGACGTGGCGCCCCACGAAGCGATCTTCCAGAGCTGCCTCGACCAGTTCTTCGACGGCCGTCCCGACCCGGCCACGCTGGAGCGGCTGGGCTGACCGCGCGGACGCCGGACGCGTCCGCAACGGTGCTGCCAACGTTGTTGCGTATAATCCGTGGTCAGCTTGTCTACCAACCACACAACAACACACATGGCTTCATCTCCAGACAATATCAGCATGGCGGTGTTCTGCGACTTCGAAAACGTCGCACTCGGCGTGCGCGATGCGAATTACGAGAAATTCGACATCAAGCCCGTCCTCGAACGCCTGCTGCTCAAGGGCAGCATCGTGGTCAAGAAATCCTATTGCGACTGGGATCGCTACAAGGGCTTCAAGGCAACGATGCATGAAGCGAACTTCGAACTGATCGAAATCCCCCACGTGCGCCAGTCGGGCAAGAATTCCGCCGACATCCGCATGGTCGTGGACGCGCTCGACCTGTGCTACACGAAATCGCACGTGAACACGTTCGTGATCGTCTCGGGCGACTCGGACTTCTCGCCGCTCGTCTCCAAGCTGCGCGAGAATGCGAAACGGGTGATCGGCGTGGGCGTCAAGCAGTCGACGTCCGACCTGCTGGTCGCCAATTGCGACGAATTCATCTTCTACGACGACCTCGTGCGCGAACAGCGCCGCGCCGCCGCCAAGCGCGACGAGCGCAAGGCCCAGCCGCAGCAGGGCCGCCGCCCGTCGGACGAGAACAACCGCAAGCGCGAAGAAATGGAAGCGCGCAAGCTGCAGGCGCTGGAGATGGTCGTCGAGACCTTCGACGCGCTCGTCTCCGAACGGGGCGACACCGGCAAGATCTGGGCGTCGCTGCTGAAGGACACGCTGAAGCGCCGCCGTCCGGACTTCTCCGAGACCTATTACGGCTTCCGTACGTTCGGCAACCTGCTGGAAGAAGCGCAGACGCGCGGCCTGTTCGAATTCGGCCGCGACGAGAAATCCGGCACCTATGTCTTCCGCGGCGCCAACGCCCAGGTCGACCTGCAGCCGGTGGAAGCCGCGCCGGTGGAGACGCCTGTCGAGCAGCCGCAGGTGGCGGCCGAGCCGGCAGTCCAGGAAGCCGTCGACGAACTGGCCGCGGAAACCCAGGGCGAGCAGCCGACCGAAGTGCCGGCAGCGGCCCGCGAATCGCGCCGCGGCGGCGGCCGCGGACGCAAGGGACGCGAAGGGCAGGCGCCTGCGCTGGAAGCGGTGCAGGACGCCGTGCCCGTTTCCGAGGAGGCCGCGATCGCCACCTGGCCGGCACCGACGCCGGACCTGGCCGAGGCACCGGAGCCTGTCGCTGCGGCCGAGGAACCCGTCGCCGTTGCCGAGGAAGCGCCCGCGCCGGCGAAGGAACGCCGCCGTACGACGCGCACGCCGCGCAAGCGCAAGGAGGAGACCGCCGGCACGGCCGTGACCGCGGAGGCGGTGGCGCAGGAAGACGGCGCTGCGGCGCTGGATGCGCAGACTGCCGTTGCGGAAGCTGCGCCCGCGGAACCGGTTGTGGAAGGCGAGGACGAGAGCCAGGCCGCGAAGCAGGCCCGCAAGAAGTCGGCCCGCCCGGCGCACAAGGCACCGTCGCGCAAGCCGGCGACGCGTGCCCCGCGCCGGCCTGCCAAGCCGAAGACGCCGCCCGAAAACAGCTGACGGTCGTGGCCGGCCGGGGCGGGGCCCCCGGGCGAGCCCCGCGCCCGGCCCACCCCGGGCAGGGCAAAAAAGACAAAAAAACCCCCCCGCCCCCGGCCGGCCCCCCCCCCCTCACCCCCCCCCCCCAACACCGGGCCGGGTGGGCCGGGCCTGGGCCGCCAACGACGGTCTAGCCGCGCGCGCGTCCCATCCGGGCCTGTGCAATAATGACAATAACGCCCCGCGTCCACTGTCATGCAAAGGCCCACCATGCGCACGCTCACCGGTCTCTTCGCCTGCCTCCTCGCCGCCGCGAATTTAGCTTTACCTCTGCCGTCCCAGGCGGCCGCACCCTCCGCGGCGCATCCCTTGCTGGGCATCTGGATTCTTTCGATCCCGCAGCTCGGCTGTTCCGAGACGTATCACTTCCGCGGCGACGGCACGACCCTCGTGAAAAGCGCGGACGAAGTGTCGGAAAGCGAATTCACGGTCGCCGAAAAGCCCAGCGCCAAGGGTTTCTATAAACTCGAGGACAAGATCGTGAAGGACAACGGCAAGCAGGATTGCTCCGGCGAGATCATGAAGCCGGGCACGCGCGCCACCAACTACCTCCGCTTCCACCCGTCCGGCGCGCGCTTCGTGATGTGCCGCGACGAGACGATGGAAGCGTGCATCGGGCCGTTCGAGCGGATGCCGGGGCAGGGGATCTGACCGGATCTTCCATTCAGTAGGTGAGTGTCACCAACGACACAGCCTGCCGCGGCAACTGCATCCTGACCGTGGCGGCGCCATCCGGCGTCGCCACCGTCGTCGCCTCCACTTGCGCCAGTTCGCTCGCCTTCTGCAACTCGGCCACCTGCGCCGGCGTCGGATTCGCGGGCGACCCCATGCGCTTCCACGCGGCGTACGAATTGCTGTGCTCCTGGTCGATGCGGTAGTGGCGCATCTGCACCCGTTTGGCGGGAATGCCGGCGATGCGCAGTTCGACCGGTGAGCCGGCGTCGATGATGTCGTCGTCGTGGTAATTCCAGACCAGGACGGACACGCTGTGCGCATCCTTCGCCGCCAGCGCGTCGATGTCGGTACGCGCGCCGCGTACGCCGGCGGCCTGGATGCGGGCCGCGTCGTAGGTCCGGTCGCCCGTCACCGCCACGCGCTCGCCGCGCATCTTGCCGAGCATGCGGAACACGTTCAGCACCGGCTTGTTCACGCCATTGGTCGCCAGGTCGCGGAAGCCCGCGAACCAGGGCTGGTCCTCGAACTCGAACGACCAGTTCACCGCGCCGATCAGGTTGACGCCGCGCCGCGCGGCCAGGTCGTACTCGCGCGCGATCGACGCCGCCGTGTAGCTGACGTACAGCGTGCCGTTGCGGTAGGCGTTCTCCGGGTTCGTCTGCATGCCGCAGGCGGCGCAGCCCTCCGGGTCGGATTCGCCGATGATGACGGGGACGTTTTTCAGTTCGGGGTATTTCTCGACGAGCGCGAAACCTTCGTCGAGGTGGCGGAAATGGGCGTCCATGCCCATGCGCACGATGCCATTGACCACCTTCGGCGCGCCCTTGGCGTGGAAGGCGACGAAGTCCAGCGGCGACCCGGTCTTGCCGGTCGCGTAGTTGGTCTCGTGCAGGCAGTGGTGCAGGAAGTCGTCCATGAAACCTGCCGCGGCGGCCGTGTGCGGTCCCCCGAAGCGCGCCGTGGGCAGCGCGCGCTTCACCGCGTCGGCGGCGTAGTCGTACATCTTGAAATACTCGCGTTTCGCGTCCGGCGCGACCAGGTAAGAGAGATCCGGCTCGTTCCACACTTCCCAGTACCAGCTCTCGACTTCCTTCCGGCCGTAGCGCGCCACGCTGTGCTTGACCCATTGGTAGACCAGCTCGGACCACTTGGCGTAGTCATTCGGCGGCGAGGCCCAGCCGGTGAAGAGTGCCGGGTAGGGCGGGCCCGGCTTCCAGTGGTGGCGGTAGGGCTGCGGGCGCTGCGACAGCGCTTCCGGCATGAAGCCGATCTGCGCCAGCGGCTTCATGCCGCGTTCGATGTACGTGTCGAAGATGGCGTCGATGATGGTCCAGTCGTAGACCGGCTTGCCGTCCTTGTCCTCGCTGTACATGTTCGTCGAGCCCCACTTGAGCGCATGGCTGCCGTCGCCCGACGTCATGAGGTTGTGCGTGCGGACGTACACGGGGACGAGACTCAGCGCGGCGATGTCGCCCAGCAGTTTTTTGCCGTTGGGGGCCGTCGTGTAATTCGGTTCGTCGTAGCCGAACCAGGCCCAGATCGGCGTCATGGGGCCCTTGACCTGCGTGGCGTCGATGGCGAGTCTGACGGGGGACGGCGTCGTGGATTCGGCCACGCATAGCGGCGCCGCGGCGGCCAGCAGGAGAGCGGCGAGATGTCTCTTCATGTCGGCGATCACCAGAGATGGTGCACGTGGGGTGCGATCCGCTCGCGGTACAGCGCGCGCAGCTGTTCCATCGCCGCAGGCAGAATGGCGTCCAGCGCGCTGGCCTGGCTGTTCGCGATCGCCTGCGCGGCATTCCTGGCGCCCGGGATCACCGTGCTGACGCTTTGCTCCATCAGGATCCAGCGCAGCGCGAACTGCGCCATCGTCGCGCCGCCCGGCACCAGTTCGCGGATCTGTTCGACGGCCTCGAGCGCGAGGTCGTACGGGACGCCGGCAAACGTCTCGCCCTTGTCGAACGATTCCCCCTCGCGGTTGAACGCGCGGTGATCGTCCGCGGCGAACGTCGTGCCGGCGCTCATCTTCCCGGTCAGCAGGCCCGACGCGAGCGGGACGCGCACGATCACGCCGACGTCGCGCCGCGCCGCTTCCGCGAAGAACAGCGTGGCCGGACGCTGGCGGAAGATGTTGTAGATGATCTGCACGGTGGCGACATTCGGGTATTCAATGGCCTTCAGGCCCTCTTCGACCTTCTCGACGGAGACGCCGTAGTGGCGGATCTTGCCGGCCGCGACCAGGTCGTCCATGGCGCCGAAGACGTCCGGCTGATAAAAGACCGGCGTCGGCGGGCAATGCAGCTGCACGAGGTCCAGGCAGTCGACGCGCAGGTTGCGCAGCGACCGCTCGACGAATGCCGTCAGGTTGGCCTTCGTATAGCCTTCCGCCACATGGGGCGACAGCCGGCGTCCGGCCTTGGTGGCCACGAACGGCCGCTCGCCGCCGCGTTCCGCGAGCACGTCCGCGATGATCTGTTCGGAACGGCCGTCGCCATACACGTC
>CBIHQW010000036.1:0-29941 GCA_966212285.1 Massilia kyonggiensis
CCCCGCTCGACGAGCGTGCCGCAGCACAGGCCCGAGCCGTACACGCCCACGCGGTACGACGGCTTGCCTTCCGCCGCCACGTACAGCGCGGCATGCACACCCGTGAAATAATTGCTGACGGCGCCGTCGAGATCGGCCTGCGTCGGGTCGTAGTCGACGGCGAAATAGATGGCGGACCCGAACGGTTGCCCAATCACGTCACGCGCCATCCGGAAGGCCGCCGCGCCGTCCGCCAGGCCTTGGGCTCGCGTAAAAAAGCCGGCGCGGGTGCCGCTCGTTTCCCACACGACGCCGATCGACAGGCCCGCCTGCGACAACGCCCGCGCCTCGCCCAGCGACAAATTCTTGGCCGCGTTGTGGCTGTAGTAGCGCAGCGCGAACGCGTAACCCTGTTCCTTGAGCGCCTGGGCGTGGCGCGTCAGTTCCATCGTCGTGTCGAGACCTTTCAGTACGGGCATGGTGTCCTCCCTGGCGGCATGAAGCGCGTACTGTGACATTCGGCTCATCCGGAGAAGTTGATTGTTCGCAAAAACCGTGGTGACCAAACGACAACACACGAAACGCTTGACACACCAAACAAAATTCACTTAGAGTGGAGAAATGTTCTCCCCTCTGCCTCTGTCGACTTCCCTATCGCTTGCCGGCGCGCTAACGCTGGCAGCACTGCTACTACGCGCGTAAATCGCCGCTGTTCCGCCCGGCCAAGCTTGCCGGATTCGTAGCCCAAGGAAAGTTGTACCGATGTTTGCCACTACCACATCCACGCTGTCTGTTATTTCCGCCGGAGCTTTCCTGCTGTCTGCCGGCGCACGTGTGGTGTTTCGTTCGCTGCTAAACCTACCGATCGGTTGCCGGGCCTAGCGTTCGTGGCCCGTCCGGCAGCCCCCGCCACAACGATCGAAACGACACCTTCACCAGCATTTAGAACTCAGGAGCCACCGCCATGTTGACCAACCCTTCCGCCAAATACCGCCCCTTCCCCGCCGTCCCGTTGGCCGACCGCCAGTGGCCGAACCGCATCATCGACAAGCCGCCGGTCTGGATGAGCACCGACCTGCGCGACGGCAACCAGGCCCTGATCGAGCCGATGAGCCCGGAAAAGAAACTGCGCTTCTTCGAAAAGCTCGTGCAGATCGGCGTGAAGGAAATCGAGGTGGGCTTCCCGTCCGCGTCGCAGACCGACTTCGACTTCGTGCGCATGCTGGTCGAGGAAAAGCGCATCCCGGACGACGTCACCATCATCGTGCTGACGCAGGCCCGTGAAGAACTGATCCGCCGCACCGTCGAGTCGTGCGTTGGCGCCAGGCAGGCGATCGTCCACGTCTACAACTCGGTCGCGCCCGTGTTCCGCCGCGTCGTGTTCGGCATGAACCAGGACGAGATCGTGCAGATCGCCGTCAACGGCACGAAGCTGATCAAGGAACTGGTTGCCCAGCATCCGGACACGAAATGGGGCCTCGAGTATTCGCCGGAATCGTTCTCGACGACGGAACTGGATTTCTCCAGGCGCATCGTCGACGCCGTCGTCGACGTGTGGCAGCCGAGCGCGGACAACAAGGTGATCGTGAACCTGCCGTCGACCGTGGAAGCGGCGACGCCGAACGTCTACGCCGACCAGATCGAATGGATGTGCCGTAACCTGAAGCAGCGCGAGAATCTCGTCATCAGCGTACACCCGCACAACGACCGCGGCACCGCCGTCGCCGCCGCCGAGCTGGCCGTCATGGCCGGCGCCGACCGCGTCGAGGGCTGCCTGTTCGGCAACGGCGAGCGCACCGGCAACGTCGACCTCGTCACCCTCGCATTGAACCTGTACACCCAGGGCGTGCACCCGGGCCTGGACTTCTCGGACATCGATGCCGTCCGCCAGCTCGTCGAGGAATGCAACCAGATCCCCGTGCACCCGCGCCACCCGTACGTCGGCGACCTCGTGTTCACCGCGTTCTCCGGCTCGCACCAGGACGCGATCAAGAAGGGCTTCGCGAAACAGCAGGCGGACGCGATCTGGGAAGTGCCGTACCTCCCGATCGACCCGGCCGACCTGGGCCGCAGCTACGACGCCGTGATCCGCGTGAACAGCCAGTCCGGCAAGGGCGGCATGGCCTACCTGCTCGAGCAGGAATACGGCCTCGAACTGCCGCGCCGCCTGCAGATCGAATTCTCGCGCGTCGTGCAGAAGCATGCCGACGCCACCGGCCGCGAAGTGGCCGCCGCCGACATCCACGCCCTGTTCGACCGTGAGTACTTCAACCAGGAGAATGCCGCCTACCGCTACGTGTCGCACCGCCTGGTCGAGAACAGCGAGGGCGAACAGCGCGTGCAGATCGACACGACCGTGCAGCACAACCGCGTGACGGAACCGCACCAGGGCACCGGCAACGGCCCGATCGACGCCTTCGTCAACGCGCTCGGCCTGGACATCCGCCTGATGGACTACCACGAGCACTCGATCGGCTCGGGCGCCGATGCGCGCGCCGCCTGCTACGTCGAGCTGCGCCTCGCGAACGGCCCCACGCTGTTCGGCGCCGCCATCGACAGCAATATCGTGACCGCGTCGTTCAAGGCCGTGCTGTCCGCGGTGAACCGCCAGCTGGCCCTCAGCGCGGAACAGGCGCCGCAGCAGGCCGCCTGACCAGTCCTTCCAGCACGCCGGCGATCGTCTCCGCCTGACGATCCGCCGCGACATCCGCGTGGCGCCGGGCGAATGCCTGCGCCGCCACGCGGAAACCACCCTCCTCCAGCATCCGGCCCACGACGGCATTCCAGTCCAGCGGCCGCGCCACCTCGTTCACATTGATGCCCGCGCCGAGCCGGCGCACGCGCCGCGCCGTCAGGAACGACTCGGCCGTGCGCGGCAGCAGCAGCAACGGCACGCCGGCCAGCAGAGACTGCGACACGGTCGATTCGCCAGCATGGCAGATGGCGAAGGCCGACCCGCGCAATGCCTTGTCCAACGCCACCGGCCCCGCGGCCCAGGCGATGAGCGGATGCGCGTACGGCGGCGCGGCGCCCGCCGCCACGTCGGGCAGGTAGCACAACGTGCGGCAGCCGGCGCGCGCCAGCGCTTCCAGCATCGCCCCATGCTCCGGATGCGGTCCGCGCAGGTAGGCGAACACGCGCGGTCCGGCGCCCTCCGGCCAGGCCGGCACGCCCGCGGCGGCGCTGCCGATCGTGGACCCGAACCAGCGCTCATCGGCCCCGGCCCGGCCCCATGGATCGAGTTCCGGCCACGTGCACAGCAGCGGCACATCGCCCCGCAGCAGGTCGGCCGCGCGCGCGTACGGCGCCGCGCCGTGGCGGGCCAGCACGGTGTTGGCCGTGGCCAGCACGCGCGCCTCCGTCGCCGCCATGCGCGCCTGCGGAACCGCTTCCCAGTCGCGCAGCGGCGGCAGCGGGCCGGCCGGCGGGATCTGGAATCCGGCACCGACGGCGCTGCTCGCGATGCCGAGGCTGCGTGCGGCCAGCAGCGCGGCCGGCGCGTAATCGCCCACGACGACGTCGGCCCGGAGAGCGCCGAACAGATGGCGCCAGCCGTCGACGAGGCCGGACATCGCGTCCGCATCGAGCCAGCCGCACGCGAGCAGGATGTCCGCGAGGCTCGCTTCGCCGGGCGGCAGCCCTTCCACGCGGTGCAGCCACAGGGGCGCCTGGTAGACGGGGATGCCGCCGGGGCTGCTTCCCTCGGCCAGCAGGCGGCGCGTGTGCACGAGGTCGCGCAGCACGAAGGACACTTCGTGGCCGCGTGCGCGCAGCGGTTGCGCGAGGGCTTTCAGGCGGCCGGCGTGCCCGAGCGCCGCGCCGAGTTCCCAGCAAAAGACGATGTTGGCCATCAGGGTGCCGTCCGCATCGGCTGCGGATTCTCTCCATGTCCCTTCTGGCCCACCCGCTCGTATTCCGCGATGACCTGCGCGCCGAACAGCAGCAGGCTGGCCGCGATCTCGAGGCTGAACATGACGACGATCGCGGTGCTCATCGAGCCGTACACGAGATTCACCTTGGACAGCGTGGTGAAATACCACACGAGCACGTGGCGGGCGAGTTCCCACAGCAGCGCGGCGGTCACGCCGCCGATGAGCGCATGCGACAGCGACAGTCGTCCCACCGGCATCACGAGGTAGATCGACGTCAGCACGAGGATCTCGCCCACGAGGCCCAGCAGGTACAGCAGCGCACCCGACACGCCGTGCAGCGACCATGTGTGGCCGAACAGTTCGACGCTCTCCGAACCGATCACCTGCAAGGTGCCGGCGACGAGCGTCACGATCATCACGCCGAAGCCCAAAGCGAGGATATAGCAATACGGGAGCACGGCCGACACGAGGAAGTGGCGCCGGCGCACGGCGACGCGGTGCACGAAGATCACGCTCATCGCGTTTTCCAGCACCGTGAACGCGAGGGAGCTGAAGAACAGCATCGTGAAGCCGAGCACCCACGTGATCAGGTCGCGCGTGTCGAGGAAGTGGGCCACCTCCGCCACGATGGAGCCGGACTGCCCCGGCACGAGCAGCTCCAGGTAGCGGCGCAACGTGAGCAGCAGGTTGACCTGGTCGATGAAATGCGACAGCACGACGACGACCAGCATCAGGAACGGCACGATCGACAGCAGCGCGTAATAGGCGACGGCGCCGGCCAGCAGCAGGCCCTGGTTGGCGCGAAAGGCGCGCACGCACTGCAGGGTGAAGTCGAGCGGGTGCGCGACGATCCACGCATTGGCGCGCCGGTTCAGCACGCGCAGGCGCAGGCCGCGCGCCGGCTTCATCGCGCCAGCCTGATCCCGGTGAACTGCCAGCGCGCACCGGCCGGGAAAAAGTTGCGGTAGCTGGCCCGCGCGTGGCCGTGCGGCGTCGCGCACGACGAGCCGCGCAACACGTACTGGTTGACCATGAACTTGCCGTTGTATTCGCCGATCGCGCCCGCGGCCGGGGCGAAGCCGGGATACGGCGCGTAGCTGCTCGCGGTCCACTGCCAGCACTCGCCGAACATCTGCGCGAGGCCGCTGCTGCCCGCCGCGCGCGGATGCAGGTCGCCGCAGGTCAGCGCCGCATCGCGCGCCGCGAATTCCCACTCCGCTTCCGTCGGCAGGCGCGCGCCGCGCCAGCGCGCGTACGCGTCGGCCTCGTACAGCGACACGTGCGTGACGGGCCGCGCCAGGTCCAGCGCCTGCAGGCCGTGCAAGGTGAACTCGCGCCGGCGCTCGCCGTCCTCGACCCAGTACAGCGGCGCGGCGAGCGTGCCGTTCGCGACGAGGTCCCAGCCGTCGGACAGCCACAGGGCCGGATCGCGGTAGCCGCCCGCCGCGACGAAGTCCAGGTATTCGCCGTTCGTCACGAGGCGCGACGCGAGCGCGAACGGTTGCAGGTACTGGCGGTGGCGCGGGCTTTCGTTGTCGAAGGCGAAGCCCTCGCCGGCGTGGCCGATCTCGGCGAGGCCGCCGTCGAAGTCGATCCAGGCCAGCGGTGCCACCGGGCCCGACGCGGGCAGCGGCGAATCGACATAGGCCGGGTACAGCGGGTTACGCGACAGCAGGTGCTTGACGTCCGTGAGGATCAGTTCCTGGTGCTGCTGCTCGTGCTGCAGGCCCAGTTCCACGAGGGCGGCGAGTTCGCCATCCTCCGGCGCGGACGCCAGCAGGTGCAACAAGCGGGCGTCGATGGCGGCACGGTAGGCATGGACTTCGTCCAGCGTCGGGCGCGTCAGCAGGCCGCGCTGCGCGCGCGGATGCTTCGCGCCCACGCCGTTGTAGTACGAGTTGAACAGCACGCGGAAGGCCGCGTCATGGGGCCGGAAGCCGGGTTCGCGCGGCTCGAGGATGAAGGTCTCGAAGAACCACGTCGTGTGTGCGAGGTGCCATTTGACCGGGCTCGCGTCGGGCATCGACTGGGCACAGCAGTCTTCGGCCGTCAGCGGTTCGGCCAGGTGCAGCGTGCGCTGGCGCACGTGCTGGAACGCGGTGGACAGGCGGTGTTCGGATGCTCCCATCGCGGCTCCTTCAATGCGACAGCGCGCGCGCGTAGATCACGGCGAACCACTGTTTCGGATCGGTCCACACGCGCGTGGCCGCGAAGCCGGCCTGGGCCAGCAGGCCGACGGCGTCGCTCTGTCGGTATTTGTAGCTGTTCTCCGTGTGGATCCACTCGCCCGCCGCGAACCGGCGGCTGCCGCCGCGCCACGTCACCTGCTGCACGGACTGCGCTTCCAGGTGCATCTCGACGCGGCCCTGGGCCGGGTTGTAGAAGCCGCGGTGACGCCACTGGCGGATGTCGAAGTCGGCGCCCAGCAGGCGGTTCACGTGGCGCAGCACGTTGAGGTTGAAGGCGGCCGTCACGCCCAGCGCGTCATCGTAGGCGGCATCCAGCACGGCGTGCTCCTTGGCGAGGTCGATGCCGATCAGGAGGCCACCGTCGCGCCCGCACTGCGCATGCACGCGCTGCAGGAAATCGCGCGCCTCGTCCGGCGTGAAATTGCCGATCGACGAGCCGGGATAGAAGAACAGGCGGCGCTCCTCGCGCACGCTGTCGGGCAGTTCGAGGCTGCCCGAGAAATCCATGCCGAGCGGGCGCATCTCGATGTGACGGAAGCGCTGGCGCAGGCGCTCGACGGCATCGAGCAGGAATTCGGCCGAGATGTCGACGGGGACGTACTGGCGCGGCTGCAGCAGCGGGAACAGGTTCGCCGCCTTGGCGCAATTGCCGGCGCCCAGGTCGATCAGCGTGGAACCGGTGCCGACCGTGCGCGCGATCTCGGCGCCGTGCAGGTCGAAGATGCCGGCTTCCGTGCGCGTCGGATAGTACTCGGGCAATTCGCAGATGGCTTCGAACAGCTTCGAACCCAGCGGGTCGTACAGGAACTTGGGCGAAATCCAGGCCTGGCGGGCGGTGAGACTCGCGGCCAGCTCGGCGGGTACGTGCAATCCATCGTTGTTTACTACGGGCACTGCGGGCGATGTGGCGTTCAGCATCGGGTGTCCTCGGTGGTGCGGCCGCACCGTGCGGCCGGCTGGAATGTTGCCGTTCCGGCCATGATACGCGATTCCGCGATGCCGCACGCACGACGATACCCTGCAAGAATTCGGGGTCAGAGCACATTTTTCGCCGAATTCGGGCTAAAAGCGCATTTTGAACTGACGCAATTGCCAAGAACCGGGGTCAGAGCCCGAATTTGAGCAATTGCCCAAAACAGGGCTCTGACCCCGGTGTGGGTGGCATGCTAGAGTAGTGTTTTTGTCAATCGGCGTTCCATGCTCGAACTCGTCAATCTCAGCAAGTCCTATGGCGGCCGTACCGTGCTGGCGGCGTTGTCGCACCGGTTCGAACCCGGCGAGTTCGTCGCGATCATGGGGGAGTCGGGCGTCGGCAAGTCCACCTTGCTGAACCTGATTGCCGGACTCGACGCGCCCGATAGCGGCGAGGTCCGCGTCGATGGGACGCCGATGTCGGCGCTGGACGACGATGCCGCCACCCGGTTGCGGCGCACGCGCATGGGGTTCATCTTCCAGGCGTTCCACGTGCTGCCGCACCTGACGCTGCTGCAAAACGTCGCGCTGCCGCTGCTGCTCAATGGCCGCCCCGACCCGGCCCGCGCCACGCAGATGCTCGACGCCGTGGGCCTGGCCGGGCGCGGCGCCGATTTTCCGCGCCAGCTGTCGGGCGGCGAGCTGCAGCGGGTCGCCATCGCGCGCGCCCTCGTGCACCGCCCGGCCCTGCTGCTGGCGGACGAGCCCACCGGCAATCTCGACCCCGACACGGCCGCCGGCATCCTGCACCTGCTGCGCACCGAGATCAAGGCCAGCGGCGCGGGCGCCATCATGGTCACCCACTCGCACGCGGCGGCCGCGCTGGCGGACAGAACGTTCGTCCTGACACGTGCCGGACTGAAATTAGCGTAAGTTCCTGAAAGAAAGACGCAGGTTATAGTGTTTTAGTCATGAACAGTGCGTCATATTTGTCAACTCCGTAGTAGCATTCCAACAAACCCACCAGGCATAAGTCATCAACGAATACGGTCGGGCTGGATTCCGTTCGGGCGGGGCAAGAACCGGACGGACTCTGCAACTCTCCAAAACAGTCGATCTGTCTTGAACATATTTCCCAATGTGGAGGAGTTCATGAGCGTACGGCAGAAAAAACAGGAGTTGCTCGAGGCGATGCACCGCGCCCGGGCCATGGAGCCGTCGAGTTTTGTTCCGAACAAATTACTCGACACTTTGATTCAGCGTATGCAGCTGAAGAACGACGCGGAATTGTGCCGCGTCCTGGAGGTACAACCGCCCATCATCAGCAAGATCCGGCACCGCAAGCTGAACGTCGGCGCCACCATCCTGCTGCGGATGCACGAGAAGTCGAATATTCCGATCCGCGAGCTGAAGGAATTGACGGCGGAAGCGCGCACGCAGGTGCCGCCGCCGACGCATCACTGAACGCGGCTCATTCTCCGGGCGGGCGGCCGGTCTTGAGCTGGGGCAGGCTGTCGAGGACGGCGCGCAGCGACGCCGTGTCGAGCTGGCCGAGCAGCGCCACGCCGATGCGCAGCAGTTCGCTCTTCTTGACTTCGACGCCGGCCTTCAGGCAGGCCTGCTTGACGGTGGCGAGCACGGCGTATTCCTGCTCGGGCATGGTGAAGCTGTCGCGCACGAGATGCGGACGTGCGGCCGGCGCGGGCGCGGCTTTCGCGCGTGTCGATTTCGCGGGCGCCGCGATGGCGCGTGCCGCCTGCTGGGCCACCTTCGCCGGCGTGGGCGCGGCCTTTGCGCGCACGGTCCTGGCCGGTACCGCGGCCTTCCCGACCGCCACCGCTTTTTTCACTGGCGCGGCTTTCGTCGTCGCCGCCTTCTTCGCCGCGGGCTTCGCGGCCGTCTTTACGGCCGATCTAGCCACCGTCGTCCTCGCCATGGGACCTCCTTCTTCAAACAAGCCAAACAATATATATCATTTGGCCGTTATCCGAAAGCGGAAGGTCAGGCGTCCGGCTCCGCGTCGCGGAACTCCGCGGCGATCGCGGCAAACTGGCCTTCGATCTCGAAGAACGCATCCAGCACGTCCGGATCGAAATGCGTGCCGCGGCCCTTGCGCATCACGTCCAGCGCCTGCTGGTGCGTGAACGCGGGCTTGTACACGCGGCGCGAGATCAGCGCGTCGTACACGTCGGCCACGGCCATCAGGCGCGCGGACAGCGGGATCTGCTCGCCGGCCAGGCGGTCCGGATAGCCGGAACCGTCCCATTTTTCCTGGTGCGAGTGCGCGATCTCGCGCGCGAACATCAGGAAGCCGTTGGTGCCGCCGATGTGCTTTTCGACGAGCATGATGGTGTCGCGCCCGTACACGGCATGCAGCTTCATGACCTCGAATTCCTCGCGGTCGAGCACACCGGGTTTCAGCAGGATGCGGTCGGGGATGCCGACCTTGCCGATGTCGTGCAGCGGCACCGAGCGGTACAGCAGCTCGATGTTCTCGTCGGTGAGGTCGGCCGCGAAGCGCGGGTGATGCTGCAGGTGCCGCGCCAGCGCGCGCACGTAATGCTGCGTGCGGCGGATGTGATGGTCGCCTTTCGTGACGGCCGCGTTGTCGCGCGTCTCGGCCAGTGTGCCCATCGCCATGATGATCGCTTCCTGCATCAGCGCCAGCTGCGCCGTGCGATCCTGCACGAGCTTTTCCAGGTTCTCGTTGTGCGCCTGCAGCTGGCGGCGCGCGCCCGCCAGCGTCAGTTGCGTGGCCACGCGGGCGAACAGGATCGGGGGGCTGATCGGCTTGGCGATGTAGTCGACGGCGCCCAGCGACAGGCCCATCGCCTCGTCCTCGACCTGGTTCTTCGCGGTCAGGAAGATCACGGGGATGTCGGCCGTGACGGGGTTCGCTTTCAGCTGGCGGCACGTCTCGTAGCCATCCAGGCCGGGCATCATCACGTCGAGCAGGATCAGGTCCAGGCCGGGCGTGGACTGCGCGATCTGCAGCGCCAGGCTGCCGTTGTTGGCGACCTTCGTGTTGTAGCGGTCCTTGAGCAGGCGCGACAACAGCATGATGTTGTCGGGCGTGTCGTCGACGATCAGGATCGTCGGCTTGTCCTTGTTGCTCGTGCTCGTCTTTTCGGTGGTGACAATGTTCATCAGGTTTCCGCGGTATCGGGGCGGGTTGCGGCGGCCGCCTTCGGCAACTGCTGGCGCGCCTCTTCGAATTCGTAACGGGACAGGTGCTGCTCCAGCCGCGCCATGTGCTCGGCGTCGAGCACGCCGGCCAGGCGCGCGCGCACCGTCTCGAAGTAGTCAATGGCGTCGCCCGAGTACTCGGCCAGCAGCTGGTCGAGCTGGGCGACGGCGTCCAGCGCGGCGTCGTCCGCATCCGGAGCGACCGACGGTGGCGCGGGCGGCGCCGGCGGCGGGGCGCTGGCGGCGCGGGCAAAATACCGGTCGAGCGATTCCATGGTCGCATCCACGGCGGCTTCCAGCGCGCGCACGCCGGCCGCGAGGCGGCCGCGGTCGGGCGCCGCCAGTCCGAGGCCCTCTTCCACCGACTGCGCCAGCGTCTGCAGCTCGCGCGCGCCGATGTTGCCGGCCACGCCGCGCAAGGTGTGCGCCCGCGCGGCCGCCTGGCGCAGGCGGCGGGCCTGGTAGTCCGCGCGGATCTGGGCGCCGGCGTCGCGCTGGGTGGCGCGGAAGCGGTCCAGCAGCTGCACGTACAGCGCGACGTTGCCGGCCACGTGGCGCAGGCCGTACGCGGAATCGATGCCGGACACGGTCGGCAGGCCCGGCAGCGTGGGGCCGTCCGCCACGACGGCGCCGCCGGCCGACAGCGGCGGCGGGACGGCCTGGCCGATCCAGCGCGCCAGCGTGGCGTACAGCTTCTCCGGCTCGACGGGCTTGGTGATGTAGTCCTGCATGCCCTCGCGCAGGCAGCGTTCGCGGATCTCGGCCAGCGCATGCGCCGTCATGGCGACGATCGGCAGCTTGTCGAAGCGCGCATCCTTGCGCAGTTCGACGGTGGCCGCGTGGCCGTCCAGCTGCGGCATTTCGAGGTCCATCAGCACGAGGTCGTAGGCCTCCGGACCGCCGTCGTACAGCATGTCCAGCGCCTCGTTGCCGGTGGCGGCCACGTCCACCGCGATGTTCTGCGCCTGCAGCAGTTCCAGCGCGATTTCCTGGTTGACCTGGTTGTCCTCGACGAGCAGCACGCGCGCCACATGGTCGCCCGACGCTTCGTACCTGCTGCGCGCGTGCGGCGCGCGCGGCGGCGCGAACAGGGCGACGAGCGTGTCGACGAGGGCCGACTGGCCGATCGGCTTGCACAGGAACCCGCGGATGCCCGCCGCCTCGGCCTCCTTCTGCACTTCCTCGCGGCCAAACGCCGTCACGAGCACGGTCGACGGCGGATGGCGCAGCGCCGGATTGCCGGCGATGCGGCGCGCCAGTTCGATGCCGTTCATGCCCGCCATCTGCCAGTCCGTCAGCACGACGCGGTACGGGTCCCCGGCCGCGTCGGCCGCGAGCAGCGCGCTTTCCGCCTCGGCGCCGCTGGCGGCGAGATCCACGCGCAGCGGCAGCGTCTGCAGCGCCTCGCTCATGATCTCGCGCGCGACGTCGGAATCGTCGACGAGCAGCAGGCGCGCGCCGTCCAGTTCCGGCGGCGCGATGGCCACGCGTTCCGGTTCGCCGGACAGCGGGAAGTCGAGGTCGAAGTGGAACGTCGAGCCCTTCCCCGGGCTGCTCGCGACGACGATGCGCCCGCCCATCAGGCCGACCAGTTGCTGCGAGATCGACAGGCCCAGGCCCGTCCCGCCGTATTCGCGCGTCGTGCTGCCGTTGGCCTGGCTGAACGCCCGGAACAGTTTCGCCTGCTGCTGTTCGCTCATGCCGATGCCCGTGTCGCGCACGGCGAAGCGCAGCGTCGCATAGCCGTCGCGGAAGCGGTCCGCGGCCGGATCGTCGAGGCGCATGCACGACAGTTCCAGTTCGCCCGCCGGCGTGAATTTCACGGCATTGTTGACGAGGTTGATGAGAACCTGGCCCAGGCGCAGCGGATCGCCCACGAGCATGCGCGGGATCGCGTGCGGCACGTGGAACAGGTACTCCAGGTGCTTGTCGGCCGCGTTCTGGCTCGTCACGCTGGCCACGTTCGCGAGCACGTCGTCCAGGCAGAACGGGATGTGCTCGACGTCCAGCTTGCCCGCCTCGATCTTGGAAAAGTCGAGGATGTCGTTGATGATCCCCAGCAGCGACAGCGCCGCGCGGTGGATCTTGCCGACGTAGTCCTGCTGCTTGGGCGAGAGCTCGGTGCGCAGGGTCAGGTAGGCCATGCCGATGATCGCGCTCATCGGCGTGCGGATCTCGTGGCTCATGTTGGCGAGGAATTCGGATTTCGCCACGTTCGCCGCCTCCGCGCGCACGTTCGCCGCGACGAGCGATTGCTCGCGCTCGCGCCGCTCCGAGATGTCGCGGATGAACGAGCAGAATTCGTAGTCGTCGCTGGCGGCCAGCTGCACGCGCGTGATGGCCAGCTCGATCGGAAACTCCACGCCGTCGCGGCGCAGGGCGTACGTCTCGATGCGGCTGTCCAGCACCCCGCCCACGCCGCTCCGTTCGTAGCGCGCGAGGCCGTTGCGGTGCGCGGCCCGGTGGCGCTCCGGCACGATGCATTCGGAGAGATCGCGGCCTAGCACCTCCTCGCCCTTCCAGCCGAACATCTTTTCCGCCTGTGCGTTCCAGCCGACGATGCGGCCCCGGCGATCCATGCGCACGACGGCGTCCAGTGCCGTGTCGACGATGGCCTGCAGCTTGGCCTGGCTGCCCTGCGCCATGCGCATGGAGTCCAGCAGCTCGCGCGTGCGCGCGGCGATCTTCTGTTCGAGGTCTTCGTTCAGGTCGCGCAGCTGCTGTTCGATCACGCTCTTTTCGCGCAGCAGGCCGTTCGTCACCTGCTCGGCGCGGCGCAGCCGGTTCAACGTGTCGCGGAAGCTGCGCACGGCCGACGACAGCCGGCCGATCTGGTCGCGCCGGCCGATGCCGGACAGGTGGATGTCGGTCTCGCCGCGCGCCAGTTTTTCCAGCGCTTCCTGGATGTCGGCGAACGGCTGCGTCATGCGGCGGCCGATCAGCAGCACGCACAGGGTGATGGTCAGCGTGAGGATTAGGTTGCCCAGCACGGTCTGGATGATCTGGCGGCGCAGGTCCGCGTCGATCTGGCGGCGCGAGATCGCCAGGTCGATCGAGCCGACCACGTATTCGCGGTTGCCGTCGTGGTACACGACCTTCTGCTGCACACGTTCGGCGCCCTCCTCGTCCGCGCCGGAGCCGAGCGACGCGAGCACCATGCCGTTCGGCGCCAGCACGCGCAGCATGATCACTTCCGGCGTGCCGCCCAGCGCATCGACGACGGACGACACGGCCGCGCTGTTGATGTCGAACAGCGGCCGCGCCAGCGCGTGCGACACCACCGTGGCCTGGCGCTCGACCCGCTCCCCCAGGCGCGCGCTCGCTTCGCGATGCAGCGAATGCGTCACCCAGGTCGTGTACGCCGTCGTCGACAGCGCCACCGCCAGCACGATGCCGGCGCCGAGCCGGAACACGATGTTCTGGCGCCAGCTGTCGACGAGGCCGCGTACCAGCCCTCCCGAACGGCGCGGCGCGGACGATGGCAGGGAATTAATGGGCGCCTCCCGGGTGGCCGGCCAGCTCGCGCTCGCGGCGGCGGTAGGCGGGGCTCGTGCGCACTTCCTCGATCGTCTTCCAGATGCGTTCCGCGAGCTCCGGCTGCTGGGCGACGAAGGCGTGCGACAGCAACAGATAATAGGGCTTTTCGATCAGCGGCACGGGCAGCACTTCGATCTGCCTGCCGTACGCCGACCGCATCAGCCGCATCGCGTCGCCGCCGCCGAGGGCCGCCGCCACGAGGCGTCCGGCCAGCATCTTCTGCACCAGCTCGTCGGACTGCTGGCTGCCTTCGTCCACGGCCACGTTCTGGGCGCGCAGGAAGTCGCCGACGGAGTAGCCGAGCTGGAAGCCGATGCGGCCGTCCACGTTGGCGAAACGCTTGCCGTCCCAGTCGACCTTGGCGCCCTTGCGCCGCACCAGGACGTAGCGGTCGACGTGCATGCGCCGGGCGGGATCGGCCTGGCCCGCGTCGCCGCGGACGCCGGGATACGCCCCGAGCGCCAGCCGCTCGCGGCTGAAGCTGACGGCGAACGCGCCGTTGACCTGGTTCGCCTTGACCTGCGCGAGGCAGCGCTTCCACGGCATGCTCTGGTAATCGAGCGTGAGCCGCAGGCGCCGTGCCACTTCGGCCAGCAGCTCGAAATTCAGCCCGCCGCCGTCCAGCGTGCGCCACGGCAGCACCTCTTGACGCTCGAAGCACAGGGACACCGTGCCCGCCGCGAACGACGGCGCGCCGACGAGTAAACAGCAGGCGATCGATCCGTGGCGAAGGAAGCGCAACATGGCGGAGGTATGGCGGCAATAATGATTAAAAACAGACAACAGTATGCCAGACCTCGCCGACAAAACCTACCTGGAGCGTCAAGCCGCCAGGGCGGCGCGGCCGTGGCGCAACTCGGCCAGCACACCGGCGCGCAGTCCGGTCTTCGGCACCTCCAGTTCCTCGATCTCCAGCTCTTCCATGAGACCCAGCAGGATGGCCAGCGCGGCCGTCACATCGCGCAGGCGCAAATGACCCAGGCCGGCCAGCGGCGCCCCGCCGCCGCCCTGGTCGAGCGCGCGCGCGGCGAGCGTCTCGAGGCGGGCGCGGGTCATGGGACCGGCCAGGTCGTTGTCGGCCAGCAGCCGCGCCAGCGTGTGGATCGTGCCGGACGCGCCGCACGCGCGGTCGCGCCGGCCGGGGCCGAACGCGGGCGTCTCGTCGCCCAGCTTGGCGCGCGTGGAGGCGATCGCGGCCGCGAACGACACGGCGTCGATGCGCCCGCCGCTGAAGAACGTCAGCGCCAGGCGCGACGTGCCCAGGCCCAGCGATGCCACCTTCTGCACGTGGCGGCCCGCGCCCAGCGCGAGCTGCGTCGAGCCGCCGCCGATGCCCAGCACCAGCGTGCGCGTATCGACGTCATGCGCCGCGCCGTCGGCCACGCCGAGGTAGGTCAGCACGGCTTCCTCCTCGCCGGTCAGCACATGGACCGGGTGCCCGAGCAGCTGCTGCGCGGCCGGCAGGAACAGATGGCTGTTGCGGGCCATGCGCAGGGTGGACGTGGCGACCACGCGCACGGCGGCCAGCGCATGGTCGGACAGGCGCGCGCGGATCGTGCGCAGGCAGTCGAACGCGCTGTCCATCGCTTCGGGGCTCAGGCAGCCCTGCGCGTCCAGCGCGGCGGCCAGGCGCAGCGGCGCATGGAAACTGTCGAGGGGACGCAGCGCGCCCTCCTCGACGGTGCCGACGAGCAGGCGGAAACTGTCCGAGCCAAGGACGAGTGCGGCGTGGATGGGCGGTGTGGTGCTCATGCAGACTCCGAAGTCGAAAACGGCGCCACGATAGCGGGGCTGGATGACGGATCGATGACAGGAGCATCGCTGACCGCATCATCATAAGCCATGCGCGCACGAGGCGCCATGGCGGACACGGCGGTTTGTACGCGCCCCTGCGCGGGGGCGTTCATTCCTCTTCCACCGGCGCGAGGACGGACGCCGCCACTTCAACCCGGTTGCGCCCCGCTTTCTTGGCCACACGCAAGGCTTCGTCGGCCCGCGCCAGCAGCGTGACGGTGCTGTCGTCCGGGCGGATCGTCGTGACGCCGAAGCTGGCCGTCAGGGAAATCATCGCGCGCTCCGTCTTGACGCGCTCCGCTTCGATCGCGGCGCGCATCCGCCCGGCAACCATGGTGGCGTCATCCAGGTTGGTGCGCGGCAGCAGGATCGCGAACTCCACGCCCACCAGGCGGCCCAGCAGGTCGCTGTCGCGCAGCTGGCGCTTGCACGTATCGATCAGGTGCGCGAGCACGACGTCGCCGGCCGGGTGGCCGTAGCTGTCATTGATGCGTTTAAACTGGTCGAGGTCGAACACGACGAGGGCGGTCGGCTGGCCCGGACGGCGCGCGAGCGCCATCCACGGGGCCAGCGCCTGGAAGAAGCCGCGCCGGTTCGGCACGTCGGTGAGCGGGTCGATGACTTCCAGGCGCGCCAGCTCGGCCTGTTCGCGCTCGCGGCCCAGCAGCAGCCAGCCGAAGCCGCCGACAAGGGCCAGCAAATACAGTGCGCCCGAGTGCAGCTGGCGCAGGATGTCGCTCGTCATCCAGCCCCATCCAGCCGGCGCCAGCAGCACGAGCGCGCCGCGCGCGCCCACGATCAGGGCCAGCACGGTCGTCGCCAGCGCCAGGAAGCGCTGCAGCATCGAAGCAAGCGCCCAGCCGCGCGCCAGCGCCGCCGCCAGCGACAGATAAAAGCCGCCGAGGACCAGCGACGCGGCCACGGCACGCAGGCCGATCGGGTCGATCAGCCAGCACAGCAGGAAGGCGGCGGCGGCCAGCCCCAGCGCGGGGATGGTGGCGCGGCGCCAGCGCAGCCGGCCCGCGCGTTCCCACGCGGCGCCGGATTCCCAGGCCACGCCGGCGAACACGAGGACGTAGGCGATGGGCAGCGCAAGCCCTTCCGGCACGACACCCGCCGCGCCGATCGCCAGCAGCAGCCAGCCTGCGCCCTGGTACAGGCGCGACCAGCCCCACGTCGGGACGGCCGGTCGGCCGGCATGGCCGGATTGTTCGAAGAAAAACAGGGTGGCGCACAAGGCCAGGTTGCCGAGTGCCAGTGCCAGGACCATCGTGGTGGCATCCATCGGCGCCTCAGAATTCGTGCACGACCGCGGTCGTGCCATCGCCGACGCGGCTGGACCAGGCGCGCGTCCAGTAGTCCCGCTCGGCCTCGGTGGGCGGCTCGTGCCAGAACACGATCAGGGTCCCCTTGTGGTCGTGGATCTGGGTCAGCTTCTCGACGAAACCCGGGTTGCCGTCCACGTCCGCCAGCGCCATCGCATATCCGTAGACGCGATCCAGGCGCTCGATGCGGTCCGGTTCGGTCTGGCTGTTGGTGGCGGTAATGGTCGGGTGGTCCAGGAACATGAGGTCTCCGCGTGGGCTGCAACGGCCAGCTTATCAGAAACCTATCGACCGCAACAAGTTCGCCTATACTTGGCGGATGCCTCACGACCCTCCCACCCCGCCGCTCGTGCGTACGCGCCGGGGCCGCCGGACGCTCGAATTCGTCCCGGGCGACATCCAGAGCGAGATGCTGCTGGCCCGGCCGGACGCCCTCGTGCTGGCCTATCTGCGCGCGATGATGGGGTTCGTCCTGTTCGTGCCCGCGCCGCGCCGCATCGTGATGGTCGGGCTCGGCGGCGGCTCGCTGGCCAAGTTCTGCCACCGCCATTTTCCCGACGCGCACATCACCGTCATCGAACTGCGCACCGACGTGATCGCCCTGCGCGACGCCTTCCACGTGCCGCCCGACGGCGAGCGCTTCACGATCGTCCAGGCCGATGCGGCCGACTGGCTGGCCGCGCACCCCGGCTCGGCCGATGTACTGTTGGTCGATGGCTTCGACGCGCGCGGGCTGCCGCCGCGGCTCGCCGATGCGCCCTTTTATATGGACTGCCGGCGGGCGCTCCAGCCCGGCGGCGTGCTCGTCGCCAACGTCTTCACGTACGATCCGCGCTACCCGGACGTGATGGACGCGCTGGAGACCGTGTTCGCCGGCCGGACCTGCTGGTTCGACAAGGTCGCGGGCAACAACCGCATCGTGTACGCCTTGCACGCCCCCGGAGATACCGCCCTGCGCCGCCTGGCGGCACTGCGGCGCCGGCGCGGGTTCGGCCTGGGATTATTGAATCGGCTAGCCATTCGATTCATCCTTGTCCGGATCGCATCGCGATCTGTTTTGGCCCTACCACACCTTGGCGCTCCACGGTCCCGCCTGTGACAATTTGTTTGCGGAAACTAGAGTTTCTGTGACAAACTGACGCCTCTTCATGCCTTTGGGCAAGCACTCATCTTTCATGCATAGGGATCACTGGATGTCGCGTCGCCGACTGCCGTTTTCGCTCACGCTCGCAGCAGGCCTCACGCTGGCCGGCGGCCTGGCCGCAACCGCGGTGCTGACGGTCGCCGTCAGCCGTCTCGAATACGACAACAAGGCGCTGGCCTTCGAACAGGGGACCGGCGTGCGCGTGGCCGCCCTGCGCCAGGGCATGGACGATGCCGTCGAAGTCCTGAACGTCACCAACCAGCTGTTCACGACCGTCCAGCCGGTCACCCGCGCGCAATTCCACGATTTCACGACGCCGCTGCTGCAGCGCAATCCGTACATCCGCGCCTTCAATTTCCACCGCGTCGTGGAGGACAGCGAGCGCGCCGCCGTCGAGGCCGAGCTGCGCCAGTTCCAGCCGGACCTCGTCCTGCGCGAGATGCAGGACGGCAAACGGGTGACGGCACCGAAGCGCCCGCGCTACAACGTCGTCGACTATCTCGAACCGATGCAGGGCAACGAGGCAGCCCTCGGCCTGAACGTCAGCGAATACCGCCAGGTCAGCGAAGCCCTCGCGCGCGCCCAGGCCAGCGGCCGCGCCGCGGTCACGGGCCTGCTGCGCATTGCCCAGGCCCCCGGCGCGCCCAGCTTCGAAGTGCTGATGCCCGTCTACGCCCAGGGCGGCAAGCTGCTGGGCGATACGGCCGCCGTGATCTACGTGCCGACCCTCGTCAAGGCGGCGCTCGCCCGCGCCGGCCTGCTCGACGACCACAGCATCCAGCTCCGTTTCTACGCAGGCGGCCGCGCCGATCCGGCGCACCTGGTCTACGCGAGCCGCGACGACGTCGCCGCCGAGGCCCCCATGCAACTGCTGTCGGCCGGGTACACGGGACGCTCCCTGACGACGTTCACCGTCGGCGGCCAGTCATGGTCCGTGGAAGCCATCGCCGCGCCCAGCCTGTGGCTGGCCGACCATCTCGGCTCGACCCTGCTGCTGGCCGGCGGCGTGCTGTCGACCCTGCTCCTGTGCGCCTTCGTGCAGGCGGCCGGCGAGCGCGCGCGCAAGGTGCAGGAACTGGTGCGCGAGCGCACTGCCGACCTGAAACTGACGAACCAGCGCCTGATCGACGACGTCCTCGCCCGCAAGCGCACCGAGAAGGCCCTGCAGGAAAGCGAGCAGCGCTTCCGCCAGCTGGTCGCCATGTCGTCCGACTGGTACTGGGAACAGGACGAGGAATTCCGTTTCACGCACGTCACCGGCGACTTCACGGAAAAATCCGGCATCGCCACCGAGCGCGTGCTGGGCCGCCGCCGCTGGGATCACGTGCCCGCGCTGACGGACACTGAACTGGGCCGCGACCACATCGCCACCCTGGAAGCGCACGAACCCTTCCGCAACCTCGAATACCGCGTCGTCGACGACAATGGCGATGAGCGCTGGTTCTGCATCAACGGCCAGCCCACGTTCGACGAGACCGGCCGCTTCACCGGCTACCGCGGCACCGGCAGCGACATCACGGCGCGCAAGGTTACCGAGCAGCGCGTGCACCACGTGGCCCAGCACGACGTGCTGACGGGCCTGCCCAACCGCTCGCTGCTGCAGGACCGCCTGGGCCAGGCCGTCGCCTACGCCACCCGCAGCGGCCACCAGGTCTGGGTGATGCTGATCGACCTGGACCGCTTCAAGTACGTCAACGACAGCATGGGCCACAAGGCCGGCGACGTCCTGCTGATGACGGTCGCGGCGCGCCTGCGCTCGTCGCTGCGCGACACGGATACCGTCGCCCGCCTGTCCGGCGACGAATTCGTCGTGATCCTGTCCGAGCACCACGACCAGCCGCTCACGCCGGACATCGTGCAACGCGTGATGGATTCCGTCGCGCAGCCCGTCATGCTGGGCACCAAGGAATTCTTCGTCACCTGCAGCATCGGCGTCGCTGCCTTCCCGAGCGACGGCACGCCGTCCGAGAACCTGATCGAGCACGCGGACATCGCGATGTACCGCGCCAAGAAACTGGGACGCAACAACTTCCAGTTCTACACGCCGGCCATGAACGAGGAATCGCTGGAACGCGTGCGCATCGAAAGCGCGCTGCGCAACGCCCTCGAACGCAACGAATTCGTGCTGCACTACCAGCCGCAGGTCGATCTGCAGACCGGCCGCATCGTCGGCATGGAAGCGCTGATCCGCTGGAAGCATCCGGAACTGGGCATGGTGCCGCCGTCGCGCTTCGTCAGCATCGCCGAGGACACGGGCCTGATCGTGCCGATCGGCGCCTGGGTGATGCGCACGGCATGCGCCCAGAACAAGGCCTGGCAGGATGCCGGCCTGGGCAAGCTGCGCGTGGCCGTGAACCTGTCGGCACGCCAGTTCAGCGCCGCTGACCTGTTGCCGGGAATCGAGGCCGTGCTGAACGATACAGGCCTGGATCCGTCCTGCCTGGAACTGGAACTGACGGAAAGCCTGTTCATGAGCGACGTCACGCCGGCCGTGGAGCTGTTGCACCGCATGAAATCGCTGGGCGTGAACCTGTCGATCGACGATTTCGGCACGGGGTACTCCAGCTTCTCGTACCTGTCGCGCTTCCCCATCGACGTGCTGAAGATCGACCGCTCGTTCGTCAACGACATCACGCACGACGCCAACGACGCCGCAATCGTCGCCTCGATCATCGCGCTGGCGCACAACCTGCGCCTGTCCGTCATCGCCGAAGGCGTGGAAACGGCCGAACAGCTGGATTACCTGCGCCACCAGGGCTGCGACGAAATGCAGGGATACTATTTCTCGAAGCCGCTCCCGGCCCATGAATTCGAGCAATTACTGCGTCAGCGCCGCGGCCTGACGGCCCCCGAAGACGAGCCGCAAACGGCCGTCGCGTGAGGAAACCTCGAATCCGCTTTAACTTTAGATTACAAGTGCGATATTTCGTGCAATTTCCTGTGGCTTAATCAATATCGTTCTCATACAATACTCCGTGACTCTTTAGCAATACACTCACCGAGCATTGATGATGACTGAACTGAATATCGATACCGCCACGGCCACCCTGGCGGAACGCAGGCCGCGCACCGACATGCGCACGCGCGACCTCGTCAACCAGGCCGTCGCGTCCGTTCCCACGCTGGGGCTGCAGCGCGCCGCGGAATTCCTCGCGGCGATGGGCGTGCCTGCGGAAATCGCGGTGCGGGCGCTGGTGTACCCGAACCGCCGCCGCACGAATTAATTCTGCTGTGATGCGATGTCGGCCAAGGATTCGCGTCCCCGCGCCGTCAATTCGAACCCGCCCTCGGCCCGCGCCGCAATGTGCGACTTGCGGCTGAGGAACTGGACGACGTCGTCATCCACACTCGCCGCCGGGTCCGCCTCGAGCGCGCGCAGCGCCTGTACGCAGCGGCGCAGGAACAGCAGTTCCGTGCCCTGCGGCGTCAGCGCCAGGCTCCCGTTCTTCCCGTACTGGATCAGTTTCAGGCCCGACAGGCGCTTTGCATTGCGCCCGACGCAGGCATTGACGCGGTCGGTCTTCGCACCGCGCCGGATGAATTCGAGCGCATCGTATTCGTCGCCCGTCAGTTTAAGATTCTTCATTACCACTTTCCAAGAGAACAAGCCCGCCATGGTAACGGCGGCGGGCCCTCTCGGCAACCTGTCTGGCCGTCAACGCAACGCCCGCACGGCGGCCCACACGAGGCCGGCCCCCGCCAGGACCCCCAGCGCCACGGCCGCATGCATCTTGTGCGAGCCCAGCAACGGGCCACGGCCCAGCGGAATCTTGTTGTACAGGGTGGTGCTCATGCTTCTCTCCTCCGAAAGTCGTTGGCCACAGGCCTATTATCAAAAAGTTCCTGAAAGACATATGTGCGCCAGCGTACACAAGCGGCGATCCTATTGCGCGCCGGGACGCGACTCGGACTGTTAGTATCGCGCCAACACGACAACGCAACGGAGCACACCATGAGAACCGACATCCCGAAACCGGATCCGGGCGCCGACGCCCCGCCCAACATGCACGAAGCGGACATCGGCAGCGGCGAACGCTCGCCCGGCCAGCACGAAACGGACGAGATGATCCGCGACATCCCCAAGCGCGGCAACACAGAGGGGAACAAGCAGGGCGCCGGCCAGGCCGGCAACCAGCAATCCACGCCAAACAAGGCCTGAACCTCGGGCCTGATCTCGTGACAAAGGATGGGGCGACACGACGGTCCGCCCCATCCTCTTCCCTCGACTTCCTCACTCCGCCTTGACGGGCGGTTCCGGCGCGTCCGGCTCCTTCACCGGTGCGCGCGCGGGCGCCGGCACGTCGTCCGGATCCGGACTCGGCTGCGGCGGCGGCAGCTCCGGATCGGGCGTCGTGGGATCCGGCGTGGAATGTGCGTGTTCCTGGGCCTGCTTTTGAGTCTGATTCGGCAAACTCATCGGTTTTCTCCGGCGCCTGGGCTCAGCGGCCTTCTTTCTGCTTGGCGCCGCCGCCCGCGCCCTTGCCCTTGCCTGCCTTTACGGTCGACATGTGGTCGTGGCTGCTTTTCTCCTTGACGCCCGCCTTCTGCTTCTGGACGTCTTCCTCGGACTGGTTGCCCGACTGCTTGTTCTGGCTACCGGTGGATTTCGATTGGGTCATGATGATCTCCTATGGTTGGCGGTTGACGTTGTGTGGAGCCTAGCATGGAAGATCGCGGCGGGTTTTCAATCGTGCGGCTGGTATAGTCGAGAACATGACACGCCTCGCCGCCCTCGCGCTCACTCTCGCCATGACCTCTATCGCGTACGCCGCCCCGATGACGCTGGACGACTACCTGGCCCTGTCCGGCCCCGCACCCACCGCCACCCTGCGCTACGGCACCGCGCCGTCGCAGTACGCCGAACTGTTCCTGCCGTCCGGCACGGGACCGTTCCCCGTGGCCGTGCTCGTGCACGGCGGCTGCTGGACGAAGGCGTTCGGCGGCATCACGCAGCTGCGCAACATGGCGGGGGCGCTGGCCGCGCGCGGCATCGCCGTATGGAACGTCGAATACCGCCGCGTCGACGAGGCCGGCGGCGGCTACCCCGGCACCTACCAGGACATGAACGCGGCCCTCGACCTCCTCGCGCGCACGGCGACGGCGCGTCCGCTCGACCTCGGCCGCCTCGTGGCCGTCGGGCACTCGGCCGGCGGCCAGCTCGTGCAGTGGCTGGCGGCACGGCCCCGCATTCTCGCGACGAGCCCGCTGTACCGCAAGGACGTCGTGCCCGTGCGCCATGTCGTCAGCCTGGGCGGCCTGGCCGACCTGAGGCGCGAAGCGGCCCTGCTGAAAACCAGTTGCGACCGTGAGATCGTCGAGCTGGCCGGCACGCCGAGCGCAGAGCGGCCGGATGTCTTTTCCGACACGAACGCGGGCGACCTGATCCCGAACGGCAGCCGCACGATCCTTGTCACTGGCGAACTGGACACGATCTCGCCCCCGCGCGTGGCGCACGATTTCGCGGCCCGCGCCCGTGCGGCCGGCGACAGCGCGGAGGTCGTGATCCTGCCGGGTGCCAGCCATTACGACGAGGTGGCGGCGACGTCGAGCTCGTGGCCGCGCGTACTGCGCGCCATCGAATCGTCGCTGGGCCTGTCGGACACGCGCTGACGTGGTTCAGTCGGAAAAAATCTTTTTCGCAAGCCGCTGGTCGACCACGAGGTCCTCCTGCGCGACCGCGACGCACGGCAGGATATAGCCCTCGCGCTTTTCGTCGAGGGACAAGCCCGGCCATTCCACGAGATAGCGCACGCTGCCGCCCGCGAGGCGGCAGATGCACGTGCGGCACGTGCCGTTGCGGCAGGAGCTGGGCAGGTCGATGCCGGCCCGCTCGGCGGCGTGCAGCACCGTCGTCTCGGTATCGGTGTCGAAAGACCAGCCGGACGGCTGCAGGGTGATGGTCAACGTGGTCATGCGGCGGATTGTACCGCCGCCCCGGCGAAGCTGGGTTCGTTCCCGCACAGAGTCCTGTCTTGGGCGGCACTAACCTGAAGCCAACGCATTTTCAGGCAGGACACCATGTTGAAAACGACCCGCATTCCCCTTCTGATCGCCCTGCTGGCCGGCCTCGCCGGCCCGGCGGGCGCCGCGCAACCGCAGGCGCAGCCGGCCGCGCAAACCGACCCTGCCGCCGCGCAGGCGGCCGAGTTCGAACGCCTGCTGCGCGCGCAGGTGCTGCTCGACCGCGCCCATTTCTCGCCCGGCGAAATCGACGGCGCCTACGGTTCCAACATGCGCCAGGCGCTGGCCGGCTTCCAGAAGGCACGCGGCCTGAACCCGACGGGCAAGCTGGACGACGCCACCTGGAACGCGCTGAACGCGGATCCAACGCCGACACTCCTGACGTACACGCTGGCCGACACCGACGTCGCGGGCCCATTCCGCCCCGTGCCGGACGACATGATGGAAAAGGCCAAGCTGCCCACGCTCGGCTACGCCACGCCGGCGGAAGGCCTCGGCGAAAAGTTCCACGCCAGCCCGGCGCTGCTGGAAAAGCTCAACCCCGGCAAGGACCTGGGCCGCGCGGGCGAGCAGATCGTCGTGCCGAACGTCGTCGGCACGCCGGCGCTGATGCCGGCCGCGCGCGTCGTCGTATCGAAGGAGGCGCGCATCCTGCAGCTGCAGGACGCGGCCGGGGCCGTGCTGGCCCAGTATCCCGTGTCGAGCGGCAGCGAACACGACCCGCTGCCGATCGGCAACTGGAAGATCGAGGGCGTGCACCGCAATCCCACGTACCACTACAACCCGAAACTGTTCTGGGACGCCAAGCCGGGCGACAAGAAGACGACCGTCGCGGCGGGCCCGAACAATCCGGTCGGCGTCGTGTGGATCGACCTGACGAAGCCGCACTACGGCATCCACGGCACGCCGGTGCCGGCCTCGGTCGGCAAGAGCGAGTCGCACGGCTGCATCCGCCTGACGAACTGGAGCGCGTCGGAAGTGGCGGGCCTCGTCCAGGCGGGCACGGAGGTGGTGCTGCAGGACTAAACCGAAGCAAAGGAGACGGCGATGAGATGGTTGATGACCTTCCTGCTCGGCGTGCTGGTGGGCGCCGGCGGCCTGTTCGTCTGGCTGCGCCAGATGCCCCATGATCCCGCGGCGCCCACGGTGGCCGTGAACACGGGCGCCCTCCCCGCGCCGCCGCCGCCCGCCAGCGGCATCGACGGCAAGCTGCCGCCCGCGCCGCAGGTGATGCCCGACCTGACGGAACTCGACCTGCCGCTGCGCCCCGTCGCCCCGGACACGCCGGTCGCCGCAGCGGGCACGGCGCCGGCACCCTCCGCCCAGCCGGGCAAGCTGGTGGTGCCTGTCGAGGGCATGCCGCTGAATAAGATCACGGACACGTACGACCAGCCGCGCGGCAACGAACGCCACCACGAAGCGCTGGACATCATGGCGCCGAAGGGCACGAAGGTGGTCGCGGTGGCGGACGGCAAGATCGTGAAGCTCTTCACGAGCAAGCCGGGCGGGCTGACGGTCTACCAGTTCGATCCGGCCGAAAAATATGCGTACTACTATGCGCACCTGGACCGCTATGCGGACGGCCTGCAGGAAGGCGCGCAGGTCAAGCGCGGCGACCTGATCGGGTATGTGGGCACGACGGGCAATGCCGATCCGAACGCGCCGCACCTGCATTTTGCCGTGTTCGAGCTGACGCCCGAGAAGCAGTGGTGGAAGGGAACGCCGGTAAATCCGTATCCGTTGCTCCAGCCCTGAAGTTTTCTGCTCGGCACCTACTCAGCCATTGCGATAATATGAACAAAAACGCTGGCTGAGGAGACTATGAAGACAATCGATACGCGCCGTCGCGCCGTATGCATGGGCATGCTGGGCGGACTTGCCGGGCTCACCATGGGCAACGCCGCCCGGGCGCGCCCCACCATCGACGAGGCGGCGCGCGTCTTTCGCCTCGACGGCGGCGCCGTCACCTATGCGTTCGGCGTCAACCCGGATGGCCGTCTGCAGACCATGTATTGGGGCAGCGCGCTGTCCCCGGACGATCGGCTGCCGGCGCCCGTGCCGGTCGCCGAAAACTCCAGCAACGAAACCTCGATCACCGTCACGCCGTTCGAGTATCCCGGCTTCGGCGCGGGCCTGACGGTGGAGCCGGCGCTCAAGGTCACCTTTCCCGACGGCGTGCGCGACCTGGACCTGCGCTACGTCGGCCACCAGCTCGACGGCGAACGCATCGTGGTCAGGCTCAAGGACGTGAGCCGCGCCGTGCACGTCACGCTCGCCTATGCCATGGATGCCGCATCCGGCATCCTGTCCCGCAGCGCCGTCGTCGAGAACCGGACGAACGGCTGGATCCAGGTCGACCAGATGGCCGCGGCCAGCGTCAACCTGCCTTACGACGACGATTACCGCCTGTCTTACCTGACCGGGCGCTGGGCCGGGGAATTCGCTCTGCAAACCCGCCCGGTCGGCCCCGGCGCGACGGTGATCGAGAGCCGCAAGGGCGTGACGTCGCACCAGGCCAACCCATGGATTGCGCTGAGCCGGGCCATGACCGAGGAGGAGTCCGGTCCCGTCTGGTTCGGCGCACTGGGCTGGAGCGGCGCGTGGCGCATCGGTGTCGACATGGACTCCCTTGGCGGTGTCCGCGTGACGGCCGGCTACAACCCCTTCGATTTCGCCTATCGGCTCAAGCCCGGCGAACGCCTCGCCTCTCCCGTGTTCCATGCCGGATATTCCGGCGAAGGTTTCGGCGGCGCGTCGCGCCTGTTCCATCGCTACCAGCGCACGCGGATCCTGCCGGGTGCTCCGGCGTTGCGTCCGCGTCCCGTTCTCTACAATTCGTGGGAAGCGACCGAGTTCGCCGTCGACGAAGCGGGGCAAATGGCGCTGGCCGAGAAGGCCGCCGGCATCGGCATCGAGCGCTTCGTCGTCGACGATGGCTGGTTTGGCGCGCGCAACAACAGTTCGAAGGCCGGCCTGGGCGACTGGGTCGTCAACACCAAAAAATTTCCGAACGGGCTGACGCCGCTCATCAAACGCGTCAACGGCCTGGGCATGGAGTTCGGGCTGTGGGTCGAGCCGGAGATGGTCAATCCGGACAGCGATTTGTACCGGGCCCATCCGGACTGGGTCATCCATTTTCCGGGACGCACGCGCTCCGAAGCCCGCGACCAGCTGGTGCTCAACCTGGCGCGCAAGGACGTGTACGACCACCTTCTGATGGTATTGGACAGGCTGCTCGCCTCGAACGACATCGCGTTTCTCAAGTGGGACCATAATCGCGCCTGGTCCGAACCGGGCTGGCCGCAGGTGCCGCCGGCGGAGCAGCAACGCCTGTACGTGACCTACGTGGACAACCTCTACAAGCTGCTCGGCGAGCTGCGCCGGCGCCACCCGAAGGTCGAGATCGAATCGTGCGCCAGCGGCGGAGGCCGCGTCGATCTCGGCATCATGGCCCTGACCGACGAGGTCTGGGTGTCCGACAATACCGATCCGTACGACCGGCTGCTGATCCAGGATGGCTTCAGCCAGGCCTATGCGCCGGCGATCATGATGGCCTGGGTCACCGACTCGCCGAACTGGGTCAACAAGCGCGCCACGTCGCTGGAATACCGTTTTCTGTCGTCCATGCAGGGCGCGCTCGGGATCGGCGCGAACCTGAACCACTGGAATGCCCGCGACTTCGCGGAAGCGAAGCGGCTCATTGCCGAGTACAAGCGTATTCGCCTGACCGTCCAACAGGGCGACTTGTACCGGCTGATATCGCCGCAGGGCGGCTCGGCCCGGTCGGCGACCCTGTCGGTCGCACAGGACGGCAACCAGGCCGTCCTCTTCGCCTTTCTGCATTCCGGAGGCATGCGTGATCCGGCGCCCCATATCCGGTTGCGCGGACTCGATCCACGGAAGATGTATGCGCTGCGCACCATCGCAGGCGGCGTGGCGCCGCGCACCCCGCAACGGGCGAGCGGCGCCTACTGGATGGGACAGGGGATACAGCCCAACCTCGCCGGCGACTTCCAGGCCGCGGCCATCGTCCTGGAAGCGGCCTGACGAGGTGTGCCTTTACTGCCCGCCTGCTTCGTCCACGTCCGCACCCACGTTGATGGCCGCATACGCCCGCTTCACGGCAATCAGTTCCTTGCTACTCTTGCCGTACAACTGGCCGGCCGCTTCGATCATCTTGGCGCGGGCATCCGCGTAATTGGTGCTCGACGTGAACATGGTCGTGTTCGCCTTGAACCAGATCCGGTACGCCTTGTCGATGCCGATGCCCGTCATCGCGGCCGGGGTCTTGACGAGGTATTTGCTGTAATAATCGCTGGCATTGTCCGCGCTCGATCCTTGCGCGAGGAAGTAGAACATGCGGTTGTTCGGGCCACTGCTGTAGTGCACGTCCAGGCGCTTGATCGAGCTGTTCCAGGCATCGGGGCTGCTGCCGTCCTTGCTCGGGCGGTACATCCAGCGCAATGGCGTGCCCGTCTTGCTGATTTCCTTGCCCAGCACCCAGTCGTTGCCCGTGAGCGGGATGCTGTCGCCCTTCCCGCCCCCGCGCGCATACGCTTCGACGGCCTCGCCGTTGATGTCCGACGACGATTCGTTCAGGCCGCCCGACTCGCCGGAATACGTCAGGTTCGACGTGGCGGCCGTCACGCCGTGGCCCATCTCGTGGCCGATCACGTCGATCGAGCCGAGGCTGTTGAAGAAGGAGCCGTCGCCGATGAACATGCAGCGGCACGTGTCGCTGTAATACGCGTTGTCGTACGCCGTGTTGACGTGCGCCGCGATGTACGTGGACGTGTTGTGCCCGTCCAGCGACAGCCAGTTGAACACGTTCTTCATCGTGTCGTACGTGTTCATCAGGCCCCACATCGCGTTCACGGCGGCCGTCTGGCCGTTCGCGTTCGTCGTCGAGCCGCCGTTCACGTACTGCTTGCCGTCGCCCCACGTGTTCGTATCGTTGACGTAGACGCTGCCCGCGCTCGTGCCGTGGTTCGCGTTCGTGATCGCCATCGCGCCGAACGTGCCGCCCGTGCCGCGGGCGTCGTCGATCATCCTGTACTTGCCATCGGCAAGGGTTGTGTTGATGGGCACGTCGCCGTTGTACTGGCTGTGGCCCACACCCACCACGGTCTGCAGCATGTTCCACTGGGCGAGGATGGCGCCGTCGCGCGCGCTGACGATGGTGTCGTGGTACACGGGCTTGTCGCCGGCGACCATGCGGGTGTGCACGAGATAGGCCAGTTCATAGTGATCGACGACGTCCTGCACGTCCAGCGCATTGAGCTCCTGCTCCTGCTTGTCGCGCGCGCCGGGCACGCGCTCCGTGCGCATCGCGGGCCAGATGATCAACTCCGCGCTGGGCGGCGTCTCGTGGCGCGCCGACGTCCCCACCGACGCGAGCGCCGCATCGATCGCGGCCTTCGACGAGATCGCGGGCACGACGCTGAAATCCGTGCCCGGCCCGGCGTCGGCCTTGGCAAAATTGGCGCGCTGTTCGGAATCGGATTCGGACAGGATCTTGCCGTTCGCATCCAGCACGAGCACGGATTCGAAGCCGAAGATGCGCACGCCCTTGTACGTGTGGGCCACGCGCGCGATCTGCGTGCCCTGCGTGCCGGGATGCCGGGCCAGGATCGCATAGCCGAAGCGCGCATCCAGCCCGCGCGCGGCGCGGCGCGCGTCCAGCTGGGCCAGCAGCGCCGCGTCGAACTGCGGGGACGCGGCAACCGCCGGGCTCATCGTGCCTGGTCCGGCCGCACCCGCGGGCACGACGACAGCCAGGGACAGGGCGCCGAACGACGCCAGCAACATCTTGCGCTTGTTCATGAGATTTCCTTTCATTGAGCGGGCACACCGATGCAGTGTGGACGAGCTCGCTCAAAGGAATTTGCTCAAGCGCAAAGAGCCCCACGGCGGCTTGCGGCTGCCGTGAGGCGGATGAAAAGGTGCGGATGATGGTGCGCGCGGGCGCACCTCACAGGACGCTCAACGCTCGCGCCGGCGCATCAGGTACACGGCCGTGCCGACGACGGCGCCGGCCAGGAC
>CBIHQW010000037.1:0-29667 GCA_966212285.1 Massilia kyonggiensis
TAGATCGGCTTGCCGTCCAGCGAGAAGCGCGACGTCGCATCCGGCATCAGGCCGCGGCCCTGCGTCGACCGGATGGCCTGGCACAGGTTCGTCTTTTGCGACAGGCAGAATTTGCACTGGCGGCATTCCGGCGTGTACAGCGGGATGACGTGGTCGTCCTTGCGCAGGCTCGTCACGCCCGGGCCCACGTCGACGACGACGCCCGCGCCCTCATGACCCAGGATGGCCGGGAAGATGCCTTCCGGGTCGGCACCGGACAGCGTGTAGTAGTCGGTATGGCAGATGCCCGTCGCCTTGACTTCGACGAGCACCTCGCCCGCCTTCGGGCCCTCGAGCTCGACCTCTTCGATCGTCAGCGGTTTCCCTGCCTGCCATGCAATGGCTGCCCTGGTTTTCATGGTGTTTGTCCCTGGAAGATGATGAAAGAAAGTTTGGCATGATACCAAGCTGGCACAAAACCTACTTTCCCTTCAATCGCGCCGCGAACGCCCCGTGCAGGCTGTTCAGCAATTCCTCCGCCGACACGAGCTGCTCGGCCACTTCGTTGATCTTGCGCCGGCTCGAGCGCGCATGGTCGCGCAGGACTTCGAACGCCGTGTTGCGGTCCGTCTGGTAGCGCGCCATCAGCAGGCCCACGGCGAGGCTCGTCTCGCGGCCCGCCGCCAGCGCGGCGTTCAGGTTCGCTTCGGTGCGGCGCAATTGGCGGATCTCGTCGGCGCGGGCCAGCGCGGATTCGAACGCGGGCAACAGCCGCGCGGCGTCGACCGGTTTCACGACGAAGCCGACGGCGCCGTGACTGGCGGCCTGGCGCGCCGTCTCGGCATCGTCGACCGACGACAGGAACATGAACGCGACCGACGTGTGGTCCTTGAAGCGGCGCGCCAGGTCGAGGCCGGACATGCCGGGCATGCTGATGTCCAGCAGGGCCAGCGCGATGTCGGCTTCGCGTTCGGCCACGCGCTGCAGCGCCTCGGCGGCGGACTCGGCCGCCACGGTGTCATAGCCCGCGTGGTCCAGGACGGTTTTCAGGTAGTCGAGCAGGAGGGGGTCGTCGTCGACCAGGAGGATCAGCCGGCGGGGAGGTACGGACGCGCTCATTGTTATGGTTCTCGCAGCGTGAGGTTGCACGCGACCGTTGCGGCGCGCAGTCGCATGGGCGCCTGCGGCGCGCCAAAAATATAGCACGTTGACAAGCGATCTCGTCAAAGAAATTCACAATCTCTGCGCTTACGCAACAACTGTTGCGCACGATTGAAAACTGATTGCATATGTATAACTTCTCAAAATAAACTGATTTTCGCTGCCCAAATCGGGTAGCGAAGATGTATCGGTAGTTAAAGAAGTACGACCAATAAGCGGCGGCCCACAAGGCCAGCCGCGATAACGATATTTTCTTAGACGGAGAAAACACCGATGAATCAGAAATACACTCGCGCATCGAAGATGGTCCCGGCCCTTGGGCTGTGCGTGGCGGCACTGGCCGTCGCGTTCTCGGGCAGTGTGTCGGCCGCGCCCGACACGACCCGCGTGATCGTCGCCTTCAAACCGGGATCGGCGGCCAACATCAAGTCCGCCGTCGCGGCCGCCAGGGGATCGGTCAAGCAGGAAATCTTCAACATGAACGCGATGGCCATCGAAGTGCCGACGGTCGCCCTGCAGGGCTTGCAGCGCAATCCGAACGTCGAGTACGTCGAGGAAGACGTGATCCGCAAACAGTTCGCGCTGACGACGCCGTCGACCGGCGTCCCGTACACGGCCGGCCAGCTGGTCCCGTACGGGATCAAGCAGGTACAGGCCGACCAGCTGTCGGACGCGAACACGAGCAACCGCAAGATCTGCATCATCGACTCGGGCGTCGATTTCAGCCATGAAGACCTGAAGGACAACGGCGCGAACGTCACCGGCGAATACGATGCCGGCACCGGCTGGTGGTACACCGACGAAACCCACCACGGCACCCACGTGTTCGGCACCATCGCGGGCGTCAACAACGGTCTCGGCGTCGTCGGCGTGAATCCGAACAAGCAACTGAAGCTGCACATCGTGAAAGTGTTCGGCAAGGATGGCGCGTGGACCTACTCGTCGACCCTGGCCAATGCCGCCAACAAGTGCGGCGCGGCGGGCGCGAACATCATCACGATGTCGCTGGGCGGCGGCGCCAAGAGCATGACCGAACAGCGCGCGTTCGACAGCCTGCAATCGAAGGGCGTGCTGTCGATCGCGGCGGCCGGCAACGACGGCAATGCCACGACCTCCTACCCGGCGGGCTATGGCAGCGTGATGTCAGTGGCGGCCGTGGACGAAAACAAGGTCGTCGCCTCGTTCTCGCAATACAACAGCGACGTCGAGATCGCCGGTCCGGGCGTGGCGGTGCTGTCGACCGTCCCGATGGGCACCGGCGTCGACACCGCGCTGACGGTCGGCTCGACGAACTACGCCTCGTCGGCGATGGAAGGCTCGCCCGTCAAGACCGCCACGGCGCCGCTGGCCGACTTCGGCATCGGCGACGCGGTCAACTCGTCCGTCTCCGGCAAGGTCTGCCTGATCCAGCGCGGCACCGTCGACTTCGCGACCAAGGTCACCAACTGCCAGAACAGCGGCGGCGTGGGCGCCATCGTGTACAACAACGTGGCCGGCGCATTCGGCGGCACGCTGGGCACGACCGTGACGACGATCCCCTCGGTGACCGCATCCGACACGGACGGCGCCGCGATGAAGGGCCAGCTGGGCCAGAGCGCGACGGTGGCCGTGAAGGCATCGAACTACGCCTACTTCGACGGCACGTCGATGGCCACGCCGCACGTGTCGGCCGTCGCCGCGCTGGTGTGGAGCTACTTCCCGACCTGCACGGGTACCCAGATCCGCACGTCGCTGGACAACAGCGCGCTCGACCTGGGCACGGCTGGCCGCGACACCAAGTACGGCTACGGTCTCGTGCAGGCCAAGGCGGCGTACGATCGCATCAAGGCGCTGGGCTGCGGTAAATAATCCGTCGTTTTGCGGCACGAAAAGGACGCCACTGCTGGCGTCCTTTTTGTTTGGAAAACACGTTACCATGGTCCTTCCGCCACCACTTGCCAAGACATGAATCCCTTCCTGCGTCGCCTGTCGCTGCCCCTGCTGTGCGTTCCGATCTGCCTGCCATCGCATGCGCAGGAGGACGCGATGGCGCGCGCCGTGCAATTCGCTTGTTTTTACGGTAGCGACGTTGGCAAGGAAACAGAATCGGCAACGATCAGCAACGATGTCCGGGAAGCGCGTACGCGGCTCGGCAGGCCGCGTACCGTCGCGTTCACGCGCGCACGCACGGTGCAGCGGATCCAGCGCATGAAGATTCGTGCAGGCGAGGCCGCGGAATGCACGTTCCCGTCCGGGAACCGCATCCGCGTGAAGGTCGGCGAATCCAGCGCTTCCCCTAACGGCATGTGCGGCGCCGATCCCGAAGTCTTCATGTCGGTCTGGGTCAACGGCAGAAAGATCGAATCCCGCCGCTGGGTCGCCGGCCATTGCTACCGGGACGACCCCGTGCATCCCGACCAGCGCGTGGAATACCTGGGCACCCCGGCCGGTACACGGGTCCGGCGGTGCGAATCTGCGCCGGCGAGCGCGGCGCGGCACGCATCCTGCACGGCCTATCCGGACCTGGCGCAACTTGCGGTCGACACCGTGGAATACCCACCGCCGGGCAACGCCAGGCCGCAGACCGGCGCTATCGAACGGCTGTCGGGCACAACTCCTGTGTGCGACGCTGTGCAGGCGGCGCTGGCGGACGATGCCGATGTTTTTCTCAACGATGCCGGGTCCGGCAAGGATCTGGCGTTTCCGGCATGGGCGGAGGGGGCCGATGCACTGCCCGACGACCTGGTCGGAGCCGAGCAAAGCGTGTTTGACCTGAACAACGACGGCAAGCCAGAACGGGTTCTGCGCAAGCGCTTCGACAACACTTATATGGACGGTAGCGTGCTGATGGCACGCTACGGCAGCACGGCGGCACCACTGTCCTGGACGCCGTCCTCCGGCGACCCGGAACTTGCATACCTGCCCTGTCAGCTGGCGGACAAACGGTTTGCCATCTCTTCCTGCCCGCCGTTCTCGCAGGATGGCGACGAGGCCAACGTGTCGCTGAAGGCAGGCGCCGGCAAGGCGCCGGTCGTGTTTCGCGGCCGTTACCTCAGCATCGCGCCGTTCTTTTTCCGCGACATGACTTACCTCGGTTTGACGGGGGCGGGCCAGCGCGGGTATGCGGCCGTGCTCGAACCGCTGGCCGCAGGTGGATACCGGCAATCCTGCCTGCTTCACAAGATCCCGGAAAACTTCTGACGGCGCAGGCGCTGCTCCGTCATCTATAATGGTCGTTTTCGCAAATCCAGCCTATATAGCCACATCATGGAATTAGCCAAGTCTTTCGAGCCAGTCGACATCGAACAATTCTGGCGCACGGAATGGGAACAGCGCGGTTACTTCGCCGCGTCGATGGACGACGGCAAGCCGTCGTTCAGCATCCAGCTGCCGCCGCCGAACGTGACGGGCACCCTGCACATGGGGCACGCCTTCAACCAGACCGTCATGGATGGCCTGACCCGCTACTACCGTATGCGTGGCTTCAACACGGCGTGGATCCCGGGTACCGACCACGCCGGCATCGCGACGCAGATCGTCGTGGAGCGCCAGCTCGACGCGCAGAAGATCTCGCGCCACGACCTGGGCCGCGAAGCCTTCGTCGAGAAGGTGTGGGAGTGGAAGGAAAAATCGGGTAGCACGATCACGGGCCAGATGCGCCGCCTGGGCGCCTCCGCCGACTGGAACCGCGAATACTTCACGATGGACGAGCCGCGCTCGAAGACCGTGACCGAAGTGTTCGTGCGCCTGTTCGAACAGGGCCTGATCTACCGCGGCAAGCGCCTCGTCAACTGGGACCCGGTGCTGGGCACGGCCGTCTCCGACCTCGAAGTGGTGTCGGAAGAAGAAGACGGTTCGATGTGGTACATCCAGTACCCGCTGGCGGACGGCAGCGGCCACCTGACCGTCGCGACGACGCGTCCGGAAACGATGCTGGGCGACGTCGCCGTCGCCGTCGACCCGACCGACGAGCGCTACACGCACCTGCACGGCAAGATGCTCAAGCTGCCGCTCGTCGGCCGCGAGATCCCCGTCATCGCCGATTCCTACGTGGATAAAGCGTTCGGCACGGGCTGCGTGAAGATCACGCCGGCGCACGACTTCAACGACTACGCCGTCGGCCAGCGCCACAACCTGCCGATGCCGAGCATCATGACGCTCGAGGCGAAGATCACCGACGACGCGCCGGAAGCCTACCGCGGCCTGGACCGCTTCCAAGCGCGCAAGAAGATCGTCGCCGACCTCGAAGCGCAAGGCCTGCTGGAACAGGTGAAACCGCACAAGCTGCAGGTGCCGCGCGGCGACCGCACGGGCGTCGTCATCGAGCCGATGCTGACGGACCAGTGGTTCGTCGCGATGAGCAAGCCGGCGCCGGAAGGCACGCACAATCCGGGCAAGTCGATCACCGACGTGGCGCTGGACAAGGTCGCGAGCGGCGAGATCAAGTTCGTCCCGGAGAACTGGACGACCACGTACAACCAGTGGCTGAACAACATCCAGGACTGGTGCATCTCGCGCCAGCTGTGGTGGGGCCACCGCATCCCGGCCTGGTACGGTCCGAACGGCGAAGTCGTCGTCGCCCGCACCGACGAAGAAGCGCAGCAGAAGGCCGCCGCTGCCGGCATCACGGGTGAACTGAAACGCGACGACGACGTGCTGGACACGTGGTTCTCGTCCGCGCTCGTACCGTTCTCGACGGTCGGCTGGCCGGAGCAGACGAAGGACATGGACATGTTCCTGCCCTCCTCCGTGCTCGTCACCGGCTTCGACATCATCTTCTTCTGGGTCGCGCGCATGGTCATGATGACGGCGCACTTCACCGGCAAGGTCCCGTTCAAGACCGTGTACGTGCACGGCCTCGTGCGCGATTCGTCGGGCCAGAAGATGTCGAAATCGAAGGGGAACACGCTCGACCCGATCGACCTGATCGACGGCATCGACGTGGAGTCGCTCGTCACCAAGCGCACGACGGGCCTGATGAATCCGAAGGCCGCGGAAAAGATCGCCAAGGCGACGCGCAAGGAATTCCCGGACGGGATCCCGGCATTCGGCACGGACGCCGTACGCTTCACGATGGCGAGCTACGCCTCCCTCGGCCGCAACATCAACTTCGACCTGGGCCGCTGCGAAGGCTACCGCAACTTCTGCAACAAGCTGTGGAACGCGACCCGCTTCGTGCTGATGAACACGGAGGGTAAAGACTGCGGCAAGCCGGACGCCGCCGACTATTCCCAGGCCGACCGCTGGATCATCTCGCGCCTGAACCGCGTCGAACTGGACGTGGCGAAGGGCTTCGAGGACTACCGCTTCGACAACATCGCGAACAGCATCTACAGCTTCGTGTGGGACGAGTACTGCGACTGGTACCTGGAACTGGCGAAGGTGCAGGTCCAGCAGGGCACGGAAGCGCAGCAGCGCGCCACCCGCCACACGCTGCTGCGCGTGCTGGAAGTCGTGCTGCGCCTCGCGCATCCGGTCATCCCGTTCGTCACGGAAGCGCTGTGGCAGGCCGTCGCGCCGCTGGCAGGTAAAACGGGCGACACCATCATGCTGCAGCCGTACCCGATCGCCGACGAGTCGCTGATCGACGCGGATGCGGAAAGCTGGATGGAGCAGTTCAAGAAGGTCACCGACGCGACCCGCAACCTGCGCGGCGAAATGAAGCTGTCGCCGTCCGTGCGCGTGCCGCTGATCGTCGAGCCGGCGAACGACGCCGACCGCGCGGCCGCACAAGGCTTCGCGCCGTACGTCGCGCTGCTGGCCAAGCTGTCGGAAGTGCAGATCGTCGACGCGCTGCCGGATTCGCCGGCCGCCGTCGCCATCGTCGGCACGACGAAGCTGATGCTGAAGGTGGAGATCGACGTCGCCGCCGAGCGCGAGCGCCTCAAGAAGGAAATCGCGCGCATCGAAGGCGAGATCGCCAAGGCGACGGCCAAGCTGTCCAGCGAAAGCTTCGTCGCCCGCGCGCCGGCGGCCGTCGTGGCGCAGGAACGCGAGCGCCTGGACAACTTCAGCGCCACGCTGGCCAAGCTGAACGAGCAGTTCGCCAAGCTGCCGCCGGCCTGATGCCGCACTTTCCCCAGCTGGCCGCGTACAACCAATGGATGAACCGGAGGTTGTACGGCGCGGCCGCCGCGCTGCCGGCGGAGCGCCTGCACGAGGACCGGGGCGCGTTCTTCGGGTCGATCTTCGGGACGCTCAACCACCTCGTGATCGCGGACCTCATCTGGTTCAAGCGCATCGCCGCAGGCGTGCCTGGACTCGCATCGCTGCAGTGCCTGGACGACCTGCCCCGTCCCACGTCGCTGGACCACCGGCTGTGCGCGACGCTGCCCGAACTGGACGCGCTGCGCGCGACGCTGGACGCGGCCATCATTGCCTTCTGCGCCGAGGTGCAGCCCGGCCAGCTGGACGGCGCGTTCACGTGGACCTCGATGAGGGGCATCGCCAGCACCAAGCGGCTGGGCGATGTGCTGCTGCACGTGTTCAACCACCAGACGCACCACCGGGGCCAGGCCACGACGCTGTTCTCGCAGATGGGCATCGACGTCGGTCCGACGGACATCCTCCTGCTGTTGCCGGACGTGGCTTAACGCGGATGGCGCCTACGCCATCAAAACGTCTCCCACGCCTCGTCCTCCACCGCGGTTGTCCGCTTCACGGCGGACGGCGCACCCGCGCTCGCCGCGCCGGTCGCGCGCCGCGCGGGCGCAGACAGTGCGCGCACCGGGGCGCCCGGCTTCGTTCCCGGACTCGCGGCGGACGCCCGATGAAGTTCCCGCTGGCCCGACACCCCGTCCAGCACGAACACGTCCACGATGCCGCTCAGCACACCGACCTGGTCCAGCAGCGAAGCGGCGGCGGCAGTGGCTTCCTCGACCAGGGCCACGTTCTGCTGCGTGATCGAATCCATCTGTCCGATCGCCACGTTGATCTGGTCGAGCCCGGAAGTCTGTTCCTGGCTCGCCCGAGTGATTTCGCCCATGATGTCCGTCACGCGCTGGATGCCGCTGACGATCTCTTTCATGGTGACACCAGCCTCGTCGACCAGGCGCGCGCCGCTGTCGACCTTGCTTACGGAATCGCCGATCAGTTGTTTGATTTCCTTCGCGGCGCCGGCCGAGCGCTGGGCCAGGTTGCGCACCTCGGACGCGACGACGGCGAAGCCACGGCCCTGCTCGCCGGCCCGGGCCGCCTCCACCGCCGCGTTCAGCGCGAGGATATTGGTCTGGAACGCGATCCCGTCGATGACGCCGATGATGTCCACGATCTTGCGCGAGGACTCGTTGATCGAACCCATCGTGTCGACCACTTGCGCCACGAGGCCGCCGCCGCGCACCGCCACCTCCGACGCCGATACCGCCAGCTGGTTGGCCTGGCGCGCGTTGTCGGCATTCTGGCGTACGGTGCCGGTCAGCTCTTCCATCGACGCGGCGGTCTGTTCCAGCGAACTGGCCTGGCCGCAAGTACGTTCCGACAGGTCCATGTTGCCGGCCGCGATCTGGGTGGACGCGCTGGAAATGGTCTGGGTACCGGTGCGCACTTCCGCCACGATGCCGGCCAGGTTGGCCTTCATCTTGGACAGGGCCGCCAGCAAGGTGCCGATTTCGTTGCTGCCGCGCGCCTCGATCCGTCCGGTCAGGTCGCCCGCGGCCACGCGGGACGCGATGGCGGTCGCTTCACCGAGCGGCGCCGAGATCCCGCGGATCATCGCCGCGCCCACGGCGCCGCCGACCAGCACGGCCAGCAACAGCACGCCGCCCGCCAGATACGCGGTGTGGCGCAGGCTGTCGGCGACGTCCGCCTCGTTGGCGGCCGCGCGCTCCTTCGACGCGCGCGTGAGCGCCGCCATGGCGTCGTCGCCGACCCGGTACGATGGATTGATCTTCTTGATCAGGATGGCTTCCGCACCGTCCCAGTCACCCTCCCGGATCGCGTCGGCCGCAGCCCTGATATGCGCGACGCCCAGATGATCGCTCTTGGCGAACCATTCCTCTGCCAGGCGCTTTTCCTCGCCATTGCCGATTGACCCGCTGTACTTTGCCCACTTTTCGGTCGCGGCGCCCGTCAGGGCATCGATCTGGGTGAAATGCACGGTCAGCGCGTGGTCATGCAGCTGCGCCCAGGACAGCGTCGGGTTATGCTGCAAGGCCTGGAGGATCTGGCTGCGCGCCAGCTCCATGTCGAGGCGGATCGACTTTTGGTCGTACGCGCTTTTCTGGTCCGCCAGGATCACGTGGCGGACCAGGCCGACCGACCGGTCCGCGCCGTACAAACCCATGACGCCAATCACCAGCATCATCGCGACGAGCAAGCTCAATGCCGTCACGACGAGCGTCCTAATCTTCATATCATTTAACATTTTTCATTCCTCGGCGCTCTCAATCGTTTAGCGCGCGGCACGATACGCCATCGAAGCGACGGCTGTTGAAAAACTGGTGGATTGCCGCGCGCAGCTCCTCCACCTCGTCGAATTCGACGTACGTCACGTCAACCAGGTCCTCGAGTTCGCGGATCAGGGTCGTCTTGATCGGCGCCCCTTTCCACACCAGGAACAGCACCGGGGTGCGCCGTCCCTTGAAGATGTGGTAACTCAGTTCGAAGGCACTGCTTTCGCTCATGCCGACGCGGATGTTGATCATCACGTCTGCGTGGTCCAGCAATCCCAGGCGGTGGTTGCGGAAGTTCTGGGGCGTGAACGGCATGTGGTGCTCGCGTTCGAAGGAGTGCTTGAACGTGAGGGCGCTTTCGGCCTGCGTGCCGGTCAGGTATTCGAACGCATACGGTGCCCCGTTGGCGCTGTCGATCAGGTGCATGATGTCGCTGATCATGCGCTGCTGCCGCGCGTCCGATTCGGTGAACGGCTGGCGGATGAACACCTTCAGCGGCCCGGCGCCCGCCTCGTGCTTGCGCTCGTGCCGGCGGCGCTCGGGAATCGTTGCCGCGGCCGCCGCCAGGTCGGCCTCGGTCGGCGCCAGGCGGCCGCGCGCGGACGGCGTCGCGGGGGTCGCGCCGTGCAGCGTACGCAAGGAATACAGGCCATAGTTGTCGATGTGGCGGATTCCCTCCAGCGCCGCTTCGGCGCCGGCGATGGTCGTGTAGCACGGCGCACCGCATGCCAGCGCGGCCACGCGCAGCGCGCTCGACGCGTAGATGGCGGCGCGCTTCTCGTCCACGGTCAACACGACCAGGGCGATCTCGCGGGCGTGCATCAGATCGAGCACCTCGGCGTCGTCCACGGTCGCGACGGGAATGTCGGCCGCCGCGATCACGGTCGCGGTGACGTGGCTGGCGCACAGCGTGAAACCGGCCGCGTGCAACTGACGGGCCAGCGCCACGGCGCGCGCCTGGTCGCCGCGCTTGACGCGCATGAAGACCCGGCCTGCGCGCGGCAGGCGTACGTTGGCCGCCAGTTGCGCCTTGTGGAACGCTTCACCGAACGTGGCTCCCACGCCCATCACTTCGCCGGTCGATTTCATTTCCGGGCCGAGGATAGTATCGACGCCTGGGAATTTCGCGAACGGGAACACGGATTCCTTGACGCAGAAGCGGGACGGGACGGCTTCTGCCGTCACGCCCTGACTCGCCAGCGACTGCCCCGCCATGCAGCGCGCCGCGATCTTGGCCAGCTGCAGTCCCGTCGCCTTCGACACGAACGGCACCGTGCGCGAGGCGCGCGGGTTCACTTCCAGGACGTAGACATGGTCGCGCAGCCTGCCGTCCACCTTCACCTGCTGGATCGCGAACTGCACGTTCATCAGGCCGACGACGTTCAGGCCACGCGCCATGCGGGAGGTCTGGCGCTTGAGTTCCGCGATCGTCTCCGGCGCCAGCGAATACGGCGGCAGCGAACAGGCCGAATCGCCCGAATGGATGCCCGCCTGCTCGATATGTTCCATCACGCCGCCGATCACGACGTCGGTGCCGTCCGCGACGCAGTCGACGTCGCACTCGATGGCGTCGTTCAGGAAGCGGTCCAGCAACACCGGCGAATCATGCGACACCTTGACGGCTTCGCGCATGTAGCGTTCGAGGTCGGCCTGTTCATGCACGATCTCCATCGCGCGCCCGCCCAGCACGTACGATGGGCGCACCACCAACGGATAGCCGATTTCCTCCGCCATGCGTACGGCTTCATGCTCGGTACGCGCGGTACGGTTCAGCGGCTGGCGCAGTTCCAGCCTGTTCAGCAGCTGCTGGAAGCGCTCGCGGTCTTCGGCCGCGTCGATCATGTCGGGCGACGTGCCGATGATCGGCACGCCGTTGGCCTCCAGCGCCAGTGCCAGCTTCAGCGGCGTCTGCCCGCCGTACTGGACGATCACGCCTTCCGGCTTTTCCAGAGCAACGATTTCCAGCACGTCTTCCAGGGTGAGCGATTCGAAGTACAGGCGGTCCGACGTATCGTAGTCGGTCGAGACGGTCTCCGGATTGCAGTTGACCATGATGGTCTCGTAACCGTCTTCGCGCAGCGCCATGGCGGCATGGACGCAGCAGTAGTCGAATTCGATGCCCTGGCCGATGCGGTTCGGGCCGCCGCCCAGCACCATGATCTTGCGCTTGTCGGTGGGTTCGGCTTCGCACTCGTCGTCGTAGGTCGAATACAGGTACGCGGTGCGGGTGGCGAATTCGGCGGCGCAGGTGTCGACGCGCTTGTACACGGGGCGCACGCCCAGCTGGTGGCGGCGCGCCCGGACCTCGTCTTCGTGGGTCTTCAGCAGCGCCGCCAGGCGGCGATCCGAGAAACCTTGTTGCTTCAGCCTGCGCAGGATGGGTTCGTCCAGGGCGCCGAGGCGCTGGGTCTCCAGCCACAGTTCGACCTCGACCAGGTCCTGGATCTGCGCCAGGAACCACGGATCGATGTGCGACAGGCGATGCACATCGTCCAGCGAATACCCCTGGGCGAACGCATCGCCCACGAACCAGATTCGCTCCGGACCGGGCGCCGCGAGTTCCGCATCGATCACCTCGGTGTACGATTGCCTGCGCCGCAGCCCGTCGACACCGATATCCAGGCCGCGCAACGCCTTCTGGAACGATTCCTGGAAGGTACGCCCCATCGCCATCACTTCGCCCACGGATTTCATCTGTGTGGTCAGGCTTGTGTCGGCGCCGGGGAATTTTTCGAAAGCGAAGCGCGGAATCTTGGTGACGACGTAGTCGATCGACGGTTCGAACGAGGCCGGCGTGGCGCCGCCGGTGATCTCGTTGCGCAGTTCATCGAGCGTGAAGCCGACGGCCAGCTTGGCCGCCACGCGGGCGATCGGAAAGCCGGTGGCCTTGGAAGCGAGCGCCGACGAACGCGACACGCGCGGATTCATCTCGATGACGATCATGCGGCCATCGGCCGGGTTGACCGCGAACTGCACGTTCGAGCCGCCCGTGTCGACGCCGATCTCGCGCAGCACGGCGAGCGACGCGTTGCGCATGATCTGGTATTCCTTGTCCGTCAGCGTCTGCGCCGGCGCGACGGTGATCGAGTCGCCCGTGTGCACGCCCATCGGGTCCAGGTTCTCGATCGAGCAGACGATGATGCAGTTGTCCTTCTTGTCGCGGACGACCTCCATCTCGAATTCCTTCCAGCCGACGAGCGATTCCTCGATCAGCAGTTCGGAGGTGGGCGACAGTTCCAGGCCGCGCGCGCAGATGGCGCTGAATTCACGCGCGTCGTGCGCGATGCCGCCGCCGCTTCCTCCCATCGTGAACGACGGGCGGATGATGACGGGGAAGCCCAGCTTGGCCTGCTCGGCCCAGGCCTCGGCCATGTCGTGGGCCACGCCCGAACGGGCCGAGCCCAGGCCGATCTTCGTCATCGCCTCCTTGAACCGGGAGCGATCCTCGGCCTTGTCGATGGCGTCCGGCGTCGCACCAATCAGTTCCACGCCATGCTCGGCCAGCACGCCGTGGCGATGCAGGTCGAGCGCGCAGTTGAGCGCCGTCTGGCCGCCCATCGTGGGCAGGACGGCATCCGGTCTTTCGGTGGCGATGATGCGCGCCACGACTTCCCACTGGATCGGCTCGATGTACGTGACGTCGGCCATGTCCGGGTCGGTCATGATCGTGGCGGGATTGCTGTTGACCAGGATGACCTTGTAGCCCTCCTCGCGCAAGGCCTTGCAGGCCTGGGCGCCCGAGTAGTCGAATTCGCAGGCCTGGCCGATCACGATCGGACCGGCGCCGATGATCAGGATGCTTTTGATATCAGTGCGCTTAGGCATGGCGTGCCTCCATCAGCGAGATGAAACGGTCGAAAAGGGCGCCCAGGTCGTGCGGACCGGGCGAGGCCTCGGGGTGGCCCTGGAAACAGAAGGCCGGCCTGTCGGTACGCTCGAAGCCTTGTAACGAGCCGTCGAACAGCGACACGTGGGTAACCCGGCAATTGGACGGCAGCGTGGCCGCGTCGACCGCGAAACCGTGGTTCTGGGAGGTGATCATGACCCGGCCGCTGGCCAGGTCCTGCACGGGGTGATTGGCGCCGTGGTGGCCGAACTTCATCTTGACGGTCTGCGCGCCCGAAGCGAGCGCCATGATCTGGTGGCCGAGGCAGATGCCGAAGGTCGGCACGCCCCGCTCGATGATGTCGCGCGACGCGGCGATCGCATAGTCGCACGGGGCCGGATCGCCGGGGCCGTTCGACAGGAACACGCCGTCCGGATCGAGCGCCAATACCTCTGCTGCGCCGGTTTGCGCCGGCACCACCGTCACGCGGCAGCCGCGTTGGGCCAGCATGCGCAGGATGTTGGCCTTGATGCCGAAGTCGTACGCCACCACGTGGAAGCGCGGCGCATCCTGGACACCATGACCTGCGCCAAGGCGCCATTCCGTTTCGCGCCACTCGTAGCGCTCACGGACACTGGCGACCTTGGCCAGGTCCATGCCCCCCAGGCCTTCGAAGCCACGGGCCAGCGCGACCGTTTCCTCGCCGGACAAGCCGACGGCGATGGCGCCGTTCTGCGCCCCCTTGCTGCGCAGGATGCGCGTGAGCTTGCGGGTGTCGATGCCGGCGATGGCGACCACGCCCTGGGCCTTCAGGTAATCCGAGAGCGCCTGGGTTGCGCGAAAATTCGATGACAGCAGCGGCAGATCCTTGATGACCAGGCCCGCGGCGTGAACCCGCGCCGCGGGAAAAATGGACGATTCACCGTCTTCCGGATTGACGCCGACGTTGCCGATGTGCGGATAGGTCAGCGTGACGATCTGGCGCATGTAGCTGGGATCGGTCAAGATTTCCTGGTAGCCGGTCATCGCGGTGTTGAAGACGACCTCGCCAGTGGTGTGACCGGTTGCGCCGATGCCATGTCCGGGAAAGATGCTGCCGTCCGCGAGGGCGAGTATCGCCCGGGTTTCCGTGCCTGGCGCTCGGCCGAGAGGGTGTTTCATGGAGACTCCTCGCAATACGATGTAGTGAAGCGCGCGATGGAAAACCCGCTGCGCATAGGTAGCCTGACGCCAGTTTTCTGCTTTGCAGAATCGACGGGAATCGGAACATTAGCGCACTTTTTTTAGTGCCGCACGGAAATTTTTTTGTAAAACGAAAAAAAACGACACTTCACTTATCTGTTCATAGGCGTACCTACGGAACCGGCCGCATTGTTAAAAATAAAATGACTTCGTCGGCCCACGGGCCTCCTGCTGTTGCTGCCCGATGTGACAATGTGAGCCAATACGGCGCAGGCGCTTCGCTATACTCGTCCGGACTTCATCCATCGAGAGGACACATGAAACGCCTGATTCCGTTGTTGCTGGCCGGCGCAGGCCACCTGGCCGCCCATGCGGCCGACACGCTCCCCGCCCACATTGCCGGCAGCTGGAGCTCGGCGCAAACCGTCATGTACCTGCAGGCGGACGGCGATGGCCTCATGGCCGGCTCGACGTCGTCCGCCGCGGGTATGGACGGCAGCGCGCGTCCCATCATCGGCTTTCCGGTCCGCGCGACGCTGGACGGCGACACGCTGCTGCTGCGCCCAGTCCTGCCGAAGGGCGCACAGGTGGAAGATGTCGTCATGACCTGCCGCTACGACGCCGCCGCGCCCGCCTTCACGTGCACGGGCCCGGACAAGACGCCATTCGTCCTGAGCCGCCTCGGCGCGACGGTGCCGCCCGAAGCCACGTCGACGCTCGCAGGCCTGAAAGCACAGCGGAACGGCTCCTGAGGCACTGTTGGCGTTTACCGAACGACCGTGCAGTTTGCTACACTGGCCAGGCACGCCCTTATAAATCCAACAGGAGACCCCATGCGCCCTCTCGCCCACGCCGCCATCCTCACCCTTGCCGCCACCCTGGCCGCCCCGCTCGCCTGGGCCCAGGATGCCTCGCCGGTCGGGCTGTGGAAAACCATCGACGACGCCTCCGGCAAACCGTCCGCCCTGATCCGCATCACGGAGAACCAGGGCGAGCTGCAGGGGAAAATCGAAAAACTGTTCCGCACACCGGAAGAAGACCAGAATCCGAAATGCACGCTGTGCCAGGGCGCACGCAAGGACCAGCCGATCGTCGGCATGACCATCGTCTCGGGCCTGCGCAAGGACGGCGACGAGTACACGGGCGGCGAGATCCTCGACCCGAAGAACGGCAAGGTCTACAAGAGCAAGCTGAGCGTCCACGAAGGCGGCAGGAAGCTCGAGGTGCGGGGCTATATCGGCGTGCCGATGTTCGGACGTTCGCAGGTCTGGTTGCGCCAGGAATAGCGACATTTGTAAATACAATATTTGCGTTTCCTGCGCGCCATTGACAGTGCCGCTATGCTAATCTGGTGAATGTTTCATTCACTATAGATGGTATTCACATGATCTTCCTGCGGCTCCTGTCGTTCCTGATCGGCATTGGCATCCCCATGGCGCTGCCGCTCGTGCTGTCCGACGTCGGTACCCGCGGCATGCCCGGCTGGCCGGTGCTTGGGGGCCTGTTCGGCATGAGTCTCATCTCGGGCAGCTTCCTGTACATCGCCCTGCTGGCGCCGCGCATGCGCCGGTCCGTCATCCTGCGCATCCTGGGCGGCCTGCTGCTGATGCTGCCGATGGCCGCCAGCCTGGCCGTGTTGTGGACGCGCACGCAGGAAGACATGCTGTTGGCCGGCGGCCTGCTGCTCGCGGTCTCGGTGCTGATGTTCCTCGCCTTCGTCTTCCCCGCCATCCCCGACCGCCGCCAGCGCCCCATGCGCGAGCGCGACCGCCAGGAGCACGCGCTGTCCTGATCAGGCCGTCGCTTTTTTCACGACATTCATTACAGATGCACTAGGCGGGCGGGAGGTTGTCCCACAGGTCGCCGGTCGGGCTGATGCGCGGCGCGGCGACGCCGAAATGCCGGTACGCCAGCGGCGTGGCGATGCGGCCGCGCGGCGTGCGCTGCAGGTAGCCCTGCTGGATCAAATACGGTTCCAGCACGTCCTCGATGGTGTCCGCCGCTTCGCCGATGGCGGCGGCCAGGTTGCCGATGCCCACCGGGCCGCCGGCGAACTTGAACAGCACCGCTTCCAGCAGTTTCCGGTCCATCACGTCGAAGCCGACCGTGTCGACGTCGAGCATGCGCAGCGCGCGGTCGGCCATCTCCCGCGTGATCTCGCCGTTGCCCTTCACTTCCGCATAATCGCGCACGCGGCGCAGCAGGCGGTTGGCGATACGGGGCGTGCCGCGGGCGCGCTTGGCGACTTCGCGCGCGCCCTCCTCGTCGATCGGCGCTTCCAGCAGCGCGGCGCTGCGCGCGACGATCTTCGTCAATTCCTCGACGTTGTAGAACTCCAGCCGGGCGACGATGCCGAAACGGTCGCGCAGCGGATTCGTCAGCATGCCCGCGCGCGTGGTGGCGCCGACGAGCGTGAACGGCTGCAGGTCGAGCTTCACGGAACGCGCGGCCGGGCCTTCGCCGATCATGATGTCGATCTGGTAGTCTTCCAGCGCCGGGTACAGGATCTCCTCGACGACCGGCGACAGGCGGTGGATCTCGTCGATGAACAGGACGTCGTTCGCTTCCAGGTTCGTGAGCAGCGCGGCCAGGTCGCCGGGGCGCTCCAGCACGGGGCCGGAGGTCTGGCGCAAGTTGACGCCCATCTCGCGCGCGATGATGTGCGCGAGCGTCGTCTTGCCGAGGCCCGGCGGGCCGAACAGCAGCGTGTGGTCGAGCGCTTCGCGGCGCTTCCGGGCCGCGTGGATGAAGATTTCGAGCTGGTCGCGGATCTTTTCCTGGCCGACGTATTCGTCCAGATGCTTGGGGCGCAACGCGCGCTCGATCGCCTCCTCGTTGGGCGAGGCCGGCGCGGCATCGATGATGCGCTGCTCGGTGAAATTGTCGGTCTGGATGCTCATCTTTAATTACGCCTTGGACAACGCCTTCAACGCCAGCTTGATGCCGTCGGACACACTGGTCCCGGCCGGCATGTTCTTGATGGCGATGAGGGCTTCCTTGTCAGAATACCCCAAAGCCAGCAGCGCATTGAGCACGTCTGCCTGCGCGTCATCGTGCGGCGTGCCGGCCGCGACGCCGATGTCAGCCCCCAGCTTGCCCTTCAGTTCCAGCAGCAGGCGCTCGGCCGTCTTCTTGCCGATGCCCGGCACCTTGACCAGGCGCCCCGCTTCCTGCAACGTCACGGCCTGGGCGAGGTCGTTCACAGTCATGCCGGACAGGATGGACAGCGCCGTGCGCGCGCCGACGCCGGTGATCTTGATCAGCTGGCGGAACACGGCGCGCTCGTTCGCCGACCCGAAGCCGAACAGCAGGTGCGCATCCTCGCGCACGACGTAGTGCGTGAACAGCGTGACCTTTTCGCCCGTGTGCGGCAGGTTGTAGAACGTGCTCATCGGCACGTCGACTTCATAGCCGACGCCCTGGCAATCGACGAGCACTTGCGGCGGGTTCTTTTCCAGCAGGACTCCGGAGAGACGACCGATCATGGTGACCTTTCAATAATTAGACGAGGCGGCCGCGCTTCATGTGCAGCGTCGGCTTTTTCGGATTGCTTGGCGCGAGCGTGCCGATCAATGCCAGCGCATCCTGGCTGTTGGCGTGGCAGATGGCAATGCCGAGCGCATCGGCCGCATCCGTGCCCGGCAGGCCCGGCAGCTTGAGCAGGCGCGCGACCATGTCCTGGACCTGCGCCTTGACGGCTTTACCGGTACCGACGACGGCCTGTTTTACTTGCGTGGGCGTGTACTCCGCCACGTCGAGGTCGGCGCCGACGAGGGCCGTGATCGCGGCGCCGCGCGCCTGGCCGAGCAGCAGGGTCGACTGCGGATTGACGTTGACGAAGACTTTTTCGATGGCCGCGCAGGCCGGCTGGTAGGTGGCGACGATTTCGCTGACGCCGGTCAGGATGACTTTCAGCCGCGGCGGCAATGCGCCTTCGGAACCCGTCTTGATGGTGCCGGACGCGATGTAGCGCAACCGGTTGCCTTGCTTTTCAATGACGCCGAACCCTGTCGTACGCAGGCCCGGGTCGATGCCGAGAATAATCATTATCGAATGTTATACCGGCGCGGGTGTTTCGTGGGAAAAATACTGTGCAAAAACACAGGTCGTGGCGACTTTGTCACCACGACCTTCACTACCGATTAATGACGGAAGTGACGCGTACCAGTATAGAGCATGACCACGCCGCGTTCATCCGCCGCATCGATCACTTCCTGGTCGCGCATCGAGCCGCCCGGGTGGATGACGCAGGTCGCGCCCGCGTCGACGACGACGTCGAGGCCGTCACGGAACGGGAAGAACGCATCCGACGCCACGGCCGAACCCACCAGCGACAGGCCGGCGTTCTGCGCCTTGATCGAGGCGATGCGCGCGGAGTCGATGCGGCTCATCTGGCCGGCGCCCACGCCCAGCGTCATGCCGCCGGCGCAGAACACGATCGCGTTCGATTTCACGTACTTGGCCACGCGCCACGCGAACATCAGGTCCTGCAGCTGTTGCGGGGTCGGCTGTTTTTTCGACACGACGCGCAGGTCGCCCATGCCGACGTTCTTCGCGTCCGGCGATTGCACGAGCAAGCCGCCGCCCACGCGCTTGACGTCGTACACGTTCTGGCCGTCGCCCAGCGCGATCTCCAGCAGGCGCACGTTCTGCTTCGCCGACATGATCTGCAGCGCTTCCGCCGTGAACGCCGGGGCGATCAGGACTTCCACGAACAGCTTGGCGATGGCTTCCGCCGCCGGGCCGTCGACCGGCACGTTGAAGGCGATGATGCCGCCGAAGGCCGAGGTCGGGTCCGTTTTGAGGGCGCGCTGGTAGGCGTCCAGCGCGTCGGCGCCGATCGCGACGCCGCACGGGTTGGCGTGCTTGATGATCACGCAGCCGGCCGGCATGTTGAAGCCGCCCAGCGACTTGACGCATTCCCAGGCCGCGTCCGCATCGGCGATGTTGTTGTACGACAGTTCCTTGCCCTGCAGCTGGCGGTAGTTGGCCAGGCTGCCGGCGGCCGGCACGAGGTCGCGGTAGAACGCGGCCGTCTGGTGCGGGTTTTCGCCGTAGCGCATGTCCTGGACTTTTTCGAAGTGCAGGTTCAGCGTCTGCGGGTAGGCGGCACGGTTCGTGTGCTCCTTGTCCGGGCCGAGGCTCGTCAGGTAGTTCGTGATGGCGGCGTCGTATTGCGCCGTGTGCGCGAACACTTTCTTGGCCAGGCGGAATTTCGTCTCGTAGCCGACGCTGCCGGCCGCTTCGCCGGTACCTTTCATCTCGGCCAGCACCGGACCGTAGTCGGCCGGGTCGACGATGACGACGACGTCGCGGTGGTTCTTGGCCGCCGAGCGCAGCATGGTCGGGCCGCCGATGTCGATGTTCTCGATCGCGTCTTCCAGCGAGCATTGCTCCTTGGCGACGGTGGCCTGGAACGGGTACAGGTTGACCACCACCATGTCGATCTGCGGGATGCCGTGCTCTTCCAGCTTGGCAACGTGTTCCGGGAAGTCGCGGCGGGCCAGGATGCCGCCGTGGACCTTCGGATGCAGCGTCTTCACGCGGCCATCGAGCATTTCCGGGAAGCCGGTGTAGTCGGCGACTTCGGTCACCGGCACACCATTGTCCTGCAGCAGTTTGGCGGTGCCGCCGGTGGACAGGATGTTCACGCCGAGGGCGGACAGCGCACGTGCGAAATCGAGGACGCCGGTTTTGTCGGAAACGGAGATGAGTGCTTGTTTGATCATGGGAGTGGCCTGTTGAAAAAAATCTGGACGGGCTCGCGCACGCCGGACAAAGGGCCCGACGCACGCCTGCACGCCCCGGCCCCTCCGCCGGCGCTTACAGCAGCCCGTGCTCCTGCAACTTCTTGCGTAACGTATTGCGATTAATGCCCAGCATCTGGGCGGCATGCGACTGATTGCCCTCCGCCCGCGTCATCACCACTTGCAGGATCGGTTTTTCGACGGTCAGGAGCATCATGTCGTAGATGTTCGTCGGTTTCTGCTCGCCCAGGTCGTTGAAATAGTCTTCGAGGCTTTTTTGAACGACTTCCTGGATACTTTCTTTGCTCATGTCTACAGCTTCATCCTGGTTAAATGCTGCTTGTGGCAGCGTTTGTCTCCGACGTTCTTGTTATTTTTCTTCTATTACTTAGGCGGCAATCGCGTCATCGTCAGGATGCGCGGGCCGGTATTGTAACCGGTCGCCATACCGGTGTTGTGATTTAAAAAACTCATCGACGGCAGACAATTGTTCAGCAGTCGATTCCAAACGGTTCATGCGCTGGCGGAATTCTTCGCCGCCGGGCAGGTCTTCGACGTACCAGCCGATGTGCTTGCGCGCCGTGCGCACGCCCAGGTATTCGCCATAGAAGGCGTAGTGGGCCGGCAGGTGTTCGTGCATCAGTTCGCGCACTTCGTCGACCAGCGGCGGCGGCAGATACTCGCCCGTGCGCAGGAAGTAATCGATTTCGCGACAGATCCAGGGACGGCCCTGCGCGGCGCGGCCGATCATCACCGCGTCGGCGCCCGTATAGTCCAGCACGAACTTCGCCTTGTCCGGCGTCGTGATGTCGCCGTTGGCCACGACGGGAATGCCCACGGCGGCCTTGACGGCGGCGATGGTGTCGTACTCGGCGTCACCCTTGTAGCCGTCGGCGCGGGTGCGGCCGTGCAGGGTCAGCATCGCGATGCCGGCCTCCTCGGCCATGCGCGCGATCGTCAGCGCGTTCTTGTTTTGGCGATCCCAGCCGGTGCGGAATTTCAGGGTGACGGGCACGTCGACGGCGTTCACGACGGCATCCAGGATGCGCTGCACGAGGTCTTCGTGCTGCAGCAGCGCCGAACCGCACCAGTTGTTGCACACCTTCTTGACCGGGCAACCCATATTGATGTCGATGATCTGGGCGCCACGCTCGACGTTGAATTTGGCGCATTCGGCCAGGTCGTGCGGGTCGGCACCGGCGATCTGCACGGCTTTCGGCTCCATCTCCCCCGCATGGTCCGTGCGCCGCGACGATTTCTCGCTGGCCCACAGGCGCGGATTCGACGCCGCCATCTCGGACACCGCGTAGCCCGCCCCCAGCTTCTTGCACAACTGGCGGAACGGACGGTCGGTCACCCCGGCCATCGGGGCGACGAAGACATTGTTACGCAGCGTATAAGGACCAATTTGCACGGCAGAAAATTCACGGGAAGCGACGGGAACTCGCTATTTTACCCGAAGCGCTGCTCAATTTATCAGCACATTTTTTTATGGGATTGTTGCGCACACGCCAGAAAAGGCTTGCCAAGCCCGCCAGCATGCCATCAAGGAAGCTCGTCGAGCACGGCCGGACGCAGGTGGTCGACCTCGCCCCAGCTGCCCAGGACGAGGCTGCGATCGGCCGGGTCGAAGCGGAAACGGTTGATGCTGGCGTTATAGACCTTGAAGTCGCGCGGCGTCTCCAGCGGCAAGCCGCGTGCCAGCCGGTAGGCGCACTCCAGCACGCCGCCATGCGCGACGAGCGCGATCGTCCTGCCCGGATTGTCCGCCGCCAGCGCGAGGATGGCGCCGGTGGCGCGGTCGAAGAAGGTGCGGAAGCTCTCTCCCACGTTGCGGCCCGGCGGCAGTTGCGCATCGACGTCGCGCGCCTGCCAGGCGGCGAATTCGCGCGGGAAACGCTCCTCGATCTCGCTGTACAGCAAGCCTTCGAAGCCGCCATAGCCGCGCTCGCGCAGGGCCGGGTCGATGGCGACCGTCAGTCCACGGCGGTCGGCCACGGCCTGGGCGGTCTGGCCGGCCCGGCGCAAATCGCTCGCCACGATAAGATCGAGGGGCTCATCCGCCAGCGCGCCGGCCAGCAGCGCGGCCTGGCGCTCGCCTTCGTCGTTCAGTGGGATGTCCAGGTGGCCTTGCAGGCGGCGCTCGGCGTTCCAGGCCGTTTCGCCATGGCGGATCAGGAGGATGTCGGTGGGTGCTGCGGATGCGTTCGTTGTCGTCATGCGGATGCGCCGCCCCGCACCGCGGGGCGATCGTTCAAGGCTTGGCTTGTCAAAAAATCAGGATGGCTGGCCGATCAGGTTGCCCGTCACGTCCGGATTCAGCGAATACACGCCGAAGATCTTCGCTTCGTCCAGGATATGCCCCGTGATCGCCAGGCGCACTTCCTTGCCGGTGAACCGGCCTTCCAGCGGCAGGCGCGGGATGTCGAGGGCGTACAGCGTAAAGACGTAGGTATGCACGCGCTCGTCGTTCCACGGCGGGCACGGGCCGTCGTAGCCGTAGTATTCGCCGGCCATGTCGGGATCGTTCGCGAACCAGCCCGTGTAATCGTTGATGCCGTGGCGCAACTGGTGTTCGGTGCCGTTCTTGATCGTGAACGGCACCAGCGGCCCGCTCTTGCCGCCCGGCGTGACCATGTCCGAAAACTTGCCTTCGGCGAAGGATTTCAGGCACACGGGAATGTCGACGAGGGACCAGTGATAGAAATCCGTGCGCGGCAGCGCATCGGGCACCGTCCGGCCCTCCTTGTTCACGTCCGTGCCGTCCGTCGGCACGTCGATGTCGTGCACCAGCAGGACCAGCGACTGCGTGCCGGTCGGCACGTCGTCCCAGGCGATGTGCGGGCTGCGGTTGGTCGACAGCTTGATGTGGCTGCCGGGGTCCATCTCGGCGAACGCACATCTGGGCGGAATCATGTCGCCCTCGGTAAAGGAATCGCTCCAGATTTTCATGTTCTCTCTCCCTGCATCCTTTAGCCTCAGACTCTCGCCGCGGCGCGCGGTTTCCGGTTTCAGTTCGCGATACGGGGTGGATCAACACGCAGCCAGAACGTCACTGGTCCGTCATTGATCAACGCCACCTTCATGTCGGCACCGAAACGACCGGTTTCGACGATACCGTGACGCTCGCGCGCCTGGCGCACGACATGGTCGAACAGCCGGCGCCCGTCCTCGGGCGCGGCGGCAGGCGAAAACGACGGGCGGGTGCCGGAGCGGGTGTCCGCCGCCAGCGTGAACTGCGGCACGAGCAGCAGGCCGCCCGCCACGTCCGTCACGCTGCGATTCATCTTGCCGGCGTCGTCGGAGAACACGCGGTAGGTCAGCAGCTTGGCGAGCAGCGCGTCGGCCTCCCGCTCCGTGTCGCCCTTTTCCGCGCACACGAGCACCATCAGGCCGTGGCCGATGGCACCCGTGACGTCGCCGTCGACCGTGACGCTGGCTTCGCTGACCCGTTGCAGCAGGCCGATCATGCAGCGAGCGTCACGCGGGCGAACTTGCGCTTGCCGACCTGCAGCACGAACGTGCCGGCCTGCACCTGCAAGGCCTTGTCGGACACGACGGCGCCGTCGATGCGCACGCCGCCCTGGTCGATCATGCGCATCGCTTCCGAGCTGGAGGCGCACAAGGCCGTCTGGCGCAGCAGCTGCGGCAGGCCCAGCGGTGCGCCGGAGACAGCCACTTCCGGCACGTCGTCCGGGATGCCGCCCTTCGAGCGGTTGACGAAGTCGGCCAGCGCATCCTCGGCCGCCTGCTGCGAGTGGAAGCGGGCGACGATTTCCTGGGCCAGCGCCACCTTCGCATCGCGCGGGTTGCGGCCGCCCTCGACTTCGGCCTTCAGCGCGGCCAGGTCCTGCAGGGAGCGGAACGACAGCAGCTCGTAGTACTTCCACATCATGACGTCCGAGATGCTCATCAGCTTGCCGAACATCGTGTTGGCCGGTTCCGTGATGCCGATGTAGTTGTTCTTGGACTTGGACATCTTTTCGACGCCGTCCAGGCCTTCCAGCAGCGGCATCGTCAGGATGCACTGCGGTTCCTGGCCATAATCTTTCTGCAGCTCACGACCGACCAGCAGATTAAATTTCTGGTCCGTTCCACCCAGCTCAAGATCCGATTTCAAAGCGACGGAATCGTAGCCCTGCATCAACGGATAAAGGAACTCATGGACGGAGATCGGAGTCCCACTCTTGTAGCGCTTGGTAAAGTCGTCGCGCTCCATCATGCGGGCCACGGTGTAACGCGAGGCGAGCTGGATCATGCCGCGCGCACCGAGAGCGTCGCACCATTCGGAGTTGTAGCGGATTTCCGTGCGCGCCGGGTCGAGCACGAGCGACGCCTGCTTGAAATAGGTGGTGGCGTTCGCTTCGATCTGCTCGCGGGTCAGCGGCGGACGGGTCGCGTTGCGGCCCGACGGGTCGCCGATCATCGACGTGAAATCGCCGATCAGGAAGATCACCTGGTGGCCCAGGTCCTGCAGCTGGCGCAGCTTGTTCAGCACCACGGTGTGGCCAAGGTGCAGGTCGGGCGCCGTCGGGTCCAGGCCCAGCTTGATGCGCAGCGGGGTGCCGCTCTGCTCGGAACGGGCCAGTTTCTGGGCAAATTCGCTCTCGATCAGCAGCTCGTCCACACCGCGCCTGGTGATGGCAAGGGCTTCCTGGACGGCGTCGCTCAGAGGGAGAGAAGCCGGACCGGCCGCTGGCGTTGCAATTTTTGCATTACCAGAAATTTCTGGAGAAGTCATAAAAAATTTGTAGGAAAAGGACTAAAGCGGTTGTAAGACCCGGTATTTTGATATAATTCGCGATCCCATCAATCTTGCCGCACGAAAAGTTTCAACGACAACACTAATAACAACGACAAAAAATCACGGTGTCTTGGGCTGTTCAAGCGGTAAATTTTAACTGATTGCATGAACCCATTACAGAAAATCGCCGGCAAGCGCTGGTTTGGCCTGGCTGAAACGAGCCGCAAAACCCGCATCGTCGCCGGAGGTACTGCAGCCCTGGCACTGTGCGCTTTTGGCGCCACCGCAGTCGCTCCGATCGCACCGGACGCTTCGGACATGCCGGTCAAATCGGTCGCGCAAGACCTGCAGCTGCCGAACCTGGCAGACCAGATCGCAGCCCTCCAGCAAGACCAGCAGCAATTCATCCACGAAGAACGCATCCGTCCGGGCGACTCGCTGGGCTCCGTGTTCAACCGCCTCGGCATCGAAGACCAGCAGGCCCAGGCCTTCGTCCGCAGCGACAAGACCGCCCGCTCGATCCTCTCCCTCAAGACCGGCAAGCGCATCCAGGCCGAGACGGACGAGAACGGCCTGCTGCTGACCCTGCACGCGACGATCGCCGAGAAGGACCAGTTCAAGACCGTCACGATCACCCGCAAGGGCGACAAATTCGTGTCGAACTCGGCGCCGGCCCAGCTCGAGCGCCGTGTCGAGATGCGTTCGCGCAACATCAACAGCTCGCTGTACGCCGCCACCGACGATGCCGTCGACGGCAGCCAGATCCCCGATTCCGTCGTCAACCAGATCATCGAGATGTTCTCGACGAGCATCGACTTCCGCTCGGACCTGAAGCGCGGCGACCGTTTTAATGTTGTCTACGAAACCTTCTGGCTGGATGGCGAGATGGTGCGCACGGGCCGCATCCTGGCCGGCGAATTCGTCAACCGCGGCGTCGCTTACCAGTCCGTCTGGTACGAAGACCCCGTTACCCACCAGGGCGGCTACTACAGCCTGGACGGCAAGTCGCTGAAGAAGGCATTCCTGAAGTCGCCGGTGGCGTTCAACCGCATCTCGTCGGGCTTCTCGATGCGCGTGCATCCGGTGTTCGGCACCTGGAAGAAGCACGAAGGCGTCGACATGGCCGCACCGCTGGGCACCCCGATCAAGGCATCGGGCGACGGCGTCGTCGAATTCGTCGGCACCCAGAACGGCTACGGCAACTTTGTCGTGCTCAAGCACTGGTCCAACTACAGCACCGCGTACGGCCACATGAGCCGCTTCGCCAGCGGCCTGCGCCGCGGCCAGAAAGTGTCGCAGGGCGACGTGATCGGCTACGTGGGCACGACGGGCTGGGCAACGGGCCCGCACCTGCACTACGAATTCCGCATCGGCGGCCGCGCCACCGACCCGATGGCAATGAAGAACCTGCAGCAGCAGCCGCTGACGCCGGGCGAAATGACCCGCTTCAAGATGGCTGCCGCCGAGATGTCGCACCGCTTCTCGCTGCTGTCGCCGGCCGGTAACGCGATGGCTGCGCGCTGATCCTTCAGCGTCGTTAAACGAACGCCTTGCACGTCGACATGCGTGCAAGGCGTTTTGCTTTCAGGATTCGATCATGGCATCCACTTTGTACATTGGGCTGATGTCCGGCACGAGCCTGGACGGCGTCGACGGCGTGCTGGCCGACTTTTCCGGCCGCGGCATCCGCACGCTGGACGCCGCCTTCACCCCCTTCCCGGCCGACCTGCGCGCCGAACTGATGGCCTTGCAGGCCGCCGGCGCCAATGAGCTGGAGCGGGAAGCGCTGGCCGCCAACGCGCTGGCGCGCTGCTACGCGGACTGCGTGAAGACGCTGGCCGCGGCGGCGCCGGGCCCGGTCCGCGCCGTCGCCGTGCACGGCCAGACGATCCGCCACCGCCCCGAACTGGGTTTTACGCGCCAGACCAACAATCCGGCGCTGCTGGCCGAACTGGCCGGCATCGACGTCATCGCCGACTTCCGCAGCCGCGACGTCGCCGCGGGCGGCCAGGGCGCCCCGCTCGTCCCCGCGTTCCACGAAGCCCGTTTCGGCAAGCGGAATCAGGTGCGCGTCGTCGTCAATATCGGCGGCATCGGCAACATCAGCGTGCTGCACGGCGACGGCCGCGTGACCGGCTACGACACCGGCCCCGGCAACGTGCTGATGGATCTGTGGATCGCGCGCCACCAGGGCAAGGCCTACGACCAGGACGGCGCCTGGGCCGCGACGGGCACCGTCGACGCGTCCCTGCTCGACCTGCTGCTCGACGAACCGTATTTCCGCCAGCCGCCGCCCAAGAGCACGGGCCGCGACCTGTTCCACGCGGACTGGCTCGATGCCAAGCTGGCGCAGCGTCCGGGCGTGTCGCCGGCGGACGTGCAGGCGACGCTGACGCGGTTGACGGCCGTGACGATCGCCCGCGCCATCCAGGCGGAGGCGAACGCCCAGGCCGTCTACGTGTGCGGCGGCGGCGCGTACAACGGCGTGCTGCTGCGCGACCTCGCGGACGCGCTCGGCGGCAACATCCCCGTTGCCTCGACGGACACGCTGGGCGTCGCGCCGAACCGCGTGGAAGCCCTCGCCTTCGCGTGGCTCGGCTACCGCTTCCTGCGCCGCCAGCCGGGCAACCTGCCGGCCGTCACGGGTGCCGCCGGTCCCCGCATCCTCGGCGCGCTTTATCCCGCCTGACGTCCGGCCACCAGCATGTCGATCAGTGCCCGCGACGCGGCCGACAGGCTGCGGTGGGTCGGATAGATCAGGGAAAACGTCCGCGTGCGCCCGCCCAGGCCGGGCAACACCTCGACCAGGCGGCCCGCAGCGAGGCTCTCTTCGGCAAAGATGCGCGGGCACAACGCGATGCCCATCCCCTCCTCGGCGAACCACACGACGCCCATGACATCGGTGGCCACCGTGACGGCGGCCGGCGGCACCCAGTCGATGTCGCGCCCGTCGTCGCGCAAATGCCAGGGAATCACGCGGCCGGTGCTCGGACGGATGAAGGCGATGCAGCGCTGGCGCGCCAGGTCGGCCAGGCCGGATAGCGGTCCCGCCGCCTCCAGGTAATCCGGCGCCGCGACCAGGCACAGGGGCGACACTTCGAGCGGACGCGCCACCATGCTGCTGCTCGGGATCGGGCCGGAACGGATGGCCAGGTCGAACCCTTCCGCCACCAGGTCGACGTTGCGGTTGCTGATGTCCACCTCGAGCTCGACGAGCGGATACGCGCGTGCATAGGCCGCCAGCAGCGCGGGCAGGCGTTGCCGGCCATAGCTGGTGGGCACGCTCATGCGCACCTTGCCGCTCAGTTGCACCGTCGTGCTGCGGATCGTGCGTTCCGCCTGCTCGATCTGCGCGAACGCACCGCGCACCTCCTCGGCGTAGCGGCGGCCGGCGTCGGTCAGGCTCAGGCTGCGCGTGCTGCGCCGGAGCAGTTGGGCACCCAGACGATGTTCCAGCCGGGAGATGGCACGGCTCAGCACCGACGCCGTGGTCGACAGCACCACCGCTGCGGCACTGAACGACCCGTGTTCGATCACGCTGAGCAACACCTCCACATCCGACAAGTGATCGAACTTGCGGGCCATCTTCACCTTTCACGAACAAATCATTTGCTTATCGCCTAGTTTATTGCACTGCGAGGAAAAAATACAATGTGACCTATCCACCCTACATAAGGTCACCCATGGAATTACTGAATAAACTGCAATGGCGCTACGCCACCAAGGCAATGGATCCGACCCGTCCGGTCGCGCAGGACAAGATCGACCGCATCATCGAGGCCGCCCGTCTCGCGCCGACCTCGTCCGGCCTGCAGCCGTACGAGATCCTGGTCATCAAGAATCCGGGCCTGCGCGCGCAGATCCGTGAAGTGGCGTGGAACCAGGCACAGGTCACGGATGCGTCGCACCTGCTCGTGTTCGCCGCCTGGGACGACTACACGCCGGAACGCATCAACCACATGTTCGACCTGACCAATGAAGTGCGCGGCTTCCGCAACGAAGGCTGGGAAGCGTACCGCCAGCAGCTGCTGTCGACCTATCCGGGCCGCGGCGCGCAGGTGAACTTCGAGCATGCCGCACGCCAGGCCTATATCGGCTTCGGCGCCGCCGTCATCGCGGCCGCGTTCGAGGAAGTCGACGCGACGCCGATGGAAGGCTTCGACCCGGCCGCCGTCGATGCCATCCTGAAACTGCGCGAGCAGAACCTGCGCAGCGTCGTCATGCTGCCGCTGGGCTACCGCAAGGCCGAGCAGGACTGGCTGGTCAACCTGCCGAAGGTGCGCCGTCCGCTCGACCAGTTCGTCACCGAAGTCGACTGATCCCGCGGCGGCGGGTCGTTTGTAACAAAGCCACGTTCGCCTTCTCAGCGGCGCGCGGCACTTGTACCATTGCGTTATCCGATACGCTTAAGAAAGATTTCGCAATGACCTACACGACCTTCACCCGCGCGCTCGCCCTCGCGCTGGCCGCCGCCGCCTGCGTCCTGCCGGCCCACGCCGACAGCTTCGCGTCGTCCGCCTCCAGCGCGGGCTCCGCGTCGTCGGGCAGCATCTCCGATTCGATCGGCGGTTCCAGCAACAGCTCGAGCGGCGACAACAAGCGCGCGGAGACCGGCCCGTACCGCGTGATGGACGTCGCCCAGGCGCCGGCCAAGGCGGG
>CBIHQW010000038.1:0-28584 GCA_966212285.1 Massilia kyonggiensis
TGTGCCCGAAGGGTTTGAACCCGAACAAGGCCATCGGCAAGATCAAGGAATTGCTCGTGCGCCGCGCGATCTAAACCCGGCTCATCGAACCGAAACAGTAAAACTACCGTACTGCCGGCTTCCGGCAGCCGGAGTATAGTGTTGACCCAACAACGGACTCTAGTGTGAATACGCATCAATCCGACCCCGCCAACCGTGCCCGCCTGCGCTGGCGCGCCCGCCGCGGCCTGCTCGAGAACGACCTGATCCTCACGCGCTTCCTGGATGCGCATGAAGAAACCTTGACGGACGAGGAAGTCGATGCGCTGACCCGTCTGCTGGACCTGGCGGATAACCCGCTGATGGACCTGCTGCTGGGGCGCGCCGAGCCCGAAGGCGAGGTCGACCTCCCGCACGTCCGCGCCCTCGTGGCGCGGCTGCGGCAAGCCTGAGCGAAACCGGAAGATTTCGTTTTATTTTGTCTTGTAGACCCACCTCCCAAAGAAGGAAGTGCCATGAACATCTCTGATACCAAAGCCACCCTGTCGTTCTCGGACGGCAGCCCATCGGTAGACATGCCGATCTACAAAGGCACGATCGGCCCGGACGTCATCGACATCCGCAAGCTGTACGGCCAGACCGGCAAGTTCACCTATGACCCTGGCTTCATGTCGACCGCCGCCTGCCAGTCGGCCATCACCTACATCGATGGCGACAAGGGCGAGCTGCTGTACCGCGGCTACCCGATCGAGCAGCTGGCCGTCAATTGCGACTTCCTGGAGACCTGCTACCTGCTGCTGAACGGCGAACTGCCGAACGCCGCAGAAAAGGAAAAATTCGTCAGCACCGTGACCAAGCACACGATGGTCCACGAGCAGATGCAATTCTTCTTCCGTGGCTTCCGCCGCGACGCGCACCCGATGTCGGTGCTGGTGGGTACCGTCGGCGCGCTGGCGTCGTTCTACCACGACTCGCTGGACATCAACGACGCCAAGCAGCGCGAGATCTCGGCCATCCGCCTGATCGCCAAGCTGCCGACCCTCGTCGCCATGGCCTATAAATACTCGATCGGCCAGCCGTTCGTGTACCCGCGCAACGACCTGTCGTACAGCGCGAACTTCATGCGCATGATGTTCGGTAACCCGTGCGAAGAGTACAAGGTCAACGACGTCCTCGTCCGCGCCCTGGACCGCATCCTGATCCTGCACGCCGACCACGAGCAGAACGCATCGACCTCGACCGTCCGTCTGGCCGGTTCGTCGGGCGCCAACCCGTTCGCATGTATCGCAGCCGGTATCGCCTGCCTGTGGGGCCCGGCACACGGCGGCGCGAACGAAGCCGCACTGAACATGCTGAAGGAAATCGGCAGCGTCGAGAACATCCCGGCCTTCATCGAGAAGGTCAAGGACAAGAACTCGGGCGTGAAGCTGATGGGCTTTGGTCACCGCGTGTACAAGAACTTCGACCCGCGCGCCAAGCTGATGCGCGAAACCTGCCACGAAGTGCTGAACGAACTGGGCCTGCAGGACGACCCGCTGTTCAAGCTGGCGATGGAACTGGAAAAGATCGCCCTGAACGACGAATACTTCGTGTCGCGCAAGCTGTACCCGAACGTCGACTTCTACTCGGGCATCGTGCAGTCGGCCCTGGGCATCCCGGTCTCGCTGTTCACCGGTATCTTCGCGATGGCCCGTACCATCGGCTGGATCGCCCAGTGGAACGAGATGATCGCCGACCCGGAACAGAAGATCGGCCGTCCGCGCCAGCTGTTCGTCGGTTCGACCGTTCGCGACGTGCCGACCATCGACAAGCGTTAATCGATTCTTGTCGTGATCGGAAAGCGAGCCTGCGGGCTCGCTTTTTTTGCGCCTCCGTATAAAATATACAGCGTATAAATAAGGAGGCAATATGACCACCGGACACGTATTCATCGCCACCAGCCTTGATGGCTACATCGCGCGCCCCGACGGCGACATCGGCTGGCTGCTTGCCCGCGACGACCCGCGCGAAGACCACGGCTACAACGACTTCATCGCCGACAAGGACGCGATCGTGATGGGCCGCGGCAGCTACGAGAAGGTCGCGACGTTCGATCCGTGGCCGTACGACCGGCCGGTGCTCGTGCTGTCGCGCCAGCTGGCCGGTACGCCCGTGCCCGACCGGCTGCGCGGCAAGGTGCGCTTTGCGGATCTTTCACCGCTCGATGCGATGCGCGCACTGGAGCAGGACGGTGCGCGCCGGGTCTACGTCGATGGCGGCCAGGTCGTGCAGGCATTCCTGCGCGCGGGACTCATCGAGGACATGGTCATCACGACCGTGCCGGTGCTGATCGGGGCGGGGCGTCCGCTGTTCGGCGAGCTGCCGGGCGACCGCGACCTGGCCCTCGTCGCCAGCCGCAGTTTCCCGTCCGGCCTCGTGCAATCCACGTACCGCGTGTTGCCATGACGCGTCCTCGCGGCCGTCCCGCGCGCGGACAGGGCGTCACGCGCGACGCCATCCTGGATGCGGCGCTGGCCTTGCTCGACGAGGATGGCGATGCCGGGTTGACGATGCGTTCGCTGGCGGCTCGGCTCGGTGTGACGCCGATGAGCCTGTATCACCACGTGACCGATCGCGCGGGCTTGCTGCGGGCGCTGTCGGACCGGCTGTATGGCGGCGTGCTGCGGGGTGTCGATGAGGCCGACGGCCCCGTCGACGGGATACGGATGCTGCTGACGCGCTATCACGACGCCGTCGCCGCACACCCGCAGCTGACGCTCGCGATTTTTGCCGAGCCGGCGGCCTTTGCCGGCGCGAGCAGGGAGATCACGGACCGCCTGACCGCGTTGCTCGCGACACTGACGCCGGCGCACCTGCTGTGGCGCGACATCCTCGTCGACCACGCGCACGGCAGCGGGCTTGCGCTCGTCGCCGCCCGTGGAGACGCGGCGCGGGTGGACGCGCTGCGTGCCGCGTACCGGCAGGCGTTGGATTGCCTGCTGGGGCAATTCGGCGAGTCGTAAAGCGGGACGCGCTCAGCGGCCGTTCGACGCCGCACCGCTGTTCCCGGCGCCGGCGTTATTGCCCATCGAGTTGTCGGCGCCGCCGCCGTTGCTGCCGTTCGTGCGCGACGTTGCGGCGGCGGTCTCCGCCGAGCTGCCAGTACCGCTGCCGTTCAGGTTCGTCGAGCTGCAGGCCGCCAGGGACATGGCAATCAGCCCGGCGATCAGTGCGCCTTGATAATGTCTCATGATTACACCTCCGATGCATCGATGCGGCCATCATGGACACACGCGGCGCTGTTCAGAATAGGAGGTGTGCAAATCGGCGTGTAGGACGTGCCGTACGATCACCTCGGCGGTGTGTGATACCGCCAATGAAAAAGGCCGCCGGATCGCCCGGCGGCCTTTGCATGTCCACGTTATCGACGAATGATCAGACAGCGTAATACGCCTCGACCGTACCTTTCAGCTTGATCAGCATCGGACGGCCCTTGCGGTCCAGGGTCTTGCCCGCGGCGACCTTGATCCAGCCTTCGCTCAGGCAATATTCCTCGACGTCCGTGCGGTCCTTGCCGTTGAAACGGATGCCGACCGGGTGCTTGAAGACTTCCGCATTGTGGTGCGGGCTCTTCGGGTCGATGGACAGGCGGTCGGGCAGGGGTGGGAGTTGGGTAGTATCGTTCATGGCCAGAATTATCCACGATTCCGTGCGCGTGCGCGAGCGCCGCATGATCCGTCGCGGTGGACGGAGTTGCAACATTTCGCTATCCTCGTCCGACTGTCAATTCGATTTACGTCACATGGAACAACTTTCGGGCAATATCTACCGGATCCCCCGGCGCTTCAACTGGCCCTTCGTCATCGGCGGCTTTGCATTCCTTTCCCTTGCGATCATGCTCTGGCGCTGGGGCGGCACCGTCGAGGATTCGCTCGCCTATTTCGATACGGCCCGCTGGGTGCGCGGCGAGATCCCGCTGCAGGATCTGCGCGCGCCGTTCCCGTACCGACTCGCCGTCCCGGCCCTCGCGGCCTTCTTGCCTGGCGACATCCACAACACGTTTGCCGCGCTGAACTGGATCTTTGTCACCGCCACGGCCTGCTTCGCGACGGCGACCGTGCGCCGGATGGGATTCGGCACCCAGCGGGCGCTGGCGGCCGGGCTGCTCGTCGTGCTGTCGCTGCCCACGTTCTGGTATGCGCCTTACCTGCTCGTCGACCCGGGCGCCGTGTGCATGCGCATGCTGTTCGTGTTCGCCGTGCTGACGGGGCAGCCGCGCCTCGCGCTGGCCGCCGGTCTCGCGGCGACGGCCATTCGCGAGGAAAACATCCTGCTGCTGGGCTGGCTGCTCGTGATGCGCCAGGTCGCCGTCCCGCACGCCCTGGCCGCGCTGGCCGCGGCCGCCGGCTGGCTCGTCGTCGTGCGCTGGTGGCTCATCCCCGGCCTGCCGCACTACGTCTGGGCGCCGAATCTCGGCACCGTGCGCGCGCTGCTGGACGATACGCGGGGCCTGCTGTCGCTCGTCGGCTGCGCGGGCGTCGTGCTGCCGCTCGCGCTGGCCGGCATGCGGCGCGCGCCGCCGCGGCTCGCGCCATTGAAAAGCCTGCTCGTGCTGATGGCGTTGCCGCCGCTGTATGCGGCCCTGAGCGTGCGCGTCGAAGGGCGCATCGTGTGGAGCCTGTATCCGTTCCTGATCCCGTTCGCCGTCGCGCTGGGCCTGCCGCAGCGGGCCGAGACGGCGCCCGACGTGCGTCCGCTCAAGACGTCGCGCCGCGCCTGATCACTCTCCCGACAAGGACCCAAGCATGAAGTCGCTCATCCTCGCGCTCATCCTCGCGTGCTGCCTGTTCGTGGCCGGACTGGCCCATGCCGCCGGCGTCGAGCCGGCCCTCGCGCAGCAGGTCAATGCCTTCGTCGACGGCTGGCACGACGATGCCGCGCACGCGCGCATGCGCTATTTCGACAAGATGGCGCCGGATGGCGTCTACATCGGCACGGACCGCACCGAGCTGTGGCAGCGCGACGCGTTCCGCGAATGGGGCCGCAAGTACTTCGAGGGCAAGCAGGCCGCCTGGGTCTTTCATCCCACGCGGCGCAATGTCTACGCGACGGCGGACGGTTCCCTGATCTGGTTCGACGAATTGCTCGACACGGAAAACATGGGCCATTGCATGGCCAGCGGCGTCATCCGCAGGACGCCGGCCGGGTTCGAGATCGTGCATTACCAGCTGTCGCTCGCGGTGCCGAACGAGGCGGCGAAGAAGGTGATCGAGGTCGTGAAAGCGGCCGAAGCCAGATAGGCCGGCACCCAGTCCACTGTGGAAATCCCGTAAAGACGCATTTCAGTATTGATTTAGTTCGATCATATTATTAATATAATTCAACACGAATAATCATTCTTGCAATACGTCCAGATAGGGAAGCAGTGAAAGGCATCATTTTTAATTTGTTGGAAGAGGCCGTCAGCAGCACGTACGGCGCCGCCGCGTGGGATCGACTGCTCGATGCCGCCGGCCTGGAAGGAGCCTACACGTCGCTTGGCAGTTATGACGACGCCGAGATCGCCGCCCTGGTGCGCGTGGCCGCGGATGCCCTGGAGATTCCGGAAGAGACCGTGCTGCGCTGGTTCGGCCGCAGGGCCATGCCGCTGCTGGCGCGGCGCTATCCGGTGTTCTTCGACAGCCATGCGAACGTGCGCAGTTTCCTGCTGAGCCTGAACAGCATCATCCACCCCGAGGTCTGCAAGCTCTATCCCGGCGCACGGACGCCCGTCTTCGATTTCGACACGAGCACGGCCGGCATGCTGAAGATCGGCTACAACTCGCCGCGCCGCCTGTGCGCGCTCGCCGATGGGTTCCTGCACGGTGCGGCCACGCATTTCGGTGAACGGATCGACCTCGAGCAGCACGAGTGCATGCACCGCGGCGATGCCCGCTGCGTGTTTCACGTGCGCATCGAACCGACATGAGCGGGCCCGACCAAACGGACGCGGCAGCGGAAATCGCGCGCCTCGAACGGCGCGTGCGGCGTGAAATGGCCGCGCGCCATGCCGCCGAGGTGATCGCCGAGCGGGGCCTTCGCGACCTGTACCAGCGCCAACAGGAAATTGCCCTGCTGGAGAGCATCGCCGTGGCCGCGAACGAGGCGGACGACGTGCACGTGGCCATGGCGCGCGCGCTCGAGGCGATGTGCCGGTACGTGAGCTGGCCCCTCGGCCACCTGTGGCTCGTGTCCGGGCAGCCGGGACAGCAAAGGCTCGACGCCACCGGCGTCTGGTACGACGAGGCGGGGCAGGGCGGAGAAGGTCCGCTGCGGGAATTGCGGACGCGCACCGAGGGCGGCGTGTTCGCGCCCGGTGTCGGGCTGCCGGGGCGGGTCGCGCTGAGCGGCAGGCCGGAGTGGGTGGCGACCGATGGCACGGCCACGGTCGAGCTGCCGCGCCTGCCGCAGATCGTGGGCGCGGGCTTTGCATCGCTCGTCGCGTTTCCCGTCATGATCGCGAGCGAAGTGGTCGCGGTGCTCAAGTTCTTCAGCCGCAAGCGCGAGGCGCCGGACGACGCACTGCTGCGCCTGATGGCCCAGGTCGGTACCCAGCTCGGCCGTGTGTTCGAACGTTGCCGTGCGCGGGACAAATTGATGCACAACGCGTTGCACGATCCCCTGACCCAGCTGGGCAACCGCAGGCTGTTCCTGGAGCGTCTCGAGCTCCTGCTGCAGCGCAGGCGGCGCAAGCCGGGCGACCAGTTCGCCGTGCTGTTCGTGGACCTGGACCGTTTCAAGGCCATCAACGACGGCCTCGGACACCAGTCGGGCGACCAGTTGATCGTCGCGGCGGCCCGGCGGCTGTCGGCCTGCCTGCGCCAGAACGACCTGGTGGCCCGCGATCCCGCGTTCGCGAACGAACACATGGTCGCGCGTCTCGGCGGCGACGAATTCGTGATCCTGCTCGACCAGGTCGGCAGCGCCGAGCATGCGATCCTCGTCGCCGAACGCCTCATGGGCGTGCTGGCCGAACCGTTCGACGTGGCCGGCCAGCGCGTGTTCGTGACGGCCAGCGTCGGCATCACCCTGAGCGCCACCGGCTATGCCAACGTCGAGGACATCCTGCGCGATGCCGACATCGCGATGGACCATGCGAAGCGCACCGGACGGGCGCGCTGGATGATGTTCGACCAGGCCATGCAACGGGACGCCGTGAGCCGCCTGCAGCTGGAAGCCGACCTGCGCTACGCGCTGGACCGGCGCGAGTTCTTCCTCGACTACCAGCCGATCGTCGCGCCGCACGACGGCCGCGTGCGCGGCTTCGAAGCGCTGCTGCGCTGGCGTCATCCGGTGCGCGGCCTCGTGCCGCCCGCCCGGTTCATTCCGGTCGTGGAGGAAATCGGCCTGATCGAGACGATCGGCGCCTGGGTCCTTGGCGAGGCGTGCCGCCGGTTGCGCGACTGGCAGCAGGCCTTCGACGACCAGCTGACGATGAGCGTCAACGTGTCGGCCGTCCAGTTCACGGACGGCGGCCTCGTGGACGTGGTGACGCGCGCGCTGGCCGAGACGGGCATTGCGCCCGCCACGCTCAAGCTCGAGCTGACCGAAACGGCCGTGATGGCCGATGCCGAAAGCGCGCTCGCCGCGTTCGCGCAACTGAAGGCGCTGGGCGTGCGCGTCAGCCTGGACGATTTCGGTACCGGCTACTCGTCGCTCAGCTACCTGCGCCGCCTGCCGATCGATACGCTGAAGATCGACCGCTCGTTCGTCAGCAAGCTCGATTGCCACGACGACAAGCGCCAGATCGTCGAGGTGGTCCTGACGCTGGCCCGCGCGCTTGGCATGGACGTGGTGGCGGAAGGCGTGGAGACCGAAGCCGAGCTGGCGCTGTTGCGCGAGATGGGCAGTGACCTCGTGCAGGGCTATTATTACTACCGCCCCCTTGCACCGGAGTTCGCCGCGCGGGTACTGGCCGGGCAGTTCGGATCAGAATAACTCGAGGTTTTGCGGCGCCGATGGCGGCGGCGATTTCTTCACGGGCGCCTTCGGCGCAGCCCATGCTTTCATCTCTTCCGCCGGATAAGGCCGCAGGAAGCTGCGCGCCAGCTCCGGATCGCGGCAGTGCAGCCAGGCGTCGACCTCGTTCGGCGGCAGCACGACGAGCGCGCGCTTTTCGTCGTCCGGCTTGTGGAAGCGCCGCATCAGCGGGTGGTCGTCCGCGTTGATCGTGATCTGCGTGAACGACGCGGCGATCGTCCCGTCGGCCTCCGACCATTCGCGCCACAGGCCCGCCACGAAGAACAGGCTGTCGTCGCGCATGCCGATGCCGAAGCGCTCGGCGCGGCCGCTCTCGTAGTTGGGCTCATAAAAACAGGTCATCGGCACCGCGCACAACTGCGCGCGGCGCCAGGCCGGGGCGAACGAGCGCTTTTCGCCCAGAGACTCGGCGCGCGCGTTCATCGTGTCGAACGGTTTTACGCCCGCGGGGATGTGGCGGCGCGGGACCATGCCGTAGCTCGCCAGCTGCAGCATGCGTTCGCCGCCCGCACCCGCGCGGACGATGGGCGCGGTGTAGTCTTTCCACGTTTCGGTGGGCCAGTCCCAATCGCGGTACAGGTCGACGAGGGTGCCGAGCACCATGTCGAGTTGTTCGGGCAGCGGGGGACGGTAGTTGACGCACATGCCGCTAGTTTGACACAAAACGCCCTTAAAAGCGGTAGCGCGCGCTGACCAGCACCGTGCGCGGCTCGCCCGGCATGTTGTAGTCGTTGGCGCCGCTGTGCGCGGACACGAAGTACGTGCGGTTCAGCAGGTTCCGCACGGTGACCGTGACGTCCACCTTGCCGTTGTCGTAGCCGGCGCCGAGCTGCAGCACGCCATAGCCCGGCAGGGTCGTCAGGTCGTCCGGCGACGCGTAGCGGCTCGACTCCGCGCGGCCGCCGGCGGCGACCCAGAAGTGGCCGTCGAGGCGGTGCTTGATCCACGCGTTGAACGTGTGGCGCGGCGTGAGCGCGGCCGTGTTGCCCTCGAACGGCTTGCCGGCGGACGTCAGCTCCGTCGAGTCCTCGATGGTGCCGCGCATGTTCGCATAGCCCGCGATCGCATCCCAGCCCGGCGCCAGTTCGCCCATGAAGCTCAGTTCGAGGCCGCGCGTGCGCTGGCGGCCGACGGGCAGCGAGAAATTCGTGTTGGCCGGATCGGCAACCTGGATGTTCGACTGGGTCATGTCGAACAGCGCCGCGGTCAGGCTCGAACGGGCCGTCAGGTCGAGCTTCACGCCCGCTTCCTTGTTGACGGTCTGCGTGGGCTTCAGCGTGTCGCTGTTGGCACGGAACACGAACGAATCCGCGATGGGCTGGAACGAGCGGTTCCACGATGCGTACACGGCCACGCGGCTGGTGGGCTGGTACACGGCGCCGAGGCGCGGCGACCACGTGTCGTCCGTGCGCCGCAGGTCGACGTTCCTGGCCGTGCGGTCGTCGCGGTCCTGCTTCAGGTGGTCGTAGCGCACGCCGGTCAGCACCTTCCACTCCGGCGTCAGCGCGACGAGATCCTGCAGATACAGGGCGGCGATGTCGACGCGGTTTTTATTGTCCGCGCTGGGCGTGACGCTGTCCGGCAGCACCGGCAGGTCGACGAGCACGGGATTGAACAGGTTATACGTCGCCACGTTGTTGCGCGAGCGGAGCACCTCGCTCTTGTTCTGGCGGCCGAGTTCCACGCCGTACAGCAGCTTGTGGTTCGTCGTGCCCCAGTCGACGGTTTGCGACAGCTCGTTCTGCAGGTAGCGGCCGTCTTCGTCGCGCAGGCGGTGGCTCTGGCCGATGGCGACGGTCGGGTTGGCGCCGTCCTTGATGCCGCCGATCGACGTGTAGTTGCGGTCGAGCGCGTAGTCGTAGGCGCGCAGCACCGTGTGCAGTTTCAGGTCTGGCGTGAACGCGTGGTCCAGCGTCGCGGTGGCGCTCTTCACGTCGCTCTGCACGAACGCGCGCGCGGTGGCGTTGGCGGCGCCGAAATAGGTCTCGACCGGCACGTCGACGGGGCGGCCGTGGTAGCTGGGCACGCCCTGGTCGGCGAGGCGCTTGTCGTGCAGGTAGTCGGCCTGCAAGGTCAAGGTCGTGGCGGGGGAGAGCTTGAACGTCGCCGACGGCGCCAGCGCCTGGCGGCGCAGGAAGTAGCGGTCGCGGAAGCCGGTCGAGTCCTCGACGGCACCCGTCAGGCGGAACAGCGCGGCCTTGTCGCTCGTGGCCGTACCGACGTCGAACTCGCCGCGGCGCTGGCCGTGCGAGCCGAGCGTGATGCCTGCCTCGAGCAGCGGATCGGCAAGCGGCTTCTTCGTCACGCGGTTGACGAGGCCACCGGCCGATCCGCGCCCGTACAGCACGGAGGCCGGTCCCTTGAGCACTTCGACGCGCTCGATGTTGGAGAGGTCGCGGAAGTACAGGGCGTCGTCGCGCACGCCGTCCACGAACTGGTCGCTGATGGCGGAGAAGCCGCGGATCGTCACCTGGTCGCGCTGGCCGTCGCCGACGGAAAACGAGAGGCCCGGCACGTTCTGAAGCGCGTCCTGCAGCGACAGCGCGTTCTGGTCGTGCAGCACGACGGCGGGCACCACATTGACGGTCTGCGGGATGTCGCGCAGCGGCACGTTGATCTTGGTGGCGGTGTTCGTCTCCGTGACTTCGTACGAGCCGGCGTCGATCTTCCTGTCGCGGATGACCACTTCCGGCATCGCCGGTTCTTCGGCACGGACCGGTGTCCACACGCTGCAGGCGAGGGCGACGACGTAGGGGAGGGGGCGCAGTGCTTGTTTCATGATGTTCCTGTTGTTGTTTGAAGGTGTTGGAAATCGGACGACCGGCTCCGGATCGCGCGCATGCCGATGGCGGCGACGGCGTACAGCAGCGCGACGGTCCAGAACATGGCGGACAGCGGGACCCACGCCAGCGCGAGGCCGCCTGCGCCGGCGCCGACGAGCGCACCGGCCTTGGCGGCGCCGTTGCCGGCGCCGAGCACGCGGCCCTGCTGGTCGTCCGCTGCCTCGCGCGCGAGCAGGCCGTAAAAGACGGGCAGCAGCGCGGCGAGGCACACGCCCCACAGCACGCGCGCCAGCACGAACACGGCGATGTTCGTGACGAGGGCCTGTACCGCGACGATGCCGACGCAGGCCCAGAGTATCCATTCGACCTGCGCGAGCACGCGGGCGTGGGCCAGCCGCGCGAAGCGCCGGGCCCAGAACGGCGCGGCCACGCACAGGCCGAGCGCCGTGCCGGCATAGCACAGGCCCGTCACGCGGTTCGACACGTGCAGGACTTCATCGGCATACAGGCCGAAGAACGTCTGCGGCATCATCTTCCCGGCCTGGACCAGCACGATGCCGAGCAGCAGACCTTGGAGCCCGGCCGGCAGCGGCGCCTTCTGCTCACGCACACCGGGCGACCGCGTGGCCAGCGGCGCGACGGCCGGGAGGACGCAGAAGGCCAGTGCCGCGCACAGCAGGCACGCGGTACCCGCCCAAACGTTCACGCTGGTAAAACCCCGGGCATCGAACAGCCAGCCGCCGATCACCGGACCTGTCACGGAGCCGATGGCCGTCGCGGCCTGCAACTGCGCCATCAGGGCGCCGCGCGCTTCCCGCGTCACGAGTCCCGCGCCGTAGGCCTGTGCCGCCGCGATGTAGCCGGCGAGGGCGCCCTGCAGCAGGCGCACGGACAGGATGACGGTAACGCTCTCCGTCGCCGCGATCCACCACTGCGTGGCCGCCAGCGCCAGCAGCGCGCGCAACAGCATCGGCTTGTGGCCGACCCTGTCGCCAAGACGGCCCCACCACGGCGTCGTGCACATCGCCATGGCCATCGGGCCCGCGTAGGCGATGGCGCTGACCCACGCCAGCGCGTGCGGCGACAGCTCGCCCAGGCGGCGCAGGTGCAGGGGCCAGAACGGGCCGCTCATCTCCATGGCGCCCATCGCCACGAGCTGCAGCGCGAACAGCCAGCGCGTGGTGGTCATGCGAGCGGATTGGGCATGGTGCCGTGTACGTCGTCCTGCGTATCGGACAGGCGCATGCGCAGGAATGCTTTCGCGGGCCAGTCGTGCTCCAGCAGCGCCGCGCGCTCGGCGTGCCAGCGGGCCGCGTCGACCCTTGCGCGCACGGCGCCGAAGACGTTTTCGATTTCGCGCCGCAACACGTCCCAGAAGTGATGCTCGGGGTGCGCATAGGTGCGCGCCAGCAGCAGCGCCAGTTCGGACAGGTGGCACAGCAGCACGGCGTGCAGCAGCTTGTCGCGCACCGGTTCGTCATCGTCGTACACGGTAAATCCGGCACGGTACGCGTCGATCGCGAGGCCGGTGCCGCGCAGGGTGGGACCGTGGATGCGCAGGTCGCCGAAGTCGCGCGCGAGCAGCTGCACGGGCGCATAGTCGGCGTCCAGCATGATGAAGCTGTTCTGCTGGTGCGCCTCGAACGCGATGCCGTACACGAGATACGCGGACAGCAGTGCCGTCAGCACGGTCCGTGCGTGACGCTCGAAGTACGCGACGGCGCCCGCGGCATGGTCGCCGTACGCCAGCGCGACGGCCTCCGTCGCGAGCGGCCGGCCGCTGAACGGCGATTCGGCGAACAGCGCGCCGACGGGGACGGGGAAGCGGTCACGGTCGGCCCTGGCCATCGGATTGGCGCGGTACAGGATCGCGAGGTGGCGCGCGCGGTCGTCATCGCCCTGCGGGTCGAGATAGTAGAGGCCGACGTCTTCGCGCACGATGTCGAGCGTGCCGCCGAAGCCCGCTTCGCCGTCGAGGATCGTCGCGAGCAGGCGCGTGATGCGCGGCCCCATCACGGCGGACTTGGGCGAGACCGTCCGCTGCACGCTGGTCAGGCGCAGCGATACCGGCAGCTTCAGGTGCGGCAGCGTCGGCGAGCCGGCCGGGACGACGGTGCGGAACGACATGGTCGGCGTCGCGTCGAGGGCCGTGCCGTCCGGCAGCAGCAGGTCGCCGCGCGCGATCTCGGCCGCGAATTTTTCCGGGATCACCCGGCTGGCCTGGAAGGGGTGCAGGGGCAGCGGGAGCCAGTCGGACGGCGACTTGCCCAGCGCCGCCAGGGCCACTTTCCAGCGCAGCAGCGCCTGCGGGAAGTGCCGGCCGAACCACGCGAGGTAATCGCCGTCGCCGGCCGAGAAGGTCACGCGCGCCTTGTCCGCGCGAAGCGCCGCCAGCGGCACGGACAGCGTCGGCTGGAATTCCGGCGACAGCGCCGTGACCTCGTCCGCGGACAGGCCCAGCTTCGTCTTGAACGTGGGATGCCACGGGTGGCCCAGCGTGCCCCATTGTTCCAGCAGCAGGGCGGGATTCGCGTGGTTCGACTGGCGCAGCGCGGCGATGAAAGGGCCGTCGTCCGCACCCAGTTGCGCGCGCAGCGCCCGCGCCCAGCCGCGGCGGTAGCTCAGGCACAGGACGTCGTTGGCGAGGCTGTTGTCCAGTTCGTGGATGAGCCGTTGCAGGTCCGCGCCCCGGCCCGGTAGGGACGGCGCCACGCAGGCCAGCAGCGCCGACGCGTGCGCGACCGGCTGCGGCCGCTCCCCGGTCGCGTAGTACGACACGCCGCCGGCCAGCCGGCAATCGCCGATGCGGCCGAGGCTCAGGCCCTCGAAGCGCAGCATGCCTTGTTGCGCCCACAGCGGCAGCCACGATACCGCGCCCTCCGTGATCAACTGGTCCCGGTTCAGGAGGCCTTCGCGGAACAGGGCCTGCAATGTAAGCTGCAGGCTGCGCCGGCGGGCGTCGGACGAGGCCAGCTCGGCGGCAACGGCGTCCAGGGAGTGATCGACGGGGTTGAGCAGTTTCGGTATCGCGTTCATAAGCTTGCCTTCTCAATAACGACGGGAACGCAGCATAACGTAAACGCGAATCATTCTCAATACGATTCTCAATATTGCCCGACATGGATCAATGCGCGGCGCGTATGTTAAGGTTGCGCCGATGAACACCCGATCCAACGGCGGCTACGTCGGCCGCTTCGCACCATCACCGACAGGCCCGCTGCACGCGGGGTCGCTGGTCGCCGCGCTGGCCAGTTATCTCGATGCGCGCGCCCACCGCGGCACCTGGCTGATCCGCATCGAAGACATCGACGAGGGCCGCAGCGTGCCCGGCGCCGCCGAAGAGATCCTCGACCTTCTGCACCGCCTGGGCATGGATTCCGACCGCGAGGTCGTGTGGCAAAGCCGCCGCAAGCACTTGTACGAGGTCGCGTACGACCGCCTCGCCGGCCACGTTTACCCGTGCGGCTGCAACCGCCGCGAGATCGCCGACTCGCGCCTGGGCTTCGCGCCCGACGGCGCCGCCATCTACCCGGGCACGTGCCGCCATGGCCTCGCGCCGGGCCGCAGCCCGCGCAGCCTGCGCCTGCGCGTGCCGGCGGCGGGGGAGGACGTCATCACCTTCCAGGACCGCGTGGCCGGCGTCGTCACGCAGCGGCTGGCCAGCGAATCGGGCGATTTCGTATTGAAACGCGCGGATGGCTATTGGGCGTACCAGCTGGCCGTCGTCGTGGACGATGCGGAGCAGGGCGTGACGGACGTCGTGCGCGGCGCCGACCTGCTCGATTCCACGCCGCGCCAGATCTTCCTGCAGCGGCTGCTCGGCGTGCCGACGCCGCGCTACCTGCACGTGCCGGTGGTGCGCAATGCGGATGGCGAAAAGCTGTCGAAGCAGACGGGGGCGCTGGCCGTGCGGCCGGGGGACGAGGCGGGTGCCGTGGCCGCGTTGCGGCAGGCGGCGGGGTTTCTGGGGCTGGAGGTGGGCGACGCTGGATCGCTGGAAGCATTCTGGCGGGTTGCGGTGCCCGCGTGGGCGGCATTGCGTATTGAATGATGCCTCCCCGCATCATTCATCGATCTCACACCATCGGCCGCCTCCGGCTCATCCACATCAATCCGGCGAGACCGACCGCCAGCATCGACCACTCGGCCGTCTCCGGCACGGGCGGTGCGGCCACCAGCCAGCCGCGGAGTTCCCCGTTCGGATAGAGACTCGTGTGGATGTTGACGTAGGCCTCGTTGGCGTTGATGGCGTCGATGAGGGCCGTTTCGGCACTCGACGCCGTGCCGCCGTGCGCGCTCACGAAGGCGGGATCCCAGGACATCTCGTCATCCAGCGCGATGGCGTTGCTGTAGGTGCCGGCGCGCACACCCAGCGGAAAGTCCTGGAACGGGACCGCCACCGGCGCCACGCCCGTGAAGGCCGAGCTGGTGCAGCAATGGATGTGGGCGGCGCTCGTGGTGCCGTCCAGGTCGCGGAACGGCATGTCGACGAACATTTCCTTGCCTGCCAGGTCGATCGTCACAAGGCTGGTGCCGGGCGAGGCATTGGGCGGGCTTTCCAGCGCCCCGCTGGCGACGGCCCGGTAGCTCGGGTCGGCCGGCGCGGCGCCGGCGGGTAGGGCGACGGCGGTGGAAGCCGCCGCCAGTGCCAGTACGGACAGAACACGTTTCATGGAATACCTCCTTTGAACAAAGCGCACCCCGTCCTGGGATGCTGCCCAAAAACTTAGCACCGAAGACTTGAGCGGCCTCACACCATACGGCTGAGATAGTGCCCGTGAGCGACTGAGATTTGGAAAACTTGTCATAATTCCTAATTGATCCGAACTCAGTCCATTCATGCGCTATCTTTACAGCATCTTTACGCTTCTCACTATTTCCTCCATCGCTCAAGCCCAGGACGCATCCCTGCTGGCCGGTGCCATGCGTGCCGACACGGATGCCGGCAATACCTCGTTCGCGGTCAACGTCGGCTATACGCAGCACCTGCACAAGTATTTTTCGGTAAGTGCCGATTACCTCAACGAAGGCCATCCGAAGTTTCATCACCGCGACGGTCTCGGCGCCCAGCTGTGGGCGCATACGGCGATCCCGGAACGGGGCTGGTCGTTCGGCGCCGGCTTCGGTCCCTACTATTACTTCGATACGACGACGGGGAACGGGTCCTTCGGCGACTACCGCAACGAGCACGGCTGGGGCCAGCTGATGAGCGTGAACGCGGTCTACCACCTGCATTCGCGGGCCTACGTCGAGGCCCGCCTGTCGCACACGCACGGGATCACGTCGCACGACAGCTCGATGCTGATGGTCGGCATGGGCTATGAACTGGGCAGCGTGCCGCGGTCGATCCGCCTGGAAAACGCCGACCGCGGCGACAACCTGGTCATGCTGCTCGCGGGCCGCTCGATCGTGAACAGTTTCAGGTCCGAGACGTCGACGTCGACAGGCCTGGAGTATCGGCGCACGTTCACGCCGAACATCGAGGGCAGCGTCATCCTGATGAATGAAGGAAAGGTGGACGCGGCCGAGCGCAAGGGCGTCTCGGCCCAGGTATGGCTGCTGCGTCCGTTCACCGAGCGCACGGTGCTGGAAATGGGCTTCGGGGCCTACGCCATGCGCGACCAGCTCGACCGCACCGATCCTAAAGCCGAGCGCGAGAGCCACGTCGCGCCGATCGCGTCGATCGGCATGCGCTACCGCGTCGACGACCATTGGCGCGCCCAGCTCACGTGGAGCCGCGTCATCACGAATTACGAGCGCGATTCCGACGTGTTCCTGCTCGGCGCCGGCTACGCGTTCTGATGGTCAGGTGCGCACCGGATCCGTCGCCAGCGGGCGCTTCATGATCGTGATGCTGCCGTCGGCTTCGAGGAAGGCGCACTGCATCTCGTGCTGCGCGCAATCGGCCTGGCGCAGGGCCTGCTGGATATCCGACTCGCCCACGCGGTTGCGGCGCAAGACCTTGTCGAAGAACACGCCGTCGCGGCCGATGAGCAGCGAGTCGCCGTCAAGCAAGGTTTCCATGCGATGGCTGGTGGCCGCGAGCATCCCGAAGCCCGCGTTCAACACGATCAGCGTGGCCGCGATGATCAGGCCGCCGCTGACGGAATCGTCGCCGCCGGACAGTCCGTTCGACACGGATTCCGACAACAGCATCACGACGAGCAGGTCGAACGGCGTCAGCTGGCTGATCGTGCGCCGTCCGGACAATCGCACCATCACGAGCAGGGCGACGTAGACCAGCGCGCCCCGCGCAACAAATTCCCACCAGGGAAGATCCATATCGAACATATCGGCCTCTCTGGAATGCAGCGGATGCATCCATCGTAATGACGGGGCCGGCGGTTGACTGTTCGCTGGGGAACGTAGCGGGCGCTACAGCTTGCCGATCTGCCGGTCGATGGCCTTGCGGGCCCGTTCGCTGCGTTCGCTGTAGCGGTCGGTCAGGTAGTCCGTGCGGCCGCGCAGCAGCAGCGTGAATTTATAGAGCTCTTCCATCACGTCGACGACGCGGTCGTAGTAGGCCGACGGCCGCATGCGGCCGGCCTCGTCGAATTCCTTGTACGCCATCGGTACCGAGGACTGGTTCGGGATCGTGAACATGCGCATCCAGCGTCCCAGCAGGCGCAAGGTGTTGACCACGTTGAACGATTGCGAACCGCCGCAGACCTGCATCACCGCGAGCGTGCGTCCCTGGCTGGGCCGCACCGCACCCTGTTCCAGCGGGATCCAGTCGATCTGGTTCTTCATGACGGCCGTGACGGCGCCGTGGCGTTCCGGGCTGCACCACACTTGGCCCTCGGACCACAGGCACAGTGCGCGCAGCTCGACGACCTTCGGGTGCGTCTCCGGCACGCTGCCCACCATGGGCAATTCCGTCGGATCGAAGATTTTGACCTCGGCGCCGAAGTGTTCGAGGATGCGCGCTGCTTCATACGTGAGGAAACGGCTGAACGAGCGCTCGCGCAGCGAGCCGTACAGCATCAGGATGCGCGGCGGATGATCGAGGCTGCCGACGGGTTCCAGCTTTTCAGGCGTGGGCAGGTCGAGGCGTTCGAAGTCGATGTTGGGCAGGTTGTCCATGGTGCGTGTCAGGAAAGCCGTAGCGCCAGCGCGGCCAGCGTCACGAGCAGGATCGGCAGGGTCAGCACGATGCCGGTGCGGAAGTACTGGCCCCAGGAAATGCGGATGCCCTTGTCCGCCAGCACGTGCAGCCACAACAGCGTGGCCAGGCTGCCGATGGGCGTGATCTTCGGCCCGAGGTCGCAGCCGATCACGTTGGCATACACCATCGCCTCGCGCACGGCACCGCTGGCCGGGACGGCGTCGATCGCCAGTGCGCCGACCAGCACGGTCGGCATGTTGTTCATCACGGACGACAGGACCGCCGTGACGAAGCCCGTGCCGAGCGCGGCGCCCCAGGTGCCGTGGGCCGCGGCACGCGCCAGCAGGGCCGTCAGGCCGTCCGTGAGGCCGGCGTTGCGCAGGCCGTAGACCACGAGGTACATCCCCAGCGAGAACACGACGACCTGCCACGGCGCACCCCGCAGCACGGCGCGCACGGAAATGACGTGGCCGCGCGCGGCGACGGCCAGCAGCACGAGCGCGCCCGTCGCCGCCACCGCGCTGATCGGCACGCCCGCGCGCTCCAGCCAGAAGAAACCGGCCAGCAGCAGCGCCAGCACGTACCAGCCGGCGACGAAGGTCGCGCGGTCGCGGATCGCCTCGGCCGGGCGTTTCAGCTGGGCGACGTCGTAGCGGGCGGGCAGGTCGCGGCCGAAGTACGCGAGGAGCGCGGCGAGTGTCGCCAGCACCGCGACGATATTAACCGGCACCATCACGGCCGCGTAGCGCGCGAAGCCGATGCCGAAATAGTCCGCGGAGACGATGTTGACGAGGTTCGACACGACGAGCGGCAGGCTGGACGTGTCGGCGATGAAGCCGGCCGCCATCACGCACGCGAGCGTGGCGCGCGGCGGGAAGCGCAGCGCGGCCAGCATCGCGATCACGATCGGCGTGAGGATCAGCGCCGCGCCGTCGTTCGCGAACAGCGCCGCGACCGCCGCGCCGAGCAGCACCAGCAGCACGAACAGGCGCCGGCCGTGACCGCCTCCCCAGCGCGCGACGTGCAGCGCGGCCCATTCGAAGAATCCCGCGCGGTCGAGCAACAGGCTGATGACGATGATGGCGACGAAGGCGCCGGTGGCGTTCCAGACGATGTGCCAGACGACAGGGATATCGTCCACGCGGATCACGCCCGCGAGCAGCGCGACGGCGGCACCGGCGGCCGCGCTCCAGCCGATGCCAAGACCGCGCGGCTGCCAGATGACGAGGACGAGCGTGGCGAGAAAGATGAGCAGCGCCGGCAGCATCACGGGGCGATGCCGCCGATGCGGTCGAGCTCGGTCTTGAAGGCCGCGCGGTCGCCGGCCAGCCGGTCGAGCGGCAGGACCAGGAACGCCTCGATGCGGGCGCGCAGGATCGCGTAGGCCCGCTCGAACGCGGCATCGATCTCTTCCTCCGTGCCGGTCACGTGGCTCGGATCCTCCACGCCCCAGTGCGTGCGCAGGACCGGGCCGAGGTAGGCCGGGCAGGTTTCGCCGGCGGCGCTGGCGCATACGGTGACGACGATGTCCGGCGTGACCGGCAGGCCGTCCCACGACTTGCTGTAGTAGCCGTCGGTCGGGATGCCCTTGCCGGCGAGCAGGGCGAGCGCGCGCGCGTTCAGCCGGCCCATCGGGTGGCTGCCGGCGCTGAGGGCGTGCCAGCCCGCGGGGGCCAGGTGGTTGAAGACGGCTTCGCTGATGAGCGAACGGCAGGAGTTGCCGGTGCAGAGGAAGAGTACGTTCATGGTGATGTGGGATGTCAGCAGCAGGACTGGCCGCCGCAGCAGTTTTCGGTGAGGAAGCCGAGCAACGTGTTCATCGTGTCGAACCTGGCGGCATAGATGACGAACCGGCCCTCCTGGCGCGGCACGACGAGTCCGGCGTGGGTCAGCTCTTTCAGGTGGAACGACAGCGACGAGGGTGGAACGCCGAGCGCTTCCGCGATCTTGCTGGCGGCAAGTCCGTCCGGGCCGGCCTGCACGAGGAGCCGGAAGGTCGCCAGCCGCGATTCCTGCGCGAGGGCGGCGAGGGCTGCCACCGCTTCCTTGTTGTCCATGGTCGCTCCGCTTTTCAATTCGATATTTCGATTATAGTCGAAATGACTTGACATGGTCGAGCGTCCGGTCATATTCTTTATTCGTCGAATTACGAATAAACAAGGAGAGCAATGATGGACACGAACGAACGACAACACACGGTCGCGGTACTGGGAGCCGGTCCGGTGGGTCTCGCGGCCGCCGCGCACCTGGTTGCGCGCGGCCTGACACCCCTGGTGTTCGAGGCAGGACCGGCGCCGGGTGCCAACCTCGCGACCTACCGCCACGTGCGCCTGTTCTCCCCGTGGCAGTACGACGTGGACAAGGTGGCGCGGCAGCTGCTGGAACGCCACGGGTGGACGGCGCCAGCCGCGGATGCCTTGCCGACCGCCGGGGAACTGCTCGACGACTATCTTGCGCCGCTCGCGGCCACGCCCGAGATCGCGCCGCACCTGTTGCTCGGGCACCGCGTGACCGCCATCACGCGCGCCGGCTTCGACAAGGTGAAAACGAAGGGCCGCGAGAGTGCGCCGTTTGTCATCCGCGCCGACACGGCCGACGGGCCGCGGCAATACCTGGCCGGCGCGGTGATCGATGCGACCGGCACGTGGTCGCATCCAAATCCGTTGGGGGCGGACGGCATTCCCGCGCTCGGCGAAGCGGCGCTGGCCGCGCGCGTCGATTACGGCATGCCCGACGTACTGGGCGCCGCGCGCGCCGACTATTCGGGGCGGTGCATCCTCGTCGTGGGTGCCGGGCACTCCGCGGCCGGCACGCTCATCGCGCTCGCCCGGCTGGCACAGGACGACCCCGGGACACGCATCGTGTGGGCGACGCGCGGCGCCCGGCTCGACCGGGTGTTCGGCGGCGGTGACACGGATGGATTGCCGGCACGCGGAGATCTGGGGATGCGCCTCAAGGCATTGCGCGATGCGGGCGGACTGGCGTTGCGCCAGAACTTCCGCATCGAGGCAGTGGACGGGATCGATGGACGGCTGCGGGTGACCGGAGCGCCGGTGGAGGGCACCGTGCCGGTGATCGACGGCATCGACCGGATCGTCTGCGCGGCGGGCGCCCGGCCCGACCTTAGCCTTAGCCGGGAACTGCGCGTACGCCACGATCCCTGGCTCGAGAGCACGGATGCGCTGGCGCCGCTGATCGACCCGAACGAACACAGTTGCGGCACCGTCCGGCCGCACGGACACCGCGAGCTGGCACACCCGGAGCCCGGCTATTACGTCGTCGGCGCCAAGAGTTACGGCCGCGCGCCGAACTTCCTGCTGGCCACCGGGTACGAGCAGGTGCGTTCCGTCGTCGCGGCGCTGGCGGGCGACCTGGCGGCCGCCGACGACGTGCAGCTCGACCTGCCGGAAACGGGTGTCTGCAATACGCGGCTCACCTACGACGACACCGCATCCGCACCGCCGGACGCGTGCTGCGGCGTGGCCCCCGGGGCAGCTGCGGCCTGCTGCGTGCCGGCGCCGTCTCCGGCCGGCGCCTGCGGCTGCCGCAAGCCGGCCGCGGCGGACTGCTGCGCCTGACCTGGAGTCTGCATGCGCCGGCCATCGACGACCATCGGCATCCTCGCCGTCACCCAGATCGTGTCCTGGGGTTCGCTGTACTACGCCTTCACCATCCTGGCGCCCGGCATCCGGCGTGACCTCGGCCTCGCGCCGGAGCTGGTGTTCGGTGCGTTTTCCTGGGCGCTGATCGTGGCCGGGCTGGCCGCCACGCCGGTCGGCATCCTGCTGGACCGCCACGGCGGCCGCACGATCATGGCTGCGGGCTCGCTCCTGTGTTTCCTGGGACTGGCCTGGCTTGGCCGCTGCACGGGCGTGGCGTCGTACTACGCCGCCTGGACGCTGATCGGCCTGGCGATGGCGCTGGCGCTGTACGAAGCCGCGTTCGCGACGATCCAGCGGCGGCTCGACGCCGGCGCCAGGCAGGCGATGTCGACGCTGACACTGTTCGGCGGTTTCGCCAGCACGCTGTTCTGGCCGTTGACGGCCTGGCTCGAGGCATCATACGGGTGGCGCGATACCTATCTGTGGTACGGGATCGTGCAACTTGCCGTGTGCATGCCGCTGCACCTGTGCCTCGGCGCCGACGTCCCCCGGACCAGTCCGCAACCGTGCGCAGGCGCCGCGCCGGGACATACGCTGGCGCAGGCCGTACGGCACCCCGCGTTCTGGACGCTGGCGCTGGCATTCGCGGCCAATACCTTCGTCTTCTCGGCCATGGTGGTCCACCTGATCCCGTTGTTCGAGCGTCTCGGGCAGGCAAAGGGGACCGCGGTCCTGCTGGCCGCGCTGATCGGCCCGATGCAGGTGGCGGGACGCGTCGGAGAGATGGCGTTTGCGCGGCATACGGCACCGCAAACGGTGGGCAAGCTGACGTTCGCGCTGCTGCCGGTGGCCCTGGCCGTCATCGCACAGGGAGGTGCGCAAATTTGGTCGGTGGGCGTGTTCTGTGTCCTGTATGGCCTGAGCAACGGCATCCTCACGATCCTGCGCGGATCGTTGCCGCGGGCGTTGTTCGGCCGCGAACACTACGGCGCCATCGCGGGCGCCATGGCCGGGCCCGCGCTGTTGTCGAAAGCGGCGGGACCGTTGATCGCGGCCGCGCTCCTGGGCCGTGCCGACGGGCCCGCGCTGCTGCTCGCCGTGCTGCTGGCCATGTCGCTCGCGTCCCTCGCGTGCTACCTGCGCGCGGTGGCGCCGGACAAAACTTTTGACAAGCGTCCCGCCTGACGTCTATCCTGCGTTCGCCCAACCACGAACGCACCATGTCCAAGTCCTGCTGCCCCCCGGCGACCGATCGCGCCCCTACGACGGAAATCGATGCCGACGACCTCGCGCGCATGTGCAAGGCGCTGTCGCATCCCGCGCGCGTCCAGCTGCTGCGTCACCTGATCGCTCACGGGGAGTGTTATTTCGGGAACCTGGCCGATGTGTTGCCGCTGGCGCCGTCGACGATCTCGCAGCATGTCACGATCCTGAAGGAAGCTGGCCTGATCGAAGGGGCGTCGGACGTGCAACGGGTCTGCTATTGCGTCAGCCAGGACCGGCTGCAGCAGCTGAAGCAGGCGATCGGGGAACTTTAATCCGAGCCATCCCTGGCCAGGTTCAGCTCCCAATAGCCCACGTCCACCCAGCGGCCGAACTTCATGCCGACTTCCGTGAAGTGGGCGACCTTGCGGAATCCGAGCGCTTCGTGCAGGCCGACGCTCCCAGGGTTCGGCTGGGCGATGCCGCCGATCACGAGGCGCAGTTCGCGTTTGCGCAGCTCGTCCAGCAGCGCCCCATAGAGAGTCCGTCCCAGTCCGCGGCCGGCGCAATCCTTGTCCAGGTAGACGGTGCTCTCGACGGAGTAGCGATACGCGGGCCGCACACGCCATTTCGTCGCATAGGCATAGCCGGCGAGCATCCCGTCGACTTCCAGCACGAGCCACGGCAGGCCGGCGGCGGCCACGTCGGCGATACGCTGCGCCATCTCGGATGCGCCGACAGGCTCCTCTTCGAAGCTGACTGTCGTCGTCGTGACGTAATGGTTGTAGATGGCGCAGATACGGGCAGCGTCCTGCGGTGTGGCGGGGCGGATGTGGGTGGTGGCCATGGAAATCGTGGAAGTGGTGGCGTCAGCGATGGTGGGGCGGTGCTGGATGGTTGTCAAGTTCTCACTCCAGCATCACTGGCGGAGGCAGCATCTTGCCTTTGCAAATGGCGATAGCCGACCATGGAATGACACCCCGGTCGAGTGCCCGTTCCCGGATTTTCAGATCGCAGGCCTCGATCAGCGGATCCAGCGGTATCCACCAGTCGTGCCCGCCGACGACTCGTGCCCCACTGATGGCCGAGCCGGGAATGCGCTCGTTACCGTATTGGCACACAAGCCATTTCGGGACGTCGTCCGGAAAGCTGTAATGTGTATCGGTGCCGTCCTTGACCTCTTCGATGTCGCCGTGCAGCGCGCTGTCGCCATGCTTTTCTCCCAGGTACATGGCGGCATTCGACAGCGTAATGGCAGGCGTTCCGTCGGACGGATAGCGGGTCGGGCAACGATATGTTTGGGCGGTGGCGCCGGCGCAGGACACCACCAGAACTGCGAACAGGAGTGCTTTCATGGCACGACCACCACGTAGAAATCGTCTGCCCGGTTGGATGGTGTATCGTATTCGGGGTATTGCTTTACGTACCATTCGGGAAGAATCGACATGGGACGCAAGCCGGGGTAATGCCGGGTCTTGCCGTTGTACTGGTCGAACATCGTGAATTCGCAGCGCAATTTATTCGACAGGACTTCGCCATGATAAAACCTGTCGAACAGCCCGGCGTGGTAGCCATGTTCGTTCGGATACTTCCAGTGCTCACCGATCAGCTTGAAGTTGGCGATGACAGTGCCGGGCAGCAGGAAAGCGAGGTCCAGGACACGCGGCCCGCGATGCCAACGGCCGGTCCAGCCGACATCCGTCAGTTCCTGGGGAAGCCGGGCACACTCTCCGTTTGCGATAAACCGCGGGTTCTTATTGTAGTCCTCGACCAGCGCATTGAAGTCTTTTGGATAAATGACGTTGCGCTTGGGAAGGTCGTCGATCCACTGGCTCGTGCGTTGCGATCGGTCCATGGCCAGCCTCGCTCAAGCGCATTTGTGGGCAGCGCAATCCCAGCCGCCCATCGTGTTGCCCTCGACCCCGCCTCGTACGCTTTGCTTGACGTATTCCCATTTGATCTTCGAATACGCCAGGTGAACCATTTCGTTGATCGTACCGCCGACGTCGCTGTTGAACGTGACACCGGAAATCATCACATTGTCCAGCGTGAGCCGGTAGTAGCAAATGGGCTTTCCGTCTCCATCGGCACGCATGAATTCGAACACGGCTTTGGGAATCGTTTTCCCCATCGCAGAGTGTTGATGAAGTATCGGGGATGCGACATCGGCCAGCTTCTCGAACGTAATGTCCGAGAGCGAGGCTCTGCCGGTCGTCATGCCTCCGGCCGTGGAGACGACAGCGGCTCGTGGCTGATGAATGCTGCCTGTCACTTTGAAGACTTCGATCCAGCCCTTGTGCTTGTCGTCCGTTGACTCGCCCTTGATGCCGTCGATTTGCAGGTATGCGTCGATCGTCATGATGCCTCCGTCGTTGAGTGACGAGGCATGGTGACAGAGCGCAGTTTATGGCAATTTGGCGCGAGTCAACGGATAAACGGACGGCAGCACGCGGTCAATCCGGGGCAGGCGTTCCCGCCGCTTCCGGATGCCGCGCCTCCCATGCCGCCAGCGCTTCCTTGTAATTGGCAAGCAGCATCTGGTAGACGTCGAAAATGCAGTTCGGACAGCCGGAGCCGCAGCAATCTTCCAGCGCGGGTTCGATGGGCGGCAGCGGCCGCGGGTCGGGCAGGGGTGGGACGGGATCGGACATGCGGGCCAGCATACCGCAAACGCGGCATGCGCGTCGAGTACGCCGGCCCGTCCCCGTTATCCGTTCAGCTCGTAGCTGCGCAGCACGAACACCGTCTTGCCGTTGCGTTTCGCGCAGACGCCTTTCATGACTTCGCCCCCGCCCAGGTCCCACGTGAGGGCGCTGCCTGCCGCCTTCGTCGCGCAGGCCGCGTGTGCCTCGGCCGGGACCGGCGGCAGCTTAGGCGGCGGCGGCGGCGCGGGGATGGCCGGTAACGCGGGCAGGGCGGGGAGCGTCGGCAGTACGCCCGCTTCGGCGGCGTCCGGTGCGGGCGGCGCCGGCGGCGCGGGAGGCGCGGGCGGGACAGGCGGCGCGGGCGGTGCCTTGCACTTGCCGGTGATCGTCTTGCAATGGATGCTCACATGGACGTGCTCGTCCGGGGTCTGCGCCAGCGCCGGCAGCATGACGGCGCCCAGCAGGATGGCGAGGATGGTGGCTTTCATGGTCTTCTCCTTGTCGCGGCCCGCTCGACGCGGCGGGCCATGTCGGTATCGTGCATCCCGATTGTGGAGAAAAAATGAAGACCGCGATTCAGAGGTCGAAGCGGTAGCCCAGCCCGTAGATCGACCGGATGGCGTCCACGCCGGGCAGCGCGGCGTCGAGCTTGCGCCTGAGGTTCTTGACGTGGGTGTCGATGGCGCGGTCCGTCACGTCGAGGCTCGCGTTGCCCTCGCGCGCGAGGTCGAGCAGCTGGGCGCGCGAAAAGACCTGGCCCGGCCGGCGCGCCAGCGCGGCCAGGATGCCGTATTCGGTCGGCGTCAGGTCGAGCGCCTTGCCATGGACGGCGATGCGGCGGGCCGCCGTGTCGATGGCGACGACCGGTGCGGGGCGCCCGGCGCGGCGCAGGATGGCCTTGATGCGGGCGACGAGTTCGCGCGGGCTGAACGGCTTGCACAGGTAATCGTCGGCGCCCGCCTCGAGGCCCAGCAGGCGGTCGATTTCTTCCACGCGCGCCGTCACCATCACGACGGGCAGGCCGGCCAATAACGGGTTCGCGTCGGCGCGCAGCGCGCGGCACAGCGACAGGCCGTCCAGCCCCGGCAGCATCAGATCCAGAACGACCAGTGCGGGCGGATCGCGGCGCAACGCATCCAGCGCGGCGCCGCCGTCGCCGAACACGTCGGCCGTGTAGCCCGCCGCGCGCGCGTAGTCGGCCACCAGCGCGGCCAGTTCCGGTTCGTCCTCGACGATGACGATGCGTCCGCTCATGCATGGTCTCCCGCGCGGGGCAGCGTGATCGTGGCGCGCAGGCCGCCCAGCGGCGCATGCGCGAAGGCGAGCGTGCCGCCCTGCGCTTCCACGAGGCGCCGACACAGCGCGAGCCCGAGGCCGGCGCCGCCGTGCGCGCGGCTGCGCGACGCGTCGACGCGATAGAAACGGTCGCCGAGGTGCGCTAGCGCGGCGGCCGGTACACCGGGCGCGCTGTCGTCCAGGTGCAGGTGGAGGCCGCCCACGTCGTCCTGCGCATGCAGGTGGACGCGGCCGCCGGGCGCCGTGTAGCGCAGGCTGTTCTCGAACAGGTTGGCGAGCACCTGGCGCATGCGGTCGGGGTCCGCCATGACCTGCGGCGCCGCCGGGCCGGGGCCGAGGTCGAGCGTGAGACCGGCCTGCGCAAAGCGTTCTGCGCAGCCGTGGGCCTCGGCGCACGCGAGGGTCCACACGTCGAGTGCGACCGGCCGGCATTCGAGCGCGCCAACGTCGGCTCTAGCCAGCGCGTACAGCTCGTCGATCAGTTTATTGAGCGCGAGCACCTGGCGCAGCATCGCGTCGAGGGTGTCCGGCGTGGCGCTGCGCACGCCGTCCTGCAGCGCTTCCAGCTGGGCGCGCAGCACGGCCAGCGGCGTGCGCAGTTCGTGCGACGTGTCCGCGACCCACTGGCGGCGCGCCTGTTCCGCGTTGGCGAGCCGGGCCGCGAGGGCGTTGAAGTGGCGCGCGAGGTCGCCCAGTTCGTCGCTGCGCTGCGCGGGGAGACGCAGGTCGAAATGACCTTCGGACAGCGCCCGGCTGCCCGCGGCCAGTTGCCGGATCGGGCTGCGGAAGTGGCGCGCCAGCAGCACGGCGGCGATGGCGCTGAGTCCCACCGCGAGCGCGACGATCTGCCACAGGCTGCTGGTGAGCTGCTGCAGGAAGGCATACGCCAGGGCGTCGCCGGGGCGGGCGTCGCGGGTGACGGCGAGATAGCCGACCGTGCGGCCGTCCACCTCGAGCGCGCGCCGGACCGTGGCGGCGTCGGGGCCCCGTCGGCGGCCCGCGAGCCACGCGCCCTGCGCATCGAGCAGCGAGACGCGGCGTGCCAGCGGCAACGGGCCCGGGTCTGGAACCTTGGGCAGGTCGGGTACGATGCGGACGTCCGCCACGCGGGGGCCGGGCAGCGGCGGCAGCCGCGGGGCCGGCGGCGCGGGCGGCGCGGGCGGCACGGGTGCGACCGGCGCAACCGGCGTGACGGAAGGTACCCCATCCTCGCGCAATCGTTGCAGCCGCGCGAGCTCCTGCGCGATCCAGTCCTGGCGGTCGGTAGCGGGAATGAAACCCCAGCCGTTGCCGGCGCGGTAACGGCGCGCGAGCGTGGTCGACAGCTCTTCCAGGCGGTCCAGTTCGATGCCCGCGGCATAGTCGCCGAAGCCGGCCAGCACGTTCTGGCGCAGCAGGAACACGGCACATGCGGCCACGGCGAGGATCGCCAGCAGGACGGAGGCAAACAGGCGGTGGCCGATGGAGAACTTCAAAGCGTTAACCGGCAGGAATTGACGAAGTAGCATTCTAGGACATATTCGTGTGGTAAATACGACGTGGTAGCGGTGGTCTACCCGATTTGGCTAGACAGAGTATTGATTTTTCGCGAATGATGACATGTGTCCAGAATGCAGCTATATTTTCCTCAAATAAAAAAATCGGCCGTCGAACTAATAGAGCCGACTTCCCGGGAGACAAGTTATGTTGAATTGGTTGAAAACGACGCTGATTCCGTCCGCGTCGGCGTTCGCGCCGACCGGACGGTCCGGCATGACGGCCCGCGTGCGCAGCCTCGTGCTCAATGCGCGCGACGGCAGCATCCGCACGGCGATCAACGCGGCGCGCCTGCGCAAGGAGGTCGACCAGTCGCTCGACAAGGCGCGCCAGCAGTACACCGCGTCGCGCGAGCTCGCGGCGTCGGCGCGCGAGGTGACGGCGCTGTCGGCCAGCGTCAAGGCCGGCACGGACGACATCGCGGGGACGGCGGGCCG
>CBIHQW010000039.1:0-27450 GCA_966212285.1 Massilia kyonggiensis
ATGCACGCTTTCGCAAAGATCGGACGCTACGTTGAATTGCGGAACAGCCCGTGAATAAAGGCCTTGTGCAAAGCCGGCTCGGCTACAATCTGCGCCTCTTTGACTCCGCTTGATGCCATGCCTATCCCCGCGCCCATCGCAGCTGCCCTGGAACGTGCCGACGCTTCCTGGCGTCCCCATCTGATCAACGGTCTCGACGCCATGATGCAGGCGACGCCGGACTACCTGCCGGCGCTGGCGGCGGACCATTACCTGCCCACGGGCGGCCGCCTGTTCGCCGCGTTTGCCAAGCCTCTCGACGAGGTGCGTTACGTGTTGATGGGGGAGGGGCCGTATCCGCGCGAAGAAAGCGCGACCGGGGTGTGCTTCATGGACGGCGCCGTCGGACCGCTGTGGTCGGACACGGGCCTGTCGAAACCCGTCAACCGCGCCACGTCGCTGCGCAACTTCATGAAGATGCTGCTGGTGGCCGAAGGCCGGCTGAGCGGGGACGACACGGGCGGTGCCGCACTTGCACCGGTCGCGAAGGCGGCGCAGACGGACGGCTCGATCCAGGCCCTGGCCGAGCTGCAGGACAACCTGCTGGGCCACGGCTTCCTGTTATTGAATGCGGCCCTTGTGTTCCGCAAGCACGTGCCGCCGGTCCAGGAAGCGCGCGCGTGGGTGCCGTTCCAGCGCGCCGTCTTTGCTGCGCTTGCGCAAGGCGCCGATAAGCCGACGCTGGTCTTGTGGGGGAAGATCGCCGAGCAGTTGAACAAGGTGCCGGAGACGGCCGGTTTCCCGCAAATCCACGCCGAGCACCCGTACAACCTGTCGTTCATCCGCCACGAAGGCATGCAGGAATTGTTCGGTCCGATGCATTTGCTGCACCGCGGCTAAAAATGGGGGCATCAAGCAAAGGCTGGCGAAATACGCTATACTTGACTAAATCGATCAACTAATCAGGTTTTTCTGGATGTCCTGAAGGACAGACGAAAACGTGACAGGTTGAAGAGAAGCAAGATTTTACCACTGTCTGGAAAACCAACCGGGGTTCTGATGCGTCTGACCACCAAAGGCCGTTTTGCTGTTACCGCGATGATCGACCTCGCCCTGCGCCAGGGCAATGGTCCGGTCACGCTGTCGGGCATCAGCCAGCGCCAGGCCATTTCGCTGTCGTACCTGGAGCAATTGTTCGGCAAGCTGCGCCGGCACGAGATCGTCGAGTCGGTGCGCGGCCCGGGCGGCGGCTACAGCCTCGCGCGCAGCGCCGACAAGGTGACCGTCGCCGACATCATCATCGCCGTCGACGAGCCGATCGATGCGACCCAGTGCGGCGGCAAGGAAAACTGCCACGGCGCCGATGCCGCCAGCGGCACCCGCTGCATGACCCACGAACTGTGGGCCACGCTGAACGCGAAAATGGTCGATTTCCTCGACTCGGTGACCTTGCAGGATCTCGTCGACCAGCAGAAGCAGAAAGAACAGAACGTCGTGGTGATGCACCGCCACGCGCCGTCGGACAATACTGAAGCTAAGCATATTGGAGTGAACTGATGAACGCGCCCTTGGACAAAAAAATCGAGCAGAGCTTCGTGACTGCGCCGCATTTCCCGATCTACATGGATTACTCGGCCACGACGCCGATCGATCCGCGCGTGGCGGACAAGATGATTCCGTACCTGCGCGAGCAGTTCGGCAACCCGGCGTCGCGCAGCCACGCTTACGGCTGGAGCGCCGAGGCGGCCGTCGAAGAGGCGCGCGCGCAGGTGGCAAGCCTCGTCGGCGCCGATCCGCGCGAGATCATCTGGACCTCGGGTGCGACCGAATCGAACAACCTCGCGATCAAGGGCGCGGCGCAGTTCTACAAGTCGAAGGGCAAGCACATCATCACGGTCAAGACAGAGCACAAGGCCGTGCTGGACACCGTGCGCGAACTGGAACGCCAGGGCTTCGAGGCGACCTACCTGGAACCGCAGGACAACGGCCTGATCACGCTGGAGCAGCTGGAAGCGGCGATGCGTCCGGACACGATCCTCGTCTCCGTGATGCTCGTGAATAACGAGATCGGCGTGGTCCAGCCGATCAGGGAAATCGGCGAACTGTGCCGCAAGAAGGGCATCATCTTCCACAGCGACGCGGCGCAGGCCACGGGCAAGGTCGAGATCAACCTGGAAGAGCTGAAGGTTGACCTGATGAGCTTCAGCGCGCACAAGACCTACGGTCCGAAGGGCATCGGCGCCCTGTACGTGCGCCGCAAGCCGCGCGTGCGCCTGGAAGCGCAGATGCACGGCGGCGGCCACGAGCGCGGCCTGCGTTCGGGCACGCTGGCGCCGCACCAGATCGTCGGCATGGGCGAAGCCTTCCGCATCGCCCAGGAAGAGATGGACACCGAGCTCGCGCGTATCAAGGCGCTGCGCGACCGCCTGGCCAATGGCCTGCTGGAGATCGAAGAGGTCTACATCAACGGCGACATGGAACACCGCGTCCCGCACAACCTGAATGTGTCCTTCAACTTCGTCGAAGGCGAATCGCTGATCATGGCCGTCAAGGACATCGCCGTGTCGTCGGGTTCGGCCTGCACCTCGGCGTCCCTGGAACCGTCGTACGTGCTGCGCGCCCTGGGCCGCAGCGACGAGCTGGCGCACAGCTCGATCCGTTTCACCATCGGCCGCTTCACGACCGAGGAAGACATCGACTTCGCCGTCAAGCTGCTGAAGGAAAAAGTCGGCAAGCTGCGCGAACTGTCGCCGCTGTGGGAAATGCACAAGGATGGCATTGACCTGAACTCGATCCAGTGGGCAGCCCACTAATTCACCGAACCGAACACGAAGGAGCACTACCATGGCATATTCCGACAAGGTCCTGGACCACTACGAAAACCCGCGCAACGTCGGCTCGTTCGACAAGAATGCCGACGACGTCGGCACCGGCATGGTCGGCGCACCGGCCTGCGGCGACGTGATGAAGCTGCAGATCAAGGTGAACGAAGCCGGCGTGATCGAAGACGCGAAATTCAAGACGTACGGCTGCGGCTCGGCGATCGCATCGAGCTCGCTCGTGACCGAATGGGTGAAGGGCAAGTCGCTGGACGAAGCCCTGTCCATCAAGAACACGCAGATCGCCGAAGAACTGGCGCTGCCGCCGGTGAAGATCCACTGCTCGATCCTGGCCGAAGACGCCATCAAGGCGGCCGTCGCCGACTACAAGACCAAGCACGCGACCGAAAAAGCGTAACGTCGTAACCCCAAGCTGGAGATTCAGAAATGGCTGTGACCCTGACCGAAAAAGCCGCAAAGCACATCAACCGTTACCTCGAACGCCGGGGCAAGGGCGTGGGCCTGCGTTTCGGCGTGCGCACGACCGGCTGCTCCGGCCTGGCCTACAAGCTGGAATACGTCGACGAAGCCAGCCCCGAAGACGCCGTCTTCGAATCGCACGGCGTGAAGGTCTTCGTCGATCCGAAGAGCCTGGCGTACATCGACGGCACCGAGCTCGATTTCGCCCGCGAAGGCCTGAACGAAGGCTTCCGCTTCAACAACCCGAACGTCAAGGACAATTGCGGTTGCGGCGAAAGCTTCCGCGTCTGACCGGGAGCGCCGGAACGTGCAAAACCACTTCGAGCTGTTCCAGCTGCCGGCCAGGTTCGACGTCGACATGGACGCGCTGGATGCCGCTTACCGCGAAGTCCAGGGCCGCGTCCATCCGGACCGCTTCGTGAACGCGAGCGACGCCGAAAAACGCGTCGCGATGCAATGGGCGACGCGCGCCAACGAGGCCTATCAAACGCTGAAGAGCCCCATGCTGCGCGCGCGCTACCTGTGCGAGCTGAATGGCGTCGACCTGCAGACCGAGTCGAACACCGCGATGCCGATGGACTTCCTGATGGAGCAGATGGAGCTGCGCGAAGCCCTGTCCGACGCGCGCGACGCGAAGGATGCCGGCGCCCTCGACGAGCTCGATGCGCGCATCCGCGGCGAGCGCAAGCAGCGCCTGGCGCAGGTCGGCAAGCTGCTCGACGCCGGCGATTACCAGCAGGCGGCGCAGGGCGTGCGGGCGCTGATGTTCCTCGATAAATTCGGCGACGAATTGCATTACGCGTTCGAGGCATTAGAGTCGTAGCGCGGCACGCCGTGCCCACGCGCGTAGGGTGCCCACCCAACGCGCCGCGACCGTATCCAATAATAAAACCAGGTAACACGACCATGGCACTATTGCAGATCTCCGAACCCGGCATGTCGACCGCGCCGCACCAGCACCGGCTGGCGGTGGGCATCGACCTGGGCACCACCAATTCCCTCGTCGCGACCGTGCGCCACTCGATCCCGGAAGTGCTGACCGACGAGGACGGCCGCTCGCTGCTGCCATCGATCGTGCGCTACCTCCCGAACGGCCACGCCAACATCGGCTACAAGGCCATGGCGGCCCGCACCACCGATCCGAAGAACACCGTCGTCTCCGTCAAGCGCTTCATGGGCCGCGGCCTGAAGGACATCGCGCACGTCGAGAACCTGCCTTACGATTTCGTCGATGCTCCGGGGATGGTCCAGGTGAAAACCGTCGCGGGCGTGAAGTCGCCGGTGGAGGTCTCCGCACAGATCCTGGCCACGTTGCGCCAGACCGCGGAGGATGCGTTGGGCGACGAACTGGTCGGCGCCGTCATCACGGTGCCCGCGTACTTCGACGACGCGCAGCGCCAGGCGACGAAGGACGCGGCCCAGCTGGCCGGCCTGAACGTGCTGCGCCTGCTGTCCGAACCGACGGCCGCCGCCATCGCGTATGGCCTCGACCACGGCAAGGAAGGCGTGTTCGCCGTGTACGACCTGGGCGGCGGCACGTTCGACATCTCGATCCTCAAGCTGTCGAAGGGCGTGTTCGAAGTGCTGTCCACGGGCGGCGATTCCGCGCTCGGCGGCGACGACTTCGACCAGCGCCTGTTCTGCTACATCACCCAGCAGGCCGGCCTCGCGCCGCTGTCCGAAGTCGACACCGCGACGCTGATGGTCAAGGCGCGCCAGGCCAAGGAACTGCTGTCGACGAACGAAGAGACGACCGTCGAGGCGATCCTGAAGTCGGGCGAAGTCGTGCAGGTGACGATCACCGCGAAGACCTTCGCCGAGATCACGCAGCCGCTCGTCGCGAAGACGATGAATGCCGTGCGCAAGGCGATGCGCGATGCGAACGTGTCGGTGGAAGATGTCGACGGCGTCGTGCTCGTCGGCGGTGCCACGCGCATGCCGCACATCCGCCGCGCCGTCGGCGACTTCTTTAAAACGATCCCGCACGCGAACATCGATCCGGACAAGGTCGTCGCGCTGGGCGCCGCCATCCAGGCGAACCTCCTCGCGGGCAACCGCGCGGCGGGCGACGACTGGCTGCTGCTGGACGTGATCCCGCTGTCGCTCGGCATCGAGACGATGGGCGGCCTGGTCGAGAAAATCATCCCGCGCAACTCGACGATCCCGTGCGCCCGCGCGCAGGAATTCACGACGTTCAAGGATGGCCAGACGGCCCTCGCGGTGCACGTCGTGCAGGGCGAGCGCGAACTCGTGTCCGACTGCCGTTCGCTGGCGCGCTTCGAACTGCGCGGCATCCCGCCGATGGCGGCCGGCGCGGCGCGCATCCGCGTCACGTACCAGGTCGATGCGGACGGGCTGCTGTCCGTGGCGGCGCGCGAGATGCGCTCCGGCGTGGAAGCCTCGATCACCGTGAAGCCGTCGTACGGCCTCGGCGACGACGAAGTCGCGCGCATGCTGCAGGACTCGTACAACTCGGCGCAAGTGGACATGGTCGCGCGCGCGCTGCGCGAGGAACAGGTCGAGGCCGAGCGCATCCTGCTGGCCACGCAGTCGGCGCTCGACACGGACGCCGAGCTGCTGAACGACGAAGAGCAGAACGCGATCGCGCAACTGATGCAGGGCGTGCGCGATGCGGTGACGCGCTCGAACGATACGTCCATCGACGCGGACTCGCGCCAGAACGTGCTGCACGACGCGGTGCAGGCGCTGGCGCGCGGCACCGAGGAATTCGCGGCGCGGCGCATGGACAAGAGCGTGCGCAAGGTATTGGCCGGCAAGGCGCTGGATCAGGTATGACATCATGGTGGGCACCCCGTGCCCACCAAAAGCCCACAAAACACAAAGAGGTCAAGAAGTGCCACAAATCGTCATCCTCCCCCATCCCGTCTTCTGCCCTGAAGGCGCCGTGCTCGAAGGCCAGAGCGGCAAGTCGATCTGCGACACGCTGCTCGAGAACGACATCGAGATCGAACACGCCTGCGACCGCGTGTGCGCGTGCACGACGTGCCACGTGATCGTGCGCGAAGGCTTCGACTCGCTGAACGAGCAGGAGGAAAAGGAAGAGGACATGCTCGACAAGGCCTGGGGCCTGGAGCCGAACTCGCGCCTGTCCTGCCAGGCCATCATCGCCGACGAAGACCTCGTCGTCGAGATCCCGAAGTACACGATCAACCACGCAGCCGAGAACCACTGACGCGACGGGGGACACATGAAGTGGACCGATGTCACGGCCATCGCCGAGGCCTTGTACGAACAGCACCCGGACGTCGATCCGGCCACCGTGCGCTTCGTCGACCTGCATAACTGGGTCGTCGCGCTGGACGGCTTCGACGACGACCGCACGCGCGGCGGCGAGCGCGTGCTCGAAGCCATACAGGCAGCCTGGATAGATGAAGCACGCTAAAAAAGAAGCCCCGACGATTTACCAGCTGGCCCCGGAAATCAAGCCGGGCCAGTCGATCGAACTGCTGAAGGAACTGCACATCCTCACGCGCGACGGCAAACTGAACCAGGACAGCCGCCGCAAGCTGAAGCAGGTCTACCACCTCGTCCAGTTCATCGAGCCGCTGCTGAAGGACGTCGGCGAGGGCGCGACCGTCGTCGACCACGGCGCCGGCAAGTCCTACCTCGGCTTCATCCTGTACGACCTGTTCTTCAAGGGGCGTGAGAACTCCGGCCACATCTACGGCATCGAGACGCGCGAAGAACTCGTGCAGAAGTCGACCGAGCTGGCCGCACGCCTGGGCTTCCCGGGCATGTCGTTCCTGAACCTGTCCGTCGCCGAGTCCACCGAATCCGACAGGCTGCCCGCCACGATCGACGTGGTGACGGCGCTCCACGCCTGCAACACGGCGACGGACGACGCCATCGATTTCGCGCTGAAGAAGCATGCGAAGCACATCGTGCTCGTGCCGTGCTGCCAGGCGGAGGTCGCGTCGGTGCTGCGCAAGAATAAAGGCAAGGACCTGGGCCGCAGCGCGCTGACGGAAATCTGGCGCCACCCGATCCACACGCGCGAATTCGGCAGCCAGATCACGAACGTGCTGCGCTGCCTGCAGCTGGAGGCGCACGGCTACCAGGTCACCGTCACGGAACTGGTGGGCTGGGAGCACTCGATGAAAAACGAGCTGATCGTCGCCACGTACAAGAACCTGCCGCGCCGCCGGCCTGCCGAGCGCCTGCAGCAGGTGCTGGCCGAAGTCGGCCTCGAAGAACTCTCTTCGCGTTTCTACACTGAGGCAACGACATGAGCGACCGCTGGATCGACCTGCGCAGCGACACCGTCACCCAACCGTCCGCCGCGATGCGCGCCGCGATGGCCGATGCAGCCGTCGGCGACGATGTGTATGCCGACGACCCCACCGTCAACCGCCTGCAGGACTACGCGGCCGAGCTGTTCGGCTTCGAAGCGGGCCTGTTCGCGCCGAGCGGCACGCAGACGAACCTGATCGCGCTGATGACGCATTGCGGCCGCGGCGACGAATACCTCGTCGGCCAGGAAGCGCACACGTACAAGTACGAAGGCGGCGGCGCCGCCGTGCTGGGTTCGATCCAGCCGCAGCCGATCGCCAACCAGCCGGACGGCAGCATCGCTATCACCGACATCGCCGCGTACATCAAGCCGGACGACATGCACTTCGCGCGCACCCGCGTGCTGGCGCTGGAAAACACGATCGGCGGCCGCGTGCTGCCGCGCGACTACGTGAAGGCGGCGACGGATTTCGCGCATGCGAAGGGCCTGGTCACGCACCTGGACGGTGCCCGCATCTGCAACGCGGCCGTCAGGCAGGGCATCAGTCTGCGCGAGGCGACAGCCGGCTTCGATACCGTGTCCGTGTGCCTGTCGAAGGGCCTCGGCGCGCCGGTCGGTTCCGTGCTGCTGGGCCCCAGGGCATTCATCGAACAGGGCAAGCGCTGGCGCAAGATGCTGGGCGGCGGCATGCGGCAAGCCGGCGTCATCGCAGCCGCGGCGCATTACGCGCTGGAGCACAACGTCGAGCGCCTCGCCGACGATCACCAGAATGCGGCCGACCTGTCGGCCGGCCTCGCGCGCATCGGGCAACTGAAAGTGACGACGCCGCAGACGAACATCTTCTATGTCGAAATCCCGGACGCCGCGTGCGCGCAGCTGGCAGAGGCGTTGAGCCGCAAGGGCATCCGCGCCTCGATCGGCCCGCACACGCGTCTCGTGACGCACCTGGACGTGACGGCCGATGACGTCAAGAAGACCATCGCCGCGTTCGAGGCGTTCTTCCGCGACTGGAAAGTGCAATGAGTGATGAAGGCATCCGCCTCGCCAAGCGCGTGGCCGAAATCGTGCCGTGCTCGCGCGGCGAAGCCGAACGCTATATCGCGGGCGGCTGGGTGACGGTCGATGACGTAGTCGTCGAAGATCCGGCGACGCGCGTGACGTCCGCGCAGGCTGTCGCGCTGCTGCCCGGTGCCGAGCCCGTCGAACCGGCACCGGTGACGATCCTGCTGCACAAGCCGGCCGGCGTCGATGCGGCTGGCGCGCTCTCGCTGATCGCCCCCGAGACGCTGGCGGCGACGCCCAACGCGCGTTTTCTGCGCCGGCATCTGGCGCGGTTGACCGTCGTCACGCCGCTGGAACCGGAAGCGAGCGGCCTGCTCGTGTTGAGCCAGGACTGGCGCGTGACGCGCAAGCTGGTCGAGGACGGCGCGCGCGTCGAACAGGAATACGTGGCCGAGGTGACGGGTGCCATCGCCGACGATGGCCTCGCGCGGCTGAACGCCAGCATGCGCGTGCAGGGCAGGGCGACCGTGCCGCTGAAGGCGAGCTGGCAAAGCGAGGCGCGGCTGCGCCTGGCCGGCAAGGACGTGCGGCCGGGGCAGGTCGAAGCGATGTGCGCCGAGGTCGGCTTGACCGTCAAATCGCTGCGTCGGCTGCGTATCGGGCGCGTGGCGCTGGGCCAGTTGCCGGCCGGGCGCTGGCGCTATCTGCACGACACCGAACGGTTCTGACTCAGGCCACGTACCCGCCATCGATCGTCAACGATGCCCCGTTGACATACCCCGCCTCGTTCCCGACGAGGTAAGCGACCAGGCCCGCGATCTCGGCATCCTGTCCCATTCGTCCCACCGGGATCTGCGCGCGCAGGTATGCGCGCACGGATTCGTCCGCGACGATCTCGGTCTCCGTCGGCCCCGGCTGCACATTGTTCACCGTGATGCCGCGCGGACCCAGGTCGCGCGCGAGCCCGCGCGTGAGGCCGGCCACGGCCGCCTTGCTCATCGCGTACAACGCCACGCCCGGGCTGCCCGCCCGGTCCGCCACCATGCTGCCGATGTTGACGATGCGCCCGCCTTCTCCCATGTGCGGCGCGGCCGCCTGCGTGGCGACGAACAGCGCGCGCACGTTGACGGCCGCGATGCGGTCGTAGTCCTCAAGGGTCGTCTCGCCGAGGTCCTTGTGGACGAGGATGCCCGCGCTGTTGACGAGGATGTCGATGCGGCCGAACTGCGCCGCCACGCTCGCAATGGCCTGCTGCAGCGCCTGCGCGTCGGCGCTGTCCGCGCGCAGGGGCAGGGCGCGGCCGCCCGCGGCGTCGATGTCGGCCGCCAGTTGCAATGCGCGGTCGTGGGCGCTGACGTACGTGAATGCGACGGTGGCGCCGTTCGCTGCGAGACGGCGGACGATGGCGGCGCCGATGCCGCGCGAACCGCCGGTGACGAAGGCGATCTTGCCGGTGAGGGAAGTCATGGTGAGCCTTTCTTGACTGATTGGTCCAAAATGGAGAATCGATTATACTTCTATTCTGGACTGACTAGTCAAGATTAAAAACGATGGCAAGAACGAAGGTATTCGACCCGGCCGCGGCGCTCGACGCGGCGGTGCGGGTGTTCTGGGAGCAGGGGTACGAGGCGACGTCCACGGACGACCTGGTGCGCGCGATGGGCATCGGCCGCCAGAGCATGTACGACACGTTCGGCGACAAGAAGCAGCTTTATCTGGCCGCGCTCACGCATTACACGGACACGGGCGGCGCGGCGCTGAAACACCGTCTTGCGGCCGGACCGTCGCCATTGGGCGCATTGGCAGCATTCCTGCGCGGGATCGCCGGCGCGGATGCGGCCCTGCGCGCGCGCGGCTGCCTCAGCGTCAACGCCATCGCGGAATTCGGGCAATCCGACGCCGACGTGCAGGCGCTCGTCGAGCGCTCGCAGCGGATCACGGAAGACATCCTTGCGGAGGTCTTGATGCGCGCGCGCCAGGCGGGCGAACTGGCGCCCGGCCTCGATCCGGCGGCGGCCGCGCATTTCATCCACACGGCCATCCGCGGCATGCGCATCAGCGCGAAGGCGGGCGCCGGCGCGGCGCAGCTCGGCGCGACGGTGGACTTCGTCATCGCCGCACTCAAGGCGCGCGCGGCGCCCGTCGCGGAAGTCTAAACGTCAGCTTTCCGTCTTTCCGGCCGCGTCGATCAGGTTGTCGCGCAACCGTACGATGGCCTTCTGCAGCTGCGGGAATTCGTCCGGGCCCAGGCCGGACGCGGCGACGGTCTGCTTGCCGAATCCGAGTCCCTTTTCGCGCAGCGCGCGGCCCGCGTCCGTGAGGGAGATGCGGACGTTGCGCTCGTCTTCCTTGTCGCGCTCGCGGCGCACGTAGCCCATCGCTTCCAGCCGCTTGAGCATCGGCGTGACCGTGCTCGGTTCCAGGAACAGTTTTTCGCTCAAAGCCTTGACCGTCTGCTGGTCCTGCTCCCATAGCGCGATGATCGCCAGGTATTGCGGATAGGTGAGGCCCAGCGCGTCCAGCACGGGCTTGTACACGCGCGAATACGCGAGATTGGTCGAGTAGATGGCGAAGCACATGAAGTCCGCCATGCGGGCGGCTTTGGCGCGGGTGTCGTTGTCGTCGGGCATGATTATCGAGAAAATTATCGTGATAACGATTATCGTACTTGAAATTCGGGAATCGCGCTGCTAGACTTTGCAAAAATACTTATCTCGATAACCGTTATTTCAATAATGGAGTCCACGATGAAACTGTACGACGCCGCCATCTCGTCCGCCGCCGCGCGGGTGCGCATCGCCCTCGCGCTGAAGGGCCTGCAGGTCGACCGCCTCCCCATCGAGATCGTGGACGAGGGGGCGCAGAACCGCCAGCAGTCCTACCTGGACGTGAACCCGCAAGGCCTGGTGCCGGCGCTGCTGGCGGACGACGGCGTGCTGCTGACGCAATCGCTGGCCATCGTCGAATACCTGGACGAGGTCTACCCGCAGGCGCCGCTGCTGCCGACGGCTCCGGCGACGCGGGCCTGGGTGCGCGCGTTCGTGCTGGCCGTGCTGGCCGAGACGCATGCGCTGGTGACGCCCCGTGTGATCCGCCATCTCGCGACCATGCCGGGCTTCGACGGGACGACGGCGCCCGCATGGCGCAGGCACTGGATGGAAGAGGGGATCGATGCGCTCGAAGCGCTGCTGGCGCGCCGCCATGCGGTGGCGTCCAGCCGCTTCTGTGCGGGAGACGTGCCCGGCCTCGCGGACGTCTTCCTGTTCCCGCAGGCGCTGAACGCGGCGCGTGCCGGCCTGGCGCTGAATCGCTGGCCGCATGTGGAGGCGATCGCCGCGCGGCTGGCGGACATCCCTGCGTTCAGGGACAACGCGCAGGTCACGGCAAAGTGAGGCGCGCCTCCAGTCCGCCCTCCGGCCGGTTGTTCAGCGTGAGCGTACCGCCGAGACTCCCCGCCAGTTGGCGCGCGATCGCCAGGCCAAGGCCCGTACCGCCCGTGTCGCGGTTGCGTGACGCCTCCAGCCGGAAGAACGGTTCGAACACGGCTTCCAGCTGGTCGACGGGGATGCCAGGGCCGTTGTCCAGCACGCGGATGAGGACCGCACCCTGGCTGTCGCGGCCCACGACGATGTCGGCGCCGCCGCTGTAGCGCAGCGCGTTGTCGACGAGGTTGCCGATGATCCGGCGCAGCGCCTTCGGGCGCGTCTGTACCGGTGCGCCGATGCGGCCTTCCAGGTTCACGGCGCTGCCGGCGTCGCGGTAGTCCAGCACGAGGCTGTCGAGCTGGGCGTCGAGGTCGATGGCGCGCGCCGGTTCCCGTTCGCCGTGCATCGCGCGTGCGTAGCCGATGCCGTCCTTGACGAGGCCTTGCAGCTCCTCGAGATCGGCACGCAGGCGCGGTTGCTGCGGCTCGTCGTCCATCATGTCCACGCGCAGGCGCATGCGCGTGATCGGCGTCTGCAGGTCGTGCGAGATGGCCGCGAGGATGCGCACGCGTTCGTCGACGTACGCGGCGATGCGCTTCTGCATGGCGTTGAACGCGCGCGCCGAACGCAGCACTTCGGACGGGCCCCGTTCCGGCAGTTCGACGGGGCGCAGGTCCGGGCCGAGCGCATCGGCCGCCTCGGCCAGCACACGCAGCGGACGCACCGCCTGGCGCACCGCGAACCAGCAGCACGCGGCGAGGATCGCCAGCTGCGCCGCGAGCACGTACGGCAGCCAGGGCGACAGCGGGACGCCATGCATCGGCTGCACGTCGATGGTCAGCGGCGAGCCATCGGAGAGCCGCAAGTGGACCTGCATGCGGCCCTCGTTCCCGAGGCCGTTCACGGACAGCGGATAGCTGCGCCCGATGCCCTGTTCGATCGAGTGCGCGATCTGCGCCGACAGCTTCTCGTCCGGCATCGCGCCCTCCGTTTCGCCCGGACCGAGGATGAAGCGGTAGCTGCGCCGCGCGAGGCGCGGCAGCCACGCCGGGCGCTCGGCCGCCGGCAGCAGGTCGAGCAGGGCGACGGAGCTCGCGACCTCGCGTTCCACATACCCCATCATCAGGTTCGTCGTCGCCTGGTCGCGTTCCGTGAAGGTCAACGCGACGGACAGGCCCTGCGCCAGCGCGAGCCCAGCGAACAGGATCAACGCCAGGCGCGCATACAGGCTCCGCGGCCACCAGGGTTTCATGTCGTCTTGCCTTCCAGGATCGTCACTTCGGCCGAGAACACATAGCCCTCGTTGCGCAGGGTCTTGATGTAGCGGGGCTCGCGCGCGCCGTCGCCCAGGCGCTGGCGCAGGCGGCTCACGAGCAGGTCGATCGAGCGGTCGAAGAATTCCGTGTCGTTTCCGTGCGTGAGGCCCATCAGCTGGTCGCGCGACAGCACGCGCTGCGGGTGGTCCAGGAACACGCGCAGCAGGCGGTACTCCGCGCCGCTCATCGCGACCTCGACGCCGTTCTCGTCGAGCAGGTGGCGGCCGACCGTGTCGAGGCGCCAGTCGCCGAACGCGATCAGTTTCGCGGCTTCCGTCACCTGCAGGTTCGGCGGCAGCATGCGCGTGCGGCGCAGCACGGCGCGGATGCGGGCCAGCAGTTCGCGCACGGCGAACGGCTTCGGCACGTAGTCGTCGGCGCCGAGTTCCAGGCCCACGACGCGGTCCGTCTCGTCGTCGCGCGCCGTCAGCATCACGATCGGGATTGCGCGGTGCTTCCCCGCGCGCAGTTCGCGGCACAAGGTGAGGCCGTCCTCGCCGGGCATCATGATGTCGAGCAGGATCAGGTCGGGCGTCGCGTGCATCAGCGCGTTTCTCATCTCGCGTCCGTTCGCGGCCAGGGTGACGCGCAGGCCCTGCTTTTCCAGGTAGGCGCCGACCAGTTCGCGGATGCCGCGGTCGTCGTCGACGACCAGGACGTGATCGGTCTCGTTCATGGGTTCTCCTTCTTTGGTTGCAGGGCTACTGTAGCGCGACGTCGCGGCGTCATTATGTCCGAATGTGTCGGGGGCTGGACAGGACACATGGCCTGACAAAAATGGGAGGTTGCGGACACATCGCGTACACACCGCGGGCGTCCAATGGAGTCTCACAAAACAAGGAGGCTCCCATGACCAACCCGATCGAATCCCCGCTTGCGCTGCTGGCCGGCCTGGCCACGGTGGCGTCCCCGTGCGTGCTGCCCGTGCTGCCGTTCCTGCTCGGCGCGACGGTGGAGCAATCCAACCGCCGCCGGCCGCTGCTGATCGTGGCCGGCTTCGTGCTGTCGTTTTCCGCGTTCGCGCTGGCGCTGGGCGCCGTGTCGAGCGCGGCGCAGCTGGCGCAGGAGACGTTGCGCAACGTGGCGATCGTGCTGCTGGGGTTATCGGGCCTGCTGCGCATCTGGTCGCGGCCGTGGGACCTGCTCGTCGACGCCGTCCGCCCGCTGTGGGCGAAGTTGCGCGGCACCGATGCGGTACCGAAGCAGAGCGGCGCGTTCGTGCTCGGCCTGTCGCTGGGCGCCGTGTGGACGCCGTGCGCCGGTCCCGTCCTCGCCTCGATTCTCGCCCTCGTCGTGCAGGCGCACGATCCCGGTAAAACCGTGCAGCTCGTCGGCTTGTATGCGCTCGGCGCCGCGCTGCCGATGCTGGCGCTGATCCACGGCGGCCAGGCCATCGTCCAGCGGGTGCGCGGCGTGGCCCGCCATGCCGTGGTCCTGCAGCGCGCATTCGGCGTGCTCGTGCTGGCCAGCGCGGCCGCTATTTGGTTCCAGGTCGATACGCAGATCGCTGCCCACGTCCCATCCATCTTTCCAACCCTGTAAGGAGTCCACCATGAAAATCCGTTCCCTCATCGCCGCCGCCGCGTTCGTCGCCGCCGGCGCACAAGCCGCCCCCGCACCGGAATTCGCGGGCATCGACAACTGGATCAACAGCGCACCGCTCAGCATGCAGCAGCTGCGCGGCAAGGTGGTGCTCGTGGATTTCTGGACCTATGACTGCATCAACTGCCAGCACGTGCTGCCGTACGTGAAGGGCTGGCACCAGAAGTACAAGGACCAGGGGCTGGTCGTGGTCGGCGTGCACACGCCGGAATACGGCTTCGAGCGCAACCTGAACAACCTCAAGACGGCCGTGCAACGCAACGGCATTACGTTCCCGGTCGCGCAGGACAACCGGTATGCCACCTGGACCGCGTACAACAACCAGTTCTGGCCGGCGTTCTACCTCGTCGACAAGAAGGGCGAGGTCGTGTACTCGCACTTCGGCGAAGGCGATTATGCGCAGACCGAGGCGACGATCCGCAAGCTGCTGGCGCAGCAGTGATTTACGTGGCTTCGGCGGGGGCGCCGGCCTTCGCCGGCTTCGGCAGCAGCACGAGGCGCGTGCCGGCCAGGCGGTCGTGCAGGAACTGGCGGTCGCGGTCGAAGAAGGCCGTCAGGCCCCACGCCAGCACGCCGACGGCGACGGCCGCGCCGATCTGGGCCTTGTCTTTCAGGCCCAGCGCCGTGCAGGCGAGGAGGGCGGGCAGGAACCAGCCCCAGGCCAGCAGGTAGCGCACGATGGCCATGCGCAGCGGCAGGCGCGCGCCGTCGTTGGTGACGACCTGCATGCGCCACGTCTTCATCGCCAGCGTGTGGCCGCTGTTGGTCCAGCCCCACGTGAAATACGCGCCGGTGACGACGAACAGCCAGACCTTCATCGCGTACTGGAACACGGGCGCGTGGTTATTCCGCGTGACGATCAGGAACAGCGCCACCGCCAGCATCTCCACCGCCAGCAGCAGGAAGGTCTCGTAGACCATCGTGATCAGGCGGCGCTTGATGCTCGGGGTGTCGTGCATGGTGATCCTGCTTATGCGTTGTTCGGTGTGATGCCCCAGTTCGCCGGCACCTGCTTTTCCGGTTCCGGTGCTGGCTGGGGATTGGCGGGCGGCTGCACGGGTGCGGGCTGGACGGGCGCCGGTGGCGGCGGCGGCGTCACGCACGGCGGGGCGGCCGAGACGGTGTTCCTGACCATGCCGGCCGGGCACGATGTCGCGCCCTGGCCCAGCGGTGCGACGACCTTGCCGTTGGCCTGGGACGGCACGACGCGCGGCGTCTTGCGGGCCGTGGCCGAGGCGGCCAGTTTCTTCTTCTGGTCTTCCGGCAGTTGCAGGTAGCTTTCCCACGTCGCGTTCTTTTGCTCGGGGGCGATCTTGCGGGTGCGCGTATAGGTTTCGCGCGCCAGCTCGCGCTGCTCCGGCGTCAGCTTGACCCAGGCGCGCATGCGTTCGTGCACGCGCTGCTGCTCTTCGGGTTTCAGCGTGGCGAAGCGGTTCGCGAGCTGCAGCCATTTCTGCTTGCGCACGCCATCCATCTGGTCCCATTCGGCCTGCAGCGGCTGCAGGGCCACCTGCTGGGCCGGCGTCAGGCTGCGCCACAGGGGCTTGTCGCCGCCTTTGTGGCTGCCGGTGGCCGGTTTGGCGGGCTGGACGGGGACGGTGTCGGCCGCCGCATCGTGCGTGGCCGGCCCCGATGCGGAACGGAAGCCGCCTTGCTGATGGAGGGTCAGTGCGGCCGCGCCAACGAGCACGACGGCGGCGGCGGCGCCGGCAACCTTGAGCTTGTTAGCCGTCATCCTTTACTGGGCTCGCTGCGGCTGTTGCTGTGCTTGCTGCTGTTGCGCCAGGTAAGCGTTGAAGCCGTGGTCGGTGTAGGCGGTCAGGGGCAGGTCGTCGGACAGCACGGCCGCATCCAGCTCGGCCAGCTCGGCCGCACGCTGCTCGCGTTCGTACTGGTACACGCCGACCATGCCGGCCGCCATCAGCAGCAACGGCGCGACGACGGCGGCACGCGCCACCCACTGCATCGAGAACAGCGCGCCCAGGTCGAACGACGCACGCTGCTGCTGTTTCGCGCGGACGGGCGCGTCGGCCTTCTTGCGCGCGAGCGCGGCCGCGCGCGCCGCGGCCAGGCGGTCGGTGGTCGAGGCCGGCAGGTTGTCGAGGTTCTCGTTCAGGGCATGGCGGATCTTGTACGCCAGGTTGATGTCGTCGGTGTTCATAATTTAATTCCCTTGGCCTCCAGGGCTTTCTGCAGGGCATGCGTGGCGCGAGAGCAATGCGTTTTTACACTGCCCTCGGAGCATCCCATCGCTTCGGCCGTCTCGGCCACATCCATGTCCTGCCAGTAACGCATGAGGAACGCTTCCCGTTGACGCGCCGGGAGTTTTTGTATCTCTTCCTCGATCAGGCGCAGGGTTTCTGCCCGTTCGACCTGATCCGCGCTCGACTCCGCGGCGGACGTTCCTTCCTCGGCCTCGTAAGATGCAAGTATATCAAATTCCTCGTCGTCTTCGTCCCGGCGGCCGAGGCCTCCGAAGAGGCTGATCCAGGTATTCCTGACCTTTTCGCGGCGGAAGTAATCGAGGATGGTGTTCTGCAGGATGCGCTGGAAAAGCATCGGCAATTCGGCCAGGGGCTTGTCGCCGTATTTCTCCGCGAGCTTGATCATGGCGTCCTGAACGATGTCGAGCGCTGCCTCGTCCTTGCGGACCGCGTACGCCGCCTGCTTGAAGGCGCGCCGCTCGACACTCTCGAGGAAGTCGTTGAGTTCTTTATCAGTGGCCATGCGATAAGTGGTGGGTGCCACCGGTACGTTGCCTGTGGCTTTTCGGAAAACTTTCGAATGCTAGCAAAAATTATGGATGACCGCACCCGAAACAGGCAGGGTGGCGTGTGCGGTTTTCCCGCATTGACTCTAGAATAGTCGGATTGACATCATTTGGAGACGGCATGATGCGCATCCTCGGCAAGGCAAGCTCGATCAACGTCCGCAAGGTCTTGTGGACCGCCAGCGAACTCGGCGTCCCCTTCGAACGGGAAGACTGGGGCAGCGGGTTCCGCTCGACACAGGAGCCGGCGTTCCTCGCACTGAATCCGAACGCGATGGTGCCGGTGCTGGTCGACGGGGATGTCGTGCTGTGGGAGTCGAACACCATCAGCCGCTACCTGGCCACGCGCTACGGCGACGGGCGCCTGCTCCCGGCCGATGCGCTCGCCCGCGCGAAGGTGGAGCAGTGGATGGACTGGCAGGCGACGGAATTGAACAATGCGTGGCGCTACGCGTTCATGGGCCTGGTGCGGGGCAGCCCCGCGCACCAGGATCCGGTCCAGATCGCCGCCGGCATCGCCGGCTGGAATCGCCAGATGGGCCTGCTCGAGCGGCACCTGGAAACGGCCGGCGACTACGTGGCGGGCGGAGCGTTCTCGCTGGCCGACATCGTGCTGGGCCTGTCCACGCACCGCTGGCGCAAGACCCCGATGGACGAGCGGCCCGGCTATCCCGCCCTTACAGCGTGGATGGCGCGGCTGGAAGCCCGCCCCGGCGCCCGGACGTGGCTGCCCGACGAAATCGCTTGAAAAAATAATTATTTATCTTGACCAGAATGGTGCAACGCAGTAAGGTATAGAACGCTTTGCACCCCCGAAGCTTATTGTCAAGCCAGCTTGTCACACAACGTCAACCTCGGCATGACGCGCTTTCACAATGTAGGCAGTTTGCTCCAACCCGTGCCACAAGCGCGAGAGATTCGCATTCCGCTACAGTAACTCAAGCTGAACGAGTTGCGTCCAGCGCCGGTTCGTAAGGATCCTACGGCATCCTGAAAGATCGACGTGACCGCAGAAAGAAGGGAAGCATGAGCACTGTTGCGTGACACGTATCTCGTCAGGGACGAGCATCCGATCAATCTCCCTATGGGTTTTGAAAGGAAACGTATCATGAGTAACGACGCAGCAGCTCCCATCACGGGCGCTGAGATCGTAGTCCGTTGCCTGGCGGAAGAGGGCGTGAAGCACGTCTTCGGTTACCCCGGCGGTGCGGTTCTCTACATCTACGACGCCATCTTCAAGCAGGACAAATTCCAGCACATCCTGGTACGCCACGAGCAGGCAGCCGTGCACGCGGCCGACGCGTATTCGCGCAGCTCGAATGAAGTGGGCGTATGCCTGGTCACGTCCGGTCCGGGCGTCACCAATGCCGTCACCGGCCTCTCCACCGCATACATGGATTCGATTCCGATGGTCGTGATTTCCGGCCAGGTTCCGACCAATGCGATCGGCCAGGACGCATTCCAGGAATGCGACACCGTGGGCATCACGCGCCCGGTGGTGAAACACAATTTCCTCGTCAAGGACGTCAAAGACCTTGCCGATACCATCAAGAAAGCCTTCTATATCGCACGCACCGGCCGTCCGGGCCCGGTCCTCGTCGATATCCCGAAGGACGTGAGCATGCAGAAGGCGACGTACTCGTACCCGAAAGAGGTCGAGATGCGTTCCTACCGCCCCGTCGACAAGGGCCACGCCGGCCAGATCCGCAAGGCAGTGCAGCTGCTGCTGGCGGCCGAGCGTCCGATGATCTACACGGGCGGCGGCGTCATCCTCGCCAATGCATCGAACGAACTGAACAAGCTGGTCGACAAGCTCGGCTTCCCGGTCACGAACACGCTGATGGGGCTGGGCGCCTACCGCGCCACCGACAAGAAATTCGTCGGCATGCCGGGCATGCACGGCACCTACGAAGCGAACATGGCGATGCAGCACTGCGACGTCCTGATCGCCATCGGCGCCCGCTTCGACGACCGCGTGATCGGCAATCCGAAGCACTTCGCGTCGAACCCGCGCAAGATCATCCACATCGACATCGACCCGTCGTCGATCTCGAAGCGCGTGAAAGTGGACATCCCCATCGTCGGCAACGTCAAGGACGTGCTGGTCGAACTGCTGTCGCAGCTGGATGCCGCCGAGCAGCGTCCGAACCCGGCCGTGCAGAAGTGGTGGCAGCAGATCGAGGACTGGCGCGGCCGCGAGTGCCTGCGCTATGCGACCTCGGATGAGCTGATCAAGCCGCAGTCCGTCGTCGAGAAAGTGTGGGAAGTCACCGGCGGCGACGCGTTCATCACGTCGGACGTCGGCCAGCACCAGATGTGGGCTGCGCAGTACTACCCGTTCGACAAGCCGCGCCGCTGGATCAACTCCGGTGGCCTGGGCACGATGGGCGTGGGCCTGCCGTACGCGATGGGCGTGCAGATGGCGAATCCCGGCGCGACCGTGGCCTGCATCACGGGCGAGGGTTCGATCCAGATGAACATCCAGGAACTTGCGACCTGCAAGCAGTATCACCTGACGCCGAAGATCATCCTCCTGAACAACCGCTTCCTGGGCATGGTGCGCCAGTGGCAGGAACTCGACTACGGTTCGCGTTATTCCGAGTCGTACATGGATTCCCTGCCGGACTTCGAGAAGCTGGCCGAGGCCTATGGCCACGTCGGCATGCGCATCGAGAAGCCGGGCGACGTCGACGGCGCGCTGCGCGAGGCGTTCGCCATGAAGGACCGCCTGGTGTTCATGAACTTCATTACCGACCGCAGCGAAAACGTCTGGCCGATGGTCAAGACGGGTAAAGGCCTGTCGGAAATGCTGCTCGGATCGGAGGACCTGTAATGCGACACATCATCTCCGTCCTGCTGGAAAACGAAGCCGGCGCGCTGTCGCGCGTGGTGGGCCTGTTCTCGGCACGCGGCTACAACATCGAGACGCTGACCGTGGCGCCGACCGAAGACGCTACCCTGTCGCGCATGACCATCGTGACGACGGGTTCGGACGACATCATCGAGCAGATCACCAAGCACCTGAACCGCCTCATCGAGGTGGTGAAGGTGGTCGACCTGACCGAAGGCCAGCACATCGAGCGCGAGCTCATGCTGATCAAGGTGAGGGCAGTCGGCAAGGAACGCGAAGAAATGAAGCGCACCGCCGACATCTTCCGCGGCCGCATCATCGACGTGACGGAAAAAACGTACACGATCGAACTGACGGGCGCGAAGAGCAAGCTGGACGCCTTCATCGACGCCATCGACCGCGCCTCGATCCTCGAAACCGTCCGCACGGGCGGTTCCGGCATCGGCCGCGGCGAGCGCATCCTCAAGGTTTGACGCTGGCGATATATTCGGTGGACCTCGTGTCCGCCAAACAAAATAACGAAACACGAAAAGCACAGGATTAAAAAATGAAAGTTTTCTACGACAAAGACTGCGACCTCTCCCTCATCAAAGGCAAGAATGTCGCCATCATCGGCTACGGCTCGCAAGGCCACGCACACGCCCAGAACCTGACGGAATCGGGCGTCAACGTCACCGTCGGCCTGCGCCGCGGCGGCGCCTCGTGGGGCAAGGTCGAACAGGCCGGCATCAAGGTCGCTGAAGTCAACGAGGCAGTGAAAGCCGCCGACGTCGTCATGATCCTGCTGCCGGACGAAAACATCGCCGACGTGTACAAGAACAACGTCGAACCGAACATCAAGCAGGGCGCCGTGCTGGCGTTCGCGCACGGCTTCAACGTGCACTACGGCCAGGTCGTGCCGCGCGCCGACCTCGACGTCATCATGGTCGCACCGAAGGCTCCGGGCCACACCGTGCGCGGTACCTACCGCCAGGGTGGCGGCGTGCCGCACCTGGTCGCCGTCTACCAGGACAAGTCGGGCGCAGCCCGCGACATCGCCCTGTCGTACGCCATGGCCAACGGTGGCGGCAAGGCCGGCATCATCGAAACCAACTTCCGTGAAGAAACCGAAACCGACCTGTTCGGCGAGCAGGCCGTGCTGTGCGGCGGCGCCGTCGAGCTGATCAAGGCCGGCTTCGAGACGCTGGTGGAAGCCGGCTACGCGCCGGAAATGGCTTACTTCGAGTGCCTGCACGAGCTCAAGCTGATCGTCGACCTGATCTATGAAGGCGGCATCGCCAACATGAACTACTCGATCTCGAACAACGCGGAATACGGCGAATACGTCACCGGCCCGCGCGTCGTGACCGAAGACACCAAGAACGCGATGCGCGCTGTCCTGAAGGACATCCAGACCGGCGAATACGCCAAGTCGTTCATCCTGGAAAACAAGGCCGGCGCCCCGACCCTGATCTCGCGTCGTCGCCTGAACGCCGAGCACCAGATCGAGCAGGTCGGCGCACAGCTGCGCGCGATGATGCCGTGGATCGCCAAGAACAAGCTGGTCGACCAGTCGAAAAACTGATCGTCCCTGGCTGACCTGAAAATCGCCCCGCTCGCCGGGGCGATTTTTTTTGTGTCCTTCCTTTGCAATCAATTGCAACTTTCCATTACATAAACTCGACTTTTACGTCAAACCGGTTATCGTTCTCCTGCCGCGGCACCAGCCGCGCATGCAATCAAGGAGAACAACAATGTCCATCAAAAAACTCGTCCTGTTGACCGCGCTGGCGTCCGCACTGTCCGCGCAAGCCCAGTCCGCGCCTGCCACGAGCGGCACCCTCGTCATCGTGCCCGCGTTCGGCGAAGTGAAGCATGCCAACGACGAGGCGACCGTCACCTTCGCCGTCGAGGAGCAGGACAAGGACCGCGCTGCCGCCACCGCCCGCGTCAACCAGAAGATGAAGCAGGGCACGGACATCGTGCGCCGCGAGGACCCGCAGGCGGAACTCAAGACCGTCGGCTACTACACGTACCCCGTCTATCCGGAAGTGCCGGACGGCCCCCGTCCGCTGGCGAATCCCGCCGCGCGCCGCGTCCCGATCGGCTGGCGCGTGGGCCAGTATCTCGAAGTGAAGACGCGCAACCTGCAGGCGCTGCCGAAGACGGCCGCCGCCGCGCAGAAAGTCGTCAACCTGAACGGCATCGACTACCACCTGAGCCCCGAACTGTCGAAACGCCTGGACGACGAGCGCATCGCCGCCACGTACCGCAACCTGAACGAACGCATCGCCTCCATCGCCCGTGCGATGGGCCGCAACGTGAACGACGCCGTCATCGACACGGTCGATTTCGAGGGCAGCGGCAATTACGCCGGCGGCCAGGCCGAGGCGGCGGCACCGCAAATGATGCGCATGTCGGCCAAGCGCGCGGACATGGCCGAGATGCCGGAACCCAGCTTCGAGCCGGGCGAGACGACGCTGCAGATGCGTCTGGTCGGCAAGGTGAAATTCCGCTGACGGTAGCCGTTCGCTAACAGAGGGGTGCGGACACTATAATGGCGGGGTCCGCGCCACCTCGGTGCATTGTTGAGAAAAAGAAACCTATGCCGACACTACCCCGACGCCGCAAACCCGGCGCCATCAAGGCGCCCCGCTTCGCCCGCTTCAGCCGCGTCCGCAAGACGGACGCCGCCGCGTCCCGCCCGCGCCGGGGCATCTACCTGCTGCCGAACGCCTTCACGACGGCCGCGCTGTTCGGCGGCTTCTACGCGATCGTGATGGCGATGAACCAGCGCTTCGACCACGCCTGCTGGGCCGTGTTCATCGCGATGGTGCTGGACAGCCTGGACGGCCGCGTCGCGCGCCTGACGAACACGCAATCGGAGTTCGGCGCGCAGTACGACAGCCTGTCCGACATGGTCTCGTTCGGCGCCGCGCCGGCCCTCGTCATCTACGAATGGTCGCTGCGCGGCCTGGGCAAGCTGGGCTGGATCGCCGCGTTCGTCTACTGCGCCGGCGCCGCGCTGCGCCTGGCCCGCTTCAACACGAACATCGAAGTCGTCGACAAGCGTTTCTTCCAGGGCTTGCCGAGCCCGGCCGCGGCTGCGTTGGTCGTCGGCTTCGTGATGATGATGACGGACCCGGACATCAACGTCAGCGCGCGCAAGGTCGACTGGATCTCGTGGGGCATCGCGCTGTTCGCGGGCCTGACGATGGTGACCAACGTGCCGTTCTACAGCTTCAAGGACGTCAATTTCCGCAAGTCGGTGCCGTTCATCGTCGTGTTCCTGATCGCGCTCGCGCTGGCGCTGCTGGCGATCGATCCGCCCAAGGTGCTGTGGCCGCTGTTCGTCGTGTACGGCCTGTCGGGCTATGCCGTGTACCTGTACCGGCTTGCGAAGGGCAAGCCCGTCAGCATCATCCAGACGGATGAGGAGACGCTGGATCCGAGCGAGCGGCGCTGAGGCCGCGCCACGAAAAAACGCCCCGGAGGGCGTCGTGCGAAGCGGGACCGTGCACGGTCCCGTTGTCGTTTCTATCGGGCGTCAGCTTGCCTTGCCAGAAGACTTGCCGTGTTGCTGGCCCTGCTGGCTGCCCTGGACGCTGCCCTGGATCGTGCCGTCACGCGCTTCCGCTTCGACACGGACACCGGCCTCCGCGCCGTTGCCGCCGCTTTGCAGGTTGCCGCGGTGGGCACTGCCATTCCCGCCACCCTGCTGGAACGGATCGCGGAAGTTCTTCAGCGTGTCCTGCTGGGTGCGCAGGCTGTTCTGCGTTTCTTCGGAGGCTGCGCGAGCCACCTCGTCGGCCAGGGATTTGGCCGTACGCGACGTCTGGGGCACGTGCTGCTCGGCGACACGGGCCAGTTCGACCTGGGAGTCGGCCACGACGCGCGAGAGATGCTGCTGGTAGGCGCGAATCTTTTCCGCTGCGGGTTGGGCGCGCGACGCGGCGGCCGAGATGGCCTCGGTCGGATGCGTGGTGGTCAACAGTTGTTGACTGGCGATATTCGTTTCTTCCAGCAAGGTCTGGCTCAGCTGGATATTGGCTTCGACGATGTTCTGGATCGAACGCGACCACGATTTCGACATGTCGTTGAGAAACGCGACCTGTGCATCCAGGTGCGAACGAACTGCGGGCGTAACGGATTGCGAGAATAGGAACATGTATGACCTCATGAAAGTGTATCCGGTCTGAAAGTTGCGACGCTGTGGCACAAAGATGCCAAAAATTAATTGCGACCTAGATTTTGCATCGCACAATCGCACTGCACAGCAAATATGCGTTCTAGCGCGAGTTCGTTAGACTAGACGCTTTTCATGAATTTTCAATGTCAATTTCAATCGTGCGCGCCACGGTTTTGTCCTAAATATGAAACTTCCGCCGTTTTCGGCCAATATATTTATCGTCCCGTATTCGCCGGGAAATTAATGACGAATTGCTGCATTGCAGCAGATGTGTCGGGGAAGTACCGAACAGGTTGGCAGTGCATGGCGCCATGTCTGGAGTGAGTGTCCGAGTGTCAATCCCGCGCCGTGCGCCATTCCTGCGAGCTGGCTGTCGATTCATGCTCCGGGCAATTGGTCTGCCGCCATTTGCCGTGTTTCTCGATCATGTCGATGTTCGTCGTCGGCGCACGCTCCGTCATGCAGTAGGTGCCGCCGCCCGAGATCACGCGCTCGCGGCGCGCGCCGTCGCCCGTGTTGTTGACGAGTTCCGCCACCTTCGGCGCCTGGTACCACGCGTTCGGCGCCATGTCGGCCGCGGCCTGGATGCCCTTGCGCAGGCGGATCTGCGGGCTGTCCGGCGGGGCCACGATATAGGGATTGTTTTCCTTGCGCAGCGCGCGGTCGATGGCGCCGACGTCGCGGCGGGCGCGTTCGAGCATCGTGGCGCCCGTGGAGGGCGTTGCCGGGCTCGCGGGCGTGCTCGCGGCGGCGGGCGTGTCGGCCGCCGGCGGCGCCACGGCGGGGGCGGCCGGCACGGTCACGCGGGGCAGGGTGATCGCCCCGGCGCGCGGCGCCACCTGCGGGCGCGGGGGCGCCTGTTCCTCTTTTTCGCGCCGCGGCTGGGGCGCGGCGGGTGCCGGCAGCCGTATCCACTGGATCGTCGAGCGCGCCGGATCGGCCGTGACGGCAGGCGGACGGCGCGTCATCTGCCAGCCCAGGATCAGGATGGCATGCACGATGAGGGTGGCCGCGATGCCGACGTGGCGGCGGTCGCGCGGCGGGAGCAGGGCAGGTGCGGTGGCGATCATGTCGGCCCAGTATAGCCAGCCCCGATCGCCATATCCTCACACATTATTGCGCTTACTGGCGCGGATTAGCGGCGGCGGAACCGGTCGTCGTACAGCGGATCCGGTCCGTTGAGCATCTGGCGCACGACGCCCTGCGCATCGAAATGCACATTCATCATCGAGTTCCACACGCCCGCTTCCTTGTAGCGGTACGACCAGACTTCGTAGTCGTGCGCGTACACGCGCGACACCTCGGCGGGGCGGCCGAAATTGCGCAGGATGTCGTCCTTGGTCCAGTGGTCGACTTTTACCTTGCCGAAGTTCTCGCTCGTGAGCACCTGGTCGTACGAGACGAGGCGGCCGTCCGGGCCGATGCGGGCCATGTACTGGAACTGGCCCATCGGCTGGCCGCGGTACTCGAGCACCTGGCCGCCGGCGGGATCCGGATAGACGGCGTTCGGCTGCCCGAGCTGCGCAGTGACGGCGGTCAGCGGCGCCCCGCTGGGCGGCGGCTGGCGCAATAGCGTCGTGCAGCCCGCCAGGACCAGCGCCAGGGCGGCCGCACACAGGGTCGAACGGAGCTGAGTAGTCATCGCGATCTCCTGAGTTACAGGCCCTTCGAACGGTCGTCGAGCAGGGGATCCGGCGTGTCGTCCGAACGCCGTACTTCGCCGCGGACGTTGAAATAGATATTCCTGTACGAGTTCCAGATGCCGTCCTGCTTGTAGCGGTACGACCAGACTTCGTCGCCCGTCGCGCGGTCGCGCGAGACCTCGGCGGGGCGGCCGAAGGTGCGCAGCACGTCGTCCTTCGTCCAGCGCGCCGGCTGCACCTTGGCGAAGTTCGCGCTGGTGAGCGCCTGCTCGTACGAGACGAGACGGCCGTCCGCGCCGATGCGTGCCATGTGGTTGTACTGGCCCATCGGCTGGCCGCGGTATTCGAGCACCTGGCCGCCGGCGGGATCGGGGTAGACGGCGTCCGGCTTGCCCAGCTTCGCAGTCACGTCGGCCAGCGGCGTGCCGGCCGGCGGCGTGCGGCTGAAGGTCGAGCAGGCGGACAGGGACAGGGCGACGGCGATCGTGATGAGAGTTGTTTTCATGTATGTATGGATCAGCGGGCATGCCATTGTGGCATCGCCAACCCGCCGATTTTAACGGAAGCGGCGGAAAAACTGGCTTCCCCTGCGCTTTTCACATATACTTCCCGGTCTTGGCCTTCGGGCCAGGTTTTTATCAATTCACGGTGCGCTGGGTTCCGACTCTTGCACCGCATGTGAAAGGCAACATCATGACCGTAGAAAACATCAACAAGGCCGCGATCATCGCGGACAACGCACGCGGCGACAAAGACACCGGTTCGCCGGAAGTCCAGGTTGCACTGCTGACCGCCCGCATCAACGAACTGAACGGCCACTTCAAGGAACACCAGAAGGATCACCACTCCCGTCGTGGCCTGATCATGATGGTCAACCGTCGTAAGAGCCTGCTGGCTTACCTGAAGGCCAAGGATCTGAACCGTTACCGCGACCTGATCGCCAAGCTCGGCCTGCGTAAGTAATCAGCAGTTCCCGAGCATTGCGCCAGACGGCTCAAGCTTCGAAATGCCTGCGTCAGTTCTACTGCCGCGGGCATTTTTCGTTTTGGCCTCTGTTGAGTTTTACCCTGTAGCAAGTTGGAACGTCGTGAGGTGAACGACAGCGCCTGAAAATCTGTCGGCAAATAGAAAGGGATTACCCAT
>CBIHQW010000040.1:0-26933 GCA_966212285.1 Massilia kyonggiensis
GAACTGATCAGGTCGAGCACGATGGACGGCAGCGCCGGCAGGTCGCGCAGGCGCTGCACCACCTGGGTGAGTTCCACCATGGTCGTCGTCATGCCGGCGCCGCCATCCGGTCCTGCTCGATGACGATCAGCCAGCCCCGCGACTGCGTGCCGTTGCCCATCGGCTGCACGCGGGCATGGAGCCGCTGCTCTCCGAGCCGGTGTTCGAACGCGAAACTGCCGCCGTCCGACATCGGCTCGGGCAGTTCCGGGAACAACTGCCGCAGATCGCATCCCAGCACGGGGCCCTGCGCCCCGAACAGCCCGTGGGCCGCCCGGTTGGCCAGCACGATGGTGCCGCCATCGTCGCTCGCCAGCACCGGCACGGGCACGTTGTCGAGCGCCTCGTGCACGATGTCGAGGCTGATCTCGCCCTGCTCGATGTCGCTCTGCTGGCGCGCCAGCACGGATTCCAGCTGGCGGTTCACGGCGGCGAGCTTCTGGTTCGCAGTGCGCACTTCCAGCGTCAGCAGGCGGTTCTCGTTGGCCATCGCGCCATACGCGACGGCTTCCTGGATGTGGCTGCGCAGCTGCTCGTCGTCCCAGGGCTTGGTCAGGAATTTATAGATCGCGCCGCCGTTGACCGCATCCGTGACCGTCTGCAGCTCGGTATAACCGGACAGCACGATGCGCACGGTGTCGGGATACAGCCGGCGCACCTCGCGCAGGAATTCGACCCCGGTCATCTCGGGCATGCGCTGGTCGGACACGATCACGTCGACGGTGTGTTCCTCCAGCAGCTTCAGGCCCTCCTTGCCGCTGTTCGCGGTCAGGATGCGGTAGCCGTCGCCGCGCAGCAGGCGCCGCAGCGACGACACGATGCTCGTCTCGTCGTCGACGAGCAGCAGGGTCGGCTGCGTGCGGTTGAAGCGCAGCAGGCGCGGCGCCAGGCCGGGGCCCGTCTGCAGCAGCGCCGTCATCGCGTCGAACGGCACCGGCGCGGACACGAAGTCGCCCTGCACCGCGTCGCACATGTGGCGCGCCAGGAAATCGCACTGGCCTTCGCGCTCGACGCCGTCGGCGACGACGCGCATGCCGAGGCTGTGCCCCATCGTGACGATCGCATCCACGACCGCCGCGGCGCCGTCGCCGTCGGGCACGCGCGCGATGAACGAGCCGTCGATCTTGAGCACATCGAGCGGCAGGCGCTGCAGGTTGACGAGGCTCGACGAACCGGTCCCGAAGCCGTCGAGGCCCAGCCGGATGCCCTTGTCGCGCAACCCGCGCAGGCACTCGGCCAGGCGGTCCACGTCGTCCGCCAGCAGGTTTTCGGGCAGCTCCAGGTCCAGGCAGGTCGGCGGCACGCCGGCGTCCGCGAGCGCGGGCAGGATCGCGCCTTCCAGGTCGCACATCGCGAGCTGGCGCGCCGTCAGGTTCACGCCCACGCGCAGCGCCGTGAATCCCTGCGCGCGCCACTGCGCCGCATGCGCGGCCGCATGGCGCAGCACCCAGTCGGCCAGCGGGCCGCCCAGGCCGCACTCTTCCGCCACGCCGAGCAGGGTGGCCGGCGGCACCGTGGCGCCGTCGTGGTCGAGGCAGACCGACGCTTCCACGGCGCAGATCGTGCCGCTGACGAGGTCGACCCGCGGCCGGTAGCGCAGGGACAGGCCGTCGCCCGCGAGCGCCTCGCGCAGCGCGAAGCCGATGCGCAGCCGGTCGAGGCCACCGTCCCCGGGCAGCGCGTCGTCCCAGTGCTGCGTGCCCGCACCCGCTTCCTGCGCGCACGCGAGGGCGCGGTCGGCGGCCAGCAGCAGGTCTTCCGCCGTGCCCCCGCTCAGCGGGAACGCGGCGCCGCCCACGCAGCAGGTCACGTACACGCTGTGCCCGTCGTGCTCGAACGGCGCCGCCACGGCCTGGGCGATCCCCCCGATGCGCGCCGATACCTGCGGTTGCTCCATCCCTTCCAGCAGCAGCAGGAACTTGTCGCCGCCGTCGCGCGCGACCGTCACATCCGGCCCGACGGCACCCTCGATGCGGCGCGCGATCTCGACCAGGATGCGCTCGCCGGCCTTGTGGCCGACCAGCGCGTGGACGCGCTTGAACAGGTCGAGCTGCAGCGCCGCGACCTGCACCGGACGCTGGGCGCGCGCGGCGCGGCGCAGCGCGTGCTGGAGGCGGTCGCGGAACAGGGCGTGGTTCGGCAGGCCCGTGAGCACGTCGTGCGTCAGCGTGAACTGCAGGTCGCGCTGCGACACCGTCTCCATCGTCACGTCGCTCCCCAGGATCAGGATGCCGGCGCCGCCCTCCGACGCGCTGTGCGGCACGGGTTGCGCCACGAAGTCGACATAGCGCAGTTGCAGCGCGCCGCCGGGACCGGCCAGCCGCACCGGCCAGGCGCGGTGCACGACCGGTTCGCCCGTGGTCAGGGCCGATTTCAGCAGCGTCACGACGCCCTGCTCCTTCACTTCCGGCAAGGCGATCTCCATCGGCAGGCCGATCAGGTCGGCGCGTCCCACCAGCTGTTTGTAGGCGTCGTTCGCGTTGGCGAACACGAGGTCGGGACCGACGAGGAAGGCGACGAAGCCGGGCGCACGTTCGAGCCATTCGAGGGCGACATGGCCCTCGGGGCAAGGCAGCGCCGATGCCGCCTTCGGCGCGGAAAGATGTTGGGTGGCTGCATTCATGGCAGTTTGGCAATACTCGATGAGCTTGAGAGAAATCAAGCCTTATGTCGAGAATATAGAACATTGCCGTAGGGAATGTTCACATATTTGCGGAAACTGTGTCTCTGCGAATACAGTCTGGACGCTCTGGCAACGCTATACGGTACGCGAGTACTGCATCCTTTGCAACGGTACGGCCGCCGGCTCGCCGAAATAATCATCGAACACCATGCAGATGTTCCGCACCAGCAGCCGGCCCTTCGGCGTGACGGCGATGCGGCCCGGCGCCAGCGTCAGCAGCCCGTCCTTTGCCAGTTCCGCCAGCCGGGCCAGTTCCGGCGCGAAGCGTTCCGCCACGTCGACGTCCCGGCGTGCCGCGAGGTCGCGCAGATCGAGCGCGAAGTCGCACATCAGCTTCTGGATCACGTCGCGCCGCAGCAGGTCGTCGGGAGACAGCGCCAGCCCCCGTGCGACCGGGAGCTCGCCGCGGTCGAGCCGCGCGTAATACGGCTCGAGCGATTTCTCGTTCTGCGCATAGGTGCCGTCGCGCTGCGCGCGCGCGAGTTCGTCGTCGGGCCTTGCGAAATGGTCCATGCCGATGTAGACGTAGCCGGCGGCGCCGAGCCGCTCGATGCACAGGCCCAGCATCGCCAGCTTGGTCGCGCCATCGGACAGGTCCTCGTCGCGGATCAGCTTCTGCGACTTGAACAGCTGCGGCATGTGCGCATAGTTGTAGACGGAGATGCGGTCCGGCGCCGCGGCGACGACCTTGTCCAGCGTCGCGGCCATCGTGGCGACGTCCTGCAGCGGCAGGCCGTAGATCAGGTCGATGCTGACGGAACGAAAGCCCGCCTCGCGCGCCGCCGCGATGGCATCAACCGTCAGCGCTTCCGGCTGGATGCGGTTGACGGCGCGCTGCACGTCCTCGTCGAAGTCCTGCACGCCCAGCGACAGCCGGTTGAAGCCTTGGCGGCGCAACGTGCGGATGCGGCGCGCGTCGACCGTGCGCGGGTCGATCTCGATCGAGAACTCGCCCGCGTCGTCGGCCGCGAACGTGTAGCGGCCGCGCAAATGGCCCAGCAGGTCGCCCATCTGGGCATCGCCCAGGTAAGTCGGCGTGCCGCCGCCGAAGTGCAGCTGCTCGACGAGCGCGCCGTCCGCGAACAGGCTTGCCTGCAGGTCGATCTCGCGCAGCAGGTAGCCCAGGTATGTCGCGGCCTTCGCGCGGTCGTGCGTGATGATCTTGTTGCACGCGCAGTAGTAGCACAGCGATTCGCAGAACGGGATGTGCACGCCGTGGGCGGCAGTCTCGGACAGCTGAGCCGCGGCGACTGCGTGCCGGAATTCGACGACGTGCTGTTCCGCCTCGGCGAGAACGAGCTGGCCGCGCGCCCCATCGAGACGCGCTTCGGCCTGCACATCGTGCAGGTGCTGCGCCGCATCGACGGTGCGCTGCTGCCGTTCGGGACGGTGAAGTCGCAGATCGCCGCCTGGCTCGCGACGGCGGCGCTGCAGCGGGGCATCCACCAGTACCTGCAGATCCTCGTGGGCCGCGCGCGCATCGAGGGCATCACGCTGGAAGGGAGCGCGACGGCGCTCGTGCAGTAGGTATCACAAGCTTGTGAAGAACTGCCCCGGCTGCGGACGCACCCGGGGCGCTTTTTTTGCCTCTCCCGTGCCGATGCCGATGAAGCAGACGGCGCGCTCGTACGGCTCGAGGGCCAGCAGGCGGCGCATGGCGGGCGACGCGAGCGCCCCGCCGCTCGCGAGGCCGCTGGCGAAGCCCAGCGCCTGCGCCGCGAGCAGCACGTTCTGCAGCGCGCAGCCCAGGGACACCAGTTTTTCCTCGGCCGGGATGGCGGTGCCGGGCGCGTCGACGAGGATCGCCACGAGCAGGCATGGCGCATGAAACGCCTTTTCGCGCGCGGACGCCCGCGCTGCATCGCTGGCCGCGGGATCGCGCTGTACGAGCGCTTCCTCGAACACCGCGCCGAGATCGTCGCGCCGCCTGGAGGGGATCAGCACGAAGCGCCACGGCAGCAGGCAGCCGTGATCGGGCGCCTGCGCGGCCGCGTCCATCATCCGCGCGAGCGCGGCATCGTCGGGCCCCGGCGCCTGCAGGCGGCGCAAGGCCACATGGCGGCGTGCCGCCAGCGTGTTCCACAAATCCGGGTTCATGGGTCCCATTATAGGGTCAGGTGGCGGTACGGTCGCGCCCACGCCTGTTCGTGATAGCGCCGGTTGAGCAGCTCCGTCAATATCAGCAGCTTATGTACCCACGCAACAAGGAATGTGACCCGCCGTCACATTGTCTGCCGCGCGATGGACAGGCGCTCCGGGGACCTCAAGGCCCCGTCAGCTCGATGGTCTGGCGCAGCCGGATGTCGTCCGAGGCGCTGCCGACCATCAGCTCGAACGCGCCCGGCTCCGCGCCCCACGCCAGCTTGCGGTCGAAGAACGACAGGGTCTCGCGGTCGATCGTGAAGCTGACGGTGCGGCGCTCGCCCGGTTTCAGGACGACGCGCTGGAAGCCCTTCAATTCCTTCACGGGCCGCACGACGGACGCCACGGGGTCGCGCAGGTAGAACTGCACGACCTCGGCGCCGGCCACGCGGCCGCTGTTGGCCAGCGTGAAGGACAGCGTGATCTTCCCGTCCGGCGCCATGCGCGTGCTGGACACACGCAGGTCGGCGTACGCGAACGTCGTATAGCTCAGGCCATGCCCGAACGCGTAGCGCGGCGCGTTCGGCGAATCGATGTAGGCGGAGCGGTAGACGCTGTTGCCGTTGTCCGGCACGGGGCGGCCCGTCTGGTATTGCTGGTAGCCGATCGGGATCTGCCCCATGTTGCGCGGGAAGGTCATCGGGAGTCTCGCCGACGGGTTCACGTCCCCGAACAGCACGTCCGCGATCGCATTGCCCCCTTCGCTGCCGGGGTGCCACGCGTACAGGATCGCGTTCGCCCCTTCCGCCACGTTCTCGAAGATCAGCGGGCGCCCCGCCATGATCACGACGACGGGCGTCTTGCCGATCGCCTTCAGCGCGTCGAAGAGTTCCGCCTGCCGGCCCGGCAAGTCCAGGTGCGCACGCGATTTCGCCTCGCCCGACATGTCCCAGCTTTCGCCGACGGCCAGCACGACGACGTCCGATGTGCGCGCGAGGTCGAGGGCGGCCGCGAAACCCGCGGCGGAGCGGCAGGCGACGTCGCAGCCGGCGGCGTACGCAACCCGCGTGCCAGGTCCCGCATGCGTGCGTACGGCGTCCACCAGGCTCGCCATCGTGGCCGCATTGGAATCCACGATCCAGCCGCCTTCTAGGTCGCGCCGGGCGTCGGCGAGCGGGCCGATCACGGCAATCGAGCGCGCGCTTTTACGCAACGGCAGTGCGCCGCCGTCGTTCTTCAGCAGGACCATCGATTCCGCCGCGATCCGGCGCGCGGCGGCGCGGTGACGCGGATCCGCCAACGCCGCATTCTCGCGCGCGGGATCGGAGAAGCGGTACGGATCGTCGAACAGGCCCAGCTCGAACTTCTTCGCCAGCACGCGCCGCACGGCATCGTCGACGAGCGCCACGTCGACCCTCCCGCTGCGCACGAGGTCCGCGAGCGACGATGCGTAGGCGCTGCTTTCCATATCCATGTCGCTGCCCGCGGTGATGGCCTTCGCGGCCGCATCCGGCAGGTCGTTCGCATAACCGTGGACGACCATCTCGCGCACCGAGCCCCAGTCGCTGACGACGAAACCCTTGAAACCCCAGCGGCCCTTGAGGATGTCCCGCTGCAGCATCGCATTGCCGGTGGCCGGGATCCCGTTCAGCGTGTTGAACGAGTTCATGAACGTGGCCACGCCCGCATCCGCCGCGGCCTTGAACGGCGGCAGATATGTTTCATGGAGCTGGTGCTCGCTCATGTCGACGGCGTTGTAATCGCGGCCGGCGATCGCGGCGCCATAGCCTGCAAAATGCTTCGCGGTCGCCATCACGGACTCCAGTCCGCCCAGCTTCGTGCCCTGGAAGCCGCGCACGCGGGCGGCGGCGATGCGCGAGCCGAGGTACGTATCTTCGCCCGCGCCTTCCATCACCCTGCCCCAGCGCGGATCGCGGCCGATGTCGACCATCGGCGCGAACGTCCAGTGGACGCCGGCCGCGGAGGCTTCGCGCGCGGCGATGCGGGCCGATTCCTCGATCGCGTCGAGGTCCCACGACGCCGCCTCGCCCAGCGGCACGGGGAACACGGTGCGGTAACCGTGGATGACGTCGAGCCCGAACAGCAGCGGAATGTGCAGGCGCGATTGCAGCGCCAGCGCCTGCACCCGGCGCGTCTCGGCCGCGCCGCGGATGTTCAGCATGGAGCCGATCCTGCCTTCGCGGATATCGCGTTCGATGTCGCGCACCTTGTCGGTGCCCGGTCCCGTGCTGAAGTCCTTGCCGGACAGCTGGTTCAGCTGGCCGACTTTTTCCTCCAGCGTCATCTGCCGCAACAGCGCTTCCACCCGCTGGCTCACATCGGCCTGCGCCGCGCCCGCGAGCGCCATCAGCGCACAGGCGATGGCCGTACGCGCATATCGTCTCTTCTCCATTTGGTCTCCACCGAGGTTATGCGGTGCAATATAACCCGGCTCACCACTCGACGGCGCCGAAGCCGCGAAATGGCTGCCAGGTGTAGTAGAGACCGACCGTGTCGCGCCGCTGCTGCCGCTCCGGCACGTTGGCGAACGCGAACGTCCGGCGCGACGTGATGTACTTGAGCGAGACGGCATGGCGGCCGCTTAAACGGTATGTCAGCGTCGCGTCGCCCCGGAACACGCGATCCGTGCCGCCGGTTTCGGCACTGGCCAGTTTGCCATTGAAGGATTCGCGCGCCGCGAGGTCGAGCGCGACCTTCTCGCCGCCGATCACGCGCAGCATCAGCATGGCCTGCGGCGCGAAGCCGTAGTTGTACTGCCCGCTCGTGCTGGGGCGCACGGTCCCGGTCGACGTATAACCGACGCCAGCCGACGCATGCCCCTGCAGCGCGAGGCCCTCGGCCACCCACCACTGTGCATTGGTGCCCAGAGACAGGCCGGTGCTGGCCACGCGGAACAGCTGCGGCGCCAGGTAATCGTAGCTGCCGTAGACGCCTGCGATGCCGCGCACGTTGCGTCCCGGCGCATACGGCGCACCCCACAGCAGGCCGCGCGAGGCGAGGTTTTCGATGCCCTGGATGTTCGACAGCCGCAGGCGGAACAGGAAGTAATCGAAAGGCCTGCGGTACGTGTAGCCCGGTTTGCCGGGCAGGCCGTAGTCGAGTGCGAAATCGGCCGAAACCTCGTTGCGGTGCGGCGCCTGCGACGGCCCGACGTTCCTGTGCGAGACCCCGCCCGCGCCCAGTTGCAGCCGCGCGTAGACCTCCGGGCTGTTGCTTTGCCAGATTCCGGACCCGCGCCCCGGACGCACGTAGCGGCTGAATCCGAGCGGCGGCGACACCGCGGCCGCGGCAACCTCGCGCCATCGCGGCGACAAGCCATAACCCTGCTCCAGCACGAGATTCGCCATGCGGTACAGCGATTCGCCGAGGAAGCTGCCGCCGAAGCTCGTCGTGATCTGGTCGTTGCGCGATGGCGCCGTCGTTTCGCCCGCCACTTCCCACACGGCGCTGCCCGCGAAGGCGAAGCCCAGCGATTCCCAGAACGACAGGCCGTTGCTGCGCGCGAGGCCGAAGTAGACGGACCCCTGGTACGGGTGCCCCAGCTGGTTGATTTCGAACGGATCGCGGTCGACCACCCAGCTGCTGTGCAGGTTGCGGCGGACGGAGCCGACGCTGACGCCATAATCGTCCGGGCGGACGAACGCGTGATCCACGCGGTTCAGCAGGAACTGGAAGGCCGCGATCTCCAGCGCCGCCGCACCATAACTCTGGTATGGACGGCCGTCGTCCGCGTGGACGGCGCCGGCGGCCAGCGCCAGCAGCACCGCGCAGGCGCAGCGGCGCAACGGACATGCGTTCCCCGATTCCCCCATGTTCCTCTCGACAGCGGTCTGCGTATTGTTAAACTAAATATAACGAATACTCACGACCGATGTCGCACGGAACCGAACGGATCAGAACAGCACGTCCCAGGTCACGGTGACCATCTTCGCATTCTTGGTGAAGTCGTACGCGCTCGAATCCTTCACCGAGTCCCACTGCACCTTCAGGTCCATGTTCTTGCGGAAGTCCCAGCGCACGCCGACGAAGCGCGTGTTGTCGTTCTGCGTTTCCGTATAGGTCGCGGTCTGCTTTTCCTTGTACGAGGAAAAGCCGGCCATCGGCATGAACCGGCCCATACGATAGCCGACCGTCGCCGTCCAGCTGGACGACTTGTAGTCCTGCGCGGGACGCATGAAGCGGTTGGCTTCCGCGCGCACCATCCAGTTGCCGTAGTCGAAGCTGCCGGACAGGCCGATAATGCGCTGGCGCGTGCCTTTCGCGAACTCCGGCGCTTCTCCCGGCGGATACATCGACAGGTCGATCGAGTTCTGCATGTAGATCAGGCGCGCGCCGAACACCTCGTTGGACACGTCGAGGTAGCCGCCCAGGATGTGCTTCCAGTCGTCGTCGACGCGGTAGCCGTAGTAGATCTTGCGTTGTTCGGTGTTGTTCTCGGTGGTCTCCTGGCCGGCGAAGACGGTGCCGGTGACGGCCCAGTCGCCGAAGCTGCGCGAGTGGCGCACGTTCACGCCGTTGTAGGCGCCGACCTCCCAGCCATAGATATCCTGCGGCACGCGCGCCCACGGCAGCGTGTAGCCGATGTAGACGCTGTCCGAGTACGCGTAGATCGGCAGGCGCCGGCGGCCCACCTGGACCGTCGTATCGGGCGCCACGTCGTACGACAGATAGGCCCAGTCGACTTCCGGCTTGCCGTGTTCCGAGGCGCGCGATACCGCCTGGACGGTGCCGGACAGCTTGTCCGTAAAGCGGTAGCTGGCCTGCAGGCCCACGAGCGATTCGCGCGCGAGGCTCCATTCATTGCCGTGGTAGACGGCGCCGTGCTCGTAATTGCCGATGAAGCAGGGACACGGCTGTCCCATGAATTCACCGTCCGAACCGCCGTAGGCCTTGCCCGCGGTGACGGTGGCAAATCCCGAAATGCTCAAATCGCTGGCCTGTGCCATGCCGGCGCTGGACAACAGCGCGGCGATCATCAGTTTCTTCATGCTTTTATCTGGTTAGTTGGCGGTGGCGATGACCTTGACGGTGGCGTCAACGTCCTTCCTGTCGATGTAGCCGACGGCGTTCGGATCGGCCGCGACGGCCTTGCGCATGGCCGCGCCCGAATCCACCTCGGCCGGCGGCGTGCCGGTGCCCGTGAAAATCAGCTTGCCCCACATGGCCTGGACCTGGACCGGGTCCTTCTTGCAGGCCCTGGCGTAGAACTCGTCGCGCAACGGGTTCTTTTCCGTGAGGTTGATCGGGGTCGGCGACTTGATCTTGCCGAGGAACGCCTGGCATACCTGCGTTACGGGCGGCGCCAGCGACGAGTGGGCGGACACGATGATGCTGATCTCGGCGTGCGCGGGCGCCACGGCGCACGCCGCGAACGCCACGGCGGATGCCGCAGCGGGAAGGACTCTCTTCATGATGATGGTGTGGTGTTGAAAAGGATGCGGTCAGGCGCGACGCCGCGCGACGGGACTGTTCGATGCCGGCAGCGCGAGCATGTCGCGCGCGACCTGCTGCGGCAAGCCATCCTGGCGCGCCAGCGTAAACACGCTGACGACGGCGGCCAGGCTGGCGGCCTGCTCGCGCAGGGCGGCGGCCAGGCCCGCGGTCTCGTCGACGAGACCGGCGTTGCTTTGGGTGTCCTCGTCCATCTGGGCGATGGCATCGTTGATATGCTCGATGCCGGCGGTCTGCGCGTTGCTCGCCTCTGCGATCGCGGCCATGATGTCGGTGACGCGGCGGACACTGGTCACGATCTCGTCCATCGTGCGGCCGGTCTGGTCTGCCAGGTTCGTTCCCAGTTCGACCTGCGTGACCGAGCGCCCGATCAGGGCCGTGATGTCCTTGGCCGCGGCGGCCGAACGCTGCGCCAGGCTGCGCACTTCGTTCGCGACGACCGCGAAGCCGCGCCCGTGTTCGCCGGCGCGCGCCGCTTCGACTGCCGCATTCAGCGCGAGCAGGTTGGTCTGGAACGCAATTCCCTCGATGACGCCGACGATGTCCGCAATTTCGCGCGACGACGCATGGATCGCCTCCATCGTGGCGATCACCTGCCCGACGACGGCACCGCCCTGCGTGGCGACATTGGCGGCGAATCCGGCCAGTTCGTTGGCCTGCGCGGCATTCGCGGCGTTTTCCTTCGCGGTGCCGGTGAGCGCACCCATCGACGACGACGTCTGCACGAGGGCCTGCGCCTGGTGTTCCGTGCGCCCGGCCAGGTCGCCATTGCCCTGTGCGATCTGGACCGAGGTGGCCGAGATGCTGTCGGTGGCGTTGCGCGCTTCGCTGACGATCCGCACCAGGCTGCCGTTCATGTGCCGCAGCGCCTGCAGCAGCTTGCCCGTCTCGTCCTGGGCATCCACGGAGATCATGCTGGTCAGGTCGCCCGCAGCGACGGTCTCCGCGACCCGCACCGCCTCGTTCAGCTGGCGCACCAGCGTGCGCGCCACGAGCAGCGCGAACGCCAGCGTGACGACGAGGCCCAGCGCACCGGTGACGGCGCCGCCGAGCACGGCCCGGTTCGACGCGTCGGTCGCCGCGGCCACGGTGCCGGTGAAGCGGTCGCGCGCGGCCGTACGGAACGCCGCCACGTCCTTGCGATAGGTCGCCAGCGCCGCGGCCATCGCCTCCAGCCTGTCCTTGGCCGGCATGCCGCTGTGGCTCGCCATCGCGTCGGAAATCGCGCGGGCCGTCTTGTAGTAGGCATCGAACTCGGTCGCCAGCCGGCCCAGGTCGGCCGCGTGCGCCGTATCGAGCGTGCGCAGGCGGCGGTAGTTATCGGCCACTTTCGCGGCGAGCGTGTCGGCGGCGGCGATCTGCTCGGGTTCGCCCGCAGCGGCGGCCGAATTGAGCACGTCGATGATCTTGTCCAGGGCGCCCGTATTCTCCGTCATCGCATCGAGCACCGGGTACTGCACGTCGCGCACGTCAGCCAGGCGCACGTTGTTCTGCTTGAAGACGATGGCCGTGAAGGTCAGGTAAGCCGCCATGGACAGCATCGCGATGGCCGGGGCCAACAGGACTTTCCACATCACGGGCAAGCGGCTCAGCATCTTCACTCCACGCGGAAGCCGTCGGCCGGCTCGTTAAGGTTGACTTAAGGCAAATGTTATCTGGTATTTACTCATTCTGGCAAGAAAATAATTTCGTATAGACAACATTGGTGGATGGAGTGAAATGTGACGGTCCTAGGCCAGCCTGGCGAGATCGCCCTTGAGCTGCGCAACCGTCGGCGTGACGACCGCGAGGAACGCCGCTTCGCGCGCACGGCGGGCATGACCGCAGTCTTCCGCGCGCAGCAAGGCACGTCCCCCCAATGCCTGCAACTCCAGCGCGACGGCAGCCGCCGCCATGTCGACCATCCGCAGGCGCAGCGTCAGCAGATCGCGCGGCCGTTCGCGCAGGCTGCCGTCATCGAGGCCGGCGCACAGTGTTTGCCGGCAGGCGGCGATGTGCGCATCGAATGCATCGATTTCGCCCGGCAGGATCGACGGCCTGCCGTCGAGGGCCGCGCGCGCCGCTCGCAGTGATGCGCGCGCAAGCCCGATCCCGAGACCGCATTGCAAACCGACGAAAGCGGGACGGATCGAGGGCAGGAATACCCGCGCCTGCGGGTGGATCTGCCATGACGCATCGAGCGCGACGTCGTCCAGCCTTAGGGCGGCCGTGTTGGTGCCGCGCAGCGCCAGCAGATCGAGATCGGGTTCGCGCGTCACGCCGCGCACGTCGTAGGGCAGCGCGTACACGGACGGATTGTCGCCTTGTTCGTCGCCGACGGCGATCGCGGCGACGAATCCCTGCCTGCGCAAATTCGTCGCCCAGGCCACCGTGCCGTTCAGGCGCACGCCGTCCGGGCCGGCGGCGCCCGAGATGCGTAACCGGTCCAGGCCGCCCAGGAATTTCATCGCATTCGACAACCCGGGCGCACCGGCCAGCCGGCCGCGCAACAGGTCCGGCACGAGCCGATGCACGAGGTCCCGGTTCGGACTCGCCAGCAGGCAGGCGATGACCGCGCGCTGCGCCCAGTACACGAAGGCGGCGCTGAGCGAGTGTTCGGCGAGTCCCGCGACGACATCGACGGCCGCACTCAAGGCGCGTCCGTCCCCGCCCTCGCTTTCAGGCACCCCCACCGCGAACAGGCCGGCCTGGGCCAGACGGGCCGGCAGCGCATCCGCATGCAGCGTGTCCGCGTCCAGGTTGTCCGCGTGCCCGTCGAGCCATGCGACCAGCGATTCATCTATTCGTACCATCGATTCGTCCTGTGTAAAAAAGCGTTGTAGCCATGCTAGGCGAAATCAAGATCCATACAAATAAATAGCGATTTTGCTGTTTCGGGTTTCCATGTAGACTTCGGCCGGATCAATCACAGCTAGCAAAATGCGCAACATCTTCGTATTCGTCATGGCTTGTTCGTTGCTGTCCGCTCGTGGACAGTCTGTTGGCCAGCAGGCGAAGCAGCCTCGCGTTGAATTTCCTGTCTGGGAACGTGTGCTGTCCGGCACACTCGGCACGAAGCCGATCAGCGTGACGCTGACCCGCATCGCCGGGAATGCGTCGGGCTCGTACTGCTATGAGCCCTGCTCCGGGAAAACCCGACAACAACTTCAGCTGACCGGCACGGTGATAGCCAACACGCTCAAGCTGGCCGAGCGCGATTCGCAATCTGCGAAGAACATTGCGACCGGCCGTTGGACCGTGAACCTGGACGGCGACAACGCCTCGGGAAACTGGACATCGCCCGATGGCAGGAAAACGTTTCCGGTGCACCTGCGCGATACGCAGCCGTTACCGTTCGAACTCCGTCTCGTCGCCAACGCGATGCCGAACGAGACGGATGACAGCGATGAAGCGCCTTACGTATCGGGCATCAGGATTTATCGAAACGGCCGGCTCGCTCAGGAACTGCCGACCGATTCCCAGGGTCCGGGCCGCGTTTTTATTCCATCGCTCGTCGACGCAAATTTCGATGGGTTCCCCGATCTGACGATTGCGCTCAGTTTGCCGGCTGGGCCGAACATCCCGCAGCAGACCTGGCTGTTCGATCCGCGCACGCAGCGCTTCGTCGATGCGCCGGAAACGCTGCAGGCGATAACCTCGCCCGAGTTCGACAAAAAATTCAAAACCATTGTTTCGCAATGGCGTAACGGGTGCTGCGAACATGGCGTGACGACGTATCGTTGGGATGGCAATCAGCTCAAGGAAGCCGCCACGGCGTCGAGCGTTCAATTGCCGGTGCTCGTCGGCCACAAGATCCTGTACTGCTACACGATTCCCGAGTATCGGGATGGGCGTATCGAATTTCCCGATCGGGTGGAACAGGTCGGCGACCGCCTGACGTTGACGTTCGATGACTTCAGCGGCTGCGAGTCGGAGGCATTGTCCACTGCATCGCTCGACATCGCGATATGGAAACGTGACGCAGCGGGGGAACTCAAGGTGGTGCGCAAGGAGAGCCTAGCGTGGAAACAGATCGACACACGGTCAGGCCACCGTTATTGTCCGGTAATCCCGTACTTTGCAGATGGACGCATCGAGCACAAAGTGCTGGGTGGGCGTCCTGAAGAAGACTGTAGCGAAACTGCACCATGACGACTGCCAACGCGGCAACTCAATACATCCGCATCATCGCCTGACTTAACCTATTCGGAACCGTACATCTTCGTACCTGGAGGCGGGGCGGTCGGGTGATTTGGACTTGCATCAACCCACGTTTTCACCACAACATACACCTTTCGTCCGGGAAGAAATGAAGAAAGAGCTCAGCCGGGCCGTCATAATTTCTGAGTGCTCGCCCTACCACCGCGCTGCATGAAGCACATCGCGAACGCCTTCAACGATGGTCACGCGACTACTAGGCAACAAACGCTTCTCACTTTAGCGGCGAAAAATTCGGTAACAGACACGTGTACAATCCCAAGACATCTTTGATTATGAGGAGCGACTAATCCCTCGCTTCAGTTTCAGCCAACCCGGTCATGCTAGCGATTACCTGTTTAAGACGATTTCCGAATCGGCCTTTTCTTGAAGACTGGGAATAGCGGAATGGCAAGCAGTCCGCAAAGTATGAGCGGACTGGTGCATAGGACATATGGAACAAGCGCCAACCGAGTGGTTCCTTCGTTATATTCAACGTACGTCCAAACCAGTCCCGTCACGACAATACCTGCTGCAACCACCAAAAACGACCAACATGCCAGCGCTAATGCACGTGGCAAAATAGGACGAAAAAATCTCTGATTGATGAGCACCGCCAGCGCAAGCAAACAGATGGCGCTTGTGATTGGAAAATTCTCAAGAAAAACTGCACGCATGACGCCCCAGAAGCCGTCAAAACTCATACAACCTCCAAATTATCGTCTTGATTCGTGGCGATCATTTCTGGAAGTTTAACTGGCGCCTCTGGAGATGTTCCCTGTCCACTGCCCCATTCCAACGGCATCTCTACCAAAAATCCTCTTATTGCCGCACCCAGATACTCAATTGCTTTTTTTAACGTTATGCTCCCCGTTTTGCATATATGCAGGCTGCATAACTGGCGGCTTGGTGAAGTCACGGCTATTGTCCTTCTTCGAGCGCGCGGGATAACCGAGTCGTCGCCCCTCATTTAAAGCCTTGAAGCTGTTTCGCGGCGCGTGAATAATTAGAAACACCCCAATAATAGCAACGCTGCCACAAGGCGGGAAATAACTCTTAATTCAGGGAATAAGAAGTCATCGCGAAACATCTGTGCAATTCCGAAAAACTCTACATATATCGAGCAGTTAACCGTGTACTTCAGCTTCCGCCGATGGAGTCGTACTTGCGACTGTCTGCTGAGGAACGATGTCCGCATCTGTCTTTGCGAAAATTGTAGGATTCATTCCCGAGAAATTATTTTCTTCTTCTGTCCAAGATAAGAGCCTTTGCTTGCAGGTCGTCACAGGTCCAGGCCCCACTTGACGCAAAGTCAGGGAATGTCCCGAGCGGCGAAGGCTTTTGCACGATCGGAGACTGATCTGCACTGAGCATTTCTGCCTGATCCGGGCCAAAGCGCAGTCCGGTCTCTGTAGGTTGCAACAGGGGCATTCTGACGTCCCCGACAGCGTCACTATTCTGGTTTTTGGTCATTGCTGCACTTTGGGAAATTTAATTTTTCAACACGATCTTCGCTCAATCTCAAACGCGGGAGCGACATTTCCTCGGCAATTTTAACTTGCACCGACCCGTCTGGATAAAAGTGGGTCTCAAGATGATTCGGTTTGCCGCCGGCAGTTCGTGTCACCTTTACAAATTCTTCTTTATACAGATAATGTTGCAGCAATTCCGTTTTGCCAGTTATCGGGTCTTTTTCGGTGTAGCTGCAGCCATCGACTTGCCAGCGAACTTGCACGAATATTGCCCCCGATTCACCGGTCGAAAGGTTAATACAGCACACCGAACCGCTTCCTCCGCTGGTAGGACTACTGACTCTTACAATGCCACCATTGCGATTATCGACCTCATAATCTTCGATATGATGGTTGGTATAGTTATACCCAACCAGGTCGAGTGTCATGGTAGTTTTACTTGGATGCTGCGATTGCGCGACTGCAACCATCCCGGAGAACAAATCAAAGTGCAACAACAACGCACCCACGACCAATACCAGCGCGCTGACGCAGAAAAATTTTGCACGTCTTTTCATTTCATTCCTTCCGTGACAGCACCACCCTCGAGACACACCACCAATTCTGAGAATTTTGAGGGTTCCAATTTCACGGAATTCATCAAATTCGACCATTGACTCTCATTTGCAGGGGACTTGCCCACAGTGAGGACCGCAACGTTATAAAGAATGAGGTCATTCAACAATCGCAACCCGAGGCGTTTTGCTTCGTTTATATTTGAAACGACGAATTCATACTGCCGAGCAGGATCCAGCTTTTCAAAAGAACCGGGCGCATTTTCACGTAGCCCTTCGAGAACCTGGTCGGGTTCGCATGAATCTACTAAAGCGAACTCCTGAGAAGCACTAAAATTCAGTGCTTCATCCCCACTCGCCACATCATTGAACATCGAATCAACGGATTTTATAGTCCCACTACGGTCGACATACCAGCATCTTTGCGCTACGCTCAGGAATACCGATGCCTGTCCGGCATCAAGAACACCGATCAACGACTCAAATACCCGAGGATCAAAGAACCTCAACATCGCGTCCATGTTTCCCGACAAGCGCACGTTAAGCCGGACTTTAAGCCTATCCCTCAACTGCCCGATCTCCAGCGGAGACGACAACATCATCACGGACGAAGAATGGGTGCCGTACTCACTGATCCATTTGCAAAGACTCAAGGGTAATCGCACCGCCCCATTAGAACCGGCGAGGACAAGGATTGGCGCGACAGCCAAACTACTCGACTCGGTCGTGCCATCGAAAAGGCTCACCCACGTCGTGGACGTTTTCGATAACTGACGATGAAGCCCAGGCAGTCCACCATGATCCAGCAGAAAATACAAGTTTGCGGGGCTCTCCGCGACGTTGCCTTCAACAACATTCTCAAAATCAACTAATCGTGTCATGCGGATCTCAATACAAAAGGAGAGGCTGCACTACGGGCTTTCAGCAGGCAGTCGATGCAGATACTTGTTGGCAGGGCCGGAAGCGGATACGAAATACGCGCCGGCCCCGCAAAACTTTTCTTCCCCGCATGCACGGCAATCTTCCCCGGACACTGCACCGTAATATTCCCACCCTCGATGGTGATATTCGCCCCATCCGCCGTCGACAAACTGATCCGCTTCGCCGCCGCCCAGTCCACATGCGCATTCGCGCTGACGACATGCACGTCATCGCGCGCCTGCACGTCGAGCGTCCCGGCCTGCGCCTGCACGTCGACCGCATCCTGCGCGGCGATCATCTGCAGCCCGACGCCGCCCTCGCCCGCCTTCACGGCACCGGCCAGCACGCCGATCGCCTGTCCGGTGTGCTGGCGCAAGGCGCCGCCCGTGACGAACTGCGTATCCTGCCCGCTCATCAGGCTGACCGTCTCGCCGTTCGACAGCTGCACGGCGTCCGCCGCCGTCACGCCCAGCCCCGCTTTCGCCGAGATGGCGATCACGGGTGCGGCCACGTGCGGCAGCTTTTCGCCCTCCAACGTCGTCGTCGCCGCCACCGCATCCAGCATGGCCTGCAACGGCGCCGCCTTCTCATCCAGCGCGCTGGCACCGGCCTTGGTCGCGCCCAGGTGCGCAGCCAGCCCCACGGTCTTGTGCGTCACGGCGGCTTCGCTGAACGTCTCGCCCAATTTGACGGCCTGTTTCAGCAGCGCGATCCCGGCCACGTTGTCGCCCGCCGGCCCGCGTAACTGCGCGTCGTGGTCGATACCATAGCTCGACACCAGCAGGCCTGCGCCCGCGCGTAGTGCGCCATAAGCATCCGTGCGCAGTTCGCCCCCCCTGCCCGCGCAGGCTGCCGCGGAAGTTGTCCGCGCCGTGGATCAGGTGGCCCAGGTTCAGTTCCGTCGCCGCGTGCGTCGTGCGCAGCTGGACACGGCCCTGCGAATCGGTGTCGTCGAACAGCAGCTGGTTGTAGCCGGCGCCGCCGAATTCCTTCGTGCGCACGCCCCACTGGGCCGCGGCGTTGCGGTGGCCGGCCAGCGCGGCCGAGGCGCCGTGCCACACGGGGCTGTTGCCGCCCGCTAGGTTGCCCTGGCCGGACGTCGCGTGGGATTGGGGGCGTCGAATGGATCGCCGCCGGCTAAGCGCACGCCCTCGTCAGCGTCGGGCATCGACAAAAGACATACCGTGTGTGACGGCACAAAGTACCATGCCAAGTAAGTGTATCTTCGAGCCTGGTCTCAGGAGGAATACCATCTCATCTGGACGAAATGCGGCTGAATCAAACCGTCTCGGTCTGCCGATCTCCCTTGTGAACATCGCCATCAATACGAGCATACTCGTATTTTTCGTCGCCGCCGAGATACACTACACGGGGATCCGATGGAAGGGTTGCATCTTTTGCAAAACCAGCCAAAGAGTCATGTACATAGGTGTCGAAAAACTTGATCAACTTTTCGTCAGTCATACCCTTATTGTGCAAAAACTCATCTTCATAGGCCTTCACTAGTGCTTTGTAATGCGGGCGCAAACTCCGCCTGAGCACGTCGGGAGCCGGCATACCCGGATACCGTTCGCGAAGTGGCCCCATAATCGATTTCACATCCTCCATGAGTTGCGCGTCGTAAAAATCGAGCATGTTTTGAAGATTAGACATGTTCGGAAGCGCATCAAGGCGCGCTTTTGCCTTTAAAAATTCATCCTGAGCAGTTTCGAGCTTTTTGCGCGCCAGATCAATGTCAGCTGCCGTGGGCGACGGCTCTGACTCGGTATTCGACATGGAATGTATATTTACTGACCGAATGGAACGAAGCTGCAGCAACAAATCCAACTCTTTAGCAGCCTTTTCTTTTCTATTTTTTAACGCATGAACCTCCTTATTGAGCACGGCTTGGTCTTTCTGGAACTTTGCATTCCACCGCAAGATCCTTTCGGACTCAATCTTACTCCCGCTCGGTTTAAGGCGAATTGCGCGGAATCTCCAAGCATAGTATAAACTCATATTTTTATTCATGAGTTCACCAAGACTCGTCGACGTTCCAAGAGTCTTTACATAATAATTATAGGTGACAAGCAGGTCGGGATTCATTGAAAAATCTGCTTTGTGCATATCGGCCCATTGCAACACCGGTCTTAGTGGCACGCCTTTGGCCAACGCGTAATTATACATATGCATTAACGGAATAACACCCAAGTTTTCCGAAGGCGAAGTAGCACGTCCTCCCTCCCCCGGAGCGTAACTGCCGCCCACATCAGAGTGCACACCGGGGTAAACGGTTTCGTAAAAATGTCCTGGCTTTGAAGCTCCATTCTTCCGCAGACAACTCACACTATCCACCGGAAAAGAATTTCGAATTTCGTGCGCAGCAATAAAGTGCCGTACCTCTTCCACCATTGGATTAATGTCCAGCATGTTACCCCAGTCGCTATGCCCATCATACATACCGGGCGCCGGGTCCGCCCCAGCAACTCCATTACGCGAAAAGGCAAGACTTGATGGTCGGGTCTCGATATAGCTTGCCAGACGATCGTCAACAATATATCGCAGACTCGAGAACATTGTGCCTATTTTACTTGTCGTATTGTTGCTCATTGGGAGCCCGACCGATGCGACGGTATCGAACAATCCCAAAAACCGAACTCGCAAGGGCCACGATCCTGTCTTCAGAACCCACGTATCCCCCAGTCGGACGCATCGTTCCTTCAGAAATAAATTCACGAAAGCCCGCGCAAGCGCCGCACCACGGCTGAATCCGAACACGGAAAGATTAATCTCCGAAATGGCATTCGAAGGCGAATTCGCCAAGTCCAGATGACGTTTGATCGACGCGTCGAAGTTTTTTAGTGCATGCTCGAGTCTGTCCGTTCCTTTTCGACCAAAGCTGAGTCCAGTCAAGTCGCCACCATCATCGCCGATCTCGGAAAAATAAGTACCCACTCCTTGGAGGTAGAAACTGTACACACCGTTGACTTTATCAACTGGCTTATGTACACGAAACAGCTTCGCGACATTACTATGCTTACGCAGCCCCTCATCTGCGTAGAGATTATTACCGGTCCCATCGAAAAAAAACGAAAACCACAGCCTTTGCTTACAAGTTGTCACGGGCCCAAGCTCCACTTGACGCACGGCCAAGGCTAAGCTCCCGATTGGCGATGGCTTTTGCACTGCCGGGGCCAGATCCGCATGGAGCGCTTCCGCTTGATCCGGCCCAAAGCGCAATCCAGCCACCGTAGGCTGTAACAGGGGCATTCTGACGTCCCCAACGGCGTTATTGTTCCGGTCTTTGCTCATTATTGCACTTTGGGAATTTTAATTTTTCAACACGATTTTCGCTAAGTTTCAAACGTGGAAGAGACATTTCCTCAGTAATTTGAACCTGCACCGTCCCGTCTGGATAAAAGTGAGTTTCGAGATAATTCGGCTTGATTCCCACAGGTCGGGCCACTTTTACATATTCTTCCTTGTATAAATAATGGTGGAGTACTTCCGTGTTTCCTGTAATCGGATCCTTTTCACTGTAGCTACATCCGTCGACTTGCCAACGAACTCTCACGAATATGGCACCAGATTCACCCGGTGTAAGATTAATGCAGCATACAGAGCCGCTCCCCCCGCTAGTAGGGGTGCTTACCGTTACAATGCCTCCATTTGTGGTGTCAATAGAATAATCCTCGACATGCCGATTGGTGTAGTTATACCCGACCAAGTCAAGTGTCATTGTGCCCCGTGAACTATTTTGCGAGTCCGCGACAGCAACGTTGCCGGAAAACAAACCAACGTAAACCACCAATGCGCCGAGAACAAATGCCAGCGCGCCGGCGCAGAAAAATCTTGCGCTCCTTTTCATTTCGCTCCTCCACTGACGACGTCATTCTCGAGAGATACCACCAACTCAGAAAATTTTGAAGGATCCAATTTGCCAGCATGCTTCAAATCTGACCATTTAACTTCAGTTAGCCAAGACTTCCCCACCAACAAGACCGTGACGTTATAAAGGATCAAGTCATCCAGTGATTGCAACCCGACTCTTTTTGCCTCTTCAATATTTGAAACGACAAAATCATACTGCAGAGAAATGTTCAGTTTTTGAAGTGATCTGGATGCATTTTCTCGTAGTGCGTTAAGAACCTGGTCAGCCTCGCAAGAATCCACCAAGCTGAACTCCTGAGAGGCATTGAGAACAAGCGCCTCATCCCGACACCTCGCATCATTAAACCCAGAATTGAGCGATTTTATAAACCCACTGCGGTCGACGTACCACCATTTTTGCGCGACGCTCAGGAATACATTCCACTGTTCGGCATCAAGAATACCTATCAGCGACTGAAATACTCTGGGATCGAAGAACCTTAACATCGCTTCCATGTCTCCAGATAAGCGGACGTTGAGGCGCGTTTTCAGCCGCTCGCTTAGTTGCGTGATTTCAAGCGGGGACGACAACATCATCACGGACGAAGAATAGGTGCCATTTTCACTAATCCATTGTGACAGACTAAAAGGCAACTGTACCGCTCCGTCAGTGCCAGCAAGGACTAGAATCGGCGCCACAGCCAAACTGCTCGACTCGTTCGTACCATCGAAAAGGCTCACCCAAATCGTTGACGTCTTCGATAACTGTCGATGGAGCCCAGGTAATCCACCGTGGTCAAGCAGAAAATATAAGTTTGACGCCGGGTTTTCCGCAACGCGCGTTTTCACAAATTCCTGAATATCGAGATAATGGCTCATGCTGATCTCAACACAAATGGAGAGCCCGAGCTACGTGCTTTTATCAGGCAGTCAATGCAGATGCTTGTCGGCAGAGCCGGAAGAGAGTATGAAATATTCGCCGGCCCCGCAAAACTCTTTTTACCTGCAAACACCGCAACCTTCCCCGGACACTGCACCGTAATATTCCCACCCTCGATAGTGATATTCGCCCCATCCGCCGTCGACAAACTGATCCGCTTCGCCGCCGCCCAGTCCACATGCGCATTCGCGCTGACGACATGCACGTCATCGCGCGCCTGCACGTCGAGCGTCCCGGCCTGCGCCTGCACGTCGACCGCATCCTGCGCGGCGATCATCTGCAGCCCGACGCCGCCCTCGCCCGCCTTCACGGCACCGGCCAGCACGCCGATCGCCTGTCCGGTGTGCTGGCGCAAGGCGCCGCCCGTGACGAACTGCGTATCCTGCCCGCTCATCAAACTGACCGTCTCGCCGTTCGACAGCTGCACGGCATCCGCCGCCGTCACGCCCAGTCCGGCCTTCGCCGACACAGCGATTACGGGAGCCGCGACGTGCGGCAGCTTGTCGTCGCCCGATGCAGCGCCATCCAGCGCCACGGTGCCGGCCACCGCATTCAACATGGCCTGCAACGGCGCCGCCTTCTCATCCAGCGCGCTGGCACCGGCCTTGGTCGCGCCCAGGTGCGCAGCCAGCCCCACGGTCTTGTGCGTCACGGCGGCTTCGCTGAACGTCTCGCCCAATTTGACGGCCTGTTTCAGCAGCGCGATCCCGGCCACGTTGTCGCCCGCCGGCCCGCGTAACTGCGCGTCGTGGTCGATACCATAGCTCGACACCAGCAGGCCTGCGCCCGCGCGTAGTGCGCCATAAGCATCCGTGCGCAGTTCGCCCCCCCTGCCCGCGCAGGCTGCCGCGGAAGTTGTCCGCGCCGTGGATCAGGTGGCCCAGGTTCAGTTCCGTCGCCGCGTGCGTCGTGCGCAGCTGGACACGGCCCTGCGAATCGGTGTCGTCGAACAGCAGCTGGTTGTAGCCGGCGCCGCCGAATTCCTTCGTGCGCACGCCCCACTGGGCCGCGGCGTTGCGGTGGCCGGCCAGCGCGGCCGAGGCGCCGTGCCACACGGGGCTGTTGCCGCCCGCTAGGTTGCCCTGGCCGGACGTCGCGTGGTCGTGCGCGGCGTCGAACGGATCGGTGCCGGCGTCGCGGTGCTCGCCGCCCGGGGTCGGCGTCACGCCGCCTTCGCCCTGGCCGTTGTACAGGGCGCCCACGATGATCGGGCGGTCGATGTCGTTCTCGATGAACTGGACGATGACTTCCTGCCCGATCCGCGGCAGGAACTGGCTGCCGATCCCGCCGCCCGCCAGGCGCTGCGCCACGCGCACCCAGCACGTGGCGTCGCCGCCGTCCTGCCAGTGGAAGCGGATGCGCACGCGGCCCAGGCGGTCGCAATACAGTTCGTCGGCACCGCGCGGCATGTCGCTGCCGTCGGCGCCGACGACGATCGCGCTCTGGGCGCCGGCCGCCGTCGGACGCGGGTGCGTGCGGCCGTCGCTGCCGTCCAACTGCGGACGCCACACGACGTCGGCGGCGACGGCCTCGAAGCAGTTCGCGTAGCCGGCCGCGCGCGCCTGCGCGAGCGCCAGGCCGAAATCTTCCGGCAAGTCGTCGCGCAGGGTTTCTTCCAGCAGTTCGGGGATCGGACCGAACAACTCGGCCAGCGCATCCTGTGCCCGCGTCGGCAGGTTGTTCACGCCGACGCTCGTCACGCGCAGGATCGTGAACGGTGCCGCCGCGCCGAGCGCGCCCACCGGGGCGCCCGTCACCGTCAGGCGCGTGCCCGCGCGCAGCGTGCGCAGCGTCGAGCGGCCGCGCCACATCTGGCTGCGCGCCTCGCGCGCTTCCATCTGCAGGTCGGCGTAGCGGCGGGGGTCGGCGCTGTCGGCATACGCGTACTGGCCGGGCGTGTCGAACGACTCCAGCCACGGCAGGCTGCCGTTCGACAGCCGCGACGGCGAGTTCGCAGCCACGGCCTGCTTGCTCTTGTAGTCGTAACTGAGCAGCGTGACGGCGGACGCGCCGACGCTGCGCAGCGCCGCCAGGGCCTGCACGCTGTCGCTTTTTTCCCGCGCGTGCGCCCCGTGGAAGCGCGCTCCGCCTGCGGCGATGCTCGGGTCGTCGGCCACGGCAGATGCATCGCGGCTGTCCGCGAACAGCACCATGCGCGGGCCATCGTCGGCCTGTTCGAAGCGCCACGTCAGGCCTTCTTCCGCGAGCAGGCGCTCGACGAACGAGAGATCGGATTCGCGGTACTGGCAGCAGTAGCTGCGCGGATGGGCGGCGTCCATGCAGGGGCCGACCTCGTCGCTCCAGCGCCAGCGCGCCGCGGGCGCGTAGGCGGAAAAGACGTCGTCGACGATGTCGGTAACGGACTTGTCTTGCCACACGCGGCTGTTGCGCACATGGGCCAGGCGCCACACCCAATGCGCGATGCGCACGCGGTAGCGCGCCAGGCCGCCGTCGCTGCCCAGCTGCGCGGCCGCGCAGATCTCGCCGGCGAAGTCCGCACGCGTGCCGTCCGCCAGGGTGACTTCGAGGGCGGCCGGGCGGCCCAGCAATGAGGATGGATCGAGCGCGGCGCTGGTCGACAGCGCGACCACGTCGCGTACGCCGAGCCCCTGCACCGCATCGTCGGCGACGAACGCCTCGACCAGCAGTTCACCGCCCGGCAGATCCGTATCGCCGTCCCCGATCCGCAAGGCGTACAAGCGCGTGACACTGTCGAATCCGGCAAGGGCGGCCAGCGCTTCCAGCGCCTGGGTCATCGATTGCTGCAAGACACACTCTCCAACTCATCCATACTTAACAAACTTAACTTTACGCTAATCGCGAGCGCTGCGCTATAGCCTGAAAGAAACTACATAACTGTTACAAACCGTGATTAAGAACACGGTTTTGCCCAGCTATAATGCGGGAAAATAATGTCTGCATGTAACATTGCATGCCGAACATTTGTAACGATGACGGAAGAAAAGCATGGCAGGACCATTGATCGTATTGGGTGACAGGACATCGCACGGCGGCAGCGTCATCGAAGCGTCGACGCTGAGCGATTGCGACGGCAAGGGCATCGCGCGCGTGGGCGACATGACCGTATGTCCCCGCCACGGCCGGTCACCCATCGTCAGCGGCGACACCACCTTCATCGTCGACGGCAAGGCCGCGGCCCGCCATGGCGACAAGGCCGGTTGCGGCGCCACGCTGATCGCCGGCCAGCAGGCGACGGTCGATCATGTGTAACCCGCGCCGCCGCAGCCGCATGCGGAGACGGACCTGATGGGCACATGGATCCGCGGCGGCATCCTGACGATGCTGACGTTCGGCGCCTTCTGGGGTGGCGCCATCTTCACCTGGCGCGGCTCGGACCGCGCGCCCTCCACGTCCGACCTGGTCACGTACCTGGTCGCGCTGCCGCTCGCCGTGCTGGCCGGCGTGCTGCTGGTCCGCCGCCTCGCGCGCGCGGAACCGGCGCCCGTTGCTGCCGCCCCGGCTGCCCCGGTTCCCGCCGCGGCGGCGCGCCTGCCCGCGCTGGCGCTGGTCGATGCGGCCGTGCGCACGCGCCACGGCGATTCGGTCGATGAACTGGCCGCCGTCATCGATGCGCAGCGCGCCCGTCCCGACCTCGACCCCGACCTCGTCGACGACGCCGGCTATCCCGTGATGACCGTGCGCGTGCCGTCGGCCGGCGACGCCGTGTGGCGGGCCGAGGCCGAGCCGTGGCTCGCCGCACAGGGCCAATCGGACGTCCGCTTCGGTGAAGCGCACTGGCGCGCCCTCGAACTGGCCAGCGCCGTCGTGAGCGAACTTGCCGACGCCGCGGCACTGGCCGCCGTCGGCGACCCGTTGCTGCGCATCGTGCCCCTGGCGCCTGGCGACTGGACCGCCGCCCAGCGCACGGCGGCCGGCGCGTGGTTCGTCCGCGTCGCCGCGCGGGCCGGCTGGGCCGCGGACAAGGTCGCGGTCACCCCCGCCCCGCCGGGCGAACCCGCGGCCGCCGCCAGCGCCCTGCTGTCGGTGCTCGCCGGCCAGGCGAACGACGATACGGCATTGACCCTTCTGCTCACCTTCGATTCGCGCATCGACCAGGCGGCCGTCGACCGGATGGCGGCCGACGGCACCCTGTTCTCCGCCGCCCATCCGCAGGGACTGGTGCCGGGCGAAGGCGCCGCCGGACTCCTGCTGGCCGATACAGCGTACGCGGCACCGACACTGCAGGCGGCAAGCACCACGCGCGGCACATCGGCCGACGCCACGCCGCGCATCGACGCCGCGGACCTGCGCCGGCTGGCGGAGCGGGTGCTGGCCGAAACGGCCGTCGACGCATCTGCCGTGTCCGCGCTGTTCGCGGATGCGGACCACCGCAGCAACCGCGTCCTCGAGGCAATGGCACTTGCCCACGACGACCTGCCGCACCTCGATGCCGGCATCGACGTGAGGACCACCGGGCCGGCCTGCGGACAGTCCGGCGCCGTGGCTTTCCTGGCCGCGCTCGCGCTGGCCCGCCGCCAGGCGCTGGAGGGCGCCGGCGCCGTCCTGTGCGTAGGGAATGCCGATCCGGTCCATCGTAGTATCGTCGTGGTCCGCCCGGCCGGTGCCACCGCTTCCGCCGCCGCCTGATGAGTCTCGCGTCCACCCACGTGTCGATAGGGTACTTCGGCAAGATCCCGAGCCGCGGCGACTTCGTCAAGGGTTCCGACAACCCGGCGCTCGTCAAGCTGCTGGACGACTGGCTCGCGCGCGCCATGGACCTCATG
>CBIHQW010000041.1:0-26547 GCA_966212285.1 Massilia kyonggiensis
TCGTTCAGGCGGTCGATGAGGAGGCGCGCGATCTCGCTGCGCAGCGCCATGTCCGGCGGGACGCCGTGCCGGTCCATCGCCGGCGCGAGCCACGGCCCGGCGTGGATCAGGCCGAACTCGAAGCCCCGGCCGTCCGGAATGGGATAGTCGTAGCCGTGCACGAAGATGGGTGCCAGCGTGGCGCTGGCGTGCTTCGCGACGCGAATCTGTGCGATCAGGCGCGTGAGCGCCTGGCGCAGCCGGAACAGCATGGCGTCCATGCCGCCCGCGTCGATCCAGCCGTGCGCGTCCGTGCCGGGCGGGCGATGGTCGAACAGCGCGAGGTCCACGTCGACGGCGTCGTTGCCGGCGCCGCTGATGTAGAACTCCGAGAACACTTCCGCGAAGCCGGGACGGAGGAAATGCTCGACCGTGTCCGCATACTTGCCGTCGCCGACATAATCCTTCAGGCGCGCACCGTTATAGCCAACCAGCTGGACGTTGCGATGGTCGTCCGACAGGGCCGGGTGGTTGATCATCGTGCCCAGGATGTTGTTGTTGACGTACCAGAACCAGGAATCGCCGATGGCCAGCGCCGAGGGAAAGCCGATGTCGGCGTTGTCCCAGCGTTCTTCGGGTTTGTAGATATGCGCCATGCTTGCCTCCGTTTCGCATATTGTGCACTGAGCGGAAGCAAATCGGCGCATTGATCCTAAACAAACGTTACAACGACTCGTGCAGTTTCGCGGCGCGCGCTCGGGCCAGGGATTCGATTACGCGTTGCGGCGGGCGGATGAGACGGTCCTGCTGGACGCGCGGCACATGCTGGCCATCGACGATGGCAACGCGTATCTCGCAGCGGGGCTGGCCGGCCTGGGCGTGCTGTGGCTGCCGGATTACATGGCGCGGGTGGCCGTCGCGAAGGGCGAACTCGTCAGGCTGTTCGACGGCTGGGAGATCGCGCGGATGCCACTGTACGTCGCGTATCCCGCCAATCGCCGCGTCGGCAGGAAACTGCGCGTGTTCATCGAGTGGATCGCTGAATTGATGGAGGAAGAACAATGACGGTCAAACGCATGGATAACGTCCTCATCGTCGTGGATGATATCGAGGCCGTGACAGCGTTCTTCATCGCGCTGGGACTGACGCTCGAGGGCGAAACGACGGTCGAAGGGCCGGAGGTCGGCCGCCTGATCGGTCTGGAGAACGTCAGGGCGACGCTGGCGATGCTGCGCACGCCGGACGGCCAGGGCATCGAACTGGACAAGTTCCACACGCCGGACGCCGTCCGGTTCGGACCCGTGGAAGCGCCGGTGAACGCGCTGGGCTTGCGGCGGGTGATGTTCGCCGTTGACGACATCGACGCGATGGTGGCGCGCATGCGGGAACGTGGCGATGAGATCATCGGCGAGATGCGGTACGGGGAGTCGTACCGGCTGGCATATATCCGTGGGCCGGAGGGGATCGTTGTGGGGCTGGCGGCCTCGCTGGGGGCGTAGACGACGGGTTTGTCGTGATGCGTCACGGTAAGTTCGGCCAAGCCGACGATGTCGTTGAGTTCGCCCGTTGGACTCAAATCATCGGACGGTACGCCCGAGCGTGAGCGCAACCAGCTTGAATTTCCCATTACTGGACATGATTTACCACGATCTTCAATGCCGAAGCGTGCGCCGTGGGGAGGTGCGGTGGCAGCGCGACCACTAGCGCATCGTCGCGCAGGGTCCATTTCAACGGCGCCTTGCTGCCCAGCAGATACACCGCGCGTATCGGTCCGCTGAGATAGCCGGCCTGCTTGCCCAGTGACTGGATCGTCACTTGCTGGTCCGGCACACCGAGCGTGATGGCATACACCGCATCGGCTTTAGCGGTGAAACGGATGTCCCGCGGCGTGTATGCTGTGCCTTCTTTCATTGCTCCGGTGGCCACCTCGGTCGGTCCTTCGCCGAACACCTTCCATGGACGGGTCCCATAGATTGCTTCGCCGTTGACGCCCATCCAAACCGCCATCTCGTCCAAGAATTTGCGTGATTCCGGCGGTAGGCTACCGTCCGGATACTGCACCACATTGAGCAGGAGGTTACCGTTTTTGCTGACGATGTCGGCTAGCATATGGATGATCTCGGTGGTCGTCTTGTACTTGTAGCCGTCACTGTAAAACCAGTCGCCGACGGAGGTGTCGGTTTGCCACGGTAAGGGATTGATGCCTTTTAACACGCCCCGTTCCACATCCTGCACGCCCGCCTCGGCAATGAATTCGCCGCTGTCCTTATGGTTATACACCGCGGTCAGCTTGCCGCCGTGCGCCGCCATGTTGGCGTTGTAATAGTTCGCCAGCAGGGTGCGACCGACCACACCGAAAGGTATGCCGCCATCGGAATACAGCAAGTCGGGATGATAGGTGTCGAGCAGGTCACTCACGCGTCTGAACCATTCCCGATGCCATGCCGGATTGCTGGTGTACCAATTGGCGCCATAAATCGACATCGACAGATAGGCCTCGTTACCGGAGTGATAGAGTTCCTGGTAGGCGGGGTTTGCGCCGTCATACGGCACGCCGGCCTTGGGCCCGCTCTTGTCGTGACCGTGGCTGGAGGCAAACCAGCCGAAGCTCGCGCCCAAATGCTCGGACACGCCGAACGGCAAGCCGGCTTTTTGCGCGGCCTTCTGCCAAGCGCCGACAATATCGCGATGCGGGCCCATGTTGACCGCGTTCCAGCTGTGGTAGCGCGAATTCCACAAATCGAAATTGTCGTGGTGGACGCCCATGCTGACGAAGTATTTCGCGCCCGCTTTCACGTATAGCGCCATCAGCGCATCAGGATCGAAACGTTCTGCCTTCCACAAAGGAATGATGTTCTTGTAGCCGAACTGGGAGGGATGGCCGTACTGCTTCAGATGGTGCTGATACTGATGCGTGCCCTCGATATACATATTGCGGGCATACCAATCGCCGGCGCGCGGCACTGATTGCGGCCCCCAATGCGACCAGATGCCGAATTTGGCATCGCGAAACCAGTCGGGGGCGCGGTATTGTTTTAGCGTTTCGGGAGTGGCGTTGAATAGGCCCGGCTGTTGGGGCGGGACATAGTCCTCCCCGCGCGATGGGGCAGCATGCGCGGGGAGGGTGGCGAGCAGTATGCTGGCCAGCGCGAGGGGCATTTGCTTCAAAATCAACGCTCCATTGGAAGAAGGATGACATTGAGTGTGTGCTATATATTTCGTACACTCAACGACAACATGAGATTCGTTCATGCACCGGTTGCGTCGCTAAAGTCAATGCCGCACCGGCAGACAACAAGACGAGTGACGGACAATCCTTTACCTTGTTGATCGTATGACCACTCGCAGGCAACAAGGCCAGGCAATCGGGCTTCCGCTTACGTGCGAACTCGAAGGTTCGGTCATCGGTAGCCGGCCCGGTAGCTTGCCGCCGCCGAGTGGCATTGCTTCAACGGGCGGGTGCGGATGCGCTGCTCGCGCAACTGCGCTGAGCGGGAACGTAAGGCACGACGCCCGTGCGCGTCCTGCGCGTTCTGAGCATCCCGATTATTTCGCCCCGGCCGCGAACTCGCGGGCCGGAACCTTCACGGTGACCGCGCTCAAAGGCGCGTCCGCTGCCGTGGCGAGGGTGATCTTGTACTCGCCCGCTGCGATCTTCCACGTATGACTCCGGCCGTCGAATACGGCCAGGAGTCGCGGGTCGATCACGACCGTTGTATCGCGGCTTTCCCCCGCGCGCAGCGCCATCTTGTCCCAGCCGCCGAGACGCTTCGGCGCTTCCCATCCGCCACCGACCCTGGACACGTATACCTGCGGCACCGCCTTGCCGTCGCGCTTGCCCGTGTTCTCGACGTTGAACGATACGCTCACCGTGCCGTTCGTCGGTGTCGCCTTCAGCTTGCCGTAACCGAACGTCGTGTACGACAGACCGTGGCCGAACGCGAACAGCGGTGTCAAGCCCTTCTTGTCGAACCACTTGTAGCCGACGGCGGCGCCTTCGACGTTGTAGTCCACCGAAAACCGGGTCCCCTCCGGAAGCCCGAGACCATCGAGCTTCGGACGCGGCAGTTGGGATTCGTCGGCCGGGAACGTGGCCGGCAGGCGGCCGGCCGCGTCGACCTCGCCCGTCAACACGCGGGCGATCGCTTCGCCGCCGTTGGTGCCCGGGTACCAGGCTTCGACAACGGCGCCGACGGCGTTCAGCCACGGCATGGCCACGGGCGAGCCGGTTTCGAGGACGACGACGGTTTTCCGGTTGGCCGCAGCCACCGCCGCGATCGTCGCGTCTTGGCCGTGCGGCAGTTTGATGTCTGACTGGTCGACCGATTCCGCCGTCCACTGCGTCGCGAAGACGATGGCCAGGTCGCTGCTTGCGGCCAGCGTCGCGGCGGCCGCCGCGTCCTTGCCGTCGTGGTACACGAATTTCGCGTGCAGGCGCCCCGCCAGCGCCTGTAGCGGCGACGAGCGGTGATATACGATCGGTCCCGGGAATTGCGCCGGGCCTTCGTTCGGCACGGGTGAACCGCCATCGGGATACACCTGCGAAGAGCCGCCGCCGGACAGCACGCCCACATCCGCGTGCCCGCCGATGATGGCGATGGTCTTGTAGCCGTCGACCAGCGGCAGAAGGCCGTTATCGTTCTTCAGCAGGACGATGCCATCCTCTGCTGCCGCCTGCGACGTCTTCGCGTGCGCGCTGTAGTCGATGCGTTCCGGCTGGACCTTGGCGGGATCGTCCATGAGGCCATGGGCGTACATTGAACGCAGGATGCGGTGCGCCATGTCGTTCAGGCGGGCCTCGGGCACGTGGCCGTTCTGCACCGCTTCCAGCAGCGCGCCGTTGAAGTAAGGCGATTTGTCGAATGGCCAGCCGGATTGCTGGTCGAGGCCGGCGAGCGCAGCCGGAATCGTCGAATGCGTGCCGCCCCAATCCGACATCACATACCCCTTGTAGCCCCAGTCGCCCTTCAGTACTTTGTTGAGCAGGAAGTCGTTCTCGCAGGCGTACGTGCCATGCAAGCGGTTATAGCTGCACATGACGGAACCCGGGTTCCCGCGCTCGATGGCGATCTGGAACCCGAGCAGATCTGACATGCGACCGGTCGGATCGTCGATCTTCACGTCGGCGATGAAGCGTCCGGTTTCCTGGTCGTTGTAGGCGAAATGCTTCAGCGTCGAGATCACGTGGTTCGATTGGATGCCGCGAATCTGGGCGCCGACCATCACGCCGGTCAACAGCGGGTCTTCGCCCGCGTATTCGAAGTTGCGGCCGTTGCGCGGATCGCGCTGCAGGTCGGCGCCGCCGGCCAGCATGACGTTGTGGCCGGACAGGTGCGCCTCGTTGCCGATCATCGCGCCGCCGGCGAACCCGGTGTCCGGGTTCCAGCTTGCCGCGATGGCGATATTCGCGGGCAGCGCGGTGCGCACGCGTAGCGTCTTCGCGGCGGGCTGCGTCGCCACGCCAATGCCGGCGTCGGTGATCTGCTGGGCGGGGATGCCGAGGCGCTCGATGCCGTACACGAAGCCGGCCGCCCCTTCGATGCCCTGGTCCGGCTTCCTTGTGCCGTTGAAGTCCGTCGAAAAATAGCCGAACACCAGTTTGATCTTCTCGTCCGGCGTCAGTGCGGCAACGGCCTTGGCGGCACGGACATCCGCGTTCTCGACGGCGTGTGCCTGTGCGCACAGCACGGCCGCCGCGGTTGCGATGACGAGTTTTTTCAGTTCGTTGGGCGTGTTCATTCCGATGCTTTCGATTCGACGGTTATTGGTGGATGGGCTGCGGCCGCGCGGCCGTGCCGCCGGCTTTCCGCATGTATTTGGTGGTCAGCCACTGGCGGACCGGGACGTCGTAGAATGTCAGGCAGATCCAGGCCAGCAGCACGCACACCGCCAGCGTCGCGACTGCAACCGGCCAGCCCTGCGCCACCGCGACCTTGTTGTCCTGGACCCAGGCGGTGTAGGTGTACACGAAGGGGTAGTGGATGATGTAGATCGGGTACGAGATCGCGCCGAGGAAGCCGCAGATCCTGGCGGACGGTCCCGGTTTCACCTCGCCGCTCGCGCCCAGGTAGACGACCAGCGGGAACACGACGATGATGCACAGCGACTCATACAACCCGTTCATCCACAGATCGTGCTCGCCGCCGAAGCGCGGCAACGCGAGCGCGACCAAGATGATGGCGCTGCAGAGCAGGAACGCATGCTTGACGTATCCCACCTTCACGACACGCGACAACAGCAGGCCCGCAAAGAACGGGTACAACAGGCGGGTCAGGCCAATCCGGATCTGCGCCGGCTCCAGCGACCAGCCGCCGATGACGTCGCCCGTCGGCCCGGTGACGCAATAGTGGACCAGCGCCGTCCCTGCGGCGAACACGCACAGGGACAGCAGCAGCTTCGAGAACTTGCGGACGAACAGCGCGTACAGGATGTTGCCGACATATTCGTAGAACAGCGACCAGCCCGGGCCGTCCAGCGGATGCATCTCGCCCCACCCACGGATGTCCAGCGAGGCCCCGACCGGGATCAGGGTCATGCCGATGACCATCACTACCAGCAGCAGCCACACGGGCGTCTCGTGGATCTTCGGGAAGATCGGGCTGGACTGGAAGTAGAACATGACGGCGCCGATGACCATCGCCACGACGATCATCGGATGCAGCCGGATCAGCCGTCGCTTGAAAAACTCCATCGTCGACATCGTTTTCCAGCGGTCGTCGTAGGCATAGCCAATGACGAAGCCGGACAGGACGAAGAAGAAGTCCACCGCCATGTAGCCATGATTGATGATCTGGACGAAGCGACTGGCCGCGTGCGCCTCGAACAGGTGGAACGCGACGACGATCAGGGCTGCGACGCCGCGCAGGCCGTCGAGGATCGGGTAATGGCGTTTGGTGTCGGCAAAGCCGACGGACGAGAGTTCGTTCGCCACTGGGGGCTCCTTGTTATCGTTAATGAGATTAATCGGCGCTGGTGCGTACGGATCCGGGCGCTGCGACCAGGTTCGCGCAGACCGGAACGAGGGCCCGCAGTCGTATAACCGAAACCGGCGACGGGAAACAGCAGGCGTGTTGCGAACCGGGTCGACGGGAAAGCAAGTTGGATACTCCTGGAACGAACAAGTCGGTTAGCGGGTCAGGACAGCGGCGCCGCCTGCAGGATCGATGCACCTGCCTCCACGAGTGCGTCCACTGCGTCGGCCGGGACATCGCTCTCGAGGACGAATTTCCCGATGTCGCCCACTGCGGCGATGCGATGCGGCGCACGCGTGCCCAGCTTCTCCGTCGTTGTCATGACGACAGTGCGCCGTCCCGCGTCCCGCAATGCGCGCTTGAACGTCGCATCGGCAACGTTGAAGGCGCTGACGCCGGTCTGCACGGACACGGCGCAGGCCCCGATGAAGCACGTGTCGATGTTCATCTCGGCCAGCCGCGCCACGGCGTTCGCGTCGACGCAGCCGCCGACATGCGGATCGACGAGCCCCCCCAGCATGATCAGCTGCGTGTCCTTGCGCTTGACGACTTCCGCAGCAATGGCAATGGAATTGGTGGCGACAGTGAGACGGTAGTCGGTCGGGAGGAATTTGACCAATGCGAGGTTGGTGCTGCCGTTGTCCAGGAAGACCAGTTCCCCGGGCTCGACCAGCGTCGCCGCCACCCGTGCAAGGGCTTCCTTGCGTTCGCGTGCTTCATCAACACGCGTCGCCATCGGCGTCGATGCCGGCGACACCGGCAATGCGCCGCCATACACGCGGCGGCACAGTCCGTCCGCCGCCAGCGCGCGCAAGTCACGGCGGATTGCGTCTTCGGATACGCCGAATTCAAGGGCCAGCGTGGTGGAAACCGCCGGCTGGCCGGCCATCAGTCTGGCGGCGATGACGTCGCGCCGGGCAAGAGGAATATCACTCATGAACAAATCATACCATGCAACAACAAGTAATGGAATCGATTTCAAATCACGCAAAATCGTGCATGTCGGTCCAGGGCGGTATCCCGTAAAGAGAAAATGAGGATTACTCGGCATTGGCGGCTGGTCATGGCCATGACCAGCCGCGTCCGGCACAGCGTATCCCGGCCGTGACCGCACTAAAGCAGTTGGCCGAGGAGCATTTTCGAACGGGATGCCGACCTAGAAAGCGTGACTGATACCGACGCTGATGCCGCGGCTGCCGGTGCCTGACTCGCTCGCGTTACCGACCGTATAGCCGGCGCCGTTCTGGTTGTCGATGCGGGCGTAGATCGCGTACATGCTGGTACGCCTGGACAGCGCAAAGCGGTAGCCGATCGCCACCTGGTGCGCATCCTGGTTGAATGCTGTCCGGTCATCCTTGCGGATATACGAAGCAAGCAGCGTATGCGGTCCGAGGGGTATCGTCAGGCCGACCAGGGCATCGCGGCTATCGGTCGACGCCATCGGGATCGTGGGGCGGCCGAACGGATTGGCGGTATTGCGCAATACCGAACTGTTCAGGCCACGATTCGCGCCGTACAGCAAGTGCGCCTTGACGACCCCGAAATCGTAGACAGCCGCCGCGACGGCGTTGCGTGCGTTCTCGGTATTCTTCAATGTGGCGGTATCGTTGTTGCGGTTGTGGTAACCGACACGTACCTGCAGCGGCCCTGCGGAGTAGGCGATCGATCCACCGAACTGCCGGCCCGCGGCGCTGTCGCCTGCGACTTCGCCAGGCGCGACGGCAAGTTCCGCGCTCAGACCGGAGACCGTCGGGGACAGATATTTGATCGTGTTGTCCATCCGGCTGAACGAGTTACCGCTGGTCGCGACGACGTTCTTGCTGTCCGCGACATAGCCGGATCCAAACGGATCGGCGAATGCGACGACGAGATATTCTGGCGTGTATTGGCGACCCACGAACAATGAACCGAAGCCGCCGCGCAAGCCGACGTATGCCTGCCGCCCGAACAGTAGCCCCCCTTGTCCTGATGTCCCGGTATCGCCCTGGAACCCGCTTTCAAGCACGAACACAGCCGACAAACCGTTCCCGAGGTCTTCGGTGCCCTTGAAGCCAATGCGCGAGCCGACGCTGACGCCGCTCGTTAACTTGGTCACCGAACCGGCGCTGCCGCCGCTTTCCCGGACAATTGCCATGTCGATCAAACCATAGGGTGTAATGGCGCTCTGGGCGCTGACTGCCGGCGTGCCGGCGGCCAGGACGGCGCAGACCAGCCCGGTCAGAAGCGTCTTGTTCCTTGCGCCGGGTGATGACGCTTTTACTGAAGTGGTATCACGGGTGTTCATGGGGTCTCCTCTGCGTTGAATCGACGGCTCTGCGGCCTGTCTGGTACGGTGAAGGCAAAGCAACTCCCATCCCCGCGCCGCAGGCGCGGAGCGTCGACCAGGACAGGGAGTCGCGAAGGGAAGGGGCTCAGCGGTCGACGATCTGCTTCGGCACCAGCACGAGCAGGCAGGCCCCGACCAGGAGAACTGCGGAAGTCAGCATGAGTCCGGCACTTTGCTTGCCGGTGAAGTCGTTCAACCAGCCAACGAGCGAAGGCGAGAAGAACCCGGCGAGGTTCGCGATGCAGTTGATGGTGGCGATACCGGCGGCAGCCGTCATACCGCCCAGGAAGGCCGTCGGCAGAGTCCAGAACTGCGAGGTGCAGCCGATCGCACCCGCCGCCGCGGCACTCAGCAGGACGAGCGCGACGCCGACGCCCTCGGTGAAGGGCAGCGCGAGGAGGGCGGCGGCCGCGACGAGCATCGGCACGCCGCAGTGCAGGCGCCGTGCCCGTGTACGATCGGAGCTGCGGCCGATGATCGGCAGGCACGCCAGCGCCACCGTATACGGAATCGCCGCGAGCAGGCCCACCATGCCGCTCGTGGTCACACCCGCGTTCTTGACGATGGCAGGCAGCCAGAACGTGATGCCGTACTGGCCCATCACGATGCAGAAGTAGATCGCCGTCAGCAGCCACAGGCGGCGATCGGACAGGAAGGCCGCGGCCGACTGGTGCGCCACTTTGTCGCCGTTCTCACTGGTGAGGTTGCGCTGCAAAATATCCTTCTCGTCACGGGTCAGCCACGTCGCCGCCTCGATGCTGTCGTCCAGGTAGAACAGGATGGCCAGGCCGAGCACCATGGACGGCAGTGCCTCGAGCGCGAACAGCCACTGCCAGCCCTTTAGGCCAGATACGCCCGAAAAATGTTCGAGAATCCAGCCCGACAGTGGTGCCCCGACGATGCTTGCCAGCGGGATCGCCATGAAGAAGAGGGCCATCACCTTGGCACGGCGCGCTTGCGGGAACCAGTAGGTGATGTAGAGGATGACCCCGGGCGCGAAGCCGGCTTCGGCCACGCCGAGCAGGAAGCGCATGACGTAGAACACCGTCGGCGACTGGACGAAACTGAAGCTGGCCGAGATGACCGCCCACGTGATCATGATGCGTGCCAGCCAGCGCCGCGCGCCAAAGCGGTGCAAGATCACGTTGCTGGGTACCTCGAACAGGAAGTAGCCGATGAAGAAAATGCCGGCACCAAGGCCGTACACGGTATCGCTCCAGCGCAGGTCGCTCAGCATCTGCAACTTGGCGAAGCCGACGTTGACGCGGTCGAGGTAGGCCGCCAGGTAGCACAGCATGAGGAAAGGGACCAGCCTGCGCGTGACCTTGGCATAGGTGCGCGATTCGAGGTCGGTAGTACCTGAGCTGGTCGCGGCGCCGACGGCCGAGGGTAGGACGGAAGGTGATTTCATCATTGTCTCCAGATCGTTCTCGTTTTTCGCGCGGCCGACTACGGTCTTGGTGCCGTTGGCGGAGGTCTGCCGCGTACTTGGACTGGTGGGCTCGTTAGCGCAGCCAGGACTTGATGCTTGTCGCCATCGCCTGCGTCGAGATGCGGTAGCGGTCGTGCAGCGTGGGAAGCGCGCCGGCGTCCAGGAAGGCGTCCGGCAGGCCGATCTGGCGGAAGGGCGGTGCCACACCAGCGCGTAGCAGGGTGCCCGCGACCGCCTCGCCGAGGCCGCCGACGACCGAGTGATTTTCTGCGACCACCACGAGCCGGCCGCTGCGGCGCGCCTCGCAGATCACGGCCTCCTCGTCGAGCGGCTTGATGGTGGGCGTGTGCAGCACGGCCACGCCGACGTTGTCCGCCTTCAGCGCCTCGGCCACTTCGAGCGCGCGCATCGTCATGATGCCACTGGAAATCACCAGCACGTCGCGGCCGTCGCGCAGCAGTTTCGCCTTGCCGAGCTCGAACTTGTAATCGTATTCGTCCAGCACGAGGGGCACTTTGCCGCGCAGTAGGCGCATGTAGACGGGGCCGTGGTGCGCGGCCATCGCGGCGACAGCCTGTTCGGTGTCGAGCGCGTCGCACGGATCGACGATCGTCAGGCCCGGCACGCCGCGGAAAATTGCGATGTCCTCTGTGGCCTGGTGGCTGGGACCGTAGCCCGTCGTCAGTCCCGGCAACGCGCAGGCGATCTTGACGTTCAGGTTTTCCTCGGCGATGACCTGGTGGATGAAGTCGTAGGCGCGGCGCGACGCGAACACGGCGTAGGTGGTGACGAACGGGGTAAAACCTTCCTTGGCCATGCCGCCGGCGGCACCCATCAGCAGCTGCTCGGCCATGCCCATCTGGAAGAAGCGCTCCGGACAGGCTTGCGCGAACAGGTGCAGGTCCGTGTACTTGGCCAGGTCGGCGCTCATGCCGACGATGTCCTTGCGGTCGCGTGCCAGTTCGACGAGCGCGTGGCCGAACGGGGCGCTTTGCGTGCGCTGGCCTTCGGCCGCGATGGAGGCGATCATTGCCGACGTGGTCAGGCGCGGTTTGCTGGTGGCGGCGGTGCTCATGCTTGTTCTCCTGCGTGGTGGGCGTCCAGGATGGCGATGGCCTGCTGCCATTCGTCGGCTTCGACGCGGATGAAATGGTTCTTGTCGCGCTGTTCGAGGAAGGGCACACCGCTGCCCATCAGGGTATCGCACAGGATCACGCGCGGCCGGGGCTGCGAATGGCTGCGCGCGGTGTCGAATGCTTGCCGCACGGCAGCGATATCGTTGCCGTTGACGCGCTGGACAAACCAGCCGAAAGCTTCCCACTTGTCGGCCAGCGGTTCGAAGCCGAGGATCTTGCTCGACGGGCCGTCGGCCTGCTGATTGTTAATGTCGACCAGAGTGATCAGGTTGCCGAGGGCGAAGTGAGCCGCCGACATCGCCGCTTCCCAAGTCGAACCTTCGTCCAACTCGCCGTCCGACATGGAGTTGTAGACGAAAGCAGAGTTGTTCTTCTGGCGCAGTCCCAATGCGATGCCGACCGCGATGGGCAGTCCCTGGCCGAGGGAACCACCGGAGATTTCCATGCCGGGCGTGTACGTCGCCATGCCGGACATCGGCAGGCGGCTGTCGTCGCTGCCGTAAGTCTCCAGCTCGGATTCCGGCAGGATACCCGCTTCGAGCAGCGCGGCGTACAGGGCGATTGCATAGTGCCCGTGCGACAGCAGAAAACGGTCGCGGCCTTCCCATTCCGGCTCGTCGGACCGATAATGCATTGCGTGTCGGTAGGCCACCGCCAGGATATCGGCCATGCCGAGGGCCTGTCCGACATAGCCCTGGCCTTGTACTTCGCCCATGCGCAGGGCGTAGCGGCGGATGCGATAAGCCGCGCTTTTCAACGCGGCGAGCGATGTCCCTGACGGGGCGTGCGTATGCTCCATGTGGTGTCTCCAATCTGGTCGTTAGGACGCTGCGGATGTCTTGTGCAGCGAATACGGGCCAGTGTATAAATCGGTCCCTGAACCGTATAGCGAGTAATTCTTGGCAATAGATGAATCCAGTTCAGCGATACCGCGCTTTGCGCAAAGCTTCACTCAAGGGATTGCAGGCGTTCGAGGCTGCCTATATGCACCGGTCGTTCGCGGCGGCCGCGCAGGAACTCTCGATCACGTCATCGGCCGTCAGCCATTCGATCCAGACTTTGGAAGAGGCGCTCGGCACGCTGCTGTTCGAGCGGGCGCGGCGCGGCGTTGTACCCACCGCGGACGGTGCCCGCTTGTACGAGGTCATCCAGCGCTCCTTCGCCGATATCGACAACGAACTGCGCACGCTCCTCGACCGCAGCAGCCGCCAGCAGGTCGTGACGATCCAGTCGGCGCCCAGCTTCGCGGCGATCTGGATCATGCCGCGCTTGCCGGCGTTCCTGCGCGCCCATCCGGAGATCGACGTGCGCCTATGGGCCGTGCACCAGGCCCCGGACTTTTCCAACAGCGGGGTCGACGTGGCCGTAACGTACGGTCGCCCGCCCGCGTCGGCAGGCGTGCACGTGGAACCGATCTCGGCACACGAACGCTACGTGCCCGTGTGCAGTCCGGCGCTCGTGGACGGCTGGACGCTGCCGCTGCCGCCGGGCGACGTCGAGAATTTCTACCTGATCCAGAACGATGTGTCGCTGACGTCGTGGGACGACTGGATCGCGCGCTTCGCACCGGACTGCGACAGCCCTGTGCGCGGCCTGCGCCTGGACCGCGCCTTCATGACACTTGGCGCGGCCGAAAACGGGCTCGGCATGTGCATTGAGAGCACGGTGCTCGTGCACGACTATCTACGGGAAGGGAAGTTGGTGTGCCCGTTCGGAGAACTGGCCATCGAGGCGACCGCGCACCACCTTGCCGTCCCGAAGAGCCGGGAAGGTCTGCAGGGGGTGCGGACGGTCGTGGAGTGGATCCGGGGATTTGCCGACTTCGACGATTAGTGGATCAGCATGCCGCCGTTGACGTCCAGTGTGATGCCGGTGCAGTAGGCGGACAGGTCGCTGGCGAGGAACACGACGGCCCCGGCGATGTCGCTCGCGCGGCCCAGGCGCGCCAGCGGGATGTCGTTCGCGATCTCGCCTTTGCGTTCTTCCGTCAGCTTGCCCTTGATGATGTCGGTGGCGATCAGGCCCGGCGTGATGGCGTTGACGCGGATGCCATCGGCCCCGAATTCGCGCGCCATCGCCCGGGTCAGGCCCAGTACGCCGGCCTTGGCGGCCGAGTAGTGCGGGCCGCCAAGAATGCCGCCGCCGCGCTGCGCCGACACCGACGACGTGTTCACAATGCAGCCGCTTTTTTGCCGCTGCATGGCAGGCAGCACGGCCTGCGACATCAACAGAGTGCCGCGCAGGCTGACGTCCAGCACGGCGTTGTAGTCGGCCGCCGAGATGTCGAGCGTCTTGCGTGGCTGCGTGATGCCGGCGTTGTTGAACAGGATGTCGATGCGGCCGTACCGTTCCAGCACGGCGTGGATGGCGGCGTCGCACTCCGCCTTGTCCGTGATGTCGGCCGCGAGTCCGAGGTGGCCCGCGCCCAGCTCCGCAGCGGCACCTGCCGGATCGGCACCCGGCAGGTCGAGGATGACAACGCGGGCACCTTGTTCTGCAAGCATGCGTGCCGTAGCAAATCCAAGGCCGTTGACGCCGGCGCCGCCCGTGACGATCGCCACGCGTTCTTTGAGTAACATGTTCCGTCTCCTGAAGTATTCGAAGGTTACGTCATGTTCGCGGATGACAGCTGGTGGGGCAAACGAGGAAAACTCAACACGACGCGAAATCAATTCATGGCTGTGGCTCGTTTCGGACTCGGATGCCCGTCGACACCTGCCGCGACCCGGATGTTATTCAACGGCCTCATCGGTTTTACGTAAGAGCGCTTGCGCGTAATGCGGTTTATCCTGATGCGTTATGGCGATGACGAATTTTCGCATAATCTATATTATGTCAAATGACGTTTCCGTAACCGGGCCCGAAGCTCCCCACCGTCGCGGGTAGCACAGCCGCCAACCGGAATCCACCTCCTCGATATCCGCGCCATAACGGCATCATGACGCCGTGGCTCGCGGCAACCGCCAAAAGCAAACGAGGCCGCGCGTTGGACCGCAAGGCCCGAAGATTCGGCGCGACCGGAGATTCTGCCGCGCTCCTCTCCGGACGTCGGACGCAGCCTGGCGACATCCCTGGGCTGTCCGGTGGCTATCGACGTGGTGCGTGTTCGCCCTGGCTCGACATCGCCGGGTCCGCCCGCTGCAAGGATAGACGCCGTCCCGGCGCCTCGACCCGGGGCCGGACGAAGCGCCGCCACGATGATGCTCCACGCACGGCCGCAGGCAGGATCGGACTGGACCTCGAACTGTCGGGAACCTTGCGCGGCAAGCCAAGGAAGTTTCGGCCGGTTCTGGCGGGCTGACGCCGAACCAGCGGCAAACTTTCCTCGCGATCCGCGCAGAGAAGCGGGCCATCCCGTTGGCAGAGTACTGGACCAAGCGCAACGTCCGATGGCGCTCCGGCGCGGAACTCGCAACTGGCATCCGGACCCCTTGAGGGCGCGGTCCGGAGAGCGGCGCGATTCATTGGTTTGCGCGCGATCCAGCCTCGCCGCCCGTCACTAAGCAGAGGGAGTGCCGAAGTTCCGTCGAGTTATAAACTCGACAATATAATAAGTAATGTCGATTTTACTCTCGACGCCGGATCCGGCGCGACGCACATGATCGCCGCACGACGACATAGCGCATGAACGCCTCACGCGAGACCTTATAGGCTCCCATCATATCGTCGTTCATCGCACCCAAGGGAGCCACCATGTTCGCCCGTCGTCACCACCAGGCAATCCTGTCCCTCGTCCTCCTGGCCGCCCCCCTGGCGGCACATGCGGACGTCAGATATACCGTCATCCCGATCGGTCCGGCCGGAAGCATGCCGACCGCCATCAACAGCAGCGGCCAGATCGTCGGCTCCTTCACCGCCGGGGACGCCACACACGCCTTTCTCTACTCGGGCGCGGGCTTCGTCGACCTGGGCACCCTTGGCGGCACATACAGCATCGCGCGCGGCATCAACGACGCGGGCGCCGTCGTCGGCGCGTCCAGCGACGCGGCCGGTAATACCCATGCATTCGTCTACGCCAACGGCACGATGACCGACATCGGCACGCTGGGCGGCAACAACAGCAGCGCTGCCGCCATCAACAACAATGGCCAGGTGGCTGGCGTGGCCGACGGCGCCGGCGGCAGCTTCGCATTCCTGTACTCGCCGGGCACCGGCATGCTCAACCTCGGCACCCTCCCCGACGGCGTCTCCAGCCGTGCCGAAGGCATCAATAATGCCGGCGTCGTGGTCGGCGGATCGCTGACAGGTACCACTCCCCTGCCCTTGTTCCACGCCTTCATGTACGCCTCCGGCGCGATGACGGACCTGGGCTCGCTCACTGGTGCTTTCAGCGTCGCGCAGTCCATCAATGACAGCGGCGTCGTCGTCGGCTGGTCGAATGCGGGATTCAATATCGATCACGCCTTCCTGTATGCCGCCGGCGTCATGACCGACCTTGGCACGCTCACCGGCCAGGGCTCCAGCGGCGCCTACGGCATCAACAACGCCGGCCAGGCCGTCGGATGGTCGGAAGTCGCCAACAAGGAAACCCGGGCGATTTTGTACGAGGACGGCGCGATGGTCGATCTGGATATGCTGCTCGACCCGGCTTCGGGCTGGACGCTCCAGACCGCCTTCGCCATCAATGACCTGCAGCAGATTGCCGCTTACGGCTGCAACCGCGGTGCGTGCCAGGCGGTGCTGCTGGACCCCGTGTCGCAGGTGCCTGAGCCGCGAACCGACGCGATGCTCCTGGCCGGACTGGGGCTGCTAGGCTGGAGCTTGCGTGGCAGAGTCCGGCCCTGCCCCACGGCCTCGCGTGCGCTCAATCAGATGGGTATTGGTGCAGCGAGCACTGGGAGTCCTGGTTCCTGAAGAGCGTGACAAAACCGGCTTTTGCGAGGCAAAGCCGGTGTTGGTCATTGGCGTAAGCGATGATCGACCGGCTTCGCCTGAACTTGTCCATATTGTTTTTCAGGAACTCGAGGAGAATCGCCTCGCCGAAGGGGTTGAACAGGTAGACCAGGTTGTCGCCTGTCGGAAGGACAAATCCGGCTGCGTCGGCGTTGACGAAGCAAATATTATCGGCACCGAATTTCTTGATGTTACGGTCCGCCGCCTGCACCAACGGCGCCGAGAACTCTACGCCGATGAGCCGTCTAAACCGGTATCGGGCGGCCGCATAAAAGCAGGCCTTTCCCTTCCCCGAGCCGAGATCGATGAAATGCTCGAATACGATGCCGGTCTTCTTTGCCTCATCGAGCAACTCCCGGATCGCGGCGCAAGTGACGGCCTGGTAGGCCCGCGAATGCGCGAGCGCCGACGAATGGCTGGTCTCGAGTTTGTGCGGATCGATAAAACCGCTACAGTCGAGGCCGTACCACCTTTCAAATAGCATATCCTCTATCCAGTGCACGACACCCGCCGCCTTGTTCGAAAGCGAATGCACCTTATGGACGAGCGGCCTCCTCAGCCAGGTGCCAATTCTGCCCTGCAACTGGATGCGGCGCGATTCGGTATGCTGAGTCATTTGAATTCCAGCGAATGATCGGGACGGGGGCACCTTCTCCATTTTCCCGATCTCCGGGGGCGCTACCTTTATCGCGGGTCAACCAGGTCCATGCCCGCCGGTTCAAACCGCCGCCGCGGGTGTCAAAACACGAGCCGGTCATGCTCGCGCATTGTCGTTTTCATCACGGAGGGACGCCATGTCGCAGATTTATATGAACATGACGGAATGTAGCCTGCGTGAAACTTCTGTAGAAAAATATTACACAGGGAAAATTTATTTCGCAAAACGTTGAACTTTGGCAGTTTCCCCTCGTCAAAGTTACTCCTTCGTTTATTGATGAGTGGCTTTCCCTTGAAAACTTTTTCGTTTGCAACTAAAGCGTTGACCGCACCCGTGCTGACTGGTTTTGCAGCAGCAATGATGACTTGTTCCGTCGCCTCGGCCGCCGACCTGTATGTGTCGACTGCAGGCAAGGATACGAACGCAGGCACGTCGAGCGCCGCCCCGCTGCGGACCATCCAGCGCGCCGCCAACCTGGCACGACCGGGCTATACCGTCCACGTGGCGCCTGGCACCTATACGGAAACCGTCGTCTCGACCGTGAACGGGACGTCGAGCGCACGTATCCGCTTTGTCTCGGACACCAAGTATGGCGCGATCCTGCGTCCGGCCGGCAGCGCCTATACGATGTGGACCGCCAAGGGCGGCTATACCGATATCGTCGGTTTCCAGATCAATGGTGCCGGCAGCAGCAGCACGCGCGTCGGCATCTATATGAATGGCGGCAATTCGTCGGTCCAGTACAGCTGGATCCACGACGTTGCGATGTCCTCCGGCTGCGACAACCGTGGCGGCGGCGGCATCGTCGCCGACCAGGGCCGCGGTTCGGCCTACCAGAACTATGACATCATCGGCAACAGGGTGAACAACGTCGGCGGCGGCTGCGGCTGGATCCAGGGCATCTACCACTCGTCGTCGGGCAAGATCATGAACAACGTGGTGAACGGCACGAGCCAGGGCATCAACATGGGCCATGACGACCACAACATCCTGGTCATGAACAACACCCTGTTCGCCAACACCGGCTACGGCGTGTATTTTGGCGGCTGCAAGGAAGCCTATAACAACGGCTGCCCGACCCGCGGCATCCAGATCCACAACAACATCATCTATGCGAACGGCGGCGGCATCCAGGGCCCGATCGCGTCCGAAGATGTCGGCAACAGCGTCGCCAACAACGTGGTCTATGCGAACCGCACGAACTTCGACCTGGCCAGCCCGAGCAGCGCCACCAGGACCGGCATCATCAGTGCCGATCCGCAGTTCGTCAGCTACCTCTCCAACGGTGGCGGCAATTACCGCCTGAAGTCCACTTCCCCGGCTATCAACAGGGGCCAGACCACCTACGCGCCCCAGACCGACTTCGACGGCCGAGCCCGTGGTGCGTATATCGACATGGGCGCCTACGAGACGAACTACAACTAATAATCTGTCGAGAGCGCCGGCCGTCGCGCCGGCGCTTTCTCGAACCGACCTTGCACCCTACGAAGCCCAGGCTCGTAGGGTGTTTTCATTTCGGCTTTTGCGAATTGCGCAAAAACGTCAGAGCTAGCGGAATTTGAAGTCTGCGGGTACGGCATTCACCAAATCCCGCGTTCGAAGCATATGGAGCGAATCAAAAAATCCCGAAATTAGTAAGAATAGCGTGTGCCACTCTATTTCGTAGGGAACGCTGTTCCATTGTCGGATTTTTAAGGAGCTCATGATGAGACATGATCTGGTGGGTAGAAGAAACTTTATGCAGCGGTCCGTAATGTTGCTCGGCGCATCGGCAATTCTCCCTAAAACATTTGGTCAGACGACATTAATGGTGCGCCCGGAATGGCAGGCGTTCAAGACCTCGCCGCGTTATGATTCGTTCCTGCGAGCGGTAAAGCTCATGAAAGGCAATACACGGGCCACCGATCCCAGGAGCTGGTCCTACTGGACGAATATTCACCTGAACCGTTGCCCGCATTCCATTCCGTATTTCTTTGCATGGCACCGTGGCTATATCTATTATTTCGAGCGCCAGATGCGTGCGGTTTCCGGGGATTCGCAGCTGGTCCTGCCATATTGGGATTATTATACGAACCCGACATTGCCGGCCGAATTCACGAATCCGAACGGCGGCAATCCGCTTTACGTTTCCAGGGTGAACAATAACGTCCGGCAGGCCCTGAGCATGGCCCCGTTTTCTTCGAGCCTGATTAATTTCCCGACAAATAGCGCCAACGCATTCGAGCCCAGTTTCGAATCGGCGCCCCATAACCTGGTCCACAACATCATTGGCGGTGTGATGGCCGACATGGTGTCGCCGACGGACCCGATTTTCTGGCTGCACCACGCCAATGTCGACAGACTCTGGGTGGCATGGGTCAGTGCCGGCAGCGGGCGCAAGATGCCGGCCCTCCGCAGCGCTTACTGGTCGGGATCGCATATGTACACGAATTCGCTGACGATGCCGCGGTCGTCCACCTACAGCACGCGGACGACACTGGGATACCGCTACCAGAACGAGAGCTTCCCGGCCAGGCTGCCGTTGGCCCAATCTTCGCTCTCGACCCCGGATCTTGCGCAGGCCACGCCGAACGAACCGGCGGCAACGCAGCCGCCCCTCGGTTCATTCAGGATCTCGCCGACACGGCAGACGAGCGACCAGACGTACGCGATCAGCGGCGCGCTCGATGTCAGCCTGGACGAGAGGTCAATCAGTGTGCAGTTGCCCGTGGGTTCGGACAGCCTGCAGGCCCTGGCGCAGATCGGGGCCGGGGCCGCCGCCTCCCTGCGCGCCGGCGCGCAACGCTATCGTTCGGTCCAGGTCGTCCTTGATAACGTCATGATCAGCGAGACCGGCAGGGGCGGAGGATACTACTACCAGCTCTACCTGAACCTCCCGCCGGACGCATCCAGCAAGTCGCAGGCAATTCCCATCGGTACCCTGGGCGCCTTCGAAATCAGCGGCGCCGCGCACCACGGGAGCCCTGTGCGGTTGCGTTACCGGATCAGGCGCGCCGTATTTGCCGAAGCGGCGTCCAGGATCGGCCTCCTGTCCGTCTCATTTGTACGCGTCGACGGTGACCAGAGCCCGAAAGGCCCGGTCATCGGCCTCGGCGAAGTTCGGCTGGAAACCTCGACCGAAGACAGCGACGGCTAGTCGGACGCCGGCCCTGTCTATCGCGGGTAGAGGTGGCGCTTGCGTAACGCGTTGACCGTATTGCGCAGCAACTGCACCAAACCGTACAGGTTGCGGTAGTCCCTGAACGACTTGACCGGCGCACTCATGATTTCCGCAAACTGCTCTGTCGACAGGCGCAGCTTCTTCGACACGTAGGCCAGGTCTTGCTGCTGCAGCTCTTCCGGGTAAGGCGGTCGCTGCATCTCGGCAAGCGCCTGCGCCCGGCTGATCTGTCCGGCGTTGATCAGGTCCGACAGGTGGCCATACCGTTTGTCGACGCCGAATTTGCGCGGCAGGACATACCCCTGGTAGAAGCGCGTGTAGATCGACTCGTGGTGCTTGCCCCCGTAGTCCTTCCAGCCGAGCTGGGTACGCAGCAGAGTCATGGCCTCTTCCTTGTCGTAATCGACGTAGTTGAGGATGGATACGATGCGTGTGCCGCGCAGGATGTTCGCGTAGAAGAGGTAGAACAGGCTGAAGTGCGGGTAGGTCTTCAGCTTCACACTGCCGAAGCGGCGATGGATGTCCTTGATGAAGCGCCAGTCGGAATGCCCGTACGACCATTCCGGCACACTGATCGATTCGGTGGCGAAATTCATCCCCGATATGATGTATTTGATCCCCCGCGATGCCGCCTGCTTCCATAGCAAGGCACCGATCGCATGGTCGGTCGGGATCTCCCCATCCGGGGTCGAGGCCTTGAGGAAGGCGAGTTGCAGGTCGCGGAACTCTTCCCAGTCGACGACATGGGTGTGCAGGTCGATGCCGAGATTGCGCAGCACACGCTCGATGTTCCTGGTCGCCAGTTCGGAGTTCCAGCCATTGTCGAAGTGTACCGCCAGCGGGCGCAGCCCGTGCTGCTTGACCAGCCAGGCCACGTAGGTGCTGTCGACGCCGCCGCTGACGCCGACGATACAGTCGTACTCGCGTCCGCGGCCGGCTGCCTTGATGCGCTCGACGAGCGCCAGCAGCGCTTCGCGCCCCTGCTCGCCGTGCAGCCGGCGCGCGCTCACCAGCTGGTCGTAGCGCTGGCAGTGACAGCACAGGCCCATGTCATCGAAGCTGATGCTGCGGTCCGCCACCGTGCTCATGATGCAGCGGGTGCAGGCCTGGTAGGCCTGGTCCGGCACGGCGGAATAATTGTAGTTTTCCGTAATCGACGTCATTTGAATATCCTGTCCAGTTCTTCGTACTCGGGATACGTGATCAACACGGCGTCGTGCTTGCCGTGAAAAACGAACATGCTGCCGGCGGCCAGTCCGGACGCGCCGGCGTCGGTGGCTTCGCGGAAGTGCCGCAAGTCTCCCGCGCCGCCCGCGACCACCACCGGGATCGACACCGCCTCGCTCACCCGCCGTACCAGATCGAGGTCGTAGCCTTCCCTCGTGCCGTCGCGGTCGATCGCGTTGAGGAGGATCTCGCCGGCACCGAGTTTTTCCATGTCGCGCGCATACCCGGCCGGCTCCCGCTTCAGGTCACGTGTGCCGCCGGCCGCGCAGACCGTATAACCGCCCAGCCAGCTGCGGCGTACGTCCATCGACACCACGACCCCGGAACTGCCTGCCAACGCGGCCGCTTCCGATACCAGGCGCGGCTGGTCGGCCGCCGCGGTGTTCAGCACGACCTTCTCGACCCCGAGCGCGTAGAGCCGCTTTACCTGCCCGATGCTTGTAATGCCGCCGCCGTAGGAAAACGGCATGAAAGCCTCGCTGGCGATGTCGGCCAGCAAGTCGAAGTCGGGCGCGGCGCGCGCGCCGGCATGACCGATGTCGAGGAACACGAGTTCGTCGACTTCCTTCTCGTTGAAAATCCGCACAGCATTGATCGGGTCGCCGACGTAGCGGGCGTTCTTGAATTTGACCGTCTTGACGAGGCCGCCGTTGCGCATCAACAGGCAGGGAATCACGCGTGGGTGCAACATCACAGCTCCGCGAAGTTGTGCAGCAGCGCCATGCCGAAGCGATGGCTTTTCTCAGGATGAAACTGCACTCCATACACATTGTCGTGCTGGAGCACCGCCACGAACTCGCCACCGTAGTCGGCGGTGGCCAGCACGTCGCCGGGATCGGCGCAGACCAGGTGGTATGAATGGCAGAAGTAAAATCGTGAGCGGGCTGCCAGCTCGCGCAGCAGTAGACTGTCGCGGCGCGGCGTCAACAGGTTCCATCCCATGTGAGGCACCTTTTTCTTGCTGTCCGGGGCAAGGCGGATGCGGCGCACGTCGGCATCCACCAGGCCAAGGCCCTCCATACCGCCCTCTTCGCTGCGCCGGCCCAGCATCTGCATGCCAAGGCACACGCCGAGCAAGGGGACTTTGTCCTGGAGCACACGCTTGCGCAGTGCTTCGGCGAGTCTGCGCTCCCTCAGGGCGCCCATGCCATTGTCGAACGCCCCCACGCCGGGCAGGACGAGCTTCTCGGCTCGCTCGAGTTCCGCGGCGGTGGAGACCAGCTGCGCCTCGGCGCCGACCTTGCGCAGCATGTTGAGCATCGACCCGAGATTGCAGACGCCGTAGTCAATGACAGAGATCATGCTGCACCTCCCCCTGGTCGCCCTGGCTGTACCTGTGCGAGCGCATGCCGAGCGTATTCACATAGACGATTTCGAGTTTTGCCTCCTGCCCTTCCCAGCAATACTCGTCGGCGGTCCGCGCCAGCGCGTCCTGCAGGGCACGCTGGTCGCGAGCCAGCAAGCGCAGCACGCCTTCGCGGATTGCGGCCGGCGAGGCGTCGCGCGTGACTTCGCCGATCCCGTGCCTGCGGACGAACTCGCTCTGCTCGCGGGTCGGCGAGACCAGCACCGGCTTGCGCGCCATCACGTATTCGAACAGCTTGTTCGGCATGCAGTACTCGTAGCTGAGCGAAGTGGCCTCGATGACAGACAGCCCGAAATCGGCCGACGCGGTGTAATCGAGCAGGCGCTCGGGCGCCACTGCCGGGTGGTAATGGATGCCGGCGTGGTGCGCGGCTTCTCCGGCAATCCAGTCCGCCAGCGGGCCGTAACCCATCACGACCAGCGCCGCGCGCCCGGCCAGGCCGGCAAACGCGTCGACCAGGTTGCGTATCCCGCGACCCTCGCCGATGAAGCCCTGGTAGAGGAAGATCGGCGTGTCGGCCTCGATCGAATGCGTCTTGCGGAAATAGTCGGCCGGGTTCACGCCGCGGCGCGGCGGGCAGTTATAGAGCACGGTGACGTTGCGCAACGCGTACTTGCGCACATACCATTGTTCGATCGCTTGCCCGACAAAGATGCAATGGTCGGCGTGCCGGATCAGGGCGCGTTCGGCCAACCGGGTGAGCACTTTGCGCAGACCGCCGAGGCCATTGGTCTCTGTCTCCAGTTCGTGGGCGTCATACACCAGCCTGGCGCCGGTAGCGCGCTTCAGCAGCACGCCGAGCGGCAGGGTGGCGATACTGTGGCAGTTGACGCAGCCGATTCTTTCGTGGCGGTAGCGCCGGTAGACCGCGCGGCTCCAGCCACCGGTGCGCTTCAGCTTGCCGACCAGTCCGCCCTCGCCGCGCTGTCCGATGCGCACGACCCGGATATTGCCGTGTAGATCCTCGATCGCCGGCACGCCCTCCTGCCCCACGCCGACCAGGTCGATGCGGTCGAACAGCGCCAACCGGGACAGCGAACAGGCTTCGCGCAGGATCCGGCTCTCGTTCAGGAATGGCGACGGATACAGGTGAATGTTGATCAAGGTCCCTCCCTCTACGTTAGCAGCGGCTTTCCCGCAGCCGCCTGGTGCTTCGTTCACTGCTTCGATAGTTCGCATAAGCACCCATGGCGGCGCCGAAAAACATGTCGTCGAAAGTCTTGGCGGTCACCAGCAGGAGCAGTGAGATGCAGATCAGTGACCATGCCAGCAGAAACTGGCCTGACCTGGGCCGTACCAGCCAACCGCGGCGACACAGCCCGACCGCCGTGCGTACCAGCATGAACAGCATGTAGACAAAGCCGAAAATGCCGAGGTCGACCCAGGCCGAGAGGATGTTGTGGGAATACCCCCCCGGCGGATAACTGGCGTATGCGCCCAGTACCGGGTTCTCCGCAATCGTGCGCAGCGCGTGTTCGGTGAGTTCGTGCCGGGCATTCGCGGACGATGACTGGGAGAGGTCGAACAATTCCCACACCCGGCTTTCAGGAAAATGATTCGCCAGCAATTTGGGATCGATGCTCGCCAGGCCGAATACGAGCAGCACCAGGTACAAAAAAGGAAGCCAGTGCTTCGCACGATACAGTTCGATCATCGGGTACAGGAACAGCGCCGCCACCAGCTCGCTGCGCGCACCGTTCAGGAACAGGGCTGCCGCAGCGATGGCATACAGGGCCAGCCGAACCGCCAGCACGCGTGTGAAACAGATGACCGTCACGAAGGTCAGGACGTACGACCGGGCGAGTTCCTGGTAGGTTGCGACGCTCTCCGGGCTCGTCGGATCGCCGAACTGCCCGGGCTGGAAACTGCCTCCTTGCGAAAAGAAGAAAATGGTCGCCGACATCAGCAGCAGAGACGTCAGCGTCGTCGCGATCGTCTTGCGCTCGGAAAAATCGCCGTGTTTGAAGATCAGGTAGATATTGATGAAATATAGAATCGACAACAGGTGCGTTTTGACGATCGTGGAATTGGCGCCAAAGGCCGCGTTGATGGCCACGATCACGAAAAAATAAAACAGGAAAAAGCCGAAGTGCAGGTCAGTCGACGCAACCCGGTAGTCGGACGCCTTGATGCCCAGGTAATACGCGTAGGCGAGCGGCGGAAACAGTCCGAGGGAGACGACCGAGAAATACCCGCCCAGGACGGCCCCCACCACGCCCATGCCGATCAGCGTCTGGTAGAAAAAGAAGCCCGGGAACAGCAGCAGGAACGCGAGCCGCGCCGGACCTGGCTTGCCGGGCGTGCCGGCGATGCCGGCGGAGGGCGCATAGATGGCGGGCATGGTCGGCTCGCCTATTGGATGAGGTCGCAATACATCGCCCGGTCATCTTCGCCCGCGAACGACGAGTTATGCCAGAGCAGCGTGAAGTTGCCATCGAAACGCGCGCATATCTGCTTGTAGCGCCGCATCGCGGCAAGGGCCTGTTCGCCGTGACCCAGTCCCATGTTGGGGGCGTCGATCACGGCGTTTTCCATGACGACCAGCGGCCGCTGCTTCACAGTGAGCGGCCGGCGCCCGACCAGGTCGTACATCGTGTACTCGTGGCAGGTTCCCGTGCGAAACCCGGCGATCGTCGGGTAAGACAGGGTGCTGTCGTAAGCCAGCCCGTTCGATGCCCACAACTGCGGCGTGTTCCGCACGTCCCACCGCAGGTAGTGCTGGCGCCCGCCCAGCTCGTCCTGGCGGATGCCTTCCTGGTGGATGGCGCGCCGCAGGGACGCGGCCGAGCGCGCAAACGCGTCCGGATGGCGGTAGGTGTTATAGCCGGGGTGTATGCCGATCAGGTGGCCGCGCGCATGCACGGTACGCAGCAGCTCGCGCATGCGCATGTGGTCGATGCCCGGCGCATTGTCCATGGCGCTGTCGGTCCGCTCGGGAATGAAATTGAACGTGACCTGGTTGCCCGCCTTCTCGTTCACGTCCATCATCCACGACAACGCCTGCCAGTAAGGGTCCCGTGCCTGGTTCCCGCGCCTGACTGCCCAGTAGTTGCGGGCGGTTTCAAGCAGCGCTCCCGGCGACCGCTCGCGTACCGCGCGACCCACCAGCCGCTTGCCGAGGCGCGACATCGATGCGCAGGCAGGATCGAACGGCAGGTCGACGTCGCAGCTGATCAGCTTGCGCGCGACGCGTCGCTTCCTGGCGAGCGTGGGCCACACCCTGTGGATGGCCGCCCACAGGATCTCGACGTACTCGTCCACGATCGGGCGATCGAGGAAACCCTGGCGCACTGCGAGCGACAGGTTGGCGGGGAAACGTCCGTGTCCATCGCGCGCGGGACTCACCGATTCCTCGTAGCGCGCGAGCATGAAGAATGCCGATCCGAAGATGTCGAGCGA
>CBIHQW010000042.1:0-25777 GCA_966212285.1 Massilia kyonggiensis
CGGCCCAGCATCAGCTTGCCGTACATCATGCGGCCCTTCTCGCCGCCGGACAGCACGCGCACGGACTTCTTGACCTCGTCGCCGCCGAACAGCAGGCGGCCGAGGATCGAGCGCACGGCCTGGTCGTCGTCGCCTTCCTTCGTCCACTGGCCCATCCAGTCCGTCAGGTTCAGGTCGGTGGCGAATTCTTCGGTCGGATCCTGCGGCATATAGCCCGGATTCGCGTTCTCGGCCCACTTCACGCGGCCCGTGTCGCCATCGAGACCCGTGATCGGGCCGCTGCCGATGCAACGCAGCAACGTCGTCTTACCGGCACCGTTGGCACCGATGATCGCGATGCGCTCGCCGGCCTCGACCATGATCGAGAAATTCTTGAACAGCTGGCGGTCGTACGATTTCGACAGGCCTTCCGTCTCGACGGCCAGGCGGTGCAGTTTCTTTTCGCCTTCGAAGCGGACGAACGGATAGGCGCGCGACGACGGCTTGAATTCCTCGATCTTGATCTTGTCGATCATCTTCAGGCGGGACGTGGCCTGGCGGGCCTTCGACTTGTTCGCGGAGAAGCGGCGGACGAAGTCCTGCAGCTCGGCGACCTTCTCTTTCGCCTTCGCGTTATTGGCCAGCTGCTGGTTGCGGGCCTGCGTCGACGCTTCCATGTAGTCGTCGTAGTTGCCCGGATAGACCTTCAGCGTGCCGTAGTCCATGTCGGCGACGTGCGTGCAGACCGAGTTCAGGAAGTGGCGGTCGTGCGAGATGATGATCATCGTCGAGTTCCGCTGGTTCAGCATGTCGGCCAGCCAGCTGATCGTGTGGATGTCCAGGTTGTTGGTCGGTTCGTCGAGCAGCAGGATGTCCGGATCGGAGAACAGGGCCTGCGCCAGCAGCACGCGCAGCTTCCAGCCCGGCGCCACGGCGCTCATCGGGCCCTGGTGCAGGTCGGTGGCGATGCCCAGGCCCAGCAGCAGTTCGCCGGCGCGCGCCTCGGCCGAGTAGCCATCGTATTCGGCGACCTTGCCTTCGAGCTCGGCCGCTTTCATGTAGTCCTCGTCCGTCGCCTCCGGATTGGCGTAGATGGCGTCGCGTTCGCGGATGGCTTCCCACAGTTCCGTGTGGCCCATCATGACGACGTCCAGCACGCGCACGTCTTCGTAGGCGAACTGGTCCTGGCGGAGTTTACCGAGGCGCTCGTGCGGGTCGAGGCTGACGTTGCCGGCGGACGGCTCGAGGTCGCCGCCGAGGATCTTCATGAAGGTCGACTTGCCGCAGCCGTTCGCGCCGATGAGGCCGTAACGGTTGCCGTCGCCGAATTTGACGGAAATATTTTCGAACAGCGGCTTGGCGCCGAACTGCATCGTGATGTTGGCTGTACTTAACATTAGTACCTGTCTATTTCTTGAGGAGAATCAATGGCTTAATGCCGAAACAACCATTATACAACACCACCATAACCCGCTGTATGAACCGATGAAAAACAATGGGTGTCGAGCCAGGTCGAGGAAATGCGCGCGGCGATACGCCGGGGTGAACAGTGTGGGGAATCGATGTGTGGCTGCCAGCCTTGCGCTGGCAGCGTGGGGCCGAACTGTGGCTGCTACAGTAACGCGATATGGTCCGAGACCCCGACAGTGGTCACTGGAACGAGATTTTCCGTGCCTGCGGCGCCATACACGTCGTGTGCCGCCAGCGTCCCGACATTGGTATCGTTTGCCTTCGTTGCCGCGAGATAGTCTGCATCGGCGGTCGGGCTGATCGACCCTGGATTCTGCCAGTAGCCGCCACCCTTTTTTCCGCCGCTGGGAGGAACATCGGGCAGCTTGATATCGCCGCCGCCATTCGACCCGCCCCCGCTCCCGCCCGTCGAGTCGCCGCCACCACCGGACGCCTGGCCGAAGCCTTTTTGAGCCTGGATTACCTTGATGGTTTCCCAGTTTAAAATAACGTCATTTAAGCCGGGAGAGAATCCGTCGAACTTGAATGGTTCAAGCTGCATGCACGCCGCGAGTGTGGAAAAGACAGCATTACTGTTGTGCCCGCCAAATGAATCGAGTGCCATGTAGTCAAAATTCGCTTTATTGATTTCGACACCGCACTGGATGGCTGCACTCCACATTTTATCCTGGATGACTGCCTTGTCGCCGATCGCCACGACCCGCTGAAGCGTTTCAGGATTGATCTCCATCCCATATTCGGTGGTAAAAACGATCTTGCCTCCGATGCCAGTCGCGGACGGGATTCCATCCTTGAACTGCAGTCCGTTCAGTTGCCCAATGACTCTTCCGGAGTCGTCCTTCAGGATATAAAAATAGTGAAGTCCCACTTGTCCAATTCCAAGTACTTCGGTCTTGATTGGATTTGCGGCCTGAATAATCTGCATCTTTTCTTCCTAGTAATTTTCGCGATTTGTCGTGCTGGCGATTTCTATCGCGTTCCGACGAATCTTTGCAGCAATATGGATCGTAAGTTTGTACCTTTCGGTGCGCGAAGCATCCGGGCTCACGACCGTGGTTTTGGCGGAGCCATCATATGTGCAGTCCGCAGGTGGCGTTGGGACACAAGTGAAGCCCAGTTGCTCGAGTTTCCCGCGTGGGTCGGACATTGCAAGGATGTCCGGCTTGTTGACGAGCTGACCGACCGCATAATCGATACCGACACTGCTGGTAAAGGCGGAATATCGAAGCGTTTTTGCTACCTCGCTGTCGCCGAGTCCTGAATAGTCCGCCGTGGCGACGGGGTCCAATGCGCATGCGGCCAGTAGTGCGAGCATGGGCGTATATTTGAGAATCTTCATTCGTAACCTGATCCGTAGCGTCCAATAATGAGATGGTTAAGTTTTTTGACGTCCTCCCGGAATGAATGTAAATCGTGACGCAATGCTGGTTGAAGTTCACGATAGCATCATTCTAGTATGCAAAACGCGTAACATTCTATCCAAATGTTACTTTTGTTAAATCTTTCTGCGCCCACGTGGGCGAGCGGACGCGGCCTGCCGAGACTCCTGTGAACTCGAGGCCATTGCAGTGGGCATATCGCAAGGAGTGCGTCTCGAATCGAACTAAACGTGATTGAACGTGTCCAATCGTGATCATGGAAAAGACGATGGGCACAGGCGAGGCCGCCAGGCTGCTGGGAATCACGGTCAAGACGCTGCAGCGCTGGGAGCGCGAGGGCCGGCTCGTCCCGGTCGCCCGCACCGCCAGCAACCGGCGCCGCTACACCGAGAGCCAGCTGCGCACGTTCCTGCGTCTGGCGCCTGCCGGACCGCGCCGCGTCGTCGCCTACTGCCGGGTGTCCAGCGCAGCCCGGCGCCCGGATCTGGCCAACCAGCGCCGTGTGCTGGAACAGTTTGCCGTCGCGCGTGGCCTGGCCGGGGTCGAGTTCGTCGAAGAAGTCGGGAGCGGCCTGAACTTCGGACGCAAGCACTTCCTGGCCCTGATGGACGCGATCGGGCGTGGCGAGCTGGCGACGCTCGTGCTGGCCCACGCCGACAGGTTGACGCGCTTCGGCTACGACTGGTTCGCGCATTACGCGGCGCTGCATGGTTGCGAGCTGCTCGTGCTGAATCAGGAACGCCTGTCGCCGGAGCAGGAGATGGTGCAGGATTTGATGACGATCGTGCATTGCTTCTCGAGCAGGTTGTCCGGCCTGCGCAACTACCGCCGCCAACTGCGCGCGGCCCTGGAGAGCAGCAACCATGCTGCTGGCGCACCGGATCAGGATTGACGCGACCTCGCCCCAGCGCGACTATTGCACGGTCAGCAGGACGGCTCGGGGCAGGCAGAGTATGCTGTGCACATTCGCACACATAATCGATAGCAGTGGGTACGACGAATGCCCAAGCTGTGATGGGCAGGATCTCCCTGTCGGGTGACCTGCGTCAGGCGGCCGGGAGCGTCGGGTAACCGGACATCGTCAGCGACCAACGGTCGCCATCGGACTGCAGGTGCCCCTGCGCCCCGAACGGAATCGTCACGTGACGGGCGATGTGGCCGAATTCCAGACCCGTCAGCACCGGCACGGGCAAGGTCGCGCGGACATAGGCCAGCATTTCGTCGAAGTTGTAGCCGTTGTCGTTCGGTCCGAGACGGTAGCCGGAAAAATCGCCCAGTACGATGGCGCGCTGCCTTGCCAGCACGCCCGCGTGCATCAGCTGCAGCAACATGCGTTCCACGCGGAACGGGTGCTCGGCGATGTCTTCCAGGAACAGGATGCCGCCGTCGATCTGCGGGAAGTAAGGCGTGCCGAGCACCGACATGACCATCGCCAGGTTGCCGCCCCAGACGGTCCCGTCCACGTCCAGGCGCGGGTTCGCCACGCCGTGCCCGGTCACGGTGTGTGTCGGGCCCGCCAGGCAGCGCCAGAAGTCGCCCAGCGTGAACTCGTCGGGTTCTGCGCGTCCGATGTCGGCCGTGAACATGGGGCCGGCGTAGCTGAGGGCGCCCGTCTTCGCGTACAGGCCCATGTGGAATGCCGTGACGTCGGAATAGCCCACGAAGATCTTGCCGCTGGCCGCCATGCGTTCGAAGTCGATGTGCGGCAGCAGGCGGGTCATGCCGTAGGCGCCGCGGATGGCCATCACGATCTGCACGTCTGGATCGGCGGCGGCCGCTTCCAGCTGCGCAAGGCGTTCCGCGTCAGTCGCGCCGAAGCGCTGGTGGCGAGCTTCGTGCCTGTAGTAATTGTGGACCAGGATACCCTGGGTTTCGAGGCGCGAAATGCCGCGCGGGATGGCGTCGGGCTCGGGCGCATAGCTGCCCGGCGCGATCAGGGCGATGCCCGGTTTTTGGGTGGTCACTGTTTGACGAAGAGCCTTGGTGTCGAGTCGGGCGCCATCTTACCGTGGGCATGGGCGTCGATCAAGGCGAGGAGCCGCTCCAGCAGCTGGGCCGGCAGGTCGTGACCCATGCCCTCGATGACTTCGAGCCGGGCACCGGGAATCGCGTGCGCGGTGGCGACCCCGCACGCGAGCGGCACGAGCGGATCGGCCGCGCCGTGGATCACGAGCGTCGGCGCGACGATGGCCTGCAACTGCGGCGTGCGGTCGCCGCAGGCCGTCACGGCGAGCATCTGGCGTACGACCCCGCCCGGGCAGCAGTTACGGCGCAGGGCGCGGGCGACGCGGCGGCGCAGGTGTTTTTCCGGGGTCGGGTACGCCGGGCTGCCGATGGCCTGCAACAGCTGCACGTTGTAGTCGATGGCCGTGTCGATGTCGCCGGCGCCGCGCGGACGGCGCAGCAGCGCGCGGCGGGCCGCGGGTGCCGGGCCCGGCAGGCCGCGGCGGCCGCTGCTGGACATGATCGACGTCAGGCTGAGCACGCGCGAGGGGTATTTAACCGCCATCAGTTGTCCGACCATGCCACCCATCGACATGCCGACGACGTGGGCGCGCGCGACGCCCAGTGCGGACAGCACGCCGATCGCATCGTCCGCCATGTCTTCCAGCCGATAAGGCGGCTTGAGGGGGATGTGCAGCAGCGACTTCAGCCAGGCCAGCGTGAGGCTGGGCGTGCCGGCGTGCTCGAACTTGGTGGACAGGCCGCTGTCGCGATTATCGAAACGGATCACGTAAAAGCCCAGCTCGACGAGGCCTTCGACGAATTCGTCCGGCCAGGCCGTCAATTGCAGGCCGAGGCCTGAAATCAGCAGCAGGGGTACGGATTTCGGATCGCCCGCCGTGTCGAAGGCGATGCGGATCCCGTTGGCGTTCAGGCTAGGCATTATTGATAGCTGGGTCGTGAAATCCTCCACTACTGGCAAACTGCGCGGAAAGCAGCGAAGGCGTGGAACCAGCATATCATTTTTGACAAACGGGTGGCGTCAGCCTTGCGTGCGCCGTGCGGCACGCCGTTCGGCGAAGAACCCTTTGAGCATGGCGCTCGCCTCGTCGGCCAGTACGCCGCCGACGACGTCCGTGTGGTGATTCAGCTGCTCCAGCGCGAACAGGTCGAGGATGGAGCCGCACACGCCCGTCTTCGGGTCCGGCGCGGCATACACGACCCGCGCCAGGCGCGCATGCATCATCGCGCCCGAGCACATCGCGCATGGTTCCAGCGTCACGTACAGCTCGCAGCCCGGCAACCGGTAGTTGCCGAGCTTTTCCGCTGCCGCGCGCAGGGCGACGATCTCCGCGTGCGCGGTCGGGTCGTGGCGGCCGATCGGCTGGTTGAAGCCGGTCGCGACGACTTCGCCGTCACGCACGACGACGGCGCCCACGGGCACCTCCCCCGCCGCCCAGGCCTTGCGGGCTTCCTGCAGGGCCAGGCCCATGTACGTATTGTCGTCCGCTTCAGGCATCCGTGATTTCGGCCCAGCAGTTCGGCGTTTCGTGCAGCACGAGCTTCTGCAGGCGCAGGCCGGTGCCGTAGCGGTCCTTGTAGGCGGCCTTGAGGATGTTCCACGCTACCTGCGCGAGGTTTTCCACGGTCGGGATGCGGTCGATCACGACGGTTTTATGATTCGGCAGGCTGGCCAGGAAACCGCGCACGGCCTCGTCCTTTTCGTAGACGAGGAACGCGTGGTCCCAGACGTCGACGAGGTGCTCCTTGGCGAGCGCCTTGATGTCCGAGAAATCCATGATCATGCCGTTGTCGGAATTGCCTTCGACATCGATGACGGCGCCCGTCAGCGTGATTTCCAGCGTGTAGCGGTGGCCGTGCAGGTTGCGGCACTGGCTTTTGTGGTCGGGGATGCGGTGGCCGGCGTCGAATTCCAGCTTGCGGGTAATGGTCAGCATGTCAGGGGATGTTCAGGAGTTTATGGGTCTGGAGGCTGAGCTTCCACTTCGGATTGCGGCGGCACGTGTCGATGGCCAGTTGCGTGTTGAACTGGGCCAGCGGACCGTCCATCGGCTGCACGAAGAAGTTGTCGAAATCCAGGTGTTCGTACGCGGCCAGGTCCTGGCCCGTCTGCGGGATGACGACCTTGAGCTCGTTGCCTTGTTCGACCACCAGGGTCGAGCCCATCTTCGGGCTCACGCAGATCCAGTCCACGCCGGCCGGCACGGGCAGCGTCCCGTTCGTTTCGATGGCGATCGTGAAGCCGACGGCGTGCATCGCGTCGATCAGCGCCGCATCCAGCTGCAGCAGCGGTTCGCCGCCCGTGAAGACGACATATTTGCTGGCCGGATAAGTCTCCGGCCACAGGCTGTTGATCTCGGCGGCCAGGCTGGCGGCATCCTTGAATTTGCCGCCCCGTTCGCCGTCCGTGCCGACGAAATCCGTATCGCAGAACTGGCAGACGGCCGTGGACCGGTCCGCTTCGCGGCCCGTCCACAGGTTGCAACCAGAAAAGCGGCAGAACACGGCCGGGCGGCCCGCATGGGCGCCCTCGCCCTGCAGGGTATAGAAGATTTCTTTGATGCTGTAAGTCACTGTGAAAGTCCGGTAAGGCTCGCGTCAACCTTCCATTATACCGCGCCCGGCGCGGGTGGTAGAAGAGGCTCACTTAATTGACGGCAAGCAAAAACGTGCCGTTCGGAAAGTCGTACCTTTGGATACGGAAAGTTCCTAATCGAGTCGTCCTAGTCCTCGTCGGAGGGATCGTGATCAAAAGCCTGCTGCTCCAGTCGCTGCGTGCCACCCTCGGTGCCCTGCTGCTGCTCACCTTGTGGTTCGGGTTATCGGAACACGCCCGCATGCTCGCGGTGCCGGAGCGGCTGCAGCTGGGCGTGCTGGTGCTCGTCATGATGACCGTGCTGTTCGGGATGTTGTTCCGCCGCGTACGCAGCGAAGACCGGATCGCGCGCCTGGAGGCCGCCCTGTGCCGCGAGCAGAAGGCGCGCGGCCAGGCCGACCAGGCGCTGGCCGAGTCGGACATGCTGCTGGGGCGGCTGACGGGCGGGGCTGACGGCCGGCGCGGCAACCTCGATCCGCTTGCCCAGCTGATCGCCATCCAGACCGAACTGCTGCAGGTGCGCCGCCAGTACGCGCTGGAGGATCCGCTCCTCGCGTCGCGCATCGATCTACTGTGTACACGCGTCGACCGCGTGGCCCAGGCGATCGTCGCCCACGCGGACGAGTCCGGGTGACCGTCCCCATCCTCCCTTGCTAAAAGTCAAGGGGATACCATTGTCTGTGGCGCACAATCGGTTCTCGTTAGCAATTAATTGCTCATTAGAACCGAAGGACGCCACATGACAAGCACAACAACAATACAGCGGCTCATGGATTCCTCGGGCGCGCCGGCCGACCGCGCTTTCGCCCACCAGTTGATGGAGACGCTGGCCATTCCCATTTTCGTGCTCGACACGACGTCCCGCGTGATGTTCTGGAACCGCGCGTGCGAGCGGCTGACGGGCGTCCCGGCACGCGACATCATCGGCACGCGCGAGCACTGGCGCAGCTTTTTCGAGGAGCGCCGCCCCACCCTCGCCGACCTCCTGATCGAAGAACGCGCCGCCGAGGCGCACCAGCCCCGCATCGGCCTGCCGGACGATCCGCACCTGTCGGCCGAGAGCTGGTGCGACATGCCGCGCATGGGCCGGCGGCGCTACCTGGCGGCGGACGCGAGCCCGATCTACGACGAGCGCGGCCGGCTGGCCGCCGTCGTGGAGACGCTGCGCGACATGACGGATGAAAAACTGGCCCAGATCGCGCTCGAACAACTGGCCACGCGCGACGGCCTCACCGGCCTCGCCAACCGCCGCTGCTTCGACGAGACACTGCATGCCGAATGGGCGCGCGCGCTGCGCCAGCGCCAGCCGCTGTCGCTGCTGATGGTGGACGTGGACAATTTCAAAGCCTATAACGATGCGAACGGCCACCTGGGCGGCGACGAGTGCCTGAAACGCATCGCCACGGCCGTCGCCAGCGAGATGCGCGCCAACGACCTCGTGGCGCGCTACGGCGGCGAGGAATTTGCAGTGATCCTGCCGAACCAGTCATTGAAGGGCGCGGCCAGCGTGGCCGAACGCATCCGCACCCGTGTCGAACAGCTGCAAGTCCCCAACCGCATGGCGCCGGCGCAGCACGTGACCGTGTCGATCGGCGCGGCCACCGCGATCGCGTCGCCCGACAACAGCGCCAGCGACCTGGTCGCCATTGCCGATGCGGCGCTGTACCGGGCCAAGCATATGGGGCGTAACCGGATCAGCCTGCCGCTGTCCGAGCCGGCCTGATCAGCCGATCGTGCCCCGGTCCCACCCGTGCCGCACGGCGGCCTTCATCTTCTCCCAGGTCGACGCGCCGTCCTTGCCATAGCGCGTGTCCCAGTCCGAACGCAGGTCATTCTCGACGTCGGACCAGTCGCGGTTGCGATAGCGGACGTCATTGCGCATCTCGGCGCCGTAGCGGTAGGCCGGGGCCAGGTCGTCGTACTCCGTACCGGTCGACTTGTACGTGTTCGTCCAGTGCGTGCGGTAATAGCTGTCGTCATCCGTGGACGTCGCCTCGCCCGTCATGCGTTCCCAGCCGTGGCGGACGGCCGCCTTGATGCGTTCCCACGTGGACGGTTCGGCGTCCGTGCCGTACTTGCTGTGCCAGTCCTTCCTGAGGTCGTGCTCGACGTCGTCCCAGTCGCGGTCGCGGTAGGTGTCGGTGCTGCGCATCTCGTTGCCGTAGCGGTAGGCCGGCGCCACGTCGTTGAAGTCCGTGCCGCTGGCGGCATAGGTCGACTCGTAGTGCGTGTGGTAGTAGGTCGAATCGTCGTCCATGTCCGGGGTGATCTTGTCCCAGCCATGGCGCACGGCGTCCTTGAACTTTTCCCACGTCGACGGGCCGCTCGTGTAGCGCGATTCCCAATCGGACTTCAGGTCGGATTCGACGTCGTCCCAGTGGCGGCTGCGGTATTGCTGCAGGCGGCGCGCCTCGTTGCCGTAGCGGTAGGCCGGCAGGTAGTCGTCGTAGCTGTCGTCCGCGTTCGAGTACCTCGCGTTCCAGTGGCTGCGGTAATAGCTGTCGTTGTCGATGTCCGGGGTGATCTTGTCCCAGCCGCGGCGCACGGCGGCCTTGAATTTCTCCCATGTCGACTCACCGGGATGGCGCGATTCCCAGTCGCTGCGCAGGTCGGATTCCACCTCGTCCCACGAGCGGTCGCGGTACCTGGCGCTGCCGCGCATTTCGGTGCCGTAGCGGTAGGCCGGCTCGTAGTCCTCGTAGCCGCCGCCCAGGCTCGAGTAATTGTCGTGCCAGTCCGAGTGGTACCAGTCGTCCGTGTTCAGGTCCGGGGCGATCTTGTCCCAGCCGTGGCGGACGGCCGCCTTGAATTTGTCCCACGTCGACGCGCCCGGATTGCGTGTTTCCCAGTCGGTGCGCAGGTCGGATTCGACGTCGTCCCAGGCGCGGTTGCGGTATTTAGCGTCGCGGCGCATGTCGCTGCCGTAGCGGTACGCGGGCGCGTAGTCGTCGTAGCTGCCGCCCAGGCTCGCATAATTGTCGTTCCAGTGGCTGCGGTAGTGGTCGTCGTAGGTGTCGCTCATGCCCGCGTCGTGGGAGAACACACGGACATTTCCGCGCGAGACCGACCCGCCCCCGCTCGTGTCGCGCTGCATGGAGCTGCCCATCCGCGCGGTACCGCCCAGCGACGTGTCGTCCGAGCCGGGAATCGACGCCGTGCCCTGCAGGGTCGAGCCGCTCTGGTTCAGCGAGCCGCTCTGCGACGATTGCAGCGAGGAGCCGGTGGCCGGATTCTGCGACGAGCTCTGGGTGCCGCTCAGCGTGTTGCCGCCGACGGCGCTGTCCATCGATCCGCCCGACTGTTCGGATGCGCCCAGCGGTTCCTCGTACGTCTGGCCTTTGGGGACCGGATCGTTGATGTTCTGTGTGGCGAAGAAGTTGCGGTCGTCGTGGCCCGTGAATTGCAGCGAGCCCGGTTCGGTGCCCGGCGGCGTGCCCTGGTACGAGCCGGACGAGCCCGATCCCGATCCCGGGTTGCCCGACTGCGCGGACATGCCGCTGGATTGCTGCATCCCGGACGATGCGCCCATGACACCAGCGCTGCCCGGCTCGCGCGACCACTGGTCGTGGCGTTCGTCGATGTCGACGGGGCCGAAGCGCTCGATGATGTCGGCGGCGCGCTCGACTTCCGGCTCGGATTCCGTCGTCAGGGTGAGGACGTGGTGGCCGCGCGTGACGGCATACGAATACTTCATCGCGTGTTCGTTCGTGTCCGATCCGAACAGGCCGGTGAAGAAATGCTTGATCGAAGCGCCGAAGCCTTCCTCGTGTTCGCCTTGCAGCAACTCGTCGTTGCCGGTGACGCTGTTCGACTGGCCCGTGGGGTCCGCGCTGGAGAGGCTCGCATCGGTGCGCGAGAAGCCCGACGCCAGCAATTCGTCGAGGGCGCTCTGGGCGTCGCTTCGGTTGTCGAAAACTGCAACCAGGGTGTGTCGCATGATGTTCCTCCGCTGTCATGGTGAAGAAAACACCGGCTTCCGCGAAGCGCGCCACGCCGACCTGCTCGCCTCCGAGCACGACGTTTTCCGCGTGGAGCTCCTCACGCCGGTTCCTTGTCGAGACTACTCCAAAGCGGCCGCGTTGCGCGCACCATTGACCGGCTACAACTCATGCGTATCGCACCCATGAAAAACGGGCCGTGCGGCCCGCTTTATTCATGAGTTTCGTGAGCGCGCGCACCGACCGGTGCGCGGCACGTGCGGCTGTCAGCCGAACGGATTGTCGACCGTCCTGACGTCGGGCGGCGGCAGCCGGTCCGGCAAGTCCCGCGCTTCCAGGCCGGCGACGATCCGGCCCAGCAGGTCGTGCAGGAGGCGCGCCCTGGTGAGGCCGTCCTTGTCGGCGGTGAGGTCGACGTCCCCGGAGATCGTGATCCGGTCGAGCCGGTTTTCCAACGTCAGGTTGCCGACTTCGACGACGTCGGCCTCGTTCTCGTACGGTGCGAACTTGGTCATGGGATTCCTATTTGCGGTTGCGGGACGGCTTGACGCGGACTTCCGGCAGCGCCAGCACGCGCTCCTTTTCCGCGTCGGACAGCGCGGGCAGCAGGTTGATGCCGATGATGCGTTCGAGCTCCGGGATGGGGATCACGTTCGCCTTCGCATCCGCCGCGTTCTCGACGAACCACGCGGCGCCGGCGCGCTGGCGCGGGCTGTACACGAGTTTATACAAATGGGTCGGCACGAGCACGTTGCCGATCTTCTTCAGGTCCGCGCCGAGGAAGGCCGGACCCGTCACCACGTACAGGTCGCCCTCCCGCTTCGCCATCTTGCGCACGGCGCCCTCGATGCCGGCCCACAGGTTGCGGTTGTTCTCGCCGTCCTGCGGGACGATATTGGCGAGGCTGAAGCTGTCGCGCTGGCTGTCGCGGTCCGGCATGTCGCCGTTCGGGGCCATGTGGCCACGGTCGAAGCCGCTGCGGGCATAGTCCGACAATTCCGCCCGCTGGCTGGCCGGCAGCCGCGATTCTGAATGGAACGAGTTTTCGCGCGACAATTCCTGCGCCGCTGCGATATTCTCGGCCTGCAGGTGTTCCGCCGACCACAGCGGCGTACGCGTGATCCCGGAATGCAGCACGCTGAACACGTTGAAGCACAGTGTTTCCGCCTTGTTGTCGAGCTTCGGATTCGTGATGCGCGGCGCCTGGCCGTCCACGAAATGGTCGCTGCACGATTGCGGCTGGGGCGCACGCGCTTCCGTATGGACGCGGGCGGGAGGCGGATTGGGGGACTCGCGCTTGCAGGCACCGAGCGACAACAGGGAGGCCAGCGCGAGCGCGGGCGCGACAAACTTCTTGAACATTATGAAAAGACAAATCAGTAATGGCGTCATTTTAGCCGACGCACGCTTGTCCTTCCTCATGGATTTCCTGTTTGCATAGCCGCGCACGGTTGAAATCCACCTGCATTTCCGAAAAGAATGCTATACAATCCCAGTTTCAAAAAGTTAAGTACATTTGTCCAAAGATAATGGCGATGGGTAAGCCCTCCATACCCGAGGACGTCCGGCGCTTCGTGCTGACCAGCATCCCCTCGGTCCCCTTCCTGGAAGCGCTGCTGCTGATGCGCGCCGATCCGGACCATGCGTGGCACCGCGACACGCTGGCGCGGCGGCTGTACGTGCGCGAAAAGACGGCGGAAGACCTGCTCGCCGACCTGTGCACGGCCAGGATCGCCGTGCCGTGCCAGGACGCCGGGACGTACCGCTATGCCCCGCTCGAGGAGGGCATGCGCGAGCGGATCGACCGCCTGGCCGACGTGTATGCGACCCACCTCGTCGAAGTCACCCACCTGATCCACTCTTCACTCGACCGCAAGGCCCAGCAATTTGCGGACGCGTTCAAATGGCGGAAGGATTCCTGATGGCAATTACCATCTATTCGCTGTGTACACTGACGTCGCTGGCATGCGCCTGGCTGCTGCTGGGCAGCTACCGCCGCACCGGACACCGGCTGCTGTTCTGGAGCGGCGCCTCGTTCGTGGCGCTGACCGTGAACAACGTGTTCCTCATGCTGGACAAGGTCGTCTTCCCCGACTTCTACCTGCTGCCCGTGCGCCAGGTGTCGGCCCTCGTGGCCATGCTCCTGCTGCTGTACGGCCTCATCTACGAGAAAGAATGACATGAGCGACCTGATCAACGGCGCCATCGCCATGGCTTCCTTCGTCATCGCGCTGTTCTTCCTGCGCTTCTGGCGCGCCTCGCGCGACCGCTTCTTCCTGTATTTCTCCCTGTCGTTCGGCATCGAGGGCGTGCACCGCATCGTCTCGGCGCTGACGTTCGACGAGGCCGAGGACACGCCCCTGCACTACCTCGTGCGCCTGCTCGCGTATGGCCTCATCCTGTGGGCGATCCTGGAAAAGAATCTGCCTACGCGCCGGCGCGACAGCAAGTAGCGTGCGCCCCGGCCGCCCTCCCCTGCGCCATAATCGGCCCCGACACCATCATCGGGAGGACGCCATGACAGAGCAAGACAAACGCAAGGACAACGCCCAGCGCGCCGATCCGGGCCAGCAGCAGCGCGCGGAAAACCGGTCCGCGCATCGCTCCGAATCGCTGCTGCCGGGCGACGACGCGAACGACGGCCGCTACGACGTGGCCGAGGAAGTGAACCTCGACCAGCAGTCGGACCAGCTGCGCCGCGTCGGCAAGCCGCCGAAGGACATCCCTAAGCCATGATGCCCATCCGCAGGCCCTCGATCGTGTGGGCCTGCTCGATGTTTTCCAGGGCCGGCACGATGCGGCAGCGCAGGTGGTCGCGCACGAGGGCCGGCAACGCATCCCAGTAGGCCTGCGTCACCTGTAAATCGTGCTTGTCGGCGTTGCGGCCGTCCGGTGCGTCCACGCCCAGCACGAGCACGGGCCGCGACTGCTGGCTGCGGTTCGCCGTACCGCGGTGGATCGTCAGGGCCGAGCGGGCCGAGATGTCGCCGACTTTCGGCAGCTTGCGCTGCGCGCGCGCCTCGTAGCGGGGGTACAGCGACTTGTCCGGGAACATCAGGTCGCCGCCGGCGAGGTCGTCCCATTGCGTGCCGGGCGCGATCTCGAACGGCCCGATCTCTTCCGTCACGTCGACCGTCGTGAGGTTGAAGGCGAGCGAATTCAGGCGGCGCCCGACCAGCGTTTCCAGCGGCGACGGAAAGTCGCGGTGCCACGGCTGGTGCATGGCGCCCGGGAACGGGATGTCGAAGCCGACCTCCACGATCTTGTAGTCCGGCCCGAGCACGGCCCGGCACACGGCGACGACCCACGGATGCGTCGCCAGGTCGACGAAGCCGCGCAGCCGTTCCGGGTGCACCTCGACGTAGTAGCGGCACGGGCCGCGCTCGAGGGCGCCGCGCGGCCGCGCGCGCGCCTCGGCGAACAGGGTTTCGATGTCTTCCTTCAGTTGCGCCACCCATTCGGCGCCGAAGGCGCCCTTGCAGGCGATGATGCCGTCGCCGTACAGGCCGCCCATGATGGCGCCCACGTCGTAGCCGGCGCTCTCGTTCGATGCTTGCATGCTGATCTCCTCGCTGAACCGCGGGCGCGGTCGTGCCGTTGTGCCCGCGCGGCCATCCTACCGGCGTTCGGCGGCGGGCGGCGCCCGAATGTCACCGTTGACAGTTGGCCGTTCAACTCCTACAGTCGCAACACGATGACTTCCATTTCCAGTGCGATCGACCGGATGCAGGGACGGGTGCTGTTCCTGTGCGACCGTCCCGTCTCCGATCCGGCCATCGGCACCGTCGCCGCCGAGATGGGCTACGGCCTCGTGCGCGCACGCACGCTGGACGAGGCCCTGGCACACGCCCGCCACGACGGCGACCTGCCCGCTCATCTGCCTGGGTTTGCGCTCGTACTGGTAGGCTATTCCGGCAACGTCGACGCCCTGTTCGACAGCGTGCGCCGCCTGCGCGCCGCCCTGCCCGAAGCGCCCGTGATCGCGCACGGCATCCCGGCCGCCCCGCCGTTCACCCTGGAAGCGCTGTACGACGCGGGCGCGCTGGCCGTCCTGCACGATCCGGTCTCGGCGCCCATCCTGCGCGCCAAGGCCCGCTTTTTCCTGGAAGCGTACGCCACGGCGGCCGAGCGGCGCCGCGCGGAAGCCGCCCTGCGGGACACCCGCGGGCGCCTGGAAGCCATCATCGCCGCCGCCGAGGTGGCCGTCTGGTCGCTGGACATCGCCACCGGCCGGGTCCGGGCCGACGCGCGCATGGTCGAGATGTTCGGCCTGCGTCCCGAAGACGGGGACGGTGCCGACGTGGCCAGGTATTTCGACGTCATTCACCCGGACGACGTGCCGCCCACGCAGGTCCTGCTTGGCCGCGCCATGGAGACGGGCGCGCCGTACGATGCCACGTTCCGCGTCCGCACGCCGGAAGGCGCATGGCGCTGGGTGCTGGCGCGCGGCCACCTGGACCGGAGCGCGGGCACCCGCGGCATGATGCGCGGCGTGGTGATCGACGCGTCGCTGCAGAAGGAAGCCGAGGAACGGCTGCAGGCCAGCGAGGAGCGCTACCGCACGTTGTTCGACGCGATCGGCGAAGGCGTGTGCGTCATCGAGATGCTGTACGACGATGCCGGCATCCCGAACGACTACCGGTTCATCGAGGTCAATCCGGCGTTCGTGAAGGCCACGGGGCTTGCCCATGCCGTCGGGCGCACGATGCGCTCGCTCTTGCCGCAGCACGAGGCCCACTGGTTCGAGACCTACGGCCGCGTCGCGGCGACGGGCGAGCCGGTGCATTTCGTCGACGAGGCCGCGCACATGGGGCGCTGGTACGACGTCTATGCGGCGCGCGTGGGCCCGGCCGGCAGCCGCAAGGTGGTGGTCCTGTCCACCGACATCACGGAACGCCGCCGCACCGAGCTGGAACTGCGCCGCCTGGCCGACGACCTGGCCGAGCAGGACCGCCGCAAGACCGAATTCCTCGCCACGCTGGCGCACGAGCTGCGCAATCCGCTCGCCCCGATCCGCAGCGGCCTGCAGCTGATGCGGCGTACCCGCTCCGACCCGGCCGCCATCGCGCGCGTGCAGGACATCATGGACCGCCAGCTCGACCACCTCGTGCATCTCGTCGACGACCTGCTGGACGTGGCCCGCATCACGCGCGGCCAGGTCGACCTGAAGCCCGCGCTGGTGCCGCTGGCGGACGTCCTGAACGCGGCCGTCGAGACGAGCCTGCCGCTGATCGACGCCGCGCGCCACAGGCTGGACGTACGGCTCCCAGGCGAGCCCCTGGTGCTGCATGCGGACGCGAACCGCATCACGCAGGTCGTCAGCAACCTGCTGAACAACGCGGCGAAATACACCCCGCGGGGTGGCCACATCTTGCTGGCGGCCGAGCGCGACGGCCCGCAGGCGCTGATCGCCGTGTCCGACAACGGCATCGGGATCCCGCCCGAATCTCTCGACGAAGTCTTCCGCATGTTTACGCAGATCCCCAACGCTGCCCGGCACATGCCGGGCGGGCTCGGGATCGGGCTGTCGCTCGTGAAGAGCCTCGTCGAGCTGCACGGCGGGACGATCCACGCGGCCAGCGCCGGCGTCGGCACGGGCAGCGTCTTCACGGTGCGCCTGCCCCTCGCCGGCCAGGACGCGGACGCCGCGGCGCCCGGCGCGCCGGGCGAGGACCCGACCGGCGCTCCGGCGGCCGGCGCTCCGGCGGCCGGGGCCCCGGCGCTGCGCCTGCTTGTCGTGGACGACAACCGCGACGCGGCCGACACGCTGGCCGCGCTGCTGTCCGTGATAGGCCACGACGTCGTCGTGGCGCACGACGGCTACCAGGCGCTGCGCATGCTGGACGGGCTGGAACCGCACGCGGTCTTCCTCGACATCGGCATGCCGGGGCTGTCCGGCTACGAGGTGGCCGAGACCGTGCGGCGCGCGCCGCGCCACGATGGCGTCATGCTCGTCGCGCTCACCGGCTGGGGCGGTGCCGACGACCGTGCGCGCACGGCGCAGGCCGGATTCGACGCGCACCTCACGAAGCCGGCGACCGTGACGGCCATCGAGTCCGTGCTGCGCGACGTGGCGTCCCGGCGATCGGCTTTACCAGCCGATCGCTGACAGTTTCGCGGCCATGCGCGGCCAGCACAGCGCCGCCACCTCGTCGCGCGTGGCCCAGCGGAAGGCATCCATCTCCGGCGTCGGCTTGCCCGTCACATGGTGCGGGAACATGCTGGTGCAAGTGAGGTGTGCCAGGTCCGGCAGCGTCTCGCCCACGTCCACGCGGAACAGGTGCAGCACCTTGTCGTGCCGGTAGTCGAAGCGGCCCAGCTCGCGGAACGCGCCGGCCGGGAATGCGAGGCCCGTCTCTTCGAACAGTTCGCGCATGGCCGCGGCCAGCAGCGTTTCGCCCGGATCCTGCAGGCCCTTCGGGATGTCCCAGCGCGGGGTGTGTGTGACGTGGCCGAGCAGCAGCCGGCCGCCGGCATCCACGACGAGGGTCCCGCAGGAGACGTCGACGGCCTTCATGGCAGCGCCCGCGCGGCGGCGGCCAGCGCCTGTTCCAGCGCTTCCAGGCTCACGGGCTTCGTCAGGTGCTGGTCGAAGCCCGCCTCGTGCGACTGCTGCTGGTCGCTCTGCGCGCCCCAGCCCGTCAATGCGATGAGGACGATCTGGCGCACGCCCTGGTGGCGCCGGATCGCGCGCGCCACTTCGTAGCCGCTCATCCCGGGTAGGCCGATATCGAGCAGCACGAGGTCCGGCTGCACGTCGAGCGCAAGGCGCAGACCCTCGGGACCGTCGCGCGCGACCCACGTCGTGTGGCCGAGCGCGTCGAGCAGCGCGACGAGGCTGTCGGCGGCGTCCGCGTTGTCGTCGACGACCAGCACGCGCAGCGGCGCCGGCGGCCGCGCGTCCGCCTCGTTCCCGGCGCCGCCTGCCCGGGCGTGCGGCGAGCCGGGGCGCAGCGGCAGGCGCACGGTAAAGGTGCTGCCCTGGCCGCGCCCGGCGGAGAACGCGTTCACGCGGCCGCCGTGCAGTTCGACGAGACGGCGCACGAGCGACAGCCCGATGCCGAGGCCGCCCTGGGCCCGATCGAGGCTGCCCCGCACCTGCGTGAACATCTCGAACACGGAACCGATCGCATCAGGCGGGATGCCGATGCCGCTGTCCGACACCGCCACCACGGCGTGACCGTCCTCGCGCCACGCCGACAGCGCGACGCGGCCGCCCGCCGGCGTGTACTTGGCGGCGTTGTTCAGCAGGTTGGACAGGACCTGCACCATGCGCGTGACGTCCGCCTCGAGCGGCAGCGGCTCTTCCGGCAGGTCGACGTCGAGGCGGTGGCCGTGCGACTCGATCAGCGCGGCGCTCGTCTCCACGGCCATCTGCGCGATGGCCTTCAGGTCCACGTTCTCCCGTTTCAGTTCGATCTTGCCGCGCGTGATGCGGGCGATGTCGAGCAGGTCGTCGACGAGGTGGATCAAATGGCCCAGCTGGCGGTCCATCATCGCGTGCACGCGCGCCAGCGCATCCGGGTCGCGCGGCGTCATGCGCAGCAGGTCGAGTCCCGTGCGGATCGGGGCCAGCGGATTGCGCAGTTCGTGCGCGAGCGTGGCGAGGAACTCGCTCTTGCGGTGGTCGGCCTCCGACAGGTCGGCGGCCACGCGGCGCAGCTCGTCCTCGGCGCGCTTCTGCGCCGTGATGTCGCGCGTGATGGTGGCCAGGCCGATGTTGTTGCCCTCCGCATCGCGCACGGCAAAGCCCTTGAAGTACACGGGCAGCGGTGGCCGCCCGTCGGGTTGCGCGAGCCGCAGCTCGCCCTCCCATTCGGCCGCACCAATCGTCAGCGCGGCCATCACGTGGTCGCGCACGAACGGCCGGTCCTCGCGCGGAAAAAAGTCGATCATGCGCCAGGCGGCGATGTTCGTGCGGTCGTCCAGGCCCGCCATGCGGCGGCCCGCCGGATTCAGGTAGATGCCGCCCGCGTCCGGCGTGAAGATGCCGATGAAGTCGGACGACTGTTCGGCCACGGCGGCCAGGCGGCGGATGCCCTCTTCCGCGCGGCGGCGGTCGGTCTCGTCGCGGAAATACAGCGCGAGTCCACCCGCGCCTTCCATGGGGAAGGAGTTGATCTCGAACCAGCGTCCCCCGGCGTCATCGTACGCTTCGATGCGGGATCGTTGGCGTTCCAGCGCCGTGCGCCGCAGCGCCCGTTCCTGCGGGCTGCCCTGCAGGTGCTCGAACAGGTCCCAGAACTGGGCGCCGACCAGGTCCTCGCGCGGCTTGCGCGTGACGGCTTCCGCCGCGCCGTTCGCGTACGTGATGCGCCAGGCCGGGTCGAGCGCGATGAAACCCTCGCTCATGCTCTCCAGGATCGCGCGCGACCGGTGCTCCGCGGCCTGCCGTTCGGCCGCCTCGTGGCGCTGCCCGATCACGAGCGACGCGGTATTCGCCAGCAGCGCGAGCGCCGCTTCTTCCTGCGGATTGGGCAGGCGCCGTTCGCGGTAGTACAGGGTGAACGTGCCGAGCACCGCGCCGGACGGCGCCAGGATCGGCAGCGCGCGCGCCGCGCGCAACCCGTGCGCCTGCGCGAGCAGCACGTGCTGCTGCCACAGCGGATCGGCGGCGATGTCGGCGCAGACGATGGGTTCGCCCTGCCACGCGGCGCTGCCGGCGGCGCCGGCCACGGGTCCGACGGGCACCGTGTCGATCGCGCGCTGGAATGCCACGGCGAGCGACGGCGCCGCCGCGTGCTGCAGGCGCCCGCCCGGCGCCGTCAGCTGCACGGATGCCAGGGCCGCGCCGCCCGTGTAATCCTCGGCGGTGCGGGCCAGCACGTCCAGCACGTCGCCCAGCGGCGCGTCGGTGACGGCCAGCTCCAGCGCGCCGCGCTGGCCGATGGCGAGCAGGTTCGCCCGCGTGCGTTCGGTGACGTCGACCCCGTGCAGCAGCACGCCGGAGACGCTGCCGTCCGGTTCGCGCAGCGCCATGCACACGAAGTCGAGGAAGTGTTCTTCCAGGCCCGCGTGCTGGTCGTCGGCGGGATCGGCGGCGGGGGCCAGCAGCAGGCGCACATTGTGGCCCTCGACCGCTTCGCCGCTCGCGAACACGCGGTCCAGCACGTCCGTGAAACCCTGTCCGGCGAGTTCCGGCAACGCCATGCGCACGGGGCGCCAGGCCAGCTTGCGGCCGCCGGCCAGTTCCAGGAAGCGCTGGTTGGCCATCTCGATCACGTGATCCGGACCGGTCATCACGCACATGATGGCGGGCGCGCGGTGGAAGATGTCGCGCATGCGCTCGCTGGCGGCCTGCAGCTCGCGCAGCAGCCGTTCGCGTTCGGCCTCGGCCTGGCGCCGGCTCTCGCCCAGTTCCTGTTCGCTCTCGGCCAGCCGTTCGGCGGCCAGCTTTTCGGCCGTGGCGTCGCGGATGATCTTGGCGAAGCCGACGTGGACGCCCGTCTCGTCGCGCAGGGGAACCATCACGCCGTCGGCGTAGAACAGCGTGCCGTCGCGGCGCAGATGCCAGCGGCGGTCCTCGGCGCGGCCCTGTTCGAGCGCGCGCCGCGCTTCCAGTTCGGGCTGGCCGTTCGCCAGGTCTTCCGGCGTGAACAGCAGGTCGGCGCCGCGCCCGAGCACGTCGTCGGGCGACCATCCGGTGATCGCGGCGGCGCCCCCTTCCCATTCCGTCACGATGCGGTCGACGTCCGTGCCGATGAAGGCATAGTCGCGGATGTTGTCGAGGATGAGGCGCAGGCGCGCGTCGCGCGAACGCAGCTGGGCGCGGTGGCGTTCTTCCTCGATGCGCGCCAGTTCCGCATTCTTGCGGTACAGGTCGATGAACACCGCGACCTTGGCGCGCAGGACGATGGGATTGAGCGGTTTGGTGAGGTAGTCGACCGCGCCAAGCGCGTACGCGCGCTCGAGCGGGAATTCGTCGGCGTCGCCGGCGGTGAGAAAGATGATGGGCAGGCTGTGCGTTCGCGGGTGTTCGCGGATCAGCTCGGCCAGCTCGAACCCGTTCATCGTCGGCATGCGCACGTCCAGCAGCACGACGGCGAAATCGTGGGCGAGCACTTCGCGCAGCGCGGCTTCGCCCGACGTCACGGACACGAGCGCCTGGCCCAGATCCGCCAGGATGGCCTCCAGCACCGCCAGGTTGGCCGGCTGGTCGTCGACGAGCAGGATCTTGGTGGTCTGGTCGGAGGCCATCAGTGTCTGGCAGTGTATTGATGCAAATAAGACAATGTATGCTGCGCCCTTCCGAAAGTCAATTGTGCGCGGCCGGATCCCGCGCGCCCGCACACTGGCGGCTGGCTTTCGTTTTTATTGAATCATGTCGATGACGTTTCCCTTCCTGTCCCGATCCGGGCATTTCTCCTTTCTCAACAATGGTTTCGATGACTGGGCCCTGGCGCTGGCCGTGACGGCGGGCAGCGCCGTCGCGATGGTGTTCCTGCGCGCGTTCGTGCTGCGGCGCATGGAAGCACTGTCGCAGCGGACGGAGACCCGGCTGGACGACTTCGTCACGGCGATGCTGTCGAGGACGTACCTGCTGTTCATCGTCGTGTTCGCGCTGTACTTCGGCAGCACGTTCCTGGAGCTGACGCCGAAGCAGGACAAATTCGTCACCCGCATCGCCATCGCGTCGCTGCTGCTGCAGGCGGCGATCTGGGGCGACACGGGCCTGCGCGCGTGGCGCGACCAGTTCAGCCTGGGTCCGGTCGACGGCGCGCGGCGCGCGTCCAGCGGCGTGCTGTGCTTCATATCGCGGCTGCTGCTGTGGGTCGTCGTGACCCTGATGATCCTCGATAACTTCGGGATCAACATCACGACCCTCGTCGCCAGTCTCGGTATTGGTGGCGTGGCCGTCGCGCTCGCCACGCAGAACATCCTGGGCGACCTGTTCGCCTCGCTCTCGATCATGCTGGACAAGCCGTTCGAGGTCGGCGACTTCATCATCGTGGGGGACGTGCTCGGCTCGGTGGAGCACATCGGCCTCAAGACGACGCGCGTGCGGGGCCTGGGCGGCGAGCAGGTCGTGTTCTCCAACGGCGAGCTGCTGAAAAGCCGCATCCACAATCACAAGCGGATGCAGACGCGCCGCGTGGCGTTCGTGCTGCGCGTCGCGTACGGGACGCCGGAAGACCAGCTGTGCCGCATCCCGCAGATCATCCGCGAGATCGTCTCGAGCAAGGCGAACGTCGACTTCGAGCGCGCCCACTTCTTCAGCTGGGGCCAATGGTCGCTCGATTTCGAAGTCGTCTACCACTTCCGCAGCCCGGACTACATCCTGCACATGGATGCGCAGCAGGCCATCTTCCTCGAGATCTATCGCCGCTTCCAGCAGGAAGGCATCGAATTCGCGCACCCGCTGTCGATCGTCCGGCTGGACGACCCGAACCTCGTGGCATCCTTCCTGCGCAATGGCGATGCGATGCCGCCGGGACCCTCCGTTCACTGAACTGTTGCACCAAAATGGACGGACTCATCCTACAAGCCAGCCGTAAGTAGTCCTATTCACCATGCATAAGGACGGGCTTAAGATGGACTCACCTCTTCCCGAGCGGGCGTCTCTGGACGCTGATCCGGCAGAGGAAATGCAAACGCGCTTTCACCCACTTAAAGGAGAACGATCATGGCATCGAACAACCAACAAGGCGGTAACAAAGGCAACAACCAGAGCGGCGATACCAGCAACCGCGGCTTCGCGTCGATGGACCCGCAAAAGCAGCGCGAAATCGCATCGGAAGGCGGCCGCGCCGCCCACGCTTCGGGCAATGCCCACGAGTTCACCTCGGAAGAAGCACGCCGTGCCGGCTCGATGAGCCACAAGAACGACGGCAACAGCCAGAGCGGCAACCGCGGCAACGAGCAGAGCGGCCGTCAGCAGGGCAGCGGCACCCGCGGCGGCACGCCGGAGCAGCACGCGAAGGCCGGCTCGCAGAGCCACAAGAACGACAGCAAACGCTGATCATTGACGGCTTGTCGTGAGTGAAACCGCTGGCTTCGGCCGGCGGTTTTTGCGTTTACGTGACGCGTCCGGAAAACCACCTTGCATTCGTCCGCATCCAATTGTGCGGGGTAAAACGATCGAAGGGTGATATATTTTTGGCACTATATTTCACATTCCTATCGTGTATTAACTGCAAGTCACACCAGCAGCGCATGCGGGGCAACCACCACAAACACTTTTCAAACAGGAAACGCGAATGAAAAAAAATATTGCCATTGTCGGTGCTGGATTCTCCGGAGCTGTCATCGCCAACCAGCTGGCCCACGCCGGCTACAACGTCGAGATCTTCGAATCGCGCGACCACATCGCGGGCAACTGCCATTCGGAGCGCGACAGCGAAACGGGCGTCATGGTCCACGTCTATGGACCGCACATTTTTCACACCGATAACGAGCGGGCGTGGGAATTCGTCAACCGTTATGCCGAATTCATGCCCTATGTGAACCGTGTGAAGGCGATCACGAACAACCGCGTGTTCACCTTGCCGATCAACCTGCTGACGATCAACCAGTTCTTCGGCAAGACCTTCCGCCCGGCGGAGGCCCAGGCGTTCATCCAGTCGCTGGGCGACAAGTCGATCGAGAACCCGCAGACGTTCGAGGAACAGGCGCTGCGCTTCGTGGGCCGCGAGCTGTATGAAGCCTTCTTCAAGACGTACACGATGAAGCAGTGGGGCCTGCACCCGAGCGAGCTGCCGGCCAGCATCCTGAAGCGCCTGCCGGTGCGCTTCAACTACGACGACAACTACTTCAACCACAAGTACCAGGGCATGCCGAAGGACGGCTACACGGCCCTCGTGGAAAACATCCTGAAGGAAGCGCCCGGCATCACCGTGCACCTCGGCACGCGCTTCGATCCGGCCTCGAAAACGGATTACGACCACGTGTTCTACAGCGGCCCGATCGACGCCTGGTTCAAGCACGTCGAAGGCCGCCTGCCCTACCGCACGCTGGATTTCGAAGTCTTCCGCGATACCGGCGACTACCAGGGCAACGCCGTCGTCAACTATTGCGACGACTCGCAAACCTATACGCGCATCACGGAACACAAGCACTTCTCGCCGTGGGAGCAGCACGAGAAAACGCTCTGCTACATGGAGTACAGCCGCCAGTGCGAGGAAAACGATACGCCGTACTACCCGATCCGCCAGGCGCGCGAAAAGGCGCAGCTGGAAAAATACGTGAACCTGGCACGCAACGAGGACAACGTCACGTTCGTCGGCCGCCTCGGTACGTATCGCTACCTCGACATGGACGTGACCATCCACGAAGCGCTGCTCACGTCGGACAAGTTCCTCGAGGCGGCCCGCGAAAACGTGCGCATGCCCGCCTTCGCGATCGACCCGCTGGCCTGATCAACGGGCCTCGATGATGACCGCCGCGCCGCCCGCCCCTGCCAGTTGCAGCGTCAGGGCGTCGCGGCCGCTCACGTCCACTGCGCGCGTCGTGACGTTGTTCGGCGTCGCCCCGTCTTCCCAGACCGTCGCCGTGTAGCGCCCGGCCGGCAGGAAGTCCAGTTTCACCCGCTTCGTGGTCGCGCCCTCGGCCGCCGACATCGCGCCCACATACCACGTGGTGCCGAGACGGCGCGCGAGGACGATGTCCTTGCCCGGTTCGCCGGACAGGAAACGGGTCTCGTCCCACGCCGTCGGCACCTTGCGGATGAAATCGAAGCCTTCGGCGTCGCGGTAGGCGTCCGGGTCGTCCGACACCATCTGCAGCGGGCTGTCGTACACGACGTACTTCGCCAGTTCCTGGCCGCGTGTGTTCTGGACGAACGGCAGCTCGGCGCGCACCTGGAACGTCGCCGGGGTGACGTTACGGAAGCCGCCCGGCGTGTAATCGATCGGGCCCGCCAGCATGCGCGTGTACGGCAGCATCAGGTTGTGCTCGGGCGTGACGATCGTCTTCATCTTGCTCCACTCCGCGCCCATCACCCCTTCCTGCGTGATGAAGTTCGGATACGTGCGTTGCAGGCCGGCGGGCACGTAGGCGCCGTGCAGGTCCAGCAGCAAATGGCGCTGGGCCGTGGCGGCGGCGACGCGCTGGTAGAAGTCGACGACTTCCTGGTCGTCGCGGTTCATGAAGTCGATCTTGACGCCCTTGATGCCCCAGCGCGCATAGGTGTCGAGCACCTCGTCCATGCGCTTGCGCACATGCTCCCAGTGGGCCCACAGGATCAGTCCGACGCCCTTCTCCGCCGCGTACTGGACCAGCGCGGGCATGTCGATGCCGTCGGCGGCGCGCGTGATGTCGGTCGTCGGCAGCGCGTCGCAGCAGCCGCCGCTGCCGAACGCCCAGCCGGCGTCGATCAGGTAATACGGAAAACCGGAGGCGGCGGCGAAGTCGATGAAGCGGCGGTACGCGGCCATGTCCGGCTTCATGCCCACGAGCGGGCCCGACCACCAGTCCCACGCGGCCTTGCCGGGCTTGACCCAGCTGAAATCGCC
>CBIHQW010000043.1:0-24961 GCA_966212285.1 Massilia kyonggiensis
GCAGCAAGATCCACGTGATGCACGCGCGGCCGCTGATGACGGCCGGCCTCGCGGCATCCCTGCGCGACCCCGACTGGCGGGTGACGACGCATGATGCCGATCCCGACGCGGCGGCCGGCGCGGACCTCGTCATCACCGACTACGACACGGGCCTCGCCATCGCGCGCGGACCGCACGTCCTCATCGTCACGCACCGCGACCGGGAGGCCGACGTGCTGCGCGCCTGCGAGGCGGCCGTCGCGGGGTACCTGCTCGAGGATGCCGACGAGGCGGACCTGCAGTACGCGGTGAGGCGCATCCTGACGGGCGACCGGCATTACAGCCCCGGCGTGACGAAGCATCTGGAAGCCGGCGGGTGCCGCGAGCACCTGACGAACCGCGAGACGGACGTGCTGCGCCTGCTGGCCGGCGGCCGGTGCGACAAGCAGATCGCGCGCGACCTGGGCATCGGCGTCGGCACCGTGCGCTGGCATTTGCGCAACCTGATGGGCAAGCTGGGCGTGTCGGCGCGGCTGCAGGCTGTCGTCGTGGCGGCGCAGCGGGGCATCGTCGGTATCGATGGCGTGGCGCCCGGTTGACTGTAAAGGAAGGTAAAGAAGGGTAAAAGAGTTTTATTCGCCGCACATGGCGCGCGCCGTCCTGCGCATAATTCAGGCAACCCTGCCAGGAAAGGACGATGGTGAATACAGCGCGCGCAGATGCCGGCACGATGCCGGTCCGCCCCGCCCGGGAGGCGGCACGATCCACGACGACGGCGGACAGCCCGCTCGTGCCGGCCCACGTGCTGGCGCGCGCCGACCGCATCCTGTTCGTCACCCACCTCGCCATCGGCGATTTCACTTACCTGCAGGCGTGCCTGCGCGCGTTCGCCCGCGCCTGGCCGCATGTGCGCGTCCACGTGTGGGTCGACGAACGGCGCCGCACGGCCGATCCGGCCGCGTGGCCGCACCTCCGCCGGTACGCCCTGTACGACTGGCTCGCGGCCTGCCCGTGGATCGACAAGGTCTACGACAGCACCTACAGCCCGGCCGCGTTCGCGCAGTCCGTCGCCGAGGCGCGGGCGGAGCACTATCCGGTCGTCGCGTCGCTGGCCGTCGTCGACTGCCACCGCTATGCGCGGCTGGCGCGCCGCATCAGCCCGCGCGGCTTCGTCGTCGGCCTGGCGAAACCCGCCGAGCGCCTGCTGCAGGTGCCGTCGCGCTGGTCCGGCTACCGCAAGCTGGACGCGGCGCTTCCCGTGTACGGTCCCGCGGAGGCGGCGTGCCGGCACATCAGCGACATCTACGCCGGCTGGTTCGCCCGCTGCTTCGGCGTGGACGTGCCGCCGGCGGCCCGCATGCCGCGGCTGGACATTCCCGAGCGCTGGGTACGCAGCGCGCACGCGCAGTTCGCGGCCTGGGGCTGCACGGTGGGCAAACCGGTCGTATTCGTGAACGCGTATTCGAAATCGCCGGACCGCACGTGGCCCCTGGAGCGCGTGGCCGCGCTGGCGCGCTCGCTGAAAAACCGGCTCGCGTGGCGCGGCGTCACCGTCGTCGTCAACGTCGTCCCGGAGGCGCTGGAGGAAGCGCGCCGGCTGTTCGAAGGGCGGTCCGACCCGGACCTGGCGCACGTGCGCCTGTTCAGCGCGGACGAACACTTCTTCCAGCTGCCCGCCGTGATGCGCCTGTGCAGCCTCGTGATCTCGGTGGAGACGGCCGTGATGCACCTCGCGAACGCGGTCGGCGTGCCGGTCGTCGCGCTGATGCGCCGCAACCACCCGGAATGGGCGCCGATCGACCGTGCCCGCAGCACCGTGATCATGGTGCCGGAACCGGACGACTGGGTCACGCGCATCGGCGTGGACGAGGTGCTGGCCGCCGTCGACGGTCGGGAGTAACGCGCAGCGTTACGACGCGGCAGCTTCCGGCACCGGTTCCTCGAACGACAGGCGGTTGTGCGACGGATCGCGGATCGTCATTTCGCGGGTCGCCCACGGCATCGTCTGGATGTGCGGGCGCGAATACTTGAACGACTTGGCCAGCAGCGTGGCCTGGTAGCCGTCGAGGTCGCGCACGGCGATGCGGATCGACGCGCCCGGGCTGCCATCGCCGTAGTGCTCGGACAGGTGCAGCACGCAGTCGCCCAGCGACACCTGCATGTAGACGGGGAAGTCGCCGCCTTCGAAGCGGTGTTCCCAGTCGAGTTTGAAGCCGAGGAAGTCGATATAGAATTCGCGCGCCTTCGCTTCGTCGAAGATGCGCAGGACCGGGGTGACGCGGGACAGGGTGTACATGGGATCTCCTTGCACGAATCAGGCGCTGCCGTCCCGACCGGCCTCCGCGAGGCGCTTGCGGTGCGCCGCGCCAAGGCTCAGGTAGAGCATGACGGCCACGCCGGCGAAGCCGATGCCGGCGAGCCAGTCGAAGATCGCGCCCGAGCGCACCGCGTCGACGATGCGGGTGACGGCGACCACCAGCATCCCGGCGGGGGCGATGAAGCGTGCGTGGCGTGCGAAGAAGGACATGGAGCGGCGGGGTGGCAGTGAAACGGAAAGCATACCAGATTGCCGTGCCCTGATGCTCGCACTTTCTCACACCCGCGTCGTCAGTACTTGTAGTTCAGCCCCAGCACGAACGAACGGCCCGAGTGCACGTACAGCAGCGTGTCGTTGCGCTGGGTGTCGCGGCCGTAGCGCAGCGGCGTGTCGTTCAGGTTCTGGCCCTCCAGCGACACGCGCAGTTGCGGCGTGATGTTGTACGACAGGCTCATGTCGATGTTGGTGGAGCCGTCGACCATCGTGTAGTCGTGGCCCGCCACGTCGCCCAGCACGGCGTAGATGTAGCTGGAACGGTGCGCCGCCGACACGCGCGCGCTGAACTTCGCATCCTCGTAGTACAGGGTCAGGTTGTGGGTGCGCGGCGACAGGCCCGTGAAGTCCGCCACCTGCGTCAGCTGCTCGTTGGCCGGCGTGGCCGGATTGTCCACGCGGGTGATGTACGTGATGCGCGACTTCACGCGCGTCGCGTTGGCGAGCAGGCCGAAATTGCTCCAGAAGCCGGGCAGGAAGCTGAACGGCGCCTGCAGGTTGAATTCCCAGCCCTTCAGCGGGCCGCCGGCCGTGTTGACCTTGCGGCTCACGTTGACTTCCGTCGTGGGCAGCGTCTGGCAGATCGGGGCGCCCGTCAGCGAGCAGCCGTTCAGGATCAGGAGTTCGTTCGGCAGGCCGAGGGTGTTGTACGGCACGCGCTCGTTGACGCTCTGGATGAAGCTCTTGATGTCCTTGCGGAAGTGCCCGAGCGAGACCATCGCGTTCTTCGCGTAATACCACTCGGCCTGCAGGTCGTACGTATTCGCGCGGATGGGGTCGAGGTTCGGGTTGCCGATCGAGACCGACTGCGCGATCGGCGAGACGGTGGCGTTCGGCGCGAGGTCCGTGTATTCGGGCCGCGACAGCGTCTTGCCGGCCGAGAAGCGCAGGAACACGTCCTTCGGCAGTTGCGCCGTCAGGTTGAAGGCGGGCAGCCAGTCGCGGTATTTCTTCGTGCCGGTGTTCGGCTGCAGCTGGCCCTGCACGTTGATCATCGCCATGGAGGTGGCCGTCGTCTCGGCGCCGCGCACGCCGGCGTTGCCGCGCCACGTGATGCCGAACAGGTCGTAATTGAAGTCGACCATGCCGTACAGCGCATTGATCTTCTCTTCCACGCGGCGGTTGGTCTGCGCCAGGTAGTTGTACTGCGAGCCCGGCACGGCGTCGCAGTGACACTCGGTGTTGACGACGCCGAGGAACTTCTGCAGGTCGACGGCCGCCCACGACGACGGCACGCCCGTGCCGCCCAGGCCCGAGCCGAAGCCGCTGATCTGGCGCGAGATGTCGGCCATCGTCACGCCGGCCGGCAGGTTCACCGCGTTGGCACTGTTGCCGATCTCGTAGTTCGTCCAGATGTTCTTGCGGGCCGAGATGCCGAAATGGCTCGTCACGTGGTCGTTGATTTCCCAGTGCACGTTGGCGGCCTGGGTCTGCAGCTTGTTCGTCGTGTCGAGGTAGCGGCCCACGAACATGCCGCGCACGTTGCCGGCGGCGTCCTGCGGCGCGAACTGGAAGTTGGCGGGATTGCTCACGTCGATGCCGAAGTTGAGCGTCGGGACGTTGCGGTTGTCGCGGAAGTCCCACGAGAAGCCGTTCACGTTCGGCGCGTCGAACTGCACGGTGGCGCGCATCGGTTCGTTCAGGTTCGAGTTCGAGTTGCCGGCCATGAAGTCGGCCTTCACGGTGTCGCTGAACTTGTGGCTGCCCGACAGCACGTGCTGGCGGAACTTGGTCGTGTACACGTCCAGCAGGCCCTCCGTGCGCACGTCCACGCCGTTGAACTTGCCGTAGTCCCAGCTGCCGTTCTGGTCGAAGTGCGCGTCCAGGATCGAGGTCTGCGGCTTGCCGTTCGAGCCCAGGTTGCGGCCGAACGAGATCGCCTCGATGTAGTTGTCGTAGCGCTTGTTCGCGAACTTGCCGTACATGAGGTCGAGATTCAGCTCGCTGTCCGCATTGCGCCACTGGTACGAGTTGGTGATGCCGGTGCGCTGGTAATCCGTCTGCGAGCGGCGGTAGCGCGGGATGCGCGGCGCGAACGCGCCCGAGCCGGCGGCCGGGTTCGCGACCGTGCCGCCGTAGTTGTCCTTGCGGCCCATGACGCTGTTGTAGGCCGTCGGGTCGGTCGCGCGCGGCATGCCGGTGCCGCACGTCGTCGCGGTGATCCCCTTGATCGCGTCGTTGCCGGGGACCTGCGGCGTCACGCCGACCGGCGAGCAGAAGCCGCCGTCGTTGCTGGCGCTGAGCAGCTCCACGGCCTCGTAGCCTTCTTCGGTCGCGCGCCGTTTCGAGTACGCGACGGAGAGCAGGGCGCCCACCTTGCCGTAACCCGTCTCCCAGCGGTCCGACAGCAGCGCGGTCACGCGCGGCTGCGTCTTGCCGGTGAGGGAGTTGTGGCTTTCCTGGCCGCCGATGCTGAACGTGCGGCCCTTGAAGTCGAACGGCCGCGCCGTGCGCAGGTCGACGGTGGCGCCCAGCGAGCCTTCCTCGATGTCCGCCTCCGACGTCTTGCGCACTTCGAGGCTGTTGAACAGTTCCGAGGCGAACACGGAGAAGTCGAAGCCGCGGCCGCGGTTCGTGCTGCCGTTGATGTCCGACGCGCCCGTCGCCGCCACGCCCTCGATGCCGTTGATGCGCACGCGCGTAAAGCCCGCGTTCAGGCCGCGCACGGTGATCTGCTTGCCTTCGCCGCCGTCGCCGCGCGCCAGCGCCACCCCGGGCACGCGCTGCAGCGATTCCGCGAGGTTCGCGTCGGGGAACTTGGCGATGTCCTCGGCCTTGATCACGTCGATGATGCCGTCGCTGTTCTTCTTCGTGTTCAGGGCGCTGTTCAGGCTCGCGCGAAAGCCCGTCACGACGACGACGCTGTCCGGCGACTTGCCGTCGGCCGTGGCCGTGGCGGCATCGGCGGCGGCGGCAGTCTCCTGGCCGTGCGCGTGCAGCGACGCGAGCATGGCCAGGACGCCGACGCTGATGCGGCTGCGGCGCAGGAGGAGATCAATGGGAGGATGAAAAATTCCAGGGTGTCCAGTTGGATGCATCGAGGTTGTCTCCGTGTTGTTATCGTTGACTCGTGAGGTCATATTGACGGGGGCATGGTAGCGCCAAGCATCGCGCCGCGAACCGTCCGTCCGGCCCGATCGCGGTAATAATCACGTTGTTGAGCGCTTGCATGGCGAATCGACAACGGAGCCCGCGCAGGCGGCACAATATGCGCTCACCGCGTGCGCGGTGCACAATCAAAGGAGACGTTCAGTGCCAAGTTCCCTCTCGCGGCGCGCGCTGCTGCGCGCCGGTGCCGCCATGCCCATGCTGGCCGGCTGCCAGGCCTTCGTGCCGAAGTCCGCCGGCACGGTGTCCCGGTCCGAAGTCCTCGTGGACGCGCCGTTCGCGATGCCCGCCATTGCCGTGCCCGATTTCTCGGCGGCGCCCCGTTTCGACATCACCGCGTTCGGGGCCGCGCACGACGACCAGGCCAGGACGGGCACCGCGCTCGCCCGCGCCATCGCCGCGGCGCATGCGGCCGGCGGCGGTGTCGTCGTCGTACCGCCGGGGACGTGGCCGACGGGGGCGATCCACCTGAAGAGCCACGTCGCGCTGCACGTGGAGGAGGGTGCGACACTGCTGTTCTCGCCCGACCCGCGCGACTACCTGCCGGCCGTGCCGACCAGCTGGGAGGGACTGGAGTGCATGAACTACTCGCCGCTCGTCTACGCCCACGGGTGCGAGAACGTGGCGCTGACGGGGCGCGGCACGCTGCGCGCGCGGCTGGACGTGTGGAAGCAGTGGTATGCGCGGCCGCAGGCACACATGGATGCACTGGTCGCCTTGTACAACATGGCGTGCCGCGACGGCGTGCCGGTCGAACGGCGCGACATGACGGCGGGCCAGGCCAACCTGCGTCCGCATTTCATCCAGTTCAACCGCTGCCGCCACGTGCTCGTCGAGGACATCCGCATCGTCGACAGTCCGTTCTGGGTACTGCATCCCTACCTGTGCCGCGACGTCGTGATCCGCCGGGTCGACATCGCCGCGCATGGCCACAACAACGACGGCGTTGATCCCGAGATGAGCCAGGACGTGCTTATCGACCAGTGCACGTTCGACCAGGGCGACGACGCCGTGTCCGTGAAGTCCGGACGCGACCGCGACGCGTGGCGCATCGGCGTACCGGCCCGGAACATCGTCATGCGCCGCTGCCGCATCAGGAACGGCCACCAGTTGATGGCCATCGGCAGCGAGCTGTCGGGCGGTGTGGAAAACGTGTTCGTCGACGACTGCCACTTCGATCACGCGGATTCTTCGGTCCCCAGCACCATCAACAATTTGCTGTACGTGAAGACGAACGAGCGCCGCGGCGGCTACGTGCGCAACATACACATGACGAACGTGAGCGCTACCCGCATCAAGGGCGGCGTGCTCGCCGTCGAGACGGACGTGCTGTACCAGTGGAAGACGCTCGTGCCCACGCTGGAGCGCCGCCTCACACCCATCGAGGGCCTGTACGTGGCCGGCATCCGCGTCGAGGATGCCGGCTTCGTATGTCTCGTCAAGGGCGAGGCGGAACTGCCCGTGCGCGGCGTGCACCTGCGCGACGTGGCCGTGCGCACGGTGCGCGGGACGCCTGTCGTCACCGAGCACGTGCAAGGCTTCGACAACCGCGCGGACGTGCGGGCATGAGCGGCCGTCGCATGTTGGCGGCGCTGGCCGCCGCGGTCGTCGCACTCGCGCCTGCGGTCGCGCAGGAACTGGGCATCCCGCAGGCATCCGATACGGCGGCCCGCGCCGGAGATCGGTCGCGCCAGGCCGACACGACGTGGCTGATGGCCGCCGTGGCGCCGGGACTGCCGGACCGCCTGAGCATCTTCCGTTCGGACGACGGCACGACCTTCGTCACGCAGGCGTCGGAAGCGTACGCGCCGCCGCGCGGCATGCTGTGCGAGCCGGCGCTCGTGCGCCACGGTGGCCAGTACCGCATCGCTTACGTGGCAGGTAACGGCAACGAGATCGGCTTCGCGCGGTCGAACGACCTGAAACACTGGACGTTCGTGCGCAACGTGACGATGCCGGGCCCCGTGCGCGCGCCGCGCTGGGTGCGGGCGCGCGACGGCAGCGTGAAACTCGTCGTGGCGCTGGCTGACGGCCCCGCGCTGGTGGCGCCCGATGCCGCATCGGCGCCGCGTCCGCTGGCGGGCCTGAAGGACAGCCACGAGGATGCGGCCATCGTGCAGGACGGCGACGGCTACGCGGCCCTCGCGCGGCGCCGCGCCGACGGCATCCTCGAGCTGGCGCGGGCCCGCGATCTGGCGGGCCCGTGGACCATCGAACGCACGCTCGATGCACTGGGCCGGACAGTGGCCGGCGTCGGCCTCGCGCGCCGGCCGGACGGCAGCTGGCGTCTGCTCTTCGCCGACGCGGCAGGCCATGCGTGGCAGGCCGACAGCGCCGACGCGATGCAGACGTGGTCGACGAAACGTCCGCTGGCCGGCGTGGCGGCCGGCGTGACAGCGCCGGACGTACTGGCCGACCGGAAGCAGGACGTCGCGCACGCGGTGCGGCCGCGTGGCGTGCCGCAAGCGGTCGGCTGGGATCCGTATTCGCTGACGGTCGGCGGCAGGCGGATCGTCGTGTGGTCGGGCGAGATCCACCCGTTCCGCCTGCCGGACCCCGCGCAATGGCGCGACGTGATCCAGAAGATGAAGGCGCTGGGCTTCAACGGCGTGTCGTTCTACTTCGACTGGGCCTATCACTCGCCGGCGCCGGGCGTCTACGATTTTTCCGGCGTGCGCAACGTGGAGCGCGCCCTCGAGATCGCGGAAGAAGAGGGCATGTACGTGATCGCGCGCATGGGGCCCTACGTCAATGCCGAGCTCTCGGGCGGCGGCTTCCCCGGCTGGATGCTGCGCAACCGGGCGGAGGCGCGCACGGACGACCCGGCGTACCTGGCGGCCGTCGACGAATGGATGACGCAGATCGACGCCATCGTCGCGCGCCACCAGGTGACGACGGGCGGCGGCACCGTCATCGCCTACCAGCTCGAGAATGAACTGGGCAAGGTCGAACCGAAGCATGTGCGCCAGATGGCGCACCTGGCCGCGAAGGCGCGCGCGGACGGCATCACGGTGCCGCTGTTCCACAACGCGGCGGGACGGCTGCCCGACTGGACGCCCAGGGACTCCACGGCGCCGTGGGCCAATCCGGGGCCGACGGACCTGTACGCGTTCGACGGCTACCCGGGCGGCGCCTGCGACGTCCATGCGAATCCGGCGGGTCCGAACAAGGCGCCCGACTGGGGCATCTACGCGGCGCCGGGGCCGAAGGCGGGCGCGCCCAGTTCCCCCGGCACGCCAGGCTTCGTGGCGGAGATCGGCGCGGGCTGGTTCGACTACTGGGGCTCGAACGGCACCTACGCGTGCACGGCCGAGCGCCAGGGCAAGGGCTACCAGCGCGTGTTCTACGGGACGAACCTCATCAACCGCATCACGCTCCACAACATCTACATGGCGTTCGGCGGCACGTCGTGGGGCTGGCTGCCGGGGCCCATCGTGTACACGTCGTACGACTACGGCGCGCCGATCGCGGAAGACCGCGGCCTGCGTCCGAAAGCGCTGGCCCTGAAGCAGCAGGGCATGTTCGTGCAGGCGGCCGGCCACGTACTGGCGCGCATGGACAAGGGACCGGAGATTCGTACGACGAATCCGCGCGTGCGGCTCTACCACAACGTCAACATGGAGCTCGGCACGCACGTGCTGTTCGCCGTGCACGGTCCGTCCGACCTGCTGACGGACGATGTGTTCTCGTTCGACCTCGCCACGCGCGACGGGACGTACACGATCGCGTCGCGCCTCAACGGCCAGGACGCGAAGATGCTGCTGGCCGACTACGCGCTGGAGCGCCAGCATCTCGTGTATTCGACGTCCGAGCTGCAGGCGCAGTTCCGTGACGGCGCGCGCGACGTCGTGCTGGTGCACGGCCGCGACGGCGAAAGCGGCGAGACTGTGCTGCGCTACGCGTCCGCGCCCAGGGTCGAGGTGCTGGCGGGCGACGTGAGCACGACGTTCGACGCCGCGCGCGGCGACCTGAAGCTGGCGTATGCGCATGCGGGCCTGGCGCGCGTGCGCATCACGGGCGGCGGACGTGCGCCGCTGCTGCTGCTGGTCGCGGACGAGGGCACGTCGCAGCGCTTCTGGACGCAGGAGACGCCGGCGGGCCGGGTCCTCGAGTTGACGCCGGCGCTCGTGCGTTCGGCCCGCATCGAGGGCGGGCGGCTGCACCTGGCGGGCGACACGGCGGCCGCGAGTCCGCTCGAGATCTGGGGGCCGCAGATCGCCGAGGTCTCCTTCAACGGCGCCTTTGTCCAGACGGCGCGCCAGCCGGACGGCAGCCTGCGCAGCGTCGCGCCGCTCGCGGGCCCGGCGCCTGTCACCGTACCGGACCTCGGCAAGCTGGCGTGGACGCGGCGCATGGACAGTCCGGAGGCGCAGCCCGGCTTCGACGACGGCGGCTGGGTGCGGGCGGACAACCGCCCGTCGGCGGCGCAGACGTGGACCCTGCCGGAGCGCGGCCAGCCCACGCTCGCGATGAGCGACTACGGCTTTCATCATGGCGACGTGTGGTACCGCGGCCGCTTCGATACGACCGATCCCGCCGCGAACCGGCTGGAACTGTTCTACGGCGGCGGTGGCGCGGGCATGCTGCAGGCGTGGGTCGACGGCCGCTTCCTCGGCCAGCACGAGCTGGATACGGGCCGCTCGTTCCCGGAGACGACGGATACCGTCCGCTTCGACCTCGGCAAGCTGGCGCCGGGACCTCACGTCGTCGCCGTCATGGTGCGCAACGATTCGCACAACTGGGACCTGATGGCGGACGACGCCCACCGCGAGGCGCGCGGCCTGATCGCGGCGTCGCTGACGTCGACAGGCGGGCGGCGCTTCGCCGTGCCGATCCGCTGGCGCATCCAGGGCAACCGGGGCGGCGAGGACATTGCCGACCGCGTGCGCGGGCCGTTCAACGACGGCGGCCTGTACGGCGAGCGCGCGGGCTGGCATCTCCCTGGCGTGTCGGGGCAGGGGTGGTCGAAGGCGCCGCCGGGCGCCGCGCCGCCGGCCCCCGGCACGTACTGGCTGCGCACGCAGGTGAAGCTGGACCTGCCGCGCGGGCACGACGTCCAGCTGGGCCTCGCGTTCGGCGACACGGACCGGCCGCGCTCCAGCCGCGAGAACCGCGCGCTCATCTTCGTCAACGGCTGGAACCTCGGGCAATTCATTGCCCACGTGGGGCCGCAGCGGGTGTTCGTCATCCCGCCGGGCATCCTCGACCCGCGGGGCGACAATACGATCGCCCTTGCGGTCACGACGGACGGCACACCCGCCAATGCGCTGGAACCCGTGCGCCTCGTGGTGTTGCGCGCCGTCAACGGTGGGGTGTCCGGTGACGCGGTAAATGGTCAGCCCGGGCCTTAGTTAATGAACTGTCAGTCACGCGTCCGCAACACCTTGTGGTGAACAACGTGACAGGCGCCGGCCGCGGGACTTACAATGTTGCCTCACGAGAACATTGGCCGGTACGTCCCCGGCCGCGTCGAGGAAACGGTTTGAAGCAAGGGTTTGACGACATCGCACAATGGCGCGCGCGGATTTTCTCGCGCCTGTTGGCGATCGTGCTCGTCCTGGGCACCGTCGCGGCCATTCCCAGCGTGATCGTCGTGCTGCGCCAGGGCCTCTGGGCCGTGGCCGTGACGGACGCGATCGCGTTGGCATGGATGTTCGCGTTGTGGCGCCTCGAGCGTTTGCCGTACACCTTCCGCGTCCTGAACTTCTTCGCCATCATCTACATGGTGGCCATCTGCCTGATGCTGAAGCTGGGGCCGGTCAGCCAGAATTACCTGATGGTGCCGCCGGTGCTGGCCGCGATCCTGCTCGGCAGCGCGCAGGCGCTGACGGCGCTCGCGATCAGCGCCGTGATCCTCATCTTCGGCGTCGGCCACTTCCAGTCCACGCTCGTGGGCATGGGCTCCGACCAGTACGTCGTGCCGCTCGTCGTCGCGCTGAACTTCACGTGCATGGGCGCGATGCTGACGCTCACGTGCAGCACCCTGCTCAAGGGTTTATCGCGTTCGCTCGACGAGGTGCGCGGCTTCGCGACGTCGCTGGAGAGCGGGCAGGATGCGCTGCAGGCGGTGAACGCCGAGCTGCGCCTGACGTCGGCCGCGCTGGCGCGCCTGAACGACATGGTGCTGATCGCGCGCGCGGTCGAGACGCCGGACCGCGACCAGCCCATCATCTTCAGCAACGAAGCGTTCCAGCGCCGCACCGGCTACACCGACGCCGAGATCGTCGGGCGCAGCATGCGCGTGCTGCACGGTCCGGGCACGGACCAGGCGGTCGTCGACCGCATCGTGGAATCCATGCGCGACGGCCGGCCGGCGACGGCGGAACTGGTCAACTACACCAAATCCGGCGACCCCTATTGGGTCGAGATGGAACTCATGCCGTTCACGGACGACGCGGGCCGGATCAGCCACTGGGTCGTCGTCGGCCGCGACATCACGGAGCGCCGCCACTCGGCCGACGCGATCCACCGCCTCGCGTACTACGACGTCCTCACGGGCCTGCCCAACCGGCGCCTGATGACGGAGCGCCTGGATGCCATGGTGGCATCGGCCAACGCCGGCCGCGGGCTCGGCGCCGTGCTGTACATCGACCTGGACAACTTCAAGCACGTGAACGACGCGCGCGGCCATGCGACCGGCGACGCGCTCCTCCGGCACACGGCCAAGAGCCTGGGCCACGTGGTGCGCAAGGGCGACACGGTGGCGCGCCTGGGCGGCGACGAATTCGTCGTGCTGCTCGACGGCCTCGGCACCGATCCCGCCGCCGCGCAGGCCGCCGCATTGTCCGTGTCGGACAAGATCCGCGCCGCGCTCGCGGACGACGTCGTCATCGACGACCAGAACTACCATTCGACGGCCAGCATCGGCGTGGCGCTGCCCACGCGTCCCGGCCAGTCCGTGGCCGACCTGCTGCGCGACGCCGATCTCGCCATGTACCACGCCAAGGCGGCCGGCCGCGACGGCGTGGCCCTGTTCGAGACGCCGATGCTGGCGGCGGCCGAACGCCAGCTCACGCTGGGCCGCGACCTCTCCGGGGCGCTCGACAACGGCGAACTGTCCATGCACCTGCAACTGCAGGTCGACCATGCGGGCCTGCCGGTGGGCGCGGAGATGCTGATGCGCTGGCGCCGCGCCGACGGCACGTTCGTCCCGCCCGACGTCTTCATCCCCGTGGCGGAGACGACCGGCATGATCGTCCCCCTCGGCCAGTGGGTGCTGCGCCAGGCCTGCCAGGCGCGCCGCGCGCTGGAGTCGGCCGGCCATCCGCTGCAACTGTCGATCAACGTCAGCCCGCGCCAGTTCCGCCAGCCGGAATTCGTCGCACAGGTGCGTGCCGCGTTCGAGGAATCGGGCGTCGCGCCGCATGCCTTCGTGTTCGAGGTGACGGAAGGTCTGCTGGTCGAGGATTTCGATCTCATCACCGCCAGGATGCGCGAACTGGCCGCCATGGGCATCCGTTTCTCCATCGACGATTTCGGCACCGGCTATTCGAGCCTGGGCTACCTGAAGAAGATGCCGCTGTACGAACTGAAGATCGACAAGAGCTTCATGCGCGACACGCCGCACGACGCCAACGGCACGGCGATCGTGCAGACCATCCTCGCGATGGCCGACCACCTGGGCCTGCGGGTCGTGGCGGAAGGCATCGAGACGGAGGCGCAGGCGCGCTTCCTCGGCGAGAACGGCCGGCCGTGCATGCAGGGCTACCTGTATTGCCGGCCGTTGCCGCTGCCCGACCTGATCGGGCGCCTGGACCGCGGTATCACATGACGTCGACCCACCCGGCGCCCGTGACGGCCGGCCATCGGCGGGAAGCTGACTTATCAAACGAGGAAAATATGCTGCATCACCTGTCCATAGCCGTTTCTGATCTCGACAGGGCCGCCGCCTTCTATGACGCGGTTTTGAAACCGTTGGGGTATGCCCAGGTCTTTGCTGACGACGAAGCTGTCGGCTACGGGTATGAAGGTGGTGACGATAAGCTGTGTCTGAAACTTGCAAAGAACGTGATGGTTCCAGGAGAAGGCTTTCACCTGGCCTTTACGGCGACAAAGCCGATTCAGGTTCACGAATTCCACGCCGCGGCCCTGCGCCACGGTGGACGGTGCAATGGTGCACCAGGGCCTCGGCCGGAATATGGCGATAGCTACTACGCAGCCTTCGTTCTTGATCCGGAGGGGTACCGGATTGAGGCGGTAATGAACGTGAAGCCTGACAGCCTTGACCCTGTATGAGAAGGCTTCCCTGAGCGTATCGGGCCAACGGATCAGGTGTCAGAACCTCTGGCAATTGCTGAGATTGAGCGCCAGACGGCCACTCGTGGCGACATCTTGCCGGCGAAACGGGGTACGGTTTTCTACGATCCGGCTGCTTGGTTGGAAAGTTCAGAACGATGTGAAATTGAAGCGGCGCTACGCGAGCGCAGCGCGCCAGCGCGCCCGGTAGCCATCGAGCCCGGCGGGCGCACGTGCCGCGATCGCGGTACCGCTCCCCGGCGGCGCCGCGTCGCGGTAGCGCAGCATCCAGCCCCCGCACGTCGTGCCGCTCGCATCGTCCGAATACGTCACCGGCTGCTGCGGACGCAGCGCCGCGAGCAGGGGGCCGAACCAGGGGTTCGCCGTGAAACTGCCTTCGACGGCGAGCGGTCCCGCAGCGCCCAGCGCGTCGAGGCAGTAATCCGTCATCAGCACGCAGTACAGCGTGGCCAGCGCATAGCGTTCCTGCGCGTCCGCGGGCGGCGGACCTTCGATGCTGCCGGTGCGGCCCGCGAACGGACCGCCCGTCGCGGCGAAGCAGGGCAGCGCCAGCGTGCCCTGCGCGACGAGGCGTTCGACGGCGTCGAAGCCGCACGTCACCGGCTGCGCGCCGGCCAGTTCGCCGAATTCGCGTCCGCCCATGAAGCGCATGCACGCGACGGGCTGGCCAAGGGCGTTCGTGTTGGCGAGCATGTCATTCCGCTCGCGCAGCCCGTCCAGCGCGGTGCCGAAAGCCGCGGCGATCATCCACGTGCCCGTCGACAGCACCGAGCCTTCGGCGCGGCCGAGGTAGCGCAGCAGCGACGCATTGCTGTCGTGGATGCCGCACAGGACCTGGCAATCCACCGGCAGCCACGTCGCGGCCGCGATTTCGGGGCGCAGCGTCCCCAGCGCCGCGTGCGCCGGCGCCAGCGGCGGCATCAGGCCGGACCAGCCCATGCGTTCGACGAGGGTCGAATACGCCTGGGTGCGCGGATTCCACAGGTCCGTGTGACAGCCGAGCGACGTCGCTTCCGACGCGGCCACGCCGCACAGGCGCCAGGCCCAGTACTGCGGATACGTGAGGATGTGCCGCGTGCGCGCGAATTCGCGCGGGTAGCGTGCCTGCAGCCACGCGAGCTGGCGGCCCAGGTTCAGGCCCGCGGGCAGGCGCGGGGACAGCGTTTCGTCATAGGACGGACCCGCGTAGTCGACGCCCGGCAGCTCCGCTTCGTAGTCCAGCACGGGCAGCACGAGGCCCGTGTCGTCGACCAGCGCGGCGGTGGCGCCGTGCGTGACGGGCACGATGGCCGAGACGCGGGCCAGCGCCGCGAACGCGCGGCAGGTGGCCAGCAGCCAGTCCCACAGGCCGTCCGTGTCGAGGTGGGCGTAGGGTCCATCCGCAAGCACCGCGTTCGGCCGGCGCCGCTCGGAGAGGACTTTGCCGCCGGCGTCGATCAGCGCAAGCTTCGCGTTCGTCTTGCCGATGTCGAGGACGATCAGGGCGTCGGGCATCATGCGCTCCGTGCGCTCCGTGCGCGCCGCATGCGCAGCAGCTTCGGCAGCGCGATGGTCGCGAGCAGCAGCACGCCCACGACGATCGTCATGTAGATGCCGGGGATGTTGGCGAGCGACAGCCCGTACGTGACGGTGCCCATCGTGAGCACGGCCAGCATCACGCCGGCGATCGTGCCCGCGCCGCCCGCGATGCTCACGCCGCCCAGGATCACCATCGTAATCACTTCCAGCTCCCAGCCGGTGGCGATGTTCGGGCGCGTGCTGCCGATGCGGCCCGTGAGCAGGAAGGCGGCCAGGCCGGCCATCGCGCCCGTCAGCATGAACAGCGCGAGGCGGTAGCGGTCCACGGCGATGCCGGAAAAGCGTGCCGCTTCCGGGTTGTTGCCGATGGCGTAGATGCGGCGGCCCCAGCTCGTCGTGTGGAGCAGGACGGCGAACAGCGCGGCGCACACGAGCAGCACGACGAATTCGCGCGGCACGATGCCGAAGAAGTAGCCCTGGCCCCAGTCGGCCATCAGTTGCGGATAGCCGGTGAACGCCTTGTCGCCCAGGACGACGCTGGCGAGGCCGCGGTACAGCGACACGGTGCCGATGGTGACGACGATCGACGGCAGCGCGAAACGCGTGACGAGCACGCCGTTCAGGAAGCCGCATGCGGTGCCCGTGGCCAGCGCGACGAGGGGCAGGCTTTCGGCCGGGAAGCCGGCGCCTTTCGCTAGACCCATCGCGACGGACGACAGCGCGAGCGTGCCGGCGACGGAGATGTCGATCTCGCGGCAGATGATCAACAGCGCCATCGGCAGTGCGATCAGCGCCTTCTCGCTGAAGTTCTGCGTACCGTCCAGCAGGTTGTACAGGTCGAGGAAATGCGGCAGCGCGATGCTGTTCGCGACGAAGACTGCGACGAACAGCATGGCCAGCAGGCTTTCCCAGCGCCCGAGGATCGTTTTCAGGCGCGGCGTTTCGCGGTCGAGGATCGTGTAGCGCGACGTTTTTTCAGTTTGCATCGTGGTGGTCGGGTTCACGCGGCACTCCGTTTGGGTTGGGCGCCCGTGCCGTGCAGCGGCAGGATCTGGCGGCTGCGGTGGCCGGCGCCGCGGGCGTTGATCAGGACGGCGACGAGGATCACGAGGCCGGTGAGGGCGCTCTGCCAGAACGGCGACACCTGCAGCACGGGCAGCGCGTTGCCGATCACGGTGAGAAACAACGCGCCCAAGGTGGCGCCGAGCACCGTGCCGACGCCGCCGCCGATGGAGACCCCGCCGATCACGCACGCGGCGATCACGGTGAATTCGAAGCCGTAGGCGATCTCCGTGTAGGCGACGGCATAACGCGCCACCCACAGGTAGCCGCACAAGCCCGACACTCCCCCGGACAGCGCATACGTTCCGAGCAGGCGCTTGTGGCTCGGGATGCCGATGTAGCCCGCGCATTGCGGCGCATTGCCGATGGCGTACAGGTCGCGCCCGAAACGGGTGCTGCGTGCGATCCAGGCCATGAGCGCAAGCGTCGCGGCCGCGATCCACACGAGGTGCGGGAGGCCCAGCAGGCGGTCCAGCGGGAAGGCGATGAAAGCGGGCGGCATCTGGTGCGCCGACACCCACGCGCCGCCGGACAGCACGAACACGGCGCCGCGGTAGACGCTCATCGTGCCCAGCGTGACGACGATGGGCGGCAGTTCGAGGTAGCCGATCAGCCAGCCGTTGACGAGGCCAAGTCCGAGGCCGACGGCGACCGCCGCCAGCATGACCAGCGGCAGCGGCAGGCCGGGATAATGCGCACCCAGCATCGCGGCCACCATGCCGGACAGGGCCAGGTTCGAGGCGACGGACAGGTCGACGCCGCGCGTGACGATGACGAGCATCTGCGTGAGCGCCAGCATCACGAGCAGCGTGCTGTCCGTGACGAGGTTCGCGAGCGAGCCGGCCGACAGGAAGACCGGTGCGCGCAGGCCGACCGCGACGAGGAGCAGCACGATCATCGCGGCCAGCAGCGGTTCGCGCTGTTTGAGGATATTCATGCGGCCTCCATGGTCAGGCCGGATGCGGCGGCGACGACCGCTTCCGGCGTGGCCTCGCCGCGCAGGAATTCGCGCTGCACGCGGCCGTGGTGCATGACGACGATGCGGTCCGCCATGCCCAGCACTTCCGGCAGTTCGGACGACACGAGGATCACGGACAGGCCGCGCGCCACGAGCTGGCTGATGAAGCGGTGCACGGCCGCTTTCGAGCCGATGTCGATGCCCTTGGTCGGTTCGTCGAGGATGATCACTTTCGGATCAGTCGCGAGCCATTTGCCGAGGACGACTTTCTGCTGGTTGCCGCCCGAAAGCTCGGCCACATGCTGCGTGAGGTGGCTCGCCTTGAGTTCCAGCTGCTCCGCGAAATGGCGCGCGATGGCGGCTTCCTGCTTGCCGCGGCCGCGCAGGAAGAACCCGATGCGCGACAGGATCGGCAGGGTGATGTTGTGCTGGATCGGCATCGTCAGGTGCGCGCCGTGGTGCTGGCGGTCTTCCGGCACGTAGGCGATGCCGAGGCCGATCGCTTCGCTCGGCGAGCGCGCCATCACGGGGCGGCCATCCAGGGTGACGCAGCCGGAGACCCCCGGCGTGAGGCCGAACAGTGCCTGCATGACCTCCGAGCGGCCCGCGCCCACGAGGCCGTAGAAGCCGAGGATCTCGCCGCGGCGCAAGGTAAAACCGACGTCGTCGAATTCGGTGGGGTGGGACAGGTTCTGCACGACGAGCAGCGGCTCGCCGATCTCGGCATCAAGCTTCGGATACGCCTGGTGCACGGCGCGGCCGACCATCAGCGCGACCAGTTCCTGTTCGGTGATGTCGGCCAGGCGGCCCTCGGCCACGAACTGGCCGTCGCGCAGCACGGTGTAGCAGTCGGCCACTTCGAAGATCTCATCGAACTTGTGCGAAATGAAGATGACGGCGGTGCCGGCCGCCTTCAACTGGTCGATGATGCGGTACAGCTCGCGGATCTCGCGCTGCGACAACGCGGCCGTCGGTTCGTCCATGATGACGACGCGGGCATCCTGGGCGAGGGCGCGCGCGATCTCGACGAAGTGGCGCTGTGCCACCGACAGGTCTTTCACGCGCGCCTTCACGGGCAGCGCCACTTCCAGGCGGGCGAACAAGGCTTCCGCCTCGCGTTCGATCCGCGCCCAGTCGATCCGGCCGCCGCGTACGGGCTGGCGGCCGACGTAGATGTTCTCGGCGACCGAGAGTTCGTCGAACATGACGGTTTCCTGGTGCACGGCCGTGATCCCGGCGGCCATCGCTTCCTGCGGGCTCGCGAACGTCACGGGCCGGCCGTCGAGGGACAGCGTGCCGGCGTCCGGCCGGTAGATGCCCGTGAGGGTTTTTACCAGCGTGGACTTGCCCGCGCCGTTCTCGCCGATGAGGGCCATGCATTCGCCGGCGCGGATCGTGATGTTCACGCCGTTCAGGGCGTGGATGCCGTTGAAGCGTTTGCTGATGCCGGTCAGTTGGAGGACCGGGTTTGTCTGGGTAGCTGGCATAGGGTATCGCGTTCCCGACCGGCGAAGTCGGGAACGACTGTTGATTGAGACGTACGGCTTAGAACAGCTTCGCGAACTTGTCGACGTTGTCCGCGTTATACGTGAACGGCGGCCCCAATGCGGCTTCGCCATTGGCATCGAGCGTCACGCTGCCCAGCCGTCCGACGGACACGCTGGCACCCGGTTTCGCCTCGGCCTTGCCCTTCACGAACTGGTCGGCCGCATACGTGGCGGCGTAGCCCAGGTCGATCGGGTTCCAGATCGCGAATTCCTTCACGGCGCCGCTCTTCACGTGGCCCGCCATTTCGGACGGCAGGCCGAGGCCCGTCACGTAGACCTTGCCGACGAGGTGCTCGTCCGCCACGGCCTTGCTGGCCGCGACGATGCCGACGGTGGTCGGCGCGATGATCGCCTTCAGGTCCGGGTGGCTGCGCAGCAGGCCGATCGCCTCGCGGTAGCTTTTATCCGACTGGTCGTCGCCGTAGACGGTGGCCACCAGCCTGATCTTCGAATACTCGGGCTTTTCCAGCACCTTTTTCATCACGCCGATCCAGATGTTCTGGTTCGTCGCCTGCGCGGAGGCGGACAGGATCGCGATCTCGCCCGCGCCCCCGATCTCGCCCGCCGCCATCTGGATCTGCTTCTCGCCGATCAGCTCCGCGTTCGACGGATTCAGCTGCATCTGCCGGCCTTCCGGCGCGAGGCCGCTGTCGAACGAGACGACCTTGATCCCGCGCTGCATCGCCTTCTTCGCGATCGGCACCAGCGCGTTCGGGTCGTTCGCCGAAATGACGATGGCGTCGACCTTCTGGCTGATCAGCGAGTTGATGATCTCGATCTGGCCTTCGGCGCTGGGCGTCGTCGGACCTGTATAGATCACTTCGACGTTGCCGAGCTGTTTCGCCGCTTCCTCGGCGCCCGTGTGGGCCGCGTCGAAGAAGCCGTTGCCGAGGTTCTTGACGACCATCGCGATGCGGGTCTTCTCGGGCTTCTTCTCGCCGCAGCCGGCGACGCCGGCCAGCACGCCGACTGCCGCCAGCGCGAGCAGGGTGGTTTTAAGCTTCAATGTGCGGCCTCCAGTTGCGCGTCCAGACGCGGGTCGAGCTGCGCGTCCAGGTGGAACAGCGCGGCCGATTGCAGGTCGAACTGCGGATTAAAAAAAGGCGCGCCGACGTTCGGCGCCACGTCGTCCGGTTCCACCGTGACGACCTTGACGCCGTACTGCTCGAGCGTCTGTACGGCCTTGTCGGATGCGCCGGTGTCCGTGATGACGGTCGAGACGCGATCGAGGCCGCACAGGATCAGGCCCGCCTTGCGCGCGAACTTGGAACTGTCGGCCAGCACGATCAGTTCTTCCGCCTGGCTGATCAAGCGCTTCTCTGCCTGGATCAGCAGCGGATCCGCTTCCATCAGGCCGAGCAGCGACAGGCCGTAGACGCTCATGAACATCTTGCCGGCGTAGTGGTGCTGGGTGATGTCGTTGTCGAACGGGGAGAGGATCACGTTCTGCTCGCGGTAGACCTTCCCGCCGGGGACGATGATCTCGTTCTCGCTCGAGACGAGCAGGCGCTCCGCCATCAGGAACGAATTGGTCAGGATCTTGAGGTGTTTGTCGGCCAGGAACTCGGCCATCATGAACGTCGTCGTGCCGCCGTTGATGATGATCGTTTCGCCGTCAGTACACATGCCGGCCGCGTGGCGGGCGATGGCCCGTTTGCGGGCGGCGTAGCACTGGATATTGTTCTGGAACGTTTCGCTCGACAGCGGGAACTGGCGCTTCTTGGGAAGCAGGTTCTCGGCGCCCCCGCGGGTGCGGGTGAGCAGGTTGCGGGCTGCGAGCCAGCTGATGTCGCGCCGGACCGTGGCCGGTGACGCGTTGAGCCATTCGACGAGCTGCTGGACCGTCGCCGTCTGGTGCTCGGCGAGCAGCTTCAGCAAACGCTTGCGGCGTTTGTGATTCACCATAGTCTCCTCCTGTATGCCGTTTATGTAGTTGTGCGGCGTGACGGCGTCGTACCCGGAGGTCGCGCTGTCTGGGAAAAAGAGTAATGAGGAGTTGAAAGGTCGTCAATCGTTAAATGATCAAACGATTGATTATTTGACCCGCGAACGGCGCCCAAACGAGCGTTTCGATCAACCGCGTGATTAAATCGCTCTTGGTCACGATGTTGATCGATTCCGCGTTGACACTGCTTGGGCCGCTGAATTCTACTGTGCCCGATGCCGCGACCGTGATCCACGGCGCGGGCGACACACAACGCAAACACATGGAGACCTATTTATGGGTGCAATGAGCGACACCACGCACAAGGAACCGATCACGTCGCGCTGGGATGACCAGCACGCCGCCACGCTGAGCGAACCTGAACTGCTGCTGTACCGTTCCAACCTGCTCGGTTCCGACCTGCGCATCACGAACTTCGGCGGCGGCAATACGTCGGCCAAGATCGTCATGACGGATCCGCTCACAGGCGAACAGGTCGACGTGCTGTGGGTGAAGGGTTCCGGCGGCGACCTGGGTTCGATCAAACTGGACGGCTTCTCGACCCTGTACATGGACAAGCTGCAGGCGCTCAAACAGCGCTACCGCGGCCTGGAACACGAGGACGAGATGGTCGGCTACCTGCCGCACTGTACGTTCGACCTGAACCCGCGCGCCGCGTCGATCGACACGCCGCTGCACGCCTACATCGACCGCCGGCACGTCGACCACATGCATCCGGATGCGGTGATCGCGATCGCCGCCTGCAGGAACAGCCGCGCGCTGACCGAGAAGATCTTCGAAGGCGAACTGGGTTGGCTGCCGTGGCAGCGCCCGGGCTATGACCTCGGCCTGAAACTGGAAAAGCTGTCGCGGGAACAGCCGCAGCTGAAGGGCATCATCCTCGAAGGCCACGGCCTGTTCACGTGGGGCGATACCGCCAGGTCGTGCTACGAGACGACGCTCGCGATGATCAAGCGCGCCGAGGAATGGCTGGCCGCGAACGTGAAGCAGCCCGTGTTCGGCGGCCAGGTCGCCCAGCCGCTGGCCGCCGAAGCCCGCGCAGACCTCGTCGCCCGACTGATGCCGCTGCTGCGCGGGAAGATCAGCCAGCAGGAGTTCAAGCTGGGCCACTTCGACGATTCCGACGCCGTGCTGGAATTCGTCTGCAGCGCCGACCTCGCGCCGCTGGCGGCGCTGGGCACGTCCTGTCCCGACCACTTCCTGCGCACGAAGATCCGTCCGCTGGTGCTGGACTTCGACCCGGCCGCGCCGGATTTCGACCGTCTCGTGAACAGCCTCGATCAGGCGCTCTCCGATTACCGCGCGGATTACACCGCGTACTATGAGCGCTGCAAGCGCGCGACGTCGCCGAAGATCCGCGACGCCAATCCGATCATCTACCTGATCCCGGGCGTGGGCATGCTGTCGTTCGCGAAGGACAAGGCGACGGCGCGCATCGCCGGCGAATTCTACGTCAACGCGATCAACGTGATGCGCGGTGCGAACGGCGTCGACGAATACGTCGGCCTGCCGGAGCAGGAAGCGTTCGACATCGAATACTGGCTGCTGGAAGAAGCGAAGCTGCAGCGCATGCCGAAGCCGAAGAGCCTCGCGGGCCGCATCGCCGTCGTGACGGGCGGCGCGGGCGGCATCGGCCAGGCCGTGGCGCGCCAGCTGCTGCAGGAAGGCGCATGCGTGATGCTGACCGATATCGATGCCGAAGCGCTGGAAGGCGCGAAGGAGAATCTCGTCAAGGTCGCCGGCAAGGACAACGTGGCGACCGTGCAGGCCAACATCACGAGCGAGGAGCAGGTGGGCGGCATCCTGTCCGCCACGGCGCTGCGCTTCGGCGGCGTCGACCTGCTCGTCTCCAACGCGGGCATCGCCTCGGCCGCACCGCTGGACGAGACGTCGCTGGAAGTCTGGAAGCGCAACCAGGACATCCTCGTCACCGGCTACTTCCTCGTATCGCGCAACGCGTTCCAGATCATGAAGCAGCAGAAGCTGGGCGGCAGCATCGTCTTCGTGGGCAGCAAGAACGGTCTCGTCGCGTCAAGCGGCGCGTCGGCGTACTGCACGGCGAAGGCGGCCGAGATCCACCTGGCCCGCTGCATCGCGCTGGAAGGCGCGGAGCACGGCATCCGCGTCAACGTCGTCAATCCGGACGCCGTCATCCGCGGCTCGCGCATCTGGGACGGCAAGTGGAAAGAAGAACGCGCCGCGTCGAACAAGATCGACACGGACGACGTGGAAGAGTTCTACCGCAAGCGCAGCATGCTCAAGAAGAGCGTGTTCCCGGAAGACATCGCGGAAGCCGTGTACTTCTTCGCCAGCGAAAAATCGGGCAAGAGCACGGGCAACGTGCTGAACGTCGATGCGGGCAACGCGGCGGCGTTCACGCGATAATAATCATTCAGAAGAACAGCGGCACCGCAGGGCGCGGTGCCGACGACGACAGGAGACTACATGACGACTCTCATCGATGCCGGTCTGGTGGCCGACCATAACGCCAAGCTGGCGTCCCAGCTTGAAGCCGACTACGACGCACTGGGCGGCATGCTGGCCCGCCGCGGCCAGGATATCGAGGCATTGACGGCCCTCGCGCAGCGCTTCGCGGTCGCGGTCCCCAGCTGGGGCGTGGGCACGGGCGGCACCCGCTTCGCACGCTTCCCGGGCCGCGGCGAACCGCGCAACGTGTTCGAAAAACTGGACGACTGCGCCGTCATCAACCAGCTGACCCGCGCCACGCCGGCCGTGTCGCCGCACTTCCCGTGGGACAGACCGACGGATGCGAAAGAGCTGCGCCAGAAGGCGGACAGTTTGGGACTGGCATTTGACGCCGTCAACTCGAACACGTTCCAGGACCAGCAGGACCAGGAACACACGTATAAATACGGCAGCCTGACGGCGCAGGGCAGCGCCACGCGCGCGCAGGCCGTGAAGCACAACATCGAATGCATCGAACTGGGGCGCGAACTCGGGTCGAAGGCGCTGACGGTGTGGGTCGGCGACGGCGCCAACTTCCCCGGCCAGCACAACCTGCGCGGCGCGCTGGAGCGCTACCTGGACAGCATGCGCGAAATCTATGCGGCGCTGCCGGACGACTGGAACGTCTTCATCGAACACAAGCTGTTCGAGCCGGCGTTCTATGCGACGACCATCGCCGACTGGGGCACGAGCTTCGCGTGCGCGACGACGCTGGGGCCGAAGGCGAAATGCCTCGTCGACCTGGGCCACCACGCGCCGAACACGAACATCGAAATGATCGTCGCGCGCCTCGCGCAGTTCGGCAAGCTGGGCGGCTTCCACTTCAACGACAGCAAATACGGCGACGACGACCTCGATTCCGGTTCGATCAATCCGTTCCAGCTGTTCCTGGTCTTCAACGAGCTGGCCGACGCCGCGCTGCGCGAAGGTCCGGCGTTCAAGCCGGCCTACATGCTGGACCAGTCGCACAACGTGACCGACCCGGTGGAAAGCCTGATGAACAGCGCGGTGGAAGTCCAGCGCGCGTACGTACAGGCCGCACTCGTCGACCGCGCGCAACTGGCCGGACTGCAGGAAGCGAACGACGCGCTGCTGTCGGCGCAGGCGCTCAAGCAGGCGTTCCGCACGGACGTGTCGCCCATCCTCGCGATGGCGCGCGTGCGTTCCGGCGGTGCGGCGGATCCGGTCGCGTGCTATCGGGCCAGCGGGTATCGGGACAAGGTGGCAAGCGCGCGGCCGGCCAAGGCGGGGGCGAGCGGCAGCGGGATCGTTTAAACGCAAGAACCGTCGTTCACCCGTTCCCGGAGTCTCCCGCATGAGGAAGCCTTTATTGGCGCTCGCGCTGTCGTGTGCGTTCGCCGCGCACGCGGCCGGGCCATCCGCGACGTTCGCCGACGTCGCCCGGCACCTGCAAGCCCCGCCGCCCGACGCGCGCCCCATGATGCGCTGGTGGTGGTTCGGTCCCGCCGTCGAAAAATCCGAGCTGGAACGCGAGATCCTCGCGATGAAGGCCGGCGGCATCGGCGGTTTCG
>CBIHQW010000044.1:0-23351 GCA_966212285.1 Massilia kyonggiensis
TTCACGGGCTGTTCCGCAATTCAACGTAGCGTCCGATCTTTGCGAAAGCGTGCATCATGCATCGCCGTGTGAACATCAGGAGGAGCTTCAAATGCAGACCATTCAGGATGTGATGACCCGCGACGTGCAAAGCATTTCGCCGCAGGAAACCGTGCAGCGCGCCGCGCAGATGATGGATGAATTGAACGTGGGTTCGATCCCCGTGCTCGATGGCCAGAAGCTGGTCGGCATGATCACCGACCGCGACATCACGGTCCGCTCGACGGCGGCCGGCCAGGCCCCGGGCGAGACGCGCGTGGGCGACGTGATGAGCACCGACGTACGCACCTGCGCGCCGAACCAGACGGTGGACGAGGTGCTGGGCCAGATGGGCGACGTGCAGATCCGCCGCGTGCCCGTCGTCGACGAACAGTCGCACGAGGTGATCGGCATCGTCTCGCTGGGCGACATGGCGGCCAAGCACTCGGCCGGCATCGACCATACGCTGGAAGAGATCTCGACGCCGGCCGAGCCGGATCGCTCGGCCCTGGGCTCGCAGACGCGGCACTGAACAGCACCGCGTCGTCGATCAGCCGGCTGCGTTTACTCGGCGTCCGGCTGGTTGGACGGATGCGCCGCCACGAAGGCGGGCAGCTCGACGCACGTTGCGTTGATGCGCGCGATGTTCGGATAGACCGAGATGTCGATGCCGTGACGCTGGGCATTGAACACCTGCGGCACGAGGAAGCAGTCGGCGATCGTCGGCAGGTAGCCGTGGCACAGCGGGCCCGCGCTCGGGTCGCGTGCCAGGTGCTTCTCCAGCACCTCGAGGCCGCCCACGAGCCAGTGGCGGTACCACTGCGTCTTGATCTCTTCCGACAGGCCGAGGTCCTTGACGAGGTAGCGCAGCACGCGCAGGTTGTTCACAGGATGGATGTCGCAGGCAATAATTTGCGCGAGCTCGCGCACGCGGGCGCGGCCGGAGGCATCCTTCGGCAGCAGCGGCACCCGCGGGTATTCATCCTCGAGGTATTCGAGAATGGCCATCGACTGGGTCAGCGTGATGTAGTCGTCCTGGAAGGTGGGGACGAGACCGCTGGGATTCATCTTGACGTAGTTCTCTTGCAGCTGCTCGCCGCCGCCACGCAACAGGTGCACCGGAACCGCGTCGTACTTCAGCCCTTTCAGGTTGAGCGCGATACGCACCCGGTATGCGGCCGAACTGCGGAAATAGGTATAGAGCTTCATTCCTTCCTCCCGTGATAGTGTGCTACCTCCTGGTCGATGGCACCGAACACGCTTGCGCCGTCGGCATCGAGCATCTCGATACGGACAGTATCGCCGAAGCGCAGGAAAGGCGTGCCTGGCGCGCCCTGTTCGATCGTCTCGTACATACGCAGCTCCGCCAGGCAGCAATAGCCCACGCCGCCGTTGGCGATGCTCGATCCATGCAAGCCGCCCTGCTTGTTCGACACCGTGCCCGAGCCGATGATGGAACCGGCTGCCAGTTCGCGCGTCTTCGCGGCATGCGCGATCAATTGCGCGAAGCTGAACGTCATGTCGTCGCCCGCGTTGGGACGGCCGAACGGCTGGTCGTTCAGGGTCACCTGCAGCGGGAGGTGCAGCTTGCTGTCGCGCCAGGCATCGCCGAGCTCGTCCGGCGTCACGGCCACCGGAGAGAACGCGCTGGCCGGCTTGGACTGGAAGAAGCCGAAGCCTTTTTCCAGTTCTTTCGGTATCAGGTTGCGCAGGGAGACGTCGTTGACCAGCATGACGAGGCGGATGGCCCGGGCCGCCTGCTCCACGGTGGCGCCCATCGGCACGTCGCCCGTGACGACCGCCACTTCCGCTTCCAGGTCGACGCCCCACTCCTCGGACAGCACGGCGATCGGATCGCACGGCCCGACGAAGGAATCCGAGCCGCCCTGGTACATCAGCGGATCCGTATAGAACGACGGCGGCACCTGGGCACCGCGCGCCTTGCGCACGAGTTCCACGTGGTTGATGTAGGCGGAGCCGTCGGCCCACTGGAATGCGCGCGGCAGCGGCGACGCGCACTCTTCCTCGATGAAGGATTCCGCCCCGGCGGCCGTGCCGGCATTCAGCTCCTCGTACACCTGGCGCAGCTTCGGCGCGACGTGGTCCCAGTCGTCCAGCGCCTGCTGCAGGGTGCGGGCAACCTTGGGGACGGCCTGGCAGGTGACCAGGTCCCGGCTGACGACGACGAGTGTACCGTCGCGGCCGCCCGATTTCAGGGTAGCGAGTTTCATGGCGTTTCCTTCAAAGATTTACTGTTTCCGCCATTAAAAAGTAAAACGGACTATCATACAAACAATATTTTCCGCTCTATTTATCGGACTTTCTGATGAATCCCACCCTGCGCCAGATGCGCGCGTTCGTTGCCCTGGCAAAGACCGGTAACTTTACGCTGGCCGCGCAATACATGCACGTTACACAGTCGGCCTTGTCCGGTTTGATCAAAGAGCTGGAACAAACGCTCGGCGTCCGCGTCGTCGACCGCAGTACGCGGCGTATCGCCCTGACCGAAACGGGGAACGAACTGTATCCCCTATTCAGCCAGATGATCGATGATCTCGACCGTGCGCTTGCGAACATTGCAGACCAGGCGCAGCTACGAAAAGGCATTGTGCGCGTGGCCGTGCCCCAGTTGATGGCCTGCACCCTGCTGCCCCAGGTGATCGCCGCGTGGCGCACACACTATCCGGACATCCGCATCAGCCTGTCCGATTCGCCGGTCGAGGCCGTCACGACGCGCGTGTTGTCCGGCGAGACGGACTTCGGCATCGGCCCCGAACGCGACAACGCGCCGCAACTGGAAGCGCGCGAGCTGATGGAAATGCCGTTCGAGGCGGTGGTGCCGCCCGATCATTCGCTGGCGAAGCGCCGCCGGCTCGGATGGGGCGACCTGGCCGCGCATCCGCTGATCACCCTGCGCGGCCAGTTCACGGAGCGGCTGCTGGCGGACATGGGCAGTGGCGGCGGCGATGGCAAAACCGGCAAGGGCGGCAGCGCGGACCCGCTGCGCGAACTGACGTTGCGCCCGGCCCACGAGGTCACGTACATGACCACCGCGCTGGCCATGGTGGCGTCCGGCCTGGGCGTCACGATCTGCATGCCGTACGCCGCGCCGCTCGTGCGCCTGCACGGCCTGCACATGCTGCCGCTCGACGCCCCCGTGCTGACGCGCCGCTTCTTCGTCTACACGCGCGAGCAGCGGTCGCTGTCGCCGGCCGCGGCCGCCTTCATCGCGTTCTTGTTCGACTGGGTCGGCGCGGCCGACAATCCCGCGGGCGCATTGCGGCCACGCGCCTGACGCCGCCGAACGGCCGCGCTAGAATGCAGCTTCCTCCACGCAACGTCCTTTCATCGATGTCCCATAACACCATCGCGATCAACCAGCGCATGGACAGGTTCGCCAACCACGCCAGCGTCTGGCTGTTCGGCTACGGCTCCCTCATCTTCAAGGCCGACTTCCCGTACCTCGAGCGGCGCCCCGCCAGCATCACGGGGTGGACGCGGCGCTTCTGGCAAGGCTCGCACGACCACCGCGGCACCGAGACGGCGCCGGGCCGCGTCGTGACCCTGGTGCCGGACCCGGGCGCGACGTGCCACGGCATGGCCTACCTCGTCACGCCCGAGGAATTCGCGCACCTCGACTACCGCGAAAAGAACGGCTACCTGCGCCTGGCGACCGACATCCGCTTCGATGACGGCGCCACGACCGAAGGCCTCGTGTACATCGCCACGCACGAGAATGCGGCCTACCTCGGCCCGGCGCCCGAGCGCGACATTGCGCTACAGATCGCCACCGCGCGCGGCCCGAGCGGACCGAACAGCGAATACCTGCTGGAACTGGCCAAGGCCCTGCGCGCACTCGGCAAGCCCGACCCGCACGTGTTTGAGATCGAACGGCACCTGGAAGAGTTCCAACGCCGGGTTTGATATTGCGCGAATCCGGCGCTGCCGTGCGCGCGGCGGCTTTATGTTCTAATCCTGTCGAGCTTTCACGAACAGGAGACCACGATGCAACCACCGCCTCACCCGCCATCGGCCAGCGAACTGGACGAAGACACGCTGGCCTTCGTGCGCAAGGTCTTCCACTTCGCGCGCACCGGCGAGGCCGGCGAACTCGCGACGCTGCTGGGCCAGGGCCTGCCGCCCAACCTGCGCAACGAGCGCGGCGACAGCCTGTTGATGCTGGCCTGCTACCACGGCCATGCGGACGCGGCCCGGGTACTGCTGGAACACGGCGCCGATCCGGAAATCATGAACGACGCCGGCCAGACCCCGCTCGCCGGCGCCGCCTTCAAGGGGGACCTGACGATCGCGACCCTGCTGCTGGACCACGGCGCGGCGGTCGACAATGCAGGCCCGAACGGCAAGACGGCGCTGATGTTCGCCGCCATGTTCAACCGCGGGGATATCGTCCGCCTGCTGCTGGCGCGCGGCGCCGACCCGTTCCGCCTGGACGCGGACGGCAACGCCATCCTCGACGCGGCCCGCAGGATGGGCGCGGCCGAGACGGCCGAACTGGTGGCCGCCGCGACCAACGAGCGCTGACCGACCGTCATTCCGCGTCGTTGCGGCTCCCGTCCAGTACGCGCAGGTAGCGCGGCGCCACGGGACCGGTCAGCCACACGCCGTTGTCCGAGCGGTAGAACACGGCGCCGTCCGCGCGCATGCGGGCCGTGTCGACGTGCAGGATGACGGGGAAGCCATGGCGTGCGCCGACGCGCCGGGCCGTGTCGACGTCACCCGACAGGTGCACGTGCTGGCGGTTGCCGGCGCGCAGGCCGGACGCGAGGATGGATTTGAGGAAGCGGCTCGCCGTGCCATGGTACAGCACGTCCGGAGGCTGGGCCGGCTGGAGCGCCAGGTCGACCTGGACCGAGTGGCCCTGGCTGGCGCGGATACGGGTGCGGCCGGCGTCGAATTCGAAGCGCTGCTTGTCGTTGTCGGCGACCACGCGTTCCAGCAACTCACGGTCGACCGGCTTGCCGTGTTCGGCCAGGCGCTGCAGCAGCATGTCGACGTCGGTCCAGCCGTTGGCGTCGAGTTGCAGGCCGATGCTGTCCGGGCGGTGGCGCAGGACGTAGCTCAACAGTTTGCTGGTATCGACGATGGCATCGCGGGACATGATGTGAACAGGAGGAATGGAGTCGGCGCCAGCATACGACATGCCCGGCGCGCCCGCCTACGCACTTTCCGGCGAAGCGGTGACGATTGTTGAGCGTTAGCGCCTGGTGCTCGGGTAGACTGGCGCGCCATGCCTCCATCGCCCACCCTCACACCTCCTCTGCCGTCGTCCCGCGCGCCCGGCCTCGACCTGCTGCGCGCACTCGCGATCGTCATCGTCATGTTGTACCACCTGTCCAGCCACGGTATCGATGTCCCCGGCCCCGGACAGCATGGCTGGATGAGCGTCGACCTGTTCTTCGTGCTCAGCGGCTACCTGATCGGCTGGCCGGTACTGCGCGACCTGGCCGCAGGCCGCATGCCCGACTGGACCGGCTTCGTCGTCGGCCGCGCGTGGCGCATCCTGCCGGCCTACCTGGCGGTGCTGGCGCTCTATCTCGCGCTGCCGGCATGGCGCGAAGCCGACGCGATGCCGCCCGTCTGGCAATTCCTCACGTTTACGATGAACGTCCTGCCCGAGCACCTCACGCAACGGGCCTATTCCCATGCGTGGTCGCTGTGCGTCGAAGAGCATTTCTACCTGCTGTTTCCACTTGCCGCGTGGCGGCTGGCACGCCGCGGACGCATGCCGGGTGTGCTCGCGACAGGCGCCGGCGCCGCCCTGCTGTTCGGTGCCGGCATGCTGCTGCGCGACTGGGAATGGCGGCATGCCATCGCACCCCATCTCGCGCCGGGCGGCGACGCGGCGCGCGCCGTTGCGGGCTACGTCGGCACGATCTACAGCCCGACGTGGACGCGGCTCGACGGGTTGCTGGCCGGGGTCCTGCTCGCTGCCTTGCGCGCGTTTCGTCCGGCCTGGTGGATCCGCGTGCTGTCCCACGGGTGGCTACTGCTTGGCGCAGGCCTGGCGCTGCTCGTTGCGGCCACGCGCGTCGATCCACTTGGCCATGGCGGCGCCGTTTTTCTCTTTCCGCTCGTGGCCCTCGGCTGTGCCTGCCTGTTGCTCGGCGTGCTGAGTCCGCGCACGCCGCTCGGGCGGCGGGCGCTGCCGGGCGTGCGGACGCTTGCCCTGCTCGCGTTCAGCCTGTACCTGACGCATCGCCAGGTGTACGCGTGGCTCGACGGCGTGGCGGGCGACTTGACGGCGCACGCGCCGCTCGCCGCGTTCGCCCTGTACAACGGGATCTCGCTGGCCGTGGCCGCGCTGCTGTACGTGGCGGTCGAGCGTCCGGGCTTGCGCATGCGTCGAGGCATGGCGCGACGGCTGCCCGGCGCGCTCGCGCGCTGAACGTCAGCCTTCGCCGCCGCCCTGCTCGATCTCGGCCGCCGCCCGCGCCAGGATCGCGGCGATGCGCTGCTGCTCCTCGGCGGACGCGCCGGCCCGCGACGCCAGCGCGCGCTTGAGCGCGTGACGCGCGTCATGCAGCTCGGCGCTGAACGGACCACGTCCGCCCGGTCCCTCTTCCCCTTCGGCGAGCGCGCTGCGCATCAGCTCCATCTTGCGCGCGGCTTCCTGCAGCCGGGCGAGCAGCATGTCGACGTGTTCGCGGTTCGCGTCCAGGTGGGCGCGGCCGTCGTCAGACAGTGCATAACGCTTGCGTGTGCCTTCGAGCTCGATGGTCACCCAGCCCAGGTCTTCCATCGCGGCCAGCGCTGGATACATCATGCCGGGGCTCGGCACGTAGAAACCGCCCGAGCGCGTTTCCAATGCGCGGATCAGCTCGTAGCCATGGCTGGGCTGTTCGGCGATGAGGGCCAGCAACAGCAATTGCAGGTCGTCCGACGACAGCTTGCGTCCGCGCGGCGGGCCGCCGTCGTCGGAAAAGCCGAATCCGCCCGGACCGCGGCCCCGGCCATGGTGGCCGCCGGGACCGCCGGGGCCGTGCCGGTGGTGCGGCGCGAACCCTGCGTGCTCGTGGTCGTGATGATGGTGGTGGTGATGGTGATGTGGATGGTGGTGTGGCATGATCGCTTCCTTATATCGTAAGATACATCTTAAGATATACATGAAAGTTGATACTGTCAACTGTTTATTTGTGCGAACGCGCTACACTGGGCCGCCGAAATAGTTATGGAGAGATGGATGCCAATGGAATGGGACCGCCTGGTGTCGACGATGCGCCTGGGCCGCGAGGACGACCGGGGCGACGGCGGCAGCCGTACGGAATACATGCGCGACTGGGACCGGCTCGTGTATTCGAGCGCGTTCCGGCGCCTGCAGGACAAGACGCAGGTGTTTCCGCTGTCGGACAGCGATTACGTGCGCACGCGCCTCACGCACAGCATCGAGGTGTCGTCGGTGGGGCGCTCGCTGGGCATGCTGTGCGGCGAATTCATCAAGGAGCGCGAACCCGCGCTGTCGATGGCGCCGCAGGATTTCGGCAGTATCGTGGCCGCCGCCTGCCTCGCCCACGACATCGGCAACCCGCCGTTCGGCCACTCGGGCGAGGCCGCGATCCAGTCGTGGTTCGCCGAGCACGCGCAGCACTGGCTCGTGGACCTGACCGAGCGCGAACGCCAGGATTTCCTGCGTTTCGAGGGTAATGCCCAGGGCTTTCGCCTCGTCACGCGCCTGCAGAATGCCGTCGACCATGGCGGCTTCCAGCTCACCTATGCCGTGCTCGCGGCGTTCATGAAATATCCGCGCGCGTCCGACCTGCCGTCGGCGAAGGACAAGATCAGCGAGAAGAAATTCGGCTACTTCGCGGACGACGCGGCGACGGCCGAACGGGTCGCCACCCAGGTCGGCCTCGTGTGCAAGAGCCCGGGCGCCTGGACGCGCCATCCCCTCGCCTTCGTGATGGAGGCCGCGGACGACATCTGCTACGGCATCGTCGACCTGGAAGACGGCCACCGGCTGGGTCGCGTGTCCTTCGACGAAGCGCGGGCGCTACTGTGGCCCCTCGCCTTTCCGGGCGGTGCGGCCGAGAGCCCGTCGTACCGGCAGCTGGCAGACGACACGGGCCGCGTGGAATACCTGCGCGCCCGCGCCATCGGCCATCTCATCGGCGCCGCGCTGGAGGTGTTCCGTGAGTCTTACGACGCCATCATGGAAGGCCGCTTCGAACAGGACCTCGCCGGCGCGTCGCGCTTCGCGCCCGAGCTGAAGGCGATCGCACGGCTGTCGCGCGAGCGCATCTATGCGACGCCGTCCGTGCTGCAGATCGAGGCGGCCGGCTTCGAGATCCTTGGCGGCCTGCTCGGGAAGATCGTGCCGGCGCTCGTCAAGCCGGAAGGAGACCGAACGGCAGCCGACCGCAAGATCGCGCAAATCATCCCGCAGCAATTCAGCCGCGGCGCGACGCCGTACGCGCGCCTGCTCGGGGCCACCGACTATATTTCCGGGATGACGGACGGGTTCGCGCTGAAGCTGTTCCGGCGCCTGCACGGCATCGAACTGCCGGGCACGATCGTCTAAGCAGCCTTATCGAGCACGCGCCGCACCTGGCGCGCCCGTTCTTCCACGCTGCCTTGCACGACCGTGTACGGGATGCGGCGCGCGTCGAGATCCTTCAGCACGAGTTGCTGGATGCGTCCACGCCATGCCTCGTTCTCGCGCACGTCCTGTTCTTCGTATGGAATGTCATCGGCACAGACGAAGGTGTGCGCATAGCGGGCCCGGCACTCGTCGGCGCAGCGCAGCAGCTCGGCCGGCGGCGGATCGCCGACCTGGTGGAACTCGATGCCCAGCAGCAGTGTCGTCAGCGCATTCGTGTCGACGAACAGCCAGCGCCGCGCCTGCGCCAAGGCGGCGTCCTCCGCGGCGCGGTGCTTGACGGCGATCTCGACGTAGTCGTCCGGTCCCAGCCTGCCCTGTTTTTCTTCCCAGATGAAGCGGCCGATCTCGGGCACCGCGACCGTCTCGTAGGCACGCGCCAGGTATTCGGACAACGTCGACTTGCCCGTCGATTCCGCGCCCACGAAGACGACGCGCTGCACCGTGCTGTCCTGCTCCACCATATCCCGCCTGCCGATTGCCGAAAAAAGAACGCAATCGTAGCCGAGAGCCAGCATCCCTACAACTGACCGGTTATCATGCCGACATGACACAGCCCATCCATGCCGACGGTTTCCTGCTGCGCCCCCTCGTCCCGGACGACGCGCCGGCGATGGCGGCCGCCGTCCGCGAATCGATGGCGAGCCTCGGTCCGTGGATGCCCTGGGCCCATGCCGCCTACGACGATGCCGACGCGCTGGCGTGGATCGCGTTCTGCGATGCCGCGCGGGCCGACGGCAGCGCGCACGAGTTCGGCATTTTCGAGCCGGACGGGCAACGCTACGTCGGCGCGGCCGGCCTGAACCAGTTCAACCGCCTGCACGGCTTCTGCAACCTCGGCTACTGGGTCCGCGGCTCGGCCCAGGGCCGGGGCGCGGCACTGGCGGCCATCCGGGCACTGTCGCGTCATGCGTTCGAGCACCTGGGCCAGTCAAGGGTCGAGATCGTCGTCGCGGACGGCAACCTGCCCAGCCTCGGCGTCGCCCGCAAGGCCGGGGCCGTCCACGAATGCCTTGCACGCAACCGCCTCAACCTGCACGGGCGCCCGGTCGCGGCGCACGTGCTGTCGCTGACGCCGTCGGACGCGACGGCGAACGTTTAAAACAGATCCATCTGCGCCGCCGCCGCGCTGGCCGGCCTGACGATCGTCTTCGGCACCACGAGCGGCCGCTTGAACTGCGAGCTGTCCAGCTTGTGGAAGCGTCCCATATAGCCATCCATGCCGAGGCGCTTGACGGCCTTCGTGAAGCGTTGGCGGATCAGGTCGGCCCAGATGCCCTCGCCCGTCATGCGCTTGCTGAAGTCGCTGTCGTAGTCCTTGCCGCCGCGCATGTCGCGGATGCGGTTCATCACGCGCTGGGCGCGGTCGGGGAAGTGGGCGTGCAGCCATTGCTGGAACAGCGGGTTCACTTCCCACGGCATGCGCAGCACCGTGTAATGGGCACCCACGGCGCCGGCGTCCTTCGCGGCTTCCAGGATGCGCTCGATTTCCGGTTCCGTGATGAACGGGATGATCGGCGCGACGCTCACGCTGACGGGGATGCCGGCTTCCGTCAGCGTGCGGATCGCGCGCAGGCGGCGGGCGGGCGCGGCCGCGCGGGGCTCGAGCGTGCGCGAGATTTCGCCATCCAGCGTCGTCAACGTGATCGCGGCGCAGGCCAGGCCCTTTTCGGCCATCGGCGCGATCAGGTCGATGTCGCGCTCGATCAGCGACGACTTCGTGATCAGGCCGTACGGGTGGTTGCACTCGCCCAGCACTTCCAGCACCTCGCGCGTGAGGCGGCGCTCGCGCTCACACGGTTGATAGGCGTCGGTGTTGACGCCGATGGCGATGTTTTCGGGGACGTAGCCCGGCCGCGCCAGCTCGCGCCGCAGCAGGTCGGCCGCGTTCACCTTGGCGTACAAACGGCTCTCGAAATCCAGGCCCGGCGACAGGCCGAGATAGGCGTGCGTGGGCCGCGCGAAGCAGTAGATGCAGCCGTGCTCGCAGCCACGGTACGGGTTCAGCGACACGCTGAACGGGATATCGGGCGACGTGTTGCGGCTGAGGATCGATTTCGCGATCTCGTCCGTGACGGTCGTCTTCAGGGGCGCCGGTGCCTCGTCCTTTACGCCTGGCACGGTCCAGCCGTCGTCGAACCGCTCGCGGCCGTTCACTTCGTACCGGCCTTGAATATTGGTGACGGCGCCACGACCTTTCAACGGCCCGCTCATTGGCCCACTTAGGGGCACGACCTCGGCGGACTTTTGCGGGAACGGCAACATCACCTGGCTGACCGCCCGACTTGCGTTTGCTTTGTTGACCCGATTCACACGGCGCTCCTTAAGTACTGTATGTTTATACAGTATAGTACGCCGATCTCAGGATGGGTTCAAGCGCAAAAAATGAGCAGCTTGTTGTTGCACAAAACCGTCAAACGCCTGCAGTAGAGGCCGGTATCGGTCGGCGTCGCCTTCCATCTGGGCCAGCGCCAGCGCGGCCGCTTCGAGGGTCGACAACTGGTGCGGCGCGTGCGCCTTGCGAATCCGATAAGCCGACGCAGGTACGTCGTGCAGCGCCAACCGGGGCAGACGTTGCAGCTCCGGATTTACGTGAAGCATCTTGCGGCTCTTGCGCCACGTGGCGTCCAGTACGACGAGCCGCAGCCGCTCCGGCGGCACGGGTTCGAGTACGGGCGGCGCGTAGCCGGGTGTTTCGGGATACAAGAGCACCGGCACGCGCCCATCCGCGTACAACAGCGCGTGCAAGTCAGGAAACGCCTCGCCCACTTCGAGGCGGCTGCCAGGTAAACAGAGATGCAGCAGCCGCGCACTGTTCTTGGCATTGCGCACCTCGAGCGGATGTTGCAGGATCAACAGGTCGACGCGGCTGGACAGCGGCCGCACCCAGTGGCAGATGCAGGCGCTCTGCGCGCGCAGGCAGGCGGCGCACGTGGCGCGCTTGGTGGATGGTGATAAATCAGTCATGGGCGGCGATTGTAACGCCGCCGCCAAACGATCACTGGCTGCCCATGCGCTGGCCAGCCTGCGGCGCATCCGCAGACGTGACAGGCGCATCCGGCCGCAACGTCCTGAGCGCCCGGCTCCACGCCACGACCTGGTCCAGCATCGCATCCACGGACTGCTCGTGGTGCTCGGCCGGATTGAAGGTCGTGTAATTCTCGAAGTCGGTACGCAGCGACAGCATCACCTGCGCGCGCACGTCGGCCACCATCAGCTCGCCCATCACGAGGCGCAGGCTCTCGATGGCGCGCGAGCCGCCCGCGCTGCCGTAGCCGACGAATCCCGCGGCCTTGTTGTTCCATTCCTTGTACAGGAAATCGATGGCGTTCTTCAGCGCGCCGGACGTGCCGTGGTTGTACTCGGGCGTGACGAACACGAAGCCGTCGAAGCCGGCGATGGCGGCGGCCCAGGCCTTGGTGTGCGGCTGGGAATACTGCCCCAGCGATGGCGGCACCGGCTCGTCCAGCAGCGGCAGGTTGAAATCCTGGATGTCGACCAGCTCGAACACGGCGTCCGCACGCATGCCCGCGATGTCCAGTACCCAGCGCGCCACGTCCAGCGCCTTACGGCCCGGCCGGGTGCTCCCGACGATGATTCCGATCTTGATCATGTTCCCTCCTCCATGGTTGTCATTGCTGCCAGCCCCCGCCCAGCGCACGGTACAGGTCGACGTGGGCCTGCAGCCAGGCGGCGCGCAGCTGCAGCGCGGCGTTCTCCGCGCTGAAGGCGTTGCGCTGGGCGTCCAGCTCTTCCAGGTACGACGAATAGCCGTTGCGGTAGCGGTTGTGGGCGATCCTCAGCACTTCGCTCGCGGCCGCACGGCGCGCCTCGGCCTCGTCCAGCTGCTCGCGCAGGCGTTGCACGGCCGTCAAGGCGTTCTCCGTGTCGGCGAACGCGTTGCGCACGGCAGCTTCGTACGCGAACACGGCGCGGTCGCGCAGCGAGGCGCTGATCCCGGCCTGGGCGCGCAGCCGGCCTCCGTCGAACAGCGGCGCCAGCACGCTGCCGCCCACGCTCCACAGCGTCGTCGGGGATGACAGCAACGTCGGCAAATCGTTCGCATACGCGCCCAGCGACGCCGTCAGGCGCAACGACGGCAGCATCTGGTCGCGCGCGGCCGCGAGGCTCGCATCGGCCGCGGCGAGCGTGCGTTCGGCCGAGGCGATGTCGGGCCGCCGGCGCAGCAGTTCGGACGGCAGCCCGGGCCGGATCGCGGGTGCGCTCAGGCGAGCGAGCGCCAATCCGCGTCCGACGGGGCCGGGATTGGCGCCGGTGAGGATGTCGAGCGCATTCTCCTGCTGCGCGATCGCCCGTTCCAGTTGCGGCACGACGGCGGCCGTCGCGCGATATTCCGCCTCCGCCTGCGACAATTCCAGGCGCGAGCTGTAGCCGACCTCGAACTGGCGCCGCGCCAGGTCCAGCGAGCGCTGGCGCGACGCAAGCGTGGCGCGCGCGAGGTCCAGCTGGGCATCGAGGCCGCGCAGGTTCAGATAGCCGGACGCCGTGTTCGCCGCGACCGACAGCGCCGTCGCGTCAACTGCCGCCTGCTGCGCGGCGTAGTCGAGGCGCGCCGCTTCCGTCAGGCTGGCCGTGCGGCCGAACGGATCGAGTTCGTAGGCGGCCTGGAACGCGCCCTGCAGCGACGTCGTCTCGATCGGCGTGCCGAACGGCCCGATCACGCGCGCCCGCGTGGGCGTGAACCCGACGGACAAGGTGGGCGCCTCGGCCGCGCGCGCCACCTGGACGCGCGCCCGGTATTCCTGCAGCCGCGCCTGCGCCGTGCGCACGTCGTTGTTGCGCTCCAGCGCCTGCGCCATGAGGCGGTCCAGCGCGGGATCGGCGAACGCGTGCCACCAGTCCCGTTCGACGGACGCGCCCGGCCCCACCTCGCTCCGCCACGCGGGCGGCACGACGAGCGTCGCCTGCGGCGGCGGCTGCACGGGGATGCGGCAGCCGGCCAGCAGCGCGGCGCAGCCGCACAGTAACAACCGGCGCTTCATCGGGCCTGCCCTTTCGCTTTCGTGTCGATGCTGGCCACGACGGACATCCCAGGCCGCAGCCGCGCGGCCAGTTCCTGGTTCGGGTCGATGCTGATGCGCACGGGGATCCGCTGGGCGATCTTGACGAAGTTACCCGTCGCGTTGTCCGGCACGATCACGGAAAACTCGGACCCGGTGGCCGGCGAGATCTGTTCGACATGGCCGCGCAGCTTCGCGTGATTCAACGCGTCGACGGTGAACGTGACGGGCTGGCCCAGGCGCACGTCGGCCATCTGCGTTTCCTTCATGTTGGCGACGACCCACATCGCCTGCGGCACGAGCGCCGTCAGTTGGGCGCCCGCGTTGACGAACGCGCCGAGGCGCACGCTGACCTGCCCCAGCTGGCCGTCGCGCGGCGCCGTGATGCGCGTGTTGGACAGGTCGATCTCGGCCAGCCGCACGGCCGCCTCCGCGTTCGCGACGGCGGCTTCCAGCGATGCGCGGTTGACGTCCACGGTGCGCAGGTTCTGGCGCGAGATCTCCAGCGCCGCGCGCGCCTGCTCGGCCGCGGCCACGGTCTGGGCGCGGGTGGCGCGGGCGGCGTCCCGTTCGCGCGCGGACAGGGAGCCGTCGGCCGCCAGTTCTTCCACACGTCTCAGGTCGGCATTCGCGCGCTGCGCCTGCGCGGCCGCACTGGCGACGGCGGCCTGGTTCTGCGCGATGGTCGCGCTGGCCGTGCCGCGGCTCTGCGCGAAGTTCGCCAGCGCGGCGCGCGTCGTCGCCAGCTGGGCCTTCGCCTGGTCGAGCCGCTGCTGGTAGATGCGGTCGTCGATGCGCATCAGCAGCTGGCCCTGATGGACCATCTGGTAATCCTGCACGTCGACTTCGACGACGTAGCCGGACAGCTGCGGGCTGATGATCGTCACCTGGCCGCGCACGAGCGCATTCTCCGTCGTCTGCAGGGCGCTATGGAACGGCGGCAGGTTCCAGGCATACAGCACGATCAGGACGCCGATCAGCGCGATGAGGGCGAACAGCAGGCCGCTCACGATGACGTTGCGGTTCGATTTTTGTTGTGTCGTTGTCGTTTCCGGCATGGCAAAGGGCTCGGTTCAGGTTGGGACGGCCCGCGCCGGCTCGGGCGGACGCGGCGCCGTGCGGCGGTCGCCGGACGGCACGGCGATCGGCGAATCAGTCGGATCGGGCGGCGCCGGAGCGGGCGCCGGCGCCGGCGGTGGCGGCGCTACGTACTTCAGCCACAGCGAGCGGCCGAAGATCCACGCGGCCAGCAGCGTCGCGATGATGGAGATCAAAAGGAACACGTCGTTGTAGGCGAGGATGTTCGCTTCGCGGGCGGCCGTCTGCGTCAGCACGGAAATGCCCTGGCGCGTGCGCGCGGACGGGTCCGCGAGCTGGCGCGCATACGCGGCCCCGTACTGCTGGATGCGCGCGGCGACGAGCGGATCGAGCGAACTCAGCTGCTCGGCCAGCACGGACGAATGGTATTTTTCGCGCATCACCTGGAACGTGCCCAGCAGCGACGAGCCGATCAGGCCGCCCAGATTCTGCGTCAGGCCGAACAGCACGGAAAAGCTGATCAAATTGGCCGGGTTGGCGATCACGGATCCGAGCAGGGTCAGCAGCAGTGGCCCGAGAAACATGACGCCGCCGAACGCCAGCAGCCCCTGGCTCACGTACATCTGGGCGGGCCGCGTCGCATTGGTCGCGTTCGAATCGATCCACGCGCCCAGCGCCATGGTCAAGAGCGCCACCACCTGCGGCGCCATCAGGTGCGGCGGCCGGGTGACCAGCACGGAGACGACGATCCCGAGGATGGTCGCGAGCAGGATGACGACGAACAGCGTCTGCATCTCGTCGTTGTTCAGGCCCACGAGGCGCAGGAAGCCGACGGCGCCCACGCTCTGCTCCGACAGCACGACGCGCACGAGCATCAGCGCGATGGCCAGGCGCAGGATCATGCCGTTGGTCAGCCAGCGGATGTTCAGCAGGGGGTTGTCGCGGTTGTGCTCGACGCAGATCGCGGCCAGCAGCAGCACGACGGACACGGCCAGCGCGATGCCCACCCACGCATTTTCCGTCCACCACAGCACGCGGCCGAACGTGAGCGCCGCGCACAGCAGTGCCATGCCGGGCGCGAACAGTGAGAACGTGAGGAAATCCGTGGGCCGGAACGCCTTGAAGCGGTCGCCCGGCGGCAGTTTCAGCCACAGCACGGCGGCCAGCGTGACGAGCGTGAGGCCCAGCTCGAACAGGTACAGGCCGCGCCATTCCGCGATCTGCAGCAGGCTCCGGGAAAAGATGTAGGCGATCGGCTGGGCCAGCTGCGCAATGCCGGTCGAGATCACGATGCCCCGCGGCCGCCATTCCTTTTTAAAAGCCTGCAGGCTGTAGTACAGGCCCAGCGTCGACAGGGCCGCCCCCGCCATGCCGTGGGCCGCGCGCACGGCGATCGCGGAACCGAGGTCGCCCACGAACAGGTGCGCGAATGTGATCACGGCATACAGCACGAGGAAGAACTCGGTGAACGCGCGCAGGCCGAACTGCTGGCGGAACTTCACCAACAACAGGTTCATCGACACATTGGTCATCACATAGGCCGTCGGCAGCCAGTTGACCTCGGCCGCGAACACGCCCAGCGTGCCCTGCAGGTTGACGAGGTTGACGGTGACGAGCGCATTGCCGAGGCCGCCCGTGATGGTCACGAGCGTGCCGATCAGGAAGTAGGCGATGCGGCGCGGCGTCGAGTGCTTCGGAAACGATGGCCCGCCCGGCAGCGTGGGACGTTCGTCCGGATGCCACTGGCGCGGCGCGTAATCGGCGTCGCTCATGGGCTCTCCAGCAGCCGCTGCAGGTCTTCCAGCACGGCGGCCGCCGCGGCCATGGCGTCGGCGTCCAGCCGCGCGACCGTCAGGCCCCGCAGCGCGGCCGCTTCCGCATTCACCTGGTCCGCCACCGTTTCTCCCTGCGGCGTGAGCGCGATGCGCCTGACGCGGCGGTCGCCCGGTTCCGAGTCGCGCCGCACGAAGCCGCCCGCGACGAGGCGATCGAGGGTCGTCACGAGCGTGGCGCCGTCCACGCCGAGCCGGCGCGCCAGTTCCCGCTGCGACGGCGGCTCGGGACTGCCGGCCACGGCCGTCAGCGCGTTCCAGCCGGCCATTGTCAGCCCGTGCGCCTTCAGGTGGCGTTCGAGCGCGAGGCGCCAGGCGCGCGCACTGCCTTGCAAGGCTTGCAGGAAACGGTCATCGGTATTCATGTCAGTTAAACATGGGCATCCCAATCGTTGGCCAGCCAGATTATCTGCCTGTTATGGCAAATGTGGCCACACGCGAAGATTTAGTTCGAGATTTGGTTAATTGGACATTGCTCTGAGAAATCACCGTGCTTAGAATCAATTCATTCCACGAGGCAATCAGTTCTCGGGGAAAAGCGCAAACCCGGTGCCGTTCCAGAGTCTTCCATGCTTAAAGTCCGCCCTTCCGTTCGCAAACTGACCTCCGCCTTCATCGCCGCCCTGGCCCTGCTGCCGGGTCTCGCCATCGAACAAGAGCTTCAGCTCGACTATCGGATCAATGAACACATCATCCTGATCCCGGCCGGCCAGAACCACCAGGCCCGCCTCGAGACGACCGTGTTCCAGCCGAACGGCCCGGGCCCCTTCCCGCTCATCGTCATCAACCACGGCAAGGATCCGGGTCACCCGAACCTGCAGCCGCGCGACCGCTTCTACCACATGGCCCATGCCTTCGTGGAACGAGGCTATGCCGTGATGGTGCCGATGCGCCAGGGCTTCGCCAACTCGACGGGTTATTACCGCGACCACGGCTGCGACATGACGGCCAACGGCTATACCCAGGCCGAGGACGTCAAGGCCACCCTCGACTACGCGCGTGCGCAGAAATGGGTCGATACGGACCATATCGTCGTCGCCGGCCAGTCGTACGGCGGCCTCGCGACGATGGCGCTCGGCACCGAGGACCTGCCGGGCGTGCGCGGCCTGATCAACTTCGCGGGCGGCCTGCGCGACGACAGCAACGGCTGCGGCTGGCGCTCCGCCCTCGTGTCGGCCTTCGCCGAATACGGGTCGCAGAACAAGCTGCCGAGCCTGTGGATGTACGGCCAGAACGATTCGCTGTTCTCGCCGGAACTCGTGGCGCGCATGCACGACGCGTTCGAACAGGCCGGCGGCCGCGCCCAGCTCGTCGAGTACGCCCCGTTCAAGCGAGATTCGCATGGAATGCTGGCCAGCCGCGACGGCCAAAAGGTATGGCTGGCGGACACCATCAAGTTCCTGGAGCGGATCGGCATGCCGACGAAGGTCGTGTACAAGGTCCCGGAACCGCCGCAGCCGCAGGCGACAAACTTCGCAGGCATCGAGGACGCCGAAGCCGTGCCCTTCCTGTCCGAGAACGGCAAGCGCGCCTACCGCGAATACCTGACCAAGATGACGCCGCGCGCGTTCGCCGTGTCGCCCAGCGGCGCCTGGTGCTGGGCCGAGGAAGGCGAGGACCCGGAAGCCCGCGCCCTGGCCACCTGCTCGGCCAAGAGCGACAAGCCGTGCCGCCTGTATTCGGTGGACGAGCACGTCGTGTGGAACCCGGACCTGGCCGAGAAGGCGGCCGTCACGGCCTCCAATACGCCGGCCCCGGCCACGCCGGGCGATGGCGCGGTGGGCAATGCGGCGGGCATGACGGCGGCGAACTGATCGCCTCTTAATTTTCGCTGTGCACAATGTGCGCCGATATAGTGCGCACAAGCGACATCACCGTCATTTTGCTGCGTTGCAGCAGGTAATTCATCGTCCCGGTCGAGGCAGCGCAAACTCTGTGCCGCATATCAAACCGACAATGGGCTCGCCACGTCCAATGGAGAGTCACATGTTGCGACTGACGAAGTCCTGCGCCTGCGCGCTGCTGGCGCTTGCCGCGCTGCTCGGCGCCCCCGTCCGCGCGGCCAATAACGATCCCGTCGTGCTCGTGCACGGCGTCCTCGGCTTCGGGCCGGAATCGCATCCGCTCGGCAGCTTCCTGTACTGGGGCGGCTACGGCAACATCGCCGCGCACCTGACCGTCTACCACGGCCCGCATACCGTCTTCACGGCCCAGGTGGGTGCGATCGCGTCGAACTGGGACCGCGCCGCCGAGCTGTATGCCCAGATCAAGGGCGGCTGCGTCGACTACGGCGCCCGCCACGTGGCGCGCTACGGCTATCCGGGCCAGCCGCAGAAGCCGGCCGGCAAATGCTGGGCCGCGGACCCGGCCAACAATCCGGAAAACTACCCGCTCGCGTTCTACCCGCAATGGGATGCCGCGCACCCGGTCCACATGATCGGCCACAGCCAGGGCGGCACGACGATCCGCGCCCTGATCCAGTTGCTGGAACACGGCTCGCCGGACGGCGACGAAGGCGGCGGCGAGCTCTACAAGGGTGGCAAGGTCGGCTGGATCAGGAGCGTCGTGACGATCTCCGCGCCGCACGACGGCACCACCCTGCGCGACGCCGTGCTGGACGTGCTGCCGAACCTGCGCAGCCCCCTGCGCGACATCCTCGACAACGAACTGGCCCACTGGGAGCTGGCGCCGGACGGCGCGCGCGAATTCAACCGCTGGGCGCTGACCTCGCCGTCGGTCTATTATTTTTCCGTGGGGACGCTGGCGACGGAAGCCGGCGCCTGGTGCTGCAACGGCACGGACCGCGTGCTCGCGCCCGTGCAGAACGTGCAGTTCCAGTACCCGCGCGCGGACATGATCCCGTACTTCAAGCTGTTCGCCGGCGAGTGGATCGTCGGTTCGCTGGCCCAGCCGGGCATGGGCTCGTACACGCAGAACGCGCCGGGCCGGGTACGCATCGACAGCGCGTGGTTTCCGAACGACGGCGTCGTCAACACCGTGAGCATGCGCGCGCCCGGCGGGCATCCGGTGCGCGACTACGACGGCAAGGCCGTCAGGGGGACGTGGAATTTCCTCGGCAATTACCGGGGCTACGACCATTTCGATATCCTGAACTGGCCGAACAACGGGCCGTCGGCCGACCCGATCTACGAGCGGATCAGCGACATCATCTTCGGTTTATGAAGCCTTACATGGCCGAGCGCAGCGTCCGCGCCAGGTCCGACAGGCGATACGGCTTGTTGACGAACGCGAACTCGTTGAGGTCGACGCCATGGCGCTGCTTGAGGGCCGGCAGCGGGTAGCCCGACGCGAGCATGATCTTGGTGGCCGGATAATGCTCGCGCGTGTAGGTGGCCAGCTCGATGCCGTTCATCCCGTTCGGCATCACGACGTCGGTGAACAGGATGTCGATGTCGCGCTGCTCCATAATGTCGACCGCCTCCTGCCCGCTGGCCGCCGTGACGACCTCGTAGCCCATGCTCGCGAACAGCGCCGCCGCCACGTCCATCAGGTCCGGCTCGTCCTCGACGATCAGCACGCGCTCCGTGTGCTCGGCCTGCAACTCCTCGACCGGATCGACGACGGCCGGCAGGTAGATCGCGATGGTCGTGCCCTCGCCGGTCTTGCTGTCGATGGCGACCTCGCCCCCCGACTGCTTGATGAAGCCGTAGACCTGCGACAGGCCCAGGCCCGTGCCCTTGCCGACTTCCTTCGTCGTGAAGAACGGCTCGAAGGCGCGCGCCACCACGTCCGGCGGCATGCCGGTGCCCGTGTCGCTCACCGTCACGCGCACGTATTCGCCCGGCGCCAGGCCGGCGGGATGCTGGCCGTCCGCCACGACATTGCCCGTCGCGATGACCAGTCGGCCGCCGTCGGGCATCGCGTCGCGCGCGTTGACGACGAGGTTCAGCAGGGCCGACTCGAAACGCGCGCTGTCGATCAGCGCGTGGTGGGCCTTGCGGTCGAGGTCGATCAAGAACTCGATGTTGGGATTGCCCGCGCGGCGCAGCACCGTCTCGAAGCCGCGGATGATGCCGTTGAGGTTGCGCGTTTCCGCCTGCAGCGGCTGCTGGCGCGCGAACGCGAGCAGTTGCTGGGTCAGGCGCGCGCCGCGGTCGATCGCGCGGCGCATCGATTCCAGCGTACGCGTATCGCCCTCGCCCCGCTGCATGTTCAACACCTCGAGGCCGCTGGACAGCACGGACAACAGGTTGTTGAAGTCGTGCGCGACGCCGCCCGTGAGCTGGCCGATGGATTCCATCTTCTGCGCCTGGAACAGCGCGATATTCGCCTTTTCCAGCGCCTCGTCGGCCTTCTTCTTTTCCGTCAGGTCGCGCGTGATCTTGGCGAAGCCGAGCAGCTCGCCGTCGTCGCCGCGGATGGCGTCGAGCACGGCATGCGCCCAGAATCGCGAGCCGTCCTTGCGCACGCGCCAGCCCTCGGACTCGTAGCGGCCCGCCGTGGCGGCCGTCTCCAGCGCGCGTTTCGGGATGCCGGCGGCCTGGTCTTCCGGCGTATAAAAGCGCGAGAAATGGCTGCCGATGATTTCGGACTGGCTGTAGCCCTTGATGCGCTCGGCGCCCGGGTTCCAGTTGGTGACGGTGCCTTCCCGCGACAGCATGAACAGCGCGTAGTCGGTGACGCCGTTCACGAGCAGGCGGAAGCGCTGCTCGCTTTCGCGCAGCGCATCCTCGGCGCGCTTGCGCTCGGTGACGTCGCGCGTGACCTTCGCGAAGCCGAGCAGGACGCCCTCCTCGTTGTAGATCGGATCGATCACCACGTGGGCCCAGAAGCGCGAACCGTCCTTGCGCACGCGCCAGCCCTCGGCCTCGTACTTGCCCTCCGCCAGCGCGATCGACAGCGCCCGTGCGGGCTTGCCCGCTTCGCGGTCCTCCGGCGTGTAGAAGCGCGAGAAGTGCTCGCCCAGGATCTCCTGCGCGACATAGCCCTTGAACCGGTTGGCGCCGGCATTCCAACTGCTGACGTAGCCGTTCGGGTCGAGCATGTAGATGGCGTAGTCGCTGATCCCGGAGATCAGGTACTGGTAGCGCCGCTCGTCGGGCCAGGATTGCGTGGGAGTCAGATCGTTCATTTACTGCGGTGAAAAGGGCTCGAAAAAGGTTCCAAACCGGGCCATCATACACCGCAGAAAAAAGCCTCGCGCGCGTTGTCGGTAACGAATTTCACATTGCCAATTTTCGGAGTTTGAATCGTCAAATAACATGCATTTTCGATGCATCTTCACAAAAAATCACCGGAATTGATGAGCACCCTTACGCCGTAAATTTGTTGCGGAACCATGCCGCCGTCGCGTTGTCTGCAGGAAAGAACGACTCCAGCCGCAATTCGTGCACGGTCACGTCGTGCGGCGTGCCGAGCGTCGTGATCGTCGTGAACAGGTTCAGCTCCACGCCCTCGTGCGCGATCGTCAGCGGCAGGAACGGCAGCGCGCGCCGGTCGAGGTTCGGCACGTGGCCGTCGGACAGCGCCGCCATCCCCGGCAGCGCGGACAGCTCGGCCAGCAATCGGGTGGCCTCGCTGCCCGGCCCGTCCGCCATCGCCTCCCTCTGGATCCACAACAGGCTGTCCGCGCACACGGCCTCCCAGTTGGCGAGGCGCGGCCGCAACCCGTCCGGGTCGAGCATCAGGCGCAGCACGTTGATGGAGCCGTCGCGCGGGATGGCCGCGTCCGCCGGCAGGCCGAGCAGCCATTTCATGAAGCCGGCGGCGGGCTCGTTGAACATCACGAGGTTCCACAGCCGGTCGACGACGAGCGCGGGAAACGGCGCCTGCTGGTGCAGCATGAAATCGAGGGCCTGCATCACGGACGACAGTTCCGGGTCGGACAGGTTGCGCTCCTGGTAGGCGGGCGCGAAGCCGGCCGCGAGCAGCATCGCATTCCGCTGGCGCAGCGGCACGTCGAGCACGATGCCGAGCTTCAGGACGAGGTCGCGGCTGGGCTGGGCCCGTCCGCTTTCGAGGAAGCTCAGGTGGCGTTGCGACACGCCGCCGTCGACCGCGAGGCGCAGCTGGCTGTAGCCGCGCCGCGTGCGCCAGTAGCGCAGCGCCGAGCCGAAGTCGGTGAAATAGCCGTCGCTGCGCGCTTCCGCGTGTCCATCCTGCATCGCGATCCCCTCTTGATGTAAAGGCATCAATTTAGACCCCCGCGCGGATGAACTCAAGCAACTCGCCATTGACCTGCTCCACGTGCGTGAGGAACATGCCGTGCGCGGCGTCGTCGTGGACGATGAGGCTGCAGTCCGGCACGAGGGCGCTTGTCCGCCGCGCCGTCGATTCCAGCGGCGCGGAGACGTCGAGCGCGCCGGCGATCAGCAGCACGGGCACGTCGACGGCCTCCAGCTCCGCCGCCATGTCGCATGCCTCCACGACGAGGTGGCAATCGTGCAGCGCCTGCAACGAACATTGCAGGGCCATCTGCGCGAGCCAGTCGCGCATGCGCGGGCCGGCGCCGGGCACGAACGGTTCGACGTTTTCCTCGATCCAGCGCGGGAAGTCGTGCAGCAGCTGCGTGCTGCGGAACTGTTCCAGCAGCGCCGGGTCGACGCCGTGCGGATTCGATGCGGACAGCGCGATGCCGGGCGTCATCGGGCCGAGCAGCGCGACCTGCGTCACCCGCGCGCTGCCGTGGCGCGTGAGGTAGCGGACGATTTCGTTGCAGCCCATCGAGTGCCCGACCAGCACGACGTCGCGCAGGTCGAGGGCTTCGATGACGGCCGCGATGTCGTCGGCCAGCGTGTCGAGGTCGTAGCCGCCGCCCGGGTCGGACGAGCGGCCGTGGCCGCGCCGGTCGAAGGCGATGCAGCGCAG
>CBIHQW010000045.1:0-22496 GCA_966212285.1 Massilia kyonggiensis
AATCGCGCTCAAGGTTACCTCAAATCCTACCCCCTGTATATGAAATCCGCGTTTTTGGGGGTGAATTGCAATATTTTTATGAGGTAATGAGGCCATGCTCGTCGAGCACGTCATGCAGCAGCTCCAGCCGGATCATCGGATTGTCCAGCATGAGCATGCTCTGCTTCTGGTGATTGGGCAGCGGCAGCAGCTCGCACCAGCGGTTGGCCACCCAGCCGCAATCGTCCAGGCGGAACGGGGGCTGCACGGGCCAGCGGCTCTGCGGTACGTCGTGCAGCGACGCCAGCACGCGGTCGAGCGCGTCGGCCGCGCCCTTCAGGTCGGACGGGATGCGCACGACGTGGTCGTCTTCCAGCAATTCCGCCTCGGCGATCCACAGGCCGTTCGCGCGGCGCTCGCTTTCCAGCACGTTGAAACGCGCACCGCCGCGGCACACCACCTGCAGCAGGCCCGGCGTGGATGCCGTCGTGTCCTGCACGGACGCCAGCGTGCCCGCGGGCGCGAACTTTTCCTGTCCCTGCGGCGTGCGCACTTCCTGGCCGTGCGTCAGCAGCACGACGCCGAACGGCTCGTCCTCCGTCAGGCAATGGCTGATCATGTCGAGGTAGCGTACCTCAAAGATCTGTAGCGGCAGCACGCCATCCGGAAACAGGACCGTACTGAGCGGGAACAGGGGTAACGTGATCGTGGCCATGCGCGCATGATGACAGATTCGCTGCGCGGGACGGAGCACGATTGCGCGTCCTGTCAGTCGCCCGGTCCGACGATCGGCAGGGTGCGCACGGCCTCGGCCAGCGCGCGCAGGCGCCACCCGAGACGCGCCCAGCCGGGATCGGGGTGATCCCCCACCCGCACCGTCACGGCATGGCCCGGCGCCGCGTCGCAGGCGTACACGTAGTCGCCGGCCTGCTCGAACGGCAGGCGGAACGCATGGCCCGGCAGCACGAGCACCTGGCCGAACACGTGCGGCGCGCTGTCGCGGTTGTGCAGCAGCAGGACGTCGCGCACGCCCAGGGTCAGGCGCACCTCGGCCGGCACGACGCCATGCTCCCCGCGCAGGACGGCGGCGCCGCGCGGGAACACGAACGTGCGCTCGCGCGTCGGGTAGCGCACGGGTGCGAGCGCGGCCCACAGCAGGATGGCGACGAGCGCCAGCGCGGCGCCCCGGCGCACGCGCTGCAGCAGGCTCATCGTGGAGAAGTGGAAAGGCATCGGCTTGGCGTAAAACGCTCATTGTAGCCGGACCGTTCGCCGCCCTGTTGTGCGCCGATTCCGGCCATACCCCGGTATCCTGTCATGACGGCGCGCTTGCCATGCCGGCAATGGACCATTGCCACCTTTTCCCTTGTCGAGTACAGCGTACTGCATTCATGCCGCGTCCAGACCCATCGCCCATTCCACCCAACCGATCTTCGCCGCGCAGCCCGGTCCACCTCCCCCTGCTCCTGGCCGCGCTCGCGTTCCTCGCCGCGCTGATCGTGACCTATATGGTGGCAGGCAACGCGCAGCGGACCGCGGCGGGCGAACTGGCAGGCAATTTCAATTTCCGCGCACGCGACATGGCGGCCAGCATCGACCGCCGCATGGACGTCTACGAGGAAGTGCTGCTGGCCACGTCCGGCTTCCTGCGCGGCTCGGTCGAGGTCGACCGCGCCGCGTTCGCCGAGTACTACGGGCTGCTGCGCCTGAACGAACACTTCCCCGGCATCGAGGCGCTGGGCATCGCCGCAATCATCCCGCCCGGCCGGCTCGACGCGCACGTCGCGGCCATGCGCGCCGAAGGCTTCCGCGACTATGCGGTCAAGCCACCCGGGCCGCGTCCCGTGATCACGTCGATCACCCGCATCGAACCGTTCTCCGGGCGCAACCTGCGCGCCTTCGGCTACGACATGTTCAGCGAGCCGTCACGGCGCACGGCGATGGAACAGGCGCGCGATACCGGGCACGCGGCCGCCACCGGCAAGGTCGTGCTGGTGCAGGAAGGCGGTAATGGCGACCAGCCCGGCTTCCTGATGTACGTGCCGGTGTACGAGGCCGGCCTGACGCACGACTCGCTCCTGGCCCGGCGCGCCGCCATCGCCGGCTGGGTGTATGCGCCGTTCCGCATGAACGACCTGATGCGCGGCCTGGGCGGCGAGCACGCGGGCGACCTGCAGGTCGAGATCTACGACGGCCTGGCGCCCACCGCGGACGCCCTGCTCTACCGGTCGTCCGACGGCGGCCCCGCCGGCCGCAAGCCGCTGCTGAGCTACCAGACGACGGTCGACAGCGCCGGCCGCACGTGGACCGTCGTCGTGCACTCGGCGCCCCGGTTCGAGGCATCGCTCGACCGCCGTACGACGATCGCGATCGCGCTCGCCGGCGTCGGCCTGGGCATGCTGCTGGCGCTCGTCGTGTGGCTGCTGGCCTCGGAGCGCCGCCGCGCGCTGCAGCTGGCGCAGGGGATGACGGTGGAACTGCGCGCGTCGCGCGACCGCATCGACGCCGAACGCGAGCGCGTGCGCCTGATCCTGCAGACGGCGTACGACGCCTTCATCGCCATCGCGCCGGACGGCCGCGTCACGGACTGGAACCTGCGGGCCTGCCAGCTGTTCGGCTGGCGCGAAGACGAGGCCATCGGACGCGACGTCCTCGACCTGCTCGTGCCCGCGCCGGAGCGCGAGGAATGGCGGGCCTGCCTGGCGCACTTCGCGCAGAGCGGCGCCTGCGCGATGCTGACGGGCCCCACGGAAACGACCGCGCTGACGCGCGACGGCCCCGCGATCCCGGTGGAGGTCGCGATCACGCCGCTGGCGACGAAGCATGGTTACGGCATCACGGCGTTCGTGCGCGACATCCGCCCGCGCAAGGAGGCGGCGGAACGGGAGCAGCAACGCCAGCAGCGGCTGGAGGAAGCGCGCGCGGCGCTGCTGCGCTCGCAGAAGCTGGAAGCCGTGGGCAAGCTGACGGGCGGCGTGGCGCACGACTTCAACAACATCCTGCACATCATCAGCGCCAACGTCCAGCTGATGCTGCGCAGCGACGACAACGGCCGCAAGCGCCTGCTGAACATCCTCGACGCCGTCGAACGGGGCAAGAAGCTGGCCGCCCAGCTGCTCGCCTTCGCGCGCCGCCAGCCGCTGCACCCGAGCGTCGTCAACCTGGCGCAGCTCATCGAACGCATGGACACGCTGCTGCACCGCGCCGTCGGCGACAGCGTCGCGATCCGCATGAACATCCCGTCCGACCTGTGGAACGTCCTCGTCGATCCGAACCAGCTGGAAAACGTGCTGCTGAACCTCGTGATCAACGCGCGCGACGCGATGGAGGGCGGCGGCAATGTGACCATCGCGCTGGCCAACGTGACGATCGACCCGGCCGACCAGCTGGCCTACCCCGGCATCCGCCCCGGCGAATTCGTCACGATCGCCGTCAGCGACACGGGCAGCGGCATGCCGCCCGACGTGATGGAGCGCGCCTTCGAACCGTTCTTCACGACCAAGCCCGAGGGCAAGGGCACGGGCCTGGGCCTGTCGATGGCGCACGGCTTCGTCAAGCAGAGCGGCGGCCATATCCGCCTGGCGAGCAGGGAAGGAGAAGGCACGACCGTCACGATCTACCTGCCGCGCGCCCTGCAGGACACGCCCGATCCCGCCTTCATGCCCGTACCGCACTGAGTATCACCACCGCAGGAGTTTGATTGAGCACTACCGACCACCACCACGCCGACGTCCTCGACGCCGCACCGCGCGCGCCGGGCTTCGACCAGTCCGTCGCCTTCCTCGCCGAAGGCTACGAATTCATGCCGCGCCGCTACGCTGTCCTGGGCAGCGACATGTTCACCACGCGGCTGATGCTGCGCCGCGCCCTGTGCGTACGGGGCGAGGACGCGGGCCGCATGTTCTATCAACCCGGCCGCTTCACGCGCCGCCACGCGCTGCCGGCGACGACGATGGCCCTGCTGCAGGACTTCGGCAGCGTGATGGCGCTGGACGGCGAAGCGCACAGGAAGCGCAAGGCCATGCTGATGTCGCTGTTCGGGCCTTTGGAACGGCAGCGCCTCGTCGGCCTGGCCGCGGCCGAATGGCGCACGCGCTTCGCGCAGTGGGCGGGCGAGCAGCACGTCGTCGTGCACGACGCCGCGCAGGAAGTGCTGTGCCGCGCCGTGTGCCACTGGGCCGGGATCCCGGTCAGCGCCGAGGACGCGCGGGAGCGCACGCGCGAATTCGCGCGGATGATCGCCGGCGCCGGTTCGGCCGGGCCGCGCAACTGGCGCGGCCACCTCGCGCGCGCGCGCACCGAGCAATGGGCCCGCGCCCTCGTCGACGCCGTGCGCGCCGGCCAGGTCCAGCCCCCGTTCGACAGCCCGCTGAACGTGATCGCGCGCCACCGCGACGCCGACGGGGAACTCATGCACCGCAAGCACGCGGGCGTGGAACTCATCAACCTGCTGCGCCCGACGGTGGCCGTGGCGCGCTACATCGCCTTTGCCCTGCTGGCGCTGCACGAGCACCCGCAAGCGCGCGCACGCATCGCGTCGGGCGACGACGCGTACACGACGTGGTTCATGCAGGAAGTGCGGCGCTACTACCCGTTCATCCCGGCGATGGGCGGCCGCGCCCTGCACGCCTTCGACTGGCGCGGGATGCATGTGAAGAAAGGGACGTGGGTGCTGTTCGACCTGTACGGCACGAACCACCACCCCGCGATCTGGGGCGACCCCGAGGTATTCAGGCCGGAGCGTTTCGACCGCCGGCACAGCAGCGGCTTCGATTTCGTGCCGCACGGCGGCGGCGACCACTACTCGGGCCACCGCTGCCCGGGCGAATCCGTCACGGGCGACCTGGTGAAGTCGGCCCTGCAGCTGTTCGCCGGCGAGGTCGCCTACGACGTGCCGCCGCAGGACCTGACGGTCGGCATGCGCCGGATTCCGACATTGCCGGCGAGCGGGTTCGTGATCAAGAACGTGCGCGCAGCCGATTAGCGGACCAGGCGCCCATCCAGCACGCGCACGCGCTCCCCGTTGCGGAAGCGCGGCGCGCCCTTCTCCGTGAAGGTGCGGTAACCGCCGGCCGCCATCTTCACGCGCACGTCCGTATAGGTTTCCGCCTTCATGTTGCGCTCGATGCGGTTGCCGGCATAGGCGCCGCCCACCGCGCCCGCCACCGTGGCGAGCGTGCGGCCGTTGCCGCTGCCCACCTGGTTGCCCAGCAGGCCGCCGACGACGGCACCGCCCACGCCGCCGACGCCGCTGGCGCGCTCGGGTTCACGCTTGTACGTATGGTTCGAGACGACCGTGGCGCAGTTGCGGCATTGCGCTTCGGCGCGCGGATGGTGGTCGGGTGCGGCCTGGGCCGCGAATGGCGCGGCACTGGCGGCGAGGACGGCGGCGACGAGAGCGGCGCGGGCGGTGTGACGGATCGAAAATACTTGCATGGTGTTCCCCTTACATATCGTTGTAACAAACATGTGTACAGAGTAACGTTCATGCCCCGATGTGGAAAGATTTAAACAGTATCAATTGCAAGTGAGTGTAACCGCCCATTTTTGGTGCAATATGGAATGATGCTTGCCATAAATACGGTATTCTGTCTTTTTGATGCAACTTTTCGGTGCCACAATGCGAAAGTTTCTCTATAGTACTGACATGTGATTATTTGAAACAATTTACAGAAGACGGGTCGTTACCGCCGGCCTTTGTCATTCCATGTCCACGTCCATGTCGTCACGTACCCTGCCCGTCATCGTCTGCACCGCCGTGCTGGCCTGCCACGCCGCGGCGTTCGCCCGTGCGGACGCCGAGACCGGCGACATCCGCTCGCTGAGCACGATCCCCCTCGAGGAACTGATGCAGATGCGGGTCGTGACGGCCGCGTCGAAATTCGCCCAGCCGATCAGCGACGCGCCGTCGTCCGTGGTCGTGCTCACGGCCTCCGACATCCGCGACTTCGGCTGGCGCACGCTGGCCGACGCGCTGGCCACGCTGCCCGGCCTGTACGTGACGAACGACCGGAACTACACGTACCTGGGCGCGCGCGGCTTCCTCCGTCCGGGCGACTACAACAGCCGCTTCCTGCTGCTGGTCGACGGCATGCGCATCAACGACGCCGTGTACGACCAGGCCCTCATCGGCACCGAGGGCCTGATCGACATGGACATGGTCAAGCGCATCGAATTCGTGCCCGGCCCCGGCTCGGCCGTGTACGGCTCGAACGCGCTGTTCGGCGTGATCAACGTCGTCACGCGCGACGGCAGCGGCCTGTCCGGCGTGCAGGGCGCCGTCACCGCGGCCGGCCAGGGCGAGCGCAAGGCACGCACCAGCTACGGCTGGCACGGCCAGAGCGGCGCCGACCTGCTGCTGTCCGCCAGCGCCTTCAACCGCACGGGCCGCGACCTGTATTACGCGGAATTCGACACGCCCGAGACCAATGGCGGCATCTCCCGCCACCTCGACTGGGACCGCGCCCAGAATTTCCTCGTCAAGGGGAGTTACGGCGGCGCGACGCTGTCGGCCAGCCACGTCGCGCGCACCAAGGGGATCCCGACCGCATCCTTCGGCGCCGTCTTCAATGCGCCGAACCAGACCCGCGACACGCAAACGATCATCGGCCTGGCGTGGAACCGCCAGCTCGCACCGGCGCTGGCGCTCGCGGTCCAGCTGCAGTCGGGCCAGGCCGATTACCGGGGCCCGGGCTGGTATCCAAACGCCGAGGGCATGCCCCGCCTGAACATCGACGGCGCCCACGCGCGCTGGTACGAGGCGAGCGCGCACGCGACCCTGACGAACCTGCCGGGCCAGAAGATCGTGATCGGCGCGGAGCTGGGACGCGATGCGCACCGCGACCAGTACAACTACAACGACCTGCCCTACGAATTGCTGCTGCGGGACCACCGCGATGCGACGCGCCGCGCCGTGTTCGTGGAAGACGAGATCCGCCTGCCGGCCGGCTTCCTCGTCAACGCCGGCGTACGCTTCGACGACCGCAACGATCCGGACGTGCACCGCATCAGCCCGCGCGTGGCCGTCGTGTACAAGGCGACGCCAGGCGACACCGTCAAGCTGATCGCGGGCAGCGCCTTCCGCGCGGCCAACGCCTACGAGATGTATTACGCGCTGCCGGAGGTGGCCGGCGGCCTGCTCCCCAACCCGAACCTGCGCCCGGAAAAGATCGCGACGCGCGAGCTGGTGCTGGAACACGTGCTCGCGGGCGGCGGCCACGCCACGCTGTCCCTGTTCCGCTACGCGGTGGACGACCTGATCAGCCAGCAGATCGACCCGGCCACGGGCATGCTCATCTTCCGCAACATCGATCATGCCGATGCCCGCGGCCTGGAGGCCGCGCTCGACCGCGACTTCGGCGCCGTGCGCCTGCGCGCCAGCTATTCCTGGCAGCTGGCACGCGGCAACGGCGGCGCGCCCCTGATCGATTCGCCGCGCCACCTGGCCAAGGCCAACCTCACGGCGCCGCTGGGCTGGCGCGGTGGCCGCGTCGGGGCCGAGCTGCTGTGCAGCGGCCAACGCCTGGCCGACCAGGGCGCGGCCGGCGGTTACTGCGTCGCCAACGTCACGCTCTCCGCGCTGCGGATCCTGCCGCGCACCGAGCTGTCGCTCTCCGCCTACAACGCCACCGGCAAGCGCTATGCCGACGTGGCCGGCCCCGCCTTCGTGCAGACCGCGCTTGCGCGCGAGGGCCGCACGCTGGCCGCGAAACTCGACTGGCGGTTCTGACGATGGTCCGCGCCCTCACTATCCTGGCGATTGCAATCGGCCTGGGCCTGACGGCCGGCATGTGCCGCGCCCAGGTCGAAGGCAAGGACCTGAAGGCGGCGTACATTTTCAACTTCGCGATGTTCACGACCTGGCCGGATGCCGCCGCCAAGGGGCCGCTGTTCGTGTGCGCGAATCCGGACAACCCGCTCTGGCCCGGGCTGAGCGCCCTGAACGGCAAGCCGGTCAACGGCCGGCCCTGGACCGTGACGGAACTCGCGCATCCGAAAGCCGCGCGCTGCGACATCGCCGTGCTGGCGCGCTCGATGGAGCGGCCGGCAGCGCTGGCGACGGGCGTGCTCGTCGTACGCGACGGCGCCGGCAGCAAGGCCGCCATCACGCTCGTCGAGGACGATGAACACATCCGCTTCGACATCGACACGCAGGAAGCGGCGAAGAGCGGCCTGCGCTTTTCTTCCCACCTGCTGCGCCTGGCGAGAAACGTACTATGAACCCGACGACCGCGCGCCGCCCCGGAGAACTGAGCCGCATGCTCGGCATGGGCCAGCTGTTGGCCGCGGCCGCCGCGCTCGGGGTGGCCTGCTGCATCCTGCTCGCTTACCAGTTCGTCGCGCTGCGCCGCAATCTCACCGACGACCTCACCGTGCAGGCCGCGATCATCGCGGACAACGTGGCGGCCACATTGATGTTCCACGACCAGGATGCGGCGCACGAGATGCTGCGCTCGTTCCGCCACTCGTCGTTCCTCGCCGCCGCCACCGTGTACGACCGCCAGGACGTCGAATTCGCCGCCTACCGCAACGGCGCCGCCGACGAGACGCCGTCGCTGCTGCGCGACTGGACGCTGTTCGCGCCGCTCTCGGTCGCGCGCCCCATCCGCTACCGCGGCATGGCGCTGGGCCGGGTCGTGCTGACGGCCGACACGGTCGGCATCCGCAACGGCCTGCTCCGCTACGGCGCCCTGCTGGCCCTGGCCTCGCTGGGCGCGCTGGTGACGACGTCGGTGCTCACGCGCCGCACCAAGGCACGCATGCGCCGCGCCGAATCGCAGCTGAAGCACCTGGCCTACACGGACACGGTGACCGACCTGCCGAACCGCCGCTGCACCTACGAGGCGCTGGAACTCGAAATCGCCATGCGCACCGAAGGGGGCGGCCGCATCGGCCTGCTCTTGATCGACCTCGACAACTTCAAGGTCGTCAACGACACGGCCGGCCACGCGGCCGGCGACCGCCTGCTGCAGCAGGTGGCGAGCAGGCTGCGGGCGACGGCGCGCCCCAGCGACCGCATCGGCCGCATCGGCGGCGACGAATTTGCCGTCATCGTCGCGCCGCTCGACGATGCGGCCGAACTGGAACGCGTGGGCCAGCGCATCGTGGCCGGCCTGCGCCAGCCGCTGCAGGTCGAGGGCCTGGAAGTGATGCCGACGGCCAGCATCGGCGCCTGCGTATTCCCGGACGACGCGCACACGATGAGCGAACTGCTCAGCAACGCCGACGCCGCCCTGTACCGCGCCAAGGGCAAGGGCCGCGACACGGTGGCCGTGTTCGAGCGCGAGATGATCCTCGCCACGCAGCGCCGCGCGCGCCTGGAACGCGACCTGCGCCGCCACCTCGAGGCCGGCCTGCTGGAACTGTGCTACCAGCCGCAATACGCCTGCGGCTCGCGCAAGATGGTCGGCGTGGAAGCGCTGCTGCGCTGGCCGCATCCCGAGCAGGGGTATATCTCGCCCGCCGAGTTCATCCCCATCGCCGAGGAGAGCGGCTTGATCGTCGAAGTCGGCAAGTGGGTGCTGGACCGCGCCTGCCGCGACGCCGTCGCGCTGTACCGCCAGACCGGCACGTGGCTCAGCATGGCCGTCAACGTCTCCGCGCGCCAGTTGCGCGACAAGGATTTCATCGGCGTCGTCGAACGCACGCTGGCGCACACGGGCCTGCCGCCGGACCGGCTGGAACTGGAGCTCACGGAAAGCATGCTGATGGAAGACCTGGACGGCGCCATCGGCTTCATGCACAACGTGCGCGCGCTGGGCGTGCGCCTGTCGATCGACGACTTCGGCACCGGCTATTCGTCGCTCGCCTACCTGCAGACCTTCCCGATCAACCACCTCAAGATCGACCGCAGCTTCGTGCGCCTGCTGCCCACGTCCGGCACGACGATCGCCGGCGCCGTGATCGCCCTCGCCCACGGTTTCAATCTCACCGTGGTGGCCGAAGGCGTCGAGGAGCCCGAGCAGTTCGAATGGCTGCGCCAGGCCGGCTGCGACTACGTGCAGGGCTATCTGCTGGCGCGCCCGCTGCCGCTGGCGGCGCTGCGGGCGCGTGTGCTCGAGGAACGGGTGCCGGCGGCCTAAGCCGCGCTCAATCCGGCACGGGCACGTCCACGATCAGGCGCGGATCGAGCACCCGGATCCGCGGCTCGGGGCAGTGCCCGGCCCTCTCCACATGGTGCAACGCGCAGCGCCCGCACAGGGCACACTGCGCGACCTGCGCGTCGTTATACGGATAGTAGCGCGGCGCGATGGGCGCATCCGCCGACCAGTACGTCGTGCCATGCGGGTGATACTCGGCGTACGTGGCCACGTCGTCCAGGTCGTCGAAGACCGTGCCCACCGTGCGCAGGTGCGACTCCGGAAAATCGACCGGCACGCGCGTCCATTCCCGGTAGCTGTCGATGGCGCAGGCGCACGGTTGCGTCACGGCGGCCGATGCGTCGGCGAGCGATTTCAGTTCATCCAGGGTCATGTTGGCTCCATTGCTGCGGGCCCAGTTCCGGCAACAAACCGTGCCGAACATCAAGCCTTACGGCGTCCGCGCGACGATGGTATCTTGTCGAGGCAGTCCTAGGGAACTCTTTAAGGAGAACACACGATGGCAGCGAAAAAGATCCTGTTGTTGACCGGCGATTTTGCGGAAGATTACGAAACCATGGTGCCGTTCCAGGCACTGCTGGCGGTGGGCCACACGGTGCACGCCGTCTGCCCCGGCAAGAAAAAGGGCGACAAGGTCAAGACCGCGATCCACGATTTCGAAGGCGACCAGACCTATACGGAAAAGCCCGGCCACCAGTTCGCGCTGAACGCCGATTTCGCCGAAGCGAGCGCCGACGACTACGACGCCCTCGTGATCGCGGGCGGCCGCGCGCCCGAGTACCTGCGCCTCGATCCGCAGGTGATCGCGCTCGTGCGCGGCTTCGCCCACGCCGGCAAGCCGATCGCCGCCGTCTGCCACGGTGCCCAGCTGCTGGCGGCCGCCGACGTCATCCGCGGCAAGCGCGTGTCGGCCTATCCCGCCTGCGCGCCGGAAGTCAAGCTGGCCGGCGGAGAATATGCCGACATCCCGGTCGACCAGGCCGTCACCGACGGCAACCTCGTCACCGCCCCGGCCTGGCCCGCGCATCCGCAATGGATCGCGCAATTCCTCAAGCGGCTCGGGACCGAGATCGCGCTGTGACCCGGGAGCCTGGCGCCCGTCAATGCGCCAGGTTCTTGTCGAGGAAGGCTTCGACGCGCTTCCAGAAATCGACGCTGTCCGCCTCCTGGCGCCAGCCGTGGCCTTCCTCCGGATAGACGACGTACTCGACGTTGGGATTCTTCGCGATGACGGCGTCGTGCATCTTTGCCGCGTGCACGACCGGCACGCGCCGGTCCTGCGCCCCGTGCGCCATCAGCAGGGGCTGGCGGATACGGCCCGCCTGCGCCAGCGGCGACACGTCGGCGAAGGCCGCCGGATTCTTGAGCACGTCGCCGATCAGCGTCTTCATGTCGTAGCGGCGCGCATCCTCGGACATATCGCTCTGTGCCGCCGTGAACAGCAGTTCGATGTCGGTCACGCCGGCCCATTCCACGCCGGCACGGAACACGTCGGGATTGCGCACGAGACCCATCAGCGTCGCGTAGCCGCCATAGCTGGCGCCCATGATGCCGATGCGTTTGGGATCGGCCCAGCCCTGCTTGACGGCCCAGGCAGCCGCGTCGACGAGGTCATCCTGCATCGCCCGCCCCCACTGCTGCCAACCCGCCTGGAACAACGCGCTCCCGAAGCCCGTACTGCCGCGGAATTCCGGCTGCAGCACGACGTAGCCGCGCGACGCCAGGAACTGCGCCCGCTCATCCCATTCCCACGACCCGCCCCGCACCCACGGGCCGCCATGCACGAGCACGATGGCCGGCCGCGGTCCGTCGGCCTTGTCCGGCGGCATGGTCACGTAGACGGGGATCTGCAGGCCGTCGCGCGCCGCATAGCGGAAGAAATCGCGCTTGCCCATCTGCCTGGGATTGATGTCCGGATGGCTGCTGCCCAGCCCGACGATATGGCCGTCGCCCGGCGTGTACAGGAAGTACGCGGGCGGCATGCGGTCGGACATGGCGACGACGGTGACGGCGGCCGGATTGCGGCAATCGTTCGCGCAACTGACGTGGTTGCTCGAGCCCGGCAACAAGGCATCGATCTTTTTCTGGATGCCTTGCATGGTCGGGTCGAGCCAGGCCGTCGAGAACGCATCCGCTTCGAAGTGTACGCCGAGGATTTTCTTTGCCACGTAATCCTGCTCCAGGCTGCCCGTGAAATCGAAGCCGTCGATGTCGACGAACGGTTCCTTGTCGAGGGTTTTCCTGTTCAGGTCGAAAGCGAACAGGGCCGTGCGGCCCTTGTAGCCGGCCCGCACGTACAGCGTGTTCCGGTTATCGAACATCAGCGGCATGAACATCCCGTCCTGCAGGCAATCGCGATTGCTGATCTCGCTCCACGGCCCCGCCGCGTCGGCGCGGTAGTACACGATGCACCGTCCCTTGCCGCCGGCGATGGCGATGCGCGGCTGGTCCGCCGCATCGAACAGCCACCGCTTCACCAGTTCCGGCTGCGGCCCCTGCACCATGTCGGCAAGCAGGCGCGAGCGCGTGTTCAGGCGATACGGATGCACGGATTGCGGTTGCCGGTCGACGTTATTCCAGCTGAGCTTGCCGACGATGATGTCGTCGGAGCCGTCATGCGTCACGCCCAGGAACATGTAATCGGCCGTCAGCACCCGGTCCTTGATCAGCGATCCGAGTTTTTGCTGTTCGTGCGTCCAGTTTCCCGAAATGAGGTGCGTCAGGTGCGTGCCGTCGCGGTCGACGGCGAACTGGTCGTAATTGCCTTCGAATTCGATCTTCACATTCTTCAGCGTGAACGTCAGGCGGTTGTCGTTGACCCAGCGGACAGCCTCGAGACGCGCGCTCTCGAACGTCGTGATGGTGTTGACCTTTTTCAGGTCCGCCGTCTCGCGTACGACGAGCGCCTGCTGGCCGCCGTCCAGGCGGTTCAGGAGCACGACGTAGCGCCCGCTCGGGGAGAGCTTGACGAAATCGACGTCGGGATGGCGGAAAAAACTTTCGACGGAAGGCCGGTCGGCGGCCTGGACGGCAACGTGCGCAGCCAGCAGCGGCACGGCCGCGCACACGGAGAGCAGGAAACGCGATAGTCGATTCATGACGGCAACTGTTGAAATGACAATCGCCTATCGTTGCCCCTAGTGCAACATTTGTCAATATAGAATCTTTAACTTACGTAAATGTAATGCGGCGTCAGGCTACCTCGGCGGTCGCAACCATGTCGGCCGGGATGTGCGCGCATACGCGGTCGCGGCCGCTCTGCTTGGCGCGATACAGCTCCTCGTCGGCATGTTTGATGACCACGCCGACTTCATCGCGCTCGTGATGCTGCGCCACGCCGAACGAGGCCGTGACGTGCAGGCCCGCCGGCCACGCCTGCTGGTGCAGCGCGCGGCGCAGGTTTTCCGCGAGGGTCCGTCCCTGGTGCACGTTGGTCATTGGACAGACAATGAGAAATTCCTCGCCGCCCCAGCGCACGAGGCGGTCCGACGAGCGGATGCAGGACGCGACGACGTTGGCGAACTTGCGCAGGACATCGTCGCCCACGTCGTGGCCATGCGTGTCGTTGATCGATTTAAAATGGTCGATGTCGATGAAGATCACGGCCATCGGATCGGCCAGCAAGCTTGACGTACTCATCAGCGCCGCACGCAGGCCTTGCCGGTTCAGCGCGCCCGTGAGCGGATCGATGTGCGCCTGCCCGGCCAGGTCGCGCGCCTCGAGTTCGAGTGCCTTGTTGACCTCCTTGAGCAATGTGATGGCCGTCTCCCGGTCCTTTAATTCCGTACGCAACGACAGCGTGACGGCCACCAGCCAGCCGACCGCGCACAGGATCCAGGCGCTCACTAGTCCCATCAACAATGTATTCAGGGCGATTGCTTTGCCGTGCAACTGCAGTCGGCGCAACGTGAACACGTGCTCACCGTCCTTGCCGTCGCCCCTGATCAGCAATTCGACGCGCGCGACATTGTCGACATTGACGGCCGCGTGCTCCATCGACGGCTTGACCATGTCCTTCCACCACGGAGCCACAGCGAACCATTTGAGCGGAATCAGCAACTTGCCGTCGGCCGGCAAATCGAGCTTATCGACCTGGTGGACCTTGAAGGTTTCCCACTGGTCGAGCCGCGTCAACCCTTCCTCGACCTGGGCCAGGGCCAGACTGAAGCCCGGGTTCCCGGTTCCGGCATAGTGTCCGTCAATGGTCATGTAATCGAACTTTGACATGTCCATACCCACATTCCCCTTGAGTAAATTGAACGTGAGTTTGCAATACGGCCATCCGTACTTCGGGACGATATGACAATGAACGACCAGGTCGCGCCCTTTCTTTTCAATCGACCCGACCGAAGCGCCGCCTTCGCCGCTGCTGCTGCGGTCATCCTCGGTCCAGACCGGGAAATGATCGCCGGTCAGCTCGACCACCGTCTCCATGCCGACGCGCTGCCAGGTGATCAGAACGATCGTCAGCAGCAGCAGTCCACCGAACACGTAACGGGCATATCCGACGATACGGGCTAACGGCTGGAGCGAGGCAATGGACGCGGACATCATCGATACACGCCAGCGACGTCAGGCCGCCTCGGCGTTCGCAATCATGTCGGCCGGGATGTGCGCGCATACGCGGTCGCGGCCGCCCTGCTTGGCGCGATACAGCTCTTCGTCGGCATGTTTGATGACGACGCCGACTTCATCGCGCTCGTGATGCTGCGCCACGCCGAACGAGGCCGTGACGTGCAGGCCCGCCGGCCACGTCTGCTGGTGCAGCGCATGGCGCAGGTTTTCCGCGAGAATCCGCCCTTGGTACACATTGGTCATCGGACAGACGATGAGGAATTCTTCGCCGCCCCAGCGCACGAGGCGATCCGACGAGCGGATACCGGACGCGATGACATTGGCGAACTTGCGCAGGACGTCGTCGCCCACGTCGTGGCCATGCGTGTCGTTGATCGATTTGAAGTGGTCGATGTCGATGAAGATCACGGCCATCGGATCGGCCAGCAGGCTCGACGTGCTCATCAGCGCCGCACGCAGGCCCTGCCGGTTCAGCACGCCCGTGAGCGGATCGATGTGCGCCTGCCCGGCCAGGTCGCGCGCCTCGAGCTCCAGGGCCTTGTTGACCGTCCTGAGCAGCGCGACGGCCGCCCGGCTGTCCGCAAGTTGCGTGCGCAGCGACAGCGTGAGAATCGCCAGCCAGCCGACCGCGCACGACACCCATGCGGCCACGATCCACATCAGCAGCGTGTCGCGGCTGATCATCTTGCCGTGCAGGCGCAGGGCGTGCAGGGTGAACACGTGCTCGCCTTCCTTGCCACCGCCATTGATCATCAATTCCGCGCGCGCGACGTTGTCGACATTGACCACGGAATGCGCCAGCGTCGGCTTTGTCATGTCCTTCCACCACTGCGCCACGCCAAACCACTTGATCGGTATCACGAAGACTTTGCCATCGGGCGGCAGGTCGAGCGCATCGATCTGGTTGATCTTGTAGGTTTGCCACTGGTCGAGGTGGGTCAGCCCTTCTTCGATATCCGCAAGCACCAGGCCGAATTTCGACGACCCTGGCCCTGCATATCGCCCCTCGATGGTCAGGAAGTCGAAACGGGACATGTCCATGCCCGTCTCCCCCTTGAGGAAATTGAAACTCAACTTACAGTACGGCCATGGGCTCTTCGACGAGATATGGCAGTGCACGATGAGGTCCCGCCCCTTGCGCTCGAGCGAGGCCACGGAAGCGCCACCGCCTGACCGGTCATCCTCTACCCACAGCGGAAAGCGATCCCCGGTCACCTCGACAACCTTTTCCATGCCATAGCGCTGCCATACCAGCAGGACGACCGTAACGAACAGCAAGCCCGCGAAGACATAGCGGGCATAGCCGAGGAGCCGGACGAGGGGCTGCAGCGAGGTTTCAGTGGAGGACACCGACATGGTGAGTTTCTTAGAGATTCTTGCGATACAGCAAGATACCTCACCGTTTAGGTGCATGCAACAAATCTGAAAAGCAGTGTTGCCATTCGGTATCAATTGGTGCGAATGGCGAACAAATTGTGTGACGCCGTGTCGACGACCGGCAATGACGAGCCCCAATCTGAAAACCGCCACCCAGAGCGTACCGGCCGGCTCCAGCCTGGCGCCCACGTTGAACCTGCTCGCGCCGGAGCCGCAGAAGCAGCAGGCACCCGAGCGCGATGTCCCGGACGACGGGCCGGCCAAATTCGAGATGCCGAAAGGGAAGATGTATCTGTACTGGGGCTGCGGCACGGAAGTCCGCAAAGGGCAGCCGCTCGTCATCGATTTCGCCAACATGGACATCACGCAGTACAACAAGTTCTTCCAGAACCGCGGTGCCACGGCGCGCGTGCCGACGCCCGTCCCCGGCCGTCCGGCATGGCCGAACAGGACCGATGCCCGCCTGCTGCCGGAAGGCGCGTCGATGGTGGGAGAGCATGCGTTTGCCGGAGATGGCGTGGTGGATGGCTTCAAGTTCAACATCGACGCGGCGCACGACCTGATGCCGGCCGTGGAAGCATCCCGCAGCGACGATGGCAAGGCCGTGCTGTTCAAGTGGAAAGCGATGCCGCAGGCGACGGCCTGGTTCGTCCAGGCGATGGGCATGCGCGACACGGGCCATGGCGGCGCCAACGGGATGGAACTGGTCTACTGGACGTCGAGCGAGCTGCCCGACATGGGCATGGGACTCGTCAATTACCAGCCCGACAGCGCAATCGAGAAATCGCGTAAGGAGAAGGTGCTACTGCCCGGCAGCGCCACCGAGTGCGCCGCGCCGAAGGAAGCCGTTGGCGCGACGGCGATGAGCCGCGTGATCGCCTACGGCGACGAACTGAACATGGCCTGGCCGCCGCGGCCGAAGGATCCGAAAATCACCTGGGAGCCGCAATGGGACGTCAAGGTGCGCCGCAAATCGGTGGCGTCGCTGATGCCGGGCATGGACGCGATGGCGATGAGCGCGGCCATGTCCGGCCATGATGCCGACGCCGCCGGCCCCCAACCTGCACAGCCCGCCCCCGCCCAGGTCAAGACGCCTTCGGCGACGGACGTGATCACGCAAAGCGCGTTCGGCCTGCTGCGCGGGGTCTTCAAGAAATAGCGCGCTGGAACTCCATGATCCAGTTCGTTTCCCAGGTCGCACCGCCATCCTGCGAGAACGCCTGCTGCCAGCGGGCGCTTGATGGCGTGATATCCGTCCAGAGGAAGCGCACGCGGACAAGCTTGCCGTTCAAGGTGTCATCGGCAAGGAAGGTGCCGGTGCCGTCCTTGAACGCGCCGACGACCGGGGTGCCGAGGTCGTGGGGATGGCGGCTGTCGAGCCACCAGATCGACCACCGGTCCGTCGCGGGATCGTAGGCGCGGATCGAGGCCGCGCGATACGTTCCCGACGGCAGTTCCAGCACGTTGTCGTCGACGTTCGCCTGGCCGTTCAACAGTGGTCGCAGCGAACATGTCCCGCGGAACTCTTCCCATTCGGTGCATCCGGCGAGACGTTCCTTGAGACGCCGATGACGGACTGTCCAGTGGCCGACGAGGAAGTCGAAACCGGAGCGGCCGTCGACGGTGCGTTCGTTCATGGTGTTCTCCTTACGCGTGGATGGCAGAGCGCGCTGTCGGCACGAGTTTCATCGAATGGGGCGGCTGCGCAAGCCACTGCGACAATGCCGAGGCCGCATCGCATTGCCAGTTCGCTTCCGGCAGCGCCTTGAACACGGCCACGACGACGAGCACGTTCTCGCCTTCACGCACGGGCAGGCGCGGGAAATTATTCGGGCTCGTTTCGGTGACATACCAGCCCTGCGCCAGTGCGCCTTCCCTTTGTAGAGCCGACGTCAAGCGCTCGCGGCAGACGTCGAGCAGCGCCGGGCTTGCGGCATCGTTCAGGCTGAACACGGTGAGATCGACCATGCCGCCGGCACGCCCTGCCCTGCGCACGGGATCATGCGCGAGACCGGCACCGTGCCACGCCGGCCGCAGCAGCAGGACGTCGTCGGAGTCGATCATCGTCGCATTCGCCGCATCGCGATGGGCGGCCCAGACGGGACCGCCATAGAAGCCCTGCAAGCCGCGCGCCCGCGACGCCATGTCGGCAAAACCGCGCAGCCAGACGAAGCGGTCGGGGTCGATCAGGTCGCGGAACTGTCCCATCACGCTCATGCCTTCCGCTTCCTGGGTCTCGACGAATTCGCGGTCGAACAGGTCGATCAGCGCGTCACGCCGCTCCGGGCGCAGCGTGTACTGGCGCAGTTCGACGATCTGGGGTTGGGTCGATGGCATCGCGGTCTCCTCGTTGATTCGATGCCGGCAGTATCGAATAGAATATCTGCCATCCAATGTCATATATTCCGCCCGATCATGCGCGCCAGCCGTCTGCTTTCCATCCAAATGATGCTCGAGACGCGCGGCCCCATGAGTGCCGCCGCGCTGGCCGAGGCGCTCGAAATTTCCGTGCGCACCCTCCACCGCGACATCGACCAGCTCACCGCCGCCGGCGTGCCGATCTACGCGGAACGCGGCCGCACGGGCGGCTTCCGCCTGCTAGCCGGCTGGAACACGCGACTCACCGGGCTGACGCCGGCCGAAGCGCAGGTCGTCTTCCTCAGCGGCCTGGCCGGGCCTGCAGCCGACCTCGGCCTCGACAAGCCGCTGCAGGGCGCGCAGCTCAAGCTGCTGACCTCGCTGCCGGAATCGTCGCGCTCGGAAGCCCAGAAGATGCAGTCGCGCTTTCATCTCGATCCGGTCGACTGGTACCGCGAGGCCGATGCGGTGCCGTACCTGGCGATCGTCGCTGACGCGGTCTGGACGGACAGGCAGTTGAGCATGTCCTACGAGAGCTGGCGTGACGAGGTCGAGCGGGTCGTGCATCCGCTGGGGCTCGTGCTGAAGGCGGGCGCGTGGTATCTCGTGGCCGCAGCGGACGGCAAGCCGCGCACGTATCGGGTCTCGAACGTGAAACACGCGGCGATACTGGAGCAGAATGCGCGGCGGCCGGCGCGATTCGACCTGGCGCGTTATTGGGCGGAGTCGGTCGCGCGCTTCGAGTCGGCGTTGTATACGGACTACGCGGACTTGCTGGCGACGTCGGCCGGGCTCAAGCATCTGCGTTACCTGAATGCGGCGGTCGCGCGTGCCGTTGCGGAAGCGCGGCCTTCACGGCGGAGGGATGAGCGGGTAGTGTTGCGCATTCCTGTCGAGTCGATCGATCATGGGGCGGGTCAGTTGTTGCGGCTCGCGCCGGAGGTGGAGGTGACGGGACCGGCCAGGCTCAGGAAAGAGATCGTTTCCAGACTGCGACGGGTTTCGGCATTCTATGGTTGCTGAACGCATCGCGCCCACCCACCCGGCCGACGGCCCGCTTTTTCTCATCTATATCACGCTGATCTGGATCGGCATGGTGCTCGGCTTCGGTCGCGAAATCGCACGGCACATCGCGAACAACGACCCGCCCTACCCCATGATCCTGCACCTGCATTCCGCCGTGTTCGTCACGTGGCTGGTCACGTTCACCGCACAGATCCTGCTCATCCGCACGGGGAAACCGGCCCAGCACCGGCGCCTGGGCATGGCGATGGCATTCGGCGTCGGCCTGGCTACCGGTGGCGAAGATGTTGTTGGGACATTAGATTACGCCTCGCCTCCGCACTAGCATCCGCACGTGTCGGGAGGCACCCCGGCAGGCATCCCCATAGTCTCGGCATTCACGATCGTCGTCGATGGCGGCAAACTGAAGGGAAGCGGAATCAGCGAGACCATGGTGCGATAAGTCACCGGTGTACACGACTCCCCATCATCTGCCTGGCATACGCGCGCGCGCACCAACCGGATACAACTCTGGCTGTACGGGTCATTGAGGCAATTCGTATAATTTTCGGCCGGGCTGGCGGGCAGCGAAGCTGACGGAATCGGTAACATCGTCATGCTTGTCCCGTTTCGCTGGATCCACATATAGTCGATCTTGACATTCCCATCGGCAACCGGCTCCGCGAATACCAGGAAACCTGGTGAAGCCCTGAAAATGGCCTGTTCGCGCACCGTCTGCATGGCTGTCGCGTTGCTGAAATCGGTGGTCGCCGCAAGCGACGCTGCCCGTCGCGTTACCTCCTGCAAGGTATTGCACACGTACATTGCCCGCGCCACCTCGACCACGCCGAAGAACACAAGGAAAAAAATGATCGCGACTAACGCAAATTCGACGGCCGCGACGCCCCGCTGTTTCCGCCAGTTCGACCGGAAATAAGGCCGTTGTTCAATTGCCCGCATAACGCATCGTGACGTCTGCTGTCAAAAGCAGGCCGTCGTCTCCATAGAATTGATCGGTCATCAGTCCCAGAATGTCGTCCCGCACCCGTATTCGTACGACGACCCGGACCGTCGAGGGAATGCTCAACCCGTCGCAAGAAACGCCATCGCACTGGATGGTAGCTGACGCCCCTTTCAGATGAGACCTGATGTCATCGACCTCGGTATTTGCAATTGATCTGGCAAGCACCGCAACGCCAGGTTCCGCGCCGGAGGTTGATGCCTGGATTTCCATCTTCGTCGCTTGAGACAGAAAGCGGGCGCTATCATGTGCAGCCTTTTGAGCAACGTTGTAGTACCAGAATATGCGCGCGAACAGCAGAGGAGCGGCCAGGAACAGGATCAGCAGCGGGAGAACGATTGCGGTCTCCACGGCGACACTGCCCCGCTCTTTCCGCCGGAAAATTCGGGTAGTTAATCTCTTCATTTGTAAAGTCTCACTCGGGTGCGCAAGGTCTGTTCGTCCGCCAATCCAGCGAATTCGGCGTACAGGTGTGTCGAATCCGCAAGTACGGTCATGAAGAACCTGCCGATGCCCTTGACGGTCGCCTTGTTGCCGGTGACCGGGCACGAAAGCAGGGCGACGTTCAGCACGCGGCGGTCGCGCACACCCGTATGGGTTGGCGCCGTGCTGTATGTCGAGCCGCTGGCCAGGTAGGGCGTCGAGGATGGGTAGGTGCTCTTGGCAGAGGGCTGCCCCGGTGTGTATATATCTTTCCAGTTGGCCTTGTCGTACGCGACGTAGCCCCCCGCCGGCGCCGGGTTCGCATATTTCACAGCTTTTGCATATGCCCACAATGGCCCGTACTCTTCGGCTTTTGTACCGGTCGGCGCCGGGTTCGGCCCTGCCACTGTCCAGCGTATATTGTTTGTCGCGTCCGGAAAGAGCTTGGATGCCTGCTCTGTCGGTGCAGTGGTCATCCAGGACACGCCACCCGTGATGGCATATGCTTTGATGTTCTTGTCCGGCGGGGCGGTATCCGGACTGCAAGGCGCCGTGTAAGAGTCGAAACGGGAATTCAGTTGCTCGAAGAGGGTGCCGAGGGGAAATGGAGACGAGACGGAAATGTCCGCGCCCATAACGCGTGCCATGCCCATCGTTCCCGTACAAACGGCAGGTGCAACGGTATTGAAGTCGCTCGCCGACGGTCCCGATGAACCGGGGCCAGCCAGGGGATGGATGAGGAATGTTTTCCCTTCGGTCGACGCGTTGGGGTTCAACTGCATGAGGTCATAGCTGACCCCTCGCCGGAAACCGTATTCCTCCAGTTCACCGCCACGATCGCGTTTTTCCTCGGGACGCATCGCACATATGCCCAAAGGCAGGACCGCAATTGCGGATGGGCCCGCGACTGCGCGAGCGCTCGTCGATACGAGCGCCAGGTCGCTGGAAATAACTGGCATGAACAACGTGTCCACCTGGCCGTAGCTTGCATCCAGGCCGCCTGTGTCCACCTGCACATACAGGAGCCCGTTTGGCTCGCTTTTCGCCGCCGCCACGTCGCGAGCAAGCCAGGGGCCGTCCGGAGAAGCGGCAAACTTGATGGCGCTGTCGGACCACGTCATCGACTCCTTGTGATAACCGAAGCTGGGACCTCCATAGAGCACTGGCGTCGCGAACAATGAGGTTACCTTTTGTACTGCCTTGGTAATCCCCAGATTCGTACCGTCAAGTTCGATCGCGGCCCCCAGAGCAGCGGCATCCGCTGTGCTCTGCATTTCCATCTTGCGGCTATAGACGCGCGACAAATCCAGCGCAAGGCCACAGAAGCCGCAGATGACGATCAAGGCACCGAGCGCCATGATCGCCACGGCACCGTTTTGGTGACCTGCCCGCCTGAACGCCCTGCGGCAAACATGTCGCGATCGCGCGGTACCGCCTTCCGTGCTCATGGTGCCTCCGTCGAAATCCCATCCAGGCTGCTGCAACACCTGCAGGGAATTCTAGTCAGCGTTACCGATATTCCATTGAGCTTACACAATCACACCAAGGTATTGGCAAAGAGGTAATGAGACGTGGAGGGGTAATCCCCCCGTTTTTAGAGCGCGCCAAAAGTAGAGGTTAAGCGGCAAGGGCAAGTTTCTGTTTTGGCGTGATGCCGCCGA
>CBIHQW010000046.1:0-20577 GCA_966212285.1 Massilia kyonggiensis
CCGATTCCTCGTAGCGCGCGAGCATGAAGAATGCCGATCCGAAGATGTCGAGCGAAAGCGCGGCATTGCCGCTGGCGTCGAACGTGAAACCGGGCGCGCCGAACAGTACGGGGACGCTCGCCTCGCACAGACGGACGTCGAGACCGCTGCAGGCGACGATCCAGTGCTGCGGACTTGCGCCAGGGCTCGCGGCCCCGGAAAAGAAGGCGTCCGTCAAGCGCAGCGTCCTGCCGGCCGCGCTGATGCGTACCGTGTCCGCGTGGTCGAACGCGAGCTCGTAATCGAGCCCCAGGAATTCGCCGAGCAGAACCTCGCAGATCCAGCTGCGCTCAGGACGCTGAGTTTCCGGAAACGAGATACGCAGCATCAGTGTTTCCCGGTAAGTGACAGCAGGCCTTGGCGCAGGGTCAGCAGCCGCGACGGGGTTTTGCTGATGTGAAAATATGGGACATGGTTGCCGCCAAAGCCGCGCAGGTAGCCCTCGAAAGGCTCGATCATCGAGCCACAGAAGTTGTATTGGCGCGTCACGCCGCTGGCGTGCAGCAGTGACTCCCATAGGCAAAGACTGTTGCCTTCGCTCCCGCGGTAGGCAGGGTCCGTGCCCGAGATCAGGCCGTAGGCGCTGTGCTCGTCCCAGACGATGTAGCAGGCCGCATGTGCGGTGCCGTCAGGATCGAAAGCGCAGAACACCTTGCTGCAGTCGCGCTCCCGGCATGCGGCGTCGAGGCGCCGGACGAAGTCGTCGGGATACGGTGGGGGCAAGCCCTGGCGCGCGAAGGTCTTGCGGTTCAGGTCGAGAAGCAGGTCCAGCGGGACGTCGCTGCGGACTTCCAGCTGGTATTGCTTCCGGGCCTTGGTGATTGCGCGGCGCGTTTTGCCTTCGAATCCAGTCCACAATTTGTCGGTGTCGGTCAACTCGGACAGGACGAAGGTGTAATACGTGGTTTGCCGGAAGCCATTCCAGAAGAATGGCTGCCAGTTCCGGACGCGGGGATGCCAGGTCTGTGCGAAGTGAGCGAAACGGGGCAGTTGATCGATCAGTGCCTGCATGATTTCCTTGTCGTTGCTCAGTTGCGCCGCCTGCCTGCCCCCGGTCGGCCGCAACCACGGGCCGAGCACGGGCGTCAGCGCGGGCTGCGTGACGATCGTCATGCCGTAGCGGCTGCGAATCACATAAGGCATGGCCGCGAGCACTTCGCTGCCCTTCTTGACGAGCGCGACATCCCAGCCGTTCGGACCCGCCGCCGCGTCCAGCCACCAGTCGCGGGAAAACAGGGGTAGCGAAGGTGTCTGGGCGCAGAACCGGCGGTACGAGTCTTTCGGCGAGGCAATGTCGCTCGTCGGCTGTGCGCGCTCCTTCTGGTGCGGCCGCTTCGCCTCGGACTGCGGCGTCTTGGGCGGGATAGTCGTCATCGGGCTGGCTTTCGGTTGAAGGAGCGATCCTGGTGTCCGCTGGCGAGCGCCGAGATCAGCGCGCGGCGCAGGCGCAGCAGACGCGATGGGGTCTTGGTGAGGGTGAATACCGGTGTCTGCTCCGTCCCGAAGCTGCGGACATAGGGTTCGATCGTCGGATTCATATTTCCGAGGAAATCGTATTTCGGGGCAACGGTGGCACTGAACTTGATGGCTTCCCATTGGCAGGCACTGGGGGCCTGGGTATGGTGCGCGTCGGGGTCGGAACCCTTCAGTAATGCATACGCACAATTGTCGTCCCAGACCGTATAGGTAGCGGCATAATGCCGGCCAGCCTCGTCGACAACGATGTGGAGCTTGCGCCGCTTGTGTTCGACACACGCGGCGTCCAGGCGGCGCAGGCAGTCATCGCTAAACGCCTGCGCGACGCCGCGGTTTCCGATCGTCATCTTGTGCAGGGCAAGGAAAGCGTCGAGCGGCAGGTCCTCGCGCACCCGCAGGTTGTGCCGTGCGACAGCGGTCCTGCAATGTTTGCGGCGGCTGGGGTCCACCCTGTTCCAGACGCCATCCAGGTCGTCCAGCCCGGGAATGACGTAGGTGTATTCGGTCGACTGGCTGAAACCGCTCCAGTAGAACGGCAGCCAGTTCGACAAATCCTTGTTGCAGGTCTGGGCAAAATGGTCGAACCGGGGCAGTTGCTCGATCAGCGACTGCATGATTTTTTGCTGGTTGCTCAGTCTGCTGCTTGGGCCGCCTGCGTCGGCCCGCAACCATGGGCCGAGTACCGGTGTCAGAGGCGGGTGCTGGATCACTTTCATGCCATACCGCCGCGCAACGCAGAACGGCATGGCGCCCACGATTCGTCCGTTCGCCCTCGCCAGCGCGACATCCCATCCGTCCGGCCCCGCCACGGCGTCAAGCCACCAGGCGTTTGAAAAAAGCGGGATCGAGGGCTCGGTTGCGCAAAGGTTCCGATATTCGGCTTTGTTCAGCAGAGTCTCCGAACCGCGCCTCGTATTCTCGTCTTCCGCCCCGCTCACCCGTTGAATGACTGCATCCATTGTTTGTCCCCGTCATAAAACAACGATTGAAACTCCGAAGCCGATCAAGGCGTCTGGCTGTCCGGTTTTCGCAAGTCGCCATCGCAGGCGAATTTATACGAAGCAATAAGATTCGCGAGATCAAATACGCCGTAGATAATTACGAAGCCGACGATGGCCATTTTTTCGTCCAGGCGAACGAGATAATGTGTTGCCGCCACCATCGTCAGGCAAATCAACATGCCCAGCTGCCACAAGAATTCGAATCGATTCTTCTGGGCGATTATCGCAACCAGGCTCAAAGGGTTACTGATGAAGCGCAGGTAAAACATTGGACACATCAGCCGGGCATATTCGCCCGCAACACGCCACTTTTCACCAAAGACCAAAGAAAATAGCGAGGGTGCAAAAAACAGAAGGACCAGGAACGGGAGTGTCGCGACCGCCACAAGTTTTTTGAGTGTCGAAATAAATATCTCCCGGCAATGTTGCCCGGCGAGGAAAGATTTGCTGATCTCCTGCCTGAATACATCTCCAATCGAGCCTGATACCAATGACAGCGGCAATCCGACCGCTCTCTCGGCCAGCATGAAAAATCCCGACGCCGCCAGACCGAACGCGGCGTTGATGAATATCGTGGGCAGCTGGACCGACACCGCACCCAGCGTATGGGCCGGGACCAGGTATTGCGGACAGCTCCGGTAACGCTTCGCGAGCGCCAGCATCCTGCGTTTGGAGACACCGCGCCAGAACTGCGGACAATGGCGGCGCACCATGCTCGCCATCATTCCCGCAGCCAGGGCCTGGCCGCAAACGCTCCCGACCACCAGTCCGCCGGCGCCGGCGCGGAGCAGCCCGAGGCCGAGCTGCACGGCCGAGGTCCCTCCGCTGTGAAGCACTTGCCGATGCGCCATCAAAAGATACAGTTTGTGGCGATTGCTCCAATGCTTTAGATTCGAGTAAATTCCATTGAGAAAAACTGCCAGGGGAACGAAATACAGCCAGAAAGCCATCGACTCATTTCCCAACGCTTTCGCTATTGGCACGCTCAATATGCAAGCGAGTGCCAACAAGGCGACGCTGACGACCAGGTTGATCGTGATCGACAATGCGGCAATATTGGTGGCGTCGACATCCTTACGCGGCAGCATGATCGCGAATTCATAACGTCCCGTGGCGAGCACGGACAAGCTCGATACGACCGAGACAAAGAGTGCGAGTACGCCAAATTGCTCCGGCGGGTAAAGGCGCGACAGGATCGGCGTTACCGCGAGCGGAATAAGCTGCGCGAGTCCGGTCCCCGTCATCAGGGTAACCACATTGCGGTTGAATTCGCCCTGGAAGAACACTCTGACGCTATTTAACATGGACGTGTTCGCTTTAGTGCCTAACGGCAAAAAAATTGGCGCTGCATTACGCCGTGACACTCGAGTGTTACATGGCCCGGACTGACACCAAATGAGATACTGCTATTTGGTCCGAATTAGCTTTTTGATACTACTCAAGCCGTAAAGCCGCGATTGCATGGTTCTTCGGCTGACCGCCATCAACAACCTCCAGCCCGTTTGTCACGATAGTGAACGGCGCAGGAATGGCGCCTGCCCTTCTGCCGGTTCCAGCGCTGCAAGTTATTTCAATGGAAAGGAGTGAAGCCGTGAAACATTCTGCTATCGAAATCGGGACTCAGCTGGAGGCCGCGGCGCCCCAGCTCAGGACTGTGGAGACGATGCTGCAAGACATGGAGAGCAACGTGGCGCCGAATGCGCGGGCGGTCGCGCAAGGAAAATCGAAGCCCTTTTTGCCGACGATGCCTGCCGCCGAGTACGAAGAGCTGAAGACGACACTGCGCGCGGATGCCCAGTTGGCCGGGAAGCCCGTCGAAGCCGAACTGGAGGCCGGAGCAGAGGCCCTCCCCCGTGCGCCGATCGTCCTCGTCGGACCGAATTTCGCGGGCGCGACGGACGTTGATGGCCTGATTCCGCCGGATACGCATGGCGCGGTGGGCCTCGACCATTTTGTCGAGGTGACGAACTCGCACATCGACATCTTCCTGCGGGCCAATCCCAGTCAGCGCACGAGCATCTCGCTGGCAGCCTTCTTCGGCTATACGACCCGCGTGCTGTTCGATCCGCGCGCCGTGTACGACAGCGTGTGGAACCGCTGGGTCGTCACGGCGGACGCCTTCCAGGAGTCGAGCACGCGCCAGCTCTTTTTCGTCGCGATTTCCACGACGTCGAACCCGCTCGGCTCGTATTTCATCTACGCGCTGAACGTGACCTTCAACGCCGGCGACTTCTGGGACTACCCGCAGCTCGGCTACGACCAGGACTCGATCATCATCACCGCCAACGTGTTCACGTCGTCCGGCGGATTCCGGGGCGGCGACATGTTCGCGGTGGCGAAGGCCCGCCTGTACAACGGGCTGGGTTTCTCCGTTCCCGTGTTCACGGGCCTGCGCGCCACGCTCGCGCCGCCGATCGTCCTCGACCAGAATGCACGCACTTACCTGATCGCCGCGTCGGGCGGCAGCAGTTTGAGCCTGTATACGCTGACCAACTCGAGCAGGCCGAACGCAATCCAGCTGACCGGGCCCGTGAATGTGGCGGTGCCTGCCTATACCGCCCCGCCCGACGCGCCGCAGCCGGGCACGACCGACCGGCTGGACACGCTCGACGGCCGCTTCGTCAACGCCAGCACGCAAACCGGCGATTTCCTGTGGCAGGTCCATACCGTCAACCTGGTGGGCTATGCGGCACCCAAGTTCTACCAGATCAATACGGCCACCAGTTCGCTCGTGCAAAGCGCGTTCTTCTTCGGCACGTCGACGTCGTTCGACTTCAATGCCTCGATCGCGGCCAACAGTGCGAACGACATCTACGTGACCTGGACGATGACCGACCCGCCGCGCGGCACCAACGCCCAGGTGCGATTCTCGGGCTTCGACCACAACAACGGCAGCACCTATGTGCTGAGCCCGGGCATCGCGGCCTTCACGAGTCCGACGTACTTCACGGGTGGGCGCTGGGGCGATTACTCGGCGGTGACGGTAGATCCGCGCAACTCACGGCGCGCGTGGCTCGTCAATGAGGATGTCCTGACGAACCACGACTGGGGCAGCCGCGTCGTCGGCATCGGCTTCACGGCGTGATCAGCGGATGCCGCTGTCGTAAATGATGCGTACCGGCGTGAACTGGTCCCTGATCACGGTGACCATTTGCGCCGGCGCCTGCGGATAGATGGCGTCGGATGCCGGGTGCAGGACGTACGTGCCCGGCTCGAGAATGATGCGGAACCGGCCGTCCGGGTCGCTGCGGATCTCGGCCACGTGGCGCCCCGCACCATCCGCCACGCCGATCAGCGCCTCGTACGGGCGCTGGTTGACCATGCCCGGCCATTCGACCGGACTTAGCGGCCGCAGGATCACCTCGCCGTCGATACCGCCAGTGGCGTGAACTGGAACCATCATGCATCCAGTATAGCCACCAAAAGGACTTACAGGATGCCGCGGCCGTTCACCGACGCGATGATTTCGTCGTAGCGTTCGTTGTCGGTCTTGTGCAGGTAGGCCGCCGTCGTCGCGATGTTCGCGTGGCCCGCCGTGTCCTGCAGCGTCTTCAGCTGCACGCCGTTGTTCGCGTGGTTCGTCAGCATGCTGTGGCGCAGCCAGTGCGCCGAGGCCTGGCGCAGCGTGGCGGCCGTGTCGCTGTCGCCGCGCCCGTCCGCCACGCCCGCCGCGTCGGCGAAGATCGCCTTGATGGCTTCCGAGGCCGCCTCGTCCGTGATGCGCGCGAGTGCGCGGCTGCGGCTGGACAGCACGAGCGGCGTGCGGTCCGTGCGGTCCGTTTGCGGCAACAGGCCGAACACCTGGCGGTAGGATCGGAAGGCGTCCAGCATGTCGGGCGGCACCGGCAGGCGGCGCGGCTTGTTGCCCTTGCCGAGGACATCCAGCCACCAGCGGCCGTTGCCTTCCGTGTAGATCGACCCCATCGATGCGCCCACGATCTCGTTCAGGCGCGCGCCCGTGTGCGCGAAGGCGACGAGCAGGAAGCGGTCGCGGGCGCGGCGCTTGAGGGCTGCCGGCGTGTCGGCCGGACGGTGCGCGACGGTCTCCAGCGCCAGCGCGATCGCGCCCTGCGTCAGGTAGCGCGTGATGCGGCTTGCGGACGGCGCCCGGATGTTGCGCACGAGCGCGCCGGGGTTGCGGCGCAGATAGCCCGTCTGCTCCGCAAAGCCCAGCAGGCCCTTCACGGCAATCATCGCCTGGCGCCGGCTCGCGTCGGACAGCGGCCCCGTGAAGGGCCGGTAGCGGGGATCGGTGCGCGGCCACTTCGTCGTGCATACCCATTCAGGTGGCGGGCTCTTGAGGAATTCCTTGTACGCGTTCAGGTCGGCCACGTGCAGCTGGGCCAGCGTCTTTTTGGCTTCCTCGCGGCACCAGGTCAGGAAGCGGAACAGTTCCTTTTGCGTGTTCTGGATGGATTTGGCGCTCAGTTCGCCGTGGGCGATGAATTCGCGGGCCAGGTCGATGTCGGTGGTCGCTTCCGTGATCGCGTCCTCGGCCTGGCGATACATCTTGACGTGCAGGCGGCCGCTCGCCCCGGTCGTGATTGCTTCCGGAATCGTTGGGCCAAGGTCGATGGGCGTAAAGTTCGGCATGACGTCGCTGATATAACTGTGTTTACATACAGTATAACAGCTCGGCCGCCTGTGGCCCAGCGCCGGATTTGATCTAGTCGGCCAATCCGCGCCGCGTCGCCGCCAGGATCTCGTCGCCCAATGCGGGATCCTCGACGGCCCGCGCCAAGGTCACGGCGCCCACCATCGCGGCCAGCGCCAGCATCGCGTCGGCCCGCGCATCCGCTTCGGTGCGGCGCTTGCCCGGCAACGCACGCATCAGGCGGGCGATGACGCCCTTCACGTGGGCCGTGAACGGGCCGCGCGTGGCCGGCTCCTTCGCGGCGTCGGCGGCGAGCGCCGTCATGAGGCAACCGGTGCCGGCGCTGTCGACGTGGCGCCGGCTCAGGTACAGGTCGAGGTAGGCCGTGATCCCCTGGTCCGCCACGATGCGGTCGACATCGGCGTGCGTCCGGGTCGACAGGTCGGCCAGCGCCTCGGCCATCAATGCTTCCTTGGAGGCGAAATGGTTGTAGAACGGCCCGTGCGTGAGGCCCGTCGCCTTCATGATCTCGCCGACGCTGACGCCCGCGAAGCCGCGTTCGCGGAACAGGCGGCCCGCTTCCTCCAGGATGCGGCGGTGCTTGGCAGCGGTTTCTTCCGGTGGATAGCGCATGACTATCGCCTCCATATAATTTTCGGGGTTGACGGCAAACATTATATCCATCATGCTTCATCCATTCAAACATGACGACCATCATGTTTGCTTTCAACCCCACCATCGAGGAGCACATCATGAGCAAAGCACAGCAAGGCACGGCCATCGTCACGGGCGCATCCGCAGGCCTGGGCAAGATCTACGCGGACCGCCTGGCCCGCCGCGGGTACGACCTCGTCCTCGTCGCCCGCCGCGGCGACAAGCTGGCCGAGCTGGCCGAGACGCTGACGCGGGAGTACGGCGTGCAGGTCCGTCCCTTCGTTGCCGACCTCAGCCAAAGCGCCGACGTCGAGCGTCTGGCCGATCTGATCCGTGACGACGCCGGCATCACCATGCTCGTGAATAATGCGGGCGTCTCGGTGTCGGGTTCCACGACGACCCTGGATCCGGCCGACGTCGCTTGGCAGCAGGCGATCAACGTGGACGCCGTCAACCGCCTGAGCCTTGCCGCCCTGCCGAAGTTCCTCGAGCGCGACCGCGGCACCCTCGTGAACATTGCCTCGATCCTCGGATTCGGCTTCCTGCCGACGAGCACTTTCTACAGTGCCGGCAAGGGCCATGTGGCGAACCTGACCCGTGCCCTGCAGAACGAGGTGCAGGGTACGAACGTCCGCGTGCAGCTGGTGGCGCCGTCGGTGACGGCCACGGAGATCTGGGAAGAAGACCGTCTGAATGCGATGGACCCGCGCATCGTGATGACGGCCGAGGATTGCGTGGATGCGGCCCTGGCCGGCCTCGACCTGGGCGAACGGGTGACCTTCCCGTCTGTCGAGGATGCACAGCTGTGGAAGAATTTCGAGGAGGCCGCCGCGAAACTGATGCAGGGCGCGATGAGCGGCAGGCCGGCCTCGCGCTACCAGGCCGCCGCGCACGCTTGAACCGTGTTTGCAGCCCGGCCGCGCCTACGGGACAATGACCGTGACGACCCGCACACCGAAAGGAGCATGCATGAGCATCACGGTAAAGAACACGACGCCCGACACGACCCGCGTCACCCTGTTCGGCGAACTCCGCGACGGCAGCTTCGACGCGAAGATCATGGCCGAGACCGATGTACCGTACACGCGTTGCTGGGACGATGAAGTCGAGCAACGCATCGTCTACATCCAGCCCGATCCCGACCAGTTGAAGGCGATCCTCGCCGCGCTCAACGAGCGGCGCCTGACGATCGAACAGTTGCAGGAATTTGGCAGCGTGGGCGGCGGAACCTCGGATATTCCGGTCTGATCCTACATGCGCACGCCGTGCCTGCCGACAGACCGACGGCGTGCGCACGGCGACAATCGCTCATCTATTGACAGATCAGGAGGCGAACATGAACGCGAAATCGACGACGATCGGCGTTGGCAATCCGACCAGCGGCGAAGAAGGCAGCACGCTCACCCACGAAACGATGGCCGAGACGGGCGGCAGCGGCACCCAGCCGCGTCCGGAAGAGGAAGCGCCGATGTCGCGCGGCAGCAGCCAGTCCGGCGACGCCGGCAACCGCCAGGGCCGCTCAAATGAGCCGGACGAGCCGGCCGAGGGCGAAGGCACGGCCGCAACCGCCATCAACCGCGGCTACCAGGACACGCGCAGCCGCCAGGCCAGCCCCGGTTCGACGGGCCTCGGGTCTCCGGAAACGGGCGGCAACCAGAGCGAAGACGACCTGGCGCCGCCCCGCCGCGACTGACCGGTCAGGCCGCGCCGGCCATGCGCCGGCAAGCGTCCGCGCAGGCGCGGCACGCTTGGGCGCAGGCCTGGCAATGGTCCATGTCGTGCTTGCCGCATTCGTCGCCGCAGGCGGAGCATACGTCCGCGCACAGGCGGCACAGGTCGCGGGCGAAGTCGCTGCCGCGTGCCATGAAGGCGGCGGCCGTGCGGCAGACCTGGGCGCAATCCATGTCGAGCGCGATGCAGCGCGCCATCATGTTGACGTCGTCTTCCTGCAGGCACGCCGTCGAACAGTGGTCGCAGGCGGCCGCGCAGGCCTGGCAGGCATCGATACAGGCTTTGAAATCATCGTAAGACATCATTCCTCCTGTCGAATGTGGATGGATGACGCTTATTTTTGCCCAACGCTCCGGATGATGGCGCCACCCTTCATGACGAAGTTCACGCGCGTCAGCTCTGCCGGGTCCGCCAGCGGATCGCCGCCAACCGCCACGACGTCCGCATACTTGCCCGGCGTGATCGACCCGACGCGGTCTTTCCAGCCCAGCAGGTCGGCGCCGTTGATCGTCGCGGCCTGGATCGCCTGCATGGGCGACATGCCGTACTTGACCATGTAGAAGAACTGGCGGGCATTGTCGCCATGTGGATAGACCCCAGCGTCGGTGCCGAACGCCATCCTGTCGCCCGCCCTGAACGCCTTGCGGAAGTTATCGCGCTGCAGTTGCCCCACCATGCGCTCCTTCTCCAGCGACTCGGGCAGCATGCCGGCCTTTGCGCCTTCCTGCAGGATGAAGTCGTCGTTATAGATATCCATGACGAGATAGGTCCCTTTTTCGCGCGCCAGGCGGATGCCCTCATCGTCGATGAGGCTCGCGTGCTCGACGGAGTCGACGCCGGCCAGGATCGCGTCGCGGATGCTGCTGGCGCCATGCGCATGCGCGGCCACGCGGCGGCCCAGTTTATGGGCTTCCTCGACGATGGCCTTCATCTCTTCCAGGGTCAGCTGCTGGGCGCCCGCTTCGTCGCCCTTCGACAGCACGCCGCCGGACGCACAGATCTTGATGGTGTCCGCGCCGAACTTCGCCATCTCGCGGACTTTGGCACGCGCGGCCCACGGACCGTCGGCCACGCCGTTTTCCGTGAAATGGAAATCGTGCGGCAGCAGGTTGTTGTCGCAGTGGCCGCCCTGGATGCCGATGGCGTAGCCGGCGACGCGCATGCGCGGGCCCGGCAGTTCACCGTCGTTGATGGCGTCGCGCAGCGCCACGTCGCCGAAGCCGCTCGCGCCGACGTTGCGCACGGTCGTGAAGCCGGCTTCCAGCGTACGCCGCGCCGCGTAGGCGCCGTACATGGCGGCGCGGATGTCGGACACGCCCAGCGAGCGGTAGCCATGCAGGTTCGGGTCGCCGGTCAGGTGCACGTGGGCGTCGATGAGGCCCGGCAGCACGGTTTCGCGCGACAGGTCGATCACCCGGGCGCCGGCCGGCACGGTCGTGCTCGCGGTGGGACCGACGGCCGTGATGCGTTCGCCGCTGACGAGGATGGTCTGGTCCTGCAGCACTTTGCCGGCAACGACGTCGACGAGTTTGCCGGCGCGGATGGCGACGACCTGGTCGGCGGCCGCGGCCGACAATGCCAGGGTGAGCATGGCCAGTGCGGCCGCGAGCGGTGTCTTCTTCATGTGGTGGGACTCTCGGATAAAAGAGGTTGCGCAGCCAGTCGGTACCAGTTGCGCCAGGAAACGATGGCATTGATCCAGAAGCCGGCGTACAGCACGGCCGTCAGCACGAGGTCGCGGCTCAGGTACAGAGGCGCGGCGATGGAGTTCACCAGCAGCCAGAACGCCCAGTTCTCCACGCGGCGCTGCATCATGAGCACCTGGCCGATGATGGAAAAGACGAGGACGGCGGAATCGAGGAACGGCGCGTAGGCATTGGTCGTGAAGTGCAGCAGCGCCCCGTAGCCGGCCGTGGCGGCGATGCCCATCGGCACGGTCCACAACAGGTTCGCGACGCCGGCGTGGGTGATCGGCAGCGGCTCGCCGTGATCGCCGCGCATCCATTTCCACCAGCCGAGGGCACTGGTGGCAACGAAGAAGACCTGCAGGGCGACGTCGGCGTACAGGCGGTTCTGGGCGAACAGCACCCCGAACAGCGTGCAGCCGACGATCCCCGTCCACCATGTATGGACGTTGTTGCGCCCGGCCAGCAGGATGGACACCGCGACAAATCCGTTCGCCGCCAGTTCGAGCGGCGCGATCATCGCGCCCGGCCCTGCCCGCCCTTGCTCATGTACGCACCCTTGCACGCTCCTTGAAGAAGCGTGTACTGTACGCCACCCCCTCCGATTCTTGCAAGAGAGAAATCTTACAGCTTCATCGTGCGGTGTTCCGCATCGACGTCCGGCCGGGTGCCCGTCATGGCCGCCTTCGCGTACGCGAACAGGCGCACCATCTTGCTGTCGTGCGAATCCCAGTATTCCGCAGAGTGCGGCTCGACGCGGATCAGCACGGCATGCTCGTCGTCGGGACCGGCCGGGAACCACGCCTGCACGCCGGCATTCCACATGGCGCGGATGCGCTCGCGGTCGACGACGCGCTCGGCCAGGCCGCTGACCGAGACGAACAGGCTGTCTTCCGGCTTCGCGAACGACAGGTTCACCTGCGGCCGGTGTGCGATGCAATCCCACAGCGCCGTCTGCGTGGACGTGAAGAACCAGACGCCGCCCGCGTCGTCGACCTCTTCCTGCGTCATCGGCTGGCTCAGCAGGTGGCCGTGTTCATCCTGCCACGTGAACATGGGAAAGCGGACTTCCTTGATCCGCGACTTCAGGTCGGCGATGTCTTTGCTGTCGTGTGTGCTCATGGTGGTTCCTCGTGCGATTGGAAGCGCTATCGTAGCCGGCGCCCGGCCCCCGGTCCGTGCGGCGGCGTACGGATGGCTTGCACACCCGACTTTTGAGACGGGTCAACAGTGCCGGCAAGCAGAAAAAATGCCGCGTTGCAGCGCAATATAATCGGCTCAGTACAGCCAACTTCAGCTTCGTTGACGGGTGACGCATGGGTGCATTGTTCGAGCAGGAGCCGCGGCCACGCCTCGTCGTTCACGTGATCGACGCGCTCGACGCCGCAGTGACGGACACCAGCCTGCTGAACCTGATCCGCCACCTGCCGCCCGAGCGCTACCGCCACGCCATCGTCTGCATGCATGACCGCGGCGGCCGCCAGGACGACGTCCGCGAGCACGGCGTCGAGGTCGTCAACCTGCACAAGCGATCCGGGACCGATCCCTTGCACTACCTGCGCATGTTCGGCGTGCTGCGCGCACTGCGGCCCGACCTCATCCACACGCGCGACGGCGCCGGCCTGGCGGCGCAGGTGATCGCGGCGCTGGCCGGGGTCAAGCTGCGCGTGCATGCGGAGCACGGGCACGGCACGGCACGGGCGAACGGCGGCGTCGGCACGCGCCTGCTGCGCCGGCTGCTGTGCCCGCTCATCGATCATTACATCGCCGCCAGCAGCGACCTGGAAGAATGGCTCGTGGAATCCGTCGGCGCGGAACCGGCGCGCGTGTCGCAAATCGCGAACGGCGTCGACAGCGTGCAATTCCATCCGCGCCTCGGGCCGTCCGCGGCCGTCGGGCCGCCCGGGTTCATGCACGACGGCGCGTTCGTCGTCGGCAGTGTCGGCCGGATGGACGCCGCGGGCAACCACACGACCCTCGTCGAGGCGTTCCTGCGCCTGATCGCGTCGCCGCATCCGGCGCACCAGCGGCTGCGCCTGCTGCTGGTCGGCGATGGCCCCGAGCGCGCCGAGTGCCAGGCGCTGCTGCATCGGGCCGGCGCGGCGTCGCGCGCGTGGCTGGCGGGCGCCCGCGCCGACGTGCCCCAGCTGATGCGCGCGATGGACCTGTTCGTGCTGCCGTCCCGCGCGGAGGACCGGGTCAATGCAATCCTGCAGGCGATGGCGACGGGGCTGCCGGTGGTCGCATCGGCCGTCGGCGGCAATACGGAACTCGTCCATCCGGGCTTTACCGGCATCCTCGTGCCGCCCATGTCGACGGAACTGCTGGCAGCGGCGATCGCCGATTACTGCAGGATCCCAGACATGGCGGCCCGCCACGGGGCACGGGCGCGCAGCCAGGTCATCGCCCGCCACAGCATGCCGGCGATGGCCCGCGACGTCCTCGCCGTCTATGACGCCCTCACGGGATGCTGAACAGCGCCAGTTCCACATACCCGCGCCAAATCGTCTATAGTGATGCCTCTTTACAAAAGCAAAACCAAGAGAGTGCGATGAAATTTGACGTAGCCATCGTCGGCAGCGGCCTGGCCGGCCTGTCGGTTGCCCTTCATCTGGCGCAAACCCGCAAGGTCGCCATCATCTCCAAGCGCGAGCTCCTCGACGGTGCCAGCAACTGGGCCCAGGGCGGCATCGCCGCCGTGCTGGATTCGGGCGACAGCCACGACCAGCATATCGCCGACACCCTCGTCGCCGGCGCCGGCCTGTGCGACGAAGCGGCCACCCGCTACATCGTCGAGCACGGGCGCGAGGCGATCGAATGGCTGATCGAGCAAGGCGTGCCCTTCACCCGCGACGAGACCGCGGAACTCGGCTTCCACCTGACCCGCGAAGGCGGCCACAGCCAGCGCCGCATCATCCACGCCGCGGACGCCACCGGCCACGCCGTGCAGGTGACGCTGGAGCAGAAAGTGCGCGCGCACCCGAACATCACCCTGTTCGAACATCACTGCGCGATCGACGTGATCACGTCCGATAAACTGCAGCCGGACGGCGTGCACGCCGGCCCCGCCCTCGTCGGCCAGCCGCGCTGCTACGGCCTGTACGTGCAGGACGAAAAGAGCGGCAAGGTGCAGACGTTCGAGGCGGAGCACACGGTGCTCGCGACGGGCGGCGCCGGCAAGGTCTACCTGTACACGACGAATCCCGACACGGCGACGGGCGACGGCATCGCGATGGCCTGGCGTGCCGGCTGCCGTGTGTCGAACATGGAATTCATCCAGTTCCATCCGACCTGCCTGTACCACCCGTTCGCGAAATCGTTCCTGATCACGGAAGCCGTGCGCGGCGAAGGCGGCCTGCTGAAGCTCCCGCCCGAGGCGGGTACCGCGGCCGGCACGCGCTTCATGCCGGCGCACGACGAACGGGGTGAACTGGCCCCGCGTGACGTCGTGGCGCGCGCCATCGACTTCGAAATGAAGAAGCGCGGCGTCGACTACGTCCATTTGGACATCACGCACAAGAGCCCGGAATTCATCAAGGAACACTTCCCGACGATTTACGCGCGCTGCCTGGAACTGGGCATCGACATCACGAAGGAAGCGATCCCCGTCGTGCCGGCCGTGCACTTCACGTGCGGCGGCGTCGTGACGGACCTGGCGGGCCGCACCGACATCCCGGGCCTGTACGCCGTCGGGGAGACGGCTTACACGGGCCTGCACGGCGCGAACCGCCTGGCCAGCAACTCGCTGCTGGAATGCCTCGTCGTCGGTCGCGCCTGCGCGCACCAGATCGCTGCCGCGCCGTCGGTCGACCTGCCGGCGCTGCCTGCGTGGGACGAGAGCCGCGTCACCAACGCGGACGAGGAAGTCGTCATCGCCCACAACTGGGACGAGCTGCGCCGCTTCATGTGGAACTACGTCGGCATCGTGCGCACGACCAAGCGCCTGGAACGCGCGCAGCACCGCATCAAGCTGCTGAAGGAAGAGATCGACGAGTACTACCGCAACTTCCGCGTGACCAACGACCTGCTGGAGCTGCGCAACCTCGTCGAGGTGGCACACCTGATCGTGCGCAGCGCACTGTCCCGGCACGAAAGCCGCGGCCTGCATTTCTCGCGCGACTATCCGGATACATTGCCGAAAGCGTTGCCCAGTGTGCTGACGCCGCGCCGGCGCTGATGAACCAGAAGCTCACCCCGTCGACCGTCCTGCTGCTGACCGTCCCGCCCCTGCTGTGGGCGGGCAACGCCATCGTGGGACGGCTCGTGCGCACGGCCGTGCCGCCGATGACGCTGAACCTGCTGCGGTGGGTCATCGCGCTGGCCGTCCTGCTGCCGCTGGGCTGGGCGACGTTGCGCCAGGCCGGCGTGCTCGATGCGATCCGCACCCGCTGGCGCCGCTATGCGCTGCTGGGGCTGCTCGGGATCGGCATGTACAACTCGCTGCAGTACCTGGCGTTGCAGAGCTCCACGCCCATCAACGTGACTCTCGTCGCCTCCGGCATGCCGGTCTGGATGATGCTCGTCGGCCGCCTGTTCTACGGCGTGGCCGTGCGCACGCGCCAGGTGATCGGCGCCCTGCTGTCGATCGTCGGCGTGCTCGTCGTGCTGTGCCGCGGCGACGTCGACCAGCTGCTCGCGCTGCGTCTCGTTGCCGGCGATCTCTACATGATCCTCGCGACGATCGCGTGGTCATTCTACAGCTGGATGCTGCTGCAGCCGCAGGACGAGCCGGCCTTGCGCGCGGACTGGGCCGCGTTCCTCGCCGCGCAGGTGGCGTTTGGCCTGTTGTGGTCGGCCGGTTTTGCCGGCGTCGAGTGGTCCCTGGGCGCGTCGGCCATCGCATGGAGCTGGCCCGTCGTGGCGGCGCTGCTGTTCGTGGCCGTGTGCCCGGCCGTGCTGGCGTTCGCGATGTGGGGCGCGGGCATCCGCCGTGCCGGCCCCGGCATCGGCGCCTTCTTCGTCAACCTCACGCCCCTGTTCACGGCGCTGCTGTCGACCGCCTTCCTCGGCGAGCTGCCCCATGCCTACCACGTGCTCGCGTTCCTGCTGATCGTGGGCGGGATCGTCGTTTCCGCCAAACGTTGAAACAGCCGTAACGTGTTTCTGTGCGGGCATCGAAGATGTTACGATCCCAGCGGAAGGAGCACAACGATGGCAGAAGCATTCACCGTCCACGACCACGCGGCGCGGATCGCCGCATTCCTCGACCGCCACCCGCGCGCGCTCGTGCTGACGGGCGCGGGGCTCTCGACGGCATCCGGCATCCCCGATTACCGCGACCGCGACGGCACCCGCCGCGGCAAACCCCCGATCCACGGTCCGGATTTCCGCAAATCCGAGGCCGTGCAGCGGCGCTATTGGGCGCGCAGCATGATCGGCTGGCCCGTGCTTGCGCAGGCCATGCCAAATCGCGGCCATGGCGCCATCGCCGGTCTGGAGCGGATCGGGAAGATCGGGTCGGTGCTGACGCAGAACGTCGATGGACTGCACGGCCAGGCCGGCAGCCATGGCGTGCTGGAATTGCACGGCAATATCCATACGGTCGTGTGCCTCGAATGCTCGGCCATGTTTCCGCGCGCCTTCGTGCAGGGGCAACTGGAAGATTTTAATCCGCAGATGGCGGGCGCGAACGCGACGCCGCTGCCGGACGGCGACGCGTCCGTGGAACCGACGGAGCTGGCCAGCTTCCGGCTGCCGTATTGCACGTGCTGCAACGGCACCTTGATGCCGAACGTGGTGTTCTTCGGCGATAACGTCCCGCCGGCCCGCACGGCCATCGCGCTGGAACAGATGGAACGGGCCGACGCGCTGCTGGTCGTCGGTTCGTCACTGATGGTCTATTCGGGCTTTCGCTTCTGCCGCATGGCGCAGGCTGCGGGCAAGCCGATCGCCGCCATCAATCTCGGCCGCACGCGGGCCGACGACCTCCTCGACATCAAGATCGAAGAATCGGCCGAGCGGGTCCTCCCGCTCGCGCTGGACATGCTCACCAAAGGTTCGGAGCAGACGGAGCGAGACAACACGCCATCCATACCACTCGACGGGGGAATACTGTGACGAAAACGTTAAGCAGCACTGGTGTCAAACCCTGGCAGGCCGGCGCGTTGCTGGCCGGTCTCGGCCTAGCGGCCTCTTATTTCTATGTGCGTTCCAAGACGAAGCAGGCCGAGGCAGAGAATCCGCCGCTGGGCCGCTTCGTCAAGGTCGACGGCGTGCGCCTGCACTACGTGGAGCGCGGCAGCGGCCCCGTGCTGGTCCTGCTGCACGGGAACGGCGTGCTGGCCAGCGATTTCCAGACCAGCGGGCTGATGGACAAGGCGGCCGAGCATTATCGCGTGATTGCCTTCGACCGGCCCGGCTTCGGGTATAGCGAACGCCCGCGCAGCAAGGTGTGGACACCACAGGCCCAGGCGCGCCTGCTCCATCACGCGCTGCAGGAGATCGGCGTCGATTCGGCCATCGTCCTGGGCCACTCGTGGGGCACGCTCGTCGCGCTGTCGATGGCGCTGGAGGTACCTGACTTCGTGCGCGGCCTCGTGCTGCTCTCGGGCTATTACTACCCGAGCTTGCGCGCCGACGTGCCGCTGCTGTCCGGCCCCGCGATCCCGCTCGTGGGCGACCTGATGCGCTACACGATCTCGCCGCTCGTCACGCGCATGCTGTGGCGTCCGCTGACGAAGCGCGTGTTCGCGCCGCAGCCGGTCGACGCGCGCTTCCGCGAACTGCCAGTGTGGATGCTGCTGCGTCCGAGCCAGCTGCGCGCCAGTGCGGCCGAGACGGCGCTGATGGTGCCGTCGGCCGTGGCGCTGTCCAGGCATTATCCGGAGCTGAAGGTGCCGGTCGTGGTCATGGCCGGCACCAAGGACAAGATCGTCGACTTTGGCCACAACTCGGAGCGGCTGGACGAGCGCCTGCCGGACAGCGAGCTGCAGTTGCAGCCCGGCGTCGGGCACATGACGCATTATGCGCATCCGGAGAAGGTGCTGGCCGCGGTTGACGAGATCGCGGGCCGGGTCGGGGAATCCGTGTACCGCCGTAATCCGCAGGCCGAGGCGTTGGCCAGGGCCAGCGAGAGCGGTACGTAATCAGCCGACGATACGGAGCGAGTAATCGGTGGCCTTCACGTCCTTCGTGAGGCTGCCGATCGAAATCCGGTCGACACCGGTTTCGGCGATCGCGCGCACGGTCTGCATATTGATGCCGCCGGACGCTTCCAGCAACGCGCGCCCTTCGTTGATGCGCACGGCTTCGCGCATCATGTCCAGGTCGAAGTTGTCGAGCAGGACCGACGTGGCGCCCGCGCCGAGCGCTTCTTCCAGCTCGGCGATCGACTCTACCTCGATCTGGATCGACACACCCGCATCCAGCGCAGTCGCGGCCTGCAGCGCCGGCGTGATGCCGCCCGCCGCTGCGATGTGGTTTTCCTTGATCAGGATGCCGTCGTACAGCGCCATGCGCTGGTTGGCGCCGCCGCCCACGCGTACCGCGTACTTTTGCGCCTGGCGCAGGCCCGGCAGCGTCTTGCGCGTGTCGAGGATCTTCGCCCTGGTGCCGGCGATGACGTCGACATAGGTGCGCGTGGCCGACGCGACGCCGGACAGCAGCTGCAGGAAGTTCAGGGCCGAGCGCTCCGCCGTCAGCAGCGACCGCGGCGAGCCTTCGATCGTGCAGACGACGCTGTCGGCCGCCATCACGTCGCCCTCGGCATATTTCCAGTCGATCTCGATGTCCTGGTCGACGGCGAGCATGACGCCTTCGAACCACGGCGCGCCACACAGGACGGCCTGCTCGCGCACGATCACGCGCGCCTTCGCGCGGGGTTCCTCCGGCACGAGCTTGCCCGTGAGGTCGCCGCTGCCGACGTCTTCCAGCAGCGCGGCCAGCAGGTTCTGTTCGAATGCGGCCTGCAGCTTCTCGTCGAACTGCCCTTCTTCGGCAAATGGATTGCGGAGATTGCTCATGCGGGACCGATTCCTTTGAAGAGATTGGCTTCCTGCTCCAGCGAGCCGGTCGGCAGTGCCTTCGCCTTCTTGGCGGCGGCAAAGTCGAGCATGCGGTCGATGGCGCGCTTGGCCTGCTTGCCGATCTCCGGATCGACGAAGATTTCGTTCCTGCCATCGGTGGATTCGAGGACGTCGGCCAGGTTCTGCTGGCCGTTCATCGCCATCCACGGGCAGTGCGCGCAGCTCTTGCAGGTGGCGCTGTTGCCGGCCGTCGGGGCTTCGATCAAGACCTTGCCCGGCGCGGCCATGCGCATCTTGTGCAGGATGCCGTTGTCGGTGGCGACAATAAAGTGCGTCGCGTCCATCGTCTGCGCCGCATTGATCAGCTGCGTGGTCGAGCCCACGACGTCCGCCTGGGCGACGACGTTGGCCGGCGATTCCGGGTGCACGAGGACTTTCGCGTGCGGGTATTCCGCGCGCAGCAGGTCCAGTTCGATGCCCTTGAATTCGTCGTGCACGAGGCAGGAACCCTGCCACAGCAGCATGTCCGCGCCCGTCTGCTTCCGGATGTACGAACCCAGGTGGCGGTCCGGCGCCCACAGGATCTTCTTGCCCTGGTCATGCAGGTATTTGACGATGTCCAGGCCGATCGACGACGTCACCATCCAGTCCGCGCGCGCCTTCACGGCAGCGGAGGTGTTCGCGTAGACGACGACCGTACGGTCGGGATGCTGGTCGCAGAACGCGGCGAATTCGTCGGCCGGGCAGCCCAGGTCCAGCGAGCAGGTCGCGTCCAGGTCCGGCATCAGGATCGTCTTTTCCGGGCTCAGGATCTTCGCCGTTTCGCCCATGAAGCGCACGCCTGCCACGACGAGCGTCTTCGCGGGGTGGTCGCGGCCGAAGCGTGCCATTTCCAGCGAGTCCGACACGCACCCGCCCGTTTCCTCGGCGAGATCTTGCAGGTCGGCATCGACGTAATAGTGCGCGACGAGGACGGCTTCGCGCTCCTTCAGCAGGAGGCGGATGCGGTCCTTCAGCGCGGTCTTTTGTTCGACTTCGAGCGGCGACGGGGTGCGGGCCCAGGCCTCGGCGGTGGAGCAGACGCCGCCGACGGGCCGGTCGTATTCGAATACTTTAACGGGGGCAATGGTATTCATGGCGAACAAGCTCCAATCAGTCGAGACCCTGGCTCTTCAGGTAATCCTCGTAATTGCCCTGGAAGTCGATGACACGGTCTTCCTTGATCTCGAGGATGCGGGTCGCCAGCGACGACACGAACTCGCGGTCGTGCGACACGAAGATGAGGGTGCCTGCGTATTTATCCAGCGCGATGTTCAGCGACTCGATCGATTCCATGTCCATGTGGTTCGTCGGTTCGTCGAGCAGCAGCACATTGTGGCGGCCCAGCATCAGCTTGCCGTACATCATGCGGCCCTTCTCGCCGCCGGACAGCA
>CBIHQW010000047.1:0-17797 GCA_966212285.1 Massilia kyonggiensis
GCACCACCGCGGGCATCACCGCGCTGCAGATGGACATCAAGATCCAGGGCATCACGAAGGAAATCATGCAGGTGGCCCTGGCGCAAGCCAAGGAAGCCCGCCAGCACATCCTGGTCGAGATGCAGAAGGCCGTGCCGTCCGTGAAGACCGAACTGTCGGACTTCGCACCGCGCCTGATCACCATCAAGATCAACCCGGAGAAGATCCGTGACGTGATCGGCAAGGGCGGCGCCGTGATCCGCGCGCTGACCGAAGAAACCGGCACGCAGATCGACATCACCGACGAAGGCATCGTGACCATCGCGTCGGTCGACGCCGCCGCCGGCCAGGAAGCCAAGCGCCGCATCGAAGAGCTGACCGCATCGGTCGAAGTGGGCAAGACCTACGACGGCACCGTGCTGAAGCTGCTGGACTTCGGCGCCATCGTCCAGGTCATGCCGGGCAAGGACGGCCTGCTGCACATCTCGCAGATCGCCAACGAGCGTGTCAACGCCGTCGCCGACTACCTGAAAGAAGGCCAGCAGGTGCGCGTGAAGGTCCTCGAGACCGACGAGCGCGGCCGCCTGAAGCTGTCGATGAAGGCAGCGGCTGCGGATGACGCGGCGGCAGCGGCGCAGTAAGGTACTTGCCGGACGCTGCGGCGTCCAGATGGCAAAAACCGCCAGTGCGTGAGCCTGGCGGTTTTTTTTCGTCCAGCGTGGCCGCTATGCGGCTCAGGCGGCGAGCTTGGCTTTCTGTGCAGCGGTCAGGCGCTTGCCGACGACGACGATCGTGATGGCCGGCGCGGTCGGCGCGGTCTGGGCGACGGGCCGGGCGGCCACTTGCAGCGGCGCGGCGGGGGCGGCGAAGGTGTTCGAAATGCTCACTGCCACAACCAGGGCTGCGACAAAGAGGGCTTCCATATTTTTTGCGATGTTCATTCTCATCTCTCCGTTTCGTTTGACTGTACGGACATTATCGGAACGGATGAGATATAAATCCAATTTCAAGTTCAAATACTCGGCATTACTAAGGGGAATATCTTGCCGAGCGAAAACCGGGTTGGATATCACTGGAATGAATAATTTGTTTGAAGTTCATGAATGAGCCGATGCCGATGTTTCGGCCCGGCTGCGGAACCGTCGGCCGTCGTCCGTGCACTCATGCCAGTACCGCTCATGCAGGCAACAACTGGACATCATGGACAAACTCTTCTTCATCCAGCATTTTTTCTCCAAGAACCCGCCGGGGAGGCCCGGCCGGCAGCCGGCCTGTGCGCCGTTGAGCGACGGGCAACTGGCGGTCATGTTGCGCGGTCCGGCCGCGCGCCGCCACGAGGACGACGTCGACTGGGGCCGCGTCCGGGGCCTGCCCAGAAAAGGGGGAGAGACGCCATAACCACACATCCGAGGGGCGCAAACTTGCAAGATGATGCGGGCTCGGCCCGGACCACGGCGCTGCTGCGCGAATTGATCGGGCTGACCGGCCGGGACGGGGACGAGGTGCTCGAGCTCCAGTTCGGCGACGTGCTGACGCGCACCGCCCTGCACACGCTGGACAGGCAGTACCTCGTGGTCACGGCGCTGCTGCCGCCGTGCGGCGACGGGGGCTGTCCGGTGCCGCCGCGGGTGGACGACATGGAATTCCTCCGGGATGCCGACGAGGGCCGCTACATCGGCCTGCGCCTGGTCCCCATCGGATCGCTGCCGGACGAACGCAGCGTGATGGATGCGATCCTCGCGACGTCCGACATGGCCGCAGCCTGGCTGGCGGCGCAGCGCCCGCGCGCCTAGGCGGCCTGGTCGGGCAGGCGGTGCGTGAACTCGACCCGCGCCTCCAGTCCCGTGACCGCGCCCGGCGTCCCGCAATTGCACAGGGTGAGCCTGGCCTGCATCGAATCGGCGATCTCGGCACAGATCGCCAGCCCGAGGCCGCCGCCTTTCGAACTGTGGGCGGCGGCGAACGGTTCGAACACGCGTATCTCCTGCTGGTCGGGGATGCCGGGACCGGAATCCCAGACGCACAGCAGGGCGCCGCCGTCGTTGGGCACGACCCGGATGCCGAGGCGGGATGCGGCCGGCGTATGGCGGATCGCGTTGTGCAGCAGGTTGGACACCATCTCGGCGGCCATCCAGTGGCGTCCCTCGACCCAGACGTTGCTCGCGTCCAGCTCGAAATCGAGGTCCTTGTCGGAGATCAGCGGCGACAGGTCGATCGCCACCTCGCGCGCCACGTCCGCCAGGTTGCAGCGCTCGCGCGTGGGCTTGCCCCGCAATTGCTCGACCCGGGCGAGCGACAGCAGCTGGTTGGCCAGCTTCGTGGCGCGCTCGACCGTCGAACGCATTTCGCGCAGCGCCAGTTCCGGTTCCATGTCGCCGCTCAGCCCCGATTGCAGCTGCGTCTGCAGCACGGCCAGCGGGGTGCGCAGCTGGTGCGACGCGTTCGCGACGAAATGCTGCTGCAGGTCGACGGTGCGGTGCAGGCGCCCCATCAACTGGTTCAGGGCCGCCACCACGGGCCGCAGTTCGCGCGGCGCGGACGCGCAGTGGAGGGCCGACAAATCGTCCTCGTGGCGCGCATCAAGCTGCGCGCGCAGGCTGTCGAGCGGGCGCAGGGCGAGCGTGACGGCGGCCATCGTCACCGCGGCCACGATCGCCAGCAACAGCGTCTGCCCCAGCACCGTGCCCCACAGGATGCCGCTCACCACCTCGCGCCGGTACGTCAGCGGTTCGGCGATCTGGATGATGACGTCGTCTTCCGGGCGCTGCAGTTTCGACGGCTGCGCCAGCGCGGCGACGCGCACGGGCGCGCTGCCGTACGTGCTTTCGTAGACCTTCAGCAGGGTGGGCTCTTTCGGCCACCGGGAGGCGGGGTTGCGGAAGGTCGGCAAGTCCGCGTCGCCCGCGATGTACCTGCCGTTGCGGTCGCTGATCTTGTACAGCATGCGGGTGGAAAACCCCGCCTCGTACACCTCCAGCGTCGCGAAGGCCACCTCGTTGCGCAGGCGGCCGTCCTCCACCGCGATGTCGTTGCCGATCGAGTACGCGGTCGTCACCAGCATGCGGTCGTAGGCCGTGTTGGCGGAATCGAGCGCGCGCTCGTACAGGCGGAAGGCGTTGAGGACGATGAACAGGGCGATGGGCGCCAGGATGCCGGCCAGCAGGTAGCGGCGCAGCGAGTGGTCGCGCAGCGCGAACTTCATGCGTGCCGGACGGTCTGGGGGCGCAGCAGGTAGCCGACGCCGCGCAGCGTCATGATCTCGGTCTGCGTCGCCATCAGCTTCTTGCGCAGGCGGTGGATGACGACCTCGATGGCCTCGACCTGGACGTTGGCGTCCTCGGGAAAGACCACTTGCAACAGGCGTTCGCGATTGACCGCGTGGCCCGGGCGGGCGATCAGCGCCTTCAGCAGGGCCTGCTCGCGGGGCGTGAACTCGAGCGGCTCCTCGCCGTTGTAGAACGCGCCCGAACTGCGTTCGAAGCGCAGCCGCCCGCATTTCTGCATCGATTCCTCGCCATTCCCCTTGCGCCGCAGCTGCGCATGGATCCGCGCCTCCAGCTCTTCCAGGTCGAACGGCTTGGCGAGGTAGTCGTCGGCACCGGCGTTCAGGCCCGCGACCCGGTCGCCCACGGCGCCGCGCGCGGTCAGCACGATGATCGGCACGCCGATCGACAGGGCGCGGGTGCGCTGGAGGATGTGCAGGCCGTCCAGCGACGGAATGTTCAGGTCGAGGATGACCAGGTCGTTCGTTTCTTCGCGGATCTGGCGGAAGGCATGGGCGCCGTCGGCACAGGTGGTGACCTCGAAACCGCGTTTGTCGAGGGCGCGGGCGAGCGCTTTCGACATGTCGGCGTCGTCTTCCACAAGCAGGATTTTCATAGATCGTCGGGTCGTTGAGTAGTCGGAATACCGCGAACACTGCCGTTACATCCGCGAATTTACTTGTGCACGAGAAAAAATGGAAGATGAATGAACTTTCCTGCGGGCAAAAGGTACTTACTGAAAGCAGTTTGAAAGGAGGCTGAAAGCCGGGCGCAAGATTGGAGCGCTTTTGCGGCACCGCAATATCGCAATTTGAAAATTGCTTCAATACACTGCGCCCAAGTCGAGCGCCACGCCTCCCCCCGGCGGGCACATCGGCGCAAGGCCGGCCGTGTGCAGTCAGCGCGGCCAGCTTCCATAACGAGGGATGGGCGCAACCAGAGCGCCCTTACAGGAGACGAAATGAAACAGAATCTGATCAGTGGTGGTATCGCGTTGGCGGTGTCGATGGTGTGCATGGCGGCGGCACAGGCCGCGCCGATCACGACGCCGGGTCCGGTGCAATTCGAAATTTCCGGCGTGGGCGATGCCCAGTTCGAGTACATCGATGCCGTCGACGCCGCGGTTCCGGCCCAGGACAAGCGCGGTCGCTTCCGGGTCAGCAACGTCAGCTCGGAACTGGCCTTCCGGGCGTCGATGGACCTGGGCAACGGCATGACCGGCCTGGCCAACTTCACCACCGGCATCTCCGTCGACAACGCCAATGCCAACACCACCGGCGGCATGTTCGGCAGCGCGAAAGACGTCTACGTCGGCATCGCGTTCGCCGACGTCGGCACCGTAAAGCTGGGCCGGATGACGGCGGCGGCGCGCTGGAACAGCGGCACCGCCGACTTCTCGCCGATGGGCGCGGGCCTGCAGGACGACCAGGGCATGCTGTCCGGCGCCAGCGGCCAGTCGGCCGTCGGCCCGCAGTTCAACGTCCGCTTCGACAACACGCTCGCCTTCGAGTCGGCCAGTTTCGGCGGCCTGTCGGCGCGCGTCTACTACAGCGCCAACGAAGGCAAGAGCGCCGCGGGCACGACCAACAGCCCGCACCTGAACGACGGCAGCCTCAGCCTCGGCCTGCAGTACGTGCACGGCCCGCTCGACCTGCGCCTGTCGGCGGAGCAGCGCAACGACAAGGGCACGCTGAACGGCACCAACGACCACAACACGCGCGACCGCGACTTCCGCTTCGGCCTGCGCTACACCCTGCCGGACGGCACCATCCTCGGGCTGGGCCACGACCGCATGCGCCTGTCGGACGCCAACGCCACCGGCACGGCGAAAAGCCTGCTGACCAAGCACGGCACCGTCGTCTCCGCCAAGCACGCGTTCGGCAAGCACGTCGTGTACGGCGGCTATGGCGTGGGCAGCGACGTCCACTGCGAGTACGGCAACGGCACCGCCTGCAACGGCAACGACACCGGCGCCCGCAATGCGGTCATCGCCTACCAGTACGTGTTCAACAAACAGATGATGTTCGAAACCTTCGCCGCGATCGTCAAGAACGAGGCGCGCGGCCGCTACGACTTCGATTCGGGCGGCGTGGGCCCCGCCACCGGCGCGCAGTCGCGTGCCATCGGCGCCGGCCTGCGCTACGCCTTCTGAGCCAATCCAGGCAGTATTCAATAAGGAGACAACATGAAACGATTCCTCGCGGGGGCCATCGGGGCCCCTCTGCTGGCGCTGGCCGCCGGCCCGGCCAGCGCGGCCGGCGGTACCCTGAACGTGATCTGTGGCGTGCAGGTCGAATGGTGCAGCCTCGTGCAGACCACGTTCTCGCGCGCCACCGGCATCAAGGTCAACATGGTGCAGAAGGGCGCCGGCGAAGCGCTGGCGCAGATCGCCGCCGAAAGCGCCAACCCGAAGACCGACGTGTGGTTCGGCGGCACGGGCGATCCGCACCTGCAGGCGGCCGAGAAAGACCTGACGCTGGCCTACCAGTCCCCCAACATCAACCTGCTGCGCGACTGGGCGGTGGAGCAGGCCAAGGCATCGAAGTACAAGACCATCGGCATCTATTCCGGTCCGCTCGGCTTCGCCTACAACACGGAGCTGATGGCCAAGAAAAAGCTGCCGGTCCCGATGTGCTGGATGGACCTGATCCAGCCGCAGTACAAGGGCGAGATCCAGATGGCCAACCCGAATTCGTCCGGCACCGCCTACATGGCGATCGCGACCCTCGTCCAGATCACGGGCGAGGACAAGGCCTTCGAATACCTCAAGAAGCTGCACAAGAACATCAGCCAGTACCCGCGCTCGGGCACGGGGCCGCTGAAGAACGTGTCGCATGGCGAAAACACGATTTCGATCAGCTTCGTGCACGACGTGCCGGGCGAAGTCATCCAGGGTTTCCCGGTCAAGAGCGTCACGCCGTGCGAGGGGACGGGCTACGAGATCGGCTCGATGTCGATCGTCAAGGGCGCGCGCAACCTGGCCAACGCCAAGCGCTTCTATGACTGGGCGCTGACCGCGCAGGCGCAGGAACTGGGCGCGGCGGCCAAGCAGTTCCAGCTCCCGTCGAACAAGGCCGCCAAGGTGGACCCGCGCGTGCCGGACGTCAGCCACATCAAGCTGATCAGCTACGACTTCGAGAAATACGGCAGAGCGACCGAGCGCAAGCGCCTGCTCGATCGTTGGGAACGCGAAGTCAACGGCAACGCGAACTAGGCGCCATCGATGGCGCGGTGCCGACGCGGCGCCGCGCCGAACGCAATATCAGGCTTCGGCCTGGGACTGGAAGACAATCATGAAACAAAAAAACTGGTTCGGCGGCGTCCCGGAATGTTGGGCCCTGCTCGCCATCGCGGCTTCCGCGCTGTTGCCCTGGTATGGCGTGCAGGATGACTTCAACTGGCTGCGCGACTTCGAAGCGATCGTGCGCGACGACGTCTCGGGCAACGCCTGGCTGCAGGCCGCTGCGTTCCAGCGTCCGTGGCTGTTCCTGCCCTTGATCGCCCCCTTCGCCGCGCTGGGCGGCTTGTTCCTGCGCGCGCGCCGCGCCCAGGCGTTCGCCTTGCTGGGCAGCGCCGGCGTGGGTCTCGCGGGCATGCTCGGCGCCGGCTACGCGATCGGCGTGCAAGGCTGGGTGTGGCCCTCGCTGCAGGTGGGCCCGCTGGCGCTGCCCGTCGGCCAGTTCGGATTCGGCTGGGGCGCCGCGGTCATGCTGGTATGCCTGCTGGTGCTGCTGGGCGTCGGCCTGGCCCGCCTCGGCTATTTCCAGGGTAACGAATTCGTCGCCGGTGCCGTCGTGCTGTGCGCCGCCGCGCTGATCCTGTTCATCGCCGTGCCGGTGCTCAAGTCGCTGAGCGGCGCGCTGTTCGACGATGCCGGTCGACTGAGCGCCACCGAAGCGTGGGGACGCCTGTCCAGTTCGCGCGTGTGGAGCTTGCGCTGTGTCACGAGCGAGCAGAGCTGCGGCGTCGCGTGGAACACGCTGGCCCTGGCATTGGCCACCGCCACCGGCACCACGGTCCTGGGCACCCTGCTGGCGCTGCTGACCGAGCGCGCGCTGGTGCGCGCCAAGCCGCTGGTGCGCGTGATGTCGATCCTGCCGATCGTGACGCCGCCGTTCGTCGTGGGCCTGGGCCTGATCCTGCTGTTCGGCCGCGCCGGCCTCGTCAACGAAGCGCTTGAACAATTGTTCGGCGTTGAGCCGTCGCGCTGGTTCTACAGCGCCAAGGGCGTGTGGCTGGCCCAGATGATCGCGTTCACGCCGATCTCCTACCTGATGATGCGCGGCGTCACGCAAGCCATCGCGCCCACGCTCGAGGAGGCGGCGCAGACGCTGCGCGCCCGCCCGATGCATGCGTTCATCACCGTCACCTTGCCGCTGCTGGGCCCCGGCCTGGCCAACGCCTTCCTGGTCGGCTTCATCGAGTCGATGAGCGACTTCGGCAACCCGATCGTCGTGGGCGGCCAGTTCGCCGTGCTGTCGACCGAAATCTTCTTCGCGATCGTCGGCGCGCAGATCGATCCGGGGCGCGCCGCGTCGCTGGCCCTGATCCTCAGCGCGTTCGCGCTCGTCGTCTTCGTCCTCCAGCGCAAGGCGCTGGGCAAGGGCAGCTACACCAGCATGTCGGGCAAGGGCGACAACGGCATCCCGCCCGCGCTGCCCGCGCCCGTGCGGCGCGTCGCCATGGGCGTGGCGGTGCCGTGGCTCGGCTTCACCGCGATCATCTACCTGTTCGCGTTCGCCGGCGGTTTCGTCAAGCTGTGGGGCCGCGACTTCACCCTGACGTTCCAGCACTTCCACACCGCGTTCGGCATCGACTGGACCGGCGGGATCGCGCTGACCGGCGCCGCGTGGCAATCGCTGCTGACGACGGTGCGCCTGGCCGGTGCGGCCGCGCCGCTGACGGCCCTGTTCGGCCTGCTCATCGCCTACCTGCTGGCCCGCGTCAAGTTCCGCGGCCAGAACGCCTTCGAGTTCGGCGCACTGCTGGCCTTCGCCGTGCCGGGCACCGTGCTGGGCGTCGCGTACGTCACGGCATTCAACGTGCCGCCGTTCGAACTGACCGGCACCGGCCTGATCATCATGGTGTGCTTCGTGTTCCGCAACCTGCCGGTCAGCATCCGCGCCGGCACGGCCGCGTTCAAGCAGATCGATAAAAGCCTCGACGAGGCGTCGAGCATGCTGGGCGCGTCCACGCCGACCACCCTGCGCCGCGTGATCCTGCCGCTGCTGCGCCCGGCCCTGGTGACGTCGCTCGTGTATTCCTTCGTGCGCGCCATGACGACCGTGTCGTCCGTGATTTTCCTGGTAAGCGCCGAAAACGAGCTGGCCACCACGTTCATCATCGGCCGCGTCGGCAACGGCGAGTACGGCGTGGCGCTGGCCTATTGCACGGTGCTGACGCTGATGATGCTGGCGGCAACCGGGCTCATCCAGTGGCTGGTCGGGGAGCGCTCGCTGGGACGCCGCAAGCGCCAGCAGGAGCAGGAGCAACAGAAGGTGCAGGCAGCGCCCGCGATCTCATAACGAATACAACGAGGAGGCATCATGAAGCCCGGAATCGAATTCAAGAACATCACCAAGTCCTACACCAGGGACGGCGCCCTGGCGGTCAAGGGCATCAACTTCACGGTGCCGAAGGGCACGCTGACCACGCTGCTCGGCCCATCGGGCTGCGGCAAGACCACGACCCTGCGCATGATCGCCGGGCTGGAAAGCCCGACCAGCGGCCAGATCCTGATCGACGGCGTCGACGTGACGACCCTGTCGGCCGCGGAGCGCAACGTCAGCCTGGTCTTCCAGAGCTATGCGCTGTTCCCGCACATGAACATCTTCAACAACGTCGCCTACGGCCTGGCAGTGGCCGGCGTGGACCGCGAGCGCACGAAGGAACGCGTCAACGCGGCGCTCGAGACGGTGGGGCTGGGCGGCTTCGGCGCGCGCTGGCCGGGAGAGTTGTCCGGCGGGCAGCAGCAGCGCGTGGCGCTGGCGCGCGCCCTCGTGCTGGAGCCGGCCGTGCTGCTGTTCGACGAACCGTTGTCCAACCTGGACGCGCGCCTGCGCCGCCAGATGCGCGACGAGATCCGCGCGCTGCAGCAGCGCCTGCAGTTGACGGTCGCCTACGTCACGCACGACCAGAGCGAGGCGCTGGCGGTGTCGGACCAGATCATCGTCATGCGCGACGGGCTGATCGCGCAGGCGGGCTCGCCGTCGGACCTGTACGAACGTCCCAACAGCGAATTCGTGGCTGGCTTCATGGGCGAGGCCCTGCTGTTGCCGGCCACCGTGACCCTGGGCGGCGAAGTGCAGCTGGGCCCGCTCTCCTGGCACGCGCCGGACGCCGTTCCGTCCGGACGGGCGCTCGTGGCGGTGCGGCCCGAGGCGTGGATGGTGGGCGACCCCGGCCAGTACCGGCTGCCGGCCCGGGTGCGCAAGGCCACCTACCTGGGTGGCTTCTACGAGTACACGCTGGACACCGAGATCGGCGAACTGTTCGTCGTCTGCCCGCACGTCGACCGGTCGCGCAACGTGGCCGAGACGGTCAGCCTGGGCATGCACCAACGCGGCGTGTCGGTACTGCGCGCGTAACGGTCCGCCGACATTCCGCCGGCATCGGGAGGGTTCTCATGCGCGCAATCGTCAAACTTCATATCGGCGCCAGGCTGGCGCTGGGTTTCGGTCTCGTCCTGTTGTGTGCAAGTGCCTTGCTCGCCATCGGGCTCGGCAACATGGGCGCACTGCAGAGCGATACCGAGCAGATCGTCGGCAGCCGCCTCGTCAGCCTGAACGGCGCGCTGCGGATGCGGCACGCGGGCGCGGAGATCGCGCTGGCCATGCGCCGCATCGCCGCGCCCACGGATGGGAAAGAGGGCGGCGACGCGGCCGCCGCGCTGGTGCGCCTGCTGGCCGACTACGACCAGGCCGAGCAGGCCTTGCAGCATGGCGCGGTCGACGCGGGCGCGCTGGCCGAGGTGCGCCGGCGCAAGCAGGCGTTGATGCCGGTGCTGCGGACCATCCAGTCCACCGTCGCCTCCGGCAACCTGTTCGATGCCGGCGTGATGCTGAAGACGGATTTCGCGCCCAGGTACGCCGGCTGGATCGGCGCGCTCGATACCCTGGCCGACGCCGAGCAGGAGGCCATGGCGCGCACCCGCGACCGCTCGCGCACGCGCTACCGGACGGCGCAGGTGCACATGCTCGGCGCCGGCCTCGCGATGCTGTTCCTCGGCGCCGTGTGCGCGGCGTACATCACGCGGTCGATCACCACGCCGTTGCGCCGCGCGGCGCACATCGCCGACACCATCGCCGGCGGCGATCTCGACGTGGCGATCGACACCGGCGGCAACGACGAGGCCGGCCAGCTGATGCGCGCGCTGAAGCTCATGCAGCAGAACCTGTTCACGGCGATCGCGCAGATCACCGAGGGCAGCGAGCACGTGCTCGTGGCGTCGCGCCAGATCGCCGCCGGCAACCTGGACCTGTCGACGCGCACCGAGCAGCAGGCGGGCACGCTGCGCCAGACCACCGCCGCCATGGCGCGCCTGGAAGACACGGTCGGCGGCAACGCGGAGAACGCGTGCCAGGCGCAGGCATTGAGCGCGGCCGCGTACGCCTGCGCGAAGCGCGGCAGCGAGGTGGCTGCGCGCGTGTCGGACACGATGGGGGCGATCAAGGCCAGCTCGGACAAGATCGTCGACATCACCACGATGATCAATTCGATCGCCTTCCAGACCAATATCCTCGCCCTCAACGCGGCGGTCGAGGCGGCCCGCGCGGGCGAGGCCGGGCGCGGTTTCGCCGTGGTGGCGGCGGAGGTCCGGGACCTGGCGCAGCGCTCGGCCGCGGCGGCGCGCCAGATCGACACGCTGCTGCGCGAATCGGCGACCCAGGTCGACGCGGGCCATGCGCTGGTCGGCGAGTCGGCCGGGACGATGGACCAGATCGTCAAGGCGGTGGGGCGGGTCGCCGAACTGGTCAGCCTGATCTCTTCCGCCAGCGTCGAGCAGGGCGCGAGCATCGGCGGGATCAGCGTCGCGATCGGGCAGATGAACGGGATGACGGAGCAGAACGCGGCGCTCGTCGGCGAGGCGGCGGCGGCGGCGGAAAGTTTGCGCAAACAGTCGGCGCAACTGGCCGAGGCCGTGGCCCGCTTCCACATGCACGGCGCGCACCGGATTGTGTCGCCGCGACAGAATGTCATTACGGCAGATTATCCTGCCTTGAAATAAAAACCGCTATCGGCGAATTGCATGCATATTTGCCGATCGACAAAAAAAGATGTCAACATTATCTCTTGGACGATGACGAAGTTATATCCCCTGATATTTGAAAGTATATATAAACACAAATTATGGGGAGGACGGAAGTTATCCAGCCATCTGGGCAAGGACATTTCGCCGCAGACCCGTTGTGGCGAGTCCTGGGAAGTCAGTGGATTGCCATCGGACGATTCGGTGGTGAAGAATGGCGAACTGGCCGGGACTTCGCTTTCCTGTTTGCTCAGGGTCTATCAGGAAATCCTGATCGGGAAATCCTTGTATGCGCGATTCGGTAATCGTTTCCCACTGCTCGTCAAATTCATCGATGCGGAAGACGATTTATCGATCCAGGTGCATCCCGACGATGTACTGGCCGGAATAAAACACGATTCGCCGGGAAAAACGGAAATGTGGTACGTGGTCCAGGCCGATCCCGGCGCGACGCTGACCGCCGGTTTCAACCGGCCGGTCAGCGCGGCCCAGTGCCGGGAGCGATTCGCGGCGGGCCGGGTCGACGACATCCTGAACCGGTGTGCGGTCGTGGCCGGCGACGTGTTTTTCCTCCCTGCGGGCCGGGTCCACGCCATCGGCAAGGGCGTCCTGGTCGCCGAGATCCAGCAGGCGTCGGACGTGACTTACCGGATCCACGACTACGGCCGCGTCGACGCGGACGGCCGCCGGCGCGCGCTGGACATGGACAGCGCCATCGCCGCGCTGGACGTCGGCAGCGCTCAGGATTGCAGGATTCCCTATCAGGAAATCCTGAATGAACCGACCCGTCTCGTGCAGTGCGAGCATTTCACGGCCAATCTATTGGCGTGTTCCAAGACGGTCGTGCGGAATTACGCGTTCGACACGTTCGTTATCCATGTCTGCGTCCATGGATCTTATGCGATCGATTATAACGGAGGGCGTCTGGATGTAAGTACGGGCGACTGTGTTTTAATCCCCGCAGCAATTGAATCCGTCAAATTGGACACGGAATCCGGATTCAAAATACTGGAGTGCTTTATCGTTTAGGATTTTCGGTTTCCCTCCTTTCGGGCCATCCCAGGCCCTGTCCGCTCTTATCGCTTTTGCCGGCGAGGCTCCCCTATTTACTGAACAAAACTGGTGCTGTGGTTGATAGACGTCATTCTTTAAAAAGTGATGACCTATATCAAAAAATCTTGTGAAATTTTTTCTGATCGCGGTAGACTACGCACCGAGTTAAATTGTTTCATCGTCGAACATTCCACGCTTCCGATATCACGGATATCGGATCATCGAGGGGCGGCGTGAGCCGGCATTCGATTGGTAGAAAATGGTAGGAGATAGACTGATGTTTAGCGCTAACATTTCCTGCTCCATGCTCACGGCGACCCCATTGCGGCCCACGGCCCATGGGGCGCCATCGAAGGGGACTGCATGAGAGTTCTGCGACACGGGACGCTGGCGCTGGTCGCGGCGACCACGATGGCGGCGTCATTCTGGGCACCGGCCGCGCGTGCCGCGGTGCCGGCGGGCTGGAACAACCACGGCTTCGTGCTCGACACCGCCGGCATGCAGCTGCACCAGGTGCTGGAGCGGTTCGCCCGGGAGTACGGCGTGGACGTCGTGTCCGACGTACCGGACCGGGCGGTGAAACAGGAAACCTGGCGTGCCGGCGGCGGCGGCGAGCTGCTGGAGCGGCTGGCGCAGGCGTATCGCTTCCGCTGGTTCGTGTACGGCGACACGCTGCACGTCGTCCCGCGCGAAGACAATGTGTCGATGCGCCTCGAGCTCGGCGCGAACGCCGTGCGCGATGCCAAGGGCGTGCTGGCCGGTGTGGGTTTGTACGACAGCCGCTTCGGCTGGGTCGAACTGCCGAAGGAAGGGGCCGTCGTCGTCAGCGGGCCGCGCGAGTACGTCCGCCTGGCGCGCGAGATCCTGGTGCCGGCCCGGTCCGCGGACGCCGCGAGCGACATGCAGCCGATGGTGTTCCGCCTGAAGTACGCCGGCGCGACCGACCGCGTGATCGCCGCGCGCGGCAGGACGGACACCATCCCGGGCGTGAAGACGATCCTGTCGAACCTGCTGGCCGGGCCGGCGGCGGGCGACGCCGTCCGCCCGCGCATCGACGCCGACCCGTCGCTGAACGCCGTCATCATCCACGACGCGGCCGGCAAGCGCGCCATGTACCAGGCACTCATCGAGCAGCTCGACGTCCTGCCGCGCCAGGTCGAGATCGACGCGCTGATCGCCGACGTCGACCGGAGCAGGCTGCCCGGGCTGGTCGGCGGCACGGCGCCCGCGGCGCCCGGGTCGACCCTGCTCGTCGACGATGCCGCCGGCCTGGTCGCCCGGCTGAAGGCGCTGGAAGCGAGCGGCGACGCGCGCATCCTGGCCACGCCGGGCGCGCTGACCCTGAACAACGTGGCCGCCGTGCTGGACCTGCGCCAGTCGCGTTACATCCCGCTGGTCGGCGAGCGCGTCGCCGACGTGGCCGAGGTCAGCGCCGGGACGCTGCTGCGGGTCGTGCCGCGCATCGTGGAAGACGGCGTCACGAAAATGCGGCTGGACGTCGACATCGAGGACGGCAACCTGGGCAGCGGCGCCGACGCGCAGGTCACCCGTTCGGCCCTCAGCGCGCTGGCCATCGTCGCCCCCCGGCAGATGCTCGTGATCGGCGGCTACGGGGCGGAGGCGATGTCGGGCGAACGGGCGTCCGTGCCGTTGCTGGGCAGCCTGTTCGGCCGCAAGGACACGCCGGGAACGCAGCGCGTGCGCCTGTACCTGATTGCACCGCGCCTGGCCGGCGGCACGCCCGCGCAGGCCGCCGCCGAACCCGTCGCGGCACCTCAGCCGCCTGTGCCTGCGCTTGCGCAGGCCACGCCGCCCGCTCCGGCGGCGCCGGTGGCCCCGGTGGCCCCGGTGGCCCCGGTCGCAACCGCCGTCGTGCCGGTCCGCGCGGCGCCCGCCGCGCCTCCGCCCGAGCCGACCTGGACGGTGCTGCAAAGCGATAAGACCCTGAACGGGACCCTGCAACGGTGGGCGGCCGGCGCCGGCTGGCAACTGATGTGGGAACTGCCCGTCGATTACGCCGTCGCGGTGCGTACGGAATTGCACGGTTCCTTTGCCGACGCCGTCGGCATGGTCGTGAAAAGCATGGAGGGAGCGGACGTGCCGATGAAGGCGATTTTCTACGACGGCAACAAGGTGCTGCGGATCGTTGCGAAAGGAACCGAACCATGATGACGACACGCTTGCGTGCGGTGCTGCCCTTGCTGCTGCTGTCGGCGTGCGGCGGCATGTCGGCCAGGCTGGACAAGACGATCGACGACACGGGCGGGCAGGTGACCACCCTCGTCAGGGACACCGGCCACACCGCGCAAGGGATCGTGGCGAAGGCGCCGTCGTCGGTCAGCCACGAATCCGGCATCTGGCTGGGCAAGGACGTCGTCAAGCTGGGCCAGCCCGCGCTGCCGAAGATCTTTTACGAGACCGCCGTGTTCGACAAGACGGTCGCGTCGCTGGCCGAGCTGGCGGAACGGATCAGCGTGCGCACCGGGCTGCCGGTGAAAGTGACGCCCGACGCGCTGGACGTCGCCGCGGCCATGCGCGGCGGGGCGGCGTCCGCAAGCGCAGCGTTGCCGTCCGGCGCTTCCGTGCCGCCGCTGCCGGGCGGCCAGCCGTCCGCGCGCAGTGCCCCGGTCCGCATCTACTACACGAACGGCAACCTGCGCGGCCTGCTCGACACGGCGGCGGCGCGCTTCGGCGTGTCGTGGAAGTACGCGGACGGCGCGATCCAGTTCTTCCACACGGAGTCGCGCACGTTCCAGATCAACACGCTGCCCGGCGATTCGACGTTCAACGCTACCGTCACCAGCGGCGCCACGTCGAGCCCGAGTACCGGCGGTGCCGCCGGGGGCGGGGCCGCGGGGGCGGGCGGCGCGGCGGGTGCGACGTCCGGCGTGTCCGCCAACAACAGCCAGAACACGGCGGTGGCGTCCAAGCTGTCCGTCTACGGCAGTATCGAAAGCGTGATCAAGGCCATGTTGTCGAGTTACGGCAAGGTGGTCATTTCTCCGGCGACGGGGTCGATCACGGTGGTCGACACGCCCGACACGCTCGATCGGGTGGCCGCGTACGTCGAGAACGAGAACAAGACCCTCGAGCGCCAGGTGGTCATCAATGTCACGGTCCTGGCGGTGAGCCTGAAAGACAGCGAGAACTACGGCATCAACTGGAACCTCGTGTACAACACCCTGCGCCGGACGTACGGGCTGACCAGTGCGCCGTTCGCAATGGACGGGACCCGTTTCTCCGCCGGCATCCTGGGCAATTCGCGCTTCGCGGGCAGCACGGCGATCATCGACGCGCTGTCGAAGCAGGGCAAGGTGCGGCGCCAGACCACCGCGTCGGTGATCACGCTGAACAACCAGGTGGTGCCGCTGCAGGTGGCCAAGCAGACGTCGTACCTGCAGCAGTCGCAGACGACGGTGGTGCCCCAGGTCGGCACGACCACGACGCTGATTCCGGGCACCGTCACGTCGGGCTTCAACATGAGCATCCTGCCGCACGTGCTGGCCAACGGCACGGTGCTGCTGCAGTTCTCGACCGACATCTCGGCGCTGAACACGATCCGCGAAGTGGAGAGCGGCACCAGCAAGATCGAGACGCCGGAGATCGATACCCGCAACTTCCTGCAGCGCGTGGCGATGAAGTCGAACGAGACGCTGATCATCAGCGGGTTCGAGCAGACCGACGATAACCTCGACCGCCAGGGCGTGGGCAGCGCGCGCAACGTCGCGCTCGGCGGCGGCAGCAAGGCGGCCAGCGCCAAGGAGTCCATCGTGATCCTGATCACGCCCACCCTGGTCGGGCCCTGACGCGAAGCGACCGGCATCATGGCCATCCACATCATCCAGATCGAGAAGCACCGGTTCGTGTGCGGCCTGTTCTGGCAGTCGCTGTCGCGGCCGCGCGAACTGGCCCGGGAGGCGCGCGAACTGGGCGCGAAGATCGACTCCGACCTGTACGTGCTGCGCACCGACCAGTCGATCGCGCAGGCCGGCTTCGGCCAGAGTGCGGACGGGGCGCGCCGCGGCATGTTCTCGCTGGGCGCGGTGATCTCGAAGACGCTGGCGCTCGAGGGCGCCTACTACGACGGCGAAAAGCAGCGGGTCCACAACTGGCTTGCCGCGCTCAGGCTGCCGGACGGCATGTGGGCCTATTTCGCGGCGCGCGACGCGAACTTCCTCCCCAACGGCGATTTCGCCGGCACCCGCGAGGAAGTCATGGAACGGCTGCACGGCGACTATGCCCTGGGCGGCTGGAACGTCGTCCTCGGCGATGCGGAGCTTGCCGACTACGGCTTCCACAATTTCGAAGCGCGCACCGTCGACAGCTTCTTCCCGCACCGCAAGGACGGGCGGATCCGCGCGCACCGCTGGTGGGGCCTGCAGCCCGTGCAGGCCCGGCGCAATGTCTGGCCGGCGCTCGCGGCGGGCGGCGCCGTGCTGGCGCTCGCCGCGGGCTGGATGTACATGCAGCACGTCCAGCGCCTGAAGGCCGAGCAGCTGGCCGAAGAGATGCGCCTCGCCGAGCGCCAGGCCGTGCTGCGGCGCGCCGCGCCGGCCGTGCAGCCGCCGCCGTGGGGCGCCAGGCCGGCACCCGCGAGCCTGGCCCAGGCCTGCGTCGACGGGTTCGGCCGTCTGGCCGCCGGCGGCTGGCTGCTCGACGAGTACGTGTGCACCGCCGACACGGTCAGCTACGCGTGGTCGCGCCACGGTTCCACCTTGGCCCTGCTGCGCGAAGAAGTGCCGGACGCCGTGTTCGACCTGAACGGCGAGAAGGCCACGCTGGCCGTGCCGCTCAGGCTCGCACGGCGCGCGCCCGAGGCGCTGCTCGAGCGCAAGGCGTTGATGGAACCAATCATCTCCGACTTGCAACACATGGGCATTGCATTCAGGATCGCCAGCCTGCCGGCGCCCGCGGCAAAGCCGCAAGAAGCCCCTCCGCAGTGGCAGGCGTATTCGTTCAGCTGCGACAGCCAGGGGCTGTTGCCGACGGCGCTGGCCGGACTGCTCGACCGGCCCGGCGTGCGGATCGACCGGATCGTTAACCGGGCCGGTCACTGGTCTATGGAAGGAGTCATGTATGCCAAATAAATCCCTCTGGTGCGCCGTGCTCGTGCCGCTGCTCGGCTGCGCCCACGCATATGCCGATCCCACTGCGGAAAAGCTGAGCCGGATCGAAGGCGAGACGCTGCTGCTGAAGGCGCGCGAACGCCAGCTCGACGTCCAGGGCAGCATCCTCATGAAGCAGAACCAGATCG
>CBIHQW010000048.1:0-17304 GCA_966212285.1 Massilia kyonggiensis
AGATCAAGTTCTCCGACCTGCCGCTGAACGACGCCATCAAGCAGGTCAAGGGCGACGGCAAACGGGTGATCGCCGTGTTCGAAGACCCGAACTGCGGCTACTGCAAGCGCCTGCGCCAGACCACGCTGAAGAACCTGGACAACGTGACGATCTACACGTTCCTGTACAACATCCTATCGCCGGACTCGTTCGAGAAATCGAAGAACGTCTGGTGCGCGCCGGACCGCGTGAAGGCCTGGGATGACTGGATGATCAACAACAAGCCGGCACCGGCCGCGCCGGCGAACTGCGAATCGCCGAACGAGAAGGTGCTGGCACTGGGCCAGAAGCTGCGCATCACCGGCACGCCGGCGATCTTCTTCTCGGACGGCAGCCGGATCCCGGGCGCCGTCGACCAGAAAACGCTCGAGGCCAAACTGGCCACCCTCAAGCAGTAATCCAGAAGCCCGGCACCGCCGGGTTTTTTACGCGGTAACACAAACCAGAACAAGGGAGACAACATGCTCACACTGAACATCAACGGGCGCGACGTCCAGGTCGACGCCGATCCCTCCACGCCCATCCTGTGGACGCTGCGCGACAACCTGAACATGACGGGCACCAAGTTCGGCTGCGGCGCCGCCCTGTGCGGCGCCTGCACCGTGCACCTGGACGGCCAGGCGATCCGTTCCTGCGTCACGCCGATCTCCGCCGCCGCGGGCCACAAGATCACGACCATCGAAGCGATGGAAACCGACAAGGTCGGCAAGGCCGTGCAGGACGCCTGGGTCAAGCACGACGTCCCGCAGTGCGGCTACTGCCAGAGCGGCCAGGTGATGAGCGCCACGGCCCTGCTGCGCGTGAATAAAAAGCCGACCGACACCGACATCGACAACGCCATGAGCGGCAACATCTGCCGCTGCGGCACCTACCAACGCATCCGCGCGGCCATCAAGGATGCCGCCAGGACGCTCGCGTAAGGAGGTCCGCATGCTATTCGAACAGATCAAGAATGTCGCTCCCGCCGGTGGTGTATCCCGCCGTGGCTTCCTGAAAGCCGGCACGCTCGCCACGGGTGGCCTCGTGCTGGGCTTCGTGCTGCCGGCCGGCGGCCGCTTCGCCCGCGCCGCGGATGCCGCCAAGCCCACCGTCTACGCCCCGAACGCCTTCCTGCGCGTGGCGCCGGACAACACGGTGACCGTGCTGGTCAACCGTCTCGAATTCGGCCAGGGCGTGCACACGGCGCTGCCGATGATGATCGCGGACGAACTCGATGCCGACTGGAGCCAGGTGCGCAGCGAGCTCGCGCCGGCCGCCGACGTGTACAAGGATCCGGCCTTCGGCATCCAGATGACGGGCGGCTCGGGCACCATCGCCCACTCGTTCACGCAATACCGCGAAGTGGGCGCCCGCGCCCGCGCGATGCTGGTTGCGGCCGCCGCGCAGGCGTGGAAGGTGGAGCCGTCGCAGTGCCGCACGGCGAAAGGCGTCGTCTACGGCCCGGCGGGCAAGAAAGCGACCTATGGCGCGCTGGCCGAAGCGGCGATGGCCCTGCCGGTGCCGGAGACCGTCGCGCTGAAGGACCAGAAGGCGTTCCGTTACATCGGCAAGCCGATGCCGCGCCTGGACGCCCGCGCCAAGTCGACGGGCCGCCAGCAGTTCGGCCTGGACGTCAAGCCGGCCGGCACCAAGGTCGCCGTCGTCGCGCACCCGCCCGTGTTCGGCGCGAAGGTGGCGAAGTTCGATGCATCGAAGGCCAAGGCCGTGCGCGGCGTGGTCGCCGTGCTGGAGATCCCGGTGGACCGGGGCGGCCGCGGCGTGGCCGTCGTCGCCGACGGCTACTGGCCGGCGAAACAGGCGCGCGACCTGCTCGCCATCGAGTGGGACACGAGCGCCGTCGAAAAAGTCGACAGCGGCAAGCAGCTGGCGCAGTTCGCGGAACTGGCGAAGACGCCGGGCGCCGTCGCCCGCAAGGCCGACACGTCCAAGCTCGCGGGCGCCAGCAAGAAAATCTCGGCCGTCTACGAATTCCCGTACCTGGCGCACGCGCCGATGGAACCGATCAACTGCACGGTCGACCTCAAGGATGACGCCTGCACCTTGTGGGTCGGCTCGCAATTCCAGACCATCGACCAGGCGGCCGCCGCCGCGACGGCCGGCCTGAAGCCCGAGCAGGTGACCCTGAACACGATGATGGCGGGCGGCGGCTTTGGCCGGCGCGCGGTGCCGACCTCGGACTTCATCGTGGAAGCCGTCAACATCGCCAAGGCCTATAAGGCCGCGGGCCATGCGGGCCCCGTGAAACTGATCTGGAGCCGCGAGGACGACATCCGCGGCGGCTACTACCGTCCGTCGCACGTCCACCGCGCCGACATCGGCCTGGACGCCGGCGGCAACATCGTCGCGTGGGACCACACGATCGTCGGCCAGTCGATCATCAGCGGCACGCCGTTCGAACCGATGATGGTCAAGAACGGCGTCGACGCCACGATGGTCGAAGGCATGGGCGAGCCGTACGACGTGCCGCTGAACCTGACGGCCCATGCGGTGAAAGCCAACGTGCCCGTGCTGTGGTGGCGTTCCGTCGGTTCCACGCACACGGCGTTCGTGATGGAGACGCTGATCGACGAGGCGGCCCATGCGGTCGGCCAGGACCCGGTCGCGTACCGCAAGAAGCTGATCGACGCGAAGCACGCGCGCCATCACGCGGCGCTGGACCTCGCCGTGGCGAAGTCCGGCTACGGCAGGAAGACGCTGCCGAAAGGGCATGCGGTCGGCGTGGCGCTGCACGAATCGTTCAACACGGTCGTCGCCTACGTCGTCGAGGCGTCCATCGTCGACGGCAGCCCGAAAGTGCACAAGGTCACGGCCGCCGTGCACTGCAACCTGCCCGTCAACCCGATGTCCATCGAAGCGCAAGTGCAGGGCGCGGCGCTGATGGGCCTCGGCACGACGTTGCCGGGCGCGCGCATCACCCTGAAGGACGGCGTCGTCGAGCAGCAGAACTTCGGCGACTACACAGTGGCGCGCATGAACGACATGCCGCAGGTCGATGTGTTCATCGTGCCGTCGCAGGATCCGCCGACGGGCATGGGCGAACCGGGCCTGCCGCCGCTGGCGCCGGCGCTGGCCAATGCCGTGTTCAAGCTGACGGGCAAGCGCCTGCGCAAGCTGCCGTTCGACCTGGCGGCGGCGTGAGCGTGTCCCCGGTCGCGCATGTTGTCGGCCTTCTGCTGGCCGCCGGCCGGGGGCGCCGCTTCGATCCGGCGGGGCAGCGCAACAAGCTGCTGCAGCCGCTGGCCGGCGAACCCGTCGTCGTGGCCAGCGCGCGCAAGCTGCTGGCCGTTGTCCCGCAGGTCGTCGCCGTCGTGCCGCCGCTTGATGCCGGGGTGGCCGCGCGGCTGGCCGCGCTCGGGTGCGACGTGACCGTGTGCCCGGATGCCGACAGCGGCATGGCGGCCTCGCTCACGCACGCCATCCGCCATTCGCTGGCACTGCAGCCGCAGGCCTGGCTCGTGGCACTGGGCGACATGCCCTTCGTGGAGCCGGACACGCTGCGCCGCCTCGCGGACGCGCTGGCGGCCGGCGCGGGCATCGCGGCGCCCGTCATGAAGGAGCGGCGGGGCAATCCGGTCGGTTTCGGCGCCGTCCACCTGGATGCGCTGCTGGCGTTAAGCGGTGACGCAGGTGCTCGACGTCTGTTGCAGACGTTTCCCGTGACCGAAGTACCGGTCGACGACCCCGGGATTTTTCGCGACATCGACCTGCCGGCCGACCTGACGGGAGCGTGATCCCAACCGTGTGAACATGCTATTTCTTGAAAAATCCCGTTACACTACGGCGCATTGGAGAGAGATTGTTCACGTCATATGAAAAAAGCACCCCAGAAGCAGCCGCCGGCCATCCAGTACACCATCGTCCCGAAAGACCTGGCCGGGCACCTGTTCAACGTCACCGTGACCGTGGCGGAGCCGCATCCGGACGGGCAGGTGTTCGCGCTGCCGGCCTGGATTCCGGGCAGCTACATGATCCGCGAGTTCGCCCGCAACATCGTGCGCATCCGCGCCGAGGCGGGTGGCGCGGCTGTCCGCCTGGCGAAGCTGGACAAGCATAGCTGGCAGGCCGCGCCCGTCGCCGGGCCGCTGACGCTGCATTACGAGGTGTATGCGTGGGACCTGTCGGTGCGCGCCGCCCACCTGGACCAGACCCACGGCTTCTTCAACGGCACGAGCGTGTTCCTGCGCGTGGTGGGCCAGGAGACGCGGCCGCACCAGGTCGACATCCAGCGCCCCGCCGACCCGGCCGCCCGCACGTGGCGCGTGGCCACGGCGCTGCCGGAAGCGGGTGCAAAGCGCTACGGCTTCGGCACCTATGCCGCGGGCGACTACGATGAACTGATCGACCACCCCGTCGAGATGGGCGATTTCGCGCTGGGCGGTTTTACGGCGCACGGCGTGCGCCACGACATCGTCATCACGGGCCGCGTGCCGAACCTCGATATGGCGCGTCTCGAAAAAGACCTGAAAGCCATCTGCGAAACGCAGATCGCGTTCTTCGAGCCGAAGACGAAGAAGGCGCCGATGGACCGCTACGTGTTCCTGACGATGGTCGTCGGCGACGGCTACGGCGGCCTGGAACACCGCGCGTCGACGGCGCTGATCTGCTCGCGCACCGACCTGCCGTCGACGGCCGCACCGAAGACGGCCGAGCCGAACGAGGGCTACATCAAGTTCCTGGGCCTGTGCAGCCACGAATACTTCCACACCTGGAACGTCAAGCGCATCAAGCCGGCCGTGTTCGCGCCGTACGACCTGCAGGTCGAGAACTACACGCCGCTTCTCTGGCTGTTCGAGGGCTTTACCAGCTATTACGACGACCTGATGCTCGTGCGCAGCGGGATCATCAGCGAGGCCACGTACCTCAAGCTGCTCGGCAAGACCGTCGGCAGCGTCCTGCGCGGCACGGGCCGCACGAAGCAGAGCATCGCCGATTCCAGCTTCGACGCGTGGAGCAAGTACTACCGCCAGGACGAGAACGCGCCGAACGCCATCATCAGCTATTACACCAAGGGGTCGCTGGTCGGCCTCGCGTTCGACCTGACGATCCGTGCGAAGACGGAAGGCGCGAAGTCGCTGGACGACATCATGCTCGCGCTGTGGGACCGCTACGGCCGCGACTTCTATAAAGGTGGCGCACGCGGCGTCACGGAGCAGGAAGTGGAAAGCCTGTTCGACGAGGCGAGCGGCGTGCGCTTGAAATCGATCTTCGACCGCTACATCCGCGGCACGGAAGACATCCCGCTGGCCAAGCTGTACGCGCCGTTCAGCGTGAAGGTGACGGAAGAACGCAAGAACGCCAGGCCGTCGCTGGACGCGGGCATCGGCCGCGACGCGGCCGGCGTCAAGCTGACGCAGGTGCACGAAGGCGGCGCGGCGCACCAGGCGGGCCTGTCGGCCGGCGACGTCCTGATCGCCGTGGACAACCTGCGCGTGAACGGCAATCCGTCCAACCTGGACCAGCTGTTCGCGCGCTACCGCGTGGGCGACACGGTAACCGTGCACGCGTTCCGGCGCGACGAGCTGATGGCGTTCGACGTCACCCTGCAGGGCGACCGCGTGCCGTGCGTGCAGATCTCGGTGGCGCCGGGCACGCGCAAGGGGCCGGTGGTAAAGCGGCCGAGCGCGAGCTAACGGGGTAGATACGACCGCAGCAGGTCGAAATCGATCGGCTTGGTGAGGTGATGATCGAACCCGGCCGCGAACGCCCGCTCGCGGTCCTTCTGCTGGCCCCAGCCGGTCGTCGCAACCAGCGTGATGCCCGCCCCCGCGGGCAGCTGGCGCATCCGGCGCGCCAGTTCGTAGCCGTTCATGTCCGGCAGGCCGATGTCGAGCAGGGCCACGGCCGGCGCAAAGCCGGGCAGCATCTCCAGCGCGCGGGTCGCCGTCGCCGCCGTCCTCACCTCGCAGCCATGCAGTTCCAGCGTCATCGCCAGCGTCTCGGCGGCATCCTCGTTGTCGTCGACGACGAGGACGCGCAGCTGGGCCGGCGCCGCCGTGCCGGCCGGCGCCGGTGAAGAGGGGGCGCACACGCTGCCTTGCGCGAGCGGCAGCCGGATCGTGAACGTGCTGCCGAGGCCCGGTCCCGGGCTGTCCGCATGCACGCTGCCGCCGTGCAGTTCGACGATGCCGCGTACGAGCGCCAGCCCGATCCCGAGGCCGCCTTTCGAGCGCTCCAGCGCAGGTTCCAGTTGCGAGAACATGTCGAAGACGGTGGCGAGGGCCGACGCGGGCAGGCCGATGCCGTTGTCGCGCACGCTGATCTCGGCCGTGCCGTCGTTGCACGACAGGCGCAGTTCGATCGTGCCGCCTTCCGGGGTGTACTTGGCCGCGTTGGTGAGCAGGTTGATGACGACCTGCGCGAGCCGCGTCGCATCGCCGTCCACGATGACGGGCGGCTCGGCGATGGACACGCGCAGCGTGTGACGCGCCGCCTCCATCGTCGCGGCGAGGTCGTGCGCCGCGCCGTGCACGAGGGCCGACAGTTCCACCGGCGCGCGCTGCAGCTGCATGCGTCCCTGCGTGATGCGCGAGACTTCCATCAGGTCGTCGACGAGGCGCGTCATGTGGCGCAGCTGCCGGTCGAACGCCTGCAGCAGGCGGTTGTCCGTGCCCTGGCCGAACTTCAGCTTGAGGACGTCGAGCGCGCTGCGCATCGGCGCGAGCGGATTGCGCAGTTCATGCGACAGCGTCGCGAGGAATTCGTCCTTGCGCCGGTCCGCGGCCGACAGCTGCGCATTCAGTTTCTTCAGTTCCGCCTCGGCGCTGCGGCGCGCGTCCAGCGCCGCTTCCGCCGCCTTGCGGGCCGCCAGCAGTTCGCGCTCGTAGGCGCGCCGGTCGGATGCCTTGAACAGGGCCCAGTGGTCGATCATGCCGTCCGCTTCCTGGCGGCGGCTGATGTTGATCAGCACGGGGATGCGCTCCTGGCGCTTGTTGCGCAGGTCGACCTGGATCTCGGCCACGGAGCCCTGCACCTGCAGGATCGGCTGGCAATGCGTGTGGTAGAACAGGCGGGCGCCGACCGGCAACAGGTCCTGCATGCGCACCTTGCCGACGAGTTCCTCCTCCGCATAGCCGAGCCACGTGCACGCCATGCTGTTCGCCTTCAGGATCACGCCGTCCGCCGCCGTCAGCAGCAGCGCGCAGGCGGCGTGGTCGAACAGGATGTCGCCGGACGGCGCGGTCGGCACGGATGTCAGCGCAGGGCGTGCGCGAGGAAGTTGTCGATGGCGCGCGAGCTTTCCGTGGGCGCGCTCATGTGGGGGCAGTGGCCGACGTTCTCGATGACGTGCAGGACGCTGTCCGGCAGGTGCCGGTGCAGGAAGTCCCCGACGGCACGGGGCGCCACGAGGTCGTCGCTGCATTGCAGGATCAGCGCCGGCACGGTCGAGCGGGGCACGTCCGCGCGGTGGTCGGACAGGAACGTCACGCGGGCGAAGTGCTTGGCGATCTCGGGATCGTTGCGGCAGAAGCTCTCCGTGAGCTCCGCGCGCAGTTCGGGACGGTCGGGCACGCCCATGATCGCGGGCGCCAGGCTGCTGGACCAGCCGAGGTAGTTGGCGTCCATTGTCTCGAGCAGCTCGTCGATGTCGTCCCGGCTGAACCCGCCGATGTAGTCGCCGTCGTTGATGTAGCAGGGCGACGGGCCCACCATGACCTGCGCGACGAATTTTTCCGGCGCCTTGATCGTGGCCAGCAGGCCGATCATCGTGCTGACGGAATGGCCGACGAAGACGACGGGACCGGTCGCGCATTCGTCGACGATCTCGATCAGGTCGTCCGCGTAGCCGTGCAGGGTGCCGTACTTGTCGCGGTCGTACGCGGACAGGTCGGAACCACCGCTGCCGACCAGGTCGAACGCGATCGTGCGGAAGCGATCCTCATAGGCCGGCGCCAGGAACCGCCACATGGTCTGGTCGCAGCCGAAGCCGTGGGCAAACACCATCGTCGCCGGGCCGGTGCCGGCCACCCGGACGTTATTCCTGCGCTGAACTTTCGACATGATTATCAAATGTATAAAATGTAACGCAGGATTATAGATGGAATATTGCAGAGCAGGCGCACCCGAGGCGCATTGTCATGGCAATGCTTATTCCGACGCCTGCGGCCCCGCCAGACTGCGCAACTGGTACCGCTCGCTGTCCGCGAACAAAAAGGTCTCGGAGAACGTGAGCCTGCCCGCCGGCGGAGGCGGCAGCGGCGAACTGCGCCGCACGGACGCCAGCGCGATCGCGGACGCATCCGGATCGCGCGAGCGCTGCACGGCCACGTCCGCCAGCTGGCCGTCGCGGTCGACCGTGATCTCGAGCACGACGATGGCCGGCAGCATGGGCGGCAGGGTGCCCGTGTAGGTGCGTTCGGGATTGTGGTCGGCCACGTGGTGCGCGACCTGGGTCTTGTAGTCGTCCAGGCCAGGGGGCGAGGGCGCTGTCGGTGAGGTTGGATGGAAGATGCGCGCGGTGACGGCCTCGGTAGCCGTCCTGACGCCCGAGCATCCGCTCAAGCCTGCGATCAATGTGATGAGAACGAGGCCTGGGCGGATGATCGTGTCCATGTCAGTCGAATAAGCGCTTGAGTTCCGTGCCGGGATCGGGCGCGCGCATGAACGCTTCGCCCACCAGGAACGCATGCACGTTGGCGTCGCGCATGCGCTTGACGTCGGCGGGCGCGAGGATCGCGGACTCCGTGACCACGAGGCGCTCCGCCGGAATGCGCGGCAGCAGGCCGATGGTCGTGTCGAGCGTGACCTCGAAGGTGCGCAGGTTGCGGTTGTTGATGCCCAGCAGGCGCGTCTTGAGCTTCAGGGCCGCATCCAGTTCGTCGCCGTCATGGACTTCGACCAGCACGTCCATGCCGAGTTCCTGGGCACATGCTTCCAGGTCGGCCATCAGTCCATGATCCAGCGCAGCGACGATCAGGAGGATCGCGTCCGCACCCATCGCGCGGGCCTCGACCACCTGGTACGGGTCGATGATGAAATCCTTGCGGATCACGGGCAGGTCGCACGCGGCGCGCGCCTGCTTCAGGTACTCGGGCGAGCCCTGGAAGAATTGCACGTCGGTCAGGACGGACAGGCAGGATGCGCCGCCCGCGGCATAGCTCCGGGCGATCTCGGCCGGATGGAAGTCGGCGCGGATCACGCCTTTCGACGGCGACGCCTTTTTCACTTCGGCGATCACGCCGGCGCGGCCCGCGGCTATGCTGCGGCGCAGGCTCGCTTCGAAGCCGCGCAGGTCGGCGCGCAGGGCGGCATCGCTTTCGACGTCGCGGCGCAGGCTGTTGAAATCGCGCTGCTGTTTCGCCGCGGCGACTTCGGTGGCTTTGACGTCGAGGATCTTGTTCAGGATATCGGACATGATGGTATTCAGTGTTGTTTCGCCAGTGCCAGCTTGACGCCGAGCCAGACGAACAGGCCGCCCGTGGCGCGGTTGAGCCACAAGGTGACGGCGGGATTCAGTTTCAGACGGGCACGCGCCTGCGCGGTGAACAGCGCCAGTGCATGGCACCACAACATGCCGTTGATGTTGAAGATGGCGCCGAGGATCAGGAAGGCAACCGCCTTGTGCGGCGCGTTCGCATCGATGAATTGCGGGACGAAGGCGAGGAAGAACAGCGCCACCTTCGGGTTCAGCACGTTCGTCAGGATGCCTTGCGCATAGATGCGGCGCAGGGGCAGCGGGGCGAGTGCGGGTGCCGTTGGCTCGCCACCGTTCCCGCGCTTACTGAGCAGCATGCCGACGGCCAGGTACAGGATGTACGCGGCGCCCGCCAGCTTGACGACGGTGAACGCGGCGGCCGACGTGGCCAGGATCGCCGACAGGCCGAGGGCCGCGGCGAAGATGTGCACGAACGTGCCCGTGCCGATGCCGAGGGCCGCGGCGCTGCCGGCGCGCCAGCCCTGCGTCGCGCTGCGCGTCATGATGAGCAGCGAATCCGGGCCCGGCATGATGTTCAGCAGCAGGCCGGACACCACGAACAGCGCGAGATCGTGGATGCCGAACATGTCAGCCCGCCGCGCCGAGCGCTCGCGTGACGCTCACGAACTGGTCGAGCTTCGCCAGCGCCGCGCCCGATGCGATGGCGGTGCGCGCGCGCTGCAGGCCGTCCTCGATGGACGCCGCCACGCCGGCCGCGTACAGCGCCGTGCCCGCGTTCAGCGCCACGATGTCGTGCGCCGGACCCGGCTCGCCGCGCAGCGCTTCCATGATGCGGGCCTTCGATTCGGTTGCGTCGGCCACCTTCAGGTTGCGGCTGGCGATCATCGCGAGGCCGTAGTCTTCCGGATGGATCTCGTATTCACGGATTTCGCCATTGACCAGTTCACCGACCATCGTGCCGGCGCCGAGCGAGACTTCGTCCATGTTGTCGCGGCCCCAGACGACGAGCGCATGCTGGGCGCCGAGGCGTTGCAGCACGCGCACCTGGATGCCGACGAGGTCCGGGTGGAACACGCCCATCAGGATGTTCGGCGCGCCGGCCGGATTCGTCAGCGGGCCGAGGATGTTGAAGATGCTGCGCACGCCCATCTCGCGCCGGACGGCCGCGACGTTCTTCATGGCGGCGTGGTGGTTCGGCGCGAACATGAAGCCGATGCCCGTCTGCGCGATCGACTGGGCGATCTGCTCGGGCTTCAGGTCGATGTGCGCGCCCAGCGATTCGATGACGTCGGCGCTGCCGGACGACGACGACACGCTGCGCCCGCCGTGCTTCGCGACGCGCGCGCCGGCGGCGGCGGCCACGAACATCGACGCGGTCGAGATATTGAAGGTGTGCGCACCGTCGCCGCCGGTGCCGACGATGTCGACGAGGTGCGTCGTGTCGGCCATCGGGACCTTGGTGGAGAACTCGCGCATCACCTGCGCCGCGGCGGTGATCTCGCCGATGGTTTCCTTCTTCACGCGCAGGCCCATGGTCAGCGCGGCGACCATCGTCGGCGAGATTTCGCCGGACATGATTTTCCGGAACAGGTGCAGCATCTCGTCGTGGAAGATTTCACGGTGCTCGATGCAGCGGAGGAGGGCTTCTTGTGGGGTGATCATGGCAGGTCTTTCAGTCGGTCAGGCGGTGCGTTCGAGGAAGTTCTTCAGCATCGCATGCCCGTGCTCCGACAGGATCGACTCGGGGTGGAACTGCACGCCCTCGATATCGAATTCCTTGTGGCGCACGCCCATGATCTCGCCGTCGTCCGTCCACGCCGTCACTTCCAGGCACGCCGGCAGCGACGCGCGCTCGATCGCCAGCGAGTGGTAGCGGATCACCGTGAAGGGGCTCGGCAGGCCCTTGAACACGCCTTCGCCGATGTGCGCGATCTTCGAGGTCTTGCCGTGCATGACCTGCCTGGCGCGGATGATGTTGCCGCCGAACGCTTCGCCGATGGCCTGGTGGCCCAGGCACACGCCGAGGATCGGCTTCTTCCCTTTGAATTCGCGCAGCACGTCCACCGACACGCCGGCATCCTTCGGCGACTTCGGGCCCGGCGAGATGCAGATGCGGTCCGGGTCCAGGGCCGCGATCTCTTCCAGGGTGATCTCGTCGTTGCGCACGGTGCGCACTTCCTCGCCCAGCTCACCGAAGTACTGCACGATGTTGTAGGTGAACGAGTCGTAGTTGTCGATCATGAGCAGCATGTCAGATCTCCCCATCCAGTCCGTCTTGCACTTGCTCGGCCGCGCGCAGCACGGCGCGCGCCTTGTGTTCCGTTTCCAGCCATTCCATCTCGGGGATGGAATCCGCGACGATGCCCGCCGACGCCTGCACGTACAGGTTGCCGTCCTTGATCACGCCGGTGCGGATCGCGATCGCCACGTCCATCTCGCCGCCGAACGACAGGTAGCCGCAGGCGCCGCCGTAGATGCCGCGCATCACGGGCTCGAGTTCGTCGATGATTTCCATCGCGCGCACTTTCGGGGCACCGGTCAGCGTGCCGGCCGGGAAGGTGGCGCGCAGCACGTCCAGGTTCGACATGCCGTCCTTGAGCGTGCCTTCCACGTTGGAGACGATGTGCTGCACGTGCGAGTACTTCTCGATGACCATCTGGTCCGTGACCTTGACGCTGCCGGTCGTGGCGATGCGGCCGATGTCGTTGCGGGCCAGGTCGATCAGCATCACGTGTTCCGCCACTTCCTTCGGATCGTTCAGCAGTTCGTGCGCCAGTTCGGCGTCGCGTTCCGGCGTCGAACCGCGCGGGCGGGTGCCGGCGATCGGGCGCAGCGTCACCTTGCGGCCGCCGTCGGCGTCCTTCTCGTTGCGCACCAGGATCTCGGGCGACGAACCCACGATCTGCATGTCGCCAAAGTTGTAGTAGTACATGTACGGCGACGGGTTCAGCGAGCGCAGCGAGCGGTACAGCGACAGCGGCGAATCCACGTACGGCTTGCGGATGCGCTGGCCGATCTGCACCTGCATCAGGTCGCCGGCCATCACGTATTCCTTCGCGACGGCGACGGCTTTTAAATAGTCTTCCTTGCTGAAGTCGCGCACGGCCTCGGTCCGTACGGAACTCGACGTCACCGGCGCGTCCACGCTCCGGCGCAGCATCACGCGCAAGTCCTTCAGGCGCTGGCGGGCCTTGTTGTAGGCCTCGGGCTGGGACGGATCGGCATACACGATCAGGTACAGCTTGCCCGACAGGTTGTCGATCACCGCCAGCTCTTCCGTCACCATCAGCTGGATTTCCGGCAGGTCCAGTTCGTCGCGCGGCGCCGTGTGCGCCAGCTTCTTCTCGATGTGGCGCACGGTGTCGTAGCCGAAGTAGCCCGCGAGGCCGCCGCAGAAGCGGGGCAGGCCCGGGCGCAGCGCGACCTTGAAGCGCGATTGATAGGCCTCGATGAAGTCGAGCGGATTGCCTTCGTGCGTCTCGATGACTTCCCCGTTCTTCTCGACCGTCGTGACGTTGCCGCGCGTGCGCAGCAGCGTCTTCGCCGGCAGGCCGATGAAGGAGTAGCGGCCGAAGCGCTCGCCGCCGACCACGGACTCGAGCAGGAACGTGTTCTTGCCAGCGTCCTGGCTCTGGGCCAGCTTCAGGTACAGCGTGAGCGGGGTTTCGAGATCGGCAAATGCTTCCGCGATCAGGGGAATACGGTTATAGCCTTGCGTGGCGAGCGATTTGAATTCGAGTTCGGTCATGCTTTTCTCCGGGCCGCCCGCAGGAAGGGGAACGGGCGGCGATTTCTTCAAAAAACCTGCCGGTATGAGTGTGCACGAGGCGTGCACCGGCAGCAATCAGCTTGGGTCAGATGGACCAGGATTGCCAGCGTCGCCACAGCCAGGCCTCATGGGCACCGGTTGGGTTGACGATGTGTTTTTTGGCGAAAAACATGGAGTAGATGGTTTAGGAGTTGGCTTTGTTATGAGCGCTGATCAGTTCAGCAGCTTCAAGTAGCGAACCAACTATACCATCGGAATTAATACTTTGCACAGGTTTTCCGTGGTTGTAGCCGTACGGGACCGACAGCACGAAGCAGCCCGCCGCGCGCGCCGCTTCGGCGTCGTTGCTGGAGTCGCCGATCGCGACCACGCGCGCCGGCTCCACGTCGAAGTCGCGGCAGACCTGCAGCAGCGGCATCGGATCGGGTTTCTTGCGCGGGAACGAGTCGCCGCCGTAGACCAGCTCGAACCAGGGCGCGAGGCCCTTCTTCGCCAACAGCGGCTGGGTGAACGCGACGGGTTTATTGGTCACGCACGCGAGGCGCAGGCCCAGGTCCTTCAAGGCCTGCAAGCCTTCGGTCACGTGCGGATACAGGGTCGCGCGTTCGCCGTTGATGGCGAGGTAGTGGCGCTGGTAGGCGGCCATCGCATCGTCGAACACGGCGTCGATGCGGTCCGTGTCGAAGTCGAGGGCCAGCACGTCGCGGATCAGCTTTTCCGATCCCTTGCCGACCATCGGTTCGATGACCTGCTGGGTGATCGGCGCCAGGCCGAATTCCGCGCGCATGCCGTTCAGCGCGAGCTCGAAATCCGGCACGGTGTGCAGCATCGTGCCGTCCAGGTCGATGATGGCGGCCCGGATCGCCCCAGCGCCCGGACGCATCAGGCAGCCTTCTTCGCGACGGTGGCCAGCTCGGCGCGCATCGCGTCGATCACGGCTTTGTAGTCCGGCTTGCCGAAGATGGCGGAACCGGCCACGAAGGTGTCGGCGCCGGCTGCGGCGGCAGCGGCGATGTTGTCGGCCTTGATGCCGCCGTCGACCTCCAGCATGATGTCGCGGCCCGACTCGTCGATCATGCGGCGCGCGAGTGCGATCTTCTTCAGCGCTTCCGGGATGAACGACTGGCCGCCGAAGCCCGGGTTGACGGACATGATGAGGATCATGTCGATCTTGTCCATCACGTGGTCCAGGTGGTGCAGCGGCGTGCCCGGGTTGAATACGAGGCCGGCCTTGCAGCCGTTGTCGCGGATGAGCTGCAGCGTGCGGTCGATGTGTTCCGACGCTTCCGGGTGGAACGTGATGATGTCGGCGCCGGCCTTGGCGAAATCGGGGATGATGCGGTCGACCGGCTTGACCATCAGGTGGACGTCGATCGGCACCTGCACGTGCGGACGGATGGCCTGGCACACCAGCGGACCGATGGTCAGGTTCGGGACATAATGGTTGTCCATCACGTCGAAGTGAATGATGTCGGCGCCGGCGGCGACGACGTTGCGCACTTCCTCGCCCAGGCGGGCGAAGTCGGCGGACAGGATGCTGGGAGCGATGCGGTAGGTGGTCATTGTGTGGCCGGGGTAGCTTTGGACAAAGCCAGCATTGTACGCCGACGTCGTGCTTTCGGCCGACGATGTATCATGTGGGCCACGCGCTCTTTTGCCAATTCAACAAGGAACACCATGCCCGCCTACGATTTCGAGATCACCGTCAGGACCCAATACCTGCCGGAGCAATCCCACCCGGAGCGGACGCAGCACGTGTTCACCTACACGATCACGATCAGGAACACGGGCACCGTCGCCGCCCAGCTGATCTCGCGCCACTGGGTGATCACGGACGCCAACAACCAGGTGCAGGAAGTGCGGGGCCTGGGCGTCGTCGGCCACCAGCCGCTGCTGCAGCCGGGCGAACAGTTCGAATACACGAGCGGCACCCAGATGGAAACGCCGCAGGGTTCGATGGTCGGCGAGTATTTCTTCGTCGCGGAGGACGGGCACCGCTTCGAGGTCAAGATCCCCGAGTTCGTGCTGTCGCTGCCGCACGCATTGCATTAATCGGTTTGTATTAATCGTTTGTATCGTTGTTCCTCTGCTCGGGCTTACGGCCCGAGAACATCGTCCACCAGACGATGAACACCAGCAGGAACAAGGCCACGCCGGCCTCCAACATCAGTATCCACATCGCGCACCCCTATGTTTTCGACACGCCGCAGTGTACCCGCTTTATTGACCCTCGTCGCCTTGCTGGCGGCCTGTACGACGACACCGACCCCGCAGCCGCAGCCGCCCATCAAGCTGCCGCCGCCCGTCGGTCCCGTGCCCGTGCCGCCAACCCAGCCACCGGCGCAGCCGCAGCCGGCGCCGCCGCCCGCGCCCCTGTTCACGCCCGTGACGTTCGACGCACTGCCGGGCTGGCAGCAGGACGACCTGCGCCAGGCCTGGCCCGCGTTCCAGGCCTCGTGCCGCGCGCTGGGCGCAAAGCCGGACTGGAAGGCGCCGTGCGCCGCCGGCAAGCTGGTCGACCCGGACGACGGCACGGCCATCCGCCAGTTCTTCGAGACGTATTTCGTGCCGAACCTCGTGCGCGCGCCCGACGGCGCCGACGCGGGCCTGATCACGGGCTATTACGAACCGATGCTGCGCGGCGCCCGCAAGCGCGGCGGCGCGTTCCAGACGCCTCTCTATAAAGTACCGGATGACCTGATCACCGTGGACCTGGCCAGCGTCTACCCGAGCCTGAAGGGCATGCGCCTGCGCGGGCGCCTCGTCGGCAAGACCGTCGTCCCGTACGCCACGCGCGCCGACATCGAGCGCGCGCGCATCCCCGGCAAGGAACTGGTGTGGGTCGACGACCCCGTGGAAGCATTCTTCCTCGAGGTGCAGGGCTCCGGCCGCGTGCAGCTGGACGACGGCGACACCGTGCGCATCGCCTACGCCGACCAGAACGGCCATCCGTACAAGGCGATCGGCCGCTGGCTGATCGACCAGGGTGAACTGGCGCCGCGCGAGGCGACGGCGCAGGGTATCAAGGCGTGGATCGCCGCGCATCCGGAGCGCCGCCAGGAGCTCCTCAATGTGAACCCGAGCTATGTCTTCTTCCGCGAAGAGCGCCTGCCCGATCCGAACGTCGGTCCGAAAGGCGCCCTGGGCGTGCCGCTGACGCCCGCGCGCTCCGTCGCCGTCGACCCGGCCTTCATCCCGCTCGGCGCGCCGCTGTTCCTGTCGACGACGGAACCGGCGGGCGACGTACCGCTGCAGCGCCTCGTCATGGCGCAGGACACGGGCGGCGCCATCAAGGGTGCCGTGCGCGCGGACTTCTTCTTCGGCTTCGGCGGCCAGGCGGCCGACAACGCGGGCCGCATGAAGCAGCGCGGGCAGATCTGGGCGCTGCTGCCGCGACCTGCTCAGTGACGTATTTGATGTAAGCGCGTGCCGAACAGCGTGGTGAGCGTCAGCAGCAGGGCGCCCGCCGCGACGACCGTGAGGCCGCCGCGCACGCCGAGCCGCTCGGCCAGCGCACCGGCACCGGCCGCGCCGATCGGGGCCACGACCACGGTCATGAAACGCATCGTCGATGTCATCCGGCCCAGCAGCGGGTCGGGCGTGACGCGCTGGCGCAGCGCGAGATAGGGCAGGAAGAACAGGGTGCCGCCGCAATCGAGACAGAACACGACGCCGGCATAGGCGGCCGCGGTGGCGGCGCGGCTGCCCAGCAGGTCGCGTGGGATCGTCGGCATCAGCATGAAGCCGAGGCACGAGATGCCGGGACCGAGCAGGCGCGAGGCGGATTCCGTCGCGCCCAGCTTCGATTGCGCATCGATCAGGCCATCGCGGCCCACGAGGAACGTCAGGAAGATCTGTTCCGCGCTGCCGCCCACGACGAAGCCCGTTCCCAGCATGAACTGCACCGCATACAGCCAGTGCACGCTGAGCCACCCCTGCCACCACGCGAACGGCACGCTGGCGAGGCTCAGCGCGACCATCGCATCGCTGGCCAGCATCACGGGCAGGCGCCGGCTGCGGTCGAGCAGGACGCCCGTCGGCAGCGAGAACAGCAGGAACGGCAACGAGCCGACGGCGGCCAGGGTGCCCATCTGGGCCGGCGTCGCGTGCAGCAGCAGGGCCG
>CBIHQW010000049.1:0-15874 GCA_966212285.1 Massilia kyonggiensis
CGCCGGCACCAACACCACCGTGTTCCTGCGCGGCGCCAACAGCAACCAGGTCGTCGTGCTCGTCGACGGCGTGCGCATCGGCTCCGCCACCACGGGCGCGGCCTCGTGGAACGCGATCCCGTTGTCGTCCATCGACCACATCGAAATCGTCTACGGCCCCCTGAGCTCTCTGTACGGTGCGGATGCCATCGGCGGCGTCGTGCAGATCTTCACGAAGAAGAGCGCAGGCGCCCCCGCATTCAACGCCAGTGCGGGCGGCGGCACGTACGGCACGAACCAGTACGACGCCAGCGTGACCGGCTCGACGGGCGGTGAACACAGCGTCACCTACGCGCTGTCGGGTGCGCGCGAAGAATCGGACGGCTTCTCGTCCACGCGTCCCGGCTCGTCGAGCTACAACCCCGATGACGACGGCTACACGCGCAACAGCGTCAACGGCCGCATCGCGCTGCGCCTGGCCGAAGGTCACGAGATCGGCGCGCAATTCATGCGGAGCCGCCTGAGCGCGCAATACGACAGCGGCAAGTCGGCCTTCGACACGCACAACATCCAGGAACTCGACAGCTATGCCGTGTTCCTGAACGACCGCTTCCTGCCGAACTGGCGCAGCAGCGTCCAGGTGGCGCGCTCGGAAGATAAGCTGGGCAGCTTCACGAGCACGGCGCCGTCCGGCATCTCGCAGCTGAACACGCGCCAGGACGAACTCACGTGGCAGAACACGTTCGACATCGCCGGCGACACGCTGCAGGTGCTGGCCGGCCACCGCAAGGAAAAAGTCCTGTCCAGCGCCATCAAGGACATCAACCGCACGCGCATCACGAATTCCGTCGCGGCGTCGTACGACCTGCGCCGCGGCAGCCACCTGCTGGACGTCAGCGCGCGCAACGACCATTCCGAATACGGCGGCAAGACAACGGGCGCCCTCGGCTACGGCTACGAATTCACGCAGGACCTGCGCGCCACGGCGAGCTACGGTACGAGCTTCCGCGCCCCCACATTCAACGAGTTGTACTACCCGGGCTATGGCCTGACGTCGAACAAGCCGGAACGGGGCCGCAACGCGGAAGTGGGCGTGCAGTACCGCGTGGCCGGCGTCGACCTGCAGGCGAACTACTACCGCAACCGCCTGACCGACATGATCGTCTCCGTCACGCCGTGTCCGGACCGCCCGAACGGCAGCTGCGCGTACAACGTCAACCACGCCCTGCTGGAAGGCCTGACACTGGCGGCCGACACACGCATCGGCAACCTGGACCTGCGCGCCAGCGCCGACCTGCAGGATCCGCGCGACGAGACGACCGGCAAGCAGCTGGCCCGCCGCGCGCGCCGCCACGCCAGCTTTGCGGCCGACTATACCGTGGGCCCGGTGAACGCCGGCGTCGAACTGCAGGCATCCGGCCGACGCTTCGACGATGCCGCCAACGCCAACCGCCTCGGCGGCTACGGCCTGCTGAACCTGTACACTACCTGGCACATGACGCGCGACTGGTCGCTGCTGGTCCGCCTCGACAACGCGGCCGACAAGCACTACGACCTGGCGCGCAACTATGGCACCTCTGGGCGCACCTGGTTCGCGGGTATCCAATATGGTAGCCACTGAGGGAGTCCGCTAACCACCATGTTCCGACGAGCCATGCACCCTGTTCCACCGCCACTGCGCCAGCGCGCCATTCCGATCATCGTCACGCTGCTGTGCGTGGCGGTCGCCAGCCTGCTTATCGCGGGCATGAGCGGATCGATCCCGGTCGCGCCGGCCGAGCTGCCCGATGCGGTGGCGCAGGTGCTGCGCGGCCGGCCGGAATCGCTGGCAGCAATGCTCGTCGAGCTGCGCGCGGGCCGCGCGCTGATGGCCTTCGTCACCGGCGGCGCGCTCGCGCTGGCCGGCGTCATGATGCAGGCGCTGCTGCGCAATCCGCTCGCCGACCCGTACGTGCTCGGCATCTCGGCCGGCGCGTCGGTCGGCGCGCTGTTCGCGCTCTTGCTGATGTGCGCGGCGGCCACCGTGGACGGCGCGGCGATGGCCGGCGCGGTGACGGTCGCCCTGCTGCTCTATCTGCTCGCGCGGCGCGACATGCGCAGCGGGGTCGCGGTGGAAGGCGGCACGTCGATGCTGCTGCTGACCGGCACGATCATGCAGGCGGCCAGCATGGCGCTCGTCACGCTGATGCTGTCGATCGCGCCGGAAGGCCGATTGCGCAGCATGGTGTTCTGGATGATCGGCGACCTGGCCGGCGCGCCGCTGCGCATCCTGCCCTGGATCGTGCTAGGGGCGGCACTGGTGTACGCGCTGCGCAATGCGCGGGCGATGAACATGCTCGCGCTGCACGCGGAGGCCGCCGCCACGCTGGGCGTGCGCGTCGGCGCCGTGCGCAAGGGCCTGTTCTTCGTGTCGGCCGTGCTGACGGCGAGCGCGGTGACGAGCGCCGGCGCCATCGGCTTCGTCGGGCTGATCGTGCCGCATGCCTGCCGCTTCGCGTTCGGCCCGGACCACCGCGTGCTCATCCCGGCCGCCGTGCTGGGCGGCGGCACCCTGCTCGTGCTGTGCGATACCGTCGCGCGCACGGTCGTCGCGCCGACCCAGCTGCCCGTCGGCGCCATCACGGCGCTGATCGGCACGCCCGTCTTCCTGTATCAACTGCACCGCCTGCACAAATGATGATCGCGACCCGACAACTGGAATTGCGCGCCGGCGACCGCGTGCTCGTGCACGGCCTGAACTGGGACGTGCAGGCCGGCGAATGCTGGTCCATCATCGGCCGCAACGGCGCCGGCAAGAGCACCCTGCTGCGCACCGTGGCCGGCCTGCGCGCGCCCGAAGCCGGCACCGTCGCGCTGCACGACCTCCCGCTGTCCGCCTGGCCGCTGGAGGCGCTGGCGCGCGAACGCGCGTACCTGCCGCAGTCGCGCAGCGATGCTTTCGCGTACAGCGTGATGGAAACCGTGCTGTCCGCGCGCCACCCCTACCACGCCAACCATTACTGGGAGCAGAGCGACGACCACCACGCGGCCGTGAACGCGCTCGCGGCGATGGAAGTCGACCACCTCGCCACGCGCGACGTGCGCACCCTGTCCGGCGGCGAGCGCCAGCGCGTGGCCATCGCCGCGCTGCTCGCGCAGGACACGCCGCTGCTGTTGCTGGACGAGCCGGCGAACGCGCTCGACCTGGCGCACCAGGTGCGCACGATGTCGCTGCTGTCGCGCCTGTGCCGGCAAAGCGGCAAGACCATCGTGATGATCGGCCATGACCTGAACCTGGCACACAGTATCTCCACCCACGCCCTGCTGCTGATGGGCGACGGCCGCTGGCATGCCGGCACCGTCGACGACGCGCTGCAGGCACCGCTGCTGAGCAGCTATCTCGGCCACCCGATCGACGCGATCGAGAACAAGGGTCGCCGTATTTTCATTCCCCTGGAGGCCCCTCATGACTGAAATGACCCCTGAACAAACCGCGGAACTGAACGAGCGCCACCGCGCACGCATGGAGCGCAAGAAGGCCGTCATCGACGCCAAGATCGCCGCAGCCGACAAGAAGATCGGCATCATCATCGTCAACACCGGCAACGGCAAGGGCAAGAGTTCGAGCGCGTTCGGCATGGTCGCGCGCGCGCTCGGACACGGCATGAAGGTGGGCGTCGTCCAGTTCATCAAGGGCGCGATGTCCACCGGCGAAGAGATGTTCCTGCGCCGCTTCCCCGACGACGTCAGTTTCCACGCGATGGGCGAAGGCTATACGTGGGAGACGCAGAACCGCGAGCGCGACATCGCCAGGGCCGAGGAAGCGTGGGAACAGGCGCGCCGCTTCCTGACCGATCCCGCCTATGGCCTCGTCGTGCTGGACGAACTGAACATCGCATTGAAATACCGCTACCTGGACGTGCACACGGTGATCGCCGACCTGCTCGACCGCCCGGAAATGCAGCACGTCGTCGTGACGGGCCGCGCGGCGCCGCCGGAACTCATCGCGGTGGCCGACACCGTGACCGAAATGAACGTCGTCAAGCATGCCTTCAAGGCGGGCATCGCGGCGCAGGCCGGGACGGAGTGGTAATGGCCGCCGGCGCCCGCATGCTGCTGGTCGCGGCCATCGCGTCCGGCCAGGGCAAGACGACGATCACGGCAGCGCTGGCGCGCCGGCTGCGCCGCATGGGCCAGCGCGTGCACGTCTTCAAATGCGGGCCGGACTTCATCGACCCGATGGTCCTCGAACACGCGAGCCGCGCGAAGGTCCATACGCTCGACCTGTGGATGGTCGGGCTGGAACAGAGCCGCCAGCGCCTGGCCCGCGCCGCGCGTGAAGCGGACGTCGTGCTGGTCGAAGGCGTGATGGGCCTGTACGACGGTGATCCGTCCGCCGCCGACCTCGCGCGCGCATTCGACCTGCCCGTGCTGGCCGTGATCGACGCCTCCGCGATGGCGCAGACGGCCGGTGCCGTCGTGCTGGGCCTGCGCGACTACGGGCCCGTGCGCATGGCCGGCGTCGTCGCCAACCGAGTCGCCAGCGAAGGTCACGCGCGCATGGTGGCGGCCTCGCTGCGCGACATCCCGCTGCTCGCCACCCTGCCGAAGCAGGCGCGCCGGCTGCCGGAACGCCATCTCGGCCTCGTCGTGCCGGGCGAAGTCGCCGACATCGACGCCATCCTCGACGAACTGGCCGACCAGCTGCAGCTGGACGAGGCGCAATGGAACGCCCTGGTGCCGCAGCTCCCCGACGAGGCGCTGCCGGAAGAACCGGTCGCGCCGCTGCTGTCCGGGATCACGGTGGCGATCGCGCGCGACGCCGCGTTCTGCTTCCTGTACCCGGCCAACGTCGACACGCTGGAAGCGCTGGGCGCGCGCATCTTGTGGTTCTCGCCGTTGGCGGACGAACCGGTGCCCGAGGATGCCGACGCCGTCTACCTGCCGGGCGGCTACCCCGAGTTGCACGGGGAAGCGCTGGCGCGGGCCGGGCGCTGGCGCGAATCGATCCGCGCGGCGCATGCGGCCGGGCTGCCGATCCTCGCGGAATGCGGCGGCATGATGGTGCTGGCCGAATCGCTCGCGGACAAGGAAGGCCGCGACTGGCCGATGGCCGGCCTGCTGCCAGGCCGCGTGCTGATGCAGCAACGCCTCGCGGGCCTGGGCTCGCAAGGCCTGGCCACGAACGCCGGACAGATGCGCGGCCACACCTTCCACTATTCGCGCCTGGAGACGCCGCTTGCGCCCGCCGCGTGGACCGTGAAGCATCCGTCCGGTGCGCAGGGCGAAGCCGTGTACCGCGTCGGCTCGCTGACGGCGTCGTACTTCCATGCGTTCTTTGCCTCCAATCCGGCGGCCGTCGCGAGCCTGCTGCAGGGAGAACTGGAATGAGCCGCACCCTCCTCCTCGGCGGCGCGCGGTCCGGCAAGAGCGGGCTCGCCGAACGCATCGCGCGCGAGTCCGGCAAGGACGTCGTGTATGTCGCGACGTCGTACGCGGGCGATGCCGAGATGTCGGCGCGGATCGAACATCATCGCGCGCGCCGGCCGGCCGAGTGGAAGACGGTGGAGGAGCCAACGGCCCTGGCGGCCACGCTGCGGATCTTGTGTGCGCCTGAGCGCATCGTCCTCGTCGACTGCCTGACGTTGTGGCTCACGAACCTGATGTTCTCCACCCAGCGGGAATTTCCGGACGTCGGCCCCATCGACCTGCCGCCGCTGTTCGTCGACGAACGCGCCGCGCTGCTCGACTGGCTGGACTCGGCCGACGCCGGCGACGTCGTCTTCGTATCGAACGAAACCGGCATGGGCATCGTGCCCTACGGCGCCGTCTCGCGCGCGTTCGTGGACGAAGCGGGCCGCCTGAACCAGGACGTGGCGGCGCGCTGCGACCGCGTGCTGTTCGTCGCGGCCGGCCTGCCGCTCGTGCTGAAAGGCGGGCCATGCTGAGCGGACTCGCGCCGACGACGCTCGCGCTGGCGCTCGTCGCCGGCGTCGTGCTGGACCTGTTGCTGGGCGAGGCGCGGCGCTGGCATCCGCTCGTCGGCTTCGGCCGGCTGGCGTCCGCGCTGGAGCGCCGGCTCAACGGGGGGCGTTCGCGCATCGCGCGCGGGCTGCTGGCGTGGATGCTCGCCGTGCTGCCCTTGTGCGCGCTGGCGTGGCTCGCGTGCGCGTACGCCGGCGCGGCGGTCCATGCACTGCTGCTGTACCTGGGCATCGGCCTGCGCAGCCTGCGCGACCATACGTTGCCGATCCATGCGGCGCTCGCGCGTGGCGACCTCGATGCGGCGCGCGGCCTCACGTCGCGCATCGTCAGCCGCGACACGGAGCAGGCGAACGAATCCGACCTCGCGAAGGCCGGCGCGGAATCGCTGCTCGAAAACGGCAACGACGCCGTGTTCGGCACGCTGTTCTGGTTCCTCGTCGGCGGCGGTGCGGGTGTCGTGCTGTTCCGCCTCGCGAACACGCTGGACGCCATGTGGGGCTACCGCAATGCGCGCTTCAAGCTGTTCGGCCGGGTGGCCGCACGCATCGACGATGTATTGAACTATGTGCCCGCACGCTTCACTGCCCTGTCGTACGTGCTGCTGGCGGAACGGGGACGGCTGCGCGCCTGGCGCTGCTGGCGCGCGCAGGCGCCCGCGTGGAGCAGCCCGAACGCGGGCCCCGTGATGGCCAGCGGCGCGGGCGCCCTGGGCGTGCAGCTGGGCGGCGCGGCCGTGTACGACGGCGTGACGGAACAGCGGCCCCCGCTCGGTACCGGTCCCGACGCATGCGCGGACGACATCCTGCGCGCCTGGCGCCTCGTGTGGCGCACGACCCTGCTGTGGGTCGTCGTCGCCGGCGCCGCGCTGTTCGCACTGGACGGGGTGGTCCATGCTTGAACACGGCGGCAACCTGCGCGCCGCGCAGCAGCGCTTCGGCGGCACGGACTGGATCGATCTCTCCACCGGCATCAATCCGCACGGCTATCCGGCGCCCGCACCGACGCCGGACGCGTGGCACCGGCTGCCCGAACGGGATCCGGCCCTCGTGCAGGCGGCATGCGAGTACTACGGCGCGCCGCACCTGCTGCCGGTGGCGGGCACGCAGGCCGCGATCCAGGCCTTGCCGCGCCTGCGCGCCGAGCTGGCCGGGCCGGCGCGCGTGACGGTGTCCGCGCCGTCGTATGCGGAACATGCCCATCACTGGGGGCGCCACGGCCACGTCCTGCGGCAGGTGGCATACGATGCGCTCGACGATGCCGTGGCCGGCAGCGACGTGGTCGTCGTCGTCAACCCGAACAATCCGACCGGCGCGGCGGTCCCGCCGGACCAGTTGCTGGCGTGGGCCGAACGACTCGGTGCACGCGGCGGCTGGCTCGTCGTGGACGAAGCGTTCGGCGACACGGCGCGGGCGCTCAGCGTCGCTGGCCGCATCGGCCGGCCCGGTCTCGTCGTCCTGCGCTCCGTCGGCAAGTTCTTCGGCCTGGCCGGTGTACGGCTCGGCTTCGTCGGCGCGGAGACGGCGCTTCTCGCGGCGCTGGACGACCTGCTCGGGCCGTGGGCCGTCAGCGGCCCGGCGCAGGACATCGCGGTCGCGGCCCTGCGCGACCACGGCTGGCAGCAAGTCACGCAGACCCGCCTTGCGCGCGACGGCGCACGCATGCATGCGCTGCTGGCAGACTACGGCATCGACGCCCACGGCACCCCGCTGTTCCACTGGTGGGCGGAACCGCGTGCCGAGGCTTTTCATGAACACATGGCGCGGCGCGCGATCTGGGTGCGGTTGTTTCCCGGTGCGGCGCGCGGCATCCGCGTCGGCCTGCCGGGGAACGAATCCGCATGGCGGCGCATCGAACAAGCACTCCGGGAATGGAACGACACATGAAACGAACGATCATCGCAGCCGCGCTCCTGCTCGCGGCCAGCCTGCAGGCGCAAGCCGCCGTCAGCGTCAAGGACGACGCCGGCGCCACCGTCACCGTCGCGAAACCGGCCCAGCGCGTCATCTCGCTGGCGCCGCACGTCACCGAGCTGCTGTTCGCGGCGGGCGGCGGCAGCCATGTGGTGGGCGTCGTCTCGTACAGCGACTTCCCGGAAGAAGCGAAAAAGATCCAGCAGATCGGCTCGAACCGCGAAGTCGACCTGGAGCGCATCATGGCGCTGAAGCCCGACCTGGTCGTCGTGTGGCGCCACGGCAGTTCCGAGCGCCAGATCGAGATGGTGCAAAAGCTCGGCATCCCGATGTTCCACAGCGAGCCGCAGAAGCTGGAAGACATCGCGGACAATGTGCAGAAGCTCGGCCAGCTGATGGGCACCGAGGCCGTCGCCGGCCCGGCCGCCTCCGACCTGCGCGGCAAGATCGCGAGCCTGCGCGCACGGTATGCGAAGCGCCCCATCGTGCGCAGTTTTTACCAGGTGTGGGACAAGCCGCTGTACACGCTGAACGGCCGCCACATCGTCAGCGACGCGCTGCGCCTGTGCGGCGGCGAGAACATCTTCGACAAACTGCCCGTCACGGCGCCCGTCGTGTCGGTCGAAGCCGTGCTGCAGGAAAATCCGGAAGCGATCTTCGCCACCGCGGAAAAGAACTACGGCGGCGTGAGCCTCTGGAAGCCCTACGGGACACTCACCGCCGTCCGTAACAACAACCTGTTCACCATCGACGGCAACCTGCTCAACCGCTCGGGCCCGCGCATGATCGCGGGCGCTGCCCAGCTGTGCGAGAAGCTCGAACTGGCGCGCAGCCACCGCGGCAAATGAGCCGCTTCCCGTATTCCACCCTGATGGTGCAGGGCACGACGTCGGACGCCGGCAAGAGCACGCTCGTCGCCGCACTGTGCCGGTTGCTGGTGCGCCGCGGCGTGCGCGTGGCGCCGTTCAAGCCGCAGAACATGGCCCTGAACAGCGCCGTCACGAGCGACGGCGGCGAAATCGGCCGCGCGCAGGCGCTGCAGGCCATCGCGGCCGGCCTCGCGCCGCACACGGACATGAACCCGGTGCTGCTGAAACCATCGAGCGACACGGGCGCGCAAGTCGTGATTCACGGCCGCGTGCGCGCCGAGATGAATGCGCGCGACTACCACCAGTACAAGACGGTGGCGATGCAGGCCGTGCTGGAATCGCATGCGCGGCTGCGCGCGCAGTACGACGCCGTGATCGTCGAAGGCGCGGGCAGCCCGGCCGAGATCAATTTGCGCGACCGCGACATCGCCAACATGGGCTTCGCGGAAGCGGTCGATTGTCCGGTGATCCTCGTCGCGGACATCGACCGCGGCGGCGTGTTCGCCCATATCGTCGGCACCCTGGCCTGCCTGTCGGACAGCGAGCGCGCACGCATCAAGGGCTTCGTCATCAACCGCTTCCGCGGCGACATCAAGCTGCTCGAACCGGGCCTGGACTGGCTGGAAGAACAGACGGGCAAGCCGGTACTGGCCGTGCTGCCCTATCTGCACGGGCTGTATCTCGATGCGGAAGACGCCGTGCAGGCCGTCACGCCCGGAACCGGCGCGTTCCGCGTGGTCGTGCCCAGCTATCCGCGCATGAGCAACCACACGGATTTCGATGCGCTGCGCGTCCACCCCGACGTCGACCTCCGCTTCGTGCGCGAAGGCGAGCCCGTACCGGACGCGGACCTCATCATCCTCCCCGGCAGCAAGAACACGCGCGGCGACCTCGCATGGCTGCATGCGCAGGGCTGGCCGGACCGCATCCGCCGCCACCTGCGCTATGGCGGCAAGGTGATCGGCATCTGCGGCGGCTTCCAGATGCTGGGGTCGTGCGTCGACGATCCGCATGGCGTGGAAGGCATGCCGGGACACTCCAGAGGCCTCGGCCTGCTGGGCGTGGGCACGACGCTGACGCGCCAGAAGCGACTCGCGCAGGTGACCGGCCGCTGCGTCTTCGCGCCGGATGCGCTTCAGGCGGCCGTTGCCGGTTACGAGATCCACATGGGCGTGTCGACGGGCGATGCGTTGTCCCGGCCCGCGTTCGAGATCGACGGCCGGCCGGAAGGCGCCTGCTCGGACGACGGCCAGGTGCTGGGCACCTATCTGCACGGGCTGTTCGACCATGCCGACGCCTGCGCGGCGCTACTGCGCTGGGCCGGGCTGCACAGCGCGCACGTCGTCGATACGGCGGCGCTGCGCGAGGCGAGCCTGGACCGGATCGCGGATGCGGCGAAACCGCTGCTCGACCGGTTAATGATGCCGTGATTTTTCGCGCATATTGGCCATTCAAATTATGGTCCATATGCGCAACTCCAAGCTCTTTCCACTGATTTTCCGGCTTTAGCGTTTTAATTTCCGCCACTTCACAAAATCGTAATGGTATTTGCCGAGAGTATCGCCTAGGATTACGATCGGCATATGATTGCCCTAGGGCAACTCCGATATTTCATACGGTTTGGAATAAACGCTTTATAAAGTCGCAATAACAATGAAAAGAAATATATTTCGCAATATGGCCGAAAAGGTCGTATTCGCGCCAACGCGGCTGCAAGCCGCGGCGGTTGGCATCCTCGGCATGACGACCATCGGTGCATTTGCACAAACTATTCCGGCGACGGGCGGCGAAGCGCTCAGGAATATCGAGCGCAGCGTTCCCGCTGCGCCCATTAATTCCGCGAATGGTGCAAAAATCGAGATACCGGAAACGCCGGCAATAGGCACGCACCAGAATAATGCACGCGTGCACATAAATGGTTATCGCATTACCGGCAATACGGTATTCGACGACCGCACGCTTCTCCCGCTTATCGCGGCGCGCACGGGCGATTTATCCTTGGACGAACTGCAGAAGATTGCCGATACCGTGGCGGCGTATTACCGCGATCGGGGTTATCTGCTGACGCTCGCGTATATCCCGGAACAGGAAATCGAGCAGGGAACGATTACGATCGCCGTCCTGGAAGGCCGGTACGACCGCATCGGGGTCGACAACCATGCACGGCTGGGCCAGGAACGGGCGCAGCGCATCCTCGCGCAGGCCATCTGCAAGGCCGACGACTGCGCGGGCGCGCTCATCCAGCGCCAGCCGCTCGAGCGCGGACTGCTGCTGCTGAACGACACGCCCGGCGCGCACGCCGCCGCGCAGCTGGCACCGGGGCAGCGCATCGGCACCTCCCGGCTGGACGTGAACGTCGAGGGCGAACCGCTCGCCACCGGCAGCGTGCAGCTGGATAACCTCGGCGGTTATTATTCCGGCTCGACCCGCGCGATCGGCACGGTCCAGCTGAACAGTCCCGCAGGCATCGGCGACCAGCTCACCGTGCAGGGCGTGGCCGCGGCGCATCGCGGCGACATGCGCTACGGGATGCTGGAATACGGCCTGCCGATCGGCTACAGCGGCCTGCGCGCCAGCGTGCGCGGTTCGCACCTGCGGTACGAACTGGGCGGCCAGTACGCCGCCCTGGATGCGCGCGGTACCGTCAGCAGTGGCGACGTGGCGCTCTCCTACCCATTCATCCGCACACTGTCCGCCAACCTGCACGGCGATCTGACCTATGGCACGCGCACCTTCCGCGACGACATCGCCGGCCTGGCCACCCCGGCCGAACGGCGGCTCCGCAACCGCGTCGAGCTGGGCCTGCGCGGCGACTGGCGCGACGCGGCATTCGGCGCGCAGGCGCTGACCACGCTGGCGGTCCTCTACACGCGCGGCACGCTGGCCCTGCGCGATCCGGAGTCGCAAACGGCGGATGCGCTGACCGCACGCTCCGCCGGCAATTACGGCAAATGGACGGTCAACTACGCGCTGCAACTGGCGTACGAACACTCGAGCATCAACCTGAAGATGACCGCCCAGGGCACGGGCGACAACCTGGATTCGTATGAAAAGTTCGCGCTCGGCGGGCCGTATTCGGTCCGTGCCTACCCGAGCGGCGACACGCTTGCCGACAAGGCGGCGCTGATCAGCATCGAATGGCGTCGCGCCCTGCCCTTCGCGTGGGGACGCGGACTGGAAGGCATGGTGTTCTACGACCGTGCCCGCGGCTCGCTCAACGCCCATCCGTGGACCGGCGGCGGCAACGTCGTGACGCTGGACGGCATCGGCGCCGGTGTGAACGTCCGCGTGACCGAACGCACCCTCGTGACCGGCACGCTCGCATTCCGGGGCGGCCGGAAGATGACTGCGGCGCCGGATCGCGCCGGCCAGTTCAACGTCACGTTGAACACCGCCTTCTAAACGAATCGAGACTGGAGTAGCAAAGTGAATCGCAACAGGTACCGCACGATTTTCAGCAAGCGCCTCGGCACGCTCGTGCCCGTGGCAGAATCCTGCAAGGCAAACGGTAAAGGTGCCGGCACGTCGGCCGAACGCGGCTTCGACGCCGCGCAGCCCGCGGACGCATCGAACGTCCCGGGCCGGTTGAAGACCGGGACCGCATGGATCCTCGCGGGCGCGGCCCTGTGGAGCGGCGCGGCATGGGCCGGGCCGTTGCCCACGGGCGGCGTCGTCACCGGCGGTACCGGGACGATCAGCCAGAACGGTACCACGCTGACCGTCAACCAGTCCAGCCAGTCGTTGACCGCCAACTGGCAAAGCTTCAGCATCGGCGCCGGCAACACGGTGGTGTTCAACCAGCCGAACGGCGCCTCGGTGGCACTGAACCGCATCGTCGGCAACGACGCGTCCGCGATCTACGGGAACCTGCAGGCGAATGGCCAGGTCTTCCTCGTCAATCCGAACGGTATCCTGTTCGCGCCAGGCTCGCAGGTCAGCGCGGGCGGCCTCGCCGCCTCCACGCTCGCCATCAGCGACGCCGATGCCGCGGCCGGCCGCTATCGCTTCACGCACGGCACCGGCGCGGGCAGCGTCGTGAACGAGGGACGGATCGACGCGGGCAGCGTCGTGTTCGCGGGCTCGCGCATCGTCAACAACGGCACCATCAGCACGCCTGGCGGCAGGACGACGTTCGCGGCCGGCGACCAGGTCACGGTCAGCCTGCTCGGCGGCCTGCTGACGGCGCAGGTGGACGCGGCCGCGGCCGGCGCGGAGATCGCCAACCACGGCCAGATCCTGGCCAACGGCGGCCGCGTGGACCTGCTGGCCGGCCGTGCGGACAGCGTCCTGGCGAGCCTGATCAACACCGACGGCGTGGTACAGGCCCGCGGCGTGCGCGAGGACGGCGGCCGGATCTTCCTCGACGGCGGCGCGGGCGGCACGGTCCATGTCGGCGGTACGCTCGACGCTGCGGCACCCGCGGCCGGCCGGGGCGGCGACGTGCACGTGCTGGGCGACCGCGTCACGCTGGGCGCGAGCGCCCGCATCGACGCGTCCGGGCCGGACGCGGGCGGCACGGTACTGGTCGGCGGCGATTACCAGGGCAAGAATCCCGCGATCCTGAATTCGCACAGCACGACCGTCGAACAGGGCGCGACCATCCATGCCGATGGCGCCGCGCAGGGCGGCCGCGTCATCGTCTGGTCCGACGACGCCACGACGTTCGCGGGCGACGTCCGCGCCACTGGCAAGGGCTTTGCCGAAGTGTCGGGCAAGGGCACGCTCGGATTCTCGGGCAACGTGAACACGGGCGGCGGGACGCTGCTGCTCGATCCGGCCGCCATCACGATCCAGGCCGCCGCCGGCGATGGCGTGAACACCATCGGCGTCGGGCAGCTTGCCACGATGCTCGCCGCGAACGACGTCGTGCTCGATGCCAGCGGCAACATCACTTGGAATAACGGCATCACCACCCTCGACTACAACGGCGTCGGCACGCGCACACTGACACTGCAGGCGGGGACCGACATCACCATCAAAGCGGTGATCAAGGACAGCGTGGCGGGCGGGGACAAGCTGAACCTCGTCTTGAATGCCGACCGCAACGCGGACGGCATTGGCGCCATCAACTTAGCGACCGGGATCAACATCTCGACCTCGGGTGGCGATATCGTCCTGCGCGGCGGCAATGCGCCGCTCACTGCATTGCCGGCGTTTACCGATCCCGGCTACGCGGCCGCGCTCAGTGCGACGGCGGCGCATGGCATTTCGATCGGCCTGGGCACAGTGGACGCGGGCGGCGGGAACATCACGATGCGGGGCGAAGGCAAGGACACCAACTTCCCCGCAGGCATCCTCCTGAACAATAACAAGGTCAGGACAAGCGGCGCCGGCACGATCACGCTCGACGGCCTTGGCTATTCGGCCAGTACGGGGGGCGGCTACGGTGTGTGGCTGCACAGCACGAGCCCGCTCGTCTCCACGGTCGACGGCACAGTGAGCATCCAGGGCACTGGCCGCGGCACGGGCACCGGCAACGCCGGCGTATTCGTGGACGGTGGCGCAGTCCAGGCGACGGGCAACGGCGACGTGATCGTCAACGGACTGGGCGGCGCCGGCGCCGATACCAACGACGGCGTCCTGGTGAACACGGGCCAGGTAAGCGTTTTCAACGGCAGCATGACGGTCAGCGGCACGGGGCGCGGCACGGGCATCGGGAACGACGGCATCGAGGTGTCCGGCGGCGCGGTCGTCGCAGCGACCGGCAGCGGCAACGTGAGCCTTGCAGGCGCCAGCACGGCGACCGGCGCCACCAACAATCGCGGCATCGTGGTATCGGCCGCCGCCGTCCGCAGCGCCGGCGGCACGCTCACGCTGCAAGGCAGCAGCGTCAATCCGGCGGCCGGCGCGGCGCTCAGTCTGGAATCGGCCGGCACCCTCGGCGGCGCGGGCCAGGCCGGCGCCGTCACGCTGACGGGCGACTCGATCAACCTGGCGAGCGGCCAGGTCGGCGGCACCGGCGCCTTGCTGCTGCAGCCGCTGACACCGTCCACGTCGATCGGCCTGGGCGACGGCGCCGGCGGCGTGTTCAACCTGGCCTCCAGCGCGCTCGGGACGATTCAGGACGGCTTCTCGTCGATCACGGTCGGCCGCGCCGACGGCAGCGGCGCCGTCGACGTGCGCACGGCGGGCTTCACCGACCCCGTCACGATCCGCACGCCGGCAGCCGGCGGCAGCATCGCCGTCAACGGCACGCTGTCGACGGGCACCGGCACGAGTCTCGGCAGCATCACGCTGCAAGCCGGCGGCACCGTCGCGCTGAACAACGGGACGATCGCCACCGACGATGCGCTCGCGCTGACGGGTGGCGCCTACGACGTCACCGGCTCGAGCACGCTGAACAGCAACACGCTGGCATTCGGCAACACGAACGGCATCGGCAACGCTGGGACGCTGACGCTGAACCAGGCGATCGACACGACGATTGGCAATGCCATCGGCGGCGTGGGTAGCCTGGTCAAGGCAGGCACCAACACCCTGGTCCTCACCGGTACCAACAGCTACGGCGGCACCACGATGATCAATGCGGGCACGCTGCAGGTCGGCGCCGGCGGCAGCACCGGCACGCTGGGCACGGGCGCCGTCACGAACAACGGCACGCTCGTGCTCGACCGCTCGGATGCGCTCAACGTGGCGAACCCGATCGGCGGCACCGGCAACCTGCTGCAGACGGGCACGGGCACGACGACGCTGGGCGGCATCAACACGTACTCGGGCTCCACGACCGTCACCGGCGGCGCGCTGCGCATCGGCGCCGACAACAACCTCGGCACGGGCGGCACGCTCACCCTGGACGGCGGCACGCTCGAAACGACGGCCAGCTTCGCGCTCAATCGCGGCATCACCCTCGGCACCGGCGGCGGCACGCTCGACGTCGATGGCGGCACCACGCTCACCGCTGCCGGCGTCATTGCCGGCACCGGCGCGCTGACGAAGGCCGATACCGGCACGCTGATCCTGACCGGCACCAACACCTACGGCGGTACCACGACCGTGAGCGGGGGCACGCTGCAAGTCGGCGCCGGCGGCACGAGCGGCACGCTCGGCACGGCCGCCGTCACGAACAATGGCTCGCTCGTATTCGACCGCTCGGACAACGTCACCATCGCCAATGCGATCGGCGGTACAGGCAACGTGGCGCAGTCCGGCACG
>CBIHQW010000050.1:0-15012 GCA_966212285.1 Massilia kyonggiensis
ACATAGAAGGCCTCGCGGCAGCGTCCCTTTTTCTTGAATCGCGGCGGTTTCGCCGACTGGCCCGTGCCGCGCTGCTCGACATATCGATTCCACGCCCTGGCAAGGTTGGCAAAGGGCTGGGAATGCGAATTGCGCGAGGTTGATGGCATACGCACCCTCGCGCAGGATCTTGCGCTGCAGGCCTTTCTGGCCGCCCTGGGCGAGGAACGCGGCGACGTCGGTGAAGTCGGCGGCGACCTTGTTGCAGCCCAGGTTCTGGCTCGGCGCCATCGGCAGGCCATCGCGCGCAAATACGTAGGCGAGGGTGCCCTGCTGGATCGTCACGAGGTTCTGGCGGTGCACGCGGTACTGGAACGGCGGGAAGAAGTGGAAGCCGCCGCGCAGCACGTCCGGCTGGAAGCCTGCCTCGCCCCGCAGCGCGATGAAACCGGCGTGGACGGAGCCGCGCCCCGACCATGTCTTTTCCACGATCCCGATCTTGTCGTTGGGGATGTAGACCACGCAACTGCGCACGCATACCAGGATGGCGGCGGCAAGCAGGCCCGCAGCCGCGACGGCGACGATCTCGAACATATCGCGTCCTTTCGACGAGTGATGACGAGACCAGCGTAGCCGCGAAGCGCGTAAACGCGGTGTATAAAGAGAGGGGCCGCGCGCAACCGCCCCGTAAAAACTCAGGCCACCGCGGCTTCGACGACGTACTGCGCCACCTGCGCCGCGAGCGCCTTGCGGTAGGCGGGCCGCGCCGTGCAGCGGTCGCGCCAGGCCGCGAGGCGGGCGAAACGCTCGACGTAGCCCATGCCGTCGAGCAGGCGCACGACGGTCGTCATGAGGATGTCGGCCGCGCCGAACTCGCCGGCGAGATAGGTGCGGCCTTCCAGCCAGTCGTCCACCTGGCCCAGGCGCTTCAGCGCGATCTCTTCCAGCACGGGGCGCTGCGCCTCGGCCCAGGGCTGGTCCATCGAAAACGCGACGAGATTGGCGAGGTTGCCCACGTAGGGTTCGACCGAATTCAGCGCGGCGAACATCCACATGGTCGCCTGCGCACGCGCGGCCGGATCGCGCGGCAGCAGGACCGGATGGTGCTCGCCCAGGTGCAGCAGGATCGCGCCGGTTTCGAACAGCGTCAGGTCGCCATCGTGCAGCACGGGCACCTGGGCGAACGGCTGCTCGCGGCGGTAGGCCGGCGATTCCTTCTCTTCGAAGCCGATCAGGCGCAGGTCGTAGGGCTGGCCCGCTTCCTCGAGGGCCCAGCGCACGCGCAGGTCGCGCACGTGGCCCACGGCAAACGAGGGAACCGAACGGAAGGTGGTCAGGGTGTACATGGTCGCGTCTCCTTGGGGTGAATGGAGACCAGAATACGCAGCCACAAAATATGTTCAAGAACATAATGTGAATACGCGCATAATGCCGTTCTCGAAAGGAGAAGCGTGATGCCCTACAGTAGCGAACACAAGGCCCAGACCCGCGAGCGCATCGTGCATGCGGCGCGCCGGCTGTTCAACCGCCATGGCTTCGAACAGGTGTCGATCGACCGCGTGATGTCCGAGGCCGGCCTGACGCGCGGCGGCTTTTATCACCATTTCGACAGCAAGGACGATCTGTACGCGGCGGCCGTCGCCAGCTTCAGCACGTGCAATCCGTTCAAGCCCGATTTCAAGGACACGCCGCCGCCCGCGCCGCGCGACCTGGCGCGCATGCTGGTCGACATCTACCTGAGCGACGAGGTGTTCGACAACATCGAGGCGCATTGCCCGTTGTATGCATTGCCGGGCGACGTGGCGCGCGCAGGGCTGTCGCCGCAGAAGGCGTACACGCAGCTGATCCGCAATCTCGTGCACGTGTACGCGGGCGCGCTCGCGCACGAAGCCGATGGCGAGCAGCGGGCGCAGGCCATCGTCGCGTTGTGCGTGGGCGGCATGGTGCTGGCGCGCACGACGGACGATGCGGCGCTGCGCGGTTCGCTGCGGGCGGCGGCGCGCACGCAGGCGCTCGCGTTGCTGGACGCGCTGTGAACCCGATGTACAATTTTGTAATGACAATTGGTGAGTTTTTAGCGGCGCAAATCCCCTAGACTGCTGGGCACCGGGTAGCAGGTGCTGCCTGACGACAATAACTAGGGAGTCAACACATGGCCACGCAGCCGCTCTTCGACATCGGAAACGTCATCCTCGCCCCTTCGCCCACTTTCGCGCGGCTGAAGGACAAACCCCGCCCCTTCATTCCGCTGGTGGTCCTGATCCTGCTGACGCTGGCCGTCAGCTGCTGGTACGTCTCGTCGCTCGATTTCGCCTGGTTCCGCGAGCACATGCTGGCGGCCCAAGGGACTGCGAACCCGGAAGCCCGGGCCGCGATGGCGCAGTTCATGACGCCGAAGACGATGATGTGGAGCTCCGGCATCGGCGCCGTGGTGGGCACGCCGCTCATCTGCGCCGTCGTGGCGCTGTACTTCCTGTTGGCGGGCAAGGTGATGGGCACCGGCATTGGCTACGGCAAGTGGTTCGGCTTCGCCGTCTGGACCAGCATCCCGCGCCTGCTGACGGTGCCCCTGTCGGTGCTGCAGATCCTGACGTCGGGCGGCCGCCTCGCGCCGGAAGACATGAACATGGTGTCGCTCAACTACCTGCTGCTGCACCTGCCGATGTCCAGCCCCTGGTTCGGCCTCGCCACCAATCTCGACCTGTCGTCCGTGTGGTCCATCGCGCTGGCCGTGCTCGGCCTGAAGGCCTGGACGGGACGCTCGACCGGCGCCTGCGTCACGGTCGCGGTGCTGCCGTACGCGCTCGTCTACGGCATCTGGGCCGCGAAGATCGCCTTCCTCGGTTAAGCGCATGAACAAGAAACTGATAGTCGCGGCCGTCGTCGCGGCGTTCTTCATCGTCCCCGTGGCGGTGAAGTTCGCCGGCAAGCAGACGCGCCGCGAGGCCGAGCTGGCAACCGTGCAGAAGCTCGCCATCCACCCGTCGATCCTCGCCACCGGCAACCTCGTGTTCCGCCAGGAGGTGCAGCTGTCGGCGGAGGTCATCGGCAAGGTGGCCGGTGTCCTCGTGAAGGAGGGCGACAAGGTCGAGCGCGGGCAGATCCTGCTGCGGCTCGATCCGACCGTGTACCTGGCCGAGGTGGCGCAGCAGGAAGCGAACCGCCGCAACGCGGCCATCGCGATCGAGCGCGCCCAGATCAACCTCGCGAACCAGCAGCGCAACCTGGACCGGACGGGCCAGTTGTACAAGGCGAAGTACATCGACATCTCGAAGTACGACGACGCCGTGCACCAGGTCGACCTCGCCAAGGTCGAACTGCGCGCCAGCCGCGAGACCCTCGAACAGGCCAGTGCGCTGCTGTCGCAGGCGCGCGAGCACCTGGCCAAGACCGAAGTGCGCGCGCCCATCGACGGCACCGTGACGGCCGTCCCGATCAAGATCGGCGAGACGGCCGTCGCCAGCGCGACCGGCATCGCGGGATCGTCGCTGATGACGATCGCCGACGTCGGCTCGATCATGGCCGAGGTCAACGTGGACGAAGCGGACATCGCGCGCGTGGGCGTCGGCCAGCAGGCGAAGGTGTTCCCGGCCGCGTTCCCCGACCAGCCGGTGACGGGCCGCGTGGAAAGCGTGGCGATGGCGCCGAAGACCGTCCTCGGCGCGCAGGCCCAGGGCCGCAGCTACGTCGTCAAGCTGCGCCTCGACGATGCGAAGGTCGCGCTGCGTTCCGGGATGACGTGCCGCGTGGAGATCGTCGTCGGCAACGGCGCCGCCCGTGCCGCGGTGCCCATCCAGGCCGTGCTGAGCGAGGAAATCCCGGGCGCGAAGGACAAGGTGAAAAACACCAGCTACGTGTTCGTGGTGCAGGACGGGAAGGTGAAAAAGACGACGGTGGAGCTGGGCCTGTCGGACGACGCCAACCAGGAAGTGACGAAGGGCGTGGCGGCCGGCCAGACGATCGCCGTGGGCCCGGCGCGCCTGCTGCGCGAGCTGCACGATGGCGATGCCGTGGTCGCGAAGAAGGCCGACGTGAAGGTCGCGGAAGGAGTTTCGCAGTGATCCGGCTGGAAGGCGTGACGCGGCAGTACACGATGGGCGACCAGACCGTACACGCGCTGCAGGGCGTCGACCTGCACATCCGGGCCAATGAATTCGTCGCGTTCATCGGCGCATCCGGCTCCGGCAAGTCGACCATGATGAATATCGTCGGGTGCCTGGACCGGCCGAGCAGCGGCGCGTACTGGCTCAACGGCCGCGAGGTCGCGACGATGTCCGGCGACGAGCTGGCGCGCGTGCGCAACGAGGAGATCGGCTTCATCTTCCAGAGCTTTCACCTGTTGCCCCGCGCGAGTGCGCTCGACAACGTGGCGCAGCCGCTGATCTACCGGGGCATCCCGCTGCGCGAACGCCTCGCGCTGGCGGAACAGGCGCTGCAACGCGTGGGCCTGGGCGGGCGCATGCACCACCGGCCCAATGAACTGTCGGGTGGCCAGCGCCAGCGCGTGGCGATCGCGCGCGCGCTCGTGGGCAAGCCCTCGATCCTGCTGGCCGACGAACCGACGGGGAACCTCGATTCGACCACCAGCGAGGAGATCCTGGCGCTGATCCGCGAACTGCATGCGGGCGGGCAGACGGTCGTCATGGTGACGCACGAGCCGGAGATCGCGGCGCAGTGCCGGCGCGTCGTGCGGTTGCGCGACGGGCGGATCGTGTCGGACACGAGGAATGATGCGGAGAGCGCGGCATGAACCTGTTCCTCGAAAGCCTGCGCTCGGCGCTCGCATCGATCCGCGCGCACCGGCTGCGCAGCTTCCTCACGTCGCTCGGCATCATCATCGGCGTGGCGTCGGTGATCACGGTGATCTCGCTGATCCAGGGCCTGTCGAAAAGCGTCACCGACCAGTTCGAGGGGCTGGGCGGCAACGGCCTGACGGTGCGGCCGCACAACGAGTTCAAGGAGGTCATGCGCGGCAAGGTGAATTACCTGCGCTTCGACGACGTGGAGCAGCTGCGCCTGCGCGTGGACGGCATCCGCAACCTCAGCCCCGTGTTCACGCCCGGCTTTTCCGAAGTGCGTTTCACGGGCATGTCGGGGACGGCGCAGGTGTTCGCGACGACGGCCAGCTACCAGGAAGTGAACGGCCGCTATGCGCGGCTCGGGAGGTTCCTCAGCGATTCCGACGACGCCGGCGCGCGCCGCGTGGCCGTCATCGGCGAGAAGCTGATCGAGGACCTGCACCTGCCGCCGAACCCGGTCGGGCAATTCATCCTGTACGCAAACGAGTGGTTCAAGATCGTCGGCGTGATGGAAAAGCGGGGCGAGATCTTCGGTATGTCGCAGGACAACTACATGATCATCCCGTTCAAGACGGGGCAGAGCATCATCGGCAACAACACGCGCCCGCAACTGCAGATCACGGTCGCCGTGCGCGACCTGGGCCGGCTGGACGCGACCCGCAGCCACATCCGCATGGTCATGCGCCAGGCGCACCGCCTGAAGCCCGAGGACACGGACGACTTCGAGATCGAATCCGCGGACCAGATCGCGAAATCGTTCGAAAAGCTGAGCGGCACCGTGACGCTCGTGATGGGCGGCATCGTCGGCATCGCGCTGCTGGTCGGCGGCATCGGCATCATGAACATCATGCTGGTGTCGGTGAAGGAGCGCACGCGCGAGATCGGCATCTGCAAGGCCATCGGCGCGCGCAGCCGCGATATCCTGCTGCAGTTCCTGATCGAGGCCGTCACCCTGTCGCTGCTGGGCGGCCTGCTGGGCCTCGTGATCGGGTACGCGCTGGGCGTCGGCATTGCCGCGATGATCCCGGACTTCCCGCCGGCCGTCGTGCCGTGGTGGGCGGTGGCGCTGTCCGTGCTGTTCTCGGGCGGCGTGGGCGTTGTGTTCGGCGTCGTACCGGCCAGCCAGGCGGCGCGGCTGGACCCGATCGACGCGCTCCGCTACGAATGACAATTCGGGGTCAGAGCACATTTACGTGCAAATTCGGGGTCAGAGCACATTTCGGATCAACGTCTGTGCGGCAACCAAACCGGGCACCTCAGCTGACAGCATCGGCGTATCGATAGCTGTGCAGCGGTAGCGGCTCGCGGTGGTGGCATTAAAACTTACTCCATGGATCGTGCACAAAAAAGTGCTCTGACCCCGAATTTCGCCGGAAATGTGCTCTGACCCCGAATTGGGGCAATTGGCGGGCGAAAAAAAACCGGAGCATTGCTCCGGTTTTTCGTTGGCGGGAAAAGGATCAGGCCGCCAGCTTCTTCTTCAGCAGCTCGGTCACCTGCGCCGGATTCGCCTTGCCCTTCGACGCCTTCATGCACTGGCCGATCAGCGCGTTGATCGCCGCTTCCTTGCCGGCCTTGTACTGCTCGACCGATTTCGCATTGTTGGCCAGGACCTCGTCGACGATCGCTTCCAGCGCGCCCGTGTCCGAGATCTGCTTCAGGCCTTCACGCTCGATGATGGCGTCGGCCAGGTTTTCGTCGCCCGACTGCGCTTCCCACATCAGGCTGAACACCTTCTTGCCGGCGTTGTTCGAGATCGTGCCGTCGGCGATGCGCTTCAGTAGCAGCGCCAGTTGCGACGCTTCGACCGGCGACGCCTCGATGGCGACGTCGGCGCGGTTCAGCGCGGACGACACGTCGCCCATCAGCCAGTTCGCGGCCGCCTTGGCGTTTTCCTTGCCGGCCCTGGCGACGACGGCTTCGTAATACGTGGCCATCGCCTGCGAGGACGTCAGGATCAGGGCGTCATACTCGGGCAGGCCGTAGTCGCCGATGAAGCGCTCGCGCATCGCGGCCGGCAGTTCCGGCATGTCGGCTTTTACGCGGTCGATCCACTCCTGCGAGATCGCGAGCGGCGGCAGGTCGGGGTCGGGGAAGTAGCGGTAATCCTGCGCGTCTTCCTTGCTGCGCATCTGGCGCGTTTCCTTGCGGTCCGGGTCCCACAGGCGCGTCGCCTGCACGACCTTGCCGCCGTCCTCGATCAGCTCGATCTGGCGGCGCACCTCGTAATTCACCGCTTCCTCGATGAAGCGGAACGAGTTCAGGTTCTTGATCTCGCAGCGCGTGCCGAATTCCTTCTGGCCGACGGGGCGCACGGACACGTTGACGTCGCAGCGGAACGAACCTTCCTGCATGTTGCCGTCGCAGACGCCCAGCCACATCACGAGGCCGTGCAGCGCTTTCGCGTACGCGACGGCTTCCGCGGCGCTGCGGATTTCCGGCTCGGAGACGATTTCCAGCAGCGGCGTGCCGGCGCGATTCAGGTCGATGCCGCTCATGCCGTGGTAGTCCTCGTGCAGCGACTTGCCGGCGTCTTCCTCGAGGTGGGCGCGGGTCAGGTTGACGGTCTTCGTCTCCAGCTTGCCGTCCTTCTCGAACGCGAACGTGAGGCTGCCGCCTTGCACGACCGGGTCTTCGAACTGGCTGATCTGGTAACCCTTCGGCAGGTCGGGGTAGAAGTAATTCTTGCGCGCGAAGACGGACTGCGGCGCGATCTTCGCGCCGACCGCGAGGCCGAAGCGGATGGCGCGTTCGACGGCGCCCTTGTTCATCACGGGCAGCACGCCCGGCAGCGCCAGGTCGACGGGGCTCGCCTGCGTGTTCGGCTCGGCGCCGAACCTGATCGAGCTGCCACTGAAGATTTTGGAGTTGGTCGTGAGCTGGACGTGGTTCTCAAGACCGATGACGACTTCCCATTGCATGGTGTTCTCTCTTGTATGTCAGTGCGTCAAACGCCTTCGGGCGCGCGCGTATGCCAATCCGTGGCTTGCTGGTACTGGTGCGCGATGTTCAGCAGCTTCGCCTCGGCGAAATAATTGCCGATGATTTGCAGACCGACCGGACGCTTCGCATTCTTTTCACCTTGGCCGAAGCCGACCGGAATCGACATGCCGGGCAGGCCGGCGAGGCTCGTCGACAGGGTGAAGATGTCGGCCAGGTAGTTCGCCACCGGGTCGTTCGCCTTGGAACCCAGGTCCCACGCGACGCTCGGGGCCACCGGGCCCATGATCACGTCGCACTTGTCGCGGAACGCGGCCTGGAAATCGTCGGCGATCAGGCGGCGGATCTTCTGCGCCTGCACGTAATAGGCGTCGTAGTAGCCGTGGCACAGCACGTACGTGCCGACCATGATGCGGCGCTGGACTTCCTTGCCGAAGCCTTGCGCACGCGTCTTCTTGTACATGTCCTGCAGGTCGGTGTATTCCGGAGCGCGGTAGCCGTAGCGCACGCCGTCGAAGCGCGACAGGTTCGACGAGGCTTCCGCCGGCGCGATGATGTAGTACACGGGGATCGACAGCGACGTCTTCGGCAGCGAGATCTCGACCAGCGTCGCGCCCAGCTTCACGAATTCGTCCAGCGCGGCGCGCACGGCCTGCTCGACGTCCGCGGCGAGACCCTCGCCGAAGTATTCCTTCGGCACGCCGATGCGCAGGCCGGTCAGCGGTGCATTCAGGTCGCGCGTAAAGTCTTCGCGGGCGTTGCCTTGCTCGGCCGTGAGGCTCGTCGAGTCGCGCTCGTCGAAGCCGACCATCTCGTTCAGCAGCAGGGCGCAGTCCTCGGCCGTGCGGGCCATCGGGCCGCCCTGGTCGAGCGACGAGGCGAACGCGATCATGCCGAAGCGCGACACGCGGCCGTACGTCGGCTTGATGCCGGTGATGCCGCAGAACGCGGCCGGCTGGCGGATCGAGCCGCCGGTGTCGGTGCCGGTCGCGGCCGGCGCGAGGCGCGCGGCGACGGCGGCGGCCGAGCCGCCCGACGAGCCGCCCGGCACGGCGAGCAGGTCCCACGGGTTTTTCACGGCGCCGAACGCCGAGTTCTCGTTCGACGAGCCCATCGCGAATTCGTCGCAGTTCAGCTTGCCCAGGGTGACCATGCCGGCGTCCGCGAATTTCGTGACGACGGTGGCGTCGAACGGGCTGACGTAATTGCCGAGCATCTTCGAGGCGGCAGTCGAGCGCCAGCCTTGCGTGACGAAAATGTCCTTGTGGGCAATCGGAATACCGGTCAGCGGGCCGGCGTTGCCTGCCGCGATGCGGGCATCGGCGGCCCTGGCTTGCGCCAGCGACAGTTCCGGATTCACGTCCAGGAACGCGTTATGCTGGCTGGCGGCGACGCGGTCGAGGTAGTGCTGCGTCAGCTCCGTCGCCGAGACTTGTTTCGAGTGCAGGAGCGCGGACAGCTCCTTGATGGTTTTTTGATGCATCATGATGGTCGGCGTTCGCTGCGGGTTATTCGATGACTTTCGGCACCAGGTACAGGCCGTCCTGGGTTTTCGGGGCCGGGGCCTGGTAGTCGTCGCGGTGGTTTTCTTCCGTCACCACGTCCTCGCGCAGGCGCAGGGGCAGGGCGAGCACGCTGGCGAGCGGTTGCGACAACGGCGCAACACCCGTCGTGTCGACGGCCTGCAACTGGTCGGCCAGGGCGAAGATCCCGTTCAGCTCGTTCAAGGCGATTTCGGCATGGGCTTCATCCATGTCGAGCTGGGCCAGGTTGGCGATCCGTTTTACGTCTGAAAGTGTCAGGGACATGGCAAAAAGCGCGGTTCGAAACCGCGTTCAAAGATGAGTGTGTAGATAATGAAATTTGGACAACGGCGCGCTAAAGCTGATAAAAGCTTTCTAATACCGTCGATCTCGCAGGCTGATATGGGCACGAAACCACCCGTTTTTCAGCGTTTAATCGGTAAATTATAAGGTAGAATGGCGGGCTAATGCGTTCTCCGGGCGAAACCTGGCCCCCTTCCACGCATGAAAAGCCCGCGAGGCGGATTCGGCAGTCGCGGCGAGGATTCCCCGATTAATGTTAGGCGCACCTTATCGCGCATATCAGGACACACATGTTTGGTTTTTTACGTAGCTATTTTTCGAACGACCTGGCCATCGACCTGGGTACCGCCAACACGCTGATCTACGTGCGCGGCCTGGGCATCGTGCTGGACGAGCCTTCGGTCGTCGCGATCCGCCAGGAAGGCGGTCCGAACGGCAAGAAGACGATCCAGGCGGTCGGCAAGGAAGCCAAGCAAATGCTCGGCAAGGTTCCCGGCAACATCGAAGCGATCCGTCCGATGAAGGATGGCGTGATCGCCGACTTCACCGTCACCGAGCAGATGCTCAAGCAGTTCATCCGCATGGTGCACGACTCGAAGTTCTTCCGTCCGTCGCCGCGCATCATCATCTGCGTGCCGTGCGGTTCGACCCAGGTCGAGCGCCGCGCGATCCGCGAATCGGCGCTGGGCGCGGGCGCGTCGCAGGTCTACCTGATCGAAGAGCCGATGGCGGCCGCGATCGGCGCGGGCCTGCCGGTGTCCGAGGCGACCGGCTCGATGGTCGTCGACATCGGCGGCGGCACGACGGAAGTCGGCATCATCTCGCTGGGCGGCATGGTCTATAAAGGTTCCGTGCGCGTGGGCGGCGACAAGTTCGACGAAGCCATCGTCAACTACATCCGCCGCAACTACGGCATGCTGATCGGCGAGCAGACCGCCGAGTCGATCAAGAAGGCAATAGGGTCGGCCTTCCCGGGCTCCGAAGTCAAGGAGATGGAAGTCAAGGGCCGCAACCTGTCGGAAGGCATCCCGCGTTCCTTCACCATCTCGAGCAACGAGATCCTGGAAGCGCTGACCGATCCGCTGAACAACATCGTCTCGGCCGTCAAGAACGCCCTCGAGCAGACCCCGCCGGAACTGGGCGCGGACATCGCCGAGAAGGGCATGATGCTGACCGGCGGCGGCGCACTGCTGCGCGACCTGGACCGCCTGCTGATGGAAGAGACCGGCCTGCCGGTGCTGGTGGCCGAGGATCCGCTGACCTGCGTCGTGCGCGGTTCGGGCATGGCGCTCGAGCGCATGGACAAGCTGGGCTCGATCTTCTCGTACGAGTAACCCGGCCGTGGCTGCGCGGACAGGGCGTGTGACCATACCGGCGATCCCGGTGTGGCACGCGCCGTCCGCATTTGGTGTCGCCCGACCGCAGCACCCTCGCGCCGGGCGTCTGGATTGACGCGGGCGCCGCAGGCCCCGCATTATTGGAAGTCATGGAATACAGTCCTCCGCCGCTGTTCAAGCAAGGCGCCCCCGCAAGGGTCAAGGTGACCGTGTTCGCTCTCCTGTCGATCGCGCTGCTCGTGGTCGACGCCCGCCTGCACGCGCTCACCGCCGTGCGCCAGGTGGCGGCAACGGTCCTGTACCCGTTCCAGATGGCTGCCCTCGCGCCGCGCGACGCGCTGGCCAATATGGGCACGTATTTTTCCTCGATCTCCGCGCTGCAGAAGGAAGTACGCGACCTCAAGAGCCAGCAGGTCGCGATGGCCCAGGCCATGCAGCAGGCCCAGCTCCAGATGGCCGAGAACGCGCAGCTGCGCCGCCTGATGGACGCGCGCGAGCACCTGCCGGTGCACTCCATGATGAGCGAGATCCTGTACGACGCACGCGACCCGTCCACGCGCCGCGTGGTGCTCGACCGCGGCACCCGCAACGGCGTCAAGCTCGGCCTGCCCGTGATCGACAACGCCGGCGTCGTCGGCCAGGTCACGCGCGTGTTCCCGTTCACGTCCGAAGTCACGCTCCTCACCGACAAGGAACAGGCGATCCCCGTGCAGGTGCTGCGCAACGGCCTGCGCAGCGTGGCCTACGGCCGCGGCCAGTCCGGCCTGCTGGACCTGCGCTTCGTCGCGCCGAACGCCGACATCCAGGTCGGCGACGTGCTCGTGACCTCCGGCCTGGACGGCGTCTACCCGGCCGGCCTCGCGGTGGCGAAAGTCATCCAGGTCGAGAACGTGGCGCAGGGCGCCTTCGGCCGCGTCGTGTGCCAGCCGCTGGCCGGCATCGACCGCCACCGCCAGCTCCTGATCGTGATGTCCGACCAGCCGCTGCCGCCGCGCCCGGTTGCGGAAGCGGCCAAGGCCAACGGCAATACCACGTCGAAGAAGAACCTGCCGCGCATGGAACCCGTGCCGCCGCTGCCGCTGCCGCCGCAACCGCTGGCGCCGGCCGTCGCGCCGCCCGCCGCCGCCGGTACCGCTGCCGCTGCGCGTCCGGCTCCCGCGCCCGCGAACCAGAATGCCGCCGCGCCGACGCGCGCCGCGGGTGCCGCTGCCGCTGCCGGGGCACCTGCGGCGCGCAGCCCGGCCGCGGCCACGCCGGCCGCGCCGGCTACGACCGCGCCGGCCTTGCCGGCGTCTCCCGCTGCCCGGCCGAAGGAGGGCACCTGATGCCGACGACGAACCGTCCGCACTACATCCTGCTGCCCGTCAGCCCGCTGTTCATCGCGTTCAGCCTGGTCTGCGCGTTCATGCTCAACCTGCTGCCCTGGGGCCGCTGGGTCGGCGCGCCGGACTTCGTCGCGCTCGTGCTCGTGTTCTGGGGCATCCACCAGCCGCGCAAGGTCGGCATCGGCATCGCGTTCTGCATGGGCCTCCTGATGGACGTGCACGACGCCACGCTGCTGGGCGAGAACGCCCTCGCGTACACCTTGCTGTCGTACCTGGCGATCATGATCCACCGCCGCGTGCTGTGGTTCCCGCTCGTCACGCAGGCGATGCACGTGTTCCCGCTGCTGCTGCTCACGCAGGCGATCCAGGTGATGGTACGCTTCTTGGTGACGGGCCGCTTTCCCGGCGCGCTCGTGTTCATCGAAAGCGTGATCGCCGTCGCACTGTGGCCCGTGATCACGTGGCTGCTGCTGGCGCCGCAGCGCCGCGCGGTCGACAAGGACCATACGCGTCCGATCTGAAGCATTTATTCATCGCCTCCCCGAATGACCGAGATTAAAGACAGCGATCGCGAGATCCACCTGTTCCGCATGCGCCTGACGGCGATGGTGCTGTTCGTCTTCATCTGCTTCGGCCTGCTCGTCGCGCGCTTCGTCTGGCTGCAGGTCGTCAAGCACAGCCAGTACATGGCGCAGGCCGAGGACAACCGCATCGCACTGGTTCCCATCGTGCCGAACCGCGGCCTGATCGTCGACCGCAACGGCATCGTCCTGGCCAGTAACTACTCCGCCTACACGCTCGAGATCACGCCGTCGAAGCTGGAAGCGAACCTCGATTCCGTCATCGACGAACTGGCGAAGCTCGTCACGATCGAACCGAAGGACCGCAAACGCTTCAAACGGCTGATGGAAGAGTCGAAGAATTTTTCCAGCGTCCCGATCCGCACCCGCCTGACCGACGACGAGGTGGCGCGCTTCACCGCGCAGCGCTTCCGCTTCCCCGGCGTGGAAGTGCAGGCCCGCCTGTTCCGCCAGTATCCGCTGGGCGAAGTCGCCTCGCACGTGCTGGGCTACATCGGCCGCATCAACCAGTCCGAGGCCAAGGTGCTCGACGCCAGCGACGATGCCGCCAACTACAACGGCACGGACCACATCGGCAAGGAAGGCCTGGAAAAGAGCTACGAACGCCAGCTGCACGGCCAGACGGGCTACGAGGAAGTGGAGCGTTCGGCCGGCGGCCGCGCGATCCGCACCCTGTCGCGCACGCCGCCGACGCCGGGCAACAACCTGATCCTGTCGATCGACATCGAGCTGCAGAAGGTCGTCGAGCAGGCGTTCGGCGACTACCGCGGCGCGCTGGTCGCCATCGAACCGGCGACGGGCGACGTGCTCGCGTACGTGTCGCGCCCCGGCTTCGACCCGAACCTGTTCGTCGACGGCATCGACACCCAGAGCTGGACGGAGCTGAACACGTCGCTCGACAAGCCGCTGATGAACCGTCCGCTGTCCGGCACGTACCCGCCCGGTTCGACGTTCAAGCCGTTCATGGCGCTGGCCGCGCTGGAGCTGGGCCTGCGCCGGCCCGAGTACGGCATCAGCGACCCCGGCTTCTTCGTGCTGGGCGGCCACCGCTTCAACGACGACAAGAAGGGCGGCCACGGCTACGTCGACATGTACCGCTCGATCGTGATGTCGTGCGACACGTATTACTACCAGCTCGGCAACGAGATGGGCATCGACCGCCTGCACGACTTCATGCAGCCGTTCGGCTTCGGCGAAAAGACGGGCATCGACCTCGAACACGAGAAGACGGGCGTGCTGCCGTCGCAGCAATGGAAGCGCGAGCGCTTCAAGCGCAACCGCGCGGCGCAGAAGTGGGTCGGCGGCGACACGATCTCGATCTCCATCGGCAACGGTTTCAACAGCTATACGCCGCTGCAGATGGCGCACGCGGTGGCGACGCTCGCCAACGACGGCGTCATCATGAAGCCCCACCTCGTCAAGATGCTCGAGGATCCGACGAACCACGGACGCACGCCGACGGTGCCGAAGGAATCCGGCCGCATCGCGCTCAAGCAGCAGAACATCGACGTCGTCAAGCGCGCCATGGTCGGCGTGACGGCGGACCAGAGCGGCACGGCGTTCATCCCGTTCCGCAACGTGCAGTACACGGTGGCCGGCAAGACGGGTACGGCGCAGGTCGTGGGCCTGAGAGGCCAGAAGTACAATGCGGCGGCGACGCCGGAACGCCTGCGCGACAACGCGCTGTTCGTCGCGTTCGCCCCGGCCGACCATCCCCGCATCGCGCTCGCGATCGTGGTGGAAAACGCCGGCTTCGGCGCGACCGTCGCGGCACCGATCGCGCGCAAGGCGCTCGACTACTACCTGCTCGGCAAGCGTCCGGGCGACGCGGACAAGCCGGCGCCGAAGCCCGTCGACCCGGTCCCGGCCGACGAAGACCAGGTGGCGCCCACGGCCGGCGCCGATTTCAGGCCGGGCGGCGAGACCCCCGGCAACAAGGACTGAACCATGGCGCATTTTCCCGAACGCCGCTCGCTCAGCCGGCGCCTCAAACCGTATTTCACCGTCTTCGATCCGGCCCTGTCGCTGATCCTGTTCCTGCTGCTGTGCACGGGCCTCGTCACGCTGTCCTCGGCCGGCCACGACTTCCCCGGCCGCCTGGAAGGCCAGATCCGCAACATCATCGCGGCCTTCGTGTTCATGTGGGCGGCCGCGATCGTCCCCCCACAGACCCTGCTGCGCCTCGCCGTGCCGATCTATACGTTCGGCGTCGCGCTGCTGCTCGC
>CBIHQW010000051.1:0-14761 GCA_966212285.1 Massilia kyonggiensis
CGAGTTCCCGCACGTGCAGCTGTACGCGCGCTCGCGCGACGAAAAGCATGCGCGCGCCCTCAAGCGGGCCGGCGCCAACGTCGTCGTGCCGGAGACGCTGGAGGCGAGCCTGCAGCTGTCGGCCTTCGTGCTCGAAGGGATGGGGCTGGACGAGCGCGTCGTCGACGACATCGTCGACCGCGAGCGCGATGCATTCTCCGCCGCGCTGGACGACGCACGCATGCGGGAACGCGACGAGCGCGACGTATAATCCGGCGCGAGAACAACTCATCCATCGGAGACAGAATGGGATCCATTCCGAACGGACCGCACAACGGTCCGGACAAGCGTCCGCAGGGCGCGCTGGGCCACATCCGCGTGCTCGACCTGTCGCGCGTGCTGGCCGGGCCGTGGTGCTCGCAGAACCTCGCCGACCTCGGCGCCGACATCATCAAGATCGAGCGCCCCGGCGCCGGCGACGATACGCGCGCCTGGGGGCCGCCGTATGCGCCGGACGGCGAAGGCCGGCCGACCACCGAAGCCGCCTACTACCTGTCGGCGAACCGCGGCAAGCGTTCGCTGACGGTCGACATCGCGAGCGAGCCAGGCCAGGCGCTGCTGCGCGAGCTGGTGCGCCATTGCGACGTCGTGATCGAGAACTTCAAGGTCGGCCACCTCAAGCGCTACGGCCTCGATTACGACACGCTGAAGGCCATCAGGCCGGACCTCGTGTACTGCTCGATCACGGGCTTCGGCCAGGACGGACCGTATGCGCACCGCGCCGGCTACGACTTCCTGATCCAGGGCATGGGCGGACTGATGTCCGTGACGGGAGAACGCGACGACCTGCCGGGAGGCGGCCCGCAGAAAGTGGGCGTCGCGCTGACGGACCTGATGACGGGCATGTACGCGACCGTCGCCGTGCTCGCCGCGCTGACCCACCGCGACCGCACGGGCGAAGGCCAGCACATCGACATGGCCCTGCTCGACACGCAGGTCGCGATGCTGGCGAACGTCGGCAGCAATTACCTGGCCAGCGGCAAGCGGCCCAGGCGCTGGGGCAATGCGCACGCCAACATCGTGCCGTACCAGACGTTCGCGTGCAGCGACGGCCACATCATCGTCGCCGCCGGCAACGACGGCCAGTACCAGAAGTTCGTGGAAGCGGGCGGCCGGCCGGAGCTGGCGCGCGACCCGCGCTTCGCCACCAACCCTGCCCGCGTGCAGAACCGCGACGTGCTCGTGCCCCTGCTCGCGGACATGGTGCGCGAGCGGCCGCGCGCGGCATGGATCGCCATGCTGGAAGCCGTGGGCGTGCCGTGCGGTCCGATCAACGACCTGGACGAGGTGTTCGCCAACGAGCAGGTGCGTGCACGCGGCATGGAGATCGCGCTGCCGCACCCGACGGCCGGTCAGGTAAAACTGGTGCGCAGCCCGATGCGCATGTCGGCCACGCCGGCGACGAGCGCCAAGGCGCCGCCGCTACTGGGCGAACACACGGAGGAAGTCTTGCGCGACGTGCTGGGCAAGACGGACGAGGAGATTGCCGCCCTGCGCAAGGGCGGCGTCGTGTAAGGCGGATCAGTGCAGCTTGTGCTTCAGGTCCGACAGTTCGGCATGCACGCGGGTCACCGCGGCTTCGAGATGGGCGGGCATCGTGGGCAGCGAGCGGCTGATGCGCTTCGCTTCGTCGCCCATGTCTTCCAGGCTGTCCACGCATTGCTGGATACGCTGCTGGTCGTTCGACTGCATCACGCTCTGCGCCTGCCTGGCTTCACGCGACAGTTTTTCGATGCAGTCGCGGATCTCGTTGGGCGCATCCTGCTGACAGGCCTGCTGGGCTTCCTGGATGGTTTGCTGAATATGAGTGAATCGCTGCTGGATTTCGTTTGCTTGCAACATGACGTACTCCTTGCATTGATGGCTCGATACCGCATCCGCACGGGATGCGGGGCTGGAGCGTCATGGTAGTCCTGATGGGAATCGGGGGGCGCACGAACCGTATTGACGAGTTCGGCGCCGGCCCCTTGAATTGCCGGATTTGAGGATCAAGGATACTCGGCGTCGATCTCCGAACCGGCATAGTTCTCGAGCTCCACGAACAGTTCCTTCAACGGCACCTTGCCCGCGACGTTCTGCAGGAGGATGCTGTTGCGGTAGCTCTGGATACGGTCGGCGATGATGGCCTGATGCGGCGCCGGAATTTTTTCCAGCAGCGCGGCCCAGCCCGCGTCGAAGTCCGGCTTCGCCTTGCGGACCGTCTGCACGAAGCGCTCGAATTCCTTCTGTCCCGTGCGCGCGACGACGCGCCCGCCGCCCTCGATGCCGAAGATGATCGCGAGCGCGATCACGCCTTCCGCGTTCAGGTCCGGATCCTTGACGGGGCCTTCCCAGTGGTGCCGGCGCAGCCACTGCGCGGCGCGCACGACGGCCTGCACGTCCTGGCGCTGCTTCAGCTGGCCCAGGTAGCGCTCGTAGCCGGACCACGTCTCGCCCGGGTCGGCCGTGCAGATGTCGACGAACAGCTCCTTCAGGCGCCGCGCCGAGTACACGGGGTCGTTGTCGAACTCCCCGATCAAGGTGTCCTCCGGCAGCGCCGCCAGGTCACGGATCAGGCGGAAGCCCTGCTGGAACACGAATTCCGCGCCCTCGCCCAGCAGTACGTCGAGCGCGTCCAGGTCGCCCTGTTCGTCGTCCGTCTCCACGAGGTGCTCGAGCCCCAGCGACACGCAGCCGATGGTGAGCAGCTGCGCACGCTGGATGCCTTCGGCCGTACGGTCGTTGGTGAACTTCTCGGCCACCATCGCCGTGATGCCGGCCAGTTCGTCCGCCAGGCCCACGGCCTCGTCGGCATCGGCGTGTTGCGGGATCAGCCGGATCGCGCGGACCAGCCGGGGCAGTTTTTCGATGACGATTGCCGGCAGCATCGATGCGCTCGCCCCCGTCACGAGAAGATGTCCGTGCCCATGCTGCGGCGGCCGCTGCGGCGCTGCAGGCTGCGGACGGACGGCACCTGCTTGCGCAGGCGGTACAGCAGTTCGCGCGTGCCGCGCTGCTGGAATTCCGTCTCTTCGTCCGGATCGTCCGGCAACTCGACGTCCGCGAGGTCGGCCGTGTTGCGGTATTCCGGGAACAGTTCCAGCAGCGAGCGCTGCCAGCCGTCCTCGCTGGCCTTGGCCAGGTCGACGGCGAGCGGCACGATGTCGCTGTCGGACGTCGTGTGCACGTTGATGTGAGGGCCGCGGTTGTTGATCTCGCCGGCCACTTCGAGGATCTCGCGCGGCGCCAGCGACCACACGATGGCGAACGCGGTCGCGCCGTAGTCGGTGGCCGACGCCTCCGTCAGCAGCTCTTGGCGGCGGTCCTCGTCATCCGTCGCGTAGACGATGCCGTGGATGTGGTTGAACAGGTTTTCCGCGATGCGCTCGGGATCGTCCTCGATCATGTCGTCCGGCCACGTGGCGGCGAGATAGGCGAGGCTTTCGGCCCACGCCTTCGGCGGCACCAGCAGGGTCGCGACGGACGTCTTGGCGCCGTCGAAGCCGGCCAGGTGCAGCGCCGTCACTTGCGGCGGCAAGGTGGACAGCACTTCGGCCACGGCGTAGTCGCCATGCTCGTCGGCGGCCTGCGACAGCGCCTCCTCGGCGTGCTGCAGCGAACCGGCCAGCACGAGTTCGCCGACCTGCCTGGTCAGCGCGGGCAGGTTGGATTTGTTGTCGTCGCTCATTCGCGGTCGCCTCCGTCCTGGTCGAACAGCTGGGTGAAGTCGTCGCCGGCAGCCGTTTCGTCGAGTTCGTCGTCGTCGCCTTCGTCGTTCCTGGCCAGCTGGTCGAGCGACTGGTCGTCGTCTTCCCAGCGGGCCTGGTTCTTGTACAGGAACGCCGTCACGATGGCCTGGCGCGCCAGTTCCGGATGGTTGTCGCAGATGGCGGCATACATCGCACGGCCTTCGTCGTCGCCGTCGCAGTTGGCCATCGCGAACACCTTGGCCGGATCGCCGCCTTCGTAATCATAGGCTTCGCGGATGAGGCCTTTCGGGTCCGTGAAACGGATGCGGTCGACGAGCGCGAACGCCATCATGTTGACGTCGTCGAGGCCGTCGCCGTTGGCGTATTCGGACACGAGGGCCTGCACCATCATGTCGTAGTTCTTGCGATTGGGCGGGTCACCCAGGGTGCCTTCGATCTGGCCTTCCAGCTCGCGCGACTGGAAGGCGAACTCCGGATGTACTTTTTTCATGATTGACTCGTATTCTGTTGGAACGTATTCAGGCAGGGAGCTCAGTTGACCAAATTGACGCCGTTCAGCGCGAAGACCGAGCGCCACAGCTCGAAGGCTTCGGCTTCCGCGTCGAGCACGATGCGGTGGTTCACGCTCTGGTCGTATTCCGCCCGCCTGACCGGGTCGGACAGCACCTCGTACGCCTTCGTGACGGCCTTGAAGCGCGCTTCCGCGCCCGGCGCCTGGTTGCGGTCCGGGTGGTAGCGCATGGCGAGCGAGCGATAGACCTTCTTGATGTCGTCGTCGCTGGCATTCGGCGCGACGCCGAGGATCGCGTATAAATTTTCCACTTGGAACTCTCCGGCTGTGGCCGAAAAAACATTAAACCGAGATTATCCTATAGAAAGCGGCAACTTGACAGGCGCAGTATGCGGACTGCCCTCCACGCGGACAGTGCGCTTGACCACATAGCGGCCCGGATGGCGTCTTCTACGGTAAAATGCCGGGAATCATACCCATCTCCAATAGGTTTCATGAGTAACGACAAGAACGCTGCGGCGGCCACCCCGTCGTCGAATTTTGTTCGCGCGATCGTCGAATCCGACCTCGCCGCGGGCACCCACACGCGTACCGGCATGCCGTCCGTGATCACGCGCTTCCCGCCGGAGCCGAACGGTTACCTGCACGTGGGCCACGCCAAATCCATCTGCCTGAACTTCGGGCTGGCACGCGACTACCAGGGCCGCTGCCACCTCCGTTTCGACGATACGAATCCGGAAAAGGAAGACCAGGAATACGTCGACACGATCATGGACAGCGTCAAGTGGCTGGGCTTCACGTGGGAGCAAGGCGGGCAGGAGTTCCTGCACTACGCCAGCGACTACTTCGACCAGCTCTATGCGATGGCCGAATACCTGATCCAGAACGGCAAGGCCTACGTCGACAGCCAGAGCGCCGAAGACATGTCGCGCAACCGCGGCAACTTCGGCACGCCGGGCACGAACTCGCCGTTCCGCGACCGTCCGGTCGAGGAATCGCTGCAGATCTTCCGCGACATGAAGGCCGGCAAGTACAAGGACGGCGAGCACGTGCTGCGCGCCAGGATGAGCGAGGACGCGATGTCGTCCCCGATCATGACGAACCGCGACCCGGCCCTGTACCGCATCCGCCATGCGCATCACCACCGCACGGGCGACAAGTGGTGCATCTACCCGATGTACGACTACACGCACCCGATCTCGGACGCGCTGGAAAACATCACGCATTCGCTGTGCACGCTGGAATTCCAGGACCACCGCCCCTTCTACGACTGGCTGGTCGACACGCTGGCCGAAGGCGGCTTCTTCGAACGCCCCGTGCCGCGCCAGTACGAATTCGCGCGCCTGAACCTGACCTACGTCGTCACCTCGAAGCGCAAGCTGCGCCAGCTTGTCACCGAGGGCGTCGTGAACGGCTGGGACGATCCGCGCATGCCCACGATCGTCGGCCTGCGCCGCCGCGGCTACACGCCGGAATCCATCCAGCTGTTCTGCGAGCGCATCGGCGTGTCCAAGGCCGACGGCTGGATCGACATGAGCACGCTGGAAGGCGCGCTGCGCGACGACCTCGACCCGAAGGCGCCGCGCGCCGTGGCCGTGCTGCGTCCGCTGAAGCTCATCGTCGACAACTTCCCGGAAGGCGAAACGGTCGAGTGCAGCGCGCCCGTCCACCCGCACCATCCGGAATGGGGCACCCGTTCGTTCCCGTTCTCGCGCGAGCTGTGGATCGAGCAGGAAGACTTCATGGAGGTGCCGTCCAAAGGCTACCACCGCTTCTACCCGCCGATCGACGACAAGCCGGGCTCGCGCGTGCGCCTGAAGTATGGCTTCGTGACCGAGTGCACCGGGTTCGACAAGGACGAAAACGGCAACGTCGTCGCCGTGCACGTGAACTATTTCCCGGACTCGAAATCGGGCACGCCGGGCGCGGACAACTACAAGGTCAAGGGCAACATCACCTGGGTCAGCGCGACCCACGCGCTCGAAGCCGAGGTGCGCCTGTACGACCGCCTGTTCCTCGATCCGCAACCGGACGGCGGCGGCAAGGATTTCATGAGCGTGCTCAATCCGAACGCGCTGGAAACCGTCACCGCATACCTGGAGCCAGGCCTCGCGAAGGCCGAGGCCGACCAGCGCTTCCAGTTCGAGCGCCACGGTTATTTCGTCGCCGACCGCGTGGACTCCGTCCCGGGCAAACCCGTGTTCAACCGCGTGACGACGCTCAAGGACAGCTGGGGCAAGTAACCCAGCCTTTGATCTAGCGCAAAAGCCTGGTTCGGCGACGAACCGGGCTTTTTCTTTGCTTCATTGGGAGCCCAGCGTCGTCCCGGGTCGGCAACTCCCCGATCTGCTAGGTTCGTCCCGCACCCGAGGCGCGTAAGTTGAAATAATTCAACATTACCTGCCGTTGCGGTTCCTCATGTCGATCACGCTGAGAGACGCATTTTCTGTTACGCGGTTCTCGTTCTGGACCGGAGCCATGCTGTCGACGGTGGTCGGTGGCGTGCTGTATGTGGTCACCGCGCGTTCGATCGAGAGCAATGCGTATGAACGCTTCCTCAATCACACGAAATATGCCGAGAGTGTGATTGGCGTCCGCGTCAAGTCCTACAATGATTTGCTGCAATCTACCGGCAGCATGCTCCAGAGCGTGGACGTCATCACGCATCGCAAGCTGCACGTGTACGTGGCCGGTCTGAACCTCGCCAGGAATTTCCCGGCGGTCGACTCCCTCAATTTCGCAGCCCATGTCACCGATGAACGGCGTAGCGTCTTCATCGAGGAACTGCGGAAAGAAATGCAGGACCGCAGCCAGTCTGCCGTCCCGCTGGACATCGCGCCGCCAGGCCGGCGGCCCTCTTATCTGGTTGTCTCCTACATCGAACCCGACCTGGTCAGTCCCGGGCATTACGGCATCGACCTGATGGCGAACCGGTATTTCGGCACGCAACTGGACAAGTCGCGCGATGAAGGCACCATCTACGCCTCCGGCACGCAGATCCAGGCGCTGTCCCGGCCGAACGACACCCACCTTGGCATGCGCATGCCCATCTACGCCAGCGGCACCCACCCGGATACCGTGGCACGGCGCCGCGCCACCTATGTCGGCTCCCTCGGCATTGCCTTCAGCGTTGCCAGGCTCCTGCATGGCGTCATGGACGAAGTGCCGATCAAGGGATTGCGGATGACGCTGTACGACATCGGTCCCGGGATGGACATCCATGGCAACGAGACCGGAAGCACGCCACGCGTGCTGTTCGACAGCCAGGGCAGCCACAACAATCCGACGCCGCCGCTCGCCACCGGCGAAAGCGTGTTTTCGACGGCGTTCTCGCTGGATTTCCACGGCCGGACCTGGCAAACGATCTATTCGGCCCCGAAAGCCGCCCTGTACACGGAACTCGACACGTATTATCCGAAGCTGATGATGGCCTTCGGCTTCCTCGGCTCGATCCTGCTGTACGCCCTGCTGCACACGCTGACCTCGTCGCGCCGCGCCGCCCTCGCGCTCGCGCAGGAGATGACGAGCGAACTGCGCGAGAGCCAGGCCAAGCTGCAGCTGTCGCACCAGAAGCTCAGGCGCCTGGCCGACCATGCGTACCAGATCAAGGAAATGGAACGCAAGCGCATCGCGCGCGAGATCCACGACGACCTCGGCCAGAGCCTGCTGGCGCTGCGCATCGAGGCCGAACTGCTGGCCGGCCGCACGAAGGGCACGCACAGCCACCTGCACAAGCGCGCCCGCGCCACGTTGCTGCAGATCGACACGACGATCAAGAGCGTGCGCCAGATCATCAACGACCTGCGCCCGACCGTGCTGGACCTCGGGCTGTCGGCGGCGGTCGAATGGCAGGTCAACCAGTTCCAGCGGCGCACCGGCATCCAGTGCGAGATCCAGGACGACCATGGCGAGATCGCCCTGCCCGACCACTGCGCCACGGCCTTCTTCCGCATCCTGCAGGAATCGCTCACGAACATCGTCCGGCATGCCAACGCGACGCGCGTGAAAGTGGAGTTGCGCCTGAACGGCGGCTGGCTGTCGCTGACGGTGCGCGACAACGGTTGCGGCCTGCCGCCGGGCGGGCGCAACAAGTACGGATCGTTCGGCCTCGTCGGCATCGAAGAGCGCATCGTGATCCTCGGCGGCACGTGCGCCGTCTTCAGCGAACCCGACGGCGGCACGACCGTGATGGTGTCGGCGCCCGTCGTGGGTGCCCTTGCGCACCCGGCCCATGCACAACTCGAGCATGGGCAAGGCTCCGCCCTGATCTGACCTGAACTGATTCTGTCGCAACCCTGACCTTGCACGACCTCGCACCCGACCGGGTCGCGGGGTCTCATGTTGCCTTCGATTATCCCAACCGGGTATGCCTACCTTACATTATAACAATTGCATAGCCATTTGAACAACAAATGTTGCTTCTTTGACAAATATCAATACATTAACGAATTGCGTCAACTACATTGATCACGTGTAAGACACGTCAGCAAAACCGACGCTGTGTTGCCCGATGTCATCACATGCCGCAAGGAAATGTTGTTCGTCAGCAGTCGATTCACCGCACAAACCATAACTAGGGATAGCTGTACATAACCATTCATAATGAGGATGACCATGAACACCAATGACCTGTTCAACGCCGTGATGCAACTCGACCTGGAACCGATCAAGACGAAACTGATGCACGTGGAATCAGGCGAAGGCTGGAGCCTGGAAAAGGCCAATGCCGTCGAAAAGGAATACCGGCGCTTCCTGTGCCTGATGAAGATGTACCCGGAAGAAGACACCGCACCGCTGGTCGACGTCGACACGTTCTGGCACTACCACATCCTCGACACCATGAAGTACGCCGCCGACTGCGAACAGGCCTTCGGTTACTTCCTGCATCACTATCCGTACGTCGGCATGCGCGGCGGGGACGATGAGCAGTTCCGCCTCGACAGCGGCAAGCGCATGAGCGAACTGTACGAAGCCACGTTCGGCGAGGTCTATCCGGGGGCGGAAGCCGCGCAGCTGGCGGGGCACGAAGAAGATACCCAGGCGCTGGCCGCCTACTGTGCCGGCCCCCGTGCGGAAACGGCCTACTGCGCCGGACCGCGGGCGGAAACAGCCTACTGCGCCGGGCCGCGCGTCAGGGCACAAGCTGCGCGTGGCGAAGGCGCCGTGGCGGCGACCGCCTACTGCGCCGGTCCCCGGGCGAAAACGGCGTACTGCGCCGGCTCCCGTGCGGAAACAGCGTACTGCGCCGGCCCCCGCGCGGAAACAGCGTACTGCGCCGGTCCCCGTGCGGAAACGGCCTACTGCGCCGGGCCGCGGGCGGAAACAGCCTACTGCGCCGGGCCGCGCGTCAGGGCACAAGCTGCGCGTGGCGAAGGCGCCGTGGCGGCGACCGCCTACTGCGCCGGTCCCCGGGCGAAAACGGCGTACTGCGCCGGCCCCCGTGCGGAAACGGCATACTGCGCCGGGCCGCGTACCCGACAAGAGGCGGTGCCGGCCTGACGACTTGTCCCACGCGGGCCGTCCTTTACCTGCGGCCCGCGCAACGCGGCAACCTGCCCGCCCGGAAGCGGGCTTTTTCGTTCCAGCGCCACGTCTCTAAAGGGTGTGATTTGTTCCTAACGACAACTCTTCGAACTGCTAGGTACGCGCGGCACGCAAGACAAGTATTTTACAAAAATTAACAATGCATAACCGGCCAGGCCGGAAACCATCGTGGGAAACGTACTTACATGGCGACGACGCTGAGAGACGCTTTTTCGGTCACCCGGTTCTCGTTCTGGGCCGGCGCGTTGCTGTCGTCGCTGGTCGGCAGCGTGTTGTACATCGTGACCGCCCGCTCCATCGAAAGCGACGCCGAAGCCCGTTTCGTCAGCCATGCCAAACATGCCCAAAGCGTGATCAATGTTCGCGTGAAATCGTACACGAACCTGTTGCGCTCCACGGGCAGCATGATCCAGAGTACCGACGTTCTCACCGAGCAGAATTTCCATGAATATGTACGCGGGCTCGATCTGGCCCGCAATTTCCCTGCGGTCGATTTCATCAATTATGCGGTGAACGTGCCGCGCGACCAGCGCGACCTCTTCGTCGACGGCCTGCGCAAGGATGTATCGGAGATTTTCGGCAAGCCGGTCGAGCTGGACGTCACGCCGCCCGGCATCCGGCTGTCCTACCTCATCGTGGCCTACATCGAGCCTCACCCGCCGGCGGCCCGCTACTATGGCGTCGACCTGATGGCCAACCCGTATTTCGGAACCCAGCTGATCGAAGAACGCGACCGCGGCGTGATCTTCTCCGCAGGTTCGCCGATCCAGGTGCTCTCCCGTCCGAACAATATCTACCTGGGCATGCGCATGCCTGTCTATCGCAACGGCATGCCGGTCGCGACAGTCGAGCAACGCCGCGCCGCGTATGCGGGTTCGCTCGGCATCGCATTCAGCGTCCCGAAACTGCTGCACGGCGTGATGGACGAGATTCCGATCTCGGGACTGCGCATGACGCTGTACGATGCCGGCACGCGCCTGGATACGCACGGCCGGAGCGTCCCCAAGAAACTGGTCACCCTGTTCGACAGCCGGGGCACCCCGTCCGATCCCACGCCGCCGCTCGATACCGGCGACGACGTGTTCTCGGTGACCCTGCCGCTCGATTTCAACGGGCGTCCGTGGAAGACGGTCTACAACGTACGCAAGGCCGCGCTGTACACCGAGTTCGATGGTTATTACCCGAAGCTGATGATGGCCTTCGGCTTCCTCGGCTCGATCCTGCTGTACGCCCTGCTGCACACGCTGACCTCGTCGCGCCGCGCCGCCCTCGCGCTCGCGCAGGAGATGACGAGCGAACTGCGCGAGAGCCAGGCCAAGCTGCAGCTGTCGCACCAGAAGCTCAGGCGCCTGGCCGACCATGCGTACCAGATCAAGGAAATGGAACGCAAGCGCATCGCGCGCGAGATCCACGACGACCTCGGCCAGAGCCTGCTGGCGCTGCGCATCGAGGCCGAACTGCTGGCCGGCCGCACGAAGGGCACGCACAGCCACCTGCACAAGCGCGCCCGCGCCACGTTGCTGCAGATCGACACGACGATCAAGAGCGTGCGCCAGATCATCAACGACCTGCGCCCGACCGTGCTGGACCTCGGGCTGTCGGCGGCGGTCGAATGGCAGGTCAACCAGTTCCAGCGGCGCACCGGCATCCAGTGCGAGATCCAGGACGACCATGGCGAGATCGCCCTGCCCGACCACTGCGCCACGGCCTTCTTCCGCATCCTGCAGGAATCGCTCACGAACATCGTCCGGCATGCCAACGCGACGCGCGTGAAAGTGGAGTTGCGCCTGAACGGCGGCTGGCTGTCGCTGACGGTGCGCGACAACGGTTGCGGCCTGCCGCCGGGCGGGCGCAACAAGTACGGATCGTTCGGCCTCGTCGGCATCGAAGAGCGCATCGTGATCCTCGGCGGCACGTGCGCCGTCTTCAGCGAACCCGACGGCGGCACGACCGTGATGGTGTCGGCGCCTGTCGTCGGCGGCCCGGGCATTTCCTTATCGGAAGAGCAGGTACAAGGTTCCGGCTCGGCCGTCATCTGACGCTGTTTCGTCTCCCGCCATGTCCACCGCGTATCCTTTCAGGATGGCTCTACTCTATCCGCCACATTCTCGCATAATCAAAATGCAACAAATGTTGTTTCTTTGATAAATATCAATAACTAGGTGAATTGCCTCAACTACATTGATTACGTGTAAGACACGTCAGCAAATCCGATAGTGTGTTGCCCGACGTCATCACATGCTTCAAGGAAATGTTGTTTCCGGCAATTGATTCACCATACAACCAAAACCAGGGATAGAAGTATTTAACCAACATAATGAGGATGACCATGAACACCAATGACCTGTTCAACGCCGTGATGCAACTCGACCTGGAACCGATCAAGACGAAACTGATGCACGTGGAATCAGGCGAAGGCTGGAGCCTGGAAAAGGCCAATGCCGTCGAAAAGGAATACCGGCGCTTCCTGTGCCTGATGAAGATGTACCCGGAAGAAGACACCGCACCGCTGGTCGACGTCGACACGTTCTGGCACTACCACATCCTCGACACCATGAAGTACGCCGCCGACTGCGAACAGGCCTTCGGTTACTTCCTGCATCACTATCCGTACGTCGGCATGCGCGGCGGGGACGATGAGCAGTTCCGCCTCGACAGCGGCAAGCGCATGAGCGAACTGTACGAAGCCACGTTCGGCGAGGCCTATCCGGGCACTGCGGTGGAAGCCGGTGCCGGCGACCCGTCGACGGCCTGGTGTGCCGGCCCGTGGATCGACAAGTCGACGCAACGGGACCTATCCGCAACCGCGGCAGGCACCGCGTGGTGCGCCGGTCCGTGGATCGAAAAGTTGACGCAACAGAGCAAGAACGGGATCGCGGCCGGTACCGCATGGTGCGCCGGTCCGTGGAAGGACAACAAGCCGACCCAACAGGACAAGACCGCAATCTCGGCCGGTACCGCATGGTGCGCCGGTCCGTGGAAGGACCACAAGGCGACGCAACAGGACAAGCGCGCAATCTCGGCCGGTACCGCATGGTGCGCCGGTCCTTGGAAGAACAACAAGGCGACGCAACAGGACAAGCGCGCAATCTCGGCCGGTACCGCGTGGTGCGCCGGTCCTTGGAAGGACAACAAGGCGACGCAACAGGACAAGCGCGCAATCTCGGCCGGTACGGCATGGTGCGCCGGTCCTTGGAAGGACAACAAGGCGACGCAGGCAACCGCCCAGTCCGTATCGGCCGCCTGAGGCAAGCGCACGCCGGCCGCGCAGCCCGATCCGCCCCGTACCCCGGGGCGGATTTTTTTGGCTCAGGCCAGGCCGACGCCCGCGCCGTCCGCCCGCACCATCAGCGCGCGCAGCTCGCGGATGCTGTAGTCGGACACCTCGTGCATGCGCAGCAGGATGGTGGCGCCGATCGGCAGCGTGTTGTGGCGGATCTTGCTGATCACGGGCGGCGCCACTTCCAGCAGGCGCGACAGCGCGGCATCGTTCTTGAGCTTGAGTTTATCGATGATGGCGTCGAGCACCCGGTTCGGGTCGTACTCGGCGCCCTCGGGCAGGCGTCTGATGGGCATGTTCGTCTTTCGCTTGTGACATCCATGGGAAATTCTCCACAACCCATAGTGGGTTACGGAAAATCAGCCAGTTTCGGGAAATATAAGTTCTTTGTGTGGTCGCTCTACGGCGTACCCGAATGATACATGGATTAGTTGCGAAATGCTTAAGCTTCCCTTATGCCATCGCCGACATGGGGATAGCGCAGCCGGGCCCGCAGTTCCGTGCCGATGCGGCGGTTGTCCAGCTGGCGCGATTCCGACATGAACGACAACAGCATGGGCGACACAGCTTTCTCCAGATCGGCACGCGCGAGACGCGGCGGCCGGGCGAGCCCGAACGTGTCGGCCACGAGATCGAAATAATCCCCCATTTTCATGCGCGTATCGTCGGTCGCGTTGTAGACGCGCCCCGGCCGCGCGCGGAACAGCGCCAGCGCACACAGGCGGGCCAGGTCGTCCGCGTGGATGTGGTTCGTGTACACGTCGTCCGCGCTCGCCAGCGCCGGCGTGCCGCGCTGCAGCCGTTCGATGGGCAGGCGGTCCTTGGCATAGATGCCGGGCGCGCGCAGGATCGCCACCTTGCCGCCACTCGCCACCGCCCACGCGCGCAGGACGCGTTCCGCGTCCACGCGGCGGCGCGCACGCGCATTGCGCGGGGCGACGGGCGTCGTCTCGGGGGTCGCGGCGCCGCCGCGGTCGCCGTAGACGCCCGTGGTGCTGACATAAACCACCCGTGCGCCGTCGGGTAGAATGGCGGTCAAATTGCGCGTGCGCAAATCGAGCGCGCCATCCTGCTGCGGTGGCGCAAGATGGACGACCCGCTGCGCCAGTCCGGCCAGCCGCTTCATCGTCCCCGGCCGGTCGAGGTCGGCCACGATGGGAGTGGCACCGGCCGCACGCAGTTCCGCGCACCGGGCCGGCTGGCTCGTCACGGCGAACACGCGAAAACGCTCACGCACCAGCGGCAGCAGACGCATGCCGACGTCGCCGCAGCCCACGATCAGGAGGCGCGGCTTATTGAACCTGACATTGTTTTTTGTATCCATTCGAGGATTGTATGACGTTTCAGATCACTGTCCAGCCCAGCGGCCACCACTATGACTGCGAGGCCGACGAAACCGTGCTCGCGGCCGCGATCCGCTCCGGCATCGGCCTGCCGTACGGCTGCAAGAACGGCGCCTGCGGTTCCTGCAAGGGCAAGGTCGTCGAAGGCACGATCCACCACAAGCCGCACCAGGCTCGCGCGCTGACCGACCAGGAAAAGCTGCAGGGTCTCGCCCTGATGTGCTGTGCCGTCCCCGAGGGCGACGTCGTGATCGAAGCGCGCGAAGTGGGCGGCAGCAGCGAGTACCCGGTGCGCAAGATGCCGACCCGCGTCACCGCCATCCGCCGCGCCGCGCCGGACGTCGCCATCCTCACC
>CBIHQW010000052.1:0-14661 GCA_966212285.1 Massilia kyonggiensis
AACTGATACTAATTGCCCGTACGGCTTGTCCCTATAACCTTGGCAGTCATGCCAACGCAAGGGTTCAGCTGTTTGTTGAGACAACAGATTACGAAAACTGCTTCTTCCGGATTCAGAGTGACGCATGCACAAGCTGCGGCACTCGTACAAGTTATGCCTGATGACCATAGCAAGTCTGTACCACCCCTTCCCATCCCGAACAGGACCGTGAAAAGACTCTGCGCCGATGATAGTGCTGCAACCAGTGTGAAAGTAGGTTATCGTCAGGCTAGTTATTAGAAAAGCCCGCTCAGTATGCACTGAGCGGGCTTTTTGCTTTGGGCACGTCACAAATAGACCCTCTGGTCCGTCCTGGCTACACCATTCGTCAACAAGAAAGGTGTATGTCGTGAGCGTGTTCGAAGACACCCGTCGTTTCCTGTTCGGCCTGGCCTTTCGCATGCTCGGTACGCGTGCCGAAGCCGAGGACGCGGTGCAGGAGGTGTACCTGAAGTGGCTGGCCACCGCGTGCACGCACCATTGCCTGGATGCGATCCGTTCGGCCGAACGGTCGCGCGTGAATTACATCGGCAGCCGGCTGCCCGAACCCATTCCCCTGATCGACGAGGCCACGCCGGAGCATGTGGCCGAACGGGAGCTGCAAGATGCACGGGCATGACCAGAGCGGTTGGCGTAGTTTGCTGACAGGGGCCGGCCGTGCGGCCCGTTGGCTGTTCGGCCTGTTGGCCCTCGCGCCGCTGGTGTGCATCGTGGGGCGCCGCGCCGGCGTCGTCAGGCGGCAGCGCGCGCCGCTTCGATGAGCCAGCGCCAGGCGCGCGTCTCCTCCGCCGCAGGCGTATCGCCTTTCAGCACGGCCAGCAATTCCTGGAGGCGCGCCCGTGATCCCCCTGCGGCATACTGATCCTGCAGCCACTGCACGAAGGCGTCGTCGGGCGCGCGCCCCATGGCACGGGCGGACGCGTCGAGCCACGCGCGGCCGGCCGCGACGCCTTCGGGCGCCGTCGGTGCGACGCCCCGCGCGACCGCATCGACGGCGGCGCGGTAGCCGTCGACCGCCGCGGCACGATACGCGTCGGCATCCCGCGCACCCTCCCAGAACGCACTGATGCCTGCCTCGAATTCCCGCATGACGTCCGGGTCCTGCAGCATGCCGGCCAGCTCGGTCCACGCCTCGATCTGCGCCGGCGTCGGATGCGCCGGCAGTTCCGGAGCCATCGCCGCAGTCCGGTTGCGCCAGGCCTCATCGACGGGCGCACCGCCGGTCACGCGTTCCATGAACGCGGCGACCAGTGCCTTCATCTGCTCGTTGTTTACTCTGCTCATCTTCCAAAATCTCCTCATGGTGTCAACGTCAAGGTGAGGGAGGGCCAACGTCGCACGCAGCACGGACGCAGTCCGCTGCTTCGCCGCGATCTCGGCATCGAGGATGGCGAGGCGCGCGCCCAGCACATCGCGCAGGTCGCCGTGCGTGCGCAGCAGCCGGCCGATCGCATCCAGGCCGACGCCGGCGTCGCGCAGCGCGCCGATGAGATCGAGCCGCGCCAGATCGTCCTCGGTGTACCGCCGATAGTTGCTGTCGGTGCGCACCGCGGGCGGCAGCAGGCCTTCGTCAGAATAAAAACGGATGCGCCGCACCGGCTGTCCGGACAGCCGCGCCAGTTCTCCGATCGTGTACGTCTTGGCTCCCATGACTCCAGAATGAGGTTTCCACCGGGTGGAGAGTCAAGCATTCCGCTACAATACGCAAGGTTGTCTTTCCATTACGTCGAATGTCGCGCTCCTTCGTCCATGTACTGCTGTCGCTGCTGCTGCTCATCACGCAGCAGATGTCGTTGCAGCATGCGGCGACGCACGTCGCGGAAGCCGGCAGCCCTCACGCGTCCGCGCAGGTGGAACGGGGGACCGACGGCAAGCCGGCGCTGCGCGACCTCTGCGCCCTCTGTCTCGACGGCGCCCAGCTGGCGTTTGCGGCGCCACCGCCGGCGCATGTCTTCGTCCCGCTCGCGCTGGCCGACGACAGCCCGGTCGACCCTGTCCGCACCGGCATCCATCCGCAGCCGGTCCACGTCTTCCAGCCGCGCGGTCCACCCCGCGCCTGATCTGTCCCGCAATCGAAACAACGTACCGCCACGGCATCTGCGCCCTGGCGGCGTTGCACGTTATCCGCTGATCAGAACCTGGAAACATGAATATCAAGAACACCCATTTGAGGTGCGTGCCGCTGCTCGCCGGTACGCTGTCTTTCCACGCCATGGCCGAACCGCCGGTCGACACCGTACGCATCTCCGGCCAGCGCACGGCCTACCATGGCCTCTCCGTGGCGGGCGCCACGAAAACCGATGCGCAACCGCTCGACCTGCCGCAGAGTACCCGGACCCTGGAGGCCGACCTGCTGCGCGACGCGGGCGTCACGAACCTGGCCGATGCACTGGAACTGGCCAGCGGCATCGCCCGCCAGAGCGACCTGGGCGGCCTGTGGGACAGCTACGCGATGCGCGGCTTCACGGGCGATCCGAACTTCGGGTCCGATTACATGGTCAACGGCTTCAGTTCGAGCCGCGGCTACAATGGCCGGCGCGACGTGGCCGGCACCCAGTCCATCGAGATCCTGAAAGGACCGGCATCCGCGCTGTACGGCCGCGGCGAGCCGGGCGGCACGGTCAACATCGTGACGAAGAAGCCCCGCTTCGCGCCCCAATACGGCATCGACGTCGCGCTGGCGAACCACGGGACGCGGCGCGCCGCCGCCGACCTGACCGGACCGCTGTCGGACAGCGTCGCATACCGGTTCAACCTGGCGCACCAGGCCGGCGGCAGCTTCCGCGACCTGGTGCACACGGAGCGCACCTACGTCGCGCCGTCCATCCTCTGGCACGCGGGCGAGGACACGACGGTGTCGTACGAGATCGAAGCGACGCGCCAACGCACGCCGTTCGACCGCGGCGTCGTCGCGGTGCCGGGCCGGCTGCCCGTCTCGCGTTTCCTCGGCGAGCCTGGCGACGGCCCGGTCACCGTGCAGTCCGTGGGGCACCAGTTGTTCGTCCAGCACACGCTGGGCGACCGCTGGTCCCTGCAGGGCGGCGCGTCTTATCGCGACAGTGCGCTGGCCGGCTATTCGACGGAAGCCAGCGACCTGGCACCGGATGGCCGGACGCTGCGCCGCCAGCGGCGGCAGCGCGACTTCGCGTCCATCGACCGTTCCGCGCGCGTGGAGCTGCTGGGCAGGCTCGCAAACCACGCCGTGCTGGTCGGCGCCGATACCTACCGGTTCGACGACCGGCGCGTGCAGCTGCGCCGCAATCCGTCGGTTGCCAATCCGTACGCGCTCGACATCTTCGACCCCGTGTACGGCGGTGTGGCCGCGCCGCTCGCCCTGTCGATCGATACGCTCGAATACCAGCGCGCCACGGGACTCTACGTGCAGGACCAGCTGAACCTGACGGCGCGCTGGAAAGCGCTCGTCGGCGTGCGCCATGACCGGTACCGCCAGACCGTGATCAACCACCGCACCGCGGCCGTCAACCATCAGCGCCTGGGCGCCACCAGCCCGCGTGCGGGACTGGTCTACCAGCCCGACGCCACGGTCGCGCTGTACGCGAGCATGGCGCGCGGCTTCCGCCCCAACAGCGGCATCGGCATCGACAATCAGGCGTTCCCGGCGGAAGAGAGCCGCGCCGACGAAGTGGGCGCGAAGCTCGACATGCCCGGTGGGCTGGCGGGCACGCTGGCGGTCTACCGGATCCGCAAGAAGAACGTCCTGACGACGAATCCGGCGAACACGGATTATTCCATTCCCGCGGGTGAAGTCGCGAGCCGGGGTGTCGAACTGGACGTGTCGGGACGGCTGCGGCGCGGCCTGAAGCTGTCGGCGTCCTATGCGTACACGGACGCGCGCGTGACCCGTGGCGACAACACCATCCGTACCGGCAGCCGCGTTCCCAACGTGCCGCGCCACAGCGCCAACGTGCTGCTGGTCGCGGGCGATGCACGGTTGTCGGCCGGTGCCGGACTCGCGTACGTGGGCGAGCGCTTCGGCGACGTCGCGGCGTCCAGCGACTTCAGGCTGGCCGGCTACACGACGGCCCGCCTGATGGCGGCGTATGCGCCGGACAAGCGCTGGCGCATCGCGCTGGACGTCGACAACCTGTTCGACCGCCGCTATTACGCCAGTTCGTACAGCCGGCTGTGGGTCATGCCGGGCAGTACGCGCACCGCGACGGCAACCCTGTCTTACCGCTACTGAGGAACGGCGATGAATGGCAAACGCATTGTCCCGATCGACGTGATGCGCGGACTCGTCATGCTCCTGATGACGGTCGATCACGTACGCGAGACGTTTTATCTCCAGCACCAGGTCGGCGATCCGATGGACGTGGGCGCGACGCCGCCCGCGCTGTTCTTCACCCGCCTGGCGGCGCATTTCTGCGCGCCGATGTTCGTGTTCCTCACCGGCCTGTCGGCGTGGCTGTATGCGCATCCGCCCGGCGGCCCGCGCAGCGCGACGGGGTTCCTCGTCAAGCGCGGCCTGTTGCTGCTCGCGCTCGAGGTGACGGTAGTGAATGCCGCGTGGTCGGGGACGGCGCTGTCCACCGTGTACCTGCAGGTGATCTGGGCCATCGGCATCGCCATGCTCGCGCTGGCGCTGCTGCACCGCCTGCCGCTCGCGGTGCTCGGCGTGCTGGGCCTCCTCATCGTGGGCGGGCACAATGCGCTGGAACAGGGGACGTTGCCCTCGGCGGCGTGGACGATCCTCGAACAGCGCGGCTTCCTCGCACTGGACCCGGTCCGCATCAAGGTCAGCTATCCCGTGCTGGCCTGGATCGGCGTGATCCTGCTGGGCTACGCGTGCGGCCCCCTGTATGCCCGGGCGGCCGCGCCCGCGCGGCGCACGCGCTGGCTGACCGTCGCGGGCATCACCGGTCTCGCGTTGCTCATCGTCCTGCGCGGCCTGAACGCGTACGGCGAACCGGTGCCGTGGACGCCTCAGGCGGACTTCGTGCACGCCACGATGGCCTTCCTCAACTTCACGAAGTACCCGCCCTCGCTCGATTTCCTCCTGCTGACGCTCGGGGTGGGCTGTATCGTGCTCGCGTGGCTGGAACGCGTGGACACGACGGCGACCCGCGTGGCGGCGGTGTTCGGCGGGGCGCCGCTGTTCTACTATCTGCTGCACCTGTATGCGCTGCTGGTGCTGCAGAAGCTCGCCGCCGCCGCGCTGGGCGTGCCGCGCGCGGACGTGGCGCACGTCTGGCAGGTCTGGGCGATCGCGGCGCTGCTGGCCGCCTTCCTGTTTGTGCCGACGCGGCAGTTCGGCAGATACAAGCGCACAAGCGGGAAAGGATGGGTGAGGTATTTCTGATAAGCTTGTCAATTCATCCAGCGAGGAGGCCCATGAACGAACGGACCGCACGCGATGTCGTCCTGATGCGCGCCATCGAAACCGCCGACACGAAGCGCGAGATCCTGTCGGAAGACGATCGCGTCTACGCCAGCCGCAGCGCACGCGAACTGGCGCACTGGCAGGCGGCCGAAGGCAAGAGCGAGCCGCGGCTCGACCACTTCCTCGGCCAGCGTGCGGAACTCGTCCTCAAGCGGCTGGCCGAACGCACGCCCGCGTTTGCCGCGTTCCGCCAGCGGCGCAGCCTGCTGCCGATGCTGGCCGTGCTGCTGCCCATCGTCGGCTTCGCGGCCGGCGCGGGGCTGGACCGCATCGGCAATCCGCACCGCGTCGACCTGCTGTCGGCGCCGCTGCTCGCGATCCTCGCGTGGAATCTGCTCGTCTACGTCGCGCTGATCGTGTGGGCACTCGTGCCGTCGAAGCGCACCGGCTGGGCGAGCCCGCAACTGCTGCGGCGCCTCTCGGTCGGCAAGGCCGCGCTGCCGCGCAAGCTGCCGGCGCCGCTCGCCGCCGGCATCGCCCAATACTTCACGGACTGGTCGGCCCTGACAGCCAAGCTGACGCATTTACGCCTCGGCCGCACGATCCACCTCGCGGCCGCCGCGTTCGCGCTCGGTGCGATCGCGTCGCTGTACGCGCGTGGCGTGCTGACGCAGTACGCGGCCGGGTGGGAGAGCACCTTCCTCGATGCGCAGCAGGTGCACACGCTGCTCTCGATCCTGTTCACGCCCGCGCTGGCCGTGTTCCCGCTGCAGGGCTTTACCTTGGCCGATGTGCAGGCGCTGCGCTTCGTGCAGGAGCCGTCGCCGGCGGGCGGCGCGCGCTGGGTGCACCTGTATGCGGCGACGCTGTTCCTGCTGGTCGTGCTGCCGCGCCTCGTGTTGGCCATCGTGTCCGGCCTGCGCGCGCGCCGCCTCGCGCACCGCTTCCCGCTCGACCTCGGCGAGCCGTATTACCGGCTGCTGGCCGACCGCGTCGGCGCGTCCGGTCCGGCCGTGCTGCGCGTAATCCCGTACAGCTTCACCGTCGACGAGGCGCGTCATAAAGGCCTCGCGGCCGTCGCGGCGATGGTGCTCGGCGAACAGGCGCAGCTGATGCTGCGGCCATCGTGCCCGTACGGCGAGGAGCCGAAGGAGCTGCTTCGCGACGCGCGCCTGGACGATGCCGGCGTCGCCATCACGGCCGTCCTGTTCAACCTGGCCGCGACGCCGGAACGCGAGAACCACGGCGCGTTTCTCGAGTACCTGGCGCGGAACACGCCGCGCGGCATCGCCGTGCTGCTCGACGAATCGGGCCTGGTGGAGCGCGGCGCCGCCGACGCCCGCCTGGTGGAGCGTGTCGCGCTGTGGCACCAGTTCTGCCAGTATCACCACATCCAGGCGACCGTCGTCGACCTGCTGCATCCGGAGCGCCATCCGCTCGATCTCGGCAGCGGCTTGCCCGTATCGGGGGGCGCATGAGCGCGCAACCCGTGGACATCCAGTTCGCGCTCGTCTCGCACACGAACAACGGCAAGACGACCCTGGCGCGCACGCTCGTCGGCATGGACGTGGGCGAGGTACGCGATGCCGCCCACGTGACCGTGTTCGCCGAAGCGCATACCTTGCAGACCAGCGGCGCGGGCGACCGCCTGCTGTTGTGGGACACGCCCGGCTTCGGCGATTCGGTCCGGCTGCTGAAGCGCCTCGCGCAGGCCGGCAATCCGATCGGCTGGTTCATGCGCGAAGTGTTCGACCGCTACCGCGACCGGCCGTTCTGGCTCAGCCAGCAGGCGCTGCGCGCGGCGAAGGATGCGGCCGACGTCGTGCTGTACCTCGTGAATTCGTCCGAGGATCCGCGCGACGCGGGCTATCTGCCGGCCGAGATGCGCATCCTGGAATGGCTCGGCAAACCCGTCGTCGTGCTGCTCAACCAGCTGGGGCCACCGCGGCCGGACGACCAGGAGCAGGCGGAGCAGACGCGCTGGAAGGCGCATCTCGACCAGTACACGATCGTGCGCGACGTGCTCGCGCTGGACGCGTTCGCGCGCTGCTGGGTGCACGAGGACGTGTTCTACGAACGCGTCGGCAAGCTGATCGACGAATCGAAACGCGACGGCTATGCGCGGTTGCTCGCCGCGTGGCAGGCGAACAATGTGCAGCGCTTCCGCGAGGCCGTGGACCTCGGCGCGCAGATGCTGGCCGGCGCCGCGCGCGACAGCCAGGCGATCGAGCAGGAGGGCAAGGCGGGCCTGTTCAAGTCCGCGCTGAAGGCCGTCGGCCTCGGCAAGGATGAACAGAAGCGCCAGGATGCGGCGATGGCCGGCCTCGTCGAGCGGCTGGAGCGGCGCATCGGCGACACGACTGTCGGCCTGCTGCGCCTGCACCGCCTCGATCCGGGCGACGCGGGCCGCATCAATGCCCGCGTGCGCGAGAACTTCGCCGTGCGCGCGCCCATCGACAAGGCGCAGGCCGGGCTGCTGGGCGCCGTCGTTTCCGGCGCCGCGACGGGCCTGTCGGCCGACCTGATGGCCGGCGGCCTCACGCTGGGCGGCGGCGCGCTGCTCGGCGCGATCGTCGGCGCGCTCACGATGGCCGGTGCGGCCTGGGGTTTCAACACGACGACGGACCGCGACCGGCCGACCGTGCAGTTCGCGGATCCGTTCCTGCGTACGCTCCTCGTCGGCAGCGTGCTGCGCTACCTTGCCGTCGCCCATTTCGGGCGCGGACGCGGCAACTTCGTCGAAGGCGAGGCGCCGCCGTTCTGGCAGGCCGAGGTCGAACGCAGCGTCGCCGCGCACGAAGCCGAACTGGCGCCGATGTGGAAGGCCGTACGCGCCGCGCCCGATGCGGCGGCGGCCGCGGCGTCCGTGCAGGCGCTGCTGGGGCGCGTGACGGCGGAAACGCTCGAACACCTGTATCCGGAGGCGGCGACACGCGCGCTGGCACGCGCGGACATGTGACACCTGTTGCAAATTGGGACAGCGCCGGGCCGCGAACGCCGTCATCCAGGGCGTATGACGCATGGCACGCCGATTGCTCATGTAGGGATAGACCGATAAACCTACAGGAGACATCACCATGAAGCACACATTCCGCATCGCCGCCGGCGCAGTCGCCGTTGCCGCCGCCGCATTTACCTCGCTCTGGGCCAACGCGCACGGCAACGTCGTCCCGCAAGGCGTCGACACGACGGGCCTGCCCACCCTGGGCGACAAATGGCGCGACGAGAACCCGTACCGCACCAACAAGCTTGCGCTGAAGATCGGCGCATCGGCCTACACGCAGAACTGCGCCCGCTGCCACGGACTCGAAGCGGTGTCGGGCGGGATCGCGCCGGACCTGCGCCTGCTGGACCGCGACTGCACCGGCATCAAGAACGAGAAAAAGAAGGACGCCTGCTACAAGGAAGTCGACAACTACTACCTGACCAGCATCCGCCACGGCAAGGTGCGCAACGGCGCGGTCTACATGCCGCCGTTCGAAGGCGTGTTCAACCAGGAAGCGATGTGGGCCATCAAGACCTACCTCGAATCCCGCCGCGCCGCCGACTGAGGCCGTCATGTCGACCCCGACGTCGCCATCGCGCCGGCGCGTGCTCGCCGCCGGCCTGCTGCTGGGTGCGGGCATCGCCGCACCCGCCCGCGCGGCAGACAATCGCGTGCTGCGCGAGGCGGGCCACCTGAAGGTGGCCGTGTACAACGATCTCGCGCCGTTTTCCGACAAGGGCCAGGGCATCGACGCCGACCTCGGCGCCGCGCTGGCCGGCAAGCTCGGTCTGAAGCCGACGCTGTTGCCGTTCAATGCCGGCGACGACCTCGGCGACGACCTGCGCAACATGGTGTGGAAGGGCCACTACCTCGGCTACGGGCCGGCCGACGTGATGCTGCACGTTCCCGTGGATCGCATGCTGATGAATGCGAATCCGCAGGTCGAGATCTTCGCGCCCTATTATGTCGAGACCGTGCGGCTCGTGCGCAGCGCGCAGGCGATTCCGCAGTTCGATGGCGTGGAGGCGCTCGCGGGCAAGCGCATCGGCGTCGAGAAAGTGTCGATCTCCGGCATGGTGATGCTGGGCGAGGGCGGGGGGCGCTTCCGCGACCAGGTGCACATCTACCCGACCGCGACCGAGGCGCTGGAACAGCTGAAGGCGGGGGGCCTGGATGCGGTGCTGGCCACGCGTGCCCAGATCGAATCCGTGATGAAGGGCGATCCCGCGTTCCCGCTGCAGGACGTGCCGTTCGACCGCCTGCCGCGCGGCGGCTGGGCGGTCGGCATGGCAGTGAAAAAGGATAACCTCGGCCTCGCGCGCCAGCTGCAGGCCGCGCTGAACGATCTGGCGGCCAGCGGCGAACTGAAGACGATCTTCGCGAAGTACGGGGTGCAGGTCGTCAGGCCCTGATCATTCGTCGGACCACAGCTTGCCGCCCGTGGCCCAGTGCTCGCGCCTGACTTCGTGGATGAGGACGTCCACGGAGTCGGGCGGGCATTCCAGCGACTTGACGGTGGCTTCCGTGACGGCTTTCACGAAGGCGCGCTTTTGTTCCGGCGTACGGCCTTCGAACAGTTGAACGTTAATGGTCGGCATAGGGGTTCCTTCAGGTTCGGTATTGGGGACTGGCGGCGTCCAGGCGGCGCAGCAATGACGGCCATTCGAGCACGCCTTCGGGCGAGCCGTCGCCCACGAGCTGCGCATGGGCCGTCGCGCACATCGCGTCCGTGGGCCGGACGAGCGGCACGCCGGGCGCCTGCGCGCGCAGCTGCACCTCGCAGGCGCGGTCCAGCGTTTCCATCAGCACGAACGCTTCCGCGATCGTACGGCCCACGGTCAGGCTGCCGTGGTTCCGCAGCAGCATCGCAGGGCGGTGGCCCAGGTTGTCGACGAGGCGCGCCTGCTCTCCCGGCGTCATCGCGATCCCTTCGTAGTCGTGATACGCGAGTTCGCCGTAGAAGCGCAGCGCGTACGGCGACAGCGGCAGCAGGCCGTCTGGTTGCATGCCGACGGCGATGCTCGCGGGGTTATGCAGGTGCATGACGCAGGCGGCATCGGGCCGCGCCTTGTGCACGGCCGCGTGCAGGCGGAAGCCGGACTGGTTCACGGAGGCGGGGAGTGCCCCGACGACGTTGCCGGCGCTGTCGACCTTGACGAGGTTCGACGCCGTTACTTCATCGAAGCACAAGCCGAACGCGTTGATCAGGTAGTGGCCCGGCTCGCCGGGCACGGCGGCCGAGATGTGGGTGTAGATGCCGTCGGCCCAGCCGTACAGCGCGCATAACCGATAGCACGCGGCGAGGTCGACACGCGTTTGCCATTCCGAGAGTTTGTCCATCACGCGAGCGTAACAGGCAACGCGCACGCCGGTCATACGCCGGCGTGCATGAATGTTATGCGCCTCGCGTATTCAGAACTGGTACTGGATGCTGGCGCCCAGCACCCAGTTGCGGCCCGGCGCCGGTTCGTAATAACGCTTGTTGCTGTCGCCGACGATGACGGAGCCGACGTACGTACGGTCGAACACGTTGTTCACGCGGGCGTATTCGCGCACGCGCCACGCGCCCAGCGGCTGGCTGGCCTGCACCCGCGCGTTGACGATCGCATAGCCCGGTGCCGGCGTCGCCGCGTTGGCATCGTCCGGATTGACCTTGCCGCTGGCGATGGTTTCCAGCGCCGCCTGCAGGCGCCCGTCCGCATCCTTCCACGCCAGCTCGCCGAACAGGCTCGTTCGCGGCACGCCGGGCAGGCGGTTGCCTTCGGCGACGCCGGTGAACGCTTCGTCGTAGATCGCGCGCAGCACCGTGGCCGCCACGCGCGCCGAAAAGCCCGCGCGCAGGTCGGCGTCGAGCGACAGTTCCAGACCCTGGCGCAGGGTGGCGCTCGCGTTGCGGTAGCTGGTGCGGCCGCCGCTGGAACTGTCGACGACCAGTTCGTCGTGCGTGCGCACCTGGAATACCGCCGCGTTGACGCGCACGTCCTGGCCAATCAGCGCTTTGGCGCCCGCCTCCAGCTGCGTACTCGTGGCCGCGCCGAGCCGGTAGTTGAAGCCGTTGCCCGTGCCCGAGTAGAACACTTCGTTCAGCGTAGGCGTCTCGAAGCCGCGCGCCGCGCTGGCGTAGACGTTCAGGGTCGGCGTGACCTTGTACAGCACGCCCAGGAGCGGCGTCGTGTGGCGGTAGTCGACGCTGCCGCCGTCGTTGCCGTTGGCGAAGTAGTGGTCGTCGACGTCGAAGCTCACGCGGCTGTGGCGCAGGCCGCCCGTGAACACCCATTGTCCGCGCTCCCATTCCAGCTGCAGGTAAGGATCGACGTTGCGCACGTCGTCTTCCTCGTCGCGGCGCAGGTTCCCCTTCACGCCGAACGTGGTGCCGACGTAGTTCTCGTAACCCTTGCGCGCATCGTTCGATTTGCCGGCTTCCAGGCCGACGGTCGTGCGGAGCGTACCGTCGCCGAGCGGGCGCACCATCAGCCAGTTCGCGTCGATGCCGTAGAAATCGCGGTCGAAGTCGACCACGCCGCCGGAATGGCTGGCCGGGGCCTGGAACGCCTTCGAGAACGACTGGTACTGGATCACGCTGCGGTTGCCCCCATAGACCGCGACGTGCAGGCGGTCCTGGCCGAATTTCTCGTCCCACGCGAGGCCGACCTGCGTGTGGTGGATGCTTTTACGGGTGTCGTAGCGGTCGGCCAGCGTGCGCTTGGGCGTCTGCGTGTCCGTCGCATCGATCTCGCCGGCGCGCGGGTCGCGCTGGAACGTCGCCCACGTCACGCCGAGCGGGTCTTGCGTGTCGTCCTGGCGCAGGCCGCTGGCCGTCACCGTCAGCTTGCCGGTCGTAGAGGTGTCGAAGGTCAGCTTCGCATAAGCCTGGTCGCGCGTGGCGGCGCTGTGGGCGCGGTAGCCGTCCGTCTCGAAACGCGAGCCGTCCAGCAGCCAGCCGAAGGCACCCTGTTTGCCGCCCGTATTGACATCGAGCTTGCGCATGCCGTCGCTGCCGGCGGAGACATTTGTTTCGATGTACGGTGCGCCACGTGGATCACGGGTGAACAACTGGATCACCCCGCCGGCATGGTTGCCGTACAAGGTGGAGAAGGGGCCGCGCAGGACTTCGATGCGCTCGGCCATGTCGAGATTGAACGTCGCGGCCTGGCCCTGGCCGTCCGGCATGGTGGCCGGGATGCCGTCCGCGACAAGGCGCACGCCGCGCACGCCGAACGCGGACCGGGCGCCGAAGCCGCGCGAGGAAATCTGCAGGTCTTGCGCATAGTTCTGGCGGTTCTGCACGACGAGCCCCGGCACGGCGGTCAGCGCCTCGGACGCGTTGACGCGCGGCTGGGCCGCGCCGATGCGGTCCGCGTCGACGACGTCGATCGCGGCCGGCAGGTCGAAGCTCGGGTGCTCGGCGCGCGTGGCGCTGACGACGACCACGCTCATCGGCGCATCGGGTGCGGCCACGGCGGCGGCCAGGGGCGCGGCGGCGAACAGCGCCGCCACGAAATTCAAACGGTGATTCATCTTGTCTCCTGTCGAATGGTCCGCCCTTGTCGTCCGGGCGCTGACCATCAGCGCATGCAATATACCTGCCAGGGCAGAAACGTGCTGCCCGCATGGCATGGCGCTTGCAATCCAGAGAGTATCGCTCACCCTCGGAGGATCATCATGTTGCGCATTCGTTCCCTCATCGTCCTGCTGGCCTGCAGCTTCGGCGCCGCGCAGGCCGCCCCCTTCGCCTACGTCCCCAACGAAAAATCCGGCAACGTCAGCGTGATCGACACGGCCACTGGTGCGGCCGTGCGCCAGATCGCGGCCGGCAAGCGTCCGCGCGGTATCGCGGCCGATCCGGCGGGCAGCCGGCTGTACGTCACCGATGCCGCCGGCAGTGCGCTGCTCGTGCTGGATGCCGCCAGCGGCGCGACCCTGGCGACGATCCCGCTCGGCAGCTCGCCCGAAGGCGTGAACGCGTCGCGCGACGGCCGCTGGGTCGCCGTCGCCGTGGAAGACAGCAACAGCGTGGCGCTCATCGATGCCGCCGCGCGCAAGCTCGTCGCCGACATCCCCGTGCAGGGCCAGAACCCCGAGCATGCCGTGTTCAGCCCGGACGGGCGCTGGCTGCTCGTCTCGGCCGAGAACGCGGAACAGGTCGACGTGATCGACGTCGCTGCGCGGCGCCAGGTCGGCTCGATCGCGGTGGGCCTGCGTCCCCGCGGCATCGGCTTTTCGCCGGATGGCGCGCGGGCGTACGTCGCGTGCGAGCTGGCGGGCGCGGTGTATGTGCTGGACATCGAAAAACGCCGCAGCATCGCGACCATCCCGGCGGGGAAGAACCCGGCCGGCATCGTCGTGTCGCCCGACGGGAAGACCGTGTTCGTGTCGAATGGCGCGGACGGCAGCGTGATGCGCATCGATCCGGCGCGCAACGCGGTGGACGCCACCATCGCCGTCGGCAAGCGGCCGTGGAACATGGCGTTGACGCCGGACGGCACCCGGCTGTACGTGGCGAACGGGCGCTCGGACAGCGTGTCCGTGATCGACACGGCCGCGGGGAGCAAAACGGGCGACATCGCCGTGGGCCAGCTGCCGTGGGGCGTGGTGATCCGCTGACCTGTTCAAGTTTGTGACACCTGTACCAGAAACGGCCGGCGCCAGGCGGCCCAACACGGCAAAAACAGGGGAAAGCGGGCTGGCACGGGGTTTGCGAAAGAAGGGATGTACCGAACAAACACCTGCGCCGGCAACGGCCTATTCCAACTCATAGTGAAAGAGGATGACATGAATCTCGCGGACATCAGCAAACTCGGCGTCGCCAACCCGTTCCGCCAACGCTACGACAACTTCATCGGCGGTAAATTCGTCGCGCCGGTCAAGGGCGAGTACTTCGCCAACGTCACGCCGATCAGCGGCCAGCCGTTCTGCGAAATCGCGCGTTCGACGGCCGAAGACGTCGAGCTGGCGCTGGACGCGGCGCACGCCGCCAAGGACGCCTGGGCGAAGACGTCGCCGGCTGAACGCGCCAACATCCTGAACCGCATCGCCGACCGCATGGAGCAGAACCTGCGCCTGATCGCGACCGCCGAGACCATCGACAACGGCAAGCCGATCCGCGAAACGATGGCCGCCGACATCCCGCTGGCGATCGACCACTTCCGCTACTTCGCGAGCTGCATCCGCACGCAGGAAGGCGCCATCTCGACCATCGACGACCAGACCTATGCCTACCACTTTCACGAGCCGCTCGGCGTCGTCGGCCAGATCATCCCGTGGAACTTCCCGATCCTGATGGCCGTGTGGAAGC
>CBIHQW010000053.1:0-14657 GCA_966212285.1 Massilia kyonggiensis
CGAACGGCGCGTCCGAGCGCATCCTCGGCAAGCTGATGGAAGGGCGGCGCGACCGTATCGTCCTGTCGACCAAGTTCACGATGGCGCGCGATCCGGGCGACCCGAACTCGGGCGGCAACCACCGCATGAACCTCGTCCGGTCCGTCGAGCAGAGCCTGCGCCAGCTCGGCACCGACCGCATCGAACTGCTGCACCTGCATGCCTGGGACGACACGACGCCGCCGGACGAGGTCCTGCGTGCCCTCGATGACCTGGTGCGCGCCGGGAAGGTGCTCTATCTCGGCATCTGCAACACGCCCGCGTGGCGGGTCGCGCAGTTGCAGGCGATCGCCGACCTGCGCGGCTGGTCGCCGTTCGTCGCGCTCCAGATCGAGTACAGCCTCGTCGAGCGCAGCGTCGAACACGAACTGATGCCGATGGCGCGCGCGCTGGGGCTCGGCGTGATGCCGTGGTCGCCGCTGGGCGGCGGTATCCTGAGCGGCAAGTACGCGGCGTCCGACCTCGCGACGAACGACGACGCCGGCGTGGCCGCCACGCGCAAGGGCGTGATCGCGTCGACGGGGTTGCTGAACGAGGCGTCGCTGCGCATCGCGGAGGAAGTGAAGGCCGTGGCGCGCGAGACCGGCGCCAGCGCGGCACAGGTGGCGCTCGCGTGGACCTTGCTGCATCCGGCCGTCACGGCGCCCGTCATCGGTGCGCGCACGCTCGCGCAGGCGCAGGACAACCTGGGCGCGCTGGGCGTCAGGCTCGATGCGGAGCACGTGGCGCGCCTGGACGCGGCCAGCCGGCCGGCACCCATCTTCCCGCAGCGCTTCACGGAACGGCCGCTCGTGCGGCAGCTCGTGTTCGGCGGCGCGGCCGTGACGAGGCGGACCGCCTGACGGCGCTCAGCCCTCCGGCTGCAGCGCGCCGCGCACGGCCGTGAGGATCGCGTCCGACGCGGTGCGGTCCGACACGGCGCGCGCGAGCGTCAGGGCGCCGACCATCGCGGCGAGGGCGATGATGCCCTGGTCGCCGGCGGCGGGCGTCAGGCGGCAGTCCGCCAGCAGCGCCGTCATGCGCGCCACCATGGCGTCGGCCGTCGCGCTGGGCTGGCCGCGCAGGCCCAGTTCCGCGGCCAGCGTGGGGAGCGGGCAGCCTTCGCCCGGTTCGTCGCGGTGCTCCGCGGACAGGTAATGGTCGATGACGGCGCGCGGCGACGGTTCGGCCGGCGCGTCGTTCGCCGCCGGCAGCCAGCGTTCCAGCGTCTGCTGGACGGCGGCTTCCAGCGACGCCTGCACGAGGGCGTCCTTGGATTCGAAATGGGCGTAGAAACCGCCGTGGGTCAGGCCGAGCGCCTTCATCAACGGCACGAGGCCGGTGCCTTCGATGCCGTCCTTGCGGAAGCGGCGCGACGCTTCGCCGATGATGCGCTGACGCGTTTCGGCCTTATGGTTACTCGAGTAACGCATGCTTATGGGGTAGGTTTGCAATGATCGGATGCGGTCCGTGCGGCCGAAAGCGACGGACCCGTTGAGCGACGGATGTGCCTCATGAATTTAGGCAACGCTCCGTGTCACCATTGTAAGCCTTAATGTGGGATTCCACAATTCCGGCCATGATTTCGCCGGAAACGTGTTGCAGGAGCCCGTCTTTACGGGCGCGCCGCGGCCCCGTGCCGGCGCACGTACCCGGCGCAGGCATCGGCATCCAGCGGCTTGCTGAAATAATCACCCTGGATCTGGTCGCACCCCGCGCTGCGCAGCGCGGCCAGTTGCTCGTCCGTCTCGACGCCCTCGGCGATGACTTCCAGGCGCAGCGTGTGGGCCATGGCGATGATCGCCTTCACCATCGCCAGCGATTCCGCGCTCTGGTGTACGTCGAGGACGAACGAGCGGTCGATCTTCAGCTTGTCGACGGGCAGGCGCTTGAGGTAGCTGAGGCTCGAATAGCCGGTGCCGAAATCGTCGATGCTGAGCGTGGTGCCCAGTTCGCGCAGCTGGCGCATCAGGTCCGCGGTGCGCGCCGGGTCGTCCATCGAGATGCTTTCCGTGAGTTCCAGTTCCAGCAGGCGCGGGGGCAGGCCGGATGTTTTCAGTACGTCGCCGACGAGCGCGACGACGTCCGTGCCCAGGAACTGCTTGCCGGACAGGTTGACGGCCACCGGCACGTCCGGCACGCCGGCGTCGCTCCACGCGCGGCGCTGGGCCACGGCCGTGCGCAGGATCCACTCGCCGATCGGCACGACGAGGCCGGACTCCTCGGCGATCGGGATGAATTCTGCCGGCGAGATGCTGCCGTGGTCCGGGTGCTTCCAGCGCACGAGCACTTCCATCCCCGCGACGCCGCCGCTGTGCAGGTCCGTCTTGGGTTGATAGTGCAGATACAGTTCGCCGCGCTCGATCGCATGGCGCAGCTGGTTTTCCAGCGTGAGCTTGCGCTGCAACGCCTGGTTCAGTTCTTCCGAATAGCGCTGGATCTGGCCGCCGCCCAGCGCCTTGGCGCGGCGCACGGCCATCGTGGCGTTGTTGAGCAGCAGGTCGCCGTCGGTGCCGTCTTCCGGGAAGATCGCATAGCCGATGCTGCACGTGAGCGGGATCGCGCCGCCCGGCGTCTTGAACTCGCGCGTGGCGGCCTGCAGCAGCTGGCGCAGGCGGTCGCGCGCGACGCTGTCGTCGCCGAGGCCCGGCAGCAGCACGACGAATTCGTCGCTGCCGGCGCGCGCCAGCATGTCGCCCGGCCGCAGCAGGTTCTGCAGGCTCCACGTGATGGCGACGAGCGCCTTGTCGCCCTCGTGATGGCCCAGCAGCTCGTTGAGGCGCTTGAACTTGTCGATGTTGATCGTCGCGACCAGCGTGTGCAGGCCGTCGCTCTTCCATTTGTCCAGGTTCTGGCCGATGGTGCGCACGAGCACCTGGCGGTTCGCGAGGCCAGTCAGCACGTCGTGCGTGAGCAGGAATTCGACCTGGCCCGCGGCCGCCGCGAGGTCCGGGTTGGCGTTGTCGACATATACGTGCGAGTGCAGCGATTGCGCCGCAGTCGCCAGCTGGCGGAAGTGGATCAGCTGTTCCGTCATGCGCGCGAGGTCGCGCAGGATGTCGAGCTCCTCCTCGTTCAGCGTGCGCGGGACGCGGTCCAGCACGCACAGGGTCCCCAGCGGCATCCGGTCGATCGAGTAGAGCTGCACGCCCGCATAAAAGCGCACGTGCGGCGGATTGACCACCATCGGGTTGTCCGCGAAGCGCGCATCTTTCGTCGCGTCCGGGACGATCAGCGGTTCGTGGTCGAGGATCGCATGGCCGCAGAACGAGATCTCGCGGCTGGTGCCCGTCATGTCGATGCCGCAGCGGGACTTGAACCACTGGTCTTCCTCGGCGACGAGCGAGACCAGCGCGATCGGCATCTTCAGCAGCCGGCTCGCCATCCGTGTGATGCGGTCGAACGCGTCCTCTGGAGCACTGTGGAGAAGGCGGGTGGCGTGCAGCGCCGTCAACCGGCGCGCTTCGTCGAGCGGTATCGATGGGGTCTGCATGTCGTGTCTTGAGGAGCTTCGTTGAGACACATTCTGCCACGAGCGGCAAAGCAGAGGCACGAGCTTGGTGCGTTTTTGCCTTCAGGAATTTTCGTGCCGCTGGACGATGCCGGCTACGCCTGACGGAAGCACTGCACGAGAAAGTCCGCGAACACGCGCACGCGGGCCGACAGCTGGCGCGCGTGCGGATACATCACGGAGACTTGGATGGTGGGCGGCGGCACGTCCGCCAGCACCTCGACGAGGTGGCCGTCCGCGAGCTGCCCGGCGATGCGGTAGCGTGGCACCTGCACGAGTCCGAGGCCCGCGAGCGCGGCCGCCGTATAGGCTTCCGTGCCGGTGACGGAGACGACGCCGGGCGGCGTCGCCAGCTTCAGGCCCGCGCCCGTCATGAATTCCAGCGGGTATGGACGTCCCGTCGCCGTCGACACGTAATGCACCGCCTGGTGATGCACGAGGTCCGCCAGCGCGGCCGGCGTGCCGAAGCGGTCGAGGTAGGCGGGACTCGCGACCGTCACCTGTTCGAGGTCGGCCGCGCGCCGCGCCACCATCGACGAATCGTGCAGCTGGCCCGCGCGCAGCACGCAGTCGACGCCTTCGCGCACGAGATCGACGAGGCGGTCGTCCTCGCCCACGTGCAGCTGGATGCGCGGGTAGCGTGCGAGGAATCCCGATAGCGCGGGAAAGACGAAGTACCGTGCCAGCGTGGGCTGCAGGTTCACGCGCAGCAGGCCCGCGGGTTCGCTGCCGCGGAACGCGTCTTCCGCTTCGTCGAGGTCGGCCAGCAGGCGCACGCATCGCTCGTAGTACGCGGCGCCGTCCTGCGTGGGTGCGACGGCGCGCGTCGTCCGTTCCAGCAGGCGCGTGCCGAGGCGGTTTTCCAGCCGCTTGATCGCGTTGGTGGCGGTGGCGCGCGGGATCAGGAGGTCCTCGGCGGCCTGCGTGAAGCTGCGGCGCTCCACGATGCGCACGAAAATCTGCATCTCCTGAAACCGGTCCATCTGCGTCGACATGCGTCCACCTCCCTCTGCGATTATACGGTGGGTACGAGGAGGTCGGCGATGCCGATGCGGCGCGCGAAGTCCACGCGCACGGCCTCCGCCACCTCCAGCACTTCGCGCGCGCCGTCGCCGACGAAATCGACCACGGTGCGGAACGGCCGCTGGCCACGCGGCAGGCCGACGATGCGCACCAGTTCATCGGCCACGGCCTGCGGGTCGGCCTCCGGCGGCGTCAGCGCGTCGAGGCGTTCGCCCACCTGGTCCAGCACCCCGTCGTAGCGGGCATACGCGGCGGCCCGTGCGGCGTCTGCGGGCTTGCCCGCGCTGGGGAAGTGCTCCGTGCCGCGGGTGAACGCGCCGGGGACCATGATCGCCGTCTCGATGCCGAAGCGGGACACTTCGTACGACAGCGACACCGCGAGCGAATCCATCGCCGCCTTGGCCGCGCCGTACGGGCCGAGGAAAGGCGGGAAGCCGCCCTTGGTCGTCGTGCTGGAGATCCACAGCAGCAGGCCGGATTCCTGGGCGCGCAGTCGGGGCAGGGCGGCACGCAGCACGCGCTGGGCGCCGAGGAAGTTCGTGTCGAGCACCCTGGCCACTTCCTCGGCCGTGAACGCTTCCGTCGGGCCGACGACGAGGTGGCCCGCGTTCTGCACGACGACGTCCAGCCGGCCCTGTTCCGCGACGACCGCCGCCACGGCCGCATCGCAAGACGCCTGCGACAGCACGTCCAGTTCGAGCGGCCGCAGGTCGGCGCCGTGCTGCCGCGCCCAGTCGCGCGCCCCGGCGGCGCGGGCCGCGTTGCGTCCTCCGATGTCGCGCATCGTCGCGTAGACCGTGTGACCGGCGCGCGCCAGCGCCTGCGCCGAGAGTTTGCCGATGCCGCTGCCGGCGCCGGTGATCAGGATGATCTGCTTGTTCATGTCGTTCTCCTCAGGCCATGCCGCCGTTGGCGCGCAGGATCTGGCCGTTGACCCAGCCGCCGTCCGGACCAGCCAGGAAGGACACGACGCCGGCGATGTCCTCGGGCTGGCCGAGGCGCTCCAGCGGCGCCGATTTGGCGATCTGCTGGATCAGCTCCTCCGATTTCCCGTTCAGGAACAGCTCCGTCGCGACGGGGCCCGGCGCCACGGCGTTGCACGTGACGCCGCGGCCGCGCAGCTCTTTCGCGAACACGCGGGTCAGCGCTTCCACGGCGCCTTTCGTGGCGACGTACACGCCATAGGTCGGCGGCGCCATGTGCAGCACGCTCGTGGAGAAGTTGACGATGCGACCGCCGTCGTTCAGGCGCGTCGCCGCTTCGCGCATCGTGTTGAAGGTGCCCGTGACGTTGATGGCCATCGTGCGCCCGAACTGCTCGTCGGTCGTCTCGGCGATCGTCACGTACGGCAGGATGCCGGCGTTGTTGACGAGGATGTCCACGCGGCCGAGCTTTTCTTCGATCGTCGCAAACATCGCTTTCACGTCGTGGACGTTGGCGACGTCCGCGCGCACGGCGATGGCGCGGCCGCCTTCCGTCTCGATGGCGGCGACGGTGGCGTTGGCGGCCGCTTCGTTGCCGGCATAGTTGACGGCGACGGCAAAACCGTCGGCGGCGAGACGCTTCGCGACGGCGGCGCCGATGCCGCGCGAGGCGCCGGTGACCAGGGCGACGCGGGCGGTGTGTTGGGCTTGGGTGTTCATCGTGACCTCCTTGGTGGGTTGACAGTGAAGTCATGATGATTGATTTGGAGGGAAAGATAATCCTTGGGTGATTGGCTTCAGTATTCGGTTTCGAACAACAATGTGTTTTGCTTATCGTCGATATAACCGGACGGCGAATGACTGCTATTCCAACAATAAATTTTTCAACGATGCTGAACCGCAGTAAATTGGATTCGTAGCAGCGATTCTTTGGAACCCAACCACCTGGAGCTGATCATGATCGGTAAACGTCACGTTGTTGCAATCGCTTCCGTCCTGTCCCTGACGGCCCACGCCGCCGAACCGGCACGCCTGAAATCCGCCACCTGCGGCGTTCCCGCCTACACGGCGGACCTGAAGGATGACTATCTCCAGGGCACTGTCCGTCTGGCCGTACTGGTAGGCGCCGACGGTTCGGTGAAGCAGGCCAAGGTGGTCGAGTCCAGCGGCCACCGCGCACTGGACAGGGCCTCGCTGCGCGCCAGCTATACGTGCAAGTTCGGCGCGGTCGCCAAGGACGGCGGTGGCGAGCCCAGCTGGTCCACGGTCCAATACAAGTGGATCAACGACTGATGCCGGTGCGCGACTGCCGGCGCCCGCTGCCGGCAGTCGAAGCGACGTTCGAAAAAATCGATAAAAGACTGGCAATTTTCTCGTTTTTTTAATCTCGAGCGGCCCAGCATAATGTCTCCATCGCAGCGAACAACGAAGCGCAGAGCTTCGAAATGTTCGATGCAATATCGAACCCAGCCCGATAATATTGGAGAACATCATGAGCAACGCCAAACTCGACGTCCTGACCCCGCACAACTCGCAACTGATCATCATCGACCACCAGCCGCAGATGGCCTTCGGCGTGCAGTCGATCGACCGCCAGACCCTCAAGAACAACGTGGTCGGCCTCGCCAAGGCGGCCAAGGCCTTCGACATCCCGACCGTGATCACCACCGTCGAAAGCGATTCGTTCTCCGGCAAGACCTACCCGGAAATCCTGGATGTCTTCCCGGGCAAGCAGATCCTCGAACGCACGTCGATGAATTCCTGGGACGACCAGAAGGTGCGCGATGCCCTCAAGGCCAACGGCCGCAGGAAGATCATCGTCGCCGGCCTGTGGACGGAAGTGTGCAACACGACCTTCGCCCTGTCCGCCATGCTGGAAGGCGACTACGAGATCTACATGGCGGCCGATGCGTCGGGCGGCACGTCGAAGGATGCGCACGATTTCGCGATGCAGCGCATGGTGCAGGCGGGCGTCGTGCCAGTGACATGGCAGCAGGTGCTGCTCGAATGGCAGCGCGACTGGGCGCACCGCGATACCTACGATGCCGTGATGAAGATCGTGACGGAACACTCGGGCGCGTACGGCATGGGCGTCGACTACGCCTACACGATGGTGCACAAGGCACCGGCGCGCAACCGGGGCGATAACCCCGTGCTGGCCCCGGTCGCGGCACCGGTACGCTGACCGCTAGAGGCGCCGCCCCGTCGCCAGCGCCACGATGGCGGCGCCGGCGGCCAGCACCAGCGCGTCCTCGACGAGGCCGCTGCGTGTCTGGCCCACCCGGGCCATCGCGCGCTTGCGGGCCGTCGCGAGGGCGGCCATCGGCGTCATCGACCGTGCGCTGGCCACGGCGCCGATCAGGATGGAAGAGAGCAGGTTCATGGGCATCGTCCCGAAGCGGTAGGGATCGCCAGTCTAGCTGCAGTTCAGCCGGGCCCGGCGCACGCCAGCCGCACGCACTCCGCCAACTGCTCGGCATCGACAGGCTTGGCCAGGAAACAAGCCGCCCCGCCGCGCAGTGCGCGCAGCCGCACGTGATCGTCCGCGAACGCGGTCATCAGGATGACCGGGGGCGCCGACGCGATGGCCCGCACCCGTTCCAGCAGCGCAAAGCCGTCCATGCCGGGCATCTGCACATCGCTGACGACGCAGTCGACGTCGTCGAGGCCTCGGGTCAGCAGTTGCTGGGCGCTGGCGAACAGGCTCACGCGGTAGCCGCAGGCGCGCAGCAGGCCGCGCAGGCTCGTGCCCACGTCGGGGTCGTCGTCGACGAGCGCGACGTGCGGGGCCGGGTTCAGGGTATCCATGCCGCGCAGCATACCGTCCCGTCCCATGCGCACGGAATCATACCTAGGTATGAGTGGCATCCTGGCCATGTGTGATATCAAGCGCCTCGGCCATGCGCACGAGGTCTGCGAACGTCTTCGCCTCCATCTTGCGCATCGCGTTGCCGCGGTGGATCTTGACGGTGATTTCGCTCGTGCCCGTTTCGCCCGCGATCTGCTTGTTCATCAGGCCGCGCACGGCCAGCGCCATGACCTGTTTTTCGCGCGGCGTGAGCGACGCGTAGCGGGCCGCCAGCGCCTCGTGCGCGTGGCTCTTCGCGCGCCGTTCGCGGTCGCGCGCGAGGGCCTGGTGGACGGCGTCCAGCAGGTCCTGTTCGCGGAACGGTTTCGCGAGGAAGTCGACGGCGCCGCCTTTCATGGCGCGCACCGTCATCGGGATGTCGCCGAAGCCCGTCATGAACACGACCGGGAGCGGGACGCCGTCGCGGTTCAGCTGGTCCTGCAGATCGAGGCCGCTCGCGCCCTGCAGGCGCACGTCCAGCAGCAGGCAGCTGCACACGTCCGGCCGGCGCGCGCGCGCGAAGTCGGCCACGCTGGCGTAAACTCCCACCTCCATGCCGACGGAGCGCAGCAGCCGGGACAGGCTGTCGCGCACGCCGGCGTCGTCGTCGACGACGTACACGAGTTCACGGGAGGGCGTCGGACTGCTGTTCATGGAGGGCTGCTTCCTGATGGATGGGGATGTCGAAACTGAACGTGGAGCCGGGCGGCGTGCTGCGCGCGGCGATGCGGCCGCCGTGGCGGGCGATGATGGAGCGGCAGATCGGCAGGCCGAGGCCCATGCCGTCGGCCTTGGTCGAAAAGAACGGTTCGAACAGGCGCGCGCCGTCGGCGTCGGCGATGCCCGGGCCGCTGTCGCGCACGCTCACGAGGACCATGCCGTCGTCCTGGCGCGTGCGCAGTTCCAGGCGGCGCAGTTCCAGGCGGCGCAGTTCCAGGCGGTTATCCGCGAGGCCGTCCATCGCCTGCAGCGCGTTCATGACGAGGTTGATCAAGACCTGCTGCAGCTCGATGCGGTCGCCCATCACGGGCGGCAGGCCGGGCGCCAGGTCCACGCGCAGCGCCAGCGGCCGGCGGTCCAGTTCGCGCTGCAGCAGTTCGACCGTGTCCTGCACGAGCACATTCAGGTCCAGCGCCACGTGTTCCGGTTCGGTGCGGCGGGCCAGCGCGCGGATGCGGCGGATGACCTGGCCCGCGCGTTCGCTCGCCTGCACGATGCCGTCCAGCGCGCCGAGGGCCTCGCCGATGTCGGGCTCCGCGCGGCCGAGCCAGCGCCGTCCGGCCTGGGCGTTGGCGACGATCGCCGTCAGCGGCTGGTTGACTTCGTGCGCGACGGAGGCCGCGAGTTCGCCCAGCATGCTGACGCGGGCCGCGTGCGCCAGCTGGACGTGCGATGCGTGCAGCTGCTGTTCGGCTTCCACGCGCGCGGTGACGTCCGTGACGGCGCCCAGGTATTCGCAGCGGCCGTCGGCGTCGTACGAGGCCTCGGCCAGCACGTGCACGTGGCGGATCGTGCCGTCCGGGAGCAGCAGGCGGTGCGCGACGTCGATGTGGCCTTCGCACGCGAACGTGCGGCGCAGGGCGGCCGTGACGAGCGCACGGTCTTCGGGCAGGGTGTGCGCGAGCACGCGGTCCATGTCGGGCGCGGCGTCGCCCGGATAGCCGAAGATGCGCGCGGCTTCCTCGGACCACACCATCGTGCCGTCCGGCACGCGGATGCCGAAACTGCCCGTGCGCGTGAGCCGCTGGGCGCCGGCGAGGAAGGCCTGGCTGCGGCGCAATGCCTGCTCGCGCTGGCGCAGCCGGTCCGTGGCCTGCTGGCGCTGGATGACGAGCCAGGTCGTGATGGCGATGGCCGCGATGCTGACGAGGGCACGCCCGGCCGGGGACGGCGCCACGCGCAGGCCGTGCGCGACGGCGTAGGCGCCCATGGTCAGCAGCACGCAGGCCGCGCCCAGCGCGAGCGTGTACCGGCGCGGCCACACGGGCGACGCCAGCAGCAGCACGACGACGTACATCACGGCGATGGCCGTGTCGAGCCGCGTGAAGGCGTCGACCGCGAAGATCGCGGCGGTGAGAAGCAGCAGGATGGCGGATTGCACGGGGTGGGTGCGGCGTCGCGGCATGTAAGGACTCCAGTTCAGCCGCGAGCATACATCGGCGCGCGCCGGCGGCCAACTGGCTGAATGGATGGTCTCACGCGGGCACGGCGTCTTCCCCGGCCAGCGCGGCCAGCTCGGCGAGAGGCATCGGCCGCGCGAACAGATAGCCCTGGAACCCGCCGCAGCCCAGTGTGCGCAGCTGGTCCCACTGCGCTTCGTCCTCGACGCCCTCGGCCACGACGTGCAGGCCGAGATTCCCCGCCAGGTGCACGATGGCCTGGACGATGCTTGCGGCGTGCGGCACGCTCAGCATGTCGCGCACGAACGACTGGTCGATCTTGAGCTGGTCCAGCGGCAGCCGCTGCAGATAGCTCAGCGACGAATAGCCGGTGCCGAAATCGTCGAGCGAGAAGCCGATGCCTTGCTCTTTCAGCGCCGTCATGCGCGCGATGGTGTCCTCCACGTCGGCCAGCAGCACGCTTTCCGTCAGCTCGAGCTTGAGGCGGCGCGGGTCGGCCCCGCTGTGCGCGAGGATCTCGAGCAGGCGCGGCACGAAATCCTCCTGCCGGAACTGGCGCGCGCTGACGTTGACGGCGATGGTGAAGTGCTGCGCGGCCGGATCAATGGACCAGCGCGCGAGCTGGCGGCACGCTTCCTGCAGCACCCAGTCGCCGATGCCGACGATCAGCCCGGATTTCTCGGCCTGGGCGATGAACGTGCCGGGGCCCGTGAGGCCCTGTTTCGGATGGTGCCAGCGGATCAGCGCCTCGACGCCGACCATCAGCCCCATCGGGTTGACGACGGGCTGGTAATACAGCTCGAACTCGCGCCGCGCCAGCGCGAAGCGCAGATCGGTCTCCAGGCTCGTGCTGGCGTCGACGGCGGCCTGCATGCTGGGGTCGAAGAAGCGGAACGTGGCGCCGCCGGCCGACTTGGCCTCGTACATGGCCATGTCGGCCTGGCGCAGCAGGTCGTGCACGACGTGGTTCGCATTGCCGAACAGGGAGACGCCGATGCTGGGCGTGCTGCGCAGCTCGTGGCCGTCCAGCGTGTAGGCGAGGGACAGCGTGCCCAGGATCTTGCTGGCCACCAGCTCGGCGTGCGCCGTCGCATCGACGCTTGACGTGCCCAGGTCTTCCAGCAGCAACACGAATTCGTCGCCGCCGAGGCGGGCCACGGTGTCCGCCTCGCGCGTGACCTGTTGCAGCCGGAACGCGACCATTTCCAGCAGGCGGTCGCCCATGTCGTGGCCGCGCGTGTCGTTCAGGGTCTTGAAGTTGTCCAGGTCGACGAACAGCACGGCGCCGAAGCCGCCGTTGCGCTCGCACTTGGCCACGGCATGGCCCAGGCGGTCCATCAGCAGGCGGCGGTTCGGCAGGTTGGTCAGGCCGTCGTAGAATGCGAGATGGGCGATATCCGCCTCGGCCTGCTTGCGCGCGCTGATGTCGGTGCGCGTGCCGACCATGCGGACGGGCTGGCCATCGGGCCCGCGCTCGACGACCTTGCCGCGCGACTGCACCCACACCCAATGGCCGTTGCGGTGGCGCATGCGGAACTCGGCCTCGAACGCGGGGACCGCGCCCTGCAGGTGCTGGTCGAGCGCATGGCGCAGCAGCTCGCGGTCTTCCGGATGGACGGGGGAGAACATGTCGCCTTCGTCGCTCTGGCGGTTCTGCTCGTCGCGGGTGTAGCCGAGGATGGCACAGGCGCGCCCGTCCACCGTGCGCCGGCCGGACGGGATGTGCCAGTCCCACAGGCCCAGGCTCGCGCCGTTCAGCGCCAGTTCCACGCGCTCGGCGGTGGCGGCGCGTTCGGCTTCGGCATTGCGCGCCAGCCGTTCCAGCGCGGCGCGCCGGCGCTGGGCGAACAGCAGGGCGGCCGCGCAGGCGGACCAGAACAGCGTCCAGGCCGTGGTGGAGACGAGCGCGAGGCGGTGCCAGCCGGCGTTGATGCGGCTGGCGTCGCGGGCGAGGGCGACGACGAGGCCGCGGTCCATGCCCAGGTTTTCCACCCGCATGCTGCGCTGGACGACGAGGCGGTCGACGCCGTCGGCACCCACGCCGCGCCGGACCGACACCCGTTCGCCGCTGGCGCGGTGCGCGGCCAGCATCGCATCCGGGTGCAGGGCGCCCGCGCGCATCACTTCCGGATCGGGCGGGACGTACAGCAGGCGGTGGCCCTCCAGGTCGGTGATCGTGATCGTCATGTCGGGCGCGTACAGCGCGGAGCGCATCACGGCGTCGAAGTATTCCGGATTGAGGATCGCGGCGACGGCGCCGTGGCCGCACCCGTCGCCCGCGTCGAGCGACATCGCCACCTTCAGGTTGAACTGGTTCGGCTGGATCTCGTACGGATCGGACAGGTACAACGTGCGGCCGTCACACATGTGCGGCACCTGGGCAAGGAAGCGCTTGTCGTCGAGGCGGCGGTCGCCCAGGTCGTCGTCGGAGATCTCGATGCGGCCGCCCGGGCCGACGGCCAGCAGCGCGCGCACGCCCGGCATGGCGCGCTTCAGGGATTGGAGCAGGGTGCGGCGGCAGGCCAGGTCGCAGCCGCCGTTCGGCGCCAGCGCGGCGCGCGAGCCGTCCAGCGCCCAGCGGATGCCCTCGAGCTGGCGGTGCAGCGTCTGGTCGATGACGACGGCCTGGGCGCGCATGCGGTCGGCGTCCTCGGACAACGCCTCGCCGCGCTCGGTCCAGACCATCCAGGCCAGCGCGAGGCCGGACGATACGAGGCCCGCGGCCAGGATCAGCCACTCCGTGAGGCGGCGGCGCGCGGCGGTCAAACGGAGCAGGCGATGCAGCGGCATGATGGTCTCCTTGTCGAAATGCCAGCATCGTAGGCCGGCCGCGCGCGGCGCGCCATCAGACCTCGGTATGGGCCCTCATACGTTCGTATAGGTGCGCACGATTGGCGGTAGGACGTCCTTGGGTTAACATTTCCTTTACCGCCCCAGGAGAATCCAATGAAAGCAATCGTCACCGGCCACACGAGGGGCCTCGGCGCCGCGCTCGCCGCCAATCTGCTGGCGCGGGGCGTGCCCGTCCTCGGCCTGGCGCGCACCCGTTCGGCCGACCTGGCGGACGTGTATCCCGACCTGTTCGACGAGGTCGAACTGGACCTGGCCGACAGCGTGGCGCTGTCGCGCTGGCTCGCGGACGGCATGCTGGGCGATTACCTGGACGGCACCGGCGCCGTCCTGCTGCTGAATAATGCGGGCATGGTCAGCCCCGTCGGCCCGCTCGACGCGCAGGATCCGCAGGCGGTATTGCGCGCCGTGCAGCTGAACGTGGCGGCGCCGATGGCGCTCGCCGCCGCCGTCGTGCGCGCCAGCGGCGGGGCGCAGCGGCGCATCCTGCACATTTCCAGCGGCGCCGGCCGCAACGCCTACCCGGGCTGGAGCGTCTATTGCGCCACGAAGGCCGCCCTCGACCAGCACGCGCGCGCCGTCGCCCTCGATTGCGAACGCGGGGTGCGCATCTGCAGCCTCGCGCCCGGCGTCATCGACACGGACATGCAGGCCGAGATCCGCGCCACGACGGAAGACCGTTTCCCGCTGCGCAAGCGCTTCGTCGACCTGAAGGAGACGGGCGCGCTCGTCGAGCCGGACGAATGCGCGGAGCGTCTCGTCGACTACCTGCTCGGCGCCGGGTTTGGCGCCGAGGTGATCGCGGACCTGCGCACTCTGTCTTAAGCCGAGGGCGCGCGTGGGATCTGCAGACCCTCGATGACGGCGGGGCGCGCGCGGAACGCTTCCAGCACGCGGCCCACTTCCGGGAAGCGGTCGAAGCCGACGATCTCCGCCGCGTCGTAGAAGCCGACCAGGTTGTTCACCCACGGGAACGTCGCGACGTCGGCGATCGTGTACTCGTCGCCCATGATCCAGTCGCGGCCCTTCAGGTGGCCGTCCAGTACGCCCAGCAGACGCTTGGCTTCGTGCACGTAGCGGTCGCGCGGGCGCTTGTCCTCGTACTCGCGGCCGGCGAACTTATGGAAAAAGCCCAGCTGGCCGAACATCGGGCCGATGCCGCCCATCTGGAACATCAGCCACTGGATCGTCTGGTAGCGCAGCGCCGGATCGGCCGGGATCAGCTTGCCGGTCTTTTCGGCGAGGTACAGCAGGATCGCGCCCGATTCCCACAGCGGCAGCGGCTTGCCGCCCGGGCCATCGGGGTCGATGATCGCGGGGATCTTGTTGTTCGGGTTCAGCGACATGAATTCCGGCGTCGTCTG
>CBIHQW010000054.1:0-14062 GCA_966212285.1 Massilia kyonggiensis
TGTGCCCGAAGGGTTTGAACCCGAACAAGGCCATCGGCAAGATCAAGGAATTGCTGGTACGCCGCGCGATCTGAGTCGCATTCTGCACCAAGGAGAAACGGGCCCGCGGGCCCGTTTTTTTATACCGCTTCCGCTTCGATCCTGCTCGCCGTCGCGGGCGACGTCGGCCGGATCGCCTCCGTCAGTTCCGTGAGTGCCGAGCCGCAGCCGAACACCAGCACGTCGCCCGGCTCGCAGCGCGCGAGACCCGCGCGGATCGCCTCGTGCACGTCCAGCTCGACCTGCAGGTGGTCCGTCTCGTACTTGCCGAGGCGCGCACCCCGCACGAGCAGCGCCGCCACCTCGCCGGATGCGCGGCCGCGGTTTTCCGTCTCGTACACGACCAGCTCGTCGAAGCCCGCCGCGCACGTCTCGCCGATGGCCACGAGGTCTTCGTCGCGCCGGTCGCCCGGGGCCGCGACGACGCCGACGAGGCGGCCCGGGGTCATCGCGCGCGCCGTCTCCGCGAGCGCGGCATAGGCGGCCGTGTTGTGGGCGTAGTCGAAGATGACGGTCACGCCGTCGACGTCGAACACGTTCGAGCGCAGCGGGTTGTGCTTCCAGTCGGAGACGAAGGTGCGCAGTCCGGCCGCGATCTCCAGGTTGCCGAAGCCCGAAGCGCTCAGCGCGGCGGCGGCGGCCAGCGCGTTGGCGATGTTGTAGCGGGCGGCGCCCTTCAAGGTGCACGGCATCGTGCGCACGTCCAGCAGCGCCTCGTGGCGCGCGCCGGTCGCCAGCACGATCATGTTGTCTTCCAGGTAGGCGCCGCGGCCGCCGTTTTCCAGGTGGCGCAGCAGGACCGGATTGTCGGCGTCGAGCGAGAAATACAGGATCTCGACGCCATGTTCCAGCTCGGACGACATCGCGACGCAATGGTCGTCCTCGGCGTTCAGCACGACGGCGCGGCGCGCCCGTTCCGCGATGACGAATTTTACGCGCGCGAGCGCCTCGACCGTGTCGATGCCGTCCAGGCCCAGGTGGTCGGCCGACACGTTCAGCACGACCGCGACGTCGCACCGGTCGAACGCGAGGCCGCGTTTCAGGATGCCGCCGCGCGCGGTCTCCAGCACGGCGAAGTCGACGTCGGGCGATGCGAGGACGGTGCGCGCCGAGCGGTAGCCCGTGCAATCGCCTTTCACGATCCGTTCGCCGTCGATGTACACGCCTTCCGTCGTCGTTACGCCCGTGCGCAGGCCCGCGAGGCGGGTCGCGTGCGCGATCAGGAGGCTCGTCGTCGTCTTGCCGTTCGTGCCCGTCACGGCGACGACGGGGATGCGGCCGTCGTCCTCGCCGAACAGCGCGTCGACGATGGCGGCGCCCGCGTCGCGCGGCGTGCCGCGGCTCGGGTACTGGTGCATGCGGATGCCCGGGGCCGCGTTGACTTCGATGATGCCGCCGTTCTGCTCGCGCAGCGGGCGGGCGATGTCCTGGCAGACGATGTCGATGCCGGCGACGTCCAGGCCGATCGTGCGGGCGGCGCGGACGCAGATGTCGCGCGTCTCTTCCGGCAGCAGGTCCGTCACGTCTTCGGCGGTGCCGCCGGTCGACAGGTTCGCGTTGCCGCGCAGGTCGACCACGCTGCCTTCGGCGGGGACCGAGTCCAGGTCGTAGCCCTGGCTCGCGAGCACCTGCAGCGCGAGGTCGTCCAGCGGGATCTTCGTGAGGATGTTCGTGTGGCCGTCGCCGCGCGCCGGGTTGCGGTTCTCGACGTCGACCAGTTCTCGTACCGTCGACACGCCGTCGCCCGTCACGTGCGGCGGCCGGCGCCACGATGCGGCGGCCACCTTGCGGCCCGTGACGAGCACGCGGTAGTCGCGGCCCTGCAGGAATTCCTCGACGATGACGTGGCGGCCGTACTTGCGGGCGAAGTCGAACGCGCGCCCGATCTCTTCCGGTGTCGCGCAGTTGACCGTCACGCCCTTGCCCTGGTTCGCGTCCAGCGGTTTGACCGTCACCGGACCCCGGATGCGGCGCGCCTCGCGCAGCGCCTGTTCGAGCGTGGTGACGGTGGCGCCCGCCGGCACGGGGACGCCGGCCTGGTCGAGCAGCGTCTTGGTCAGCTGCTTGTCGCTGGCGATGCCGACGGCCACGTGGTTCGTCGCGCCCGTGATCGTCGCCTGCAGGCGTTTCTGGCGGCTGCCCCAGCCCAGCTGGAACAAATTCGCTTCCTCGATGAGGCGCAGGCTCGGGATGCCGCGCCGGTGCGCGGCCGCCAGCACGGCCGCCGTGCTCGTCCCGATGGCGTGGCGGTGCGCGGTGTCGCGCAGGTCGTCGAGCGCCGCGTCCAGGTCGAACGCTTCGTGGCGGGCGCACGCACCGATCATGGCGGCCGCCGTACGCAGCGCGCGGCCGGCCACCTGTTCCACGGTGTAGCCGCAGACGACGCGGGCCTGTCCCGGTTTCGCCGGGTCGACTTTCGTCATGCCGAAGGTGCCGGGTGCGCCGGCGAGGCGCTGCAATTCCATCACGACGGATTCGAGCGCTTCGTGCGCGGCCTGGCAATCGGAGAGGCGCGCCGCCGCTTCCGCCGGCATCGCGGGCAGCAGGGCCAGCAGGCGCGCGCCGAGGCCGGCCGTGTTCTGCTGCCCCGCGAGGTCGAGAACGGCCAGCAGGCAGGGCGTCGCGGCATACAGGCTCGGGCCGCGCAGGAAGCGTTGTTCTACAATGTTCATCAGGTGCTCCGAGAAACTCCACCCTTCAGGGTGGGGAGGAAAGCAGCCGATTGCGCAGCAATCGATGCCTTTCGGTTGCTAAAAACGCTGCCTATAATCACAGCATGATTCTTGTGTATCGTTACCGGGTGAAGTCCCTGAACGGGCTGCTTGACAGGCAGTCTCGCGCGTGCAACTTCGTCTGGAATTACTGCAACGATCGGCAAAAGGATGCACTGCGTGGCACCAACTTTTCGCGCGACGCGCGAGGGAACTGGTACCTGAATATCGTGATCGATCTGGTCACGCCCGCTACCCATGCTCGTCAACCGTTGCGCGGTGTCGGTATCGACCTTGGCCTGAAAGACTTCGCGACGCTTTCTACCGGCGAAAAGATCGAAGCGCAGCGTATCTATCGTGGCACCGAGCAAGTTCTCGCGCTGGCGCAGCGCGCCCACAAGAAGCGGCGCGTCAGGGCGATCCACGCAAAGATTGCGAACCGTCGCAACGATTTTCCGCACAAGTTGTCGGACCTTATCGTCCGGCAATTCGACTATATTGCGGTCGGTAATGTTGCCGCCGCCAGACTCGCCAGGACCAGCATGGCCAAGTCTGTCCTGGATGCTGGCTGGTCGAGCTTCCAACATCAACTGGCGTACAAGGCTGTTAAGCATGGCGCGTGGTTCGAGGAAGTCGACGAAAGCTTTACGTCCCAAGTCTGTTCGGATTGCGGCGCCATGCCCGATTCGCGGCCGAAAGGTATCGCAGACCTTGGAATAAGAGAGTGGCCGTGTAGTGTTTGCGGTTGTACACATGATCGCGATATCAATGCTGCAATAAACATTCTCCGTCGCGGACGTGCGACGCTGGCTGCAGGAATCCCCGTCCTTTTTGGTGGGGAAGACGTCAAGAGATCGGATTCCGTTTCGTGATGTTTTCCAAAAACTCGAGCAGCGGCAGCGGGATGCGTCTCGCGTTGTCGTCGCTGCCGGGTAGTGCGTACCTGCTGCCGGCGGGCAGCAGGTGGAGACGGACGTCGATCAGTTCCGGCGTCTCGTGATTCGCGATCTCGGCCACGTTCGACGACATCGTGCGGCCATCGACGACGGTGACCGCGCCCTGGCCCACCACCTCGATGCCGACGCCGCGCTCGACGATGAGCGCCGTGTCCTCGTCGATGCCGATCCCCTGCAGGTACGGGTTCTGGGCGACGACGGACAACAGCCGCGACAGGCGCTGGCGTTCCGAGAAATGCTGGTCGATCACGACCCTGTGCAGGAAGCCGAGGCCCGCGCCCAGGCTCACGGAACCCTTCTCCGGATGCAGCTCCGCGCGGCCCTGCGCGAGCATGTGGCCGGACATCGCGGATGCACCGGCGCTCGTGCCGCCGATGCAGGCGCCGCGCAGCTTCAGCGCGGTATGCATCTCGGCGTCCAGCGCCGTGCCGCCGATGATGGCGAGCAGTCGTTTCTGGTCGCCGCCCGTCATGAAGATGCCGTCGGCGTCGACGACGTCGGCGATATGCCGTTCATCGTTGGCGTCGTCGCGGCTCCGCAGGTGCAGGTGCGAGTGACGCGTGACGCCGAGGTCCGAGAATGCGCGGTCGTACGTGTCCCACATGTTCTCCGCGACGCTGCTGGCCGCCGTGATGACGACGATCCTGGCGTCCGGGCCACCGGCCAGTTCGACGAAGCGCTTGAGGATCGCCATGTCGTTCTGCTTGTCTTCGCCGCCGCCGATGATGACGAGGTGGCCGTGGCTCCTGGCCACCCGTTCCGCCTGTTCGGCCTGGGCGATGGCGTTCTTGTCTTGTGCGGTCATTGTTTGACGATCCTTGCGTGGGGCATGTCCTGGTTGCTGTGCGAAGCGGCTTCCGTGTGGGTCACGGCGATCAGGCCGACGGGCACCTTCGGATCGAACAGGTCGATGCCGCGCTTGAGAGCCTGTTCGAGGGGCATGCCGTCCTCGATCCAGCCGTACACGGTACGCGCGAGCAGGTGGCGCACGATCTGTTCGCCGATGCCGGTGGCGGCGACCGCTCCCTCCGGACCGGCGTAGAAGCCGCTGCCGATGATCGGCGTATCGCCCACCCGGCCCAGCAGCGACGGCGCCGAGCCGCCCGTGGACAGCGCTACCGCGAAGTGGCCGTCGGGACCGCGCACGACGGCGCCGACGGTGTCGCAGGCGGCGTGCGCCGGCAGGTCGAGCGGCGTCTGGTAATTCCAGAAGCGCAGGAAGGCTTTCGCTTCCTCCGAGATGCCCGGCATCGCGGGCACGCGGCCGGCCAGTTCGCGCACGACCTTTTCGTGCGCCTCGCGCTGGTGGTCCGAAATGGCAGTGTGCGTCGGGTGGCCGATGGCCGCGGCGAAGCGGGCGGCACCGTCGCCGGCCAGCAGCCAGTGCGGCGTCTCGGCGACTGACCGCGCCAGCAGCACGGGATTCCTGACGCCCTGGACGCAGGCGACGGCGCCGAGGCGGCCGCGCGTGTCCATAATCGAGGCGTCCATCTCGACGGTCGCGCCGTCCAGGCACAGGACCGAACCGCTGCCGGCATTGAACCGGCCATCGTCTTCCATCGACACGACGGCCGCGATGGCGGCCTCCAGCGCGTCGGCGCTGATGGCCAGCTCCTCGACGGCCCGCTGCGCGGCGCGCTCGCAGCCGTCGTCGTAGGCGCGGGGGCTTCCTGCGCCGCCGTGCACGACGATTGCGTAGTCGTATTCTTGCGTAACGCTCATGTTGTTTTTCTCTCCTGGCAAACTTGCGCAATGCGCGCACCAACGCGGTGCGGCAAAGCTGATACCGCATTATGCAAAACATAAAAAATTAGAAACATCGGTCGCGTCGCCGTGTGGTTGTCGGACGCCGCTTACACGGATCAGCCTGTCCTTAGGCGTGGGAAGTCGGAGATGCCGGATGCGGTTATTTCCGGCCGAGAATGACTGCGAGTAACCTTGCTATGGAACAGCGCTAGCGCATTGCGGATACGCTGCGCAGCGCCTGCCGCAACTCGCGCGCCACCTGGCGCCGTCGCGATTCGTTCACGAACCTCCCGATCTCGACCTTGACGCCGCGCGATTCCAGCCGGATCAGCGTGCGGCGCCGTTCGTCGGGCACGACGACGCGGGTCCACAGCGGGTCGAGCCGCGTGAGTTCCCGGTGGTCGGCCTGGACGCGCGTGACGAGCAGGCCGGACTCGGACAGGGCGATGCGCTCGTGGTCCGTCGCATGGCGCGCATACACGAGGAGCGCGAGCCCGACGAGGGCCAGTTCGAGCAGGGAGAACGCGAGGACGAACCAGATGCCGTGGAGGAGAAAGCCGACGGCCACGACGAGCGAGGCGAGACACAGGACGGCATACGCGCGCGCGACCTGGCGGGGGGACAGGGAGCAGTTGCGCCGCAAGGTCCATTCGCGCGTCATGCCGGCCCTCCCGGGTTTACTTGACGAGCGGCGGCGTCTCGAACGTGTGGAAGGGGGCCGGACTGGGGACGGTCCACTCGAGGCCCTCCGCGCCTTCCCAGGGCTTGGGCGGGGCGGGCGCGCCGCCGCGCACGTTCGGGATCACGACCCAAAACAGCCAGTACACCTGCGAGAGGCCGAACAGGAACGCACCCACGGACGTGAGGGCGTGGAAGTCCGTGAACTGGACGGGATAGTCGGCATAGCGCCGCGGCATGCCCGCGAGGCCGAGGAAGTGCATCGGGAAAAAGGTCACGTTGACCCAGACGAGCGAATTCCAGAAGTGAAACCGCCCCCGCCGCTCGTCGATCATGTGTCCGGTCCATTTCGGCGCCCAGTAGTAATAGCCGGCGAACAGGGCGAACAGCGACCCGGCCACCAGCACGTAATGGAAGTGCGCGACCACGTAGTAAGTATCCTGCACCTGGACGTCGATGGGCGCCACGGAGAGGATGAGGCCCGTGAAGCCGCCGATCGTAAAGACCCAGATGAAGCCGACGGCGAACAGCATCGGGCTTTCGAAGCTGAGCGACCCCTTCCACATCGTCGCGACCCAGTTGAACACCTTTACGCCCGTGGGGACGGCGACGAGCATCGTCGCGTACATGAAGAACAGCTGGCCCGTGACGGGCATGCCGGTCGTGAACATGTGGTGCGCCCACACGATGAACGAGATGATGGCGATGGCGGCCGTCGCATAGACCATCGACGCATAGCCGAACAGGGGCTTGCGCGCGAACGCGGGGATGACCTGCGAAATGATGCCGAAGCCGGGCAGGATCATGATGTACACCTCCGGGTGGCCGAAGAACCAGAAGATGTGCTGGTACATGACGGGATCCCCGGCGCCGGCCGCGTTGAAGAACGTCGTGCCGAAATGGCGGTCGGTGAGGATCATCGTCACGGCCGTCGCCAGCACGGGCATCACGGCGATCAGGAGGTAGGCCGTGATCAGCCACGTCCAGCAGAACATCGGCATCTTCATCAGCGACATGCCGGGCGCGCGCAGGTTCAGGATCGTCGTGATGATGTTGATGGCGCCCATGATGGACGACACGCCCATCAGGTGGATGGCGAAGATGGCCATGTCCATGCCCGGTCCCATCTGCACCGACAGGGGCGGGTACATCGTCCACCCGGCCGCGTTGGCGCCGCCCGCGGCGAAGAATGAGCCCAGCAGCAGGATGGCGGCGGGCGGCAGCAGCCAGAACGAGAAATTGTTCATGCGGGCAAACGCCATGTCGGACGCGCCCACCTGCAGCGGCACCATCCAGTTGGCGAACCCGACGAAGGCGGGCATGATGGCGCCGAAGATCATCACGAGGCCGTGCAGGGTGACGAACTGGTTGTACAGCTCCGGCTGGAAGAATTGCAGGCCGGGCTGGAACAGCTCCAGCCGGATCAGCAGCGCCAGCACGCCGCCGGCCATGAACATGACGACCGAAAACCACAGGTACAGGGTGCCGATGTCCTTGTGGTTCGTCGCGAACAGCCAGCGCCGCCAGCCGTGCGGGTGGGCATGCTCGCCGGCATGGCTGCCGGGCGCATAATCGGAACTGCCTGCCGTCGACATCGGGCCTCCGTGTGGCGTCGTGTGCATGAGACAAGCCGGGCCGGCATTGGTTCCGCGCCCGGAATCTGGTAACATCTCGCCCCTTTTCCTTGAGAGGCTTCCATGGCCAACGCTTGCGGCGTCGATTTCGGCACGTCCAACTCCACCGTCGGCTGGGTGCGGCCCGGCCAACCCACGCTCCTGCCCCTCGAGGATGGCAAGGCGACGCTGCCGTCGGTCGTGTTCTTCAACGCGGACGACGACAAGGTGCGCTATGGCCGCGCCGCGCTCGCCGACTACCTGGAAGGCTACGACGGCCGCCTGATGCGGTCGTTGAAGAGCCTGCTGGGCACCAGCCTGATGGAGGGTCAGACGGAAGTCGGCGGGCGCGCGTTGCCGTTCCGGCAACTGCTGGGGCACTTCATCGGCGAAGTCAAGCGCCGCGCCGAGTGCGAGGCGGGCCGCGGCTTCGAGCGCGCCGTGTTCGGCCGCCCCGTGTACTTCGTCGACGACGACCCGGACGCGGACCGTCTCGCCGAGGACACGCTGGCGGGCATCGCCCGTGCCGTGGGCTTTACGGAAATCGGCTTCCAGTACGAGCCGATCGCGGCCGCGTTCGACTACGAATCCCGCATCGAACGCGAGGAACTGGTGCTGATCGCCGACATCGGCGGCGGTACGTCCGACTTCTCGCTCGTGCGCCTGGGCCCGGCGCGGGCGGCCCGCCCGGACCGCCGCGACGACATCCTCGCCACCGGCGGCGTGCACATCGGCGGCACCGACTTCGACAAATACCTGAGCCTGGCGTCCGTCATGCCGCTGCTGGGCCACGGCAGCACGCTGCTGTCGGGGGCCTCGGTACCGTCGAGCTATTACTTCAACCTGGCGACGTGGCACACGATCAACCAGGCCTATACGCGCAAGAGCATCGCGCAGCTCGCCGACCTCGTGCGCGACGCGGCCGAGCCCGATAAACTGAAGCGCCTGCAGCGGCTGATCGACGACCGCGCCGGCCACTGGCTCGCGATGCGCGTGGAAGAGGCCAAGATCGGCCTGTCCGACGTACCGGAAGTGCAACTCGACCTGGACCGGCTCGATCCGCCCGAACTGCTGCGCGTGCACCGTGACCTGTTCACGGACGCCATCGCCGGCATGATCGACAGCGTCGGCGCGACCGTCCAGCGGCTGCTGGATGAAGCCGGCGTCGCGCCGGAGCGCGTCGACACCGTGTTCTTCACGGGCGGCTCCAGCGGCGTGGCGAGCCTGCGCGAGCGCATCGCCGCCATCGTTCCCGACGCGCGCCGCGTCGAGGGCGATTTGTTCGGCAGTATCGGCGCCGGGCTGGCGATCGACGCCGCCCGTAAGTTTGGTTGAAGCGATCTGGTTAAGAAAGGAATACCGTGTTCGAACGTCCCATCGTCATGCTCGACTTCGAGACCACCGGCCTGTCGCCCGATGCCGGCGACCGCATCACCGAGGTGGCGGCCCTGCGCATCGCCGACGGCCGCATCGTCGAGCGCTACGTCTCGCTCGTGAATTGCGGCGTACGCGTGCCGTCGTTCATCACCCAGCTGACGGGCATCACGCAGGCGATGGTCGACGGCGCGCCGCCGGCTGCGGAGGTCGTCCCGGCCCTCATCGAATTCATCGGTGACGATGTGCTGGCCGCGCACAATGCCAGCTTCGACGAGAAATTCCTGAAGGCCGAGGGCGCGCTGCTGGGCCATGGGTGCCGGCATGCCGGGCTCGTGTGCTCGCTGAAGCTGTCGCGCCGCGTGTTCCCGGGCATGGCGAGCTACAAGCTGGGCCAGCTGTCGCGCGCGCTCGGCATCATGTTCAAGGGGAACGCCCACCGGGCCGAGGCCGACGCCGAAGTGGCCGCCCAGCTGCTGCTGCACATCGGCCGCCATCTCGGCGACGCCTACGGGCTGGCAGGGGTCGACCCGGACCTGCTCGTGTCGCTGAACCGCGTGGCGGCCGCGAAGGTCGACGCATTCATGGGCGTGTACGCGGCCGGGCGGCGTGTAACGGCCTGATCGGGCCTCTTATTTCCTGCATGCAGTAGGGCTTCGTCGCGTGGCAGTGTCCTCGCCGGCCGACCCGTCGCGCCGGCGTCGTTTTTGCCGTCGTCCATCCCCTCCACGTTGGCGCAAGTCAAATCCGTAATGCATCTCGTCATTACACTTTTGGCAATTCTTTGGCCTCAACGCGTGTCCGTCAGGAGCTACCGCATGCACAGTCACGAGTCCCTCCCGCGCGCCGGCGCGCTCGCCTGGTTTGCCCGCGCCGCCGCGTGTGGCGATGCCTATGCGCAGTTCAACCTGGGCATGATGTACAAGGAAGGCGACGGTGCCCCGCAGGACGACGTCGCCGCCTGCCGGTGGCTGGAGCGGGCCGCGCGCCAGCGCCTCGTGTTCGCCCAGAACCACCTGGGCAGCATGTATTTTCTCGGCCGCGGCGTGGCGCAGTCGGACCATGAGGCGGCGTACTGGTTCGGCCTCGCCGCCGCGCAGGGCGACGCGTCGGCGCAGCAGAACCTGGGCGATCTCTACCGCGCGGGGCGGGGCGTGCCGCGCGACCCGGCCCAGGCCGTCGCCTGGTACTACAAGGCGGCCGAGCAGGACCTGCCCAGCGCCCAGCGGCTGCTCGGCACCTGCTACCGGGACGGCGAAGGCGTGGCGCGCAGCCTGCCGCTCGCGATGGCCTGGTTTCGCAAGGCCGCGCTGCTGGACGATGCCGAGGCCGCCGTCTGCCTCGGGCTGATGTACCGCGGCGGCGCGGGCGTGGCGCCGAGCGAGTCCGAGGCGTTGTACTGGTTCCGGCGCGCGGCCGCGCGCGGCCATGCGCCGGCGCAGCGCCTGCTGGGGCTGGCGTACCTGGTGGGACACGGGCTGCCGTCCGACGCGCAGGGCGCGCGCGCCTGGCTCGAATGCGCCGCCGAACAGGGCGACGCGGAAGCGCAGTTCAGCCTGGCGCAACTGCTGGGTGCGGCCGACGCGGAGGCGCTCGCGGGGGCGGGAGCCGGCGAAGGGGAAACGGTTGGGCCGCGCTGGAGCGGTCCCGCACTGGCCTGGACGCTGGCCGCCGCCGAGCAGGGCCACGTGCTGGCCCAGGTGAACCTGGGCAACCGGTACGCGTTCGGGCGCGGTGTCGCGCGCGATCCGGAGCGGGCGCTGTACTGGTATGGACGCGCGGCCGAGCAGGGCGCCGCGAAGGCCCAGTTCACGCTGGGCGTGATGTACGCGAACGGCCAGGACGTGCGCCGCGACGAGGCGCTGGCGGCCGAATGGTACCGGCGCGCGGCCGAGCAGGGCGATGCGAGCGCCCAGAACAACCTCGGGGTGATGTATGCGAACGGCCAGGGCGTGCCGCAGGACGACGGGCAGGCCGTGCACTGGTACCGGCTCGCCGCCGAACAGGGCCACGCACTGGCCCAGTACAACCTGGGCGGCATGTACAACAGCGGCCGGGGCGTCGCGCGCGACACGGTGCGCTCGTACATGTGGATGCTGCTGGCGGCGGACGCCGGCGATCCGGCGGCCAGCGCCAACAAGGCGATCGTCGCGCGCCGCCTGTCGCAGGAGCAGATCGCGAGCGCCGACGACATGCGGCGCCGGTGGCGGAACGCCCGGTCGTATGCGGGCCCGGAGCGGCGTGCCGCGTGAGCCCGGCGGCGGAGTTGTCGTCGTGCTACTTGATTCGCGCTATCATGCTCAGCGGCATCCGCCGACAACCCACGCCGTTATTCCATCCTACAAGACCAACAACCATGCACATGAGACATGCCACCTTCGTCGCCGCCTTCGTCGCGCTCACTGCGGCGCTCGGTGCCGGTCCGGCCATCAGCCAGACCTGCCCCGGCAGCGGCACGCCGCTGACCTATCCGGTCGCGAAGAAAGTCGACCAGACCGACACCTATTTCGGCACGACCATCGCCGATCCCTACCGCTGGCTGGAAGACGCCAACAGCGCCGAGACGAAGGCGTGGGTGGATGCGGAAAACCGGGTGACCCAGGCCTACCTGGCCACGATTCCGCAGCGCGCCGCCATCCGCGAGCGCCTCACGCAGCTGTGGAACTACGAGCGCTACAGCGTGCCGTTCCGCGAAGGGGGCCGCTATTTCTACAGCCGCAACGACGGCTTGCAGAACCAGGCCGTGCTGTACACGATGACGTCGCTGAACGACGCGCCACGCCTGCTGCTCGACCCCAACAAGCTGGCGGCCGACGGCACCGTCGCGCTGGCCGGCCTCGCCGTGAGCCCGGACGGCAGGCTCCTCGCGTATTCGACGGCGGCATCGGGCTCGGACTGGAACGAGATCAAGGTACGCGACGTGGCGACCGGCAACGATCTCGCGGATCACATCAAGTGGGTCAAGTTCTCGGAGACGGCCTGGACGCGCGACGGCAAAGGCTTCTTCTATAGCCGCTACGACGAGCCGAAGGAAGCGACCAAGCTCGCCGACGTGAATTACTTCCAGAAGCTGTACTACCACAAGCTGGGCACGCCGCAGGACGCCGACGTGCTCGTCTACGACCGGCCGGACGAGAAGGAATGGGGCTTCGGTGCCGCCACGACGGACGACGGCCGCTACCTCATCGTGACGGCGACGAAGGGCACGGCCCATAAATACCGCGTGTTCTACAAGGACCTGACGAAGCCGGACGCGAAGGTGCAGCCGCTGATCGACAACTTCGACGCGGCCTATGAGTTCGTCGACAACGTCGGACCCGTGTTCTATTTCGTCACGGACCGCAACGCGCCGCGCCAGCGCATCGTCGCCATCGACACCCGCAAGCCGCAGGAGGCGAACTGGAAGACGATCGTGCCGGAAAGCGACCAGACGCTCGTGGCGGCGCACCTGGTGGGCGAGAAGTTGATCGCGCAATACCTGGCGGACGCGCGCAGCGTCGTCAGGATCGTCGACCTGAAGGGCAAGCCGGTGCGCGAGGTGGCGTTGCCGGGCATCGGCAGCGTCGCGGGCTTCACGGGCAAGCGTGGTGACAAGGAAACCTTCTTCTCGTTCACCAGCTACACGACGCCGACGACGATCTACCGGCTGGACACAAAGACGGGCACCAGCACGGTATTCCGCCAGCCGAAGGTGCAGTTCGACCCGAACGGCTACGAAACACGCCAGCAATTCTTCACGAGCCGCGACGGTACGCGCGTGCCGATGTTCATCGTATCGAAGAAGGGCCTCAAATTGGACGGCAACAACCCGACCTATTTGTACGGCTATGGCGGCTTCAATATCTCGTTGACGCCGGCGTTCTCGCCGGCCAACCTGGCATGGATGGAAATGGGCGGCGTGTATGCCGTGGCCAACCTGCGCGGCGGCGGGGAATACGGCGAAGCGTGGCACGAGGCCGGCACGAAGCTCAAGAAGCAGAACGTGTTCGACGACTTCATCGGCGCTGCGGAATGGCTTGTCGCCAACAAGGTGACGTCGCCGGCGAAGCTCGCGATCGGCGGCGGCAGCAACGGCGGCCTGCTCGTGGGCGCGGCGATGACGCAGCGGCCGGAGCTGTTCGCGGCGGCCATCCCGCAGGTGGGCGTAATGGACATGCTGCGCTTCCACAAGTTCACGATCGGCTGGGCGTGGACGTCGGATTATGGTTCGTCGGAAAACCCGGACGAGTTCAAGGCGCTGGTGAAGTATTCGCCGTTGCACAACCTGAAGGCGGGCACGTGCTATCCGGCCACGATGATCACGACGGCCGACCACGACGACCGCGTCGTGCCGGCGCACAGCTTCAAGTTCGCCGCGACGGCCCAGGCGGCGCAGGCGGGAACGAATCCGGTGATCATCCGCATCGACACGAAGGCCGGCCACGGCGCGGGCAAGCCGACGAGCAAGCAGATCGAGGAAGTGGCCGACCGTTGGGGCTTCCTGACGAAGGCGCTCCATGTGGACGTTGCGCCGACTGTGGCGGGCGGATCGGAGTGATATAAGCCGGCGTGATCCCCGCTGTCATCGGCTGGAATATGACATCGGGGTGACATCACGAATAATTATCGCGGAGATCGGAAAAGGAAATTGGATTGATATCTGCCGTAGGCGTACACTGCATTCATCACTGAACGACATGACGAATGGAGCTGATATGAACGCCACGACGACGATCTCGACCCGCATCACGACTGAAAACAAGCTTGGTCGCCTGTTCCGCGCATTCTGCCAGGAAGCCCGCCGCGCCATCGAAATGGTCGGCGCGTCGTACCGCTACACGCCGCCGCTGTAAGCGCGAGCCGCACGCAGCACCGGCGCCCATGCGCCGCGAAGAAACCCCGCCATGTGCGTAATGCCAGTCAGTTAAGCTGATTGGCATTTTTTCATTGGATATTTGTTTCTGGT
>CBIHQW010000055.1:0-13010 GCA_966212285.1 Massilia kyonggiensis
TGGAAAGAAGCTTGCTCATACTGCATAAGACTGCGCAGATTTGGCTGAGTTCCCGACGAACTGATTAAACCCCTTTGCCGCGCGGTCGTGCACCACGGCGGCGCGGGGACGACGCAGTCGGTCATGCGGGCGGGCAAGCCGTCGATCGTCGTCGCCAACATCAGCGAGCAGGAGCATTGGGGCCGGGAATTGCGCCGCCTGGGCATCGCGGGCATGCCGGCGAAGCGGCGCAACGTGACGGCGGCGGCGCTGGCGCGACAGCTCCGTCACGTGCTGGGGTCACCGGCGATGGCGGCGCGGGCCACTGACGTCGCAGCCGCGATGAAGCGCGAGCATGGCGTCGACGCGGCGGTCGCGCTCGTCGTGCAGACGTTCGCGCACCGGCACGTCACGGCAGCGTGATCGTCACATTGGCCGACCGCGGCGGCAGCTTGACGAGGTCGTTGTAGCTGACGAGCGCGCGATCCGTCTCGCGCCCCAGCGCGCTGCGGTAGCCCAGGTAGGCGCCCAGGCCGGCCAGCGCGAACACGCCGCACAGGACCCACAGCGACGTGTCGCTGCCGAGCTTGTGGACGATCTGGTCGGGCCGCTCCGCATGCGGCGCGAACGTGCGGCTCTTGCCGCGCATGCGGGCGATCTCGTCGCCCAGGCGCGCGGTCAGGTAGTTCAGCTTGTCCCGGCCGTCCAGCGCGAAGCGGCCCTGGAAGCCGAGCAGCAGGCACAGGTGATAGACCTCGAGCGCCTGCAGGTGCGCGCTGCCCTTGGCGCGCAAGTCTTCCAGGCGCTGGAAGAAATGTTCGCCGGCCAGTTGGTCGCCGAACAGGCGCAGTTGCAGCGGGCGGGTTTCCCACGCTTCGCGGATGGCATAGTCGGCGCCGAGGATGATCTCGTCGACGGCCGCGCAGAACGCGTATTTCGCGGCCGTTACGTCGTCCGCGGGGATGCCGAGCGATTTGGCGCTGCGGTCGACGTCGCCGAGGAAGCCCGTCATGCGGTCCGCGAAGGCGGCCTGGTCTTGCGGACCGCAACCGCTCTTGAGGAGGAACAGGGCGTAGAAACCCTCGTACATCAGGTCGACGAGGGAGGCGGGGGCGGTGCCGGCGGCGCCGCGTTGGGAGGGCGCGGCGCGCCGTTCGACGGGATGGTTCATGCTGCGATCGCAATCAGTTCGAGTTTGAGGTCACGGATGCCGTTCGGCACATAGATCGAGATGGCCTGCGCCTTGAGCATGCTGTCGTACAGCGCGCCGCGGTTCTCGAGCACGAAATACACCATGTCCGGCCGCACGGGCAGCGCGCTGGGCACCTGGGCCGCATGCGCCAGCTTTACGCCGGGCATGGCGGTCAGCACGAGCTTGTCGACGTCTTCGGGGGCGCCGATCTTGAAGCGCAGCGGGACGATGTCGACCAGCTGCAGCGCCGGCAGGTCGGCGGCCACGCCGAGGTACAGGGTCGTCTGGACATTGATCTTGCCGGAGTCGAGCGCGCCCAGGTGATACGAGGGCCGGTCGTTCGACAGCGCGATCGCGAAATAGCGCGACGAGATCACGGTGTCGAGCAGCTCGCGCAGGATGCCGTCGAGGCGGGCGAAGGCCGGTCCCGGATCCTGGTGCGCATAGGCCGGCAGGTCTTCCAGCCGGGCCGTGCGTGAAAACGTCATCAGCCCGCCGGCCAGCGACAGGAGTTCCTGGAACAGGCGTTCCGGATGGAGTTCCCGGTGGGCGAGGTAATGGGTGAGCGCCGCGTAGCCGGTGCTGACCGTATGCAGCAGCCAGAACGACGCGACGTCGCCGCCGCGCAGTTCGACGACGTGCCGGCCCGGTTCGCGGTAATGGCCGTACAACGCGTTCACCTTGGCCAGCAGTTTTTCCATCAGGCGCACGAGGCGCGCGTGCAGGCCGGAGGCGCCCGCGATCGACAGGCTCGGCGGGGTGAATGCCTGGTCGATCTCGAAGCCGCCCGTCGCCACGCGCTGCAGGCGCACGAGCGGAAAGCTGTCGTAGGCGTCGAGCGCGTCGAGTTCGGACACGAGGCGCATCGTGCGCGTGAGATAGGCCACGGGGGCCGGGGCGGCCTGGCTGAACAGGTCCAGGGTGTCGTGCTCGCGCTGGCCGAAGCGGACGTCCGGCCGCGTTGCGCCGCGCTCGGCGCAGTTGTCGCCATGCGGTTTCAGCACGGGCAGGGCGGCGTGGAACGTGATTGTCTGAACGTCGGGCGGCAGCTCGTCCAGGCGGACTTGCGCCGGCAGCGGATCCTGGTCCGGCGCGCGCACGAGGTCGCCGTCCGGGAAGATCAGCGCCAGCTCGGTCACGCGCAGCGTGTCGGCCTTGAGGGCGTCGGTATCGATGGCCAGCCTGCGCACGCCCCAGCAATAGGGGTGCAGGGCGCTGGCCGTCTCGTTCAGGCGCGCTTCGTGGTAGCGGTCCTGTTGCTGGAAGTGCTGGGGACGCAGGAACAGCCCTTCGCCCCATAAAACCTTCGCCGGAATGTTCATGAGCCTCCCTTCGCAAATCTCTAGCTTGCTGGAAACGTTGCGGCGCTTATTGACAGTGGACAAGAGACAAAGGCTTGGCGGCATTGGCGGCCGATAGCGCGCAGGCGTGCAGGCCGATGGTCACGCCGGCGCCTTCGGCGTCCGCGGCCGGGACGACGGCCCGCCAGGCATTGCCCGCCGGCGCGTGGAACAGGGCGACGACGCCGAGCCAGGGCGTGTCGCGCGCGAGCCGGTCATTGACGTCGAGGCGCTGGCCCGGCACGAGCGTGACTTCCCTGGCCTCGACGAGGTCGGCGCCGAGGGCCTCGCGCTCGGCCTGCGGCGACTGGAAGGCGGCGTAGGGCGCCTGGTCGAACGCGCCGCGCTGGCGCAGCTTGTAGACCTTGACCAGCAGCGCCAGCGACTGGCCGCGGGCGTCGACGTTCAGGCGCGGCGCCGCATGCAGGTGCATGACGACGTTGCGCGGCGGCAGCTGGGACTCCGGCGCCGGCGCCGGCTTCCGCAGCCCGAGAGTGCCGCCGCCACAACCGCCGAGAAGGCAGGCGAACCACAACACGATCCACGTTCGTTTCATCGGTTTTCCTTGCATCTGATAAAGAGACAGGAAGATTTAACGGGATCGCCCGCCATGCACCCTGAGCAGGCGCAATACCGGCGCAACCGCGTCTTCGACGGGGCGCAATGAGGCAGCAAAGCTGCGTTGATGGTACGCAATTCTCCCCGGAAATCGTTCACCAATAATGGCGTCTGATTTCAACCCGGGAGAGCCAGATGACCTTCGAACGCCTGATGCCGCTTGCGGCGGTGCCCATCACATGTGTCATGTTGTTGTCGGCCTGCGCCAGTACCGCGCCGGCAGCGAGCCATGCCGGCAAGACGGCGCCGACGATGGCGAGCGCGATGGCCGAAGCGGATGCCGCCGTGCTGGCGGGCCAGAACGACAAGGCCTACGCGATCCTGAAGACCGCCGGTACCGCCTTCCCGACCGACAAGACGCCATGGGTGCGCATGGCCCAGATGCATTTCGACAGCACGAATTACGGCGAGGCGATCGTCGACGCACTGGAAGCCCTCGAGCGCGACCCGGAGGATACGCTGGCCAACAGCATCGTCGCCGTCAGCGGCCTGCGCGTGACGAGCAAGGCGCTGTCGGACCTGAGCCAGAAAAACAACCTTACCGGCAACGTGCGCACGGAGGCGCAGGACCTGGCCAAGCTGCTGCGCACGAGCCTCAACGAAGACGTGCTGGTGCCGAACAACCGTCCCGCCGCACCGCGCGTGAAGGAGACGGTCAAGAAGGCCGTCGGTGCCGCGTCCGCCGCCCGTTCCACCGCATCGAGCGATCCGTTCGGCGCGCTCAAGTAATCCGTCCACAGCCCACTGGAGTCGACATGGCAAAGAATGAAAGCGTGCAGAAACGCCTGCAGAAAGTGCGCGCGCCGCGCGTGCAGATGACGTACGACGTCGAGATCGGCGACGCCATCGAGAACAAGGAGTTGCCGTTCGTCGTCGGCGTGCTGGGCGACTTCGGCTCGGACCCCGAGGCGGCGAAGAAGCGCCTGAAGGACCGCAAGTTCGTCAACGTCGACGCCGACAATTTCGACGAAGTGCTGGGCGGCGTCGCGCCCGCGACGAGCTTCCGCGTGGAGAACCACCTGTCGCCGGAAGGCGGCGAATTCGCCGTGCAGCTGCAGTTCAGGCAGATGGACGACTTCCGCCCGGAAGCCGTCGTGCAGCAGGTGGCGCCGTTGAAGGGCCTGCTGGAAGCGCGCGGCAAGCTGGCCGACCTGCGCAACAAGCTGGCCGGCAACGACAAACTGGAAGACCTGCTCAGCGACGTGCTGTCGAACACGGAAAAACTCGGCAGTCTCCGCAAAGGCGGCAAGGGCGGCAAGGAGGAAGCATGAGCGCGATCCTCGAGACGGCGAACGCGGTACCGGCGCAGGCCGGTGAACTGGACATGTCCCTGCTCGACCAGATCGTCGAACAGAGCCGGGTGGCGAAATCGACCAGCGAACACGAGCGGGCGCGCGACATCATCTCCGAACTCGTGACCCAGGTGATGGAAGGCACGATGGTCGTGTCGACGAACCTGTCGGCCACGATCGATGCGCGCCTGGCGGAGCTGGACCGGATGATCTCGGCCCAGCTGTCCGCGATCATGCACGCGCCGGAATTCCAGAAGCTGGAGCGCAGCTGGACCGGGCTGCACTACCTCGTCAAGAACACGGCGACGAGCAGCGGCCTGCAGGTGCGCATGCTCAACGCGAGCAAGCGCGAGCTCGTGAAAGACTTCCAGTCGGCGCTGGAGTTCGACCAGAGCACGCTGTTCAAGAAGGTGTACGAAGAAGAATTCGGCAGCTTCGGCGGCGCGCCGTACGGCACCCTGATCGGCGACTTCGAGATCACGCGCCAGCCCGAGGACATCTATTTTCTCGAGCAGATGTCGCACGTGGCCGCGGCCAGCCATGCGCCGTTCATCACGTCGGCGGGACCGGAACTGTTCGGCATCGAGAGCTTCGGCGACCTGGGCAAGCCGCGCGACCTGGCCAAGGTGTTCGACACCGTCGAATACGCGAAATGGAAGGCGTTCCGCGAATCGGAGGACTCGCGCTACGTCGGCCTGACCCTGCCGCGCTTCCTGGGCCGGCTGCCGTACAACCCGGCCGACGGCACCGCCACGGAAGGCTTTAATTATGTCGAGGACGTGGACGGCACCGACCACCAGAAATACCTGTGGTGTAACGCCGCCTACGCGTTCGCGACCAAGCTGACCAAGGCGTTCGAGGATTACGGCTGGTGCGCCGCGATCCGTGGCGTCGAAGGCGGCGGCCTGGTGGAAAACCTGCCCACGCACACGTTCAAGACGGACGAAGGCGAGATCGCGCTGAAATGCCCGACCGAGCTGGCGATCACGGACCGGCGCGAGAAGGAGTTGTCGGACCTGGGCTTCATCTCGCTCGTGCACTGCAAGAACACGTCGTATGCCGCGTTCTTCGGCGCGCAGTCGGCGCAGAAGGCGCGCAAGTACGCGAACGAGGCGGCCAATGCGAATGCGCTGCTGTCGTCGCAGCTGCAGTACATCTTCGCCGTGTCGCGCATCGCGCACTACATGAAGGCCATGATGCGCGACAAGATCGGCAGCTTCGCGGCCGCGTCGAACGTCGAGGACTACCTGAACCGCTGGCTCACGCAATACGTCCTCCTGGACGACAACGCGAGCCAGGAACAGAAGGCGCAATTCCCGCTGCGCGAAGCGAGCGTGCAGGTGGCCGAGGTGCCCGGGCGGCCGGGCGTGTACCGGGCCGTGTCGTTCCTGCGCCCCCATTTCCAGCTCGACGAATTGTCCGTTTCGCTCCGATTGGTCGCGGAGTTGCCGCAATCGACCAAGAACTGATTCTTTCAATAACCTGAACTGGAGTAGAACATGGCAATTGACGTGTACCTGCAAATCGACGGCATCAAGGGCGAATCGGCCGACGACAAGCACAAGGACTGGATCGAGTGCAAATCGGTCAACTGGGGCGTGACCCAGCCGAAGTCCGCGACAGCGTCGACGGGCGGCGGCCATACGGCCGAGCGCTGCGAGCACGAGGAAATCCAGATCGCCAAGCTGGCCGACCTGTCTTCGCCGCTGCTGCTGCAGACCTGCTCGTCGGGCAAGACCATCCCGAAGGCGAAATTCGAATTCATGCGCGCCGACGGGCAGGGCGAACGCGTCAAGTATTTCGAGATCGAGATCGAGAACGTGCTGATCGGCTCCGTCAAGCCGACGGTCGCGGAAGGCGATTTCCTGCACGAGAAGGTCGGCCTGAAATTCTCGAAGATCAAATGGAAGTACACCCAGCAAAAGATCGGCGGCGGCGCCGGCGGCAACACGTCGGGCGGCTGGGATCTCGCCACGAACCGGGTCGTCTGAATACGTCTTCCCCGCGTCTTCCGCGGCCTCCGGGCCGCGGTTTTTTTACTGCGATTTGAACGGGAGCAGCGATGACCGCCTATCTTCCCGGCCTGCTGGACCGCCTGATGGGCGAACGCGCCCACCCGGGGCGCGCCGGCGTCGAACAGCTCAAGGACAACGTCGCGCGCGACCTGGAAGCCCTGCTGAACGCCCGCGCCGGCATGCCGCCCGCGGCGTTCGACGCTTATCCGCTGGCGCGCGCGTCGATCCTGAACTACGGCCTGACCGACTTCGCCGCGTTCTGCCTGTCGAGCAGCGAAGACCGGGCCGCGATCTGCGCCTGCCTGAAGGAGGCGATCGAGCGCCACGAGCCGCGCCTGAAGAACGTCAGCGCCGTGCTGGCCCCCGGGCAGGGCGGCGTCAACCGCCTCGACTTCGTCATCAATGCGACCCTGCACGCCGGCCCCGGCGTCGAACCCGTCAATTTCAACGCCGTGCTGCAGCCATCCTCGCTGAACTATGCGATCAGCAAGGCCACCACCAAAAGGACATCGACATGGACATCAACCTGAAGACCCTGATCGCCAAGCTGAATGACGTCACGCGGTCGGCCGCCACGCGCGCGGCCGGCATCTGCGTCGGGCTCGGCCAGTACGAAGTCGACATCGAGCACCTGTTCCTCGCGCTGCTGGAGCAGCCCGGGAGCGACCTCGTGGTGGTGGCGCGCGCGGCCGACGTCAGCCTGACCGGCCTCGAATCCGACCTGCGCAAGGAAGTGGGGCGCCTGCCGTCGGGCAGCGCGCGCACGCCCGTGTTCTCGCGCCACCTGCCCGTGCTGTTCGAGCATGCCTGGCTGATCGCATCCCTCAGTACTGCTCACCTTGCATCCGGACAGCCGCAGGCCATCCGCAGCGGCCACCTGCTGCTCGCACTGCTGACGGAGCCCGGCCTCGCGCAACTGGCCCAGCGCGCGTCGCGCCATTTCGCCGGTTTTCCGCTCGACCGGCTGAAACACGATTTCGACAAGCTGACGCATGGTTCCGACGAAGCGCCGGCGGTGCTGGCCGCCGCGCCGTCGCCGTCCGCGGATCCCGTCACCGAATTGCAGGGGAGCGCACCCGGCAAGACGCCCGCGCTCGACCAGTACACGACGTGCCTGACGGTGCGCGCGCGCGAAGGCCGGCTCGATCCCGTGATCGGGCGCGATGCGGAAATCCGGCAAGTCATCGACATCCTGATGCGCCGGCGCCAGAACAACCCGATCCTGACGGGCGAGGCGGGCGTGGGCAAGACGGCTGTCGTGGAAGGCCTCGCGCTGCGCATCGCGCAAGGCGACGTGCCGGACGTATTGCGCGGCGTGGAGATCCACGTGCTGGACCTGGGCCTGCTGCAGGCCGGCGCCAGCGTCAAGGGCGAGTTCGAGAACCGCCTGAAGAACGTGATCGACGAGGTGAAGAAAAGCCTGCATCCGATCATCCTGTTCATCGACGAGGCGCACACGATGATCGGCGCGGGCGGCACTGCCGGCCAGAACGACGCGGCCAACCTGCTGAAGCCCGCATTGGCGCGGGGCGAGCTGCGCACCGTGGCGGCCACCACGTGGAGCGAGTACAAGAAATACTTCGAAAAGGATGCCGCGCTGGCGCGCCGGTTCCAGGTCGTGAAGGTCGAGGAACCGGACGAGGAGACGGCCAGCGCGATGCTGCGCGCGATGGCGCCGCTGATGGAGGCGCACTTCGGCGTGCGCATCTACGACGAGGCGATCGTGGAAGCCGTGCGCCTGTCGCACCGCTACATCAGCGGCCGCCAGCTGCCGGACAAGGCGGTCAGTGTGCTCGATACCGCGTGCGCCAAGGTCGCGCTGGGCCAGAAGGCGACGCCCGCCGTGCTGGAGGATTGCACGCGCGCGGTGGAGCGTCTCGACGCGCGCATCCAGGCCCTCGTGCGCGAGCAAAGCGCCGGGGCGGATCATGCCGCCGCGTTGACGGCCCTGCACGCGGATCGCGCGCAGGCGCTAGAAGAACAGGAGCGCCTGCGTGCGCGCTGGGATGCCGAGCAGGCGCTGTGCGCCGAGATCCACGCGATGCGCGCGCGGCTGGAAGCGGGGCAGGGCGACAGTCCCGCGCTGCGCGCGAAGATCGGGGAGCTGCATGCGCTGCAGGGCGAGACGCCGCTCGTGCCCGTGCAGGTCGACGGCCAGACGGTGGCCGCCATCGTCGCCGCGTGGACCGGCATTCCGCTCGGGCGCATGGTGAAGGACGAGATCCGCACCGTGATGAATTTGCAGGGCCTGCTGGACGAACGCATCCTCGGCCAGGGGCACGCCAGCGGCATCGTCGCCCAGCGCGTGCGCACGGCGCGCGCGAACCTCGAGGATCCGAACAAGCCGAAAGGCGTGTTCCTGTTCGTCGGCACGTCCGGCGTCGGCAAGACGGAGACGGCGCTCGCCCTCGCCGACCTGCTGTACGGCGGCGAACGCAAGCTCGTCACGATCAACATGAGCGAATACCAGGAAGCGCACAGCGTCTCGGGCCTGAAAGGCTCGCCGCCGGGCTACGTCGGCTATGGCGAGGGCGGCGTGCTGACGGAAGCCGTGCGGCGCAATCCGTACAGCGTCGTGCTGCTGGACGAAGTGGAAAAGGCGCATGCCGACGTGCTCGAACTGTTTTTCCAGGTGTTCGACAAGGGCGTGCTCGACGATGCCGAGGGCCGGCAGATCGACTTCCGCAACACGATCATCATCCTGACGTCGAACGCGGCGTCGAGCCAGATCATGCAGGCCTGCCTGAACAAGGCGCCGGGCGAGCGCCCGACGCCGGACCAGCTGGCGGAACTCATCCGTCCCACCCTCATGAAGCATTTCAAGCCCGCGTTCCTCGGCCGCCTGACGGTGGTGCCGTTCTATCCGATCGACGACGCCGTCCTCGCCAACATCATCCGGCTCAAGCTGGAACGCATCAAGCAGCGCGTGGCCGTCAACCACAACGCCCGCTTCGAATACGACGACGCGCTCGTGGCGGCCGTGCTGGCGCGCTGCACGGAAGTCGATTCCGGTGCGCGCAACGTCGACACGATCCTGAATGGCACGCTGCTGCCCGAGATCGCGGACGCCGTGCTGGCGCGCATGGCGGAAGGCGGCGCGATCGGGCGCGTGAAAGTCGGCGCGACGAAGGCGGGCAAGATCAAATACGCCGTCGAACCGGCGTGAGGAGGACATCATGCTGAACCTGGAACGGTTGCTCGCGCCCGTCAGCGCGGACAGGCCCTGCGGCGACGACCTCGCGTTTTCCAGCGAGATCGACGCCATCGTGCGTGCGCGCCAGGCCGACGATCCGTCGCTGGAGCAGGGCGCGTGGGTCACGGAGCTGAAGGAGGCGGACTGGAAGTTCGTCGGCCGGGAATGCGCCCAGTTGATCGAAAAGCGCAGCAAGGATTTGCAGCTGGCCGTCTGGCTGGCCGAAGCCAGCGTGCAGACGGCCGGCGTGCGCGCGCTGGCCGACAGCCTGTTGCTGACCGCAATGCTGTGCGAGCGTTACTGGGACGACCTGTATCCGCTGCCGGACGAGGACGGCGTCGAGCGCCGCATCGGCAACCTCGCCTGGCTGGCCGCGCGCATCGCGCCGTGGCTGCGCGCCGTGCCGCTCACCGACGGGCCGGACGGCCACGCGCTGTGCGATTTCGACGCCGCGCGCATGCAGGGCGGCGACGCGCCGGCGAAGCTGGAAGGGGCGCGCCAGCGTACGTCGCAGACGTTTTATACGAACCTGATGCGCGACTGCGAACATTGCGCGGATGCGATCGAGCGGCTGGAAAAGAGTGTCGATGCGGCCGTCGGTGCGGACGGTCCGAGTTTCAGCGCCGCGCGCTCCGGGCTGGAAAGTCTCGTCCTGTTCATCAAGCCGGCATTGAAGGAAGCGGTGCCGGTTGCTGGCGACGTCGTCGTGGCAGTGCCGATGCAGACATCGGCGCAGGGAGGACCGCTGCAATCGCGCGCCCAGGCGCTCGCCCAGTTGCGCGCGGTGGCCGACTACTTCCGCCGCACGGAGCCGCACAGCCCCGTCGCCTACCTGGCCGACAAGGCCGCGCACTGGGGCGAGCAACCGCTGCACGTGTGGCTGCGGTCGGTGGTGAAGGACGACGCGTCGTTCGCCCACATCGAAGAGATGCTGGGCGTGGGGTCGCGGCCGTCCTGATTCAGTGCGGCGTCTGCGTCTGCGACTGCGACTGGGCGGCTTTCAGCTGCTCGGTCGCACGCGCGACCTGCTCCTCGACGCGGCGCATGGCTTCGCGCGTCGATTGCGTCACCTGTTCGTAGCCCTTGAACGCGTTCTCGATGGCGGCCTTGATGATCTCCACCGCGTTTTCCTGGCCCGGCTTGACGTTTTGCGTGACGTCGTAGATCAGGGCCGACAAGGTATTCTTCGCTTCGGCCAGGTGGGTGTCGGCGGCCTGCTCGAACTCGTTCTTGATGTCGCCGATGATGACCTTGAGCTGTTCGCCATAGGCCGTCGCTTCCGTCACGCCCGGCTGCACGCGCGCCGACAGGGCATCGATGGCCGCCTTCGGGTCCGGCGCCTGGCTGAACTGGCGGCTGGCCTCCAGTGTGTTTTCCATCGATTGCTTGGCGGTCGCCAGGTTCAGCGCCACCACCTGCTCGACGCCCTGCACGGCCTTGCTGGCGAGGGCGTTAAACGTCTGCATCTGCAGGTCGAACAGGGTCTTGGTGGCGTTTGCGAATTGCTCGGGGTTGTTGAACATCGATTTCTCCTCGGTTAGGGGACTACGGCGACCTTCGTGTTGGACACTCCTCTGGTGGATTATTTAGCAGGCAATGGTTTTTCGCAACGGGCGTCACGATAGGGCCCGTCGGCGCGCGCCCAGCCTTCGCCGAGCGGCGTCTGGGAACAGACGATCGTGCCGGTGCTCTTGCTGCGCCAGTGATACCAGGGCGCCGGGGCCGCGTTCAGGACGACGGGGCCGGCCAGCGCGATGGCGAACAGGATGAGGACAGTCTTCTTCATGGTTCGCCGAGCTTAACCGCTTGGCGCGGCAAGTCAAGCCGTTCCTTGAACTTCCCATCGTGGGAAGGTGTATGCTGATGTCCATGAACGACACCTATTTCAACATCGGCGAGGCGGCGAAGGCGTCCGGCGTGACGGCGAAGATGGTGCGTCATTACGAAGCTATCGGCCTGTTGCCGCCGGCGCGGCGCACGGAGGCGGGCTACCGGCTGTACGGCGGTGACGACGTGCGCATGCTGCAATTCATTCACCGCGGCCGCGCGCTGGGCTTCTCGCTGGACCAGATCGCGGATCTGCTGGCGCTGTGGCGCGACAAGCACCGGGCCAGCGCCGACGTGCGCCGCCTTGCGCTCGAGCACATCCAAGAGCTGGACCGCAAGATCGCCGAGCTGGAAGCGATGAAGCGCACCCTGGCCAACCTGGCCAGTTCCTGCCACGGCGACGCCCGTTCCGATTGCCCCATCCTGGACGATCTGGCTGCCCACTGACTTATCCGGCTGGACCGGACTCGGGCATTGCGGTCTAATGGCTGACATGCCGCTCCGCCTGCCGCTCTCCGCCTGCCTGATCGTACTCGCCATCCTTGTGCTGGTGGGCGCGGCCATCGTGTGGGCGATCGGCTCGAAGCTGATCGCCGTCGAGCCGCATCCCGTGGCGCTGGCCGGCCCCGGCTTCGAGGATGTGCTGCTGCGCGCGGCGCCGGACCAGCGTGTCGCCGGCTCCTGGCTGCCGGGGCGGGGCCGCGGCGCCGTCCTGCTGCTGCACGGGATCCATGGCGACCGCCGCGACATGGCCGACCGCGCCCGTTTCCTGAACGCCCAGGGCTATGCCGTCCTGCTGATCGACCTGCCGGGCCAGGGCGCCAGCACGGCATCTTCCGTCACGTTCGGCCTGCGCGAGGCGGATGGCGTGCGGGCCGCACTGGAGGAATTGCGGCGGCGGGCGCCGGGGCAGAGGATCGGCGTGATCGGCGTGTCGCTGGGTGCGGCGGCGCTCGTGCTGTGCCGCGATTGCCCGCCCGTCGATGCCGTCGTGCTGGAATCGATGTATCCGACGATCGAGGAAGCCGTTGCCAACCGCCTGCGCATGCGGCTGGGACCCGTGGGCGGGCCGCTGTCCGCGCTGCTGCTGTGGCAGTTGCCGCTGCGTCTCAGCATCCGGCCGGATGCGCTGCACCCGATCAAGTATGTGGCACAGGTGAAGGCGCCGGTGCTGATCGCGTCCGGCAGCGCCGACCTGCACACGACGCTGGCCGAAACGGAGCGCCTGTTCGCGGCGGCCGCGCAGCCAAAGGCGTTGTGGGTGGTGGAGGGCGCCGCGCACGTGAACCTGCATGCGTACGCGCCCGAGGAATACGAGCGGCGCATCGGCGCGTTCCTGGGGGCGCACCTGGGGCAGGTGTCCGTTACAGACGGACATTGAGATCAACGCAAAACGCCGCAATCCTTTCGCAAAGATTGCGGCGTTTTGCGCCGGATTTCCGGTGGCCTTTACGACCGGGTAACTTTTGGTGCCCACGGAGGGACTCGAACCCCCACACCTCGCGGCACATGGACCTGAACCATGCGCGTCTACCAATTCCGCCACGTGGGCAT
>CBIHQW010000056.1:0-12370 GCA_966212285.1 Massilia kyonggiensis
CGCGAACGCCAGCTCGACGTCCAGGGCAGCATCCTCATGAAGCAGAACCAGATCGCGACGATCCAGGCGGCGACCAGCGCGCTGACGCATGCGCCCGGCGCGGGCGACCCGCAGGTGCGCAGCGTGGAGGGCGTGGGGCGCGCGGTGTTCGCCACGCTGCAGCTGGGCGACGGCGGCGTCATCGAGGTGCAGCCCGGCGACATGCTGCCGAAAGGGATGCAGGTCGTGTCGATCGCGCCGGGCAACGTCATCGTCAGGAAGGGCAGGCAGCGGGTCCGCCTCGCTCAGGCGGCGCCGCCCCAGCAGCAATACGGAGCCGCGCTGCCCGCCGCCCCTGCCATTCCCGGCCCGCCGCCGGGCATGCCCGCGGGAGCCGCGCGATGAGCGTGCTCGCGTTGGACCGTACGGAACAGCGCGACATCGGCTCGGCCGTCGTGCTGAGCAATTCAGGCACGTTCGAGGCCAGCGCCGAGGAGCGCAAGCTGCTGTGCCTGCTGAGCGACGGCCGCCTGCTCGTCGCCGAGGGCCAGAACCTGAACCGCCACGTGCTGTCGTACATCGCGCGGCTGGAAAAGATGCGCCGGCCGTTCCAGGTGACGTTCGCCCGGATCGAGGTCATCGCCCGCGCCTACCAGGGCGGCGGCGCGGGGGCCCAGCCCCAGCACGAACACTCGCTCATGCAGGTGACGGCCAAGGACTTGCTGAACCGGGCCTGCCAGGCGCGCGCGTCCGACATCCACATCCGCGTCCGCAAGGATTGCACCGAGACGTGGTTCCGCATCCATAACGACCTGGTGCCGAAGGGCGTGCAGACGCGCGAATACGGCGAGCGCCTGCTGGCGACGCTGTACGGGGCGATGACATCCGTGTCCGACAATTCGTACAAGCCGATGGAGCGCCAGGATGCGGCGATCTCCGACCGCGACAAGCTGCCGCCCCGGCTGTACGGCGTGCGGATCGCCACCGCGCCCACCAGCGAAGGCGCCGTCATGGTGCTGCGCCTGCTGTACAACGACGCCGGCGACAACGTCGACCTGCGCCCGCTCGGCTTCAGCGACATGCACGCGTGCCTGCTCCAGCAGATCAAGGAACAGCCGGTGGGGATGAACATCATCAGCGGCCCCACGGGCTCGGGCAAATCGACGACGCTGCAGCGCATCCTGACCGGCGAAATCATCGAAGCGGGCGGCAAGCTGCACGTGCTGACCGTCGAAGACCCCGTGGAATACCCGATCGAGGGCGCGGTGCAGACGGCCGTGACCAATGCCTGCACGGAAGCGGACCGCGCGCGCCAGTTCTCGGCCGCGATCTCGAACGCGATGCGGCTCGATCCCGACGTCATCATGATCGGCGAGATCCGCGATGCCGCGTCGGCGCAGAACGCCCTGCGCGCATCGATGACGGGCCACCAGGTGTGGACGACCGTGCACGCCAACAGCGCGCTGGCGATCGTCGACCGGCTGCTCGACCTCGGCCTGCCGCTGAGCCTGGTGGCGGACCACACGATCATCACGAGCCTGATCAGCCAGCGCCTCGTCAAGGTCCTGTGTCCGCACTGCAGCCGGCCGCTGGTCGACACGCCGGACGCGCTGCCGCCGGCAATGTATGCCCGCGTGCGGCAAGCGGTGGGCGGCGCGCTGTCGCGCGTGCGCGTGACCGGTGGCGGCTGCGAGCATTGCGCCATGCAGGGCACGGTGGGGCGCTCGGTGCTGGCGGAAGTCATCGTGCCGGACGCCCAGTTCTTCAAGTTCATCCGGGCCGGCGACAAGTGCGCGGCGGTCGCGTACTGGCTCGAGCACCTGGACGGGCGCACGATGCTGGGCCATGCGATCGACAAGGTCGCGGCCGGCGAGCTCGATCCGCGCATGGCGGAAAAAGTGGTCGGCCACCTCGCGGGGCCGGGATGCCGGCTGGAGGCCATCCATGCGGTTTGACGTCTCCCGCGCCTGGGCGAAGACCCAGTTCTCGGCATCGGCGCGCGTGCGCCTGTACCGCAAGATCGCCAAGATGCTCACCAACGGCCTGCCGCTGCTGCGGATCCTGGAAGTCCTGCGCGAACGGGCGTCGGACAATGGCCGCAAGCCGCAGGAGCCGCTGGCGATCGTGCTGGACGACTGCCGCCGCCAGGTGCAGAACGGCAGGATGCTGTCGGAAAGCCTGGAAGGCTGGGCGCCCCGGCCCGAGCGCATGATCCTGCTGGCCGGCGAACAGTCCGGCAACGTGGAGGCCGCGCTGCTGGCCGTCGTCGACGTCGTGCAGGCGCAGCAGCGCATCAAGGGCGTGATCGTCGGCGGGCTCGTCTACCCATGCGCGATCCTGGCGCTGATCCTCGTCTACGTCTACCTGTTCGGCACGCGGGTGATCCCCGAGTTCACCCGCATCACCGACCCGACCACCTGGCATGGCGCGGCCCGGTCGCTGTACGTCATGTCCGAGGTGGTCCAGCACTGGATGGTCGCCATCGTCGGCGTGCTGGTGCTCGTCGCGGGCGGCATCGCGGCGGCGCTGCCGCGCTGGCGCGGCAACCTGCGCGTGTTCGCCGACCGCTTCGCGCCGTTCTCGATCTACCGGCTGGTCGTCGGCAGCGGCTTCCTGCTCGCGTTCTCGGCCTTGCAGACGGCCGGGGTCACGGTCGAGAAGTCGCTCAGCCGCCTGTCCGACATGGCCGACCCCTGGCTGCGCGAACGCCTCGACGGCGCGCTGCTGGGCGTGCGCTCGGGCCTGAACTGCGGCGAAGCCATGCGCAACGCGGGCTACGGTTTCCCGTCGGCCGAAGTGATCGACGACCTGTGCGTATATGCCGAGTTCCGCGGATTCGGCGAGGCGCTCAAGGTGCTGGCCGACGAATGGCGGGAGGAGGGTATCCAGCAGATTTCCAATCAAATGAAGATCCTGAACGGCGTCGCCATCCTCGTGATGGCGGCCGTGATCGGCTGGCTGGTGACGGGTTTCTTCGGCATCCAGCACGAACTTGCAACGATGACACGCGCAGTACATTGATTCCAACATAAGGAGAAAAGATATGTTTGCTACCAAGCACCAACGCCGTGCCCGCCTCGCCCGCCTGCACCGCCAGCGCGGCGCCTCGCTGCTGGAAGCCATCGCCTACCTGGGCGTCGCCGCCATCGTGGTGCTGGCCGCGGTATCGCTGCTGCAGAATGCCTTCGGCAGCGCACGGTCGAACCAGACCACGGAAGAGCTCACGGGCTTGCGCACCACTCTGCGCAAGATGTATTCGGGCCAGCCCTACACAGACCCCGAGATGCTGAAAAACATGATTACCGCGAAGGCCATCCCGGGCACGCTGTCGGTCTCCACCGACGGTCTGTCGATCAACAACACGTGGGGCGGCACCGTGACCCCCTCGTCGGCGAACGATGCGACGTTCACCATCACCTACACCAAGATGCCGCCGGATGTGTGCATGACCGTGGTCAGCGGCGCGACCGGCTGGACGAAGATTGCCGATGGTGCCGATGGCAATTCGATCACTGTGTTTCCCGCCGCTGCAGCCAAAGCCGCGAAGCTGTGCGGCGCGGCGGCGAATACGGTCGCGTTCACGGCGAACTGAGCCTGAGTAAATGTGGGCCGTCCTGATCATGGTCGTCGTGGTCGCGCTGGGCGGCTGGTACGGCTGGCCGGCCGAACAGGAACGCGAGGCCGTGGCCGAGCAGCAGGCGAACGACGATGCCGCGACCATGGGCATCTACCGGGAAGCGGTGATCGCCTGGTTCAAGGCGAACAACGTCACCGACGCCAGCGCGAGCCTGGCCGACCTGAAGGCTGCCGGCGTGCTGCCGGCGTGGTCCAGGCTGGCGACCGGTGCCACCGCAACCTGGACGAACTACCGCGACAGCGCGGGGCAGATCTACATTTTCCCCGCCGCGGCGGGCACGCGTCCGATCCTTGCGGAACTGCTGGCGCTGTCGCGCAACTCACTCAACGTCGGCACCTACCGGGCGGCGGACCATACGCTGTCGTCGCCCGTGGACGGGACGCGCATCGCGCTGCCGCCGCTGGGCGACGCCGTCATCCCGGACGGCGCCCCGGTGTGGCTGGCGCACTGTGATTGAGGAACGAACGATGAACACGATGCGGCGGCAGCGCGGCATGACCCTGGTCGAAGTCCTGGCGGCGCTCGCCATCGCGTCGGCGCTGCTGGTCGGCCTCTCCACCATGATCGGCGATTCGATCGACGAAGTGAGGGAACAACAGGCCGCCCTGCAGCAGGCGCAGGTCGTGGCGGCCGCGTCCCGGTATCTTGCGGCGAATTACAGCGGCCTCGTCACCAGTACGAACGGGGGCGCCGTGACGGCGGTCACCGTGGCGCAGCTGAAAACGGCGGGCTTCCTGCCGGCCGGCTTTGCCGCGACCAATCCGTACCAGCAATCCGCGTGCGTGCTGGTGCGCCAGCCCACGCCGGGCCGGCTGGACGCGCTCGTGGCCGGCTACGGCGGCACCGCGATCCCCGACCGCGCCATCGCGGCGGTGGCCATGATGGCGGGGCAGGGCGGCGGCTACGTCAGCGCCGCGCAGCCCGGCAAGGCGCGCGGGTCGTCCTGGGAACTCGCCACGGCGGCATACCAGGGCGTGGCGTGCGGCGGCGCGACGGTCCTGAACGGTACTGCCGGCCACGATGGGGGCCACCTCGTGTCGGGCCTGTTCTACGACGGGCCGGGCCAGTTGTCGACGGACTTCCTCTACCGCGACACCGTGCCCGGCCGGCCGCAACTGAACCGGATGAACACGCCGCTGGGATTCGCCGGCGCCGCCCTGGTGACGCTGGGAACGGCATGCGGCGGCGCGGCGGCCATCGGAATCGACAGCGCCAGCAGGACGGTGGCGACGTGCGGGGCCGACGGCAAGTGGCAGGCGGTGTCGACGTGGAAGGCGCCGGTGACGAATTTCGCCGACCTGCCCGCGACGGGCAACACGGTGGGCGACGTGCGGATGGTCACCGCGCTGAACCGCGGCTTCACCTACAGCGGCAGCAAGTGGGTGGCGCTGGCCGCCGACGAGAAGGGCGACCTGCACGTGCCCGGCACGGTGTACGGGGACACGGCCGTCGTCAGCGGCGGTCCCGTGACGGCGGAAACGACGGTGACGTCGAACCACGGCGGGATCAGGGGCGACTGGGTGGTCGGCAGGACGTGGGTGGAGGGCCCCACGCTGTATCTCAACGCAGCCGTCGCGCCGGGTACGCCCTGCAATATCCTGAATCCGGACGGCAGCACCACGTACAACATCGGCTCGTTCAAGAAGGATGCGAACGGGGTCCTGATGTCGTGCCAGCCGCCGGACAATGTCTTTAAATATATGAATGGAACGTTGACCCCATGAGCGGCACCTTCACACCGCGCCGGGCGGCGGCCGTGCTTGCGTGCGCGCTTGCCTGCGGCCCCGCACACGCATGCTGGGACGATGCCGGCGCGCGCTACGGCGTGAACCCCTACCTGCTGTATGCCATCGCCAAGACGGAATCGGGCCTGAACCCCGCCGCGATCGGTCCGAAAAACAAGAATGGGACGTATGACATCGGGCTCATGCAGATCAACAGCAGCTGGCTGCCGACGCTGCGCCAGTACGGCATCGGCGAGGCCGAGTTGATGGATGCCTGCACGAACATCCAGGTCGGGGCGTGGATCCTGTCGGGAAAGATGCAGAAGCTGGGCAATTCATGGACCGCCGTCGGCGCCTACAACGCCGGCAAGCCCGAGCTGCGCATCGCCTACGCGAAAAAGGTTTATCGCAACCTGCCGCGCGCGGCCCTCGAGGCTCGGCCCTGATCGGCTTGCACCCCATACATCATTGTTGAGACGTTGCGCGGCCGCGCGCATGACCTTGGAAGTTGATATGAAAACGATTTCATCGACAGTGAGACCGCTCGGCGACAGCCCGGCTGCCGAGACCGCGTCCAATGCCAGGCCCCAGACCAGTCGCGCATCCCGGCGCACGTTCGGATTCGCCTTGCCGGTACCGGGTCGGCGCCCCAAGACGCAGCCGCCGGCGGCGCACGTGCAGGCACCGTTGCAGCGGCTGGAACAGTTCAGCGCCCGTCACGCGCAGGCGCAGGGGCCGGCGCGGGTCACGCTGGCGGAGCTGATGCGTACCGAGGAGCGTCCGACGCTGGCGGACCTGATGCGGGCGGATGACGCAGCCCGCGCCGCGCCCGCGCCCGAGCCGGAGCCCGCGCGCACGGAGGCCGCGCCGGCCGCGCGTCCGAAGTCGTTCGGCAGACTGGCGTCCGGTCCGAAGATCGATTGCATGGCGGACACGCTGACGTCGATCCACCGCCTGGACGACCAGCAGGTGTCGCAGATCACGGCAGCGCTCGGCATGGGACCCGCCGCAGCGCCGGGCCGCGAACGGGACGCGCAGTTGAAGGCCGCCGGCCGCCTGCTGCGCGCGCCGCTGGATTGCCAGCCTCCCATCCCGGACAGCGGGTCGATCGGCCGGACGCAGTTCGGCCGGGGCATGCCGCCCGACGTGCTCGCCTCCCTGTCGCGGGCGGCGAGGGCGGCCAATTGCTTCATCAGCGAGCGCCAGGTCACCGGCCCCGACGGAAAGACGGTGAACATGCTGCAGGTGCATTTCGCGAACCGGGCCGACCAGGAAGGCGAGCCGCTCGCGTCCCAGCCGGAGTCGGCCAGCTTCGTCGCCGTGCAACGGCTGGCGGCGCGCTTCGCCGAGGCGCTGTCCCCGATCCTGCGGACCGACGACGGGGAGTTCCGGATCGAGCACGTGGCATGCTTGCGCAGGCAGGGCGGCAGCGCCGACGTGTTCACGGAACAGCTCGCCCAGCACATGCCGATGACCTACCGGCCGCCGAGTACGGAACTGGCTTCCCAGCATTACATGGGCGCGGCGATCCGCACGTCGCGCCTGTTCAACCTGCTGCCCGCGGCCGACCGGGAAAAGCTGGTGCGTGCGGCCCACGTCGCCCACATGGTCTGGGACGAAAAGGTTGGCGTGGACGAGCACGGCAACCAGCGGCTCGAGGTGCGCGTGATGTTCGGCGGCACGCAGAACCTGCGCGACGTCCGCCAGGCCTTCAGCAGTATCGGCCAGTCGGTGGGCAAGGTGTTCAAGGCAAATCACGAGGCTGCCGTGCTGGTGGCGCAGGCCATCGAGGCCGCCCAGGCCAAGACGCGCAACGTGAAATTCGACTTCATCGCGGGCGGATCGATGGGCGGCGCGACCGCGCAACTGTTCGCCGCCGCGGTCGAGAGCCGCGTGAAACTGCACGACCCGGCGCCGCTGATCCTGTTCGACCCGCAACTGCCGAACGAGGCCCAGGCCAAACATGCCATCAAGGACGGCAAGCTCGGCTACGACTATGCCAAGCCGCGCGGCATCGCCATCACACTCGACTATGCGGAGCGCTCGCGCAAGAGCCTGATGGGCCGCATGAAGGGGCTCGGCTTCAAGTCGCCGGGCCTCGTGCGCCTGAAGCTGGGCCTGAGCGCCTACGACCGGACCAAGCACCTGCCCGACGGCGGGACCGAGATGCGGCCGCCAAGGACGTCCGGGCCGCCGGGCATGGGCTACCATGCGGATCCGGGCCTGTACAGGATGGCCATCAACCGGTTCACCGGGCTGGTTGGGTTGCGACGCTGAGCCGGGGCGGCAGCCGGGTGACTGGTCAGCAAAACACAGCCGCGCTATACTCGAACAAGTCCTACATCACCCAGGTGCATCATGTCCGACGATTTTTCGATATCCCGTGAATTACTGGAGGAGCTGATCTCCCTCGTCAATTCTGGCCAGAGCTTCTCGGATATTCATATCGAGCAGGACATGCCCGTGATGATCAAGTCGCCGCGCGGGTGGCGCCAGGTCGGCACGGAGCCGGTCACGCTCGAGGACATGCTGCCGGTGCTGAACGCCATCGACGAGGATTGGGAAGACAAGATCGTCGAAAGCGCGATCGACCGGCCGTTCATCCTCACCGACTACCGGCTGCGCTGCAACGTGTTCCGCTCCTCGTCCGGCTCGAAGACCACCATTTCGATCCGGCGCCTGCCGCTGCGGCCCATCGCGCTGGACCAGACCGGCCTGCCGCACTACGTCAAGACCGTGCTCGAGGCGACCCGCGGGATCATCCTGATCACGGGGCCGACCGGCTCGGGCAAGACGACGACGATCGCCTCGATGCTCGACCAGATCAATGCGACGCGCAGCGCCCACATCATCACGATCGAGGAGCCGATCGAATACCAGCTGCAGCGCAAGCAGTCGATCGTCTCGCAAAAGGAAGTCCCGACCGACACGGCCACGTTCTCGTCCGGCCTGCGCGAGGCGCTGCGCCAGAAGCCGGACGTACTGATGGTGGGAGAGATCCGCGATTTCGACACGGCGGACACCGTCCTGCACGCCGGCGAATCGGGCCACCTCGTGCTCGCGACGATGCACACCAACAGCGCGGTCAGCGCGATCTCCAAGCTGCTGGGCTTCTTCCCCGCCGAGCAGCGCGAGCAGCGGGCGGCCGGGCTGTCGAATTCCCTCGTCGCGGTGATTTTCCAGACGCTGCTGCCGACCGAGCAGGGCGACGACGTCGTGCTCGCCTACGAAATGGTGTTCAACAACAACCAGCAGGTGGCCCAGTACATCGCCGACCCCGGCAAGCTGCACCTGATCGCCGACTTCATGCGCCGCAAGGAAGACAGCATGTCGCGCAGCCTGAACGACGTCCTGGTCCAGTTGATCGCGAAGAAGGCGATCAACGTCAAGGATGCCATGCGCGCCACCTACAACCGTCTCGAGCTGCACGAGATGGCCAACGCGAAGCGCTGACGCCCGTACCGCTTCGCATACGGGCGCGCCGCTTCGCCCGGCCCCGCCCGCCGGCGGCTCCTGTTCCGTCATCCTGTAGAGGGATCCTCCCTCAACCAACCTTACGGGTATCGACATGAGCACGTGCGTGCATTCCCATTATTCTCCACAGGCATTTTCCGATTTTCCCAAGCCCCCGGCCGGGCCGTCGCCGCAGCAGCAGACGGACGACTGGGTCAAGCGGCTCGAACACCTGTCCGTCAAGCTGAAGCAGCAGGCCAGGGACGACGATCACGTGCACCGGCCCAAGCGCAAGGCGCACGTGGAGATGACCCATGACGACGCCGACGGCGAACCGGAAACCAGGCGGAAGAAGACCTCCAGCCCGCCATCGAACACCAGCGTGCCCGGCGGCGTCAAACCGGAACGCGGCCAGACGATGCCGAAGCCGACCGGCATCGTCGACGTCGACAAGCCCATCATCGTGAAGGCCGGCGAGACCTTCGACGGCGGCGGCAAGTACTACCGGCCGACGAAGGCGATCGGCGACGGTTCCCAGAGCGAGCACCAGCAGCCGGTGTTCATCCTCGAGCCGGGGGCGACGCTGAAGAACGTCCAGTACTCGGGCGGCGACGGCATCCACCTGATCGGCGACGCCAGGCTCGACAACGTCGTCAACCGCGACATCGGCGAGGACGCCATCACGATCGACGGCGAGAAGAACCGCATCCACGACGCGAAGCTGTCCGGCATGTCGCTCGACGACATCCCGAAAGGGCCGGCGAAGGTCGTCATCACGAACAGTTCGTTCTACAACGGTTCCGACAAGGTGGTGCAGGACAATGGCGACGCCGACGTGCTGATGAAGAACGTCTACGTCAACGGCGCGGGCAAGCTGTTCCGCACGAACGGCGGCCAGCCGATCACGACCCGGCTGACGGTGGAGGATTCGACGTTCGAGAACGTCAAGGAATCGCTGTTCCGCACGGACTCGAAGACGTCGAGCGCCAGTTTCTCGAACGTCGACGATGGCGGGATGAAGGTGGTGGCATTGACGCCGGATGCCGCGCAGGTCAGCGGAACCCGCAAGGTGTCGTACAAGCCGTATTCGGGGTAAGGTGGCAGCGGGCGGCGCAAGCGTCGCCCGCGCGGGGCGGGATCAGAACTTGTCGGGATCGTCTTCGTTCATTTCGGCGCGGCGCCGCTTGGCGCCTTGCTGGATCTTCTGCAGCATCATGATGCCCAGCGTGCCGACGGCCTGGTCCAGCGCGTCCTGGTCGGCCTGGTCCTGGTCCTTGTCTTTGTCCTTGTCCTTCGTCTTGTCCGTCTTCTCTGGCGGCGAAGGCGGTTTGCTGCTCGTCTTGCTCGTGGATGTCATGTCGTCCTCCTGAACGTGTGGGGTTGGTGGTAGGGAAAGGTCCCGGCTCATGCGCGCAGCCAGACGTAGTCGCCGCGCGCGAGGTTCTCGAACATGTCGTCGCGGGCCTTGAAGATGTTGTCGCGCCAGTAGCGCCCGTGTTCGACGTAGTGCTCGATCATGGAAAGCAGCCACTTGCCGTCGACCTCGTCGTTGAGTGCCACGCGGGCAATCAGGACGATGGCGCCGGTCTCGACTTCCAGGCCGAGCTGCGCCTGGTCCTGCGCGTAGACGGCGAGGTTGGCTTCGAGCAGCAGGCGGAACACCCGCAGCGTCCGGCCCGCGGTGACGACGCCGTACTGGAACGTCACGTACACCGCGTCGCCGTCTTCCTCGAAATGGTCGACCGCCACGTCGAAGCTGTCGATGTCGAGCACGCCGCGTGCGAGCACGTCGTCGGCGCCGGGCACGTCGCGCAGCGCGCAGATTTCGCGGATCAGTTCATCGCGTCGTTCGAGGCTCATCGTTCGTCTTCTGTCGCACCGGTGAAAAAAAAGCCGGCCGGGAGCGGGTGCGGCTCCCGGCCGGCGCGCCATGCGCGGCCCGATGGCGCGCCGTTGACCTTACTGGACGATGTCCTTGGCCGCCTTCAGACCCATCGTATTGATCTTGGCGTGCAGGGTGGCCAGGTTGATCGCGTTTTCGGCGGCGGCGGCGGCTTCGATCGCTGCGATCTGGGCTGCGGTGTTCAGCGTTACGGGTGCGTCTGCCATGATGTTTCTCCTGAAAGTAAATGAACTACTGCTGGATATGTGTGCGGTGTTGCCGCACACGCTGGTTTGCCGCCCGTGCGCTTGGCACATGGCTGGCGGAACTACTGGATCGCCAGGCGGCACAACTGTGCCGCGGCGCGGAATCCGTCGGCCACCGCGCGCCCGGCCTGGGCTTCGGTGCTCGCCGTATCGGTCGAGCGTGCGGCGCACGCGTCGGCCAGGTCGTCGAGGGCCTGCGCCGCGGCGCGGACCTCGTGGTGGCGCCGGGCCTGGCTGCCTGCCTGGGGCAGGTCGTCGAGCACGTCGATCAATGCTTCGGTCATGACTTCGTACATTGCGGTCTCCTTATTGCAAGGTGGTGTTGCCGGAAGCGTCGGCCAGGAAGTTCTTGGTGCCGTCGCTCGATTCGATGTAACGCACGCTGTCCGCGCTCAGGGCCGAATCGACCTTGCCCGCGACGGCCAGCTCGTCGATGCGCTCGACCTTGACGCCGACCGTGAGCGGCAGCGGCGCCATGTCGTTGCGGAAGCGCTCGACCACGTCGCGCACCGCGCCGGGCTGGCGCGCCGTGCCGGTCACCTCGAAGCGCCCGGCGCCGGCGTAGCGCACCTTGACGTTCGGCTCGTGCAGCGATTCGGCCAGTTCGCGGGCGATGTCGTCGGCCGGCTTGACCTGCCAGCGCAGGCGGCTGCCGGCGACGCTGCGCAGGCTGGCGTGCGCCCTGCGGGCCGCCGCGCCGTTCGCCACGAGGCCGCTGGCGACGAAGCCGTTCGGCTGCTCGCGCACCTCGATGCCCGGTTCCTGCAGGCGGTCGAGCGCGACCCGCACGTCGGCCAGGCCGGCCTGCGCGAGCGGATGATTGGCCGCCTGCGACGCGCTGCCCACGGTCAGCGCCAGGGTGCCGGCGCCGATCGATCCGACCAGCATCGCCACCAGCCCGGTGCGCGCCCAGGAGGCGCGCGGGGCGGGGGGCGGGGCGGGCGCCCGGGCGGGCGGCCACGGCGGCCGGCGGGGCCCCCACCGGCCCCGGCCCAGGCCCCCACCCGGCCCCCGCCCCCCCGCGCCCCCCCGCGGGCCGCCCCCCCGGCCCCCCCCCCCCGCCCCCCCCCCCGCCGGGCCGCGGCCCGCGCGCCCCCCGGGGCGGGGGGCGCGCCGTCCGCCGGCGCGGCATCCTCGGCGGCCGGCGCTGCCAGCATCGTCTCGAGCAGCTGCACGTCCGACGGCCACGGCGCATCTTGCGGGCCGGCGCACAGCACCACGTCGCCGAAGCGGCGCGGGGCGAAGTCGTCGAGCGTCGACGGGGCCTCGGCCGCGCCTGCGGCGGCGATCGTGACCCTGTCTTGTGCGTCGGTTGCCAGTTGCATGGTGCCCTCGTTCCAGTCTTGAATCAGGATGTCGGCCGTTGCTTCCGCACCGATCGACATCGTCGTTGGATTCAACTTTATCCGGGCGCCGGCGTGGAAGCCGG
>CBIHQW010000057.1:0-12365 GCA_966212285.1 Massilia kyonggiensis
GCGGCTGCACGGCATCGAACACGGCGCCGCCCACGTTCTCGAAATACACGTCGATGCCGTCCGGGCACGCGGCCGCGAGCAGCTCGGCAAAACGCGGATCGCGATGGTCCACGCATGCATCGAAACCCAGTTCTTCCACCGCATGGCCGCATTTGTCGGGACCGCCCGCGATGCCGACGACGCGCGCACCCTTGATCTTCGCGATCTGGCCCACGACCGAGCCGACGGCGCCGGTGGCCGCGGCGACGACCACCGTCTCGCCGGGCCGGGGCTCGCCAATATCGAGCAGCCCGACGTAGGCCGTGAAACCCGGCATGCCGAGCGTGCCCAGCGCCAGCGACGGCCGCGCCAGGTCGCCGACGGGCATCAGGCCGCTGCCGTCGGACAGCGCGTAGTCCTGCCAGCCGGCGGCAGCGACGACGAGGTCGCCCGCCTTGTAGTCCGGATGACGTGATTCGACGACGCGGCTGACCGTGCCGCCGACCATCGTCGCGCCCGGCGGCACGGGGTCGGCATAGCCGGGGCCGACGCGTTCCATCAGGTTGCGCATGTACGGGTCGAGCGACAGCCATTCGGTGCGCAGCAGCACCTGCCCGTCCCGCGGCACCGGGACCGGCGATTCTTCGAGACCGAAATCCGTCGGGGTCGGAATGCCTTGCGGATGGGCGGCAAGGACGATACGGCGATTCGTCATGATGATCTCCTCAGATGGATGTCGGGCGTGGCCCGTAGCGCACCACGAGCAGTGCGCCGAGCGTGAGCGCGACGGCGGCGAAGATGGGGCCGCCCGGCGCGCCGATGCGGTCGACGAGGATGCCGCCGCCGACGGCGCCGCTGGCGATGGCGATCTGGAACGCAGCGACGAGCAGCCCGCCCGCGCCCTCGGCCTGGTCCGGCGCGGCGCGCACGATCCAGGTCTGGAAGCCGATCGGGAACGCGCCGAACGCAAAGCCCCATGCCGCGATCGCCGCAACGGTCACGGCGACCGACGTGCCTGCGGCCCACAGCGTGGCGGCCAGCACCGCGATCAGGGCGGCGCCCGCCACGATGGCGAGCCGCTCGCTGCGCTCGGCCAGGAAGCCGCCGGCGATATTGCCGAAGAAGCCCGCGATGCCGTACGCCAGCAGGGCTGCGGAGATCGTGCCGACCGACAGGTGCGTGACCTGCTCCATGAACGGGCGGATGTAGGTGAAGCCGGCGAAGTGCCCGGAAATCACGAGCAGCACGGCGAGCAGCGCGACGCGCACGTTGGTCCGGCCCAGCAGTTCGAACAACACCTTCACGTTCGGGTTGTCCTTCGGCGGCAGCGCGGGGATGGTGACGCATTGTGCGGCCAGCGTGACGACGCTGACGACGCCGGCCGCCACGAAGGCGCTGCGCCAGCCCCACAGGTCGCCCATGTACGCGCCGACCGGCGCCGCGCACACGGTGGCGACGGAGACGCCGGTGAGGATGAGGGACATCGCCCGCGCAAACAGGTGCTCCGGCACGAGCCGCATCGCGAGCGCGGCGGCCATCGACCAGAAGCCGCCGAGGCCGATGCCCAGCAGCGCCCGGGCCGCGATCAGCACCGGCAGGCTGTTCGCCGTCGCGGCCAGCACGTTGGACAGCACCAGCAGCGACGTCAGCGCGAGGATCACCCGCTTGCGGTCGAGGTTCCGCGTGAGGATGGGGATGGTCAGCGCGGCCGCGGCGCCGACTGCCGCCGTGGCGGTGACGGCCTGGCCGGCGGTGCCGTCGGACACGCCGAGGTCGGCGGCCATCGCCGTCAGCAGGCTGGCGGGCAGGAACTCGGCCGTCACGAGGCCGAACACGCCCAGCGTCAGGCTGGCGATGCCGCCCCAGTTCGCGTCTTTCGCCTGGGCCGCGACGCGCGGCGGCGCGACATCGATGCAGGTGGATTCATTCATCGGATACCTCGGGATATTGTGGAAATGGCAGTGTAGGGCTAAGATTCTGGACTTTCCATGTCATTCAATACGAATCTCATGACCATTCGTCCAAACAGGGATCCGAAGACCGGCCAGGATGCCCTGACTGAAATCCTCCTCGGCCTGCGCCTCGACGGCGTCGAATACGGCCGCTGCGTGATGCGCGAACCGTGGGCCGTCGCGTTCCCCGCCAAGCGCGAGGCGAGTTTTCACTTCGTCGCGCAGGGCAGTTGCTGGATGCACACGGCCACGAAGGGCTGGCTGCAGCTGAACCCGGGCGATGCGGTGCTGCTGCCGCACGGCACGGCGCACGTGATGGCCAGCAGCCCGGACCTGCCGGCCGTGGAGATCGACTCGCTGGCGCGCAAGGCCGTGTCGGAGAACCTGTACCTCGTGAGCGGTGCGGGACCGCAGGACGCGGCGGCGGAGCAGGTCCTGTTCTGCGGCGCGATGCGCTTCAATCTCGACCCGCTGCACCCGCTGCTGGCGATGATGCCGGAGGCGATGCGCGCCGCCGACCTGGGCCAGCGCGACCCGGCCGTGCACGCGATGCTGGAAGCGATGGAACGCGAGGTCGCGCTCGACCGCATCGGCGCCTGCGGCATCCTCGCGCGGCTGGCGGACGTGCTGGCCGCCAGCATCATCCGTGCGTGGGTCGAATGCGCCTGCAGCGATGCGAGCGGGTGGATCGCGGCCGTGCGCTGTCCGCAGATCGGCCGCGTGCTGGCGGCGATCCACCGCCAGCCGGAGCGCGACTGGTCGGTGAGCGAGCTGGCCGACGTGATGGGCGCGTCGCGGTCGAGCTTCATCGACAAGTTTTCCAGCGCCGTCGGCGAGACGCCCGCGAAGTACGTCGCCAAGGTCAAGATGTTCCAGGCGCGGCACTGGATCGCGCGCGATGGCATGCGCATCGCGACCGTCGCGAACCGGCTCGGCTACGACTCCGAGGCGTCGTTCAGCCGCGCCTTCAAACGCGTCATCGGGCATCCGCCCAGCGAGGCGCGCGTGGCCGGATAGGCAAGATTACGCTTTTGGACAGCCGCAAAAATATTGCCGGAACCAAGGCTTTAACCGGATTTAAAATTGCCGTTAGGCATTTTAAATATCCAACGGGAAGTCCTCATGTCCAAAGCCGTCCTCGCCGCCGCGCTCCTGTGCGCATCCCTTCCCGCCGCCGCCGCCGACCTCACGCCGCTGGAGCAGCGCTGGCTCGGCGCCGCGCTTCCCGTCCTTGCGTATTCGCGCAGCCTGAACCTGCCCATCGACATCGTCGTCCAGCCGCAGGCCGGCCCGAACGACGTGCCGATGGCGATGGGCTTCGCGGGCGGCCGCTGCAAGCTCGTGCTGTCGCTGCGCGGCAATCCGGATGCCGAGCGCCAGCTCGACGGCGTGCCGGCGGCCCAGCAGGGCGAACTGATCGAAGCGATGGCGGCCCACGAGATCGGCCATTGCTGGCGCTATGCGCAGGGCGCGTGGCATGCGCTGCCGGCCGGCTTCGTCGAAGTGAACGAGGAGACGGCGGACGATCCATCGCTGCTGGCGGCGTCGAAGGCGATGCGCGAAACCCGCCGCGAGGAAGGCTATGCCGACCTGGTGGCGCTGGCCTGGACGCACGACCGCCACCCCGGCGACTATGGCCGCATCTACGCCTGGCTGGAAAAGCTGAGGCAGGACCAGCCGGTGGCGCGCAACGGCCACGACACCCGCGCGTGGGTGCGTCTCGCGCGCGACGGCGCGCGCTTCGGCAGCGCCGGCAAGCCGTTCGAGGACGCGACGCCGTTGTGGCGCGAGGGGCTGCTGAGCGACGATTGAGACTAGCGTTCGTTGCCGCACAGAGGTCCCTGGCGTGCGGGCGTTAAATCTGGCTGTCACAACAAACAACACAGGGACAAGACCATGAAAACGCTGATTGCGACCTTGCTCGCGACGGCTGCAGGCGCGAGCTTCGCCGCGGCACTGACTGCGGCACTCAACCACGACCCGCAGACCTACCGTAATCTCACGCAGAAGGCGGAATCGGAATACCGGACGGCGGCGGCGAAATGCGACGCCAAGAGCGGCAACGACAAGGACATCTGCATGGCCGAAGCCCGGCTGGTGCGCACCCGCACCGAGGCCGATGCATTGTCCAGGTACAACAACACGGCAGCCGGCCGCGCCCGTGCGCGCAGCAACGTCGCCGACGCCGAGTACGATCTCGCCAAGGCCAGATGCGACGCGAAGAGCGGCGCCGACAAGGACAGCTGCATGGATAACGCGAAATCCGTGCACACGGCGGCATTGGCCGATGCCAAGGCCGACCGCGCCGCTGGCGCCAGCGCCGGCGGCACCACGGCGTCCGGCGGCCTCGTGACCGGCACCGACACGCGCGACCCGGCCAAGGCGGCCGCCGTCGACAAGTGCGCGCAGATGGGGGCCGACGCGAAAACGGGCTGCCTCGTCGAAACGAAACCGTCGGCCGTGCGCGAGAATGCCGCCGATGCGGCATCAAAGACGCGCGACACTGCCGCGACCGCAGCCGACAAAGTGAAGGCCGTGGCCGCGACAGTTGCTGAAAAGACGAAGGACGTGGCCAACACCGCCGTCGAGAAGACGAAGGCGGCCGGTTCGACCGTTGCCCAGAAGACCGACAACGCCATGGACCGCGCCGGCGACCAGACGGCCGACAAGACCCGCGACGCCGCCGGCAAGACCCGCATGGCCGCCTCCGACACCGCCATCACCACCAAGGTGAAGGCCGGCCTCGTCAAGGAGCCGAACCTCGATTCGCTCGGCATCCACGTTGAGACGGAAAAGGGCGTCGTGATGCTCAGCGGTTTCGTGAATTCGAAGGACGAGGCCGACAAGGCCGTGAAAGTGGCGAAGGGCGTCGAGGGCGTGTCCAGCGTCAAGAGCGCCATCAAGGTCAAATAAACACACCGTTTTCTGCCTTGTGCGACCGGGTCCGCGTATCCGGTCGTTTTTTTTGCTGATCTACCACAAGTTATCGCGAAGCCGACCGAAACGCATTTACGTTGGATAGGGCACGGTATAATCGCGGCCGTGAACAGACTCGAAGCCTTTGGAACCATCGCCGCCCAGGCGGCGCGCGGTGAGATTTCCTTCCCGACCAGCGTGAACGCGGTGCTGCGCCTGCAGCACGCGCTCAACGATCCCGATTGCCACCTGGAGGACGCGATCCGCCTCGTGCTGGGCGAGCCGCAACTGGCGGCGCGCACGGTGGCGCTGGCCAATTCCTCGACGTTCAACACGAGCGGGCGCCCCGTCACCAATGTGCGCTCGGCCGTGACGCGGGTCGGCTACCGTAACCTGCAGATGCTCGTCGCCAGCCTCGTCGTGCGCCAGTTCGGTGCCCGCATCGAGGACCCGGACCTGCGCGCCAAGGCCGAGCAGTTGTGGGAACACACGGTGCAGGTCGCCGCGCTGGCCCATGTGTTCGCGCACCACGTTACCTTCGTCAATCCCGACACGGCGATGTTCGCCGGCATCGTCCACGAAGTCGGCGGCTTTTACCTGCTGTCGCGTGCCGACGGCTTCCCGGGCCTGCTGGATGACGACCCGGAAAAATGGGCCGAGCTGTGCGAGGACGTCGTCACGCGCGAAGTGGCGCGCAAGCTGGCGCTGCCCGAGCCGGTCGCCGAGGCGATATTCGAGCTGCGCGGCGCCTGGCTGCACATGCCGCCCGCGTCGCTGCTCGACACGCTGCTGCTGGCGAACATGTATGCCAGCGTGCCGTCGCCGCTGGGCACGGCGCGCCCGCCCTTGCCCGAACACAGCGAAAGCGCACTGGACTACCTGCTGGACGAGGAAAGCCTCCACCGCATGATCGACGAAGCGGCCGAGATCGCGGCGTCGATGGGCGGCGCGCTGCTCGTCTGACGGGATTCAACCGGCGAGCCGGCGGCAGAACTGCGCCGTCGCCTCGTCCATCGGGAAGCACGATTCGATGTGCAGCCCGTCGATGGTGATGTCGCGTGGCGTGCCGAACGTCGTGATCGTCGAAAAGAAGCTCAGCGTCACCCCGCGGTGATGGAATTCCGTCGTCAGCAGCGGCGCGGGCGGCGTATCGAGGTCGCGCAGCCGCCAGCGCGACGGCACGTTCGGATATGCCAGGATTTCATCCAGCAGCGCCCGCGCCTTCGTATCCGTCGGCGACCCTGCGACCAGCGCGTGCAGGTGGCCGATCAGCGTACTCCCGATGTCGTCCCAGTTCGCGATGGCGCCGCGCAGGTCGTCCGGATCGAACACGGCGCGCAGCATGTTCGCATGCTTGCTGGCCCGCCCGTCGAGCACGAACCCGTTCACGCGCTGCGCCGCGTCGTTGGTCGCGAGGATGTCCCAATGGCGGTTCATGAGGAACGCGGGATACGGCTCCTGCTGGCGCAGGATGAAATCGATCGCCTGGTTGATGCGGCCCATCGCGGGCGTATCGAGTCCCGTCTCCGGATAACTCGGTGCATAGCCGCCCGCGCGCAGCAGGGCGTTACGTTCGCGCAGCGGCATGTCCAGCACGTCGGCCAGGCGCATCAGCAGGGCCCTGCTGGGCTGCGCCTTGCCCGTTTCGATGCAGCTGAGGTGGCGGGCGGAGATGTTCGCGTCCAGCGACAGGTCGAGCTGGCTCAGGCGCCGCGCCGCGCGCCATTCGCGCAGGAGCAGGCCGACGGGGACGGGGGCGAGGTCGAGAGGCGTCATCCGGCGATGATAACCCGGCCGCGCGGCGCCGGGCCATGACGTCGGAGGTCAAGGGTCGATGCCAAAGGACAGGCTCGAGAAGATCGTGTCGAAGTCGATGCCTTCGTCACCGCCCAGCGGCGTGGTCCACACGACGTTCAGCAGCCAGTGGCCCGGCGGTGGACGGCGCAGTCGCACGAGGCCTTCGCCATCCGTGACCTGCGTGGCGACGGGCTGCGCATCGTGGTCGAGGTCCGTCAGTTTTACCAGTGCGCGGGCCAGCGGGCGGCTTTTATGCATGACCTGCGCCGTCAGCATGCCGTCGTCGGTGGGCGGCGTCACCAGCACGATTTCCAGCGGCAGGCCGAGGCGCTTCGTGGCGAGATCCTGGCTGCCTTCGCCGGGCGCGCCGGCTTGTATCAAGGCCTTCGCCACGCGCCGGTAACGCTCGATGACATCCCGTCCGCGCGCCGCCGCCGCGGGCCACAACCCTTCTTCCGCCACGTATGCGTCGAAGCGGTCGGCCGGCAGATGGCTCAGCGCATCGGCATCCGTTTCCAGTACCAGCAGATGCAGGCCCGGCTCCGCGGGCGCGAGCCTGCCGTCGTTGCGCAGGTCGATGACGTCGCCGGCCGGCGTCCACGCGGCGAAGCGCCTGATGCGGCGCGACGGGATCGGCGACGTGCGGCGCGCGTCGCCGTGGCCGACCTGCATGCGCAAGGCGGTGCTGGCGCCCACCGACACGACGAAGCTGTCCGGATTGACCCAGAAGTCGTGCGCGCGGGCGTTCTGGCACAGGCACAGGCACATGATGAAAAGCAGGCGCGCGCTCACAGGAACGGGAATTCCGTGTCCGAGTGCCGCTGGTCGTCCGTGCGCACGCCGTCCGTGACGGTGCCGCCGGCGAGCAGCGAGCGGTAGACGTTCACGGCGTCGTAGTGCAAGGTGCGGCCTCCGCAGTCGTGCAGCCCGCGCTCCACGCCGAACAGCTGCGTGCACGTGGCGATTGCGCTGTGGACCCACAGCCGGTCGTCGGCCAGCAGCCGCGCCAACGGCAGGTAGCGCTGCGCCGGCGGCGCGGCTCGGTCGATCATGAGCTGGTTGCCGCAGCGGCCGTCGTAGCCGTCGTACAGCGCGAGCGACCTGGCGATGACGGGCACGAATTCATCCGCCGTCTCCGGTGTCGCCGCGTTGTATTTCAGCTTGTACGCGTCGGCCTCGTCATCGCTGCCCAGGTGCGCGAGCAGGCTGTTGCCCGTCAGCGGCCGGCCCATGCGGTCGATGCGGACGTCGTCGACGAGCGTATCGGCCCACACGGCCAGCACGGGGCCGCCGCGGTTGACGAGGCCGAGGTCGACTTCGAGCACGATCGCCATCGGCGTCCAGCCCGCGAGGAAGTTGCGGGCCGGACCGCCGTCCGTGTGGCGCCACTGGTCGAGGATCGCCGCCGTCTGCTTTTGCGTGTACGCGGGACAGCCCGCCGCGTCGCGCGGCACGCGAGGGAGTGTCGCCGCGGCCAGGTCGAACGCGGCGCGCGAACCCTTCACGTTGTTGAAGAACGGATCGTCGCGCAGGCCCGCGAACAGCCGGCTGCGGCCGCTCGCGCTGGCGAGTCCCGTGGTCCGGCCCGGGTCGCCCTGGATCGTTTCGTCGCGGCCGATCAGGCAGTCCGCCTCCGTCTTCGAGGCGAAGCGGCACACGATGTCGGTGCGCGCCGTCGTCTCGGGAAAGCGCGGGCCGCTGTCGATGTGGAACGCGTATTCCGCATTCCTGTCGAGCGCGTGGCCCACGATGGTCATCACGAGATTCAGCCGGCGGCCGTCGGCGGACGTCCACGCGTAAAGGTCGCCGATGTCCACGCACGGGTCGGCGATGACCTGCGGCGAATCCAGGTGGTCGGACGCCGCCGCATGGACGGCGGGCAGCAGCAGCGCCGCCGCGAGCGCGAGCCGGGCGAACATCATGCGGCCACGCCGCGCGCGGCGTCTTCCAGTGCGCGCATCGCCTGCAGGTACGGGCCGGGGCCGTGGCTCAGGCGCGCCACGCCGAGGGCGCGCAAGGCCGCCAGCGGCGGCGTGCCGGCGGCGGCCATCAGGTTGACGGGCAGGGGCGATGCGTGCACGAGCCGCCCGATCAGCGCCGTATCGACGAGGCCCGGCACGAACAGGCAATCGGCCCCGTGCGCGGCGTACACGCGGGCGCGCGCCAGGGTGGCATCGAGCAGCGCGTCGTCATGATCGTTTGGTGCCGCGAGCAGGAAGCCGTCCGTGCGGGCGTTGATGAAGAGCGGGACGTCGAGCCTGTCGGCGGCGTCGCGTGCCGCTTGCAGGCGCAGCGCCTGTTCGCCGGGATCGCGCAGGCCGCCGGCCGCGATGCCGTCTTCGAGATTGCAGCCGACGGCGCCGGTGCGGATCGCGTGCGCGACGGTGTCGGCGACCTCGATCGGCGTGGCGCCGTAGCCGCGTTCCAGGTCGACGGTCACGGGCAAGGTCACCGCGCGGGCGATGCGTGCGATGTTGGCGATGGCGAGGTCACGGGGCAGCTGTTCGCCGTCGTCGTAGCCGTTGGCGGCGGCGACGGCCCAGCTGGCCGTGGCAATGGCCTGCGCGCCCGCGGCGGCGATGGCTTTCGCGCTGCCGGCATCCCAGCAGTTGACGAGGACGAGCGGCGCGCCCGGTATGTGCAGCGCGCGCAGCGCGCGGGCCTTGAGGATCTGGTTGGACATGGTGGTCTCCTGCGTTGTTGGAGACCACAGTGTGGCGATCGGGCGCGTCGCGCTCAATCACGTGCGAGGTCATGGAATCTTGACCTCGGAGGTCATGGATGTGGTGCCGCGCTCACATTTGCCGGAAGTGGTACAGGTAATTACGGCTGACGGGCAAGACCTCGCTACTGCCGCGGATGTGCAGGTCGGCCGTCTCGTTCACGCCTCTGACGACCTCGCTCACGCATCCGAGGTTGACGATGACGGACCGGTGCGTCTGCACGAAACGTTCGGGGTCCAGTTGCTCCGCCAGTTCCCGGATGCTCTTGCGGATCAGTGCCTCGCCTTCTTCCCATACGACGCGCGTGTACTTGTCGTCGGCGCGCAGGAAGCGTACCTGGTCCACCGGGATCAGCCGCAAGCTGTTTCCGACGGACGCCTTGATCCATTGTAGCCACGGCAAGGACGGTTTCATGCGCTGTCCCAGCCTGCCTGCGAGCTGGTCGAGCATGGCCTCCAGTGCGGCATTCGGCTGGAGTGGCAGGGCCAGTTGACGTTGCAGGCGTTCGACGGTATCGGCAAGGCGCGCCCGGTCGATCGGCTTGACGACGTAATCGATGGCGCCCTGCTGGAACGCTTGCACGGCGTACTGCTCGTACGCCGTAACGAATACGAGGTGGGCGCGGCGTGCAAGCTGGCGCGCGACGTCGATGCCGTTCTGGCCGGGCATGTGGATGTCGAGGAAGACAATATCGGGGTGGTGCAGGGCGAACAGCTCGAGCGCCTCGGGGCCGTTGCGTGCGTCGTCGAGCAGCTCCAGTTCGGGCCACAGCGCGGCGAGATGGGTGCGCAGGCGTTCCCGCAGCAGGGGCTCGTCGTCGGCGATGAGCCCGGTGTACCGCTTCATGGTTTCCCTCCAGCGTAAAAATGCAGTTCGACGCGCAGGCCATGCGGCTCCACCTCATGCAGGTCGACGCGTGCGCCGTCGCCGTAGAACGCGTGCAGGCGGGTGCGCAGGTTCGACAGCCCGGTGCCGGGCTGCGCCGTTTCGGACATTCCCTTGCCGGTATCGTGGACCCACAAGACCAGCTTTCCGGCCGTGTCGTCGAGGCGGCCGCCCACGTCGATGCGTCCGCCATCGATGTTCGGGTCGATACCGTGACGGATCGCGTTCTCGACCAACGTGAGCAGCGCCATGGCGGGAAAGCGCAGCGTTCCCGCGCCAGGGGGCGCCGACACCGTGAATCGAAGGCGGTCCGGCATGCGGAGTTGCATCAGCTCCAGGTAGGAATGGACCAGTTGCAGTTCCGTCTCCAGGGTGGCATCCGCATCGTTCAGGCGCGGCATGGCTGCCCGCAGGTAGGCGATGAGGTGCCGCAGGACCGGGCCGGCGTTGGGCGAGCCGGCCGCGACCAGGGCCTCGACATTGGAAAGTGTATTGAACAGGAAATGAGGTTCGATTTGCGCATGCAGCATGCGCAAGCGGGCATCCAGCAGTTCGCGTTCGAGCCTGTTCTTTTCCAGCTCGATCCCGAGCTGGTCGGCGCGTTCGCGCGCCTTCCGCTCGTTGCGCATCGCGACCAGGGAAAACAGCACGCCGAAAAAGATCGACAGGACCACCATGAGGATGTGCCCGGTCAGCGCCTGGGTCTCCCGCAGGTAGGCAAGAAAGTGACCGCCTTGCGTCGCCAGGACCGTGATCAGTGCGGCGACAGGTGCCGTCAACACCACCGCTGCCAGGCGCGCGGGGCCTGGTCCCATCCAGCGGGGATAAAGCCCGCCCGCAACCGAGTATGCCATCAGCAGGGCCGCGCCGATGAAGCCGATCCGGCCGAAGACGCCGAGATAGGACGTACCGCTCAGGATGTGCAGCAGCCAGGACAGCAATAACGTGAAGATCGTTACGACAGCGGCCTGGCGCACCGTCGGCAGGAGGTGCCCGGCTGGGCGAGGAAAAGGTGTCGTCGAGGACATCGAAGCACGATACCTGCGACTCGACCGTCGTTCAAGTCCCCGAAACCGTCGCCGGTCGCATGTTTCCATCGACTGTCTTGTCCTCAATGGCATGCGTGGATACCTTGCCGCATCGACCACCCCAATGGAGAACAATGATGGTACCCAGTAACGCTCTTTTCGCGACGTCGAGCGCCGGCGTCATGCAAGCATGGGCTGCCCGCGCGTTGCGATGGGCGACGACGCTCTGGTTCCTGGTGACCGTGACGGGCCAGCTCGTGTTTGCCATCTATATCGCCCTGCTCTATGGCGGCGCGGCGGTGAGCGGGAACACCGGGCGGTGGAATACGGTGATGACCCATGGACACGTGGACGGCGACCCTGCGGGGAATGCTGCCACCGTCATGCATGTGCTGGTGGCCGGCTTCATCATGTCGAGCGGCGCCCTGCAGCTCGTTCCCCGGCTACGTTCCCGGGTTCCCGGGTTCCACCGCTGGAACGGCAGGATCTATCTCGCCGCGGCCATCGGCGCCGGCCTGACCGGCATCTACATGGTCTGGTGGCGCGGTGCCGTCGGCGACGTCGTGCAGCACCTTGGCACAAGCCTCAACGGGATACTCGTCGTGGCGTTCGCGGGAATGGCCTTGCAGCGCATACTGGTGCGCGACATCGCGGCGCACCGCCGATGGGCATTGCGCCTGTTCCTCGCCGTCAGCGGTGTCTGGTTTTTCCGGGTCGGATTGATGTTCTGGCTGGCGCTGAACCACGGGCCGGCCGGTTTCGACCCCGTCACGTTCCGTGGGCCGTTCCTGAGCTTTCTCGCGTTCGCACAATCGCTGCTGCCGCTCGCCGTCCTCGAGCTGTACCTGTATTGCCGCGCGCACGGCGGCGCGGGCCGGCAATGGTTCATGGCGTTCGTCATGGCCGGGCTGGCGCTGGCCACCGGCGCGGGCGTCGTCGTCGCGACGGCCGGGTTGTGGCTGCCGCACATGTAGCCGGGCCGATTCGGCAGGGTTTAATCAGTTCGCCGGGAACTTAGCCAAATCTGCGTAGTCTTATGCAGTATGAGCAAGCTTCTTTCCATTGGCGCCGCCGCCAAGGCACTC
>CBIHQW010000058.1:0-10385 GCA_966212285.1 Massilia kyonggiensis
AAAATCTGGATCCTCCGCACCGGCGGCTTCGTGGGCGTCTACCAGTGGTATGGGCCGGTCGATGCCGTCAATCCGTCGCTCGACAACTGCCGGCTGGAACCGACGGATGGCACGAACCGGGTCGAGCGCCATGGATGACCGGCTGCAGGTGCGGGTCGACGACAACGAGACGATCTGCATCGATGGACGCCTGCTGACCGGTAATGCCGAACTGGTCGACGCGCTCAGATCGGCCTTGCAGCACAATCCGAACGTCGCGCTCGTGATCGAACCGGTGAAGGCCGAGTACTACGCGGGTGTCGCCAAAGTCATCTACGCAAGCCAGCGCGCCGGGGTGCCGGTCGAGAACCTGCACTACGCGACGGGGAACGCTCCGATCACGGTCAGGTAATCCGCGTCCCCATCAACGATCCACCATCGCCATCGCCTTCTCGTTATACCGCGCCCCCGCCACGCCGATCTGCTCAAGCGCCCCATCGAGCCGGCGCAGGTCGTCCTCATCCAGCCTGAGATCGGCCGCGGCGAGATTCTGCTCGAGATACGTACGGCGCTTGGTCCCCGGAATCGGCACGATGTCATCCCCCTGCGCCAGCAGCCACGCCAGCGCCACCTGCCCCGGCAACGCATCGTGGCGCCCCGCGATCTCCTTCACCAGGTCGGCGATGGCCAGGTTGCGGTCGAAGTTCCCGCCCTGCAGGCGCGGGTCGTTCTGGGCGCGGAAGTCGTCGGCCGGATAGTCCTCGGCGCGCTTCGCCGTGCCGGTCAGGAAGCCGCGGCCAAGGGGGCTGAACGGCACCAGGCCGATCCCCAGTTGGCGCAGCACGGGCAGCACGTCGGCGTCGAGGTTGCGCTCCCAGATCGAGTACTCGCTCTGCAGCGCCGACACGGGCTGCACGGCGTGGGCGCGGCGGATCGTCGCGACACCCGCTTCCGACAGGCCGAAGTGCAGCACTTTACCCTCGCGGATCAGGTCCTTGACGGTGCCCGCCACGTCCTCGATCGGCACGTTCGGATCCACGCGGTGCTGGTACAGCAGGTCGATGCGGTCCGTGCGCAGGCGCTTCAGCGACGCTTCGACCACCTCGCGGATGTGTTCCGGGCGGCTGTCGGCGCCGGCGAAATGGCCCTTGCCGATGATGAAGCCGAACTTGGTCGCGACCTGCACCTCGTTGCGCCGGCCTTCCAGCGCGCGGCCCAGCAATTCCTCGTTCGTGAACGGGCCGTAGACTTCCGCCGTATCGAAGAAGGTGCAGCCCAGGTCGATGGCGCGATGGATCGTCGCGATCGATTCCGCATCATCCGGCGTGCCGTAGGCGTGGCTCATGCCCATGCAGCCCAGGCCGATGGCGGAGACGTGCAGTCCTTGGGATCCCAGTTGTCGAGTCGTCAGCATGTTCTTCATCCTTATTTGGAAAACGCCGCGGTTCGCGGCATGGAGACAATGTAAGCGTTGCGCCTTGCAAAGAAAACACCAATAATCGGCGGATTATTTTCCAAAAATGGAAAACGCCTTGGACTGGAACGATCTTAAATACTTTCTCGAAGTGGCGCGCGGCGGGAGCCTGACGCGCGCCGCGGACGTGCTGCGCGTGAGCCAGTCGACCGTCAGCCGGCGCATCGCTGAACTGGAAGCGCGGCTCGCCACGCGCCTGTTCGCGCGCCATCAGTCGGGCTACTACCTGACGGACGAAGGCCGCGAGCTGCTCGGGCGCGCGGAGGCCGTCGAAGACAACATGCTGGCGTTCGAGCGAGGCGCGTCCGGCCTGAGTCCCGGCGTGTCGGGCATGGTCCGCCTGGCCACGTCGGACAACCTCGCATCGGACCTCGTGGTCCCCGCCCTGCCCCGCTTCGTCGCGCGTCATCCGCAGCTGCGCCTGGAAATCGTCACCACGACCGCCGCCGTGGAGCTTGGCCGGCGCGACGCCGACCTCGCGCTGCGCCTCGTCCGCCCCAGCCGCGGCAACCTGAAGGCACGCCGGCTTGGCGCGATGTCGTACGGCGTGTACGGGCACCGCGACTATCTCGCCCGGCACCCCGCGCCCGCCGCCGATCCGCTGGCCGGCCGCGCGATGATCACGTGGGACGAGGCCCACGCGCACCTGCCGGCCGCGCAATGGCTCGCGAAGCGCGCGCCGGATGCGCACGTCGTGCTGGCCGTGTCGACCCTGCGCGCGCAGATCGCGGCCGCGCGCGCGGGCCTGGGCCTCGCCATCATCCCGGACTTCCTCGTCGACGATCCGGCGCTCCAGCGCGTGCTGGCGCCGGGCGACGTGTTCAGCGACGGCGTCTGGCTCGTGATGCATGCGGATCTCGCCGCGTCGAGCCGGGTGCGCGCCGTCGCCGACTTCCTCGCGGAGACGGTCGAAGAAGCCCGCGCCGCGCTGGCGGGCCATCAGGCGACCGTATAGCCGCCGTCCACGAGCAGGCCGTGGCCCGAGACGAATGCCGCGTCGTCCGACGCGAGGAATGCCACCGCAGCCGCAACCTCTTCGGGCGAACCCGCGCGGCCGGGTACCGTCGCCGCCGCAAAGGCATCCTTTGCCTCCGCGCTGGGCCAGACGCGGTCCTGGAACGGCGTGTCGATGATGCCGGGATTGACCGCGTTGACGCGCACGCCCTGCCTGAACCACTCGATCGCCGCGGTCTTGGTCAGGCCGAGCACCGCATGCTTGCTGGCGATGTACAGGGCCGCGTTGGCGAAGCCGATGACGCCGCCCATCGACGCATTGTTGATGATGGTGCCGCCGCCCTGCGCCAGCATCGCCTTCGCCTCGTGCTTCATCGACCAGAAGACGCCGCGGACGTTGGCGTTGAAGATCGTGTCGTAGACCTCGTTCGACTGCTCGACGAACGGCGAAAATCCTCCTTCCGTGCCGGCGTTGTTGAAGGCGATGTCGAGACGGCCGTAGCGCGCGACGGCCTGCGCGACGAGGTCGATCACGTCCTGCTCCACGTTGACGTCGGCGACGATGGCCAGCGCTTCATGGCCTGCGCGCCGGATCTCGTCCACGAGGGCGTCCAGTTCGGGACGGCGGCGCGCGCTGGCGACCACCGTGGCGCCGCGGCGGGCCAGCTCGATGGCCGTCGCGCGGCCAATGCCGGAGCTTGCGCCCGTGACCAGGGCGACCTTGCCGGACAGGGTTGGGAATGGCGTTGCGGTGTTCATGTGTTTCTCCATGATCGGGTAGTGGGAGCACCGATTATGGATGTGAGGATTAAGCCGATAAAGTATCCTATTCCGCATAGGTTAATGAATGGGATTCACCAATGGAAAATGCCGAACTGGCCGAGCTCGCGGTATTCGCCGCGGTGGCAAGGCACTTGAGCTTCCGCCAGACGGCGGTCGAACGGGGCACGACGCCGTCCGCGATCAGCCATGCGGTACGCAGCCTCGAAAGCCGCGTGGGCGTGCGGCTGTTCCACCGCACGACCCGCAGCGTGTCCCTGACCGAGGCGGGCGAGACGCTGTTCGCGCGCCTGGCTCCGGCGCTGTCCGAGATGCGCACCGCCGTCGACGAGCTGAATACGTTTCGCGCGACGCCGTTCGGCACGGTCAGGCTCAACGTCCCGAACTCGCTCGCGCCGTACGTGCTCGGCGATGTGATGGAACTGCTCGTGACGCGGAATCCCGGCCTGAAGCTGGACGTGGTCGCGACGGATCGTCTCGTCGATATCGTCGCGGAGGGGTTCGACGCGGGGATCCGCCTGGGCGAACGCCTGTCGCAGGACATGGTGGCCGTCCGGATCAAGCCGACGTTCCGGATGATGGTCGTCGGCGCACCGGACTACTTCGCGCGCCACGGGAAGCCGGCCACGCCGCACGCATTGCGCGACCACACCTGCATCCGCTACGCCTTCCCGAGCGGGACGATCTACCATTGGGAATTCGCGCAGGACGGCGAGCGCGTCGAGGTCGAAGTCGACGGGCCGCTCACGCTGGACAGCCAGGAATTGATGGCCGACGCGGCCGCACGCGGCCTTGGGCTGGCCTTTGTCTGGCACGACCGCGCCGCGCCCTACGTGCGCGCCGGCCGGCTCCAGTCCTGCCTCGACGACTGGACCGCCGTCGAGGAGAACCTGTACCTGTATTTCCCCAGCCGCAAGCACCAGCCGGCGGGATTGCGCGCGTTGATCGAAGCGTTGAAAGCGTGAAGCTTACCGGTTCTGGTAGCCGCCGTAAGCGGCGACGGGGCTCCACGCCGGCGACACCGGCAGCGCTTTCGGTGCCAGCGGCGCATAGTCACCCGCGCCGTAGACGACCTTGCCGCCCACGACCGTGAGCACGCTCTCCAGCCGCTTGATGCCCTCCACGTCCATGCCGAAGTAATCCCGCGGCAGCACGACGAAGTCGGCGTACTGGCCCTTCTTGAGCGTGCCTTTTACTTTCTCCTCGCCGCTCATCCACGCGGAACCCGTCGTGATCAGCTTCAGCGCCTCGTAGCGCGACAGGCGGTCGCCGTCCTGCCAGATCTGCAGGCCGCCGGCCGTCTTGCCCGTGACGGCCCAGTACACCGAAGGCCACGGGTTGTAGCTGGAGACGCGCGTGCCGTCCGTGCCCAGGCCGACGGGGATGCCCTGCGCGAGCATCTTGCGGATCGGCGGCATCTGGCGCGTCTGCTCGCCGTAGCGCTTCCAGTACGATTCGCCCTGGAAGTGCATGCGGTCCTGCACGGCGATGCCGCCGCCCAGCTTTTTGATGCGCGCAAGGTCGGCGTCGGTGACGGTCTCGCCGTGGTCGATGATGAAGCGCAGGCCCTTCAGCGGCGTCTGCGCATTGACCTTTTCGATGACGTCGAGGTCGCGCGCGATGCTCTCGCCATACGTCGCGTGCAGGCGGAACGGCCACCGGTTCTTCACGAGCAGCGACACGACGGGTTCCAGGTCGCTTTCCATCGATGCCGGCAGGTCCGGGCGGGGCTCCAGGAAGTTCTCGAAGTCGGCCGCGCTGGCGACGAGGTTTTCGCCCGCGCCCTCGGCCGAAAAACCGTTCGGGTACAGCATGTGGTCGTTCTTCTTCGGATGCGTCATGGTCAGCCAGCGCTGGAAGTCTTCCAGTTCCTTGCCCGCCTTCTGCGCGAACAGGTAATAGGCCGTACGCACCGTCAGCTTGCCCTGCTTCGCCAGTTCGAGCGACACGCCGTAGTCGTCCGGGTAGTTCTGGAAGCCGCCGCCCGCATCGATGGCGCTCGTCACGCCCAGGCGGTTCAGTTCGCGGTAGAACTGCAGGGTGGAGTTGACCTGGTCGTCGTGCCCCAACTTGTTTGTCTTCGCGAGCGTCGAGTACAGGACCAGCGCGTTCGGCTTCGCGATCAGCTTGCCGGTCGGCCGGCCGTTCGCATCGAGCTCCACTTCGCCGTCCTTGTACCTGGTATTGCTGTCGTAGCCCAGCGTCTCGATGCCCTTCTTGTTGAGGAAGCCGAGGCCGTACAGGTACAGGATGAACACGGGCTTGTCCGGCACGGCCGCATTGATCTCTTCCAGCGTGGGCAGGCGTTTTTCCTCGAACTGCCATTCGTTCCAGCCGCCCACGACCTTCACCCACTGGCCGTCCGGCGTGCGCGCGGCCTGCTCCTTCAGCATCTCCAGCGCGCGCTTCAAGGACGTCACGCCGTCCCAGCGCAACTCCATGTTGTAGTTCAGGCCTTCGCGGATCACGTGCAGGTGCGAGTCGTTCAGGCCGGGGATCACGGTGCGGCCGTGCGCATCGATCACCTGCGTGTGTGCGCGCTTCAGTTTCAGTACCTTCGCATTGCTGCCGGTCGCGAGCACCTTGCCGTCCCTGACGGCGATGGCCTGCACGAACTCGCCTTCTTTCGCCATCGTGGCGATCTTGCCGTTTGTGAGGATCAGGTCGGCCTGGGCGAAGGCGGCGCCGGCCGCGAATAAGCCCGCCGTGGCCATGGCGTAACGAGTGATTGTCATGATGTCTTTCTTCGGTTTTTCAACGGGCGCAGGTTAGCGGATCGTAATCGACGGCACACCTGTCTTCCGGCCGGGCGTGCCGCCTTCGTGTTAACATCGAACGATGGAACGACGAAGCGACTACAAGACCGCCCTCATGATCGAGTCAACGATCCACGAGGCCCAGGAACAGAACCGCTCGCCCGCGCGCGCACTGGCGTCGCTGGGCGTGCCCTTCGAGATTGCGATGCGGGTGCTCACGCGCCCGGACGAGCGGCGCCATGCGGTGCCGCTGCCACGCAGCGCGGACGCTCAGGGCTAAGTTTATGGATAATGGACCGGCCGGCCCGGCAGATCGGGCAGAGGGATGAATTCGGTCTCACCCGGCACCTGCGGGAAGCGCTGCGCTTTCCAGTCTTCCTTCGCCTGCTCGATGCGGTCGGCTGACGACGACACGAAATTCCACGTCAGGTAGCGCGGACCGTCCATCGGCTCGCCGCCCAGCAGCATCACGCGCGCGCCCCTGTTCTCGGTCGCCGCCAGGGTGACCGTCGCACCCGGTTTCAGCACGAGCAGCTGGCCCTGTTCGAAGCGGCCGTCGCGTCCCAGGTCGAGCGTGCCGTCGACCACGTACAGCGCCTGTTCCGGATACTCGGCCGGCATCGTCAGGCGCGCGCCCGGCTGCAGCGCCAGGTCGACGTAGAACAGCGGCGATTGCACGGGCACGGGCGAGCGCTTGCCGAAATAGCTGCCCGCGATGATGCGGGCGGTGGCGCCGTCGCCGTCGAGGATCGGCAACTCCTGCGAGCCGACGTGCGCAAAGGCGGGATCGCATTCTTCCTTCGCCTTGGGCAGCGCCACCCAGCACTGCAGGCCGAACAGGTTGGAGCCGGCGGCGCGCACGTCCGGGCCGGTGCGTTCGGAGTGGACGATGCCCTTCCCTGCCGTCATCCAGTTCACTTCGCCCGGCTTGATGTCCTGCACGGTGCCGAGGCTGTCGCGGTGGCGGATCTGGCCATCCAGCAGGTACGTGACGGTGGCCAGGCCGATGTGCGGATGCGGCCGCACGTCGATGCCTTCGCCCGCGTGAAACACGTGCGGTCCCATCTGGTCGAGGAAGACGAATGGCCCTACCATGCGCCGGTCCTTGTGCGGCAGCGCGCGCCGCACTTCGAAGCCGCCGCCCAGGTCGTGCGTGCGGGGGACGACGATGGTTTCCAGGCTCTCGTGTTCAAAGGCGTCCATGTCAGCGTGCCTCCGTGGTGATCTGGATGGTCCCGGACAAGGTCTTGTGCACCGGGCATTTGTTGGCGATGTCGGTCAGCCGGGCCTTCGTCTCGTCGTCGAGCGCGCCGACGTATTCGATCGTGCGGTGCAGGCCGTAGGCCGCGCCTTCCTGGCCATGCCTGATCGAGACTTTCACTTCGTCCAGCGGGTAGCCTTTGCGCTTGGCGTACAGGCTCACGGTCAGCGTCGTGCAGGCCGCCAGCGCGGCGGCCAGGATGTCGTGCGGCTCCGGGCCGCTGTCCTCGCCGCCGAATTCCGGCTTCACGTCCGTCAGGATGCGGTGCTTGCCGATCTCGATCACCTGCTGCAGCGGCCCCGTGCCGCGATGCGTCGTCACTTCCATGGCTCGTTCTCCTCGTCTCTTTCGTTTGCGTGGATGTCCGCCACCCGTGTACGCCAGGTCGCGGACAGATTGTACTCGTCTCAGGCCGCGCGGCTGCGCAGGACGTTCACTCGTGCGGCACTCGTCGCGCGCTGGCGTTCCGCGTCGAACAGGGCCAGCAGGCCGCCGAAGATCGCCACGTTCTTCAGGAAGTGGTTCAGCTGGTTCTGGAACTCAGCCGCATCCGCATGCCAGAAGCCGTGGAAGATCAGGGTGACGGGCACCGTGAACAGCGCGAGCGCCAGCGCCGCATACTTCGCCTGGATCCCGGTGACCAGCGCCAGGCCGCCGCCGACCTCGAGCAGGATCGCGCCCGCCAGCAGCAACCCGGCCGCGGGGATGCCCAGGCTGTTCATCCACCCGGCCACGTAGCCGAAGCCGATGATCTTGTTGATGCCCGATGCCAGGAACAGGGCGCCCACCAGGGCGCGGCCGACGGGGTAGAGTTTAGTGGTTTCCATGATGCTCTCCTTGAATATCGTTGCGTTTGACTCGTTCATCGTTCAGCAGGTTCAGACCGGCAGGTCGAACAGCAGCACTTCCGCATCCTTTGCATCCGACAGCGCCACGACGGCCTCTTCGCTGATCTGGACGGCGTCGCCTGCTTCCAGCGCGCAGCCGTTCACGGTCAGGCTGCCCCGCGCCACCTGCACGTAGGCCTGGCGGCCCGGCAGCAGCGCATGGTCGGCGCGCTCGTCGCCGTCGAGGATCGTCGCGTAGATGGCGGCGTCCTGGCGCAGCGACACGGAACCGTCGCGGCCGTCGTTCGACGCGATCAGGCGCAGATTGCCGCGTTTGCTGTCCGTGTCGAAGTGCTTCTCTTCGTAGCCCGGCTCGCCGCCCGCTTCGGCCGGGATCACCCAGATCTGGAGGAAGTGCACGGGTTCCGTCGCCGAGTGGTTGTACTCGCTGTGCGTGACGCCGGTGCCGGCGCTCATGCGCTGCACGTCGCCATGGCGCAGGACCGAACCGTTGCCCATGCTGTCCTTGTGCTCCAGGGCGCCGTCCAGCACGTAAGAAATGATCTCCATGTTCTTGTGGCTGTGCGGATCGAAGCCGCGACCCGGGGCCACGCGGTCTTCGTTGATCACCCGCAGCGGGCCGACGTTCGTGTGCGCCGGATCGTAGTAATGGCCGAACGAGAAGGTGTGCTGCGAGCGCAGCCAACCGAAACTGGCGACACCGCGGTCCGCGCTTTTACGTACTTTCAGCATGATGTTCTCCTTGTGATTGTCAATTCCGGCGTTCGAACCGTTCGAACACCTTGCGCTACCCGGACTCTGCCGTCTTACCGGCCTGGTATCGAAAGCGCGTTTCCATGGAAAGCATTATGGTCGCTGCGAGGCAGGAAGAAAAACGAGTTGTTTTATGAGCTATGATCGATTTTTTCGATAATAAGAGCTCGCAACACACGCTACACTGTGTCGAAACAGGAGAGAGACATGCAAGCGAGCTACGTCCACGGAGCGCATTCGCTCCCCCTCATCGGCGACACGATCGGCGCCCACCTGGACCGCATCGCGGAGCGCTACGGCGACCGCGACGCGCTCGTCATCCCGCACCAGAGCGTGCGCTGGAGCTGGCGCCAGCTGCGCGAACGGGCCGACCGGCTCGCGGCCGGCCTGCTGGGCCTGGGCCTCAATCCCGGCGACCGCATCGGCATCTGGTCGCAGAACCGCGCGGAATGGGTGCTCACGCAGTTCGCCACCGCCAAGGCCGGCCTCGTCATGGTCAACATCAACCCGGCCTACCGCCGCGCCGAGCTGGAATATGCGCTGGCCAAGGTAGGCTGCCGCGCGCTGATCCTCGCGCCCGGCTTCAAATCGAGCGACTACCTCGGCATGCTGCGCGACCTCGTGCCGGAACTGGACGGCGCCGCCCCCGGCGAACTGCGCAGCGCAAAGCTGCCGGAACTCCGGCACGTGCTCCGCCTGGGCACTGACGCCACGCCAGGCATGCTGAACTTCGACACGGTGGCGCAATGCGCGGGCCCCGCCGACATGGCGCGCCTGCACGAAGTGGCGCGCACCTTGCAGTTCGACGATCCGGTCAACATCCAGTTCACGTCCGGCACGACGGGCGCGCCGAAGGGCGCCACGCTCACGCACCACAATATCCTGAACAACGGCTTCTTCATCGGCGAGGCGATGCGGCTGACGGAGCGCGACCGCCTGTGCATCCCCGTCCCGCTGTACCACTGCTTCGGCATGGTGCTGGGGAACCTCGCCTGCATGACGCACGGCGCGGCGATGGTCTATCCGGGCGAAGGCTTCGACGCGGGCGCGGTGCTCGCGACCGTGCAGGCCGAGCGCTGCACGGCGCTGCACGGCGTGCCGACGATGTTCATCGCGATGCTGGACCATCCGGAGTTCGCATCGTTCGACCTGGGCAGCCTGCGCACGGGGATCATGGCCGGCTCGCCCTGCCCGATGGAAGTCATGCAGCGCGTGATCCGGCAGATGCACATGGACGAGATCACGATCGCCTACGGCATGACGGAGACGTCGCCCGTCAGCTTCCAGACGGCCGTCGACGATCCGCTCGCGTGCCGCGTGGGCACGGTCGGGCGCATCCACCCGCACCTGGAAGTCAAGATCGTCGACACGGACGGCAAGGTCGTCCCGCGCGGGGAAACGGGCGAGCTGCTCACGCGCGGCTACTCGGTGATGCTCGGCTACTGGGGCGACGACGCGCGCACGCGCGAGGCGATCGACCCGGCCGGGTGGATGCACACGGGCGACCTCGCCACGCTGGACTCGGACGGCTATTGCCGCATCGTGGGCCGCGCGAAGGACATGGTGATCCGCGGCGGCGA
>CBIHQW010000059.1:0-10265 GCA_966212285.1 Massilia kyonggiensis
GTATTCGGTACTGCCTTGCTGCGTTTGCGAATCGTTTTGTTCGTCAGCAGCAGAGGAGTGAGATTATGCCGTGCTTCGCTTAACTCGTCAACCCCTCGTTTTTCTGCAACACATTCGATGTAATCGATCTGACAAGCTTAACTAGTTGATTCAGTTAAACTTTTTGTGCGCTGCAGAAGCAGGACGCGAACTATAGCAAACCCACGGCCACCTGCGCAAGACCTGATTTGAAGCGCCTAAAAAGCTGGCATCCAGCTTGCTTACTGTGTGTTGCATAAAACAAAGCATCGATGAAACGGAACACATTTACACGCTTGATTGTTCCGTTCTGGTACAGGTGCTACATTTGTGAACAGTCGATTCCCAATATAGAGCCGCGGTCCAGGGCCAACCAGGAGACTTGGAATGACTTATCAACACGCAGGCTTGCTCGCCCCCGGCGACGACATGGCAACGATGATCGCGATCTCGCACCGACGCTCCGAACAATTCGGCCTGAATCCAGATTCACGGCCCGATTTCACGCCGGCATCCGGCACCGACCTCTCTCACCTCGTCGAGCAGAACCGCCTCTTGTATAGTCATGCTGTGCCGGCGATGGAAACGCTGTACCAACAGATCGCCAACACGCACAACATGGTCTTGCTGACGGATGCGCAGGGCGTGATCGTGCATTCGCTGGGCGATGCCGACTTCCTGGAAAAGGCCAACCGCGTAGCGCTGACGCCGGGCGTCGCCTGGTCCGAGGAAAGCAAGGGGACAAATGCGATCGGCACCGCGATCGCGGAACGGGTGCCGACGACGATCCACGCGGACCAGCACTTCCTCTCCGCGAACCACTTCCTGACCTGCTCCGCGGCGCCGATTACCGACCACCGCGGCAACGTGGTCGGCGTGCTGGACGTCAGCGGCGACCGGCGCAGCTTCCACAAGCACACGATGGCCCTCGTGCGCATGTCCGCGCTGATGATCGAGAACCAGATGTTCGCGGCGACGTTCGAGAACGCGATCACCCTGCACTTCCACACGCGCCCCGAATTCATCGGCACGCTGATGGAAGGGATCGCGTCGTTCAGCCCGGGCGGCCGCTTCCTGGCCGCCAACCGCAACGGCCTGTTCCAGCTGGGCCTCTCGTATCCCGCACTGCAGGCCCATACGTTCAGCTCCCTGTTCGGCCTCCCCGTCTCCGCCCTCTACGATCACTACCGCACGGCGGCACCGGACCTGCTCGACCTGTGCATGCACAACGGCGTGCGCGTGCGCGGCCGGGCGGAACTGCGGCTGACGAACGGCGTGCACGTGCTCACCGGCGCGTTCGACGATGCGGCGCGGATGGCGCCCAGCGCGCAGCCGCAGGTGAAGGCACCGGCGCGGCGCCTGTCCGGCCTGCGCTACCTGAACACGGGCGACCCGCAGCTCGAGCAGGTGATCGACAAGGTCAATCGCGTACTGGGCCGCGACGTGCCGATCATGATCATGGGCGAGACGGGCACCGGCAAGGAATTGCTGGCCCAGGCCATCCACAACGATTCGCCGCGCGCGCAGGGGCCGTTCGTCGCCGTGAACTGCGCGTCGATTCCCGAGACGTTGATCGAATCGGAGCTGTTCGGCTACGAGGACGGCGCGTTCACTGGCGCACGCAAGAAGGGCGCGGTCGGCAAGATCCTGCAGGCGAACGGCGGCACGCTGTTCCTCGACGAGATCGGCGACATGCCCTACCCGCTGCAGGCGCGCCTGCTGCGCGTGCTGCAGGAACGGATGGTCACGCCGCTCGGCAGCGGCAAGTCGATCCCGGTGAACGTGGAAGTGATCTGCGCGACGAACCATAACCTGCGCCGGCGCATCGCCGAAGGCCTGTTCCGCGAAGACCTGTATTACCGCCTGAACGGCCTCGTGGTGAAACTGCCGCCGCTGCGCGAACGCACCGACCTCGAAACGGTGGTGAGAAAAATTCTCTCGTCCGAGACGGAATCCGGCGTCACCCACACGATCTCCGACGAAGTGCTGCGACTGTTCAAGCGCCACAAATGGCCCGGTAACTTCCGCCAGCTGACGAACCTCCTGCGCACGGCGGCGATCATGGCCGGCGACGAGGAAGAGATCGGCCTGCGCCACATGCCGGACGACTTCCTGGACGACATCGCAGAGACTGGCGAAGCCGCCCCCGCGAGCGCGCCCGCAGCCCAGCAGATGATCGCGTCCGGCGCCAACCTCGAAGAGATGGAACTGGCCGCGATCCTCAAGTCGCTGGAGGCGAACGACGGCAACGTGTCGGCCACGGCGCGCGCGCTCGGCGTCTCGCGCAACACCATTTACCGCAAGCTGCCGCATCTGAAGACCTCCCCATGAATGATTAAGCGGTCGGGAAACCGGACGACTTCCAGCGCGCGCCGTCCTTGCCGATCGTGAGCAGGTCCACGCCCGGCAGGTGCGCCGCCAGCGCATGCGCGCGCCGGGCGCCCATCACCATGAATGCGGTCGACAGGCCGTCCGCTTCCAGCCCGGTAGGCGCCAGCACCGTGACGCTCGCCAGCTCCGTCGGCGAATCGCCGCTGGCCGGATCGAAGATGTGGTGGTGCCGCAGGTCCGACGTGAATGCCGATGCATAGTCGCCCGACGTGGCGACGCAGCGCCCGTCCAGCACGAGGCTCGCGGCCACCGTGTCCTCGTTGCGCGGATCGCGGATGCCCAGGTGCCACGGCCGTCCCCCCGTGCGGCCCAGCGCGCCGTATTCGCCCGTGTCGACGAGCGCATGGCGGATGCCGTGCCGGCGCAGCGCCGCCAGTGCGAGATCCGTCGCATAGCCCTGCGCGAGGCCGTTCAACGTGATCGCCATCCCTTTGCGCGCCAGCACGACGCGTTCCGGCCCCGCCTGCACCTGCGTCCAGCCGACGAGGCGCTGCGCGCGCATGCGCTCGGACTCGGGCGGCACCCCGTGCGCCGAATCGAACGCGCGCCACAGCGGTTGCACCGTGATGTCGAACGCGCCCTGCGTGAGGCGCGACAGCGTGCGCGCATGCTCCAGCACCGTCAACAGGTGCGGATCGGGGCCGTGCAGCACCTTGTCGCGGTTCAGCCGGAACACCTGGCTGGGAGGCTGGTGGAGACTCATCAGCGCATCCACGCGGCGCGCCTCGCCCAGCGCGGCGGCGATGGCCTGCTGCGCGGCTTCCGGGTCCGCGTGGCGCACGGCGACGCTGATCGTCGTCCCGAACGCCAGCGCGGCGCCGCTGTGCAGCGGCAGTTCGTCGGCGGCGGCCGCATCCGCCACCGCGGCGCCGGCCATGCCGCCCAAGGTGGCGGCGATGAAGGTCCTTCTGTGCATCATGGTCCCCTGTCGATGACGCTGGACGCCGGCACGATCGGAATCGTCCGGCTGCGCTTCCGTTCCAATATCCGCGGCGCGCACTGTTCGTCGCTTGCGTGGATAACGACACATTCCATACATTGAAAACACTCCTCGTAGTCGACCTTCCCGCTCGGGACGATCGCGTTGTAGCCGCAGCGGTGGCGGCAGGTCTGGCACGGCGTGCCGCATTCGGCCCGGCGCGGGATCCAGTCGAGCAGGCGCGCGCGGCCCAGCAGCGCCAGCGCCGCACCGAGCGGACAGAGATAGCGGCAGAACGCCTTGTTGACGACCATGGCGACGAGCAGCAGGCCGGCGGCATACGCGACGAACGGCCAGGCGCGCACGAAGTTCAGCGTGATCGCGGTCTTGAACGGTTCCAGTTCGACGAGCCGGTCGGCCTGCGCGGGCGCCCACACGGCGGCCAGCAGGATCGCGGCCAGGATGCCGTACTTCACACGCTTCAGGCGCGCATCGAGCACGCGCCGCACCACGACCTGCGGCAGCCGCAGCGCCTGTCCGGCCAGGCCCGCGAATTCCTGCAGTGCGCCGAAGGGGCACAGCCAGCCGCAGAACGTGCCGCGTCCCCAGATGAACAGCGAGACGAGCACGAACGCCCACAGCGCCAGGGTCATCGGATCGAACAACAGGTAATCGAGCCCTCGACCCGCGCGCAGCGCCTGCACGACGCCGGTGAGATTGACGATGGACAGCTGCGCCTGCGCCGCATAGCCGATAAAGCCGATGGTGAACAGCAGCCATGCGCGCCGCAGCCAGGCGAAGCGGCGCGCATGCGCCACGAGCCAGCGCTGCTGCCACAGCGCCACCGCAAGCAGCGCCAGCGCCACGCCCAGCACGGCCAGCTGCACGCGGCGCGCCTTCCAGCTGGCCTGCCACGCTGGCGCGGCGCTTTCGGGCGCGATGTAATATGCCTCCGGCAGGCGATACGAGAACCCGATCTCGCGCGTGATCCGCTCCGGGTACACGATGTCCTTGCTGCGCGTGACCGGCAGCGCGAAGTCGAGCGCGCGCGCCGGATCGAGTCCTGCCTGGGCGATGACGCGCATGAGCAGCATCTCGTCGGCCGGCAGGTGCACGCCGTCGGCCAGGCGCGGTTCGAGATCGAGGTCGCGCATCTCCACCGGCAGGCGATCCTGGCGCAGCACGATGCCGCGTGGGACGCTGCCGCGCACGAAGTCCGCGCCGGTGAGCGTGTGCGGGCCGGCCGTCAGCACGAGCAGCGTGTGGTCGCCCGGCTCCAGCCTGCCCTGCAACCGGTTCCACGTGCGCGGCGCCAGCAGGTTGCGGCCGACGGCCGGCACCGACGCCCAGGCCGCCCACAGATCGATGAAGACATCGTCCGGCTGCGCGAGCGCCTGCGCATCCAGTCCCGCGCCGGCGCTGCCCGCAAACAGCCGCTCGACATCGCCCATGCGCACGCGGACATGGCGTACCAACCCCGCATCGAGCATCTCCTGCAGCGACATCGGCATGAACACGTCATCGCGAATACGGCCGATACGGCCCGGATCGCGTCCCTGCGCAAAACCGAGCTTGGCGCGCGCGACCTTCAGCGCGGCCGACAGGACGCTCTGGTTGATGATGCGGACGGACGCCGTCGCCTTCGACACGCCGTCCAAGGCTTCCTTCCCGCCGCCCACCGTGATCCCCTGCCCCAGCGACCGCCCGCGGTACTGCTGCAGGAACTCGCGCAGCGGCGCCTCGCCCAGTCCTTCCAGGAAGACGGGTTCATGCTGCGACAGCACGGCCACGTCGAGGAAGGTGCCCTTCGGGTCGATGACCACGAGGAGGTTCGGGGGCACGCCGGCGAAGCCCGGCACTGGGGCCAGGTCCGCGGATTCGAACGCGTAGCCGACGAGTTCCGTCGCCGTGCCGTTCTGCTTGAACAGCGGCCAGGCCGGGACGTCGGCCGCCTGCTCGCCGACGATCAGCGGCGCCGGGAAGCGCCGCGCCAGCTCCGCCTGCGTCAGCGTGCCGGCTTGCGCCGCAGCGCACACCAGAAGCCAGCAGATGACAAGGCGGAGCAGGTTCATGGCGGCGTCAGAAGAAGATGATGCCGCCGACGGAGCCGCCGTTCATGCGCGCGGTGGCGCCGCCGAAGCCCTTCGAGCGGGTCTGCCCGACCTCGGCCACCAGCGTGATCGCGCTGTTCAGCGCATAGTAGGCGCCGGCCGTCAGGTTGGCATTCGACTTCAGGCCGCCCGTGCCGACGGTGTTGTCGTCGTTGGCGCTGCGGCCCCACGACAGGCCCAGCTTGAGCGCGTCGGTCGTCTTGAACGTGCCCTGCACGAGGAAGTTCTTCGAGCGGACATCGCCCTGGTCGGCGTCGGACAGGATGCCCAGCGCGCGGCCCGTCTGCGCGTTGACCAGGAGACCGGCCGCGCCCAGCTGGTACGATGCGCCCGCCTCGAAGCCGTTCATCGTGAGGTCGCCCGCGCCGGCCGTCTGCGACTCGAAGCGCTGGGTCTTCGCGCCCAGCCAGGCCTTGAAGCCGTCCTGTTCGAACGAGAGGCGCGCCTGCACCTGCGGGCTCGAACGGGTGGAGTAGCGCGGACCGGCGACGACCGGCGTGTCGGACACGGGGCTCATCACCCCGAAGTCGAAGCCGATGCCGGCGTCGTTCCTGGGCGTGCTGTAGACGATCTGGCCATACGTGCCCAGGTAGCTGTATCCGGCGCCGATGTGGCCCAGCGTGACGCGGCCGCGCTGCGTCGCCTGCACGGGCGCACCGGCGCCGACGAGCGTCATGTCGTTCAGGATCGCGTTGGCGCCGAAGATGCCGTAGTCGCGGCCCAGCTTGAACGTGCCGAGGTCCGCGCGGCCGAACGTAAAGTATGCCTGGCGCACGTCGACCGTGCTGTTCTGGGCGATCGCGCTGTCCGTCGCCGTGGCGGCGTAGATGCCGATCTTGGCGGTGACGTCGAAGCCGCCCTGCGTCGACGACACGGACGTCACGAGGCCGCTGGGCAGCAGGCCGTTGCCGATGGTGGTGCGGTGATCCTCGCCGCCGCAGCCGAGGGCGCGGCCGGCCAGCGCCAGTCCGCCGACGGCGTCGCCGCTGCACGACACGCCCGTGTAGTAGGCGTTGACGATGCCGCCGACGTTGACCGTCCAGTCGCCGGCCTTCAGGTCGACCGCGTGGGCCTGCTGCGCGCAGGCGCCGATCGAGGCCAGGGCGGCCAGTACGTAAACCTTCTTCATTTGTCTCCTCGCTTTCTTGTTTGTAGTGGAATACATCGTTGAGATGTACCGACAGTGATGGCAAGTTGCGTGCCCGGTCGTTGCACGGGGGAGAACGCGTCGAGAAGGTGTTTCTGCTGTAGCGAATCGGATCAGGTGTTGCAGTTTTGACCGTCCGCACGCGGAAACGACATAAACGATATAAATAAAAAAACCGCGGCCGAAGCCGCGGCAAAACAGGGTCTTGACGCCGGCCGCCGCCGCAGCCGATGCATAACCCTCCCTGACCACTTACCTGGAGTTCAAATCAAATCCTGGTGGCGAGCCTGAAGACCCAGACCGAGCCGCCCTGCTCCAGGAAGTTGACCTTCTTCGCGACTTCGCCGCCCCACAGCGGCACCGCACCGCCCCAGCCGGAGACGACGGCCACGTATTGCACGCCGCCGTCTTCCCACGTCACCGGCGGCGCGACGACGCCGGAACCGGTCTGGAACTTCCACAGCTCTTTACCCGACTTCGCGTCGACCGCCTTCAGGTAGCCTTCCGGCGTGCCGTAGAACACGAGGCCGCCGGCCGTCGTCATCACGCCGCCCCACAGCGGCGCCGAGTTCTTGTTCTCCCAGACGATCTTGCCCGTCCTGGGATCCACGGCACGCAGCGCGCCGATGTAATCCTCGTTCAGCGGCTTGATCGTGAAGCCGGCGCCGAGGTAAGCACCACCCTTCTTGTACGTGATCGGCTCGTTCCAGATCTCCATGCCCCACTCGTTGGCGGGCACGTAGAACAGGCCGGTCTGCGGGCTGTACGCCATCGGCATCTGGTTCTTCGCACCGAGGAAGGCCGGCGCGGCGAACACGGTCGAACCCTTCTTGCCGTCGCCCTTCGTCGGATCGCTGGGGCGGTTGGCGGCGATGAAGTTCGGGCGGCCCGTCTTGAGGTCGATGCTGCTCGCCCACGTGATCTTGTTCACGAACGGGAAGGCATTGGCAAGCTGGCCCGTCTTCGCGTCGATCACGTAGAAGAAGCCGTTGCGGTCGGCCTTGCCGCCGTAGCGCTTGCCGTTCATGTCGAACGTGACGAATTCGTTGGCGCCGTCGAAGTCCCACGAATCGTTCGGCGTGCTCTGGTAGGCCCACTTGATCTGGCCCGTCGTCGGATCCAGCGCGACGGTCGACGACGAATACAGGTTGTCGCCGGGGCGCAGGTGGCTGTTCCACGGCGCCGGGTTGCCGGTGCCGAAGTAGGCGAGGCCCGTGGCCGGGTCATACGTGCCGCCCATCCAGGTCGACGCGCCGCCCGTCTTCCACAGCTCGCCCGGCCAGCTCTTGTTCACGGTGCCCGTGATACCGGCCTCGGTGGCCTTGCCGTCCTTGTCGTACTTGTAACCCATATGGCCTTCGACGGTCGGACGCGTCCACAGCAGCTCGCCCGTCAGCGGATCGCGGCCTTCCACGCGGCCGACGATGCCGAATTCGCCGCCGGAGACGCCCGTGATCAGCACGCCCTTGGCGATCAGCGGGGCGGCCGTCATGGAGTAGCCGGCCGCATAGTCGTCGACCTTTTCCTTCCACACGATCTTGCCGGTGTTCTGGTCGAGGGCGACGAGTTGCGCATCCAGCGTGCCGAAGATGACCAGGTTGCCGTACACGGCGGCGCCGCGGTTGACGACGTCGCAGCACGGCATGATCGCTTCCGGCAGCCGGTGCTCATACTTCCACAGTTTGTTCCCCGTCTTCAGGTCGATCGCGAAGATACGCGAATACGACGCGGTGACGAACATCTTGCCGTTGGCGATGATGGGCTGCGATTCCTGCCCCCGCTGCTTCTCGCCGCCGAACGAGAACGACCAGGCCGGGACCAGCTGGCCGACGGTCTTCGTGTTGATCTGGGTGAGCGTCGAATAGCGCTGACCCTGCGTACCCATGCCGAAGGACAGCACGTTCTTCGTGTCCTTGGCCGAGTTCTCGATCATCGCGTTGGTGATGTCGGCCGCCTGGGCGATGAACGCCAGCGGGGCGAGTCCTGCGAGCAGGATGGTCATTCTCGTCTTCATGCTTGTCTCCTTTGTTGTCGTTATGAGTTACTCAAGGTCCGGGCGCCTGGCTGCGCAGCTGGCCGTTTTCCTCATCCGTGAACAGGCGCGAGCGCGTGAGGAAGCGCCGGCCCGTGCCGTTATCGAGCGAGAACATGCCGCCGTTGCCCTCCACCACATCGATGATCAGCTGGGTGTGTTCCCAGTAACCGAACTGCTCCAGCCCGATGTAGAACGGTGCGCCGTCCAGGTTGCCCAGGTAGACGTCCGTGTCGGACAGGTCGAACTCCCCGGCGGCGTAGCACATCGGCGTGCTGCCGTCGCAGCAGCCGCCGGACTGGAAAAACATCAGCGGCCCGTGGCGCCGCCGCAGCTCGCCGATGAAGGCCAGCGCGGCGGGGGTCGCCAGTACGCGTTCGATATTGGTTGTCATGGCGCCCCTGGTGCTCGGTACTTAGAAGAAGCCCAGCGCTTTCGGGCTGTAGCTCACCAGCAGATTCTTGGTCTGCTGGTAGTGGTCGAGCATCATCTTGTGATTCTCGCGGCCGATGCCCGACTGCTTGTAGCCGCCGAATGCGGCGTGTGCCGGGTACAGGTGGTAGCAGTTGGTCCACACGCGGCCCGCCTGGATCGCGCGCCCGACGCGGAAGGCGCGGCTGCCGTCGCGCGTCCACAGGCCGGCGCCCAGGCCGTACAGCGTGTCGTTGGCGATGCGCAGCGCGTCCGCCTCGTCCTTGAACGTCGTCACCGACACGACCGGGCCGAAGATCTCTTCCTGGAAGATGCGCATGCTGTTGTCGCCCTTGAACACGGTCGGACGCACGTAGTAGCCGCCGGACAGGTCGCCGTCATGCTTCGCCTGCTCGCCGCCGGCCAGTACCTGCGCGCCTTCCTGGCGGCCGATGTCGAGGTAGGACAGGATCTTTTCCAGTTGCTCCTTCGACGCCTGGGCGCCGATCATCGTGCCCTCGTCCAGCGGGTTGCCGGCCTTGATCTGCGCCACGCGCGCCAGCGCACGCTCGATGAATTTCTCGTAGATCGACTCCTGGATCAGCACGCGCGACGGGCAGGTGCACACCTCGCCCTGGTTCAGCGCGAACATCGCGAAGCCTTCCAGGCACTTGTCGAAGAAGTCGTCGTCCGCATCCATCACGTCCGCGAAGAAGATGTTGGGCGACTTGCCGCCCAGTTCCAGCGTCACCGGGATCAGGTTCTGCGCGGCGTACTGCATGATCAGGCGGCCGGTGCCCGTCTCGCCGGTGAAGGCGATCTTGGCGATGCGCTTGCTCGACGCCAGCGGTTTGCCCGCTTCCAGGCCGAAGCCGTTGACGACGTTGACGACGCCCGCCGGCAACAGGTCGGCGATCAGCTCGACCAGCACCATGATCGAGGCCGGGGTCTGCTCGGCCGGTTTCAGCACGACGCAGTTGCCGGCGGCGAGGGCCGGGGCCAGCTTCCACACGGCCATCAGGATCGGGAAGTTCCACGGGATGATCTGGCCGACGACACCCAGCGGCTCGTGGAAGTGGTAGGCGTAGGTCTGGTCGTCGATGGTCGAGATGGCGCCTTCCTGCGTGCGGATGCAGCTTGCGAAGTAGCGGAAGTGGTCGATCGCCAGCGGGATGTCGGCCGCCATCGTTTCGCGGATCGGCTTGCCGTTGTCGATGGTCTCGGCGGTCGCGATCA
>CBIHQW010000060.1:0-9637 GCA_966212285.1 Massilia kyonggiensis
CCGAACAGGGCGGCCTGTCGGGCGCGCCCGTGTTCGAACAGTCGACCATCGTGATCCGTGCGCTGAAGGTGGAAGTCGGCAACGCCGTGCCGATCATCGGCGTGGGCGGCATCATGAGCGGACGCGATGCCAAGGCGAAGATCGATGCGGGCGCCCAGCTCGTGCAGCTGTATAGCGGCCTGATCTACCGCGGACCCGCGCTCGTGCGCGAGTGCGCGGACGCGTTGCGCGCCCGCTAACTGGACTTATTCCGGGACGGCGGGATGCAGCGCCTTCTCGATATCCGTCCTGGTAAAGCCCTGCGCGAAGCGCTCGATGAAGTCATACGCATACGCACGCAGGTAGGCACCGCGGCGCACCGCAAGACGCGTCACGTTCGGCGCGAACAAATGCGACGACTCGATCGCACGCAGCCCGCGGTCGCGGCCGTGGTCGAACGCCATCGAGGCGACAATACCGACACCCATCCCCAGCGACACATACTGCTTGATGACGTCCGAATCCATCGCCGTCAGCATGATGTCCGGGCTCACGCCTGCCGCGGCGAAGGCCGCGTCGATGTGGCTGCGGCCGGTAAAACCCACGTCGTATGTGATCAGCGGGAACTCGGCCAGGTCGGACAGTTTGATGGGCGACTGCTGCAGCAGCGGATGGCCGTCCGGCACGACGACGAGGTGGCTCCAGCGGTAGCACGGGAACGACACGAGGTCGGGGAACGTCGACAAACCTTCTGTCGCGATGCCGATGTCGGCGCGGCCCGACAGCACCCATTCCGCGATGTGTTCCGGCGCGCTCTGCTGCAGGGCGATGCGCACGCCCGGAAACGCCGTGCGGAACGCCTGCACCACCTGCGGCAGCGCGTAGCGCGCCTGCGTGTGGGTGACGGCGACCGTCAGCGTGCCGCTGTCCTGCGCGGCGTATTCGCTGCTGGCCTGCTGCAGGTTTTCCGCTTCGACGAGCAGGCGCTCGATGATCTTCAGGATGCCCTTGCCCGGATCCGTGAGTCCGGTCAGGCGCTTGCCGTTGCGCTCGAAGATGACGACGCCCAGTTCGTCCTCCAGCTCGCGGATCTGGCGCGACACGCCCGGCTGCGACGTGAACAGGGCATTGGCCACGTCGGTCAGGTTGAAATTACGGCGCGCCGCTTCGCGCACCGAACGCAACTGCTGGAAATTCATATATCGGCTCCTTGGTCCACGAATACGTGCATGCGCCTGGGTTTCACCAGCAGCGTCTCGCCGTCGCGCAGTCCCAGCTCGCGGTAGCGCTCGTTGGGGATGACGGCTTCGATGATCTGGGAATTGTCGGCGCGCTCCAGGTCCAGCTGGGCCAGCGGGCCGATCGCGTGCGCGCGGCGCAGTTTCACGGCGACGCCCTCCCCGCCTGCGACATAGCGCTCGACATCGAGGTCGTGGGGACGGACGTAGGCGATGCCTTCGCCGTTCTTCACATCGGCATACTGCGGCGCGTGGAACGTGGCGTCGCCGCTGGCCAGCACGCCGTCGTTGACGCGGCCGTGGAACAGGTTGACGTTGCCCAGGAAGCCGTAGACGAACGGCGACGCCGGGTGGTTGTACACGTCGCCCGGCGTACCCAGCTGCTCGATGTGGCCCTTGTTCATCAGGACGACCTGGTCCGCCACTTCGAGCGCCTCTTCCTGGTCGTGGGTGACGAAGATCGACGTCACGTGCAGCTCGTCGTGCAGCTGGCGCAGCCAGCGGCGCAGTTCTTTACGCACCTTGGCGTCGAGCGCGCCGAACGGTTCGTCGAGCAACAGCACGCGCGGCTCCACGGCGAGTGCGCGCGCAAGGGCGATGCGCTGGCGCTGGCCGCCGGACAGTTGCGGCGGATAGCGGTCGGCGATCCAGTCCAGCTGCACGAGCTCCAGCAGCTTTTTCACTTTCTCACGGATCACTGCTTCCGACGGGCGCTCCTTGCGCGGCTTCACGCGCAGGCCGAAGGCGACGTTCTCGAACACGGTCATGTGCTTGAACAGCGCGTAATGCTGGAACACGAAGCCGACCTGGCGCTCGCGCACGTGGCGGTTCGACGCGTCGTCGCCATCGAGCAGCACGCGGCCCGCATCCGGGAATTCGAGACCGGCGATGATGCGCAGCAGCGTGGTCTTGCCGCAGCCGGACGGGCCCAGCAGCGCCGTCAGCTCGCCGTCGGCAAACTTCAGCGACACGTCGTCCAGGGCCGTGAACTGGCCGAACTGCTTGCGGATGTGTTGGACTTCGATCGTCATGGTATTACTCCGTGGTGTGGTCCTGCACGCTGGCCTTCTGTGCCTGGTGCATGCGCCATTCGATAAAGGTTTTCACCGCCAGGGTCACGAGGGCCAGCAGTGCCAGCAGCGACGCGATCGCGAACGCGGCCGTGAAGTTGTATTCGTTGTAGAGGATCTCGACCTGCAGCGGCATCGTGTTCGTCTCGCCGCGGATGTGGCCGGAGACGACCGATACGGCGCCGAATTCGCCCATCGCGCGGGCGTTACACAGGATCACGCCGTACAGCAGGCCCCACTTGATGTTCGGGAGCGTGACCTTGAAGAAGGTCTTCCAGCCGGACGCGCCCAGCACGAGGGCCGCCTCTTCCTCTTCGCTGCCCTGCGCCTGCATCAGCGGGATCAGTTCGCGCGCGACGAACGGGAACGTCACGAAGATGGTCGCCAGCACGATGCCCGGCACGGCGAACAGGATCTTGATGTCATGGTCCATCAGCCACGGGCCGAACCAGCCCTGCGAACCGAACAGCAGCACGTAGATCAGGCCGGCGATCACGGGCGACACGGAGAACGGCAGGTCGATCAGCGACAGCAGGATGCTCTTGCCGGGGAAGTCGAACTTGGCGATCGTCCACGCGGCGGCCACCCCGAACACGAGGTTCAGCGGCACGGCGATGCCGGCGGCGATGAACGTCAGCTTGATGGCGGACAGCGCGTCCGGGTCTAGCACGGATTCCTTGTACACGTCCCAGCCTTTTTTCAGGGCTTCGGTGAACACCGCGACGAGCGGGACGAACAGGAACAGCGTGAGGAACACCAGCGCGACGGCGATCAGCGCGTAGCGCACCCACGCCGGCTCCAGCGTATTGGTGGCCTTGCGCGGCGCATTCGCGACCACGGCGGCCTTGTCTTTCCGGTGGTTGTCGAGAACGGCACTCATATTATTTGCCCGCACGCTTGCGCGCCCAGGCCTGCAGCAGGTTGATGGCCAGCAGGAGAATGAACGACACGATCAGCATCACGACGGCGATGGCCGTGGCGCCCGTGTAGTCGTACTGCTCCAGCTTGGTGATGATGAACAGCGGCGTGATCTCCGAGATCATCGGCATGTTGCCGGCGATGAAGATCACCGAGCCGTATTCGCCGGTGGCGCGGGCGAATGCGAGGGCGAAGCCCGTCAGCAGCGCCGGCACGACACTCGGCAGGATCACGCGGGTAAACGTCTGCCACGGGCTGGCGCCCAGGCTCGCGGCCGCTTCTTCCAGTTCGCGCTCCGCGTCTTCCAGCACCGGCTGCACCGTGCGCACGACGAACGGCAGGCCGATGAAGGTCAGCGCGATGACGACGCCCAGCGGCGTGAACGCGACCTTGATGCCGAGCGGTTCCAGGTGCTTGCCGATCCAGCCATTGGACGAATACAGCGCCGTCAGCGTGATGCCGGCGACGGCCGTCGGCAGCGCGAACGGCAGGTCGACGAGCGCATCGACGAAGCGCTTGCCGGGGAACTGGTAACGCACGAGCACCCACGCGACGATGCCGCCGAACACGACGTTGATGGCGGCGCCGATCAGCGCGGCGCCGAAGCTCAGGCGGTACGACGCCATCACGCGCGGCGACGTCACGGCGCTCACGAACGCGTCCCAGCTCATCGTGAACGTCTTCAAAAAGATGGCCGACAGCGGGATCAGCACCAGCAGCGCCAGATAGAAAATCGTGAACCCGAGCGAGAGCCCAAAGCCGGGAATCACCCGGTTGGCGCTGTTTCGCGATAGTAAAGTGGTCATCGGTCGCCTTATTACAATTTCTTCTAACGGAACGAAATAATCTCACCGGAAAGACATATTACAAACGAAGCATTCCTCATTTGCATAGATGTTTCCCGCATTAGCAAGATCCAAAAGCAGGAAAGGCGCCTTGCGGCGCCTTTTCCTCAGTTCAACTTAGTGGAGCAGCTTGACCGCCACTCCCGCCAGCGTCATCGCCAGCAATCCTCTCAGCACTTTCTCAGGCACGGCCCGGGCCGCCCATGAGCCGATCGTGATGCCGGGCAGCGAGCCGATCAGCAGCGCCGACAGCAGCGCCCAGTTGATCGACCCCAGCCACCAGTGGCCGAACGCGGCGATCGCGGTCAGCGGCACTGCATAGGCGATGTCGGTGCCGGCCACCTCGGCCGGCGTCAGGCGCGGGTACAGCATGACGAGCAGCGTCGCGCCGATGGCGCCCGCCCCGATCGACGACACGGTCACGAGCGTACCCAGCACCGCACCGGACACGACCGTGGCAACGACGAGGCTGCGGCCCTGCAGCTGGCGCGACGGCTTGGCGTGCACCCAGGCGAGCATCTTGCCGCGGAACAGGATAGCGACGACGGTCAGCAGCACGGACACGGCGATCGAATAGCGGATCACCTTGCCGAGGGACGCGTTGAGCGGGCCGAAGTATTGCAGGGCGAGCGTCGCGACGAGCGCGGCCGGCAGCGCGCCGAGGCACAGGCGGCCGACGATATCCCAGTGCACGGTCCCGCGCACACGATGGGTGACGGTGCCGGCGGTCTTGGTGATCGAGGCGAAGGCGAGGTCGGTGCCGACGGCGACGGATGGCGTGACGCCGAACAGCAGCGTCAACAGCGGCGTCATCAGCGAACCACCGCCGACCCCGGTCATGCCGACCAGCAGGCCAACGGCGAATCCCGACAGAATGTATTGAATGGACATGCTTTACCCCCAGAATGGCTCCAAGGGTAATGGTCCTCAGCCGCAAAACAAACAACACGTTCCTTATTTGCTTATGCGGCCTTTGATGTGCCGGGTTACTTGTTCGGCTGCGGGGTCAGACGGAGATACGGCTTCGGCGCGTTGAAACCCTTCGGATATTTCTGCTTGAGCTGCTCCGGATCCTGAATGGTCAGCGGGATGATCACGTCATCGCCGTCTTTCCAGTTGCCCGGCGTCGCGACGGTGTAGCCGTCGGTCAGTTGCAGGGCGTCGATCACGCGCAGCACTTCGTCGAAGTTGCGGCCCGTGCTCATCGGGTAGGTGATGATCAGGCGTACTTTCTTGGCCGGATCGATCACGAACAGCGAGCGCACGGTCGCGGTGGCCGACTGGTTCGGGTGGATCATGTCGTACAGCGTCGATACCGATTTGTCGGCGTCGGCGATGATCGGGAAGCCGACGACGGTCTGCTGGGTTTCCTCGATATCCTTGATCCATGCCTTGTGCTGCTCGGCCGGGTCGACGGACAGCGCGATCGCCTTGACGTTGCGCTTGTCGAATTCCGGCTTCAGTTTCGCGGTCAGGCCGAGCTCGGTGGTGCACACCGGCGTGAAGTCGGCCGGGTGCGAGAACAGCACCACCCACGAATCGCCCGCCCACTCGTGGAAGCGGATGCGGCCGATGGTGGAATCCTGTTCGAAATCCGGAGCCGTGTCGCCCAGGCGTAAAGTCATCTTGTTCTCCTTGGTGTGAGAGGTACGTCAGAAAAAGCGGTTGTACAGGACGACGGCCCAGGTCGCGCCCGCCATCGTGATCGCCAGCGCCACCGCCGCGCTGCCCAGGTCCTTGGCGGCCTTGGACAGCGGGTGACGTTCCAGCGACACGCGGTCGACGACGGCCTCGATGGCCGCATTGATCAGCTCGACGAGCAGCACGAGTCCCAGCACGGCGATCAGCGCCAGTTTCTGGAACGCCGAAATCTTCAGCAGCAGCGCGACGACGGTGAGCGGCACCGCGACCATCACCTCCTGCCGGAATGCGTGCTCGTTCTTCCAGGCGGTCTGGAAGCCCTGCATCGAATAGCGGAACGCGCCCGCGATACGGCCGAGGCCCCCCTTACTCTTGAACTCGCTGCTCGGTTGATCCATGTATGTTCGACAATCTGTACAGAAACGCCATTATGCCCATACAGCTCGGCCCATACGCAACATCATTACCTAATATTTTCACATTATGGTATAAAGTAGAGAAATATACCGCACTGCACCAACCACATCATGAAAATGGAAAACCCTGAACCGGCAAAGACTTCCATCCAGGTGATCGAGCGCATGGTGGCCCTGCTCGACGTGCTGGCCAGTTATCCCGACCCCGTCAGCCTCAAGGAATTGTCGAAGATCTCGGGCCTGCACCCGTCGACGGCGCACCGCATCCTGAACGACATGGTCGTGACGCGTTTCGTCGACCGCGTGGAACCGGGCACCTACCGCCTCGGCATGCGCCTCCTCGAACTGGGCAACGTGGTCAAGAGCCGGCTGTCCGTACGCGAGGCGGCCGTCGACCTGATGCGGGCGCTGCACAACAAGACCAAGCAGACCGTCAACCTGTCGGTGCGCCAGGGCGACGAGATCGTCTACATCGACCGCGCCTTCTCCGAGCGCTCCGGCATGCAGGTCGTGCGCGCGATCGGCGGCCGCGGCCCGCTGCACCTGACGTCGACCGGCAAGCTGTTCCTGTCGATCGACGAACCGAAAGCGATCCGCGCCTATGCCACGCGCACGGGCCTCGCGGGCCACAACAAGAACTCGATCACGGACCTGACGCGCCTGGAGCGCGAACTGTCGCTCGTGCGCGCCCGCGGCTATGCGCGCGACAACGAGGAGCTGGAACTGGGTGTGCGCTGCATGGCGGCCGGCATCCACGACGACAGCGGCAAGCTGGTCGCGGGCCTGTCGATTTCGGCGCCGGCGGACCGCCTGCAGGACGAGTGGCTGGAAGATCTGGTGAACACGGCGGCGCAGATTTCCGCGACCCTGGGCCACCGGGTCGGCGGGGCCGCCTGACCCTTACTGGACGACCGGCGCGGCCGCCCTGGCGGACACCGACGCCGGCACCGCCGCCGACACGGTCACGGGAACCCCCGCAGCCGCTGTGCCCGACATACTGGCTGGCAAGGCGGCCGGCTTGAGGGCTTCGAGCCAGCGGCGCATGCGGCCCGCATCCGCGGTACGCGACTGCTTGCCCTTCGAATCGAGGAATACCATGATCACGTTGCGGCCCTGGATCATGGCCTGCATCACGAGGCAGCGCCCCGCTTCGTTGATGAAGCCCGTCTTCTGCAGGCCGATGTTCCAGTCGGGCGACGCGACGAGGTAGTTGGTGTTGTGGTACTGCAGCGCCCGGCCGCTCGCCTGGACGACGTAGTTCGGATCCGTCGTGTACTGGCGCAGCAGCGGCTCCTGGTGCGCCACTTTCACAAGCTTGGCCAGGTCGCGCGCGCTGGAAATGTTCTGGCTCGACAGGCCGCTCGAATCCACGTAGTGCGTGTCGTTCATGCCGAGTTCGCGCGCCTTCGCATTCATCGCTTCGACGAAGGCATTGATCCCGCCCGGATAATTGCGGCCAAGCGCGGCGGCGGCGCGGTTTTCGGAGCTCATCAGCGCGATATGCAGCAGGTTGCCACGCGTCATGCGCGCGCCGACGGGCAGGCGCGAGCTGGTGTACTTGTGGCGGTCGACGTCGGCGTCGGTGATCGTCAGCACCTCGTCCAGGTCCTGCTGGGCCTCGACGACGAGCAGGCCCGTCATCAGCTTGGTGATCGACGCGATCGGCAGCGCGACGGCGGCATTCTTTTCGAACAGGACTTCCGAGCTCTGCTGGTCCAGCACGTACGCGACGTTCGAACGCAGGTCGAGCGGATCATGCGTGCGGCTCAGGCCGGCGATGTCGCCCGCGCTGAGCATGGCGACGGCGGGCGCGGCGCGGCGGACGCGCTGGACGACGACGCGGCGCTTGCCATGGACCATTTCGATGCGGCGCACCATGCGCCGGCGGTTGTCGTCCGCGATGACCTTGGCCAGGTTGGTGCGCTTGGCCTTGACGCGCTTGGTCGCGGCCGCATGACCCTTGTGCTTGGTCGCGGCTGCGGCGGGTTCGAGCACGAACATCATGGAAATGGCGGCTGCCAACGCGAGCTTGAGCATCTGAAAATCCTTGAACGCGAACTGAAGAGCACTGAATGCAGTGTAGCGGATGACGATGGGAGCGCAAGTGCGCACCCGACGACTGTACCATCTACGCCCATTTTTTTCTACAACGCAAAACGCGATGCGTTGTAGAAATCTCTTGGTTTTTCAATAGCTTGCGAAGGCAAGTATAGCGTGCTAGTCCAGAAAGCGGGCAAATGCCGACACCGGCTCGCGCTCCGTCACCAGCGTATTTTCGACCTTGTCCGGGTCGGCGAACCCCAGCGCCATGCCGCACACGATCATCTCGTTTTCAGGCAGACCAAGCTCATCGGAAATGATGCGATGAAATTGCGTGAACGCGGCCTGCGGACAGGTGTCGAGACCGCGGCCGCGCGCGGCGACCATGATGTTCTGCAGGAACATGCCATAGTCGAGCCAGGAGCCCTGCGCCATGATGCGGTCGATGGTGAAGATCATGCCCACGGGCGCGTCGAAGAAGCGGTAGTTGCGGCCGTGCTGGGCCGCCATGCCGGCCTTGTTGTCGCGCGTGAGGCCCAGCAGCGCATATAAATCCCAACCGACCTTGCGGCGCCGGTCGACGAACGGCGACACCCATTCGCGCGGGTAGTACGCGTATTCCTCGACGTGTTCGCGGTTCTGCGCCGGGTCCGCGTAAGCGGCAAGGATGCGGTCGGACAGGCGTGCCTTCGCGGCGCCCGTCAGCACGTGGACCTTCCACGGCTGCGTGTTCGTGCCGGACGGCGCCCGCGCCGCCACTTCCAGGATCGCCTCGACGTCCTCGCGCGCGACCGGCGTCTCCAGGTACGCGCGGATCGAACGCCGCGACGTGATGGCGGCATCCACCGCTTTTTGTTGTTCGCTCGTGATCAATGCAGTCTCCTTTATTTTTTGACGACGAATGCGACGCCCAGCACCGCGACGACCATGCCGGCCAGGCCGAGAATACTCAGCTTTTCGCCGAACATCAGCCAGGCCATCAGGGCGGTGGTGGGCGGCGTCAGGTACAGCAGGCTCGTCACGCGGGTCGCGTCGTTGCGGCTGATGAGGCGGAACAGCAGGAAGATGGCGCCGATCGACAGCACCAGGATCGCCCACAGCAGCGCCCCCACGAATTGCGGCGTCCACTGGATGTTCTCCATGCGCGGGCCGAAGCCTTCCAGCAGGACGGCGAACGGCAGCAGCGCGAGCACGGACGTCGCGTACTGGATCACCGTGCCGGTGCGCAGGTCGAATTGCGGACAGAAGCGTTTCTGGTACATCGTGCCCGCCGTGATCGACAGCAGGGCCAGCACGCACAGCGCGATCGCGGACGGCGCCAGTCCGTTCAGGTGGATCTTCGCGGCCACGACGAGGCCGACGCCGCACAGGCCCAGTCCCAGCCCCAGCCATTGGCGCGGCCGCACTTTTTCGCCGATGAGCGGCGCGGCGATGGCCGTCAGGATCGGCTGCATGCCCACGATCAGCGCGGACAGCCCGGCCGGCATGCC
>CBIHQW010000061.1:0-9195 GCA_966212285.1 Massilia kyonggiensis
GGGCGGCGTGGCCGAGCTGGTCGACACGGAGACGGGCATCCTGGCCGAGCCGAACGACGTCGGCAGCCTGGCCGGCGCGATCGAAGCCATCTACCAGCGCGACCTCGCCCGCATGGGCCAGGCCGCACGGCGCAGGGCCGTCGAACGCTACGACTGGAACGAGATCCTGCCGCAGGTGATCGGCCGCTACGAAGGCCTGCTGAACGGGTATCCGCAGGCGGCCGACGACATCGCCAATTACCTGGCCCACGAAAGGGAGCGCATCCGTGTCACAGATTGACTGGTCTCCTGACGAGCATATGCTGTGCGTCTCGATCCACGACGTGGCGCCGGCCACGTGGAGCGACTGCCTGCGCCTCGTGGAAGCGGTGCGGGCCGTGGCGGACATCCCGCTGACGTGGCTCGTCGTACCGCACTACCACTTCCGGCCTGAACAATCCCTCGCGATGGAAGCCTGCCTGAACGTGGCGCTGGAGCGCGGCGACGAGCTGGCGCTGCATGGCTACAGCCATCTCGACACGGAGGCGGGCAGCGGCGGCCTGCGCGCGCGCTTCCTGCGCAACGTGTACACGCGGCGCGAGGGAGAATTTGCGGCGCTGACCGAGGCGGAAGCGCGGCGCCGCCTGGAGCTGGGGCTCGACTGGTTCGCGGCGCGCGGCTGGACGCCCACCGGCTTCGTACCGCCCGCGTGGCTGCTGGGCGAGGGCGCCTGGCGGGCGCTGCGTGACGCGCCGTTCGCGTACACGACCACGTTCAGCCATTTCCATTGCCTGCCGGGAGCGCGCGAGCGTCGCCCGGTTGCGCGACCGCAGCGTCAGCAGGTGCAGAATGGCGCCGGCGGCCGGCCGGGGTATCGCGGTGACGCCAGCGCGAGCATCCAGGGCGGCAGGGGGGCGGTCCAGACCGGGCAGGGTAATCGCTCCGTCCAGGGGGCAGGGAACAGGCAGTTCGACCCGGGTGCGTGGACCGGTGCGTTGACCGGTCCATCGACGGATGCGACCAGCCCCGACCTCCGCCACGACGCGCCCAGCCGGGATCACGCTCACGAGATGCACACGCTGCACACGCTGCACGCGCCGCCTACGCCGCCTACGCCGCCTACGCCGGTGGTGCACAACAACCGCCGCGGCACGCACGCGATCCTGTCGCCGTCGCTCGTGTACGCGGCGCGCAACCGCGGCGGGCGCATCCTGTCGCCGCGCGTGGTCGACGCCACCGCGTCCATGCTGGCGCGCTCGCCGCTCGTGCGCTTCAGCCTGCATCCGCCGGATGCGCGCTATCCGGAACTGGTCCGCCACATCCAGCAGTCGCTGGAACGTCTGCTGGAAAGTCGCGAAGCGGTAACGAAAGCCGAGTTTGCGCGGCGCGTCGCCGACCGGTTCACCAATACGGATCCCACCAGCCGCCCCGCCAATAGCCAGGACCCCAGCCGTAGTAGCCCGCAGGCGGTCCATAGCGCTGCAGATCGTACTTCGCGCCCAGGCTGATCACGCAACTGCGCCACGCGTCCGTCTGGGCCGCATATCCCAGCCGGACGCAGGCCGGGCCATAGACCGCCATCATCCGCTCCACGTCGGCCTGCGCTTGGGCCGCGCGCTCCTGCGGCGTCGTGCACGCGGCCAGCGCCAGCACCAATCCAATACCCAGCACCCGCATCATGGCGCCCCCCTCCGACCAACACGCGCGTCCTGCGCGCCTTCTCACAGGTTAGAAGCCAGCGCCGGTCCGCAAGAGAGCCCGCTCAATCGCGCGCAGGGAACCATCGTGGGTAAGGGCTGTCGCGTACTCGCCCGCACGTGCGATTTCTGGCAAGATTCCCCTTTTTTCAAAGGGACGAGCGGCATGCGACAACGTGGATGGGGCAAATGGGGACGGCGGGTTGCGGCCGGGGTCGTCGTGCTGCCGGTGCTCGTCGCGGGCGGCGCCTGGATGACCTTGCGCGCGAGCCTCCCCGAGCTCGACGGCCGGCATCGCTCGCCGCTGCTGGCGGCGCCGGTGACCGTGGAGCGCGACGCGAACGGCGTGCCGACCATCAGCGGGGCGAACCGGCTCGACGTCGCGTATGCTACCGGGTTCGTGCACGGCCAGGAGCGCTTCTTCCAGATGGACCTGCTGCGCCGCAGTGCCGCCGGCGAACTGGCCGAGCTGTTCGGGGCCAAGGCGCTGCCGCTCGACCGGGCGCATCGCCTGCACCGCTTCCGCGCCCGCGCCGAGCAGGTCCTGCAGCGCATGACGCCGGCCGAGCGCGCGTTCCTGGACCGCTACGCCGCCGGCGTCAATGACGGCCTGGACGGCCTGCGTGCGCGGCCGTTCGAATACCTGCTGAACCGGGCGACGCCGCGGCCGTGGACACCGGCCGATTCGCTGCTGGCCGTGTGGGCCATGTACTTCGATTTGCAGGGCAACCAGGAGTCGCGCGAACTGGCACGGGGCTGGCTGGCGGCGCACCTCGAGCCGGCCCAGCTGGCGTTCCTGCTGCCCGAAGCGACCCGCTGGGATACGCCGATGGATGCGGACGCCGTCGCGCTGGCGCCGGCCCCGATCCCGGCCACGGCACCGGCCTGGTGGGGCCGCAAGGACGCCGTCCCGGCACGCCAGGTGGCGGGCATCGCGTTCACGGATGCCGTGGGCAGCAACAACTACGCCATCGCCGGGACGCGCACCGCGCACGGCGCCGCGATCGTTTCCGACGACATGCACCTGGGCCTGCAGCTGCCGAACACGTGGTACCGCCTCGCGCTGCGCTTCCCGGATGCGCAGGGCAGGCCGCGCCGCGTCGTCGGCGTGAGCCTGCCGGGCACGCCGCCGGCCGTCATCGTGGGCAGCAATGGCCACGTCGCGTGGGCCTTCACGAACAGTTATGCGGACACGCTCGACCTCGTCCGTCTCGGCACGGGCGGCGCCCATCCCGGCCAGGTGCGCACGACGAACGGCTGGGAGACGCCCGTCGCGCACGCGGAAACGCTGCTCGTGAAGGGCGAACCGGCGCAGACGATGACCGTGCTCGAGACGAGTCTCGGCCCGGTCCGCACCGTCGACGGCGTCCAGTACGCCGTGCACTGGGTCGCGCACGATCCCGGCGCGCTGAACCTGAATCACCTGAAGCTGGAAGCGTCGACGAACCTCGACGAGGCGGTGGCTGCGGCGGCGGGCGATGGCATTCCGGCGCAGAACGTCGTCCTCGGCGACGACCGCGGCGGCATCGCGTGGACGATCGGCGGCGCGCTGCCGCGGCGGGCGCAGGGCGGAACGAACGTCTCGTTCCCGCTCGCGTCCGACGGCACCGTGCCGACATGGAGCGGGCTGCTCGCGCCGGACCGACATCCGCGCGTCGTCAATCCGCCCGGCGGCCAGCTGGTGACGGCGAACAGCCGCCAGCTCGCGGGCGCGGACTCCAGCATCATCGGCGACGGCGGTTTCGACCTGGGCGCGCGCGGGAACCAGTTGACCGGCAACGTGCGCCAGCTGGGCGACAGGACGGATGTGCCGGCCGCGTTCCAGGCGTCGCTCGACGACCGCGCACCGTTCATCGCCGGCTGGCGCGAACGCGCGCTGGCCGCGCTGGATGCCCGCGCGCTGGACCAGCATCCGGAGCGCGCCGAGTTCCGCCGCCTGCTGGAGACGAGCTGGGACGGCCGCGCGAGCACGGCGTCCGTCGGCTATCGCCTGGCGCGCCAGTTCATGTGGTCGCTGCACGACCTGCTGTTCGCCGGCGTCGATGCGGAGCTGGCGAAACTCGATCCGAAGGCCAGCATCGTGGTCGCGACGTCGCGCTGGCCGGACGTCGTCGCGCGCCTGCTGGACGCGCGTCCGGTCGCGTGGCTGCCGGCCGGCTACGCGAGCTGGCAAGACCTGCAACTGGCCGCCATCGACCGCGCCATCGCGGATCTGAAGGAAGATCGCACGCCGCTCGCGCAGGCCACCTGGGGCCGGCGCAACACGGCGGCGATCGCGCATCCGTTCACGATCGCCGTGCCGGCGCTGCGCCGCTGGCTCAGCGTCCCGCCGGACCAGCTGCCGGGCGACGCCAACATGCCGCGCGTGGCGGGGCCGAAGTTCGGGCAATCGGAGCGCCTGACGGTGGCGCCGGGGCGCGAGGAAGAAGGGTTGTTCGACATGCCGGGCGGGCAGAGCGGCCACCCGCTGTCGCCGTACTTCTTGAAAGGGCACGAGGAATGGGTGCACGGGAAGCCGACTCCGTTGCTGCCTGGGGCGGCCGTGCACACGCTGACGTTCACGAAGCAGTAGACGATCAGCGCGCCGCCACCGGCACCCACAACTTCTGCAGCATGCCGGTGACCGCGTCCGCAGGCGCCGGCCGCCCGAGATAAAAACCCTGCACGAGGTCGCAGCCGTATTCCTCCAGCAGCACGAGCTGCTCGCCCGTCTCGACGCCTTCCGCCACGACGACCATCTTGAGGCCGTGCGCCATCGCGATGATGGCGCGCGTGATCGCGGCGTTTTCGGAATCCTGCGGCAGGCCGCTGATGAAGCTGCGGTCGATCTTCAGCGCGCGCACGTCGAAGCGCTTCAGGTAGTTCATCGATGAGTAGCCGGTGCCGAAGTCGTCGATCGACAGATATACCCCGATGCCGCGCAGCTGTTCCAGCGTGGCCAGCGTGGCCTTCGCGTCGTCCATCAGCGTGCCTTCCGTCAGCTCGAGTTCGAGCAGGCGCGGGTCGAGGCCCGTGTCGTGCAGGGCCGAGAGCACGATCTGCGACAGGTTCTCGTCCTTGAACTGCTTGGCCGACAGGTTCACGGCGATGCGCACGGGACGGCGCGCGAATTTCTGCCAGTGGCGGGCCTGGCTGCACGCGGTGCGCAGCACCCATTCGCCGATCGGCACGATCAGGCCCGTCTCTTCGGCCAGCGGGATGAATTCGTTGGGCGAGACGACGCCGCGCTCCGCATGGCGCCAGCGCACGAGGGCTTCCACGCCGACGATCTCGGACGAGCGCACGTCGAGCTGCGGCTGATAGAGCAGGTACAGCTCGTCGTTCTGCAGCGCGCGGCGCAGGCCGACTTCCAGCTTCACGTGGCTCATGATCTGCATCGTCAACGACGACGAATACAGCTTGGCGTTGTTCTTGCCGCAGTTCTTCGCGTGGTACATCGCGGTGTCGGCGTATTTCAGCAGCGACGTGCAGTCGTCGCCGTCCTCGGGGAACAGCGAGATGCCGATGCTGGCCGTCACGAAGATCTCGTTGCCTTCAATGAGGAACGGGCGGCGCATCGCGTCTTTTACACGATGCGCCACGTTGAGGGCGTGTTCGACCCGTTCGAGGTCGGGGATCAGGATCGTGAATTCGTCGCCGCCCAGGCGCGCGAGGTTCGTGCCCGCGCTGTTGGGAGTGTCTACGCGGGGGAGCAGGTCGCCGCGCGACAGCAGGTCGTTCGGGCGGATCGTCTCGCGCAGGCGGTCGGACACCTGCTTCAGCAACTGGTCGCCCACGTTGTGGCCCAGCGTGTCGTTGATGCGCTTGAAGGCGTCCAGGTCCATGAACAGCACGGCGAACTTCTTGTTGCCGATCTTCGAGCGCTGCAGTTCGCGTTCCAGCGTTTCCAGAAAGGCCTGGCGGTTCGGGATGCCGGTCAGGCTGTCGCAATAGGCCAGGCGGCGGATCTGCTCTTCCGCGCGCTTGCGCTCGCTGATGTCGCGCACGAGGCCCAGCACTTCGTTCGGGCCGGTGGCGACGAGGCGCGCCTCGAAATGCTGGACTTCGCCGAAGCGGATCAGTTCATATTCGACCGAGCGCACCTGCTGCACGTGCAGGGCCATGCCCACCTGTTCGAGCAGGCGTTCGGCGATGTCGCGCGGCAGGACGTCGGTCACGTGGCGGCCGACGATCTGCTCGTCGACGCCGGCGTCGCGCACGCCGCGGCCCGGCCCGTCGCGACCCGGCCTATCGCGGCCCGGCTCGTAATCGAGATAGAAGCCGTCGCGCGACATGCGGAAGAACGTGTCGGGAATGGCGGCCAGCACGGCGCGGTTCTGGGCGTCGGCGATCCGCAGGCGGACGATGGCATCGCTTGCGCGCAGCACGTACAGCACGCGGTGGCCGAGGATGGGCCAGTTGATCGGCTTGGACACGAAGTCGGTGGCGCCGGCCTCGTAGGCATTCGTGACGGCTTCGAGGTCGTCGCCGCCGGTGACCATCACGATCGGGACCATCGCGCCGTTCGGCAGGTCGCGGATCGCGCGGCACGCGGCGAAGCCGTCCATCTTCGGCATCTCGACGTCCAGCAGGATCAGGTCGGGCGTGCGCGCGTGCGCGAGGGCCACGGCCTCCTGGCCGTCCGCGGCCTCGATGCCTTCCAGGCCGACGCCCTCCAGCATCTCGAGCATCAACAAGCGCATCACCGGATCGTCATCCGCGACCAGGACGATCCCTCGCTGATTGGTAGGTTGGGCTGGCATGTCAGGTTTCCTTTTCGAGGATGGCGGTGAGCGAATGCCGGACGGCCTGGAACTCCTGTTCCATGTCGGTCAGGATCGCGTCCGCGCCTTCGGTGGTATCGGCGCGGCCCAGGTGCTCCAGTTCCTTGCACAGGGCGGCGAGGGCCTCGGCGCCGACGTTGGCGCTGGCCGATTTCAGCGTGTGCGCGATGCGGCGCACGTTGCCCGTGTCGAGGCCGTCGATGGCGGTGCGCAGGGTGCGCAGCTGCTGCGGCGTGTCGTCGACGTAGGCCGCGATCACTTTCTGCACGAGGGCGTCGCCACGGTCGCGCGACAGGGCGCGGATCTTGTCGAGCGCCACGCGGTTGATGACGTCGCGCTGGATCACTTCGACGGATGCGGGCGGCAGCCGCGGCGGCTCGTCGTCGTGGTGCACGGTGGCGGCGAGCGGCAGCGCCATCCAGCGTCCGATCACGGCCGCGATTTCCTGCTGGCTGAACGGCTTCGACAGGTAATCGTCCATGCCGGCCGCGAGGCATGCTTCGCGGTCGCCCTGCAGCGCGTTCGCCGTGATCGCGATGATGGGCAGCATGCGGCCGCGGCCCGCCTCGCGTTCTTCGCGCCGGATCGCGGCCGTCGCGGCGAAACCGTCCATCACGGGCATCTGGCAATCCATCAGCACCGCGTCGTACGAATTTGTGCGCACGGCCTGCAATGCGTCCTCGCCGTTGCGCGCGCAATCCACCTGCAGGTCGAGGCTTTCCAGCATCGCCCGCGCGACTTCGACGTTGACCGGATTGTCTTCGGCCAGCAGCACGCGGCGCGTGCGCGGGCGGCTGGCGTCCAGTTGCAGGGGACGCGGCGGGATGAAGCGCGGCGCCGGCGCCACCTGGCCGCGCGGCGGCGTCGCCAGGCAGGCGAACAAATCGGCCGCGCGCGCGGGCTTGATCAACTGGTACGCCACGCCGGCCTCGCGCCGCTGCACGGGGTCGGCGGCGAGCCGTTCGGGACTGAGCAGCACGAGCCGCGTGGCGCGCGTGGCCGGGCTGGACTTGATCTGCGCGGCCAGCAGCAGGCCGCTCGTGTGGGACAGCTCCATGTCGAGGATCGCGGCATCGTATGGCCGGCCGGCGCGCGCCGCCTCGTCCAGGCGCTCCAGCGCTTCGTCCGCGCTCTCCGCCGCGTCGCATTCGACGCGCCACGTGGCCAGGTGGCGTTCGAGGCCGATGCGGCTCGACTCGCTCCCGTCGACGAGGAGCACGCGCAGGCCGTCGATCGTGTACTGGTGGTCGCCCGCCGCGTCCGGATCGACGCGGCGCTTGTCGAAGGCGACCGTGAACCAGAACACGGACCCCTGGGTCAACGCGTTCTCGACGCCGATCGAGCCACCCATCAGTTCCACGAGCTGCTTGGAGATCGCGAGTCCTAACCCGGTACCGCCGTACTTCCTCGTCGTGGAATCGTCGGCCTGCGAGAACGCCTCGAAGATGCGGCTGCGGGCTTCCCTCGAAATGCCGATGCCCGTGTCGTGCACTTCGAAACGCAGCATCACGGCCTGGTTGTCCTCGCTCGCGATGCGCACCGTGGCGAGGATGCGGCCCTGGTCCGTGAACTTGACCGCGTTGCCGAGGAGGTTGGCCATGATCTGGCGCAGCCGGTTCGGGTCGCCGCAGATGGCGACGGGGATGTCGTTGGCGATGTCGAAGTGGAGCAGGATGTTCTTCGCCTCGGCCTGCGGCGTGTAGACCGTGTGGATGTCGTCCAGCAGGTCCCACAGGTTGAAATTGATGTACTCGACGGTGAGCTTGCCGGCCTCGATCTTGGAAAAATCGAGGATGTCGTTGATGATCACGAGGAGGTGCTCGCCCGACTGCTTGACCAGCCGCGTGTAGTTGCGCTGCGTGTCGGTGAGCTCCGTCCCCAGCAGCATTTCCGTCATCCCGAGCACGCCGTTCATCGGGGTGCGGATCTCGTGGCTCATCGTGGCGAGGAAGGCACTCTTGGCGCGGCTCGCCGCTTCGGCCGCGTTCTTCGCCTTTTCCAGCTGCTCGGTACGCACGCCGACCTGGCGTTCCAGTTCGTCGCGGTGGTGCGTGAGCGCGGCGCCGCGGCCTTCGATCTGGGCGAGCATGTTGTTGAAGCTGTCGATCAGTACGCCCAGCTCGTCGTTGCGGTTGTGGGCGATGCGCAGCGTGTAGTTCTGGCTGGCGGAGACCTTCTGCGCCGCGTTGATCAACTTGCCGATCGGGTCGCTGATGCTGCGCCGCAGCCGGCGCACCAGCACGAACGCCGTCAGCAGCGCGGCGGCCAGCGCGACGGCCATCACGCCCAGCGCGCGCGCGATGTCCAGCCAAAGGGGCGCGAGGTCGCTCTCGATCATGACGGCGCCCACGGGCGGCAGCGCGCGGCCATTGGCGTCACGCGGGGCACCGAGCACGCGATAGACGCGCAGCATGGGCAGCCACGGACGGCTGCCGGCATCGGCTGCCGCGGCGATGGTGTCGTCATCGAGCCCGCCAAGCGCGTCGACGGGGCCAGCGGCGTCATTGCCGGGGGCGCGCCAGACGGCGAACGGTTGGCCCTTGCGGTCGTACAGGACGGCGGACGCGAGGCCCCGGCGCGCTTCCAGCGCGGCCAGCAGCTGCGTGGCGAGGCGGCGGTCGTTGAACTGGACGGCGTCGAGCCCGCCCTGTGCGAGCACGGCGGCCAGCGCCTCCAGTTCCTGCCGTTCTTCGCGGCGCTCGCCGGTCACCGTCGCCAGGGCGAAGGCGACGTACACGACCAGCAGCGCGCTGGCG
>CBIHQW010000062.1:0-9062 GCA_966212285.1 Massilia kyonggiensis
GGTGCTCTTGCCGACGCCGGCCGGCGCGAAGATGCCGAAGCGCTGGCCTTCGCCGACCGTCAACAGCCCGTCGATGACGCGCACGCCCGTGTCCAGCGGCGTGTCGACCATGCGCCGGGTCAGCGGATCGGGGGCGGCGGCCATGACCGGGCGCAGGATCGCGTCCGGCGGCAGGGGCATGCCGTCGATCGGCTCGCCCAGCCCGTCGAGCACGCGGCCCAGCAGCGCTTCGCCGACCGGCACCGACAGCGGGCGGCCCAGGCCGACCACGCGGGTCGAGCGCGACAGGCCCGTCACGTCGCCGAACGGCGCGAGCAGCGCGAACTGGCGGGTGAAACCGACCACCTCGGCGCGCTGCAGCAGTGTGCCGCGCGCGTCGCGCAGTTCGCACAGTTCGCCCAGCATGACGTCGATGCCGCCGACCTTCAGCAGCGTCCCGACCGCTTCGACCACCTTGCCGTGGCGGACGGAGGTTGCGGCGGTGTCGAGGGCGCCGCCCAACGCATCGAGGAAAGCGATGGCGTCCTTCATGGCGTGTCCCAGCCGTCGTCGTCGTACGCCTCGCCGTCTTCCTCTTCCTCTTCCTCTTCGTCGTCCTCTTCCTCGTGCACGTCGGCGGCTTCCTCTTCAGGTTCCGCGCCGCCGGCTTTCAGGGCGCCGATCGCGCGTTCGAGCGCGTCCAGCAGCAGCGGCAGGCCGCCCGTCACGATGCCGTGGTCCCATTCGCACACGCAGCTGCCCGCCTCCGCGTCGGGATCGGCGGTGACCACCGGATTGAGCGGCCAGCGGTGTTCTTCGCACACGGTGCGGAAGGCGCTCGTGGCGGCGTCGACGTCTTCCGGCGCCACGCGGACTGACAGGTAGGACGCGTCGTCGAGGTGGCGCGACAGGTCGGCGCCGATGCGCGCGAACAGGGCGTCGCGGTCGGCGTCGCCCAGGGTGCGCGCGACCGTGCGCAGCACGACGTCGGCGATGCGCTCGCGCAGCGCCAGCAGCGCGTCGTGCCCCTCCTCCGCGCCGCGCAGCATGGTCTCCTGCGCGTCTTCCAGCGCACGCGCCGCGCCGGCCTCGTAGCCGCGCTGCTCCGCCGTGTCGTATTCGGTGCGCGCCGCCTCGACCAGCTGCGCGGCCTCGTCGCGCGCGGCCTGCCGCAGCGCCTCGGCTTCCTCCTCGGCGGCGGCGATCAGGGCTTCCACCTGCGCGCGGCACTGCTCGGCGGCGCCGTCGAGGGCGACCAGTCCGGCCATGTCGCCGGCCCGCAGGACATCCTGCCCGACGCCGATGCCGCCACGCGGCGATCTCAACCAAATAACCATGTGAACTCCGGAAAAATCTGCGCGGCGTCCGCCAGGAAAGGCGTGCTCGCGCCGGTTGCGGCGGGGCGCGCGTCCGACGCGCGGTGCAAGGTCAGGGAGACAAGCCGCGCCGCGACGTCCACCGTCAGCGCGCCGTCCGCCACCAGCATCGCGTGGCCGCCGGCGGCCAGGTCGCTGTCCTCGGCCGGCGGCGCCGCGTCGGCGCCGGGCGCCTGCAGGCCGAGCCCCACCAGCACGTCGAAGGCTTGTTGGCCGACCGCGCCGGCCAGCGCGCGCCGCTGCGCGCCGGAGACGATCCGCCGCAGCGCGCCGCGCGCCGGGTACAGCCGCAGGGCGGCCAGCACGCGCGGCAACGCGCCCGCGTCGAGCAGGGCCAGGCGATTGGCGTGCGCATCGAAACTGCTCAGGGGCGCGGGTGCGCCCAGCCAGCCGGCGCGCGCGCCGTACCAGGCGCGCCCGGCGCCGGGCGGCACCGGCACGTCCAGGCGGCGGCAGGCGCGTTCGCCCAGCTCGGCCGCCAGCGCCGCCACCCGCCGTTCGTAGGCGGCCAGCCACTGGGCCAGGCGTTCCGGCGGCGGCGCGGCGTTCATGCGGCGGGGGCGCCGGAGCGCTTGAGCACGCGCTGGACGGCCCCTTTGAGCGAAATGCCGAAGCGGCGGGCCAGCAGCGCCAGCGCGGCGGCCAGGGCGACGAGACCGAGCGCGGCGCCGCCCCAGCGCCAGGCCGCCGAACCCTTGTTCGACTCGCGCAAGGCCTCCGGCGCCGCCACGCCCTGCACCATCGTGACGCTGACGTTGTCGTAGGTGAGCCCCTCGACCGCGTGCACCACGAGGTTCTTCAGGTTGGGCGTGAGCGTGGCCACGTCGGTGCCGGGCAGGTACTGGATGAAGACCGCCGCCGACGACGGCTTGACCGTGGCGGCCAGCGGGTCGTTGTTCGGCAGGACGATCTGCACGTTGGCGTAGGCCACGCCGTCGATGCGCGACAGGACTTCCGACAGCTGCTGCGACACGCCGTAGATGAAGCGCACGCGTTCCTCGGTGGGCGTGGAGATCAGGCCGTCCTTCTTGAACATGTCGCCCAGGTTCTGGAAGCGCTGGTGCGGCAGCCCGTGCGCCCGCAGCACGTCCATCGCGCGGGCGAACTGGTCGCCGTCGATCTCCACGTTCCAGGTCTTGCCGCCGTCGTCGGACTGCTTCGAGGCGTCGACCTGGGCCTCGAGCAGCACCGCCAGCATCTCGTTGGCGTCGCGCTCGGGCAGGTGCGCGAACAGCTGCTTGCTGCAACCGCTCAGCAGCAAGGCCATCCCGCAGGCCAGCGCGCACGCCTTCAGCACGTTCACATGGTTTGCCATATCACTGGTTCTTCATCAAAGTCTGCACCGACGTCTTGACGCCCTGGGCCACCATCTGGCCGCCGTACATCTTGCACGCCATCTGCGCCGCCTCGAACTGGATCTTCGTCGTCGCGCCGACGAGTTCCTGCTGCGACATGTACGGCGCCTCGGCGGCGAACCGGTCGATCTGGCCGCCGAATTCGGCGAAGGCCTTGTCCTCGCGGGTGATGGCTTCGGTCATCGCCGACGGGCCGTGCGCCCGCGACGCTTCCGGCGGCGCCAGGCGCGCGGCGTCCAGCTTGCTGCGGAACAGGTCCACCAGCTCGCTGGCGGGCTGCGCGGACGGAGCGGCCGGGGCGATCGCCTGCGGCGCGGACGGCGGCGCCAGGGTGGAGATCGGCGGCAGGGGCTGGATAGGGATCGTCATGACGGGCTCCTCAGGCGCGCAGGTGGCGCTGCCGCATCATCTTCTGCAATTCGGCCAGGTCGACCGGCGCCTCGGCGCTGGCGGCGGCGCGGCGCGTGCTGGCCTTGCCCAGCAGCGCATTCACGATGTCGACGGAATCCTGGTCCTCGTTGCGGTTGATGACGTCGTTGGCGTACGAGCGCCACGACGGGTCCTCCAGCCCGTACAGCGTCACGGCCAGCAGCGCGTTGACGTAGGGGCCGAACGCGCCGCGCAGGGGGCGCTGTTCGAGGTCGCGCAGGTAGCGCAGGGCGCCGGCGAAGTCGTGGCGCCGGATCAGCATCCAGGCATCGTAGGCGTGCAGCTCGACGAAGTTCGGGCGCAGGATGTGCAGGGCGGTGAGAACCCGTTCGGATTGCTCGAGATGGCCATGCTTGGCGCCGAACATCAAGACTTCGATCAACGCCGCGATCAGGCGGTTACTGCATTGGGACACGGACATGGTTCGCTCCTGTTGGGTGGGCCGCGCTGGACTCGGCGGCATGACGCACACCTTACCGGCCGCCCGCCCCTTCCCGCGGGCCGGAGCCGAAATCCCCGCGCGCCAAACGAAGGGCCCCCTTCGCCCGCCCCCGACTTCGCCTGCGGGGCCGCCGCTTCGCGCGGGCCGCCGGCCGGCCGCGCCGCGGCGCCGACAATGGCGACCGGAAGGGGGATGCGCATGTCCGACGAAAAAACCGAACAACCCAGCGACAAGAAGCTGCGCGATGCGCGCCGCGACGGCGAGACGAGCAAGAGTACCGACCTGCCGTTCGCCGCGATCCTGCTGTGCGCCTGGCTGGGCTTCTCGCTCGCGGGCGGGCCCATGGCCGAACAATTGCGCCTGCTGATGCTCGGCGGGCTCGACGTCAAGCGCGCGCAGAACGACCTGCGCGTGGCCGACGCGCTCGTCGCCGCGGCCACCCACGGCCTGGTCCTCGTGCTGCCGGTGGTGGCCGTCGCGGCGCTTGCGGCAACCGGCGCGCTGGTGGCCCAGGTCGGCCTGCAGACGTCGTTCAAGCCGCTGGAACTCAAGTTCGACGCCATCAACCCCGCCTCGGGCCTGAAGCGCATCTTTTCGCTGCGTTCGCTGATCGACCTGCTCAAGACGGTGCTGAAGGCGCTGCTGATCGGCGCCGTGCTGTACCGCACCGGCATGCTGCTGGTGCCGCTGGCGCTCGGCGTGGTCTATCAGCCGGTCGGCGGCCTCGCCGACGTCGCCTGGGGCGTGCTGTGCAAGGTGTTCGGCGTGGCCGGCGTGCTGTACGCGATCGTCGGCGTGGCCGACTACGGCATCCAGCACTGGCTGTTCGTGCGCGACCACAAGATGAGCAAGGACGAGGTCAAGCGCGAGAACAAGGATTCGGAGGGGGACCCGCACATCAAGAACGAGCGCCGCAAGATCGGGCGCGAGAACGCCTCCGCCCCGCCGAACGAATCGGTGGCCAACGCCAACGTGGTGGTGGTCAACCCGACCCACTACGCGGTGGCGCTGCGCTACGACCCCGGCGAGACGGGCCTGCCGCGCGTGATCGCCAAGGGCGTCGACGGCGACGCCAGGGTGATCCGCGAACAGGCCATGCGCTTCGGCGTGCCGATCGTCGGCAACCCGCCGCTGGCGCGCGCGCTGTTCCTCGTGGCCGTCAACGACGCCATTCCGGAACCGCTGTTCGACTCCGTCGCCGCCGTGCTGGCGTGGGTCGAGGACATGCGGGCGCCGCGCGCCTCCACCCAGGACGCAACTCCATGACCAAGAGGTAACCCATGAAATCATTCCGCCTGAACGACCTGGGAGGGGAAGTCTCGATCGCCGTGCTCATCGTCGCGGTGATCGCATTGATGATCCTGCCGCTGCCGACCATCGTGATCGACAGCCTGCTGGCGCTCAACATCACGATCAGCGTGCTGCTGCTGATGGTGACGCTGTATATCCCGAACGCGACGTCGCTGTACTCGTTCCCGTCGCTGCTGCTGTTCACCACGCTGTTCCGGCTGTCGCTGAACATCGCCTCGACCAAGTCGATCCTGCTGCATGCCGAGGCCGGCCACATCATCGAAAGCTTCGGCGAGCTGGTCGTCGGCGGCAACCTGGTCGTCGGCCTCGTCGTGTTCCTGATCATCGCCATCGTCCAGTTCATCGTCATCGCCAAGGGGTCGGAACGGGTGGCCGAGGTCGGCGCGCGCTTCACGCTGGACGCGATGCCCGGCAAGCAGATGAGTATCGACGCCGACGTCCGCGCCGGCAACCTGACCGCCGAGGAGGCGCAGCGCCGCCGCACCATGCTGTCGATCGAGAGCCAGCTGCACGGCGGCATGGACGGCGCCATGAAGTTCGTCAAGGGCGACGCCATCGCCGGCCTGGTGATCACGATGGTCAACATCCTGGCCGGCATCGTCATCGGCGTGACGTACCACAGCATGTCGGCGGCGGACGCGGCCAACCGCTTCGCCGTGCTGTCGGTGGGCGACGCGATGGTCTCGCAAATCCCCTCCCTCTTGATTTCCGTCGCGGCCGGCGTGCTCATCACGCGGGTGTCCGACGAGCACAGCAAGCCGCGCTCGCTCGGCACCGAAATCGTCAAGCAGCTGAGCACCAATGCGCGCGCCCTCTACAGCGCGGCGGCCATGCTGATCGGCTTCGCGCTGGTGCCGGGCTTCCCGTGGCCGATGTTCCTGCTGCTCGCGGCCGCGCTGTTCGCCGGCGCGCGCATCATGGGCAAGCAGGTCCTCGACCGCGCGCCGGCGGCCGGCCCGGAACTGTCCGCGCTGCGCGCCGACGGCGCCAAGGGCCAGGCCCCGACCATTGCCGCGCAGGCGCCGGCGTTCTCCGCGCCGCTGTCCGTGCGCCTCTCCCCCGCGCTCGCCGACCGACTCGATGCCGCCGAGCTGAACCGTGCATTCATGGCCGCCCGCGGCGCCCTCGTCGACGAGCTGGGACTGCCGTTCCCGCGCGCCGCCGTGTGGACGACCGAGTCCCTCTCCGGCATGGCGGTCGAGATCCTGCTGCACGACGTGCCGCAGCCCGCGCTCGAACTGCCGGCCAAGCCGGAGCGTCCCGAACGCGCGCTGGCCGACGCCGTGGGCGCGGCGGTGCGCGCGCACGCCCACCTGTTCATTGGCGTCCAGGAAACGCAATGGATCCTCGACCGGGTCGGCACCGAATATCCGGGCCTCGTGGCGGAAGTCCAGAAAGTGATGCCGGTGCTGCGCATCGCCGAGGTCCTCAAGCGCCTGCTCGAGGAACACGTACCGATCCGCAACCAGCGCGCCATCCTCGAGAGCCTCGTGAACTGGGGCGCCAAGGAAAAAGACCTGCTGCTTCTCACCGAATACGTGCGGGGCGACCTGGGCCGCTTCATCGCCCACCGCGCCGCCGGCGGCAGCCAGTTGCCGGCGATCGTGCTCGACGTCGAAGTCGAGCAGACCATCCGCCAGGCGATCAAGCAGACCCCGGCCGGCAACTACCTGACGCTGGAGCCGCAGCAGATCGACCAGCTGCTGGCGTCGCTGGAACGCCTCGTCGGCGCCAATCCGCCGCCGAACCTCGCCGTCGTCACGTCGATGGACATCCGGCGCTATTTCCGCCGCATGATCGCGCAGCGGCTGGCTTGGCTGCAGGTGTATTCGTTCCAGGAACTGGGCGACATCGACCTGCGCCCCGTCGGCCAGCTCGGCCTGTAAAGGAGGCGCCCATGACCCGCATCCGCTCCCCGCGCGAACTGCGCATCGTGGTGGCGCAACCGCCGGCGGCCGAAACGCGCTTCGGCCAGCTGCTCGAGCAGGCCCGCCTGGCGCTCGACCTGCCGGACCGCGAGAGGCCGGCTGGCGACGACGGCGCGCACGAGGACGACGGCGAGGCCGGCCAGGAACGGCACGGCGGCGACGGAGATCCGCCGCCCCCCGGCGCCGCCCTGCCCCCGCCGCCGCGCCCGCGGCTGCCCGGCGCCGCCAGGGACGATTCGACCCGGGCCCTCGGCGCACGGCTCGTCGCCCACTGCGCCCGCGCCGCGCAGGCCGAGCTGGTGGCCGATCGGCTCGCCGAACGCATCGCCCGTTTCTGCACCGGCCCCGCGCTCGAGCACGCCGGCGGGCGCTGGGAGGTCGTGGTCGAACTCGACCCGGCCATCCTGCCCCGCACCCGGCTCCACCTGCTTCTTTCGGACGGCACGCTATCGCTTCGCTTCGACGCCCGCGACGCCGGGGCCCGCCAGCTAATCTGTGACAACGGCGCCGCACTGCGCAGCCGTCTGGAAGCGCGCCTCGGCGCGCGTATCACAGTCCATCTGGAAGTGAGCTGAGGAAGCCCATGCAAACCACAACGGCAACCACCCCGCTGGCGGACAGGCTGCGCCACTACACGCCGGCGCTGGCCGGCCTGGCGCGCGCCCTGTACGACGCCCGCGGCGCGCTGCACGGCACCGTGCGCGCCGTGCCCGAGGGGCCGCCGCGCGCCGGCAATACGGCGCAGCTGACCATCGCCTGCGACCAGGGCGAGCTCCACGTGCACGTCGACGCCGGCGCCGCCTTCGAGGCGATCGCCCTCGAACCGGAGGCCGCCTGCCGCGCCGCCGTGGCCAGCCTGTACCTGGCGGGCCCGCTGGACGCGCTGGCGCGCCATGGCGCGACGCGGCCGGCCGTGCAGGACCTGCGCCTGGCCGCCCCGCCTTCCGCACGCACCGGCGTGCTGCGCCTCGAATACGACCACGAAGGCGCCACCGCCTTCGCCACCGTGGCCGGCGTGTCCGCCGCGCTGGCCGCCGCGCTGGCGGAACGCATCGGCCCGCGCGGCCGCGGCGCCCTGACCCCGGCGCTGGCCGCGCTGGCCCTGCCGACCCGGCTGCGCCTGCGCACCCGCCACGCCTCGCCCGCGCTGCTGCGCACGCTGCGCCCGGGCGACGTGCTGCTCGGCTGGCCGGCCGCACCCGGCTTCGGACAGCAAGCAACACTCGAGCGGGCCGCCCTGCTATGGGGCGCCGCCAACGGCCACGCCATCCATGCGCACGCGCGCATCGATTCCCGCAACGTCATCCTGGAGAGCAGTCCCGCCATCATGAACAACGATTCCGACCTGTCCCTGCGCGCCGCGCCGGACGCCGCCTCTTCCCCGATCGACGTCGGCGACGTCGAACTGCCGGTCCACATCGAAGTGGTGACGGTGAACCTGCCGATCGGGCAGGTCGCCGCCCTGCAGCCGGGCTACATCCTCACCCTGCCGGTCGCGCTGGCCGACGCCGACATCCGGCTCGTCGCGCACGGCCAGACCCTGGCCTTCGGGGAGCTCGTCGCCATCGGCGACCAGCTCGGCCTGCACATCCGCCGTATCGCGAACGCCGATGAACGCCGCGCCTGACGTCGGTTCGCTGCTGGTCGCCGCGCTCGCGCTGGCGGTCCTGCCGTTCGTGGCGATGGTGGTCACGTCCTACACGAAGATCGTGGTGGTGCTGGGCCTGCTGCGCAATGCGCTCGGGCTGCAGGGCGTGCCGCCGAACTCGGTCCTCAACGGCGTGGCCCTGATCGTGTCGTGCTTCGTGATGGCGCCGGTCGGCATGGACGCCATGCACCGGGCCCACCTGCCGGCCGAGACGGCGGCCGGGGCCCAGGTCATGCCGCTGCTCGACGCCGGACGCGAACCGTTCCGGGCATTCCTGAAGTCCCACGCGACGGAGCGCGAGAAGGCCTTCTTCATGCGTTCGGCGCGCCAGATCTGGCCGCCCGGGCGCGCGGCCGAACTCAAGGAGGACGACCTGATCGTGCTGGCGCCGGCGTTCATCCTGAGCGAGCTGACCGCCGCCTTCAAGATCGGTTTCCTGTTGTACCTGTCGTTCATCGTGATCGACCTCGTCGTGGCGAACGTGCTGATGGCGCTCGGCCTGTCGCAGGTCAGTCCGACGAACGTGGCGATCCCGTTCAAGCTGCTGCTGTTCGTCTCGCTCGACGGCTGGTCGATGCTGGTCCACGGCCTGAT
>CBIHQW010000063.1:0-8715 GCA_966212285.1 Massilia kyonggiensis
CATGGCACGCGATAACCTCAGCGACATCCTCGTCTTCCTCGCGGTCGCGCGCGAACGCAGTTTCACGCGCGCCGCGGTCAAGCTGGGCATGACGCAGTCCGCGCTCAGCCACACGATCCGCGCCCTGGAAGCGCGATTGGGCGTGCGGCTGCTGACGCGCACGACGCGCAGCGTGTCGCCCACCGAGGCCGGCGAGCGCCTGCTGCAGAACGTGGCGCCGCGGCTGGAAGAGATCGACGCGGAGATCGCGGCCGTCAGCGAGCTTGGCGACCGGCCCGCGGGCACCGTCCGCATCACGGCCACGGACCACGTCATCGACAACGTGCTGTGGCCGCGCCTGGCCGCCGTGCTGCCGCAGTACCCGGACATCCACCTCGAGATCAGTTCCGAATACCGCATGGTGGACGTGGCGGCGGAACGCTACGACATCGGCGTGCGCTGGGGCGACCAGGTCGAGAAGGACATGATCGCCGTGCGCCTCACGCCCGACACGCAGACGATGATCGTCGGCGCGCCGGCATACTTCGCGCAGCGTCCCGTGCCCGCATCCATCGACGACCTCATGAAGCACGAGTGCATTCGCCTGCGCCTCGCGGGCGGGGGCGTGTACGCATGGGAGTTGCTCGATCGCGGCGAAGCCGTCGACGTGCGCGTGCGCGGCCGCTACACGTTCAACGGCATCTACCAGATCCTGAACGCGGCGCTGTCCGGCTGCGGCCTCGCCTTCGTCCCGGAGGACGTGGCGGCACCGCACCTGCAGGCCGGCCGCCTCGTCGGCGTGATGGCGGACTTCTGCCCGAAATTCCCCGGCCTGCATGCGTACTATCCAGGCCGGCGCCACGCGTCGCGCGCGCTGGCCGTCGTGCTCGATGCGATCCGCCATAAGGGTTGATTTCTGCCGGGATTTTTCGTGCGTACCATATCTCCGAAGAGGCCGGCGCACGGTTGAAGCGAATACCTGAACGGATGGCCGGGATGTTCTAGAATGGGTCGCCTGCGGTGCCTGTCGCACGCCGCATGGAGGACCGCATGGACCTGCTCGAGGCAATCAACGACCCGGCCGCATTGCGTGCGCTGCCCCGCGCGCGCCTGAACACACTGGCGCGCCAGCTGCGCCGCTTCCTGCTCGACACGGTGGCGCGCACGGGCGGCCATCTCGCGTCGAACCTGGGGACGGTGGAACTGACGATCGCGCTGCACTACGTGTTCGCGACGCCGCGCGACCGCATCGTGTGGGACGTCGGGCACCAGAGCTATGGCCACAAGGTATTGACGGGGCGCCGCGCGCAGATGCACACCCTGCGCCAGGCGGGCGGCCTGTCCGGCTTTCCGCGCCGCTGCGAGAGCGTGCACGACAGCTTCGGCACGGCGCATTCGTCGACGGCATTGTCGGCCGCGCTCGGCATGGCGCTGGCCGCGAAACTCCAGGGCGACGACCGCCATGCCGTGGCCGTCTGCGGCGACGGCGCGCTGTCCGCCGGCATGGCGTTCGAAGCGCTGAACAACGCCGGCATCGATCCTGCGCTGCGCCTGCTCGTCGTCGTCAATCACAACGGCATGTCGATCTCGCCGGCCGTGGGCGCGCTGGACCGCCATCTCGCGGACCTTGCATCCGGCCGCGTGCGTCCCGGCGCGTCGCTGTTCGAGGCGCTCGGCTTCGCCTATGCCGGGCCGGTCGACGGCCACGACCTCGACGCACTGGTTCCCGCGCTGGAGGCCGCCCGGGACCGTCCCGGCCCGCAGGTCCTGCACGTCGTCACGCGCAAGGGCAAAGGCTATGCGCGCGCCGAGGCGGCGCCCATCCTGTACCACGGCACGGGCCGCTTCGATCCCGGCAAGGGCCTGCCGGACGGGGGCCGGGGCCGCCCCGCGTACACGGACGTGTTCGGCGACTGGCTGTGCGACATGGCCGCGCACGATCCGCGCCTTGTCGGCATCACCCCCGCCATGCGCGAAGGCTCCGGCCTCGTCCGCTTTGCCCAGCGCTTCCCGGACCGCTACGTGGACGTCGGCATCGCGGAGCAGCATGCGCTGACGTTCGCGGGCGGCCTCGCCGTCGACGGCATGAAGCCCGTCGTCGCGATCTATTCCACGTTCCTGCAACGCGCCTACGACCAGTTGATCCACGACGTCGCGCTGCAACACCTGGACGTGACGTTCGCGATCGACCGCGCCGGCCTCGTCGGCGCCGATGGGGCCACGCATGCGGGCAACTACGACATCGCCTACCTGCGCTGCGTGCCGAACATGGTGTTGATGGCGGCGTCCGACGAAGCCGAGTGCCGGCGCATGCTGACGACCGCCTACCGCCATCCCGGTCCGGCGGCCGTGCGCTATCCGCGCGGACCGGGCCCCGGAGTGGTGCCGGCGGCCGAGCTGGACGCCATCCCGCTCGGCCGCGGCGAGGTGCGCCGGCGCGGGGCCGGGATCGCGATCCTCGCGTTCGGGCCGATGCTGGCGCCGAGCCTCGAAGCGGGCGCGGAACTGGGTGCGACGGTGGCCAACATGCGGTTCGTGAAGCCGCTCGACGCCGACCTCGTGATGGCGCTGGCGCGCGACCATGCGCAGTTGGTAACGGTGGAGGAGGGCGCCGTGATGGGTGGTGCGGGCGCGGCCGTCGCGGAGGCGCTGGCCGCCGCCGGCATGCAGCGGCCGCTGTTGATGCTGGGTCTGCCGGACCTGTTCATCGAGCATGGCGACCCCGCGGCACTGCTGGGCGCCGCCGGGCTCGACGCGGCCGGCATCGCGGGCGCCATCCGCCAGCGCTATCGCACGGATGCGCCGCTGCTCGTCGCGAACAGTCATTGAGAGAGGTTCCCCATGGTTCCCGAAACGGATGCCTTCACGGTGCCGGTGCACACGCCAGCCAGTTCGTTCGGCATCGCCATGCGCGTGCTGCCCGCGCCGCGGCGCGCCGCGATGTTCGGCATCTACGCGTTCTGCCGCGCCGTCGACGATATCGCCGACGGCCCCGCGCCACCGCGCCAGCGCCGCGCCGCGCTGGAGCGGTGGCGGGCCGACGTCGACACGGCCTGCGACGGGGGCTGGTGTCCGCGCCTGCACGCGCTGGTGCCGCACATCGCCGCGTACGGCCTCGCGCGCGCCGACTTCCACGCCGTGATCGACGGCATGCTGATGGACGCGCAGGACCGCCCGATCTGCGCGCCGCCGGCCGACATGCTCGACCTGTACTGCGACCGCGTTGCCGCCGCCGTCGGCCGCCTGTCCGTGCGCGTGTTCGGCCTGCCGCACGACGACGGCATCCTGCTCGCGCACCACCTGGGCCGTGCGCTGCAACTGACGAACATCCTGCGCGACATCGACGAAGACGCCGCCATCGGCCGCGCCTATGTGCCGCGCGAACTGCTGCTCGCGGCCGGCGTCGAAGCCCGCGTGTGCGCGGCCGGCGCGGACGACATCGCCGCGCATCCGGCGCTGCCCCGGGCCTGTGCCGACCTGGCCGCGCAGGCGCGCCGGCACTACGCCGCCGCCGACTTCGTGCTGCGCCGCCACCGGGGCGGCGCGGGGCGGGCGCCGCGCCTGATGGCGGCCGTCTATGCGGCGCTGCTGGCGCGGCTCGCGGCGCGCGGGTGGAGCAGTCCGCGCGCACCGGTCCGGCTGGGACGGCTGGCCCGGGCCGGCATCCTGTTGCGGCACGCGCTGCTGTAACCATGGGGGATGCCATGCGCGACGCGTCTTTCCGGGAAACCGCGCAGGCCGGTGCGATCGACGCGGCGCTCGCGGCCGTGCTGGCCGACCAGCGCGACGACGGACACTGGGTCTACGAACTGGAAGCGGACGCGACCATCCCGGCCGAATACGTGTTGCTGGTGCACTACCTCGGCGAGACGCCGGATACGGACCTGGAACGCAAGATCGGGACGTACCTGCGGCGGCGCCAGGGCGACCACGGCGGCTGGCCGCTGTTCCACGGCGGCGCCTTCGACCCGAGCGCCAGCGTCAAGGCATACTTTGCGCTGAAGATGATCGGCGATCCGCCCGACGCGCCGCACATGGCGCGGGCGCGTTCGGCGATCCGGGACCACGGCGGCGCCGAGCGCAGCAACGTCTTTACGCGCATGCTGCTGGCGCTGTTCGGCGAGATGCCGTGGTCGGCCGTGCCCGTGATGCCGGTGGAGATCGCGCTGCTGCCGCGCTGGTCGCCGTTCCACTTGTCGAAGGTGTCGTACTGGACCCGCACCGTGCTGACGCCGCTGCTCGTGCTCGGTGCGCTGCGGCCGCGGGCGCGCAATCCCCGTGCGGTGGGCGTCCCGGAGCTGTTCCTTGCCCCGCCGTCGAGCCTCGGGCTGGCGCCGCGCGCGCCGCACCAGGACCGCATGTGGTTCGCGCTGTTCCGCACGCTGGAGTCGCAGATGCGGCTGCTGGCGCCGCGCCTGCCCGCGCGCCTGCGCCGGCGCGCGGTGGAGCAGGCGGCTGCGTTCGTGCGCGCGCGCCTGAACGGCGAGCATGGCCTGGGCGCCATCTTCCCCGCGATGGTCAACGCCGTGCAGATGCTGGACGTGCTGGGCCTGCCGCCGGACGCGCCCGAGGCGTCCGCCGCGCGCCGGGCCATCGACCGGCTGCTCGTCGACCACGGCGCGGAAGCCTATTGCCAGCCGTGCCTGTCGCCCGTGTGGGACACGGCACTGATGTGCCACGCGCTGCTGGAAGCGGGTACGCCGGCCGCCCTGGACGCGGCGCGCCGCGGCCTCGACTGGCTGCTGCCGCTGCAGATCCTCGACCGGCCCGGCGACTGGGCCGCGCGGCGGCCGGCGGTGCGTCCCGGCGGCTGGGCGTTCCAGTACGAGAACCCGTGTTACCCGGACGTCGACGACACGGCCGTCGTGGCGATGGCCATGCACCGGGCGGCGCACCTCGAACCGCAACCGCTGCCGGACCGGTACGCGGACGCCGTCGCCCGCGCCCGCGAATGGATCGTCGGCATGCAGGGCAAGGGCGGCGGCTGGGGCGCATTCGAGGCCGACAACACGCACCACTACCTGAACCACATCCCGTTCGCCGACCACGGCGCGCTGCTGGATCCGCCGACGGCCGACGTGTCCGCGCGCTGCCTGTCGATGCTGGCCCAGCTGGAACCGGGCGCCTGCGCGCGGCACCGCTCGCCCGCCGCACGGGCGCTGGGCTGGCTGCTGCGCCGGCAGGAGAAGAACGGCAGCTGGTACGGACGCTGGGGCGTGAACTATGTCTACGGCACGTGGTGCGCGTTGTGCGCCCTGGCGGCCGCCGGCCTGCCGCCTTCTGCGCCACCCGTCGCGCGGGGCGCCCGCTGGCTCGCGTACGTGCAGAATCCGGACGGCGGCTGGGGCGAGGGCGGCGACAGCTACCGGCTCGACCATGACGGCCACGCATGGGCGCCGTCGACGGCGTCGCAGACGGCGTGGGCACTGCTGGGCCTGATGGCGGCGGGCGCCGTCGACACCCGGTCCGTCGCACGCGGCATCGCCTGGCTCGTGGACCACCAGCGCGCGGACGGCCTGTGGGACGAACCGCAGCACACGGCCACCGGCTTCCCCCGCGTGTTCTACCTGCGCTACCACGGCTACGCCCGCTATTTCCCGCTGTGGGCACTGGCCCGCTACCGCAACCTGCGGGCCGGCGGCAGCGGCCGGGTCGCGTTCGGGATGTAGACCGTGCACGACGTCCCGTGCGTGCTCGCCGTGTGCGGCATGCCGTTCGAGGCGGCGATCGCGGACGGGCCCGGCGTCGTCGGGATCTGCGGACCCGGACCGTGGCGGGTGGCGCAGCGGCTGCACGGGATGCTGGAGGGACCCGGTCTGGAGGGGCCAGCCCGCTGGGCCGGCATCATCAGCTTCGGCTGCGCGGGCGGCATCGATCCGGACCTCGCCAGCGGCGACTGCGTGGTGGCCACGCGCGTCCTGACGCCGGACGGCATGGTCGCGACGGACCCGGACTGGTCGCGCGCGCTGCTTTCGCGGCTGCCCGGCGCCCGGCCCGGACTGATCGCGGGCGTGGACGCGCCCCTCGCCACGGCCGCCGCCAAGGCCGCGCTGTGGCGTGATGCGGGCGCCGCCGCCGTGGACATGGAAACGCACGCCGCCGCACTGGCCGCCCGGCGCCACGGCCTGCCGTTCGCGGCCTGCCGCGTCGTGCTCGATCCGGCCTGGCGCAGCGTGCCCGCAGCCGCGCTGGCCGGCCTGGACACGGGCAGCCTCTGGCCCGTGCTGCGTGTGCTGGCCGGTGCGCCGGGGCAGATCGCATCCGTGTGCGCGCTCGCGGGCGAGGCGTGGGTGGCGCGGCGTGCCCTGTTGCGGGCGCGTGCGCGGCTCGGGGCGGGGCTGGGGCGTTATCTGTCGCCGTCCTCCTTGCCGCCATCGTCCTTGCCATAATCCGGCAGCGGCGCTTCCTTGCCCTCGTCGAGCAGCGCGCGGCGCCGGCCCAGGTAGGCGTCGCGCACGAACAGGTAGCGGTCGAGCGCAGCCTGCTCCAGCAGATTGGTCGCGTTCAGGTAACGGGCGCGGGTGCTGACGAAGTCGACGCCCCACAGCGTGTTGCGCAGGGCCGGCCTGGCGTACGTGGTGGGCGAGCCGTACTGGTCGACGGCGAAGCCGGCCGTGTCGCGGAACGTGCTCGGGCCGAACAGCGGCAGCACGAGGTAGGGGCCGGCCGGCACCCCGTAGTGGCCCAGCGTGAGGCCGAAGTCCTGGTCGCGCTTGGCGATGCCGGCCGGCGTGGCGATGTCGAGCACACCCAGCAGGCCAAACGTGGAATTGACGGCCACGCGCATCAGGTCGTTCATGCCGTCCATCAGGCGCAGCTGTGCGAAATCGTTCAGCATCACGGTGACGTCGCCCAGGTTGGAAAAGACATTCTCGACACCGGTGCGGACGAAACGCGGCACGGTGCGGTTGTACGTGCGCGCGACCGGTTGTGCGATGTGGCGGTCGAGCGTGTCGTTGAAGCGGTACGTGGCGCGGTTGAGCGGTTCCAGTGGATCGGCCGGATCGCGTTGCGGGCCGGTGGCGCAACCGTATAGCGAGACAAGCATCAGGGCGGCGACGATCCGGCGCGTTGGCGGATGTGTCATGGCGGTCCTCGTTCGGCAGGTGCCGGGGCGCGGGGCTGCCCCAGCAGGACGGGCTGGAAGAACACGGCGCCGATCAGCGTGCAGACCAGCGCCAGCACCAGCAGCTTGCCCATGCTGGCGGTGCCGGGGTGGTGCGACAGCCACAGGCTGCCGAACGCGGTGCCGGTGGTCGCCGCGCTGAGGACGATGGCTTGCGTGAGCGGATGCTCCAGCCGGGCCGGCTGCCCCGCGCGCCACGCCATGATGTAATAAATCTTGAAGGCGACGCCCACGCCCAGCAGCAGCGGCAGCGCGATGATGTTTGCGAAATTCAGGTGGATGCCCAGCAGCACGCAGGCTTCCAGGGTGACCAGGCTCGACACGAGCAGCGGCACCATCGTCAGGAGCACGTCGCCCACGCGCCGGAATGCGATCCACAACAGCAGCGCGATCGTGGCGACGGCCAGCAGCGCCGCCTGCAAGAACGCGGTAATGATCAGGTCGGCCGCATGGCGCACGGAAATCGGGCCGCCGGACGCATCCGGCGCAATGCGCAGGACGGCATCGGCGAAGCGGCCCAGGCGGCTGTCGTCGCCGAGGCTCGTCCCCGTGGGCCGCTTCGGGCTGACGTCGACCAGCGCGCGGCCGTCGGGCGCGATCCAGTTGCGGCGCATCGCGGCCGGCAAGTTCGCCAATGTGACGGGTTCCGGCCGCAACGCCAGCCGCAGCCCGTCCAGCGCGAGCCGCAGCGTGCCCGCCAGCGCCTGGTCGGCGCGGTCGCGGACGGCCGGCCCCGCGCGCGCCAGCGCGGCCAGCGCCCGCGCGAGCCGCGCCGCCTCGGCCGCGCCGGGCCCGGGATGGTCGAGCGCGGCATTGTGCAGCGACTGCGCGGCCGTGCGCAGCACCGCCGCGCGCTGCGGGTCGGACGCGGGTGCCATCGCGGGCCGCTCCAGCACGGGCAGCAGGCGGGCGGCGGCACCCGCGATGGCGCCCAGTTTCTCCGCCTGCCGGTCGGGGACGAGGCTGGCCGCCGTCAGCGCATGGGCCACGTCGGGCAGCCGTTCCAGGCGTCCCGCCAGCGCGGCGGCCTGCGCCAGCGACGGGGCGAGCACCTGCACGTTGTCGAGGCCGACGTCGGTGCCGCGCGCGAGCGACGCCAGCGTGGCCATCGACTCGCTGCCGGGATTCTTGAGGTGCAGCGGATCGAAGTCGAACTCGAGGCGCCACAGCAGGGGGATGCCGGCCGCGACGAGCGCCAGCGTGGCGGCGAGCACGGTCTTGCGGTGGGTCTGCAGCGCGTGGTCGATGCCGGCCAGCCACGGATAGCCGGGCGCGAGCCGGCCCGCCGGCGGGTCGGTGATGCGGATCAGCGCGGGCAGCACCGTAAGACAGGCGGGCAGGGCAACGCACAGGATGCCGATGCCCGCGATCTGGCCCAGCTCGGCCACGCCGCGGTACGCGGTGGGCAGGAAGGCGAGGAAGCCGAACGCGGTGGCCGTCGCCGCGAGCGTGAGCGGCAGCGCCAGCGCGCGCGCCGTCGCCAGCAACGCCGTGCCGGTGCCGGGCCGCACCCGCCGCAGTTCGCGGAAGCGCATGCCGAACTGGATGCCGAAATCGATGCCGAGCCCGACGAACAGGATCGCGAACGCGATGGAGATCAGGTTCAGCGC
>CBIHQW010000064.1:0-8575 GCA_966212285.1 Massilia kyonggiensis
CGGAGACCGGCCCGTACCGCGTGATGGACGTCGCCCAGGCGCCGGCCAAGGCGGGCGTCACGCGCATCACACTGCGCGCCGTCGCCGGCGATGCCGCCACCCAGTTCTGGGTCGACGTCCCCGACCGCGCACTGGCCGACCGCCGCGTCGGCAAGGGCGAAGTCGTGCAGGTGAACGAGCGCGTGTACGGCTACGAATTCGCATACGGCGACACGAAGCAGCCGTTCTTCCTGGCGCTGCAGGACGACTGGTACCGCGACCTCGCGTCGCGCAAAGTGACGATCTGATGCTCCGGCGGTTCCTCGCGGCCGCGCTGCTGCTGTGCGCGAGCGCGGGGGCATCGGCCGGCATCCCGACCTTCTGCGACCGCGCCGACAAGGTCACGGCCGCGGACCAGGACCGCGTGCTGCGCTTCGCCGCCGCGGTGAAAGACGAGCTGGCGCGCTCCGGCAGCGATCTCGCCCTCGTGGCGCGCGCGGGCCTGGACCTCTCCCGCTTCGGCCTGCTGTATTCGCACGCGGGCATCGCGCTGAAAAACAATCCCGGTGGGCCGTGGGCCGTGCGCCAGCTGTACTACGCGTGCGACGAATCGCGTCCGCGCCTGTTCGACCAGGGCATGTCCGGCTTCGTGCTCGGCGCCGACGCGCCCACGCACGGCCACGTCGCCCTGCTGTTCCCGCCCGAGCAGGACAGCGCGCTACTGGAGAAGGCCGCGCTCGACAAGCCGCTGGCCCTCGCGCTGCTGGGCACCAGCTACAGCGCCAACGCCTACGCGTTCGGCACGCGCTACCAGAACTGCAACCAGTGGGTGGCGGAGCTGCTCGCGTTCGCGTGGGGCCGCCTCGACCCGGCCGATCCCGCGCGCGAGCGCGCGCAGGCATGGCTGCGCGCGCAAGGCTATGCGGCCGCGCCCGTCCGCATCCCGTCGCACTGGCTGATGTTCGCCGGCCAGTTCGTGCCCCTCGTGCACGTGGGCGACCATCCGCTCGACGACATCCACGCGCTCGCGCTGCACATCAGCGTGCCGACGGCGATCGAGGATTTCGTGCGGCGGGAGTCCCCGCAGACGCGCCGCGTGGAACTGTGCCACGACGAGCGCCACATCGTCGTGCACCGCGGCTGGGAGCCGCTGGGGCCGGGCTGCGAACCGCTGCCGGGCGACGATGTGATCGCCCTTGCGCCCTGATGTAAGATGACGCCTCGCCAACTTACACCGACCGTCCCATGTCCAGCCAACTGCTCCGCCACGTCGTCCTGTTCTCGTTCAAGGACGACGCTTCATACGACGACGTCGACGCGATCGTGACCGCCTTCGCCGCCCTGCCCTCGGCCATCCCCGGCATCACGGCCTACGAATGGGGCACGAACGTGAGCCCGGAAGGCCTGAACGACGGCTTCACGCACTGTTTTACCCTGACGTTCGCTCAAGCCGAAGACCGCGACGCCTACCTCGTGCATCCGGCGCACCAGCGCTTCGTCGAGATGCTCAAGCCTTCTCTCGCCAAATCGCTGGTGCTGGATTACTGGGCCAAATAACGGGCTTAGTCTTTGTGGACGGCGCTCCAGGTCATGTCCGGCAGCGTCACGTCCACCGAAACCGGCAGGTCGTCCGCCGCCTGCCCGAACAGCACGCGGTACGTGCCCGCGCGGACGCGCCAGCTGTTGTCCGCGACTTCATACGTCGCCAGCAGGCGCGGATCGACGGCCTGCGTGAACGCGTGGGAGTCCCCTGCCTGCAGATCGAGCTTGTGGAATGCGACGAGGCGCTTCGGCGCTTCCCAGCCCGACGCCTTCAGGTCTGCCGGCGCGACGTAGACCTGCACGACGCCCTTGCCGGCCAGCTTGCCCGTATTGCGCAGCGCGGCGCCGACCGTCAGCGCGCCATTCGCGACGTTCGCCTTCGGTTCGGCGACGGCGAAGCTCGTGTAACTGAGGCCGTGACCGAACGCGAATAACGGTTTATACCCTTTCGCGTCGTACCACTTGTAGCCGATCGCGGCGCCTTCGTGATAGGTGATGTGGACGGGGATGCCGTCCGGCTTGCCGAAGCCCGGAATCTCCGCATGCGCCAGCTGCGCGTTCGACGCGGGGAAGCTGATCGGCAGGTGCCCGGACGGATTCACTTTACCCGTCAGGATGCGCGCGATCGCCTGGCCGCCGCGAATGCCGGGATAAAACGCTTCCAGCACGGCCGGCACCTGCGGCAGCCACGGCATCAGAATCGCGCCGCCCGATTCCACGACGACGACTGTCTTCGGATTCGCGCGCGCGACCGCGGCGACCAGCGCATCCTGGTTGCCGTCCAGTTCCAGTTTGCCGTCGAAGCCTTCTCCCATCCACTGCGTCACGAACACGACGGCGACCTCGGACTGCTTCGCCAGTTCGACGGCAGCAATGATGTCCTTGCCGCTCGCGTACGCGACCTTTGCTTTCGGTAGCTCGGCCTTGAGTGCCGCGAGCGGCGCCGACGGCATGTAGATGACAGGGCCGGGCCACTTCGTGGGCTCGAGATTCGGCACCGCATTGCCGCCGACCGGGGTCACGCCTGACGAACCGCCGCCGGCCAGTACGCCCTTGTCCGCATGGCCGCCGATGACGGCCACCGACTTCACGTTCGCCAGCGGCAGCAGATTGCCCTCGTTCTTGAGCAGCACGAGCGATTCCTCCGCGGCGCGCTGCGCGACGTTGGCATGCGCCGCGAAATCGATCTTGCCGACCTTCGGCGGATCGTCGAACACGCCGGTCTGGAACAGCGGCCACAGGATGCGCTGCGCCATGTCGTCGAGGCGGCGCATCGAGACGTCGCCCTTGTTCATCGCCTCCTTGAAATTTTTCGCCGAGTAGAACGGGCCGTTGTGATTGCAGCACGGGTAGCCGGTGAACTGGTCGAGGCCATAGTTGGCGGCGTCCGCCGTCGAGTGGACGGCGCCCCAGTCGGCCATCACATAGCCCTTGAACTTCCAGTCCTGCTTCAAGGTCTTGTTCAGCAGGTATTCGTTCTCGCACGCCCAGCGGCCGTTCACGAGGTTGTACGAGCACATGACGGAGCCCGGCTTCGACAGGTCGTTGACGATCTCGAACGCGAGCAGGTCCGACTGGCGCATCGCCTCGGGCGAGATCGTGACGTCGACCGTCGTGCGCTGGCTTTCGTGGTCGTTGACGGCGAAGTGCTTCATCGTCGACACCACGTGGCGCGCCTGGATGCCGTTGATCAGGCCCGCGGCCATGCGGCCGGCCAGCAGCGGATCCTCGCCCACGTATTCGAAGTTGCGGCCGTTGCGCGGCTCGCGCGCCAGGTTCGCGCCGCCCGCGAGGAACGTGTTGAAACCGGATGCGCGGGCCTCGTCCGCGATCATGCGGCCGCCCGCCTCGGCGACCGCCGGGTCGAAGCTGGCCGCCGTCGTGAGCGAGGACGGCAGCGCCGTGCGCTCCATGCCGCCCACGCGCACGCCGATCGACGCGTCGGTCTGCCACTGCGGCGGTATGCCCAGGCGCGGGATGCCCGGCACGTAGCCGGCCGAGCCCTCGATGTGGTGCGCGGCGACGTCGGCCTTGATCGCGGGCGGCACGATGTCGTCCGGCTGCTTCGCCAGGTCTTTCTTGTCCGTGTAGCTGACGATCAGCAGCAGCTTTTCGTCGAGCGTCATCGCGGCGACGGCGGCGCGGGCGCGTTCGTCGGTGGACTTCGATTTGTCGAGCCACGCGCGGTCCTGTGCCTGCGCGCCCAGTGCCGTGCAGGCGAGAAGGACCGCTATGGTCGTTTGCTTCATCATGCTTGTCTCCTTGTTATTTTGGGGTTGTATCGATCACGCGGAACTCGCCGCCCACGTGCATCATGCTCATCAGGTACAGCATGCCGTCGAAGTAGCGCTGCTCGCCGCTGGGCACGGGCGTGTCCCACAGCGCGCGCAGGAAGTCGTCGGACACCTGCCCCGGCGTGGCCGCCAGACTGCCGACGGCGGCCGCCGCCAGCATGCCGGCCGAGTGGCGGTCGGACAGCGGCTTGCCGTCCAGCGTATAGCGGTCGGCGAAGCGGTCGATCCCCTGCCCGGCCAGGAAGCGCTGGACGCGGTCGGACAGCGCCTGCTGGCGCGGGTCCTTGTTCCACCAGCTGCGGTCCACGGACCAGTTGCTGATCGTGCGCCAGCTGTCGTAACCGAACGAGCCGGGGCTGCCGTCCCAGTTCTTCAGCGGCGTGCCGTCGAAGTCGGCGCGGTCGGGGCCAAGGCCTGTCGCCGAATCGGCCGTCTTCACGAAGAAATCGCGGCTGACGCTTGCGGCACGCGCCCAGAACGCGCGGTCTTCGCGCGGGCCCCAGCGCGCCCACAGCTCGTAGAACGCAGGCAGGTGGTAAGACGGGTCGGTGCCGGGAATGAACGTCTCCGGCACGAAGCGGACCATCGCGTGGGCCTCGTCGACCATCGGTCCGACGGTGACGGGGCGCGGCTCGCGGTGCGGACGCTGCGGCGGCCACGGCTTGCCGGCCTTCTGCGCCTGCTCCTGTTCGTGGCGGTTGTTGGGGCTGGGCCACGGCGTGTCCGGCTCGACGAACGGTTTGTCGCCCGGATGGATGCGGAACGGCGGCGTGGCCGTCACGACCGGGTGATGACGCATGCCGCGCAGGATGGCATCCGCTTCCTTTTGATAGTCGTAGATGCCCTTGCCGTTGCCCCAGCGCCGCGCCGCGAAATACAGCGCCATCGCATAGTATTCCTCGCCGTCCGGCGCGGCCCCGGTGGCGCGGGGCGTGCCGTCCGTGCCCATCGACCACGCGAAATAGCCGCGCGACGGGTTGGCGGGATCGGTTGTGAGCATGTACGTCTTCGACCAGTTCCACAGCGCGTCGAACTCGCGCTTCTTGCCGAGCTGGACGGCGATCATCATGCCGTAGCTCATGCCTTCCGTGCGCGCGTCGTTGTTGGCCCAGTCCGTGATGTACGCGAGCGTGCCGTTGGCGTTGGCGCCCGTCTCGAAGTAGACGCGCTCCTCCTGGCCGTCGCCGTGGAACAGCCGCTGGAACGCCTGCTCGATTTTCGCGTGCGTCTCCTGCGGACTGTGGCCCAGGCGTTCGGCGAACAGGTTGCGGTAGCGCTGCGTGCGGTAGGCGCCGGTGCCGTCGTCGGTGGCTGCCGTGGTGGCGGCAGCTTTGGTGGTGGATGGTGCTTGCGCTTGGGCGGCACCGGCCCAGGCGAGTATGATAGCGGTAACACCGCAAAGTAAGATTGGTGCCCTCGACATTGTTTTTCTCTCGTTTATAGGGGTTGTGTGTCTCCTTGCCGCCACATTCGTGGAGCGTGGTCAGTGTACTACGCGCATGACTGTTAGCAATTGTTAATGGCTTGTCATTACGGCGGCATCCAACACTTCGTACGGACGAAAAAAAACCGCCCCGGCAATGCCGAGGCGGTTGTCGATGTCGAAACTTGACGCGCTTACATCGAGAACGACGAACCGCAACCGCAGGTCGACTGGGCGTTCGGGTTCTTGATGACGAACTGGGCGCCTTCGAGGTCGTCCTTGTAGTCGATCTCGGCGCCGACCAGGTACTGGTAGCTCATCGAGTCGATCAACAGCTGAACGCCATTCTTTTCCATCGTCGTGTCGTCTTCGTTCACGATTTCGTCGAACGTGAAGCCGTACTGGAAGCCCGAGCAACCGCCGCCCTGCACGAACACGCGCAGTTTCAGGTCGGGATTGCCTTCTTCCTCGATCAGCTGGGCAACTTTCTGGGCAGCGCTGTCGGTGAAGTTGATGGGCGCGGGGATCGTGTCTTGTGCGTTTTGCACTTCGGCGACTGCATTCATGGATAAACTCCTGATTGGATTCGGATTTCGTCCATTATAGACCGTTGGCGCCAGTCATGCTGAAGCCCCTTCGGCCGCCACGCCGAGGTGGAAAACGGGTTCGGCGGCGGGCACCGACTCGGCATGGTGGGTCAGCTTGCCGGTGACGAGGGCGCCGCCGTGCATTTCCAGCAGGCGGTAATGGACATCCCCATGTATGCGGCCTTTCGGTTGCAATTCAAGGAGGTCGGACGAATACACCGTCCCCGCGATATACCCGTTGACGACCAGGTTGGCACAGCGCACCTCGCCTTCGATGCGCGCGTGTTCGGACACGATCAGCACGCTCTCGTTGCCGTCCGCGGCCACCACGTTGCCGTGCACCTCGCCGTCGATGCGCAGCCCGCCGGTGAACACGAGATCCCCTTCGATGCGTGCGGAAATACCGATCAGGCTATCGATTTCGCTTTTTGCGTTACGACCGAACATGATTGTCCCCTGTGCTTGGCGTTGGCTCTGTCCAACAGTCAATGTACCGTTGCCAACACAGGTCGCCTTGATCTGTGTCTGCAGATCAAGGCTTGCCAGGAGACGCGATTACGGCAGCAGCGCGATCTGCTTCAGACCCGTGCTTTCCGGCAGGCCGAACATCAGGTTCATGCACTGCACGGCCTGGCCGGACGCGCCCTTGACCAGGTTGTCCTGCACGACGAGGATGACGACGGTGTTGCCGTTGTCCGGACGGTGCAGCGCGATGCGCAGCATGTTCGAACCGCGCGTCGAGCGGGTTTCCGGGTGCGAGCCGAACGGCATGACGTCGACGAATTCCGCATCCTTGTACTGCTCTTCGAACAGGGCTTGCAGGGCTTCGTTCGTGATGTCCTGCGTGAGGCGCGCGTACAAGGTCGAATGCATGCCGCGGATCATCGGCACGAGGTGCGGCGTGAAGATCAGGCCGACCTTCTGGTCCGTGTAGCGCTGCAGCTGGGCCGACGTCTCCGGCGTGTGGCGGTGGCCGTGCACGCCGTAGGCCTTGAAGTTGTCGCTCGCTTCCGAGAACAGCGTGCCGATCTCGGCCTTGCGGCCCGCGCCGGACACGCCCGACTTGGCGTCGGCGATCAGGTTGCCGGCATCGATGATGCCCGCCTTCAGCAGCGGATAAAAGCCCAGCTGCATCGTGGTCGGATAGCAGCCCGGGTTGGCGATCAGGCGCGCCTTCTTGATGTCGTCACGGTTCAGTTCCGGCAGGCCGTAGACGGCCTCTTCCAGCAGGTCCGGCGCGCTGTGCGGGATCTTGTACCACTTCTCGAACGTGGCCTGGTCCTTCAGGCGGAAGTCAGCCGCCAGGTCGATCACTTTCACGCCGGCGGCGATCAACTCGGGCGCCTGGGCCATCGCGACGCCGTGCGGGGTCGCGAAGAACACGACGTCGCACTGCTTCAGATCGGCCTTGTCCGGGCTCGAAAACGCGATGTCGACGTGGCCGCGCAGCGAGGGAAACATGTCGGCGACGGGCAGGCCGTCTTCCTTGCGCGAAGTGATGGCGGTCAGCTGCGCCTCGGGGTGGGCAGCGAGCAGGCGCAGCAATTCCACGCCCGTGTAGCCGGTGCCGCCAACGATGCCAACTTTGATCATGTCTGTTTCCCCTTGGTAAATAGGTAAGTTCGTGTACGAACCCACAATTTTAGCAGGCTGTCCATGCATGTGCTGCATTGCCGCATGGCTAAAGTCTACATTCGGGGTCAGAGCACATTATTTTAAAGATTCGGGGTCAGAGCACATTTCCTAACAATTGCATCAGGAATAATGAATTTTTCTCCCGTAGAGGAGAAACGAGCGGGTTAGGACATCCGCCGAGGCGCAGAGACCTCGTTTCAACACGACGAAAAAATGTGCTCTGACCCCGAATTTAAAGAAAAAAGGGACCTGACCCCGAATTTGGGCAACAAAAAAGCCGCCGGCTTTGCAGCGGGCGGCTTTTCGTTTCGGCAGCAGCGCATAAGCGCTGCAGAATCCGATTAACGCTTCGAGAATTGCTTTGCGCGACGTGCTTTGCGCAGACCAACTTTCTTACGCTCGACTTCACGGGCGTCACGGGTGACGAAACCGGCACGTGCCAGGTCGCCCTTCAGGCCTGCGTCGTAGTCGATCAGTGCACGGGTGATGCCGTGGCGCACTGCACCTGCTTGGCCGGACTCGCCGCCGCCATGCACGTTGACCTTGATGTCGAAACGCTCGACGTTGCCGGTCAGTTCCAGCGGTTGACGGATGACCATCAGGCCGGTTTCGCGCGAGAAGTATTCGGCGGCCGGTTTGCCGTTCACGATGATCTGGCCGGTGCCAGCTTTGATGAACACACGGGCCACTGCACTCTTGCGACGGCCGGTGCCGTAGTTGTAGTTACCGATCATGTCAGTTCCTTACTTAGATTTCGAGTGCTTTGGGTTGCTGGGCAGCGTGCGGGTGCGTAGCTTCCGCATACACTTTCAGCTTCTTGATCATTGCATAGCCCAGCGGGCCTTTCGGCAGCATGCCTTTGACGGCTTTTTCCAGGGCGCGGCCCGGGAAACGCTGTTGCATTTTCAGGAAGTTGGTTTCGTAGATACCGCCCGGGTAGCCCGAGTGACGGTAGTACTTCTTGTCGTTGGCTTTGGTGCCGGTCACGCGCAGTTTGCCTGCGTTGACGACGACGATGAAATCACCGGTATCGACGTGCGGAGTAAATTCCGGCTTGTGCTTGCCGCGCAGTCGGAGTGCCACTTCGCTGGCAACACGTCCGAGGACTTTGTCCG
>CBIHQW010000065.1:0-8477 GCA_966212285.1 Massilia kyonggiensis
CGTGCAAATCCGTCGAACCGTGCAAGCCGGACGTCGCCCAGCGTCATTCCGGCTATATGGTCGGCGGCACGTCGCCGTTCGGCGTGCGCAAGGCGATGCCGGTCTACGTCGAGGAAAGCATCCTGCAGCTGGACAAGATTTATATCAACGGCGGACGGCGCGGTTTCCTGGTCGGCATCGCGCCGGCCGTACTGGTGGGCGTGCTGAAAGCCCGGCCGGTGAACTGCGCGCTGGCCGACTGACTATCGCCGGCCTCGGCCGATGGTGTATATTTCACGCGCGCCAGATTCCTGGCCAGGGCTTAAGAAAAGAGACTCATGTACACAATTCTGTTCACCATCGCAGCCTACCTGATCGGCTCGATTTCCTTCGCCGTCGTCGCGAGCCGCCTGTTCGGCCTGGCCGACCCGCGTACCTATGGCTCGAAGAACCCGGGCGCCACCAACGTCCTGCGCTCCGGCAGCAAGAAGGCCGCCATCGCGACGCTCGTCGGCGACTGCGCCAAGGGCTGGCTGGCCGTGTGGCTGGCGGTCCAGTTCGGCGAGCGCTTCGGCGTCGAGGACGGCGGCGTGGCGCTGGTCGCCATTGCGGTCTTCCTGGGCCATCTGTGGCCCGTGTTCTTCCGCTTCGTCGGCGGCAAGGGCGTGGCGACGGCGCTGGGCGTGCTGCTGGGCCTGAACGTCTGGCTCGGCCTGGCGACCCTCGTCACGTGGCTCGTCGTGGCGTACGCGTTCCGCTACTCGTCCCTGGCCGCGCTGGTGGCCGCGATCTTCGCACCGTTCTACTACGGCCTGCTGTTCGGCGCGGACGAAAAACTGTTCGCCGTCGTCGTGATGAGCCTGCTGCTTCTGTACCGCCACAGCGGCAACATCAGCAACCTCATGGCCGGCAAGGAGTCGAAGATCGGCAGCAAATCGAAGGGTGCCGCGGCCGCCAGGCCGGCGGTCAAAAAGAAGTAAGATCGGGGCCGTCATGGCCCCGTTTGTTTTTTGATTTGCCGAATTTGTTTGGCGCGCTGCTCCCTTTCGTTCGATGTGTCACCATATGCCATCAGCGTTAATGAAACCAATTGGAAGGCGGTGAAAAAGTGAGCAAGCAAATGAGAATCGACTTCGTGTCGGATGTGTCGTGCCCGTGGTGCGTGATCGGCCTGAAATCGCTCGAGCAGGCACTGGAGCGGGTGGGCGGTGACATTACGGTCGACATGCACTTCCAGCCGTTCGAGCTGAACCCGGGGATGGGCCCGGAAGGCCAGGACATCTTCGAACACATCACCGAGAAATACGGCTCCACCCCCGCCCAGCAGGAACAGTCGCGCGAGATGATCCGCCAGCGCGGCGAGGCCGTCGGCTTCACGTTCGACATGAGCAAACGCGGCCGCATCTACAATACCTTCGACGCGCACCGCCTGCTGCACTGGGCCGAAGGCCAGGGCCGCCAGCAGGCGCTGAAGGAAAAGCTGTTCGAGGCGTATTTCACCAAGGGCGAGAATCCGGGCGCGCACGACGTGCTGCTGCGCGCGGCGGGCGAGGTCGGCCTCGACGTGGAGGCCGCGCGCCAGGTGCTGGCATCGAATGCGTATGCCGACGAGGTGCGCCAGCTCGAGTACTACTGGCAGCGCGCCGGCATCCGCTCGGTGCCGGCGATCGTGATCAACCAGCGCCACCTGATCTCCGGCGGCCAGCCGCCCGAGGTGTTCGAGCAGGCGCTGCGCCAGATCGCGCAGCAGGACGAGGAACTCGAGCAGGACGAGGAACCGGCCGCCTGAGCGGTTCTCAGTTCAGGTCCAGCACGATGGGCTGGTGGTCCGAGGCCGAGGTCTCGGACTGCACGCTCAGGTCGGACACGCGTCCCGCCAGGTCTTCCGTGACGAAGAAATAGTCGTAGCAGTCCGGCTTTTCCGGCCATTTGAAGCCGTGCAGGCCCGCCGTCGGCGCGCGCGGGGTGTCGCCGTGGCGCACGCGCCAGGCGTCGACGAGGCCCAGCGTGCCGCTTGATGCGGGCGCCAGCAGGGTCCGGTAATCTTCCGAATCCGGACCAAAATTGAAATCGCCGCAGTAGATCGCCGTGCCGGGCCGGAAACCGAGCTGGAACGGCGGCTCGAGGTCGGGCTCGGGCTGGTAGACGGCGGCGCGGGCGCACGCTTCCTCGTGCAGTTCGCGGATGCGGGCGATCTGCGCGCGGCGCTGCACGGGCGAAAAATATTCGAGATGGGTGGTCAGGAGGCGCAGCTTGCCGCCGGGCGCTTCCAGCACGGTTTCGATCATCCCGCGCGGCATGCCGGCCGGGTGTTCCGGATCGACGGGCCAGGGCAGCATGTGGCGCTGCGCCTGGGTGATGCGGAATTTGGACAGCAGGATGTTGCCGAACTGGCGGGGCAGGTTGTTCCGGTAGATTTCGCTCGGCGCCTGTTCGATCATGTGGTACCCGCCGAACGCGCCGGCGAGCTGCTTGAACTGGCTTGCGCTGGCGCTGCCCTCCAGTTCCGGATGGTTGGCGGCCACTTCCTGCAGGCAGATCACGTCAGGATTCAGCTTGCGCAGCACATCGATGATTGCGTGGATCCGGATGCGCCCGTCCCTCCCACAGCCCCAGTGAATATTCCAGCTAACCACGCGCATTCGATACCTCCGTAAAACTCAACTGCCAGAGTTTGCCATTCTTTGGAGAATGACGGTCACACGGTAGGATCGATGTCAAGGTTACAAGTTCACCTGAATCAGAAACGGTGGGCGTTGCTGCGCCGGTGTTCGGCGCCTTCCTTCAGCAGCTGGTCGGCCTCTGCGGCATCCCTCGGCGTGAGGTCGTCGCCGGTCTGCTTGACGAGCGCCAGTTCCTGGATCGCGGCCGGGTACTCGCGGTCGGCGGCGCGTTCCAGCAGGTCGCGCGCGCGGCGCGGGTCGGGCGGCACGCCGTCGCCGTCCGCATACGCGTTCGACAGCAGGAACATCGCATGCGCATCGCCGGCCTGCGCGGCCACGCCGAGCCAGTGCGCGGCGGCCGTTTTATCCGTGGGGATGCCGTCGCCGTTCTTCAGCAGCAGCGCGAGCCTCAGCGCGGCCTTCAGGTGCCCCTGTTGCGCGGCCTGGCGGTACCACTGTGCGGCGCGCCCATGGTCGCGTTCCAGCTCCCCGAGTTCATAAGCCGCTTCCGCATCGCCCTGGCGCGCCGCGCGCAGGAACAGGGCGCGGGCCTGGTCGTCGCGCTGGCGCTTCCGGTACAGCAGGGCCAGTTCGCGTTCGGCCACCGGCTGGCCGTCGGTGGCCCAGTCCTGCAGGCGCTGTTCGGCCGCCGCGTCGCCGCGCTGGGAGGCATCCATGGACACGGCCTCGATCTCGGCCGGCAGCGGCGCGCGTCCACAGCCGGCGAGGAGGACGCACAGCAGTGCGGATGCGAGTCGGATCTTCATGCCGGCCTACTTCGACAGGTCGATCGCGTACTTCGCGAAGCCGCTCGCATCCAGTCCGCCCTCGGTCGTGACGGTGGCGAGACCCGCGGCCTTCGCCAGCGCGAGGTGGCCCGGCGCCGAGCGCAGGATCACGGGACCGGCGGTCGCCGTTTTGACGAAGCTCCAGCTGCGCGCGCCGCCGTTCGCGGCCAGCGTGACCTTGCCGGTGGCTGCGCCGATCTTTTGCAGGTAGTTGCTGACGACGGACTGGTTCGCGTCCGGCGACTTGATGATCGTCTTGCTGCCGTCGATGCCGGGGAAGTTGCCGCCGCCGCCCGCGCGGTAATCGTTGGTGGCGACGATGAAGTCGTCCGTGTCCGCCACCGGCTTGCCCAGGTACGTGAGGTTGACGATGCGGCTGCCGGCCGGCTTCGTCACGTCGATCTGGTATTGCAGCGCGTTGTTCTCGGCGTAGAACACGTCGTAGTTGTAGATGGTGCCGTACGACGGGACGAGGTCCTGCTCGGCGGTCGCTGCCGGGTTAATCTGCGCGAACTGCTTCGCGGCCGTCTCCAGCCAGTTCTTCAGATCGGAGCCCTTGATCTTCACGGCCTGCAGGTTGTTGTTGCTGTACAGGTAAAGGTCGCCCGGGTTGCGGACCTGCAGGCCGACCGGCGCGGCCGGCGTCGCGCCCGGCGCCACGTCCGTGAAGTCGGACGGCCCGTTGCGGCCCGCCTTGAACGGCGCACTGCACGAGATCACGGGGATGGCCCTGTAGCTCGCCAGCGTGGCGTCCGTGCTCATCGCGATGGCATTCTTCACGTAGTCGATCTGCGCCTGGTTCACGAGCTGGATGGCCGAGACGTCGCCGGCGAGCGCGAAGTACGACGACATCTCGAAGTCCGTAGCCACGCCCAGCGGCTGCTTCGCATACGCGATCGTGGCCTGGTGCTCGGTCTGCACCGCGGCGGCGATGGCCGGATCGGCGGCCACGCTGGTCGTGCCGTCCTTGTATTTGTAGCCGCGCGATTCGACCGTCGTTTTAGTCGGTTGCACGACCCACTTCCCGCCCTGGTACGCGAGCGTCATTTTGACGATGCCCAGGCGCCGGCCCCAGCTCTGCGCCATCACGGTCGGCACGCCGTTCACGAAACCGTTCACGGCATCGACCTTGGCCGCCGCGGGGATCGCCGCGAACGACGGATCCAGCGCGGCGGCGCCCGTCTCTTTCCCCTTCGGGAAGATGAGGTGCGCGTGGCCGATCAGCAGCGCGTCGATGCCGGTCGTGCTCAGGTGGTAGCTCTGGTTTTCCATCTTGGGGCTGTACGCGCCCGTATCGAGGCCGCCGTGCGACAGCGCGACGACGAGGTCCGCGCCCTTGCCGCGCATCTCCGGCACGTACTGCTTCGCCGCTTCCACGGACCCGCCCACGGCCACCTTGCCGGCCAGGTTCTTCTGGTCCCAGTCGAGGATCTGCGGCGGCACGAAGCTCATCACGCCCACGTTGACGGTGACCGGCATCGTCTCGCCGTTCGGCTTCGTCGCCGTGAAGTTGCGCGCGAGGATGCGGTACGGTTCGTAGATCGTCTTGCCCGTTGCGACCGCGGTCACGTTCGACAGCACGAGCGGGAAGTTCGGGCCGCCGCACGTGCCGGCCGGCTTGGAAACGCCCGGGATGCCGAAGTCCGTGTTGGTGACCTGGCTGAGGAAGGGCAGGCCGTAGTTGAATTCGTGGTTGCCGAGGCCGCCCGCGTCGTACTTCAGCGCGTTCATCGCCTTGTGCACGGCCAGCGTGTCGGCGCACTTCACGGGCGCGGTGACGGCCTGCAGGTCCGCGAGCAGCGTACCCTGGATGACGTCGCCGTCGTCGAACAGCAGGTTGTTCGGATTTTCCGCGCGCGCCTGCTGAATCAGCGTCGACGTGCGGTCGAGGCCCAGCGTCGCGTCGTCGGCGAGCGAGTAATAGTTATAGCCCAGGACGTTCGAGTGGATGTCGGTGGTCTCGAGCAGGGCGAGGGACACGGTCGTGCCTTCGGGGATGACGTTGGCGGGCGTCGATGGCTCGCCGCAGCCGGTGAGGCCGGCGGCGGCCAAAGGGATAGCAAATGCGGCAAGCAATGCGTGGTTGCGTTTCAAGATCGTGGTCCGTGGGAGTGGGAACGGGGCGCAACTTTATCTTGATGGGATGACAATGATGTGACAGCCCTGCGCCACGCCGGCGCACGCCGCACGGTTCCGGACGCGCATGCGCCGCAGCCATGCGGACCGTTGCACGCAATCGGTGTGTGGCCCCGTTTTTCATGGTGCGTCGGCACAACCGCGGTGCCGGCGCACCATTTTGCGTGTTGGCACGGCAATTGCTGTATTGACTACGAGGGCGCCGGAGCTGGCCACTCCGCCGCCGCAGCGTTGTCTCTTCTTTCGATTGCCTTCTACAAGGACCAACATGACCGATACAACCAACCTGACCCGCCGCCGCCTGCTGGCCGCCGGTGCCACGGCCTCGCTCACTGGACTCGTCTCCGGCGGGGTCTTCGCCGCCGGCTCCGACAAGCCCGAAAAGACCGAAGTGAAGGTCGGCTTCATTCCGCTGACCGATTGCGCCTCCGTGGTGATGGCGTCGGTGCTGGGCTTCGACAAGAAGTACGGCATCAAGATCGTGCCCAGCAAGGAATCGTCCTGGGCCAGCGTGCGCGACAAGCTGGTCAACGGCGAACTGGACGCCGCCCACGTGCTGTATGGCCTGATCTACGGCGTGCAGATGGGCATCGGTGGACCGAAGAAGGACATGGCGGTGCTGATGAACCTGAACCAGAACGGCCAGGCCATCACCCTGTCGAAGAAGCTGGCCGACGCCAGGGCCGTGGACGGCCCGTCGCTGGCGAAGGTGATGAGCACGGACAAGCGCGAGTACAGCTTCGCCCAGACCTTCCCGACCGGCACGCACGCGATGTGGCTGTACTACTGGCTCGCCAGCTACGGCATCAATCCGATGAAGGACGCCAAGGTGATCACGGTGCCGCCGCCGCAGATGGTGGCGAACATGCGGGTCGGGAACATGGACGGCTTCTGCGTGGGCGAACCGTGGAACCACCGCGCCATCGCCGACGGCGTCGGCATCACCGCCGCGACCACGCAGGACATCTGGAAGGACCATCCGGAAAAGACTCTCGGCACCTCGCTCGAGTGGGTGAAAAGATATCCGAACACGGCGCGCGCCCTCGTGGCCGCCGTGCTGGACGCGGGCCGGTGGATCGACGCGAGCCTGTCCAACAAGGTCAAGATGGCCGAGACCATCGCCGACAAATCGTACGTCAACACCTCGGTCGACGTGATCAACCAGCGCATCCTGGGCCGCTACCAGAACGGCCTGGGCAAGACGTGGGACGATCCGAACTACATGAAGTTCTACAACGACGGCACGGTCAACTTCCCGTACCTGTCGGACGGCATGTGGTTCATGACCCAGCACCGCCGCTGGGGCCTGCTCAAGTCCGATCCGGACTACCTGGCCGTGGCGTCGAGCGTCAACCAGGTGGGCCTGTACCGCGAGGCGGCCGCGCTGGCCAAGGCCGACGTGCCGAAGTCGCCCATGCGGTCCGCGAAGCTCATCGACGGCGTCGTGTGGGACGGGAAGAACCCGGCCGCGTATGCCGCCGCTTTCAAGATCAAGGTGTGATCCGGAGGACATCATGAATACCGTCGTGAATTCGACCGCGGGCGCGCACGCCGTGCCTGCCCGGCGTACCCTGGCACTCCGTGTGCCGAACGGCCGCGCCGTGCTGCTGGCCATGCTGCCGCCGCTGCTGGGTCTCGCCATGCTGGTGCTGGTGTGGCAGCTCGTCTCCGCCAGCAACAGCAACTTCCCATCGCCCCTGGTCACGTGGGAGGCGGCCGTGCAACTGTTCGCCGACCCGTTCTACAGCAACGGGCCGAACGACCAGGGCATCGGCTGGAACATCCTCGCGTCGCTCCAGCGCGTGGCGCTGGGCTTCGGCCTGGCCGCCGCCGCGGGCATCCCGCTCGGCTTCCTGATCGGCCGCTCGCGCTTCCTGGCCGGGATGTGCAATCCCATCGTCAGCCTGCTGCGTCCCGTGTCGCCGCTGGCGTGGCTGCCCATCGGCCTGCTCGTGTTCAAGGCCGCGAATCCGGCCGCCATCTGGGCCATCTTCATCTGCTCGATCTGGCCCATGATCATCAACACGGCCGTCGGCGTGCAGCGCGTGCCGCAGGACTACATGAACGTGGCGCGGGTGCTCAACCTGTCGGAGTGGAAGGTCTTCACGAAGATCCTGCTGCCTTCCGTGCTGCCGTACATGCTGACGGGCGTGCGCCTGGCGATCGGCACGGCGTGGCTGGTGATCGTCGCGGCCGAGATGCTGACCGGCGGCGTGGGCATCGGCTTCTGGGTGTGGGACGAGTGGAACAACCTGAACGTCCCGCACATCCTCATCGCCATCGTCGTCATCGGCGTGGTCGGCCTGGTGCTGGAACAGGCGCTGGTCGCCCTGGCCCGCGCCGTCACTTACGAAGAGAGTGGATCATGAGCGAACCGAAATTCATCGAAGTCCAGCAGGTCGAGATGCTGTTCGACACCCGCAAGGGCCGCTTCCACGCCCTCACGGACGTCAACCTGAAGGTGGCGCGCGGCGAGTTCATCACGCTGATCGGCCACTCCGGCTGCGGCAAGTCCACCTTGCTGAACCTGCTGGCGGGCCTGACGCGCGCCACCGAGGGCGTCCTGATCTGCGCCGGCCGCGAGATCGCCGGGCCGGCGCCGGAGCGCGCGGTCGTATTCCAGAACCATTCGCTGCTGCCCTGGCTGACCTGCTTCGAGAACGTCTACCTGGCCGTCGAGCGCGTGTTCGGCGCCCGCGAAGGGAAGGAGAAGCTGCGCGCGCGCACGGCCGACGCGCTGGCGCTGGTGGGCCTGACGCACGCGGCGCAGAAGCGGCCCAGCGAGATCTCGGGCGGCATGAAGCAGCGGGTCGGCATCGCCCGCGCGTTGTCGATGGAGCCGAAGGTGCTGCTGATGGACGAGCCGTTCGGCGCCCTCGACGCGCTGACCCGCGCCCACCTGCAGGACGAG
>CBIHQW010000066.1:0-8249 GCA_966212285.1 Massilia kyonggiensis
GGCCGCTACATGGCGAAGGTGCAGGTGGCGCCCGTGTCGCCCGCGCTGACGGCGCTCGCGGGTGCCGCAGTCGACCTGAAGGACAGGCCGGACGGCCTGCGCGACGCGGTCGTGGATCATTTCGCCGGCGACGGTGGGGAGTGGGAATTGCGGGTGCAGCTGTGCACGGACATCGAGCGCATGCCGATCGAGGACGCGTCCGTCGAATGGCCGGAAGACCTGAGTCCCTACGTGACCGTGGCGCGCCTGCGCGCGGCGCCGCAGAAGGCGTACGGCGACGAACTGGCGCGCCGCATCGACGACGGCATGCAGTTCAATCCATGGCATGCGCTGGCCGCGCACCGCCCGCTGGGGTCGATCATGCGGGTGCGCAAGGCGGTGTATGCGATGTCGAAGCGCTTCCGCGCGGAGAGAAACGGCAGCGGGATCGCGGAGCCGCGCGACGTCGAAGCGTTGAAGAACGCGGCGCTGCGCTGAATGGTATCATCGGGGCGATGACGCCTCCCCCTGATCCCGCTATCGACGCCTTGCCGTCCCCCGCTGGCGCGCGGCGTGTGCTGCGCGTGCGCGCGGGCGCACTCGCCGAGGTGGAGGACATGGTCGTCGACGAAGTTCCCGTCGCCCTGGTCTACAACGGGATCTCGCACGCCGTCATGATGGCCACGCCGGCCGACCTGGAAGATTTCGCCCTCGGCTTTTCGCTCAGCGAAGAGATCATCGTGGGACCGGGCCAGTGCTACGGCATCGACGTCGAGGACACCGCGGGCGGCGTCGCCGTCCAGGTCGAGATCGCCGGCAGCGCGTTCATGGCGCTCAAGGAACGCCGCCGCAGCCTGGCGGGCCGCACGGGCTGCGGCCTGTGCGGCGTCGACAGCCTGGACCAGGTCTGCCGCGCGCTGCCGTCGCTGGCGCCGGCAGCCGGGTTTCACGTCGACGGCGTGCGCCGCGCGCTGGGCGCCATCGGCGCGGAGCAGAAGCTGACGAAGCTGACGGGCGCAGCCCACGCGGCCGCCTGGTGCGGCATGGACGGCACCCTGCGCATCGTGCGCGAGGACGTCGGCCGGCACAATGCGCTGGACAAGGTGATCGGCGCGATGGCACGGGAACGCGCGGCGCCCGGCGCCGGCTTCCTGTTGATTACCAGCCGCGTCAGTTTCGAGATGGCGCAGAAGGCGGCCGTGGCGGGTGTGTCGGCACTGGTCGGCATGTCGGCGCCGACGCTGGCCGCCGTCGACCTGGCCGACAGGGCCGGCATGACCCTGCTCGCGTTCGCGCGCGGGAACGACTTCGTCTGCTACACCCACGCGGATCGGCTCGGGCTGGCCGGCGCCTGAACGATCAGCCGGAGACGAGCGCCAGCAACGCTTCCCGGTCGGCCGCCTGCTGGCGCTGGGCCGTGACGCGGTCCCACAGCAGGAACATGCCGTACGCCCATTGCGTCACCAATTCCGCTTCCCCGGCCGGCCGTGCCGACGCGCTGCCCAGCAGCCGTTCGATCTCCGTGCGCGTCTGGGCCGTGACCTGCTCGTAATTCCATGCGCCTTTCGGCCGCATCTTCTGGCGGGCGCGGTAGCGGCGGGCCCGCTCGGCGTCGCTGAGCTTGTCCTCTTTCGGCGGACGGCCGCGCTTCTTCGCCAGCGCCGCGTCGAGCGGCAATTCGATCGTGCTCAGGTCTTCCGGTTGCTTCATGGTTCGGTCGAGAATGGTTATCGCGCTGTTGTCACGCCATTATTCGTGACGCATTTCAATAAAGCAATAGGGAACCGCGCACGCGATGGCCTGCCTAACGATGCGGGAGGGTCCCGCAACCCCTTGTGCCGGGAGGTCTCATGGCAACCAATCACATCGCAATCGCCTGCCAGGGCGGCGGCAGCCACGCCGCGTACACGGGCGGCGTCCTTCCCATCCTGCTGGAGCAGTTCGACAACCTTGCCGACGGGGACGGCGCCGACAACACGGCGCTCGTCGCGCTCAGCGGCACGTCCGGCGGCGCCATCAGCGCGCTGCTCGGCTGGTACGGGTTCATCGCCGGCGGCGCGCCCGAGGCGGGACGGCGGCTGGATGCGTTCTGGCAGGGCAATTCCGCACTCGGCCTCGTCGAATCGACGGTCAATCACTTCTGCCGCGACCTGGCCGACCTCGCCGCGATGGGCGGCTGGGACATCAAGTCGAGCCCGTACGTGTTCCCGCTGGCCGCCATGGAGCTGTGGAATGCGACGGCATGGCCGGCGCTGGCCCGCATGCTCGGACCGGACAACCCATGGATGCGGCCCGATTTCTTTTCGCTGCCCGACCTGCTGGGACCAGGCGTGGACTGGCCGCTCGTCGCGCTGCTGGGCGAATTCGCCAGTATTCCAACCGACGTGGAGCGCTGGCTGCGCAGCGACCTGGAGGGGGCCATGTTTCCACCCGCGGCCCCATGCCAGGAACGCTACCGGGCCGACCGGGGCGCCGTCGAGGGCCGGATCGCCGGGAAGCTCGGGGCCGTTGATCGCCTGCGCGCACGCATGGCGCAGGTCGGCATCCCGCCCGGCAGCCTGTTGCACGCCACGCTGGAACGGTGGCATCCGCCCGCCGTGCGCTTCGACGCCGAGGCGCTGGGGCAGCTCGCCGACGCCGTGCGTCACGCCCTGCGCCCGATCCCGCGCCTGCTGCTGGGCGCGGTGGAGCTGCACGAGGGCGAATTTGTCGCGTTCAGTTCGGAGCGCGCGCCGGGCGACGGCGGCATCTCGGTCGACGCCGTGCTGGCGTCGGCCGCCGTGCCCTGGCTGTTCCGCGCGCACGAGATGGCGGGCCTCGACGAGACGACCCTGGCCCCGCGCCCGCTGACCTTGTGGGATGGCCTGTTCTCGCAGAACCCGCCGATCCGCAACTTCCTGTCCGGCGTCGCGGACGACGCGAGAAAGCCGGACGAGATCTGGGTCGTGCAGATCAATCCCACCCAGGCCAGGCTTGACGCGGGCGGGCCGCACATTGCCTTCAACGGCGGCGAGATCTGGGACTTGCGCAATGCGCTGGCCGGCAATCTCGCGCTGAACCAGGAACTGGGCTTTGTGGATGCGATCAACCGTCGCATGGAAAGCGGCCGTGGCGACGACGCCGCCCCGGCGAGCGCGGCGGCCCAGCGGCGCGACAAGCTCGTGCAGGTCGACCGCATCGTCATGGACGGCACGGCCGTCGAGACGGCGGCCGGCATGCCGCTGGGTGCGAATTCCAAGCTGGACCGCGACCCGGCCCTGCGCGGCGCGCTGTGGGAACATGGTGCGGTGCAGGCGCGGCGCTACCTGGCGCTGCGCCAGCACATGCCGGCGCTGTTCGCCGACCTGGACGGCACCCTGGCCGGCGCCTGCGCGTGCGCGGCGGGCCAGCGTCCGGACGGGGCCGGCGACACGGCCCGTCCGGATGGCGCGGCGCGCTTCGGCGAACTCGTCATCGATGGCGCGACCGTCCACGGCATCGCGCCGGACGTGCCCGGTACGCCGCAGGCGCTCGTCGCCTGGCGCTCGGCGCATACGCTGATCAATGGCCGGCCCGTGCGCATCGAAGGGAAGTCGGAGCTCATGGTGGCGGAGGCCGGATGGCGGCCGAAGGACGTGCGGATCACGGCCGTCGTGCCGAAGGCGCAGCCCAGGCGCGAGCCAGCGCCCGCACGGGTGCGCGCGGGCCGGCAATCCGTGCCGGCCCGGCCGCCGTCGGAGGTGCGGCACTGAATATATAATGTCCAAGGAGCAACGATGCCGGTAGAATGACAGGGTTGTACGTTCGCAAATACTGTCAAGGAGTCCGGGATCGTGGGTTCACCATTCAAAAGGTCGGCGGCGGCCGTCGCCGCCGTCTGTTTGCTCGTGGGCGGCGCGTGTGTCGCGCAGGAAGCGGGGCCGCAAAGCATCGTCGTCACGGGGCAACGGAGCACGTCGTCGTGGGTACGGGCCGAGAGCGCCCACGTGGTCGTCCTGTCCGACGCGCCGCGCGAGGACGTGGCCCGGCTGGTGGAGCACCTGGAGCGCCTCGACAGCCTGTTGCGCGTGTACACGGACGATTACCGCCCGAAGTCGGCGGGTCCCGAGAGCAAGCTGAACCTCGTCTACCTGAACGACGTGCGCGACCTGGACCGCGTGGCCGCGGACCGCCCGGCCAACGGCATCGCGCTGTTCCGCGACTGCGCGGACGGCGCCCAGGGCTTCCTCGTGCGTACGGCGCCGCTGGCACCGATCGACGACGACAAGCTGGCCAAGGCGCCGCTCGACGAAGGTCTCGCCTACGTGTCGGAAGCGTATGCGCGCCATTTCCTGTACCGCCACACCGACGTGCGCAGTCCGTCGGCGTGGGTCGAAGGCTTTTCCAATTATTTCGCCGGCGTGCGCTTCGGCGCGACGCAGATGGTGATCGGCCGCACGCCGCCGGGCGTGGGCCGGTATTTCTATTTCCTCGACCAGGACCACCGCTACAATCTCGACTATGCCGACATACTGGGGCCGCGTCCGTTCGCGAACCTGTCCGACACGCGGCGCCGGGCCGCGGGCGTGGAATTCGACGCGCGGTCCTGGATCCTCGCGCATTACATCCTCGGCTCGGGTGAGCGGCGCAAGAAGCTCGGGACGTTCCTGAACGCCGTCCACCACGGCACCGAGCCGGCCGCCGCGCTCCGCGACGCGTTCGGCCTGGACGTGGGCGCTGCGTCGACCGCGTTGTGGCGCTACCGGCTGCAGGCGGCCGAAGTCATGCGCGTGGAGCAGCCGCCCGGCCCGCGTCCGGAAGTCGCCATCACGACGATGTCCGCCACGTCCGGCGGCTTCATGCTGGCCGACGCCGCGTTGAAGGCCTGTCCCGCTCCCGCGCAGGGCGAAGCGCTGCTGCGCACCCTGACGGCCGACGCGGGCGCCGTCCCGAACGTCGAGGCGGGCCAGCTGGCGCTGAACCGGGCCCGCGTCGACTGGGGCGACCCGGCCGCCGCGCTGCCGTGGCTGGAGAAGACAGCGCGCCGTACGGACGCCGGCGCCGACGTGCTGTTGCTGGCGGCGCGGGCGCACCTGAAGCTGGCCGCCCGTGCCGACGCGAGCGCACGCACGTCCCACCTGGACGCCGCGCGCGCCAGCCTCGCTCGGGCGCGCGAACGCGATCCGGGCTCGGGCGCCGTCGCGCTGGCGACGCTCGACCTGGCGCTGCTGGCCGACGGCAAGCCCAGCCGCGAAGCGCTGGACGGTGTATTGACGGCCTGGCGCACGGCCCGCGATTCGCGCCCGCTCGCGCGCGCGGCGGTGCTCGCGTACTGCTACCAGGTCGACGTGCCCAGGGCCGAGCATATCCTCCGCACGCTGGAGAACGACGTCCGCGACCCCGCGACGGCCGCGTGGGCGGCGGCGTTCCAGCGTCGCCTGAACGGCGGCCTGACCCTCGCCGACATCACGGCGGAAATGCGGCTCGTGCCGGGGGCGGGCGGGTTCAGCGAATGGACGATCGACCAGCTGAGCGTGATGCGCGACGTGGAATACAATGCGGGGCTGGAGGACGCCCGCGGGTTCCTCGACCAGCAGATGCAGAACCCGGACCCGTCCAAGGCGTTGCTGAATCCGCCGTCGAGCCGTTAAAAAAGTTGGAACTTGGTTGGAACTTTTGTGGGCGCCCGCGGGAATACCAGTTCCCGCACCGGCATTTCCACTCACTGAACCTGTTCGATGATTCCGTCCAAGCACGCGCTGAAAGTCCTTCCCGCCTTACTCGTTACCTGTTTCGCCATACCGGCGTCGTTCGCACAGACGGCGCCGCCCGCCGTCAAGGCCGCGCCGGACACCAGGTCCGACGACGGTGTGGCGACCGTGGAGGTGGTCGCGACGCGGCCGACCAACAAGGTCGACCGCGATGTTTACGACCTCAAGAACGACATCAGCGTGAGCAACGCGTCCGCCGCCGACATCCTCAACAATGTGCCGTCGGTCACGGTCGACCAGGACGGCAACGTGGCCCTGCGCGGCAACCAGAACGTGCAGATCATGGTCAACGGCAAGCGCGACGCCCAGTTCCAGGGCCAGAACCGGGGCGACGCGCTGAACGCGTTCCCAGCCGAGGCGATTGAATCGATCGAGGTGATCAACGTGCCCGGCGCCGAATTCGGCAACGAGGGCGGCAGCGGGCCGATCATCAACCTCGTCCTCAAGCGCAACCGCAAGGCGGGCTCGCGCGCGAACCTGAGCGTCAACAAGGGTACGGAAGGCCGCGGCAACGCCTTCCTGAACGGCGAGCATGCGGAAGGCCCGTACTCGATCTCGGGCAACATCGGCGTACGCGAGAACGTGCGCAACAGCCATAACGAATCGCAGCGCCAGGATCTCGATCCGGCCACCGGCGCCGTCACGGACTCGCAGAACTCGGTGGGCAACCGGCAGGGCCGGTCGAAATCGCTGAACCTCGCGTCGACGTTCACCTACAACGTCGGCGAACGCGACCAGGCCGGCGCCACCGTCAGCTACTCGAAGATCCGCAACGAGAACGACAGCACGACCTCGACCCAGCGGTTCGCGGCGGACGATTCCCCGCTGGCCGACTTCACGAGCCGGTCGCAGAGCCGGTCGCCCGCCGAGAACTTCGGCATCGGGGCGTCGTACGACCACAAGAGCGGCGTGCCGGGCGAAGACCTGAAGTTCGACCTGCGCTACACGGGCCAGAACAATCATTCGGACTCGGACGTCTTCTACGACTATCGGCTGCGCCCGACACCGTTCATCGCGAACAGCCTGCGCTCGACCGACCGCCGCAACCGCATCCTCGACATCTCCGTCGACTACGAGCGCAACGTGTGGGACACGTGGCACCTGAAGGCCGGCGCAAAGGTCGCTGACAGCAAGACCAACAATCCGACGAACTACCTGGGCCAGGACCCGGTCACCGGCGAGTACGTGCCCGTGGCCAGCCGCATCAGCGATTTCGAATCGAACGACCGCAATGCGGCCATCTACGGCATCCTGTCCACGAAGCTGGGCAAGAACCTCAGCATCCAGGGCGGCCTGCGCGGCGAGTACACGGAGCTCGACGTCCAGCAGCCCCTGTTGAACGAAGAGGACAAGTATTACTACATGAACTGGCTGCCGAGTTTTTACGCGACACGCGACATCGGCACCGACGGCATGCTGCAATTCCGCGCCTCGCGGCGCATCGCGCGGCCCAACGAGCGCGACCTGAATCCGAACCTCGTCTACCTGAGCGACTTCAGCGCACGCCTCGGCAACCCGCACCTGCAGCCGGTGAACAACGATAACTTCGAGCTGGCGTATCGCGACCGCCTGTTCGGCGTGGACAGCAGCTTCGTCCTGTTCAAGCGGCGCGAGTCGCCCGTGATCGGCAACCGCAGCTTCGCGCTCGCAACCGACCCGAACGTGATCGTGACGTCGCCCGTCAATTTCGGCACCAACGATTCCGTCGGCGTCGACCTGAATTTCAACGTGCGCAAACTGTTCGTGCAGGGCCTGTCGGCCAACCTGGGCGCGACGCTGGCCAACGAAAAACGCCAGCGCATCTCGAACTTCACGACCGACGCGACGGCCGTGGAGCAGACGAACCACCGGGAAAACATCAAGCTGCGCCTCGCGTACCAGGTCGGCATGGAATCGCTTCAGCTGAGCGTGAACCGCAACGGTGCCACGCTGAACGGCCAGGGCATCAACAGCGCCGTCACGATGACGAATTTCACGTGGATGCACCGCATCACGCCGCGCCTGTCGCTGAACCTGAACGTGAACAACGTGTTCCACACCGGGAACATGGAAAGCGACATCGAGAACGAGGTGCTGCGCCTGCATACGCTCAATGTGAGCCAGCCGCGCATCGTCCAGATCGGCCTGCGCTACCAGTGGGGCGGCGTGACGGGCGACGAGCGTCTGCGCAACGGCAACCGCGGCATGTTTCGCGGCGGCCGGGGCGATGGTGGCGGCGGCTACGGCAATGGCGGCGGCGGTGGCGGATTCGGGCCCGGCGGGGGCGGATTCTGAGCGGCTGCGCTTACGGGAACGGCCGCAACGCGATGCCGTGTTCGAACAGATGGGGAAGCCACGCGTGTTCGAAGATGCGCCGGAAGCCCAGGTTCGTCGGGTGCATCTCGTTGGACCAGTAATCGCGGTACGTGTGGTCGCGCGGCAGGATGCCGCGGCTGTCGATGTGGACGACGCCCGGCGTCACGGCCGCCAGCGGCGCGAGCAGGTCGTCGTTCAGGCGGTCGATGAGGAGGCGCGCGATCTCGCTGCGCAGCGCCATGTCCG
>CBIHQW010000067.1:0-8176 GCA_966212285.1 Massilia kyonggiensis
GGTCCAGCTGGCCGCCTGGATGATGCCGCCTTCGAGCTGGTTGCGCGCGCCGTCCGGATTCACGACCTGGCCGCAGTCGGCCGCGCAGGCCACGCGGACGATGCGCACCGTGTTCTTGTCCTTGTCGACCGCGAGTTCGAGCGCGATCGCGACATAGGCCATGATGTTCTTGTACTGGCCGAACCCGAAGCCGTAGCCATGTCCCGGCGCCGGCTTCGTTTTGCCCCAGCCGAAGCGCGCGGCCGCCTTCTCGACGACGGCGCGGGCGCGCGGCTCGCCGCCCAGGTGGTCGAGGCGCAGGCGTACCGGATCGACGCCGGCCAGCTTCGCCAGCTGGTCCATCGTCCCCTCGATCGTCGTGATGTTGATGTGCGCGCCGAGCGAGCGCATCGCGGAACTGCGCAGCGGCGTCACGGGCAGGAAATGGTTTACGACGCGCGCGTTCGGGATGGCGTACAGCGGCAGCGCGTTGCGGTCGCCGCCGCCTTCCGGCATGGGCATCGGCTGCGACGGCGTTGGTGCGATCGGTGTTGCCAGCAGCCACGCGGGGACCAGCTTGCCCGCATTGCCGGGGCGTTCGTTGTGCGAACCGCTCCACAACGCGTAATCCCAATGCGAGATGCGGCCCTGGCCGTCGAGCGCGGCGCGCACGGTCGTGACCATCGCCGGCGCGTACGGCTCCCACAGGTTTTCCTGGTCGCGCATCAGCTGCACGCGCACCGGCACGCCGGGGACGACGCGCGCCAGCAGCGCGGCGTCGGCTGCGACGTCGTCGGCGCCGTTCTGGCCGTAGCAGCCGGAACCCTCCGTGTGGATGCAGCGGACGTGATCGAGCGGCATGCCGACGAGTTCCGCGAGCGCGGCGCGCAGCGGGTACACACCCTGCGTATGCGTCCAGACGGTCAGCCTGTCGCCGTCCAGCCGGGCGACGGCGCACGACGGGCCGATCGAGCCGTGCATCACGTACTGCTTCGTGTAGCGGGCGGATACGCCGGGACCCGCGGCGGGGGTATCGACCTTGCCGCGGTCGAGGATCGTGATGTGCTGGGCGGGCAGTTGCTGCAAGGTCGCGTGGATGGCGTCCGCCCGCGGCAGCGGCGTGCCGCCATGCCACCGGGCGCTCGCGGCCAGCGCGTTCATCGCCTGGATCGCGCGCCATTCGTCGTCCGCCAGCACGGCCAGGTAGTCGCCGTCGCGCACCACCCGATGGACGCCGGGCAGGCGCCGCACAGCATCGAGTTCCACGTGTGCGAGCTTCGCGCCCGGACGCGGCGGCCGCACGACGCGGGCGTGCAGCATGCCGGGCAGGCGCATGTCCTGCACATAGGCCGCGCCGCCCGTCACCTTGGCCGGGATGTCGAAGCGGGCGAGCGGCTGGCCGATCAGGCGGTAGCACGCGGGGGCGCGCAGCGGCGACGCGTCGCCGGCCAGGCGGTGCAGGCCGGCAGCGTCGAGGCCGCGCAGCGCTTCGCCATAATGCATGCTGCGGCCGTCGCCCGCGACCACGCGGCCGGCGCGCAATGTCACGGCATCCGGCGCGAGCTTCCACTGCGCGGCCGCGCCCTGGCGCAGCAATGCCGCCACCTGGGCGGACGCATGCAGCAGCGCGGTGCCGCTGTCGGCCATCGTGTGGCTGCCGGCCGTGAAACCTTCGTTGGGCGTGCGCGCCGTGTCGCCCTGGACGAATTCGATGGCGCCCGGCCGCAGTTCCAGCTGTTCCAGCGCGACCTGCGCCAGCGCCGTGCGCACGCCGGTCCCCAGCTCGACCTTGCCGCTGAAGACCGTCACCTTGCCGTCGGGCGCGACGCGGATCCACGCGTCGAGGAAGGGCGTGCGTTGCAGGCTGCCCGCGAGTTTCGGATTGGCGACGGGCGGCACGCCCATGCCGTTGAATTCGGCGCGGGCGGCGCGCGGCAGCAGCGCGAACGCGAGGACGAGGGCGCCCCCTTCGAGGAACGCGCGGCGGCCGTGACTCATTTCGCTCATGCCGGTGCTCCCGCCGCGGCGCGGATGGCCGCGAGGATGCGGTGGTGCGTGCCGCAGCGGCACAGATTCGGTTCCATGTGGCGGCGGATCTGTTCGTCGGTCGGATGCGGCACCTTGTCGAGCAAGGCCTGCGCCCGCACGATCATCCCCGCGATGCAATAGCCGCACTGGGCGGCCTGGTGCTCGATGAAGGCGGCCTGCAGCTTGCCCGGCTTGCGGGCGCTGCCGAGGCCCTCCACGGTGCGTACCTTGCGACCGGCGCAGGCAGCCAGCGGCGTCACGCAGGAAAACACGGGCTTGCCGTCCAGCTGGACGGTGCAGGCGCCGCACTGGCCCATGCCGCAGCCGAACTTGGCGCCGTTCAGGTTCAATTCATTGCGCAGCACGTACAGTAGCGGCGTGGCGGGATCCGCGTGCAGGTCGTGCACGCGGCCGTTGACTTCTAGCTTGGTCATGGTTGCATCTCCTTGCGCAGCTTGGCGCTGGCGGCGGCCACGTCGGGCCAGGCGGGACGGCCGGCGCCGGTCCGCACCCACGCGGCCAGTTCGGCGACCTGCGCGTCGGACAGCACGTCGGCGAACGGCGGCATGTAGGCGGGGGCCGCGCCACCGGGTGCGGGGCGCTCCCACGGGATTCCGTGCAGCACGGTCTGGATGAAATTGGATGGATCGTCGCCCAGCACGGCGCTGCTGCGGGCCAGGCCGGGGCGCCCGCCGAGGCGCATCATCGGCGCCGCCGGCGTGTGGCAGCCGGCGCAGGCGGCCGCGAACAGGGCGGCGCCGGACGTCCCGGCCTGTGCCACGGCGGGAACGGCCGTCGGCGGTGCAGGCTGCTGGACCGTCATGAGGTAGGCGGCCATCGCTTCGACGTCCGCGCGCGGCACGCAGGCCAGCCGTTCCGTCACGGGCCGCATCGGACCTTTTGCCGCGCCATGGGCGAGCGACAGGCCGCCTTGCAGGTAGTCCGCCAGTTCATCGCGCGTCCACGGTACGCCGCCTTGCGCAAGACGGGTGAGGGCGGGCGCATGCCAGCCGTCGACGGTGCCGCCCTGGAACGCGGGACTGCGCTCGCCGCCGAGCAGGTTCATGCCGCTGTGGCAGGACGCGCAGTGGCCCAGCGTGTCGACGAGGTAGCGGCCTCGCTCGACCTGGCCCGTGCCGGGCGCCGCGCCGTCGCCGGGGCGCAGGTACAGCGCATTCCAGAACGCGAGCAGGGGCCGGAAGTTCAGCGGGAACACGAGGTCGTTGGCCGGCTGGTTCACCTTGACCGGCGTGCGCGACATCAGGTACGCATAGGCCAGCTCGATGTCCTCGTCGGACATGCGCATGTAGTGGATGTAGGGGAAGGCGGGATACAGCAGGTGGCCGTCTCTCGCCACGCCTTCGCTCAGGGCGCGCCTGAACGCGGCGCTCGTCCAGCGGCCGATGCCCGTGTCGGGATCGGGCGTGATGTTGGTGCTGTAGATGATGCCGAACGGCGTGCGGAGTCCCAGGCCGCCGGCATAGGCGGGTCCGTCGGGCGCGGTATGGCAGACCATGCAGTCGCCCAGCGCCACCACGCGGGCACCGGCGGCGAGGACGGCGGCGGAGGGCGGGGCGGGCGGCCCGGCGGCGGGCGTAATTGCGGCCGGGCGGGTCCAGGCATACAGGCCGCCCAATACGACGGCCACGAAGGCCGTGCCGGTGGCGGCGAGGGTGCGCAGTCTCATCGCGGGATTCCTTAATTCAGTTGCGGCGATTGTCGATTCATGGCCGGGCATCGTCTAGTTATACGAAGGGATACGGACCGGCGATCACTGTAGCGCCGGACGGGGAGGTCGATTGATGCTTTTGGCGCAAGAGTGTCTTGCACGCCGGGCGCCGACGCGTTCGCCGCCGACGCGGTATGCTGGGCGTTCGCAGGAGATATCCATGACCGATGCTGCCTTCGCCCGCGCGTACGCCAGTGTGCTGGGCGCGGGCCACCTCACGCTGGGCCTGATGACGCCCCTCGTCCGCGCGCCCGGCGAGCCCGCCGACCTCGCGCGCGAGACGGCGCTGGCCGCGCGCGCGGACGCGCTCGGCATCGCCGCGCTGTGGACCCGCGACGTGCCGCTGATCGTCCCGCAGGGCAGCGCGAGGGAAGCGGCGGTGCTGGACGATCCGTTCATCTGGCTGACGGTGCTGGCGGGCGCGACGGCGTCCGCCGCGCTGGGCACCGCGGCCGCCGTACTGCCCCTGCGCCAACCGCTGCACGTCGCGAAGGCCGCGTGGTCGCTGGACCGGTTGAGCGGCGGCCGTTTCATCCTCGGCGTCGGTTCGGGCGACCGGCCGGAGGAACTGGCGCCGTTCGGGGTGGACACGGCGCCCGAGGTCCTGTTTCGTGAGCGCTGGCATACCCTCGCGGCCGCGTTGGCGCCTGACGGCGCGGCGCGACATGAACTGCTCGCGTCCACGGGCGGCTACGCGCCGACGCCGCCAGCGACGTCGCGCATCCCGCTGCTCGCCGTCGGCACGGCGCGCCAGTCCCTGCAATGGATCGCGGCACATGCGGACGGCTGGGCCACGTACCACCGCGAGGAAGCGCGCCAGCAGGGCCGCATCGCGCTCTGGCAGCGGGCGCTGGAAGAACGGGCCGGCGGCGCGCGCAAACCGTTCGTGCAGTCGCTGCAACTGGAATTGCTGGCCGACCCGGATGCGCCCGCGCAGCCGCTGGAACTGGGCCTGCGCGCGGGCCGCCGCGCGTTGCTGGGCTACTTCGAGCGGATGGCGGCGCTGGGCGTGGCCCACATGCTGGTCAACCTGCAGGGACCGCGACCCGTCGGGGACCAGATCGAGGAACTGGGGCGCGAGATCGTGCCCCGCCTCGCTACGCTGGCGGTGCGCTGAGTTGATCGCCCATGTGGTCGCCCAAGTCCTGTTCCGCGAGATGCTCGGCCAGCAGGTCGACGAAGGCGCGGATCTTCGTCGAGTTGCGCCGGCTCGCGGGATACAGCGCGTACAGCCCGACGTCCATGGGGCCCGGATTGACGCGGTAGCCGGGCAGCACCTGCACGAGCGTGCCGGCGCGCAGGTCGCGCTGCACGAGCCAGCGCGCGAGCATGGCGATGCCGAGGCCACCCAGCGCGGCCTGGCGCAGCACTTCCGCATTGTTGGCGTGAACGACGCCGCGTACCTCGACGTCTTCCGCATGCGCGCCGTCGGCCTGCAGGCGCCACGTGCGGCGGCCCGCGCCGAACGCGAACTGCAGGCAGTCGTGCGCCGCGAGCGCGGCGGGTGTCTCGGGCGCGCCGTGCGCGGCCAGGTAGGCCGGGCTGGCGCACAGCACGCGGTCGTGGGCAGCGAGCCGGCGCGCGACGAGATTCGATTGCGGATCGAGGCTGCCGATGCGGATGGCGACGTCGATCGCTTCGTCGACGAGATTCGCGGGCGCGTCGTCCAGGCGCAGGTCGAGGATCAGGCGCGGGTGGCGCGCGCGCAGCGCGGGGAGGATGGGCGCCACGTACAGGGTGCTGAACGTGACGGGCGCCGCCACCCGCAGCACGCCGGCCGCGCCATCCGCCGCCGCCTCGTCGGCCGCGTCGAGGCGTTCCAGGATGCGCAGGGCTTCCTCGTAATACGTGCGGCCCGCGTCCGTCAGGGTGACGCTGCGCGTGGAACGGTTGAGCAGCACGGCGCCGAGGCGGCCTTCGAGGGCGTCGACGAGGCGCGCGACGGACGACGTGACGAGCCCGAGCCGGCGCGCGGCGGGCGAAAAGCCGCCAGTGGCGGCGACGGTGCAAAAGGCTTTCAGTTCGGCGAAGCGGTCCATCGTATCCTCAACTCATGTGTCGTTTTACGCTACTCATACCAAAGGATACTGTCCCGTGCGCCGATATGCGCCTACCATGGTTCCATGATCGATTCGGCCGGTTTGGGGAGGGGATGATGCGTTACTACCTGACGTTCGTGATGCTGGGCCTCCTGATGGGCGGCCTGTGTCTTCTGCTGGAAGTGCATACGGCGGCGCCGTCCGTCGCGATGACGGGGTTGTTCGGCGCCAGCGGCGCGCCGGCGCCCACCGAGGGCGCGGCGCTGCCGGCGTGATTCAATCAGGAGCGCAGGAACGCGAGCAGGTCGGCGTTCAGGCGGTCCTTGTGGGTGAAGGCCAGGCCGTGCGGGCCGCCTTCGTAGACGACCAGGCGACCTTGCGGCAGGATCTCCACGGCGCGGCGCGCGGTGGTATCGATCGGGACGATCTGGTCGTCGCTGCCGTGGATGACGAGGGTTGGAATCGTCATCTTCCTGAGGTCTTCCGTGAAGTCCGTTTCCGAGAACTGCTTGATGCACTCATAGGCGGCGCGCAGGCTGCACTGCATGCCCTGCAGCCAGAACGTGTCGCGCGCGCCTTGCGAATCCTTGGCGCCTTCGCGGTTGAAGCCGTAGAACGGGCCGGTCAGGTCCTTGAAGAACTGGGCGCGGTCGGCCTGGACGCCTTCGCGGATGCCGTCGAACACGGCCATCGGCACGCCGTTCGGATTGGCGTCCGACCTGGCCATCTGCGGCGTCACGGCGCCCACCAGCACGGCGCGCTTGACGCGGCCGGTGCCGTGGCGGCCGATGTAGCGCGCGACTTCGCCACCGCCGGTCGAGTGGCCGACGTGGGTCACGTCGGTCAGGTCCAGCGCTTCGACCAGCTGGGCCAGGTCGTCCGCGTAATCGTTCATGTGGTTGCCGTGCCAGGGCTTGCTCGACAGGCCGTGGCCGCGGCGGTCGTGGGCGATGACGCGGTAGCCGTGGTTCGCCAGGAACATCATCTGGTCTTCCCAGGCGTCGCCCTGCAGCGGCCAGCCGTGGCTGAACACGACGGCGGGACCGTGGCCCCAGTCCTTGAAGTAAATGGTCGTCCCATCGCGGGTCGTGATGGTGTTGGCGGTGCGGGTGATGGTCATGGCGTGTCCCTTCAGGTTGGTGGCTGGAAGCCGGAAGGGACAGCGCGCGCCGCCGCATCCGGACCCGGACATTGTCGGGAGCGGCGCGCGGGCGGTCTAGTCATACGAACGTATAGGTTCCGCTTACCCGGCGGTATCGGGTGTTGCCTTATCGACCGGGCAGTTGAGGGCGAGCATGCGGTCCACCGGCGACGACGCGCGCATGCGTTCGCGCCACCACTTCAGCGCCGCGCCGTCCTCGCCCGTGCGCCAGGCCATGTACAGCGTCTCGTCCGGCTTCGGCTCCTCGACCTCCTTTTCGATCAGGCGGCCGGCCGCGATGTCGGCCCGGGCCCACGCCTCGGGCAGGAAGCCGAAGCCGAGGCCCGCGAGCTGGAATTCGTACTTCGTCTGCATGTCGGGGACGGTCAATGTGTCCTGGCCGAACAGCAGGCCCACCGTGCGCGCCTGCAGCAGCCGGACGGAGTCGGCGACGGACACCGCACGGTGCGCCGTCAGCTCCGCCTTGCCGAGCCGATACCGGACCTGCGCCAGCGGGTGGGAGGGCGCGACGACGAACACGAACGACATGGTCCCGAGCGGTTCGGCCGTGTAGCCGCCGCCGGACGGACCTTCGCCGGCCGCGCCCACGAGCAGGTCGACGCGGCGGTCGAGCAGGCTTTCCCACGTGCCGGACAAGGCTTCGCGCACGATGCGCAACCGTGTCTGGTCCGCGACTTCATAAAAGGCGCGGATATCGTCCTGCAGGCCGAGCGGGGCGAGGGCGGAGTCCATGCCGATGGCGAATTCCGTCTCCCAGCCCGAGGCGACGCGGCGCACGCGGCTTTCCAGGTCGCCCGCGGCCTTGAGCAGGTAGCGGCCTTCCTTCAGCAGTTCTTCGCCGGCCGGCGTGAGGACGACGCGCGGGCCGAAGCGTTCGAACAGCTGCACGCCCAGGTCGTCCTCCAGCTTGGAGACGGTGTACGAGATCGTCGACGGCACCCGGTACAGTTCCTTCGCGGCGGCCGAGAAGCTGCCGCGGCGGGCGATGGTGTCGACGGTGAGCAGGGCGTCCAGGCTGAGTCTGAGCATGTGCGAGTGTCCGAGGGCGGGGAGCATGATTCTAGTCGAACTATATGTGAATAGGTGTGTCTAACGGTGGTGAAAGCCTGTCACGCGCGGCCCTAGAGAATAAACATGTTGCTGGCACACCGGATACGGATTGACCCGACCCCGGCGCAGCGCGGCTATTTTGCGCGCGCGGCCGGCACCGCGCGCCGCGTCTGGAACTGGGCGCTGGCC
>CBIHQW010000068.1:0-7703 GCA_966212285.1 Massilia kyonggiensis
GCGGGCACGCTGCAGGTCGGCGCCGGCGGCACGAGCGGCACGCTGGGCACGGGCGTCGTCACGAACAATGGCTCGCTCGTATTCGACCGCTCGGACAGCGTCACCATCGCCAATGCGATCGGCGGTACAGGCAACGTGGCGCAGTCCGGCACGGGCACGACGGTCTTCACCGGTACCAACAGCTACGCTGGCACCACGACGATCAATGCGGGCACGCTGCAGGTCGGCGCCGGCGGCACGAGCGGCACGCTGGGCACGGGCGCCGTCACGAACAATGGCGCGCTCGTATTCAACCGCTCGGACAATGTCACCGTCGCCGCACCGATCGGCGGCACAGGCAACGTGGCGCAGTCCGGCGCTGGCACGACGATTCTCGCAGGGGCCAACACCTACGGCGGTACCACGACGATCAATGCGGGTACGCTGCAGGTCGGCGCCGGCGGCACGAACGGCACGCTGGGCGCAGGCGCCGTCTCGAACAATGGCGCGCTCGTATTCAACCGCTCGGACAACCTGACCGTAGGCGCCGCAGTCGGTGGCACGGGCAGCCTGACGCAGGCGGGTACCGGCACGGTCATCCTCGCCGCCGACAACACTTACGTCGGCACGACGACCGTGCGCGCGGGCACGCTGCAGGTCGGCGCCGGTGGCACCAAGGGCACGCTGGGCACGGGCGCCGTCACGAACAACGGCGCGCTCGTGTTCGACCGCGCGGATGCGCTCCAGGTCGCCAACACGATCGGCGGCACGGGCAATTTGGCCCAGGTGGGCACGGGCACGACGACGCTGGCCGGCGCCAACACGTACTCGGGCCCGACGTCCGTCACCGGCGGCGTGCTGCGCATCGGCGCCGACAACAATCTCGGCACCGGCGGCCAACTTGCACTCGACGGCGGCACGGTCGAGACGACGGCCAGCTTCACGCTCGACCGCGGCATCGCTCTCGGCGCGGCGGGCGGCGCGCTCGCCGTCGATGGCGGCACGACGCTGACCCATGGCGGCGTTATTGCGGGCGCGGGCGCGCTGACCAAGGCCGGTGCCGGCACGCTGACCCTCACCGGCAACAACACGTACGCAGGCACGACGACCGTCAGCGGCGGCAAGCTCCAGGTGGGCAACAAGGGCACGACGGGCACGCTGGGTGCTGGTACGGTGACCGACAACGGCGACGTCGTATTCGACCGCGCCGACGCGACGAGCCTGGCCTCGCTGGCCGCCGGCGGCATCACCGGCACGGGCAACGTCAGCGTGCTGGCCGGCGGGAACCTGAACATCGACCGCGCGATCACGCTGACCGGCGCCAACAGCACCATCCTGCTGGCAGCCGGCCGCGACCAGCCCGCGGGCACGGCCGCCGGTGGCGACGTCACGCTCACCAGCAACATCGGCACGAGCGCCACCGGCACGGTGACGATCTTCTCCGGCAATGCGACCACTGCCGCGTACGAAGCGAAGATCAGCGGTGCCACCGGTCCCACGCGCTACAAGACCTACAATGCCAGCGCCGCCGATACGGGCGGGGCCGTGGCAGGCACGCGCAATTACGCCTACCGGCAAGGCTCCGGCACGCTGAGTGTCGGCGGCCTTGCGGCGACCAAAGCCTATGACGGGCTCGTCGACGCAACGGTCGCGCTCAACGCGAGCAATGCCGCCGTCGCGGCATCCGGCGACGGCGATCTGCTCGCCTACCGCGATCTCACCCAGGTCAACGCCACGTTCGACAGTGCGCATGCGGGCAGCCGGACCATCACGGCAACCTTCCAGGCGCCCAGCGACATTCATTACTCGGCAGACGGCGCGAACTGGTCGGTCGCACGCTTCTCGGGCGGCACCGTGACGGGCACGGGCAGCGGCACGATCACGCCACGCCAGCTCACGGCGCATATCGACGGCAAGGGCAAGACCTACGACGGCCAGACGGGAACGATGTCCACGCTCGGCGCGCCTTCCGGGTTCGTCGGCGGCGACAGCGCGAACGGCGTCGGCGGCATCCTGCTTGCCTTCGACAACCCCAATGCCGGCACCCGCAACATCGTGGCCAGCGGCACGGGCAGCCTGATCGATTTCAAGGGCAAGGCGAGCGGCAACGGCAGCGGCGTCGGTGCGCACAACGAAGTCGCGGGTCTGGCCGGCGATTACACGGTCGCCACGCCTCAACCCGTCAGCGCCGTCATCGCACCGGCAGCGCTCACGATTCGCGCGAACGACGATGCGAAACTCCTCACGCAGTCCGATAGCCCGGGCTACAACGGCGTGCGCTTCGACGGCTTCGTCAACGGCGAATCCGCCACGAACCTGGACGGCGCGCTGGGCATCACGCGCTCCAATGCCGACACGAACACCGCAGGCAATTACACTGGCGTGCTCGTGCCAGGCGGCTACACGTCCAGCAACTACGCGATCACGTACGCCAACGGCGATTTCCGGATCCTGCCGGCGCAACAACTGCTGGTCCGCGTTCAGAACGTCCAGAACAACTATGGCACGCCGGCATCGTACGTCGTGACGAGCGCGCAATACCTGGACGCGGACGGGGCCACCTTGCGTACGCTGACGCAGACCGCGCATGACGGAAATACCTACACGTATTTGGACGGCATGGGCGGCGGCATCGCTTTCACCGTCACGCCGCAAGGCACGATCCGTAGCGGTGCCGGCCAACTGGCGGTGGGCAATTACGCGCTGGCGGGCACGGGCGCCACCGTCACCGGCAACAACTTCACCGGAACGCACTTTGTCGGCGTCCAGACCGTGAACCGCGTCCGGCTCACGCCGCAAGCCAATGGCGTGTCGAAGGTCTACGACGGCACGACGGCGGCGGCCGGGATCTCGGTCGGCCTGGACGGCTTGCTGGCGGGCGACGCGGTGGGTGTCGACGCCAGCGGCGCGTTCAGCAGCAGGAATGCGGGAACGAACCGCGGCTACTGGATCAACGGGATCGCGCTGCACGGCGCGGATGCCGGCAACTACTATCTGGCGCCGCCGAGCCTGACCGGGAACAACGGGACCATCACGCCGCGACCGGTCACGGTAACGGCCGTGCCGGGCACCAAGGTGTACGACGGCACGCGCGACGCAAGCGGGAAGCCGGTCGTGACCGGGTCGCTGGTGGCCGGCGACAGCTTCACGAGTCTCTCGCAGGCATACACGTCGTCGAACATCGGCACGAACCTGACGTTGATGCCCCAGGCGCAGATCGACGATGGCAACGGCGGCGCGAACTATGTGCTGGCCCTCGCCGCCGACACGACGGGCGTCATCCGCGCCGGCGTCGATATCGGGGAAGTCGGTGTCACGCATGCGGAAGCGACGCTGAACCGCGACCACGGCGAACGCCAGCCAGCCGTCCCGCAATGCGCCCAGGGCGTGCACCGGGACGCCTGCGCGGCAGGTGGCGACGGCGTCTACCGGATCGTTGCCGGGGGTCTCAAGTTGCCGGCCGGCCTGGTACTGTCGCCCTGAGTCGACCATAGAGGCCGTCTATCGACGGCTTCGAATCATCCGATTGGTTTTCGTAGATGAGAATGGATATCATTTGCAGAAACGGAACCACGGGAGATTCACATGGCAGCGGCACGCAAAGGCAGTCAGGTCATCACGCACATGGCGATCGGTTTCGCGATCGCCTACGCGTTCACGGGGTCGATTGCGCTCGGCGGACTGGCCGTGGTGATCGAACCTGTGCTGAACGTCCTGCTGCTGCCTTTCCACGAACGGGCGTGGGCGCGCCGCGTGCACGCGGCCAGCGGGCGGCGCCGCTACCTGCTGGCCGGCGCCGAAAAAGTCAGCCAGGCCGTGATGCACGCCGGCGTGGCGTTCGGCGTGCTGTACTTCGCCACCGGGTCGGTGGCCTTCGGCGGCATGGCGGCGCTGCTCGAGCCGGTGTGTAACGTGATCCTGATGCCGCTGCACGACCGGTTGTGGGACAACGCGCAGCGTGCGGCGGCAGCGGCTTGACGCTTATTTACGCAGCAGTTCCGCGCCGAAGGGCGCGAGCCGCAGCGTGCCGTTCCACGCCTGGCCACCGAGCACGCCGGTGGCAATACCGTCGAACTTCACGTCCTGCGGTTGCGTCGTCGTGTTGACGTACAGCGTACGGCCATCCACCTCGCGGGCATAGACGCCTTCCGGCGTCGCGGGGCCCGGCTTGATGCCCAGTTCCCCGTACAGGCTGCGGTACAAGGCCTGCATCACGGGACGCTGCGCGGCCGTGGCGACGTAGATCGCCCTGCCCTTGCCGTAGCGGTTCTCGGTGATCGCGGGCGGCGCGTCCGGCACGTTCGTCAGGCGGGCGACGACCTTCGCCGTCGACGGCTCCAGCACTTCGTAGAACTTGGTCGACGTGGTCACCGTCTTGCCGTCGAAGCCGACGTCGAGCGGCATGTCGGCGTTATAGAACTCGCTCGTGCGCAGGCCGAACACGTCGCTGAGGCGGCCCGGCAGCGGGGTGTCGAACCACTGGCCGGTCTCGCTGAGCTTCGCGGAGAATGCCGTCATCACGACGGTGCCGCCGTCCTGCACGTAGCGGCGCAGCGCATCGGCACTCGCCTTGTCCATCACGACGTCGGCCGCCACCACGACCATCTTGTAGCGCCGCAGGTCGTCGTGGCCCACGTGGATGACGGCCGTGTCGATATTGTCGTTGAAGATGGGCGCGAACGCGTTATGGATCTGGTCCATGTACGGGATCGTGAAGTACTGACGCATCGTGTTCGACGGCCCCGGCGGCGTCGAGGCGTTGCGGCTGTCGAAGGAATACGCGAACGCGACCTGCGGTTCGGTGTGGCGCGGGAAGCCCAGCGCCTGCAGCGTCTTGAACTCGCGTGCGATCGTGCCGAATTCCCACAGCTTCCACGACGGCTTGCTGTCGTGGTCCAGCAGGCCCATCAACGCTTGTTCCTCGCCGCCGAGGTGGGAATTGTACGTCCATGCCATCACCGACTGTGCGCCGAGCAGCAGGCCGAAGTGCGCCCACATGCGCGAGCGCCCCTTCGTGCCGTAGTAGCCCGGGCCGCCGGCGGTGAATTCGTTGAACCAGATCGGCGTGTCGAAGCCGGCCTTCATCATCGTTGCTTCAAAGCCCGATCCGATCGGATCGCCGGGATAAAAGCCCATCGCACCGTAATGCGCGTACTGGCGATACGTCGACAGGTAATCGAAACCTTTGCGACCGGCGCTGTCCCACAGGTTCGAGATCGCCGGCTTGTCCGGCGCATGCTTCACGCGGACGGCTTCGAGGTCCTTCAGCACCGCGATCGTGTTGTCGGACCAGAAGCGGCGCAGGTCGAGGTTGCGCTCGGCGGGACCGGGACCGTCCGCATACGGCAGCTCCACCTCGTCCCACGACGACAGGTGGCGCGACCAGCGCTGGGTCGCCCACGCCTGGTTCAGCGCATCCAGCGTGCCGTACTTGCGCTTCAGCCAGGCGACAAAGCGGGTCCGGTCCGCCTTCGAGTACGACATGAACGTGTTGCCGATCTCGTTGTCGAAGCCGATCGCAAGCACGGCCGGATGCTTGCCATAGCGCTGCGTCAGCTTCTCGGCCAGACGGATGGCGTGGCGACGGTAATCCGGATCGCTGATGTCGAGCATGTAGCGCTCGGCCGGCTGCACGGTCGCGCCCTGTGCGTTCACGAGGTTCACGCCCGGGTATTTGCGATGGAGCCACAGCGGCGCCGGCGTGCCGGGAATGTCGACGATCACCTTGATGCCGTTCGCCTGCATGGCATCCACGATGCGGTCGAATTCGGCGAAGTTGAACTTGCCGTCTTCAGGTTCGAAGTAATCCCAGGACAGGTCGCCCATCCGGACGACGTTGAAGCCGGCCTCCTTCATCAGCGCGATGTCGCGCTGGATCTGGTCGGGCGTGCGGTCGACGGGCTGGTAGCAAGTGCCTACAAACAATTGTCCGGGACCGGGCCAGCCTACGGGCGCCGCGAGCGGGAGCGTGGTAGAGCCGGTCAGCGCAGCGACGGCGAGGGCGATCTTTGCAATGAGTTTCATTTTGGATCTTTAAAAGTTTCTCGACCACAAAAGAATAAAGGTGCCCAGCCCCGTCTCATTAACGCAAATGCGGAAGATTTAGCGAAAAATGCAGGATTTGTTATGAGTCGTGCTGCTCCTGCTGCGCGGTGCTGGCCACGGTTTTGAACACCTTGGGCGTGCAGCCGTATTCTTCCTTGAACAGCTTGTTGAAATACGAGACGTTGGCGTAACCGACGGAATACGCGACTTCGGCGACAGTCACGACGGGCGTCTCGGTGAGCAGGCGGGCCGATTCCGTCAGCCGCAGTTTTTTCAGGTACGCCGTAAACGTCATGCCGAGCTCCCCCTTCAGCACTTCATTGACCTTGTTGCGGTTGGCGCCCGTTCCGGCGGCGACGCTGTCCAGGTCCAGGTCGGGGTTCGTGTAATTCGTTGCGATGAAACGCAGGACGGCCGCCTTTTCCTTGTCCTTGAACGGTTCGAGCGTCAGCTGCCGATAGGCGACGAGCGGCAAGTCCTTCCTGAGCTTGGTGTCCAGGCTGGCAGCCAGCTCCCGCGCATGGGCACGGAAGAACCAGACGGCAAACGCACACCAGCTGCTCACGAGGATGATCGCCAGAGCGACGAGATAGCGATAATCGCGGCCATGCAGCGTCACATGACTGATTTCCACGCGGCTGTCTTTATCGCGCGGGGTCTGCTGGCTGACGCCGAATACGAATTTCGCTACCTGCGTCAGTCGATAAGACTGGTGCGACAGGTCGAGATGCATCCTGTCGTACCACCACTGCGGAATGGTCAGCCGCGTCAGGTCCAGCGATACGTCCGTACCCCGCTCATTGCAGGAGAAAAACGTGAGCGGCGACGGGTAGGTCAGGTAGTCGCCCGGCTTCGAGATGGCCGCGTCGAATGTCGGCAAGGCGAATATCAGGGCATTCATCGGATTGCACTTGGCCGTGAACGTGATGGTGTCGAATCTCGACAAATCCACCGGCACGGCATTCCCCTCGCCGTCCTCGAACAACATGTCGGCCGAGACGAACGGATACGTCGTCGCCCGCGTGAGGTGAAAGTCGAAACGGAGTGATCGCTGGGCGGTCTCGATGACGCGTATGGTCGAGGTACCGCCCTCCGGCGCGTCCGTCTTCGTGACTGCGCGCCAGTACAGGGCCCCGCCTCCCGGCGGCATCAACGCGGCGGATGGATAACTTTGGTACACGCACAGGCAGGCGATCAACGCGTCCGCGAGCAGCAGCAGAAGGAGCGCATAAAGCGCTTTTTTATAGAAATTTTGCATCTTGCCTACATCAGGTGTCTCGTGAGGGAAGCTTAACGCCGCCAGGCTTCATGGCGTATCAGTGCTGCAGTTTTTTTCTATGACGATGCAAAAATTTTCGTTTAGGAGAACGAATTTGTCATCCCTTGTGGGCGCCGAAAAGCAAAAAGCCCGCTCAAGATCACTTGAGCGGGCTTTTCTTAATAACTAGCCTGACGATAACCTACTTTCACACTGGTTGCAGCACTATCATCGGCGCAGAGTCTTTTCACGGTCCTGTTCGGGATGGGAAGGGGTGGTACAGACTTGCTATGGTCATCAGGCATAACTTGTACGAGTGCCGCAGCTTAGGCTTGCGTCACTCTGAATCCGGAAGAAGTCGTTTCTTAATCTGTTGTCTCAACAAACAGCTGAACCCTTGCGTTGGCATGACTGCCAAGGT
>CBIHQW010000069.1:0-7645 GCA_966212285.1 Massilia kyonggiensis
GAATTGATGCCCGGGTAGATCGGCGCCATGAACAGGCCGATGAGCGGGAACAGGAACGCGGCCACCGGCGCCGTCGCCCACGTCACGTTCGGGTCATGCGCGATGCCGTGCGTGAGCGGCAGCGACAGCAGCACCGTCGCGCCCATCGCCAGCATGCACACGGTCAGCACGGGATACCAGTTCAGGCGGCGCATCACGACGCCGGCCAGCAAACGCCCCACCGCGAGACAGCCCGCGAAGATGCTCGTCACCTGCACGCTCATCGTGGCGGGCAGCATCAGGATCTCGTTGTTGAACGTGGGGAGCCACGAACCGATCGCCTGCTCGACGAGCACGGACAGGAACGCCGTCAGCACGAACACGTACACGAGCGGCCGCACGAACAGGCGCAGCATCGCGAGGAAATCGGCGGCCGGCCCGCGGCTGTCCGGCGGCGCGGCGCCGTACTCGTCGAACGACGTGGCCAGCACGAGCACGAACGTGGCCGCGCACAGGCCGGACAACAGCCAGTAGACATTCAGCCAGCTCGTCGACGCCGGGTCATCGGCATCGATGAAGAAGCCGAAGATCCAGTACGCCGACAGCACGCCGACCATGAAGAAGCCTTCCAGCATGTTCGTGATGCCCGCATGGTGCTTGCGGTCGCGCGCGACGAGGCCGATGGTCGAGTACACGGACACTTTCACCAGCGCGAAGGCGACGCCCACGCACAGGAACAGCAGTTTCGCGGTCGCAAACGCCGGGATCAGCGGCATCGCGAGGGTGGCGGCGGTGACGATCGCCAGCGCGACGAGCATCGCCTTCTTGTAGCCGAAGCGCGGCAGGGTCGACGCGACGAAGAACGACACGATCGCGATCGGCAGGTCCTTGAACCCTTCCAGCACGCTCGCCGCGCCCTTGTCGACGCCATAGGTGTGTATGACCTGCAGGATCACCGTGCCCACGCTGTTGAGCAGGATGGCGAACACGAAGTAAATCATGAACAGGGCGAGCAGGATGCGTCGTTGGTTCATGTTGTCTCCCGTATGTTTTATGTTTTATGTTTTAGTAGTCTTCGAGCCGGAACGCTTCCATCGACGGTATCACACGGTCCGCGCGGTGCAGCACCTCCGGACTGCCGACACCGACGGCGAACATGCCCGCATCCTTGATCGACGCGACACCCGCGGCGGCATCTTCCACGCCCAGGCAATCCTTCGGCTCGACGCCCAGGTGCGCGGCCGCGGTGAGGAAGATTTCCGGGTCCGGCTTGCCGTTGACGATGGTCGCGGCATCGACCACGTCGTCGAAGCGGTCGCGGATGCCCAGGCGGTCCAGCACCGTGAACGCGTTGCGGCTGACGGATGCGAGGCCGATTTTCAGTCCCGCTGCGCGCACCTCTTCCAATGCGCGCAAGGCGCCCGGCAGCAGGTCGCCTGGCGTCATCGTCGCGATCAGTTCCTGGTAATGCGTGTTCTTCGTGTCGGCCAGCGCGCGCTTTTCTTCAAGCGTGTACGTGCGCGGCGCGCGGGCGAGGATCAGCTCCAGGGAGCCCATGCGGTCGACGCCTTTCAGCTGTTCGTTGAACGCTTCGTCGAACGGCGCATCGACGCTGTCCGCGAGGCGCTTCCACGCCAGGTAGTGGTAGTGCGCGGTGTCGGTGATGACGCCGTCGAGGTCGAAGATGACCGCTTTGAATCGGGTGCTCATTGTTGGTTCTCCATGCGGATGTGGGCGCGCTGCGCATCCAGTGCGATCGTGGTTCCGGCGTGCGCGAAGGCGAGGCTGTCGCCGCGCAGCAGGCGGTAGTCGGTGCCGGTACCGTCGACCGACACCTCCAGCAGCGCGCCCCGCACCTGCGCCTTGAAGCGGTAGCCCGTCCACCGGTCGGGCAGCGTCGGAGAAAAGCGCAGGCCCGCTTCGTCGAGGCGCATGCCGGCAAAGCCATAGGCGACACCTAGCCACGTGCCGGCCATCGCGGCCGTGTGCACGCCGTACTGCGTGTTCGCGTGCGTGTTGTCGAGGTCCAGGCGGGCCGTCTCCATGAAGTAGGCACAGGCCTTGTCGCGGTAGCCGATCTCGCTCGCGACGATGCTGAAGATGCACGACGACAGCGAGGAATCGTGCGTCGTCACGCGTTCATAGAAATCGAAATCGCGGCGCTTGTCGTCGAGCGAGAACTGGTTGGACAGCAGCAGCAGCGCCAGCACGACGTCCGCCTGCTTGCAGACCTGGTGGCGATAGATCACCAGCGGGTGGTAGTGCAGCAGCAGCGGATAGTTTTCCTTCGGCGTGTTCGCGAAGTCCCACGGCTTCTTGGACAGGAAGCTGTCGTCCTGCGCGTGGATGCCCAGCGCGTCGTCGTACGGCAGGCGCATCGCGGCGCTGGCGGCGCGCCATGCCTTGATCTCGGCGTCGTCCAGGCCGATGGCTTGCGCCACGCGCGCGAAGTCGGCGGGCCGCTCGGCGCGCAGGCGCTCGGCGACGTCCGCCGCGAACGTCATGTGCATGCGCGCCATCGCGTTCGTGTAGTAGTTGTTGTTGACGATGGCCGTGTATTCGTCCGGTCCCGTCACCGTGTTGATGCAGAAGCCGCCGGCGCGGTCGTAGCTGCCGATACCGGTCCAGATGCGCGCCGTCTCCAGCACGATCTCGGCGCCCTGCGCCGCCATGAAGTCGAAGTCGCCGGTTGCCAGGAGATACAAACGGATCGAGTACGCGACGTCCGCGTTGATGTGGTATTGCGCCGTGCCCGCCGGGAAGTAGGCCGAGCACTCCTCGCCCGCGATCGTGCGCCACGGGTACAGCGCGCCCTTCTCATGCGCCATCTGGCGTGCCCGCTCGCGCGCCTTCGGCAGACCGTTGTAGCGGTACTGCAGCAGGGCGCGCGCGATCTCGGGACGCGAGTACAGGAAGAACGGGAACACATAGATCTCCGTGTCCCAGAAATAGTGGCCTTCGTAGCCCTCCCCGGTCACGCCCTTGGCCGCGATGTTCGTCTTGCCGTCGCGGCCGACCGATTGCAGCAGGTGGAACTGGTTGAAGTGCACGCCCTGCTGCAGGGCGTCGTCGCCGTCGATGGCCACGTCGGCGTCCTCCCAGAAGCGGGACAGATAGTCGGCCTGCTCGCGCGCCAGCGCATCGAAGCCGGCGGCGCGGGCGCGGGCCAGCTCGGCGCGCGCGTGCGGGCCGACGGCGCTATCTTCCATGTCGCGCGAGCTCGCGTAGGCGACGTATTTGTGCACGGTGAACGTGGCGCCCTGCTCCACGTCGGCCTCGAACGCGTGACCCAGTCCGACCTGCTCGACGTGCGCGGCGCTCGAGGGCACGGCATCCGTCGCGGTGGCCAGCGTAAAACCGCTGTGGCGCGTGCGCTGCAGCAGCAGCACGTCGTGGCTGCCCACCTCGCGCTGCGTCTCGATCAGCGACGGTCCCGTCAGCGCGGAACCGACGCGCGGGTCGTCGCCCGCCTGCAGGTTCGTCACGTCGTCATCGATGTCGGCGACGATGCGGACACGGCCCGCGAAATTCAGCGGCGTGACGGCGTACTCGATCGCGGCGACGTGCTTGCGACCGAGGGACACCAGGCGGCGGCTGGCGATGCGCGCACGCTTGCCGGTCGTGGTCTCCCACTCCACCGTGCGCTCGAGCAGGCCGGTGCGGAAGTCCAGCGTGCGTTCCCACGCGAGCACCTTGCACGCGTCCAGCGCGAAGCGTTCGCCATCGATGACGGCCGCGATGCGCTTCGCGTTCGGCACGTTCAGCATGAATTCATTGATGCGCGCGAGGCCGTAGGCGTTTTCCGGGTAGCGGATCGCTTCGGTGTCGTGGAAGCCGTTCAGGTACGTGCCTTCCAGCGTCTGGCCGGCGCCGCCGCTGGTCCCCTCGTCCGGCGTGCCGCGCATGCCGATCCAGCCGTTCCCCAGGGTGAACAGGGTCTCGTGCAGGAAAGCGCGCGCCGGGTCGAGCGCGGCTTCGCGGATGCGCCACGGCTCCGCCGCCAGTCCGTTATTGTTATCGATGTCATTTTCCACTTCAGTTTCCTCGTCTCGTGCGCGGGGCGCGTTCTTCAAGCTTATGGGTGATGTAGCGTGATCAGGTGTGGCGGACGATCAGCGTGGTCGGCAGCATTTCCGAATGCGCCGGTTGGCCTTCGATCATGGCCAGCATTTTTTTCGCGAGCAGCACGCCGCCGTCGCGCAGGTATTGGTGGACGCTCGTCAGCGGCGGCACGAAGCTGGCGGCGCCCGGCGTGTCGTCGTAGCCGATCACGGAAATATCGTCGGGCACGCGCAGGCCCGCTTCCGTCAGCGCGCGGATGGCGCCCATCGCCAGCAGGTCGCTGGCGGCGAACAGGCCGTCGATGCTGTGGCCGCTCTTCTTTTTCAGCAGCGACGTCACGCAATCGAAGCCCGCTTCGAACGTGAACGCCTTCGGGCGCAGGATGTGCACGGTGGCGCGGCCGGACAGCGCGTCGATGAAGCCGGCGCAGCGCTCCTGCACCTCGGCGTGGTCGACGTCGCCCACGAAGATCAGCTTGCGCCGGCCCTGCTCCAGGAAGCGCTCGGCGACGCTGGCGCCGCCCTTGCGGTTGTCGGAACCGACGACCGTGTACGTGGCGCCCTCTTCCGGCGCACCCCACACGACGAGCGGCAAGGTCGTCTGCTGCAGCGCTTTGACGGCCTCGCCGTGCGAGCCCTGGCCCAACAGGATCAGGCCGTCGGCGCCCTGCACCGGGGCCGTGTCGAGCAGCTGCTTGGACGTGAGGACGACGCTGTAGCCGGCCGTCGTAAGCTCTTGCGTAATGCCGCCCAGCAGTTCGAGCGGATACGGGTCCGACATCGGCCGGCCCTTCACGGGCGTCATCTCGACGACGACGGCGACGGAATACGACCGGCGCATGCGCAGGTTGCGCGCGCTGATGTTGAAGCGGTAGCCCTGTTCCTGCGCGATCTTGCGGATCTTTTCCCGCGTGTTTTCCGTCACGAGCGGACTGTCGCGCAGCGCCCGCGACACCGTGATCGTGGAGACGCCGGCGATCTTCGCCAGGTCTTCCATCGTCACGGCGCTGTCGCCGGCCAGGGGTTTCTTCGCTTGCGCCATATCTTCGTGAGCAATGAGTCGTGAGCAATAAATCTTGGGGTAGCGGTAACAGATTACTTGAGCGGGATGGATTATGACAGATTTTTTTGTCGTGTCGACAAAGAATGACATCGATAGCATTTCGATTGACATCGATGTCAATCCGGTGTTTCAATGGCCGGACTTTCCTTGTCGAACCATCAATCGACAAGTAAATCGGGGAGGAGACGCCCCGCAGCCGGTTCCCAATCACTGAGAGCGTAAGATGAATAAAACAATGCTGAAAAACACCATGCAGTTCCCGCAACTGTCGGCAGTTGCCCTCGCCGTCCTCGCACTCGTGGCCCAATCCCAGGCGGTCGCCCAGGACAATGTCCAGAAAGAAATCCAGCAAGTCGTCGTGACCGGTACGGCATCGGCTTCCGGCACGCGCAAGATCGACACGAGCTTCTCGATCACGACCGCGACCGAAGAACAACTGAAGCAGGCCGCACCGTCCAGCACGGCCGACGTGCTGAAGATCGTCCCGGGCGTGTACGCCGAAGCGACGGGCGGCCAGTCCGGCGCCAACATCGAGGTGCGCGGCTTCCCGTCGGGCAGCGACTCGCCGTTCGTTTCCGTGCAGATGAACGGCAACCCGATCTTCCCGGTGCCCGTGCTGTCGTTCTTCGAAGGCTCGTCCGCGTTCCGCCTGGATGACACGATCGAGCGCGTGGAAGTGCTGCGCGGCGGCCCGAGCACGATTTATTCGAGCGGCCAGCCGGGTGCCACGATGAACTTCATCATGAAGAAAGGCGGCGACGAGCCGGAAGGCAGCCTGCGCTTCACGACGGGCACGGGCAGCCTGCGCCGCTTCGACGGCGTCTACAGCGGCAAGATCGCCGACGGCTGGTACGGCATGATCGGCGGCTTCTACCGCACGACGAACGGGGTGCGCGACGCCGGCTTCCCGGCCGACGACGGCGGCCAGCTCTCGGCCTCGCTGACGCGCAAGCTGGACCAGGGCGAGCTGACGGTCTACGCCCGTTCGACCTCCGACAAGAACGCGTTCTACACGGGCGTGCCGCTGATCTCGTCGAACAACGGCCACACGATCTCGTCGTTCCCCGGCTTCGATCCGCTGCGCGGCACCCTGATGAGCAACGAGATGCGCAACTTCACGGTGGAAGCCGGTCCGGGCAAGACCCTGACCTACGACCTGGGCGACGGCCGCGGCCTTTCCTCGAACCTCGTCGGCGCGGACTTCCAGCAGAAGCTGAACGGCTGGGACGTTTCGAACAAGTTCAACTATTTCAAGGGCGACCTGAACACGATCGCCATGTTCACGGGTAACAACCCGCTGAGCGCGGCCGACTACGTGAGCCAGGCCATCGCGTCGGCCAACGGCAACGCGGCGGTGGTGGCTGCGGCCGGCGCGCTCGCCACCGGCGGCGACATCACCTATACGAACGGCGGCGGCGCCGTCGCGCCGAACCAGCAGGTGGTGCAGGCGGGCCTGTGGGCCGTCGAGAAGAAGCTGCGCTCGTTCACGGACGAATTCCGCGTTTCGAAAGACATCGGCAACAACAACACGATCACGGCCGGCGCCTATATCGCGAACTATTCGTCGCACGACGTCTGGTACCTGGGCAACAGCCACCTGATGACCGCGACGCCGAACGCGCGCCTCATCGACGTCAAGCTGAACAACGGCGCCGTCATCTCGAAGAACGGCACGGACGGCAACGTGTTCTACGCGCCGATCGCCTCGTACGACGGCCGCAACACGGCGGTGTTCATCGCCGACGAATGGCGCATCAACGACCGCATCAAGGTCGACGCCGGCATGCGCCACGAGAAGCAGCACATCTCGGGCTCGATCTCGAACCTGACCTCCGCCGACACGGACAACAACGCGCTGACCGTGTACAACAACGGCACGTCGCAACCGAGCGGCAGCTTCACGGGCCTGTCGCGCGACGACACGGCGAATTCGTTCACCGCCGGCGGCCTGTACAAGCTGACGAAGGATTCCAGTGTGTTCGTGCGCGCCAACCAGGGCCACACGTTCATCTACTTCGACGACCTGCGCAACGCCGGCACGCAGGACGTCGTGAACGACCGCAACCGCGTCCCGACGCCGAAAGTCACGCAGTACGAGATCGGCTACAAGACGGCGACCCCGCTGTACAGCGCCTATGTGAACGCGTTCTTCACGGACTTCACGGGCATCTCGTTCCAGCAGATCACGACGTCGGGCGTGCTGTATTCGGTGAGCGGCTCGCACGGCAAGGGCGTGGAATTCGAACTGGCCCTCCGTCCGATCAAGGGCCTGCAACTGCAGCTGACGGGCGACTGGCAGGATTCGACGTACAAGGACAATCCGACCATCGCCGGCAACCAGGTGCAGCGCCAGCCGAAGTTCCAGTACCGCTTCTCGCCGAGCTACCGCCTGCCGGTGGGCGACTATGCGTTGCGCTTCTACGGCACCTACTCGCACATCGGCGCACGCTGGGCGGACCAGCAGAACACCCAGTACCTGCCGTCGTATAACACGCTGGACCTGGGCATCCTGGCCGAGCTGTCCGACAAGCTGGAATTCCGC
>CBIHQW010000070.1:0-7045 GCA_966212285.1 Massilia kyonggiensis
ATACTGCATGAGACTGCGCAGATTTGGCTAAGTTCCCGTCGAACTGATTAAACCCCAGCGCCGCCTCTACCCGCTCCAGCAGGTCGCCATGCCTGTACGGCTTGGCGAGGATGTTCAGCCGCGGGCCCTGGCCGCGTTCCGGCAACTCGTCCATGTAGCCGGTCGTGACGAGCACCGGCAGGCGCGGGCGCAGCCGGCGCGCGGCGTCGACGAGCTGCAGGCCGTTCATCCCGCCCGGCATGATCACGTCCGTGAACAGCAGATCGACGCGCGCGCCCTGGCGCAGCAGGTCCAATGCCTGTTCGCCGCTGGCGGCCGTCTGCACCGCGTAGCCGGCCATCCCCAGCACGCTTTCCGCCAGCTCGCGCACGTCGTCGTTGTCCTCGACGACGAGCACGCTGGGCCGGTTGCCCCCCACGTCGTCCGCGCCGGGCGGCGCGGCGTCCTGGTCCGGGTCCGTGCCGCCGGTGCCGTCCTGGCCGTTGTCGGCCACGGGGAAGATCATGCGTACCGTCGTGCCTTCGCCCGGCTTGCTGTCGATTTCCAGGCGGCCGTGCGACTGCTGCACGAAGCCGTGCACCATCGCCAGGCCGAGGCCCGTGCCCGGTCCCTTGGTCGTGAAGAAGGGTTCCGTCGCGCGTTGCAGGACTTCGGGCGGCATGCCGACGCCCTTGTCGACCACGCACAGGTCGACGTAGGTGCCGGGCGCCAGGTTGTGGCGCCTGATGCGCTCCTCGCCGCGCACGATGGCCGTGCCGACCGTCACCTGGCCGCCGTCCGGCATGGCGTCGCGCGCGTTGATCAAGACGTTCAGCAGCGCCATCTCCAGGTGCGTCGGGTCGAGGTGGCACAGCGGCAGGCCGGGACGCAGGTCGAGGCGCAGGTCGACCTTGTCGCCCAAGGTGCGCACGAGCATCTCGGAGAATTCCACGACGAGGTTGTTGATGTTGACGGGCCTGGGTTCCAGCCGCTGCTTGCGCGCGAACGTCAGCAGCTGCTGGGTGAGCCGCCCCGCGCGCATGGCCGCGCGCTGCGCCCGCTCGAGCGCGCTGCGCGCCGCATCCGGCTTGTCGAGGCTGATCAGCGCGACCTCCAGGTTGCCGTTGATGACCTGCAGCAGGTTGTTGAAGTCGTGCGCCATGCCGGCCGTCAACTGGCCGATCGCTTCCATCTTCTGCGCCTGCAGGTGTGATTCCTGGGACGTGCGGCGCTCCGTGACGTCCATCTGCGACGCGAAAAAATACAGCAGCTGGCCGTCCTGGTCGAAGATCGGGCCGATGAACAGGGCGTTCCAGAACGGCGTGCCGTCGGCCTTGTAGTTCAGGATGTCGACGGCGACCGCGCGCTGCCCGGCGACGGCCTTGCGCACCTCGTCCACCGTGCGGCGGTCCGTCTGCGGTCCTTGCAGGAAGCGGCAGTTGCGGCCGACGACGTCGTCCTCCTTGTACAGCGTGAGGTCGAGGAAGGCGCCGTTGCAGAACACGATCGGGTTGTCCGGCTGGCGCGGGTCGGTGATGGTCATCGGCATGCGCGTCATTTCGACGGCGGCGAAGAAGATGTTGCCGCGGTCCTGCAGTCCGTCGCGGTTGATGTACGTGGCCTGCCAGTGGTTGACGCCGGGGTTGCCCATGGGCTCGTAGGCATTGCCCTCGATCGCGCCGTCGGCGCGCACGCCGAAGCTCTGGCCGCCGCCTTGCTCCTCCAGGCCCTGTTTGAGGGCATCTTCCTTGTCTGGTCCCATCACCATCGCGTCACCCTTTCGCCCCAGCCGATGGGGCTCGATGATGAATTCTAGAGCGCACGTTTGTGGTGAACTGTTCGAAAGCGCACCGAGTGCGACGCGGTGTCAGCGGGCCGGCATGCAGCGCGGCGCGCCGTCGAGGTAGCGCCAGGCCTGGGCGCTGGCGACGATGCGGTTGCCCGGCGCGAGCGTGCGGCCCGGGCCGCACAACTGTTCCCCGGCGCGGGGATTGGCCGCGTTGAACAGCGCCTTGGGCGGCAGCCCGGCCGGGCGGTAGACATAGACCTTGTCCGGCTGGATGTAGTCGTCGTTGCCCGCCATGCGCTCCGCGAAGATTTCCGGTTCGGGGTGGTAGTGCTCGGGCAGATGGGCCAGCACGAAGCGGGCGGCGGGGCTGAATTCCACGTACGAGTAGCTGGCCGCATTGACCATGGCCGCCGCCTGCGCCAGCACGAGCCACAGCGCCAGCAGCGGCGGCCAGCGCCCGTGCGCGCGCACGCGCAGCAGCAGCGCGAGCACGAGCGGCATCCCTGCCCAGAATGCATACCGCATGACGCCGGCCGCGCCGGAATTCCAGTTCAGCACGGCCAGCGCCGGCACGATCAGCGCCAGTACGAGGGCCAGGCAGACGGCCGCCGTCACGGCCGACCGGCGGCGCCAGCCCCACACGAGCAGCGCCGCGGCCACGCCGGGCAGCGCGACGATCGCGCCCTGGTTCAGGTCGAAGAAGAACGAGACGAGGCGCGTGCCGCTGACGAGTCCCGGGTCGGAAAATTTGTTCGCAATGATGTTGGGGACGCCGAACTGCGCGAGGTTGAACAGCGGCGGCAGCGCAAACAGGGCCAGCCCGGCCAACCAGCCGGCGACGTTCGCGCGCGTCAGCTGCGTCTTCACGTTCGTCCGGACGTCCACGTCGCTCCGCCAGTCGGCGCACAGTTTCAACAGCGGCGCGAAGACGAAAAACATGACGATGGTGGGATTTTGCTGCGCCGCGAGGCCGGCCATGACGCCGCCGGAGACCGGCGCGCCGCCCAGCCAGAACAGCAGGCCGGCCAGCAGCGAGGCGGCGCCGACGCACTCCGGGCTCGTCTGGTTCATGTACAGCACGCCGCCGCAGCCGAGGAACAGCAGCACGCCCAGGCCCGCGCTCACGGCCGAGCCGAAGAAGCGCAGCAGCGCCAGGCCGAGCACGAAGATGGCCGCGTAGTTCGCGGCCTGGAACGCCTTCAGCGGCGGGATGCCCGTCGCCTCGAACACGCGCAAGGGTAACGCAGCCAGCGCGGGGTAGCCGAAGAAGTGGATAGTGAAGACGTCGCCGTGGCGCCCGCGCACGAAGGCGGGGTAGACGTTTTGAACGCCTGCGCGCATGTCCTGTTCCAGCGGATCGAACGCCCAGCCCAGTTGCGGCACGAGCTTGCGCACGGCGGCGATGTCGTCCAGGCGGATGTCGGGCGTGCCGTGGCGCGCGATGGCGACCGCGTCGAGCGTGTACTCGAGCATGTCGCCGCCGAGGATGGGTTTGTTCAGGCAGAACAGCACGGCCAGCGCGGCCAGCAGCGCCAACGGGAAACGCCAGGCGGGCCGCATCACGGATTACGCGTCCGTGCCGGGCAGCGTGCGATACCAGCGCCCTTCGATAACCGTGTCGATCACCTGGCGCGCGCTGCGGTCCCACGTCAGCCACGGCATGCCGGTGGAGACGGGAGCCTGGGCGGCACGGTGCAGGGCGAGCCAGTCCTCGACGGCGCGCGCCAGGTCGGCGGGCGCGAGGCCGTCGAAGTAATAGGCGTGGTCGCCCGCGACTTCGCGGAACACGGGCAGGCTGCGCGCGATGATCGGGATGCCATGCTGCGCCGCCTCGATCAGCGGCAGGCCGAAGCCCTCGCCTTCGGACGCGGCCAGCAGCGCCGCCGAACCGGCATACAGCTTCAACAGCATCTCGTCCGAGATCCCGGCCAGCCAGAACATGCGCCTGCCCTTTTCCGGGTGATTCGCCATGCGCGCGGCGAGCTGCTCGACCATCCACCCTTCCTTGCCGACGATGACGAGGTTGACGTCCACGCCGCGCTCCCACAGCTGCTCGAACGCGGCCAGCGCCTGCGCCTGGCCCTTGCGCGGTTCGACCGTGCCGACCATCAGGAAGCTGGGGCGCGCGGCGAGGGCGTTCAGCACGACGTGGGCGTCGGGCGGCATGCCCGTGCTCGGGGCGCTGGCGTCGATGTCGGCGCCCAGGTGGAACCAGCCCAGTTGCAGCGGCAGCCGGCGGCGCAGGCCTTGTCCTTCGTACCAGCCCGCCAGCTCGTCGGCGACGGCGCGCGAGATGCAGATCACGCCGTCGGCCACGGCGTGCACGGTGCGCAGGAAGTCGCCGAAGTATTGTTCCGTCCCGAACGGGAACACGTCCGGACGGAGCATCGGCAGCAGGTCGTACACGACGAAGTGGATGTGCACGCCCCGGTCCGACATCGACCGCAGCAGCGCCTCGTTCTGCGACGTGCCGTTGGTGAACAGGTCCAGGCCGAGGAACACGTCGCCCGGACGCAGGTCGGCGGGCGCGTCTTCCAGCGCGAGGCCGGTGGTGCCCGTCAGGTTCAGCGCGAACCGGCGCGCGTAGCGGTAAGGGGTGCCGCCGCCGTGCGAGAACACGGGCTCGATGCGGAACCCCGGCGGCGGATCGTTCAGCATCGCCAGCAGGACGCTGCGCACGACGCGCTGGATGCCCGTCTTGAGGTCCGACTGTACGAGGGCCGACACGTCCACCAGCAGCTGGCGCGGCGCGGCGGGCGCGCGGTTGAACGCGATGGCCGCGGCGAGCGGGGCCAGCTCGCTGTCCGGGCACACGGGTGCCGCGGCGCGCACGACCTGGCGGTAGTGCGCGTGGCTGCCGTGGTGCGTGAAGTGCTCGATGGCGTCCGCATACAAGCGGCCAACGCGCGCCGGCGCATGCTCGGCTTCCATGTGGGCGAGGGCTTTTGCCGACAGCGCCGTGCGTGCGCCGGCGTCGCCGTGCAGGTGCGCGAGCGCGCCGGCCAGTTCGGGGACGGTGAAATCGTCGCGCAGCTTGACGAGCAGTTCGTCGTCGATCGAGGCGGTCGAACCGTGCGCGTTGACGACGGTCGGCAGGCCGTACAGCAGGCAGTCCAGCACGGAGGCCGACGTCTCGCCGCGCGTCGACGTGCGCAGCTGCACGGCGCAGTCGGCAGCGGCCAGCCAGTCCGCATAGGTCGCCGCGTCGACGAAGCCCGTGATGCGGATGCGCTCCTTTGCCGTGCCGGCGTTCGCCTTCTGCAGGAGTTCGCCGCCGTACGGGCCCGGGTCGTTCTCGCCCACGAACACCAGTTTGCAATGCGGATCCTGCGCGAGCGGCGACGCCAGGAAGGCGTCCAGCAGTTCGTCGTTCAGCTTCGTGCGGCCCAGCATGCCGAACGTGCACACGACGTAATCGTCCGGTGCGAGGCCGAGACGCGTGCGCGCGTTCGCGCGCGCGTCCGGGCCGATGCTGCCGTCCGGGCGGCCGCGCAGCAGCGGGATCGTGCGCCAGCCGGCGGCCGTCTGCAAGCCGTACCAGCTTGCTGCCAGCGTCGTCGAAAAATCCGAGTGCACGATCACGCCGGCGGCCGCGTCGAGCACGCCCTTGTTGACGGGGTACTTCCAGATCGCCGCATGGCGGCCGTTCTTCGCGTGGTCGAGCAGGCCGGGGAAGCCGTGCGATTCGTAGAGCGCGTGCAGGAACGCCTGCGGCAGGTAGCCTTCGTTTTCCAGGTTGTCCAGCACACCCGAGAAGAAGAAGTCGTGCAGCACGACGATGCCGGGCACGTCGCGGATCAACTCGAACATGTGCTGGTGCGCGTGCGAATTGCCGAAGTGGTAGACGACGCGGTCGAACGCATGCGCGTTGGCGCGCAGCCAGTCGGGAGACCGCTGCGGGAAGCCGGCCACGCGCGGATCGATCACGCGTTCCTGGTCGACGACAAGGTCGATCTCGTAATACTTCGCCAGCTCCGGCAGCAGTTCCGCGCTGTAGTCGGCGATGCCGGATTTGACGGGCGGCAGCGGGGACACGTAGGCCAGCTTAGGACGCGCCTGCGGCGCGGGCGGCGCCACCTTCTCGGCCGCGCTGGCCGCGATGCGGATCCACAGCGCGGCGGCGTTTTCCGTGCCGGGTACGGACACGACGTGCGCGAACGGGGCGCCCGGCATCGCGCGCGCGCGGCCGGCCTTGGCCAGCGTTAGCACGACGTCGGGTTCCAGGCCCGCGAAGGCGTGGATGCGCACGGCGGGGGCATAGCGCGGATTGGAGGGGAAGTCGAACACGCGCAGGCGTTCCTTGAACGTCGCACGCAGCGTCTCCACCGCCGCGTGCGCGCGGTTCGAGACGGTCAGCCAGATCTCATGGCCGTCGTTCGTGCGGAGGAAGTCCTGGGCGAGCGCCAGCGCCGCGGGGTCGATGCGGTCCTGGCTGTCGTCGAAGTCGATCACGATGCGCATGGTTCAACCGCCTGTGTGTTTGCGGGCGCGCTGCAGGTCGGCCAGCACGTTGCGGACCGAGACCGGCAGGCCCTTGAGTTCTTCGGGGACGTCGATGTTCACCACCGGCTGCGGCAGGCTGCCCTTGACGGCCTGCAGCACGCCGGACACGCGCCGGTTCAGCGCCGGATGGCGCAGCAGGAACGGGATCAGGGTGCGGCGGATACGCTGGTTCTTCGTCACGCGCGTCAGCAGCCGGCGCGCGAGGCCGGGCCGGCGCAGGCGGATGACGAGCGCGCCCGCCGCGCGCAGCGGCCGCGTCACCTTCCACGACGTGCTGTCGTAGGTCGCGGTCAGGCGCTCCTCGAGGTCGCGCGCCCACAGCGTGGCCTGCTGGCCGTTGGCGTGGGCCTGGGCGAGGTCCTGGCGCAGCTGCGCGATCTCGGCGAGCGCCTCCTGCTTTTCCGTTTCCAGGTTCTCGGCGAACTGCATCATGTCGTGCAGCTCGGCGCGTGCCGCGTCGGCCTGTTCTTCCGTTTCGCGCAAGGCTTGCGTCGCCGCGCGGTTCGCGGACCAGGCCCTGTCGAGGTGGTATGAAATGTAGTCGTCGAACACGTTCGGCTGGATGCCGAAGCTGGCCATGAGTTCCGCGTGTTCCTCGGCCACGTAGTAGCGATTCAGGCCGTCGAACCATGCGTAGCGGTAGCGCCGGTTCGTGACCAGGTGCTCCCAGCTGCCGTGGTTCGTCTCGCGGCTGTTCGGCAGGGTCGCCTCGATCACGAGCACCCACGGGCGCCAGCGTTCGAAGTCCATGCCGCGCAGGACTTCGCCCTCGAA
>CBIHQW010000071.1:0-6581 GCA_966212285.1 Massilia kyonggiensis
GACGGCGGCTTCGCGTTCTATCACGCGCAGATCGTGCCCTGGCTCAGCTACCTGAAGCAGCGCGTCAACTCGCGCATCTTCCAGGACCAGAGCGTGCTCGAGGTGCTCGACACGATCTTCAAGGGCGATTACAACGGCCTCGCCGCCTACGAATTCCGTGTCAGCCAGACCTACCGGCCCGAGACCTACATCGTGCAGTACGACGAGACGGACGAGCACTTCGTCTGCCGCCTGATGGAAAAGTACGGGCTGTTCTACTATTTCGACCACAAGCCGAACGGCCACGTGATGGTGATCAGCGACGATTCGCGCTCGGGCGCATTCTGCCCGCCGCAGAAGGATCACGCCGAGGTCGAATTCAACGGCGGCAACCGCTGGCACGACCGCGACAGCGTGACGGCATTCGCCGCCGAGCGCAACCTGCAGCCGACGAAGGTCGCCCTGAACACGTTCGACTTCAAGGCGCCCAATGCGATGCAGTACGTGGAGCTGCCCACCGTGACGCAGCAGGGCGACATGCCGACCATGGAAATCTACGACGGCAACCCGGCCTTTTCGTACAAGGACAAGGACGACGGCCAGCGCGAAGCACGCCAGCGCCTGGAAGTGCTGGAGTGGCAGGCCAAGGTCTTCACGGGTGCGTCCGACTGCCGCGGCCTGGTCGCCGGGCACACGTTCAAGCTGCTGGATCACCACTGGTTCGATCCGGCGACCGAGGGCGACAACGACTTCCTCGTGCTGTCGGTGCAGGTCAGCGCCCGCAACAATTATTTCGAGCGCGGGCAGAGCGACGTCTATCGCAACACGTTCACCGCCATCCGCCGCAAGATCCCCTATCGCCCGCGCCGCGCGCACCCGCCGCCGCGCATGCCCGGACCGCAGACGGCGACGGTCGTCGGGCCCAAGGGCTCGGAGATCCACACGGACAAGTATGGCCGCATCAAGGTGCAGTTCCACTGGGACCGCTACGGCCGCCGCGACGAACGCAGCTCGTGCTGGATCCGCGTCTCGCAGCCGTGGGCGGGACGCGGCTGGGGCACGATTTCGGTCCCCCGCATCGGGCAGGAAGTGATCATCGACTACCTCGAGGGCGATCCGGACCGCCCCGTCTGCACGGGACGCCTGTTCAATGCCGACCAGCCGGTCCCGTACGGCCTGCCGGACGGCGCCCACATGATGGGTTTCAAGAGCCGCTCGACACCCGGCGGCGGCGGCTTCTGCGAGATGGTGATCCATGACAGCAAGGGCAAGGAACTGATCAATATCCACTCGCAGAAGGATATGGTCACGACCGTCCAGAACACGCAGGCGACGGTCGTCAACGGACCGCACCAGACCAACACGGTCAGCACGGGCTACCAGACCAACACGGTCAAGCAGTACATCGTGACGACGGCGCAGACGGGCCACATCCACGACACGGCCAAGACCAACATCGAGCTGACCGCCCAGGACGACTACATCCACGCGACAGCCAAGACCAACATCGAACTGGTGGCGCAGAACGCCCACCTGCACCAGACCGCGAAGCAGAACATCGAGCTGACGTCGCAGACGGAGCACATCCACCTGAAGGCCAACACCGACATCACGCTGGAAGTCGGCAGCAGCAAGATCGTGCTGCAGGCCGACGGCACGATCCTGATCCAGGGCGTGAACGTCGCCGTGATGGGCAGCCGGATCGACCTGAATAAATAAATGAGCAAATGAGCGAGCGCGCCATGTACCACGCCAACCACGCCACCTTCGAACTGCCCGCGCAGCTGAAGGACAAGACGATGCACATGTTCACCTTGCGCGACGATGGTCCCAGCGAGTTCAACGTCGTCGTCTCGCACGCGGACGTCAAGCCCGAAGAACGACTGGACCAGTTCGGCGAGCGCCTGACGAAGGAACTGACGCGCGCACTGCCCCGCTTCCAGCTGAAGGCGATGACGGAACGCACGGTGGATGGCGCGCCGGCGCTGGAACTGGCCTACAGCTGGCGCAACGAGGCGGGCTTCATGCACCAGCGCCAGGTCATCACGCTGGTCCAGGGCAGCAAGCCGGGCACCATCGAGGCGATGCTGATGGCGGCGACGTGCCTGCGCGAGTTCAGCGACGAGTGGAATGCGGCATTCGACGCGATCGTCGACAGCATCAGGCTGCGCCGCCCGCTGCCGCAGGCGCAGGACGGGCCGGCCCCTGCCCAGTCCCCCGCCCTGCCGACGATCTTCGCCCTGTCCGAGCCGCGCAAGACCCTGCACGTGTTCGCGGACAGGCACGAGGCGGGCAGCAAGCTGTCGGCGCGCGACGTCAACCAGGACCACTGGGAATTCTATGACGCAGAGGGCACGCGCCTGCAGGCAAACGTCTCCCGCACGAACGGCGGGCTGTCGCTGCTGCGGCCTTCCGGCACGGTCAAGCTGGAGCGCACGGCGGAGCCGCCGGGCCCGGCACTGGGCGAACGGCTGCACCTGGCCCAGTACATCCAGGCCAGTTCGTCGTCCGTGCCGTTCTACAGTCTGACGGAGGTGCGCGCGCATCTCGATCGGGTCGCGCAAGACCGGGTCGCGGAGCGCTAGATGCCGGCGGCGGCACGGCTGGGCGACCCGATCGGGCACAGCCCGACCATGAGCTGGCTTTTAAAAGGCCTGCTCATCGGCGCGGCCATTGCGGTGGCCGGGGTGGCGATCGTCGGCACGGGCGGCCTGGCGGCGGTGGCCGTCGTCGGCGCGGGCGCGGCCATGGGCGCGGGCCTGGGCGAGGCGATGAGCACGATGAGCTTCGCCGCCAAGGAAGTCACCGGCGCCATCGCCATGACCGGCTCGTCCAACGTCTTCGTCAACGGCATCGCCGCCGCACGCGCGCACGTCGACAAGGTCATGTGCGCCAAGCATCCGGGGCCGATACCGATCGCGACGGGCAGCGGCCAGGTCTACATCAACGGCATGCCGGCCGCGCGCGTGGACGACAAGACCGGATGCAGCGCCGTCATCACGAAAGGATCGAATAACGTCTACATCGGCGGCGGGACGGCGCAGACCGACACGATCAATCCGGAGAACCTCGTGCCGGGCTGGGTGCATGCGTCGCTGCTGGTCGTGGGCGTCGGCTCGGCGATCGTGCTCGCCGGGCCCGTGATCGCGGTGGGTGGCCTCGTCGGCGCGTTCGCGGGCGGGATCGGCGGCGGCTGGGTCGGCGGCAAGATGTTCGGCGAAGGCAGCGACGGCCAGAAGTGGTCGGCGATCGCGGGCAGCTTCCTGGGCGGGTATCTGGGGGCGAAGGCGGCGCCCGGGGCGTGGGAGTTTGCGCAGCGGGTCCAGGTATCGGTCGAACCGGGCACGCTGGGCATGAACGGCGGGAACGTTCGCGTCTCGCTGCGCCCGCCTGCGACGACCGCCGAGCCGCCGGTCACGCCGCCGGTGGAACCGCCGCCACGCGTCTCGGCATCGACGTACGCGCGCCTGCGTTCCAAGACGCCGAGTTCCGCGATCCAGAAACAGGTCAACGAAGGCGTGACCTTGCCGATGCCCGATCGTGCACTCCCCGGCCTGACGGTCACGAAGCCGCTGCACGCCGACCATATCGTGTCGATGAAGCAGATCACGGAAATGGAAGGATTCGCCCGGCTGTCGCAGGAAGACCAGCTCGCGGTGCTGAACAATCCCCGCAACTTCATCGGCCTGAGCGAAACGGCGAATACGTCGAAAGGCGCGAAATCGTTCGCCGAATGGACCGAATACAAGAAAGGCGGCATTGCCGTGGACCCGGCATTCCGGCAGGAGATGATGCAGAAAGAGGTCGACATGGCGGCCGAGCTGCAACAGCAGATTTATAATCTCCTGGGGGGCAATCAATGAGAAGACGAAGCGATGACAACTGAAATTGACAAGAACGCGGTACTGGATGAATTGCAGAAGTTCGTGCAGCCGGCTGCATTGGTGGCCACGCCGGCCGAAGCCGAAGCGGACCCGGCCATGCCCGTGCAGTGGCTGCGCTTCATCGACGAGCAGGAACACGGGCGCAGGCTCGCGCTGCTCACGGAATGGAGCGACTTTGCCGCGGAGTGGCCCAGCGTCCAGGACTTCCTGCGGACGATGCTGAAGCGCCTGTACGTGATGCGCGAACAGGACGATACGTTGTCGCTGCTGTATCTCTACACCGTCGGCGGCGACGACCTGAACTTTTATCGCGGCCGCGCCCCGATCACTGGAGTGCCGGAGCGCCTGCGCGCGATCTGGGACTGGGTGCCCGCCAAATTCCGCGACTTCTACACGCAGTTGCACGATGGCTGGACCTTCCTGCCGGCGAATTCGATGGGACCGTTGCCGGTCGAGGATTGGGCATTCCTGTCCGACGACAAGTTCGACATCGACGACGCCACCGCGCGCGCCCTGCCCATCGATATCACCCGAACCGTGGCCGTATTCCACAACGGCGCCGGCGATTACCTGTGCCTGAATTGCGTGGGCAATGGCGAAGCCACGGGCGTCATCTGGTGGCACGAAGATCCCGAGAATCCCGAGCCGGTCGATTTCTGGGGCGTGCTGGATGCGTGGGTCGGTATCTTTCTCGAGGAAGCGGATCGGCACGGTGCATGAGCGGATCGCCGAACTGTGCAAAGAGGGCGATGCGCTGGCGTCGGCCGGGAGGCCGGAGGACGCCAAACAAAAATACATCGCCGCGCTGAAGCTGCTGCCGGGTGAACTTCAGCAGTGGGAAGCGGCAACGTGGATCTATGTTGCACTTGGCGATGTACACTTCCGCTCGCAGAACTTCGACAAGGCATTCAAGTGTTTTTATAACGCTGTACAATGTCCCAAGGGGCTAGGCAACCCTTATATTCACTTGCGGCTCGGGCAGCTTTACTTTCAGCAAGACGAGTTCGACAAAGCAGCCGACGAGTTGACGCGGGCGTATATGGGTGGCGGGATCGATATCTTCATGGAAGACGATCCGAAGTACCTCGAATTCCTCGAGACGAGAATCAGTCTGTGACGCCCCCTCGAATACGGCACGCTATGGCCTCGCCCAACTTGAAGCGCCATATTCCCAGCTCCACGGCATACCGGTTTCACCAAGAACGATTTTTACGATCCCGGGAAACAATGCCTCGGCACGGACATCGTTCGACAGGATGACGACGCAGCGCTTGTGCGCCTCCAGACAAACCCAGGTATTGCCTGTCGAATCGTTGTGGCCACCCTTTTGAAAGCCGGCACCTTGCGGGCCAATGAAGGTCACGACACCGAGCCCCGCGGCCAGGTTCCGGTGACGCTTTTCCGGCGCGGCAAGCGGCTGCAGCGACGGGAACTGCGAAGCGGTTTCGATTGGCAGCTGGGCCCGGGTCAATTCCCGGCGCGACGCTGGCGCCAAGCCTTCTCCACTGACATAGGCGGCCGCAAACCGGGCGAAATCGGTGATCGTCGTGTCCATCGAGCCGGCCGCCCTTGTCTTGCTGCGTTCGTCATGCGGCTCGACGGTGCCGTCTTCCTTCCAGCCATCGGCCAGATTGGCGGCAAATTCCGGCCGCCACGTCATGCCCGTGTTCGTCATGCCAAGGCGATCGAATACGCGTCTCTGCATTTCCTTGCCAAGGTCGAGGCCGAGGCCCCGCTCGATCACGAATTGCAGGAGGATCATGCCGTCGCCGGAATACGCATAGCGCGTGCCGGGATCGAAGTGAAATCTCAGCTTGCCGTCCGGCTCGAGGAAACCGAAATTGGAAAAGCCGGCGCTATGCGTCAGCAGGATGCGCGGCGTGAGCTTGCGCCAGCGTTCGTCGCCCGCGAGCCCGTCCCACGCCGCATATTTCCTGGCTTCGCCGGTGTAGTCGGGCAATGGCTTGGGCAAGTAGGCGGCGATCGACGTGTCGAGACCCAGCTTGCCCTCTTCCACCAGCTGCATCACCGTGTAGGCGAACACGGATTTTGTCAGCGAGGCGCCGTACATCACCGTGTCAGGCGTCAGGGGATCGCCCCTGGCGTTCCGCTTGCCCCACGTGCCGATCCTCGTGACCTTGCCGTTGTCGATGACCGCAACGGCCAGGCCCTGGGCATGGGTACGTGCCATGCCTTGCGTGACATAGTCGTCCAGGGCCGGACCGCGCGTGTTCGCGGCACATGCGACCAGCAATGAACAGGCGAACAAGGCACAACGTTTGACGCAGGCGTGCATGACCAGACCCTCCGGTGACGGTGCCGTTCATTGTAGACTTGAAGGTGAGAATGTGCGTACCTCTGGCGGAGTCGAACTGATATCGTTGTTGGGGCAAACGCAAACGCACCGATTGGATACCGCGATGAAGCATATGATGTTGGCCACCCTGACGAGCCTGTTGTCGGCGCAAGCGTTCGCCTGCCCGCTGTCCGAATCCCTGGCGTCTCGCTACGGCATCTCGTTCGCGGGCTTCAGCACCGCGGTCCCGGAATCCGCGCCGCCCGACACGGCACACGGCGGCCCGTTCGTCCGCGTGCGCATGCCCGACGCAAGCAACGTGGCCGACGGCTTCCACCACACCATCGTCATGGATCGCAGCACGAAAAAAATCTGGATCCTCCGCACCGGCGGCTTCGTGGGCGTCTACCAGTGGTATGGGC
>CBIHQW010000072.1:0-6394 GCA_966212285.1 Massilia kyonggiensis
GATCGACACGATGGCCGACGGCGGCTGCTTGTAGTTCATCGTGATGTCCGTAATGCTCACATTACGGATCGGCTGCCCTCTTTTTTGCACGTTTTTCACGGCTTCGGACATTGGAACACCTCCCTTAAAGCGTTTATTTATATTGATATCCGGACTACGCCGGGTTGCTCTTCGACGCTTGCCCAAAATCAAGGCATTGTAATCGCTGCAAGCGATTCATGCAGCAGCATAGAGCCGCCGCAAAAACAATTCACGACAATTCGTTTTGGTAATGGTGCTTGGTGGTCAGATACAGTCCACGACGCAATTCCACCGCCTTGTCTCCATACGTAAACGACACCCGGTCCGCGCACAGCAACGGCGTTCCTTCGGGCACTTTCAGCGCCTGCGCCGTGGGCGCGTCCGCCGCCACCGCCCGGATCTTTTCGGACGCGCGGATCATGCGCGTGCCGAATTCCGATTCGAACAGTCCATACATCGGGCCCTTGTATTCCGCCAGGCGTTCGGCCGTCAGCCCCTTGAACAATTGCCCGGGCAACCAGAGTTCTTCCAGGATCGTCGGCGCGCCGCCGTCGCTCATCAGCCGTTTGATATAGACGACGGCGTCGCCCGACTTCAGGTCGAGCAGGCGCGCCACCTCGGCCGGCGCACGGATGCGCTTGACTTCGAGGTATTCGTGATCGAAATGCTGGGGGACGCCCTCGTCGGGCATCAGCTTGAGGAAACGGAAGTGCGCGCGCGCCTCGTTGTGGGTGGCGACGAACGTGCCTTTACCCTGGCGGCGCACGACGAGGTGCTCGGCCGCGAGCTCGTCGATGGCCTTGCGCACGGTGCCCTGGCTGACCTTGTAGCGGCCGGCCAGTTCGACTTCACTGGGGATCAGCTCGCCCGGCTTCCATTCGCCGGACTGCAAGCTCTGCGTGATGAGCGCCTTGATCTGCTGGTAAAGTGGAGAGAATGTGGGGGAAGGCGCCGCGCCGCCGACAGCGCTGCCGGCGCTCGTATTCGTGGCACCATTGCTGTTCGGATTGGACGGGGCTGGGTTCATAGACAGCGATTTTTTCATAAATCCTATAGTCCGTCCAGTGGAGAAACCCTCGGATTATGTGTCTTATATAAGACATATGATATGAATTGACAGATGGAATGGCGCGGGAATACACTCGCGGTCGATCGAGCGTGGGCGCCCCGCCTGTCGGCAACCGTCGCACGCCCGGCCCGCGGGTAGTGCTTTTGGTATGATTGCAGTTTTCCCAAACTGGCGTATCCTCTGCGTCGCCCCGTTTTTCTTTCCCACTTTGGAGATTCATCATGGCTAAAACCCCTAAGCGCGTTGCCGTTACCGGCGCGGCCGGCCAGATCGGCTATTCCCTGCTGTTCCGCATCGCCAACGGCGACATGCTGGGCAAGGACCAGCCGGTCATTCTGCAGCTGCTCGAAATCGACAACGAAAAAGCACAGAAGGCGCTGAAAGGCGTCATGATGGAACTGGAAGACTGCGCATTCCCGCTGCTGGCCGGCATGACCGCCCACAGCGACCCGATGACCGCGTTCAAGGATGCGGACGTCGCCCTGCTGGTCGGCGCCCGTCCGCGCGGCCCGGGCATGGAGCGTAAAGACCTGCTGGAAGCCAACGCCCAGATCTTCACGGTGCAGGGCAAGGCGCTGGACGCCGTCGCGTCGCGCGACGTGAAAGTCCTGGTGGTCGGCAACCCGGCCAACACCAACGCCCACATCGCGATGAAATCGGCCCCGAACCTGCCGGCCAAGAACTTCACCGCCATGCTGCGCCTGGACCACAACCGCGCGCTGTCGCAAGTCGCTGCCAAGACCGGCAAGGCCGTCGGCGGCATCGAGAAGATGGTCGTCTGGGGCAACCACTCGCCGACCATGTACGCCGACTACCGCTTCGCCACGGTCGACGGCCAGTCGGTCAAGGACCTGATCAACGACCAGGAATGGAACGCCAACACGTTCCTGCCGACCGTCGGCAAGCGCGGCGCCGCCATCATCGACGCCCGCGGCGCGTCGTCGGCCGCGTCGGCCGCCAACGCCGCCATCGACCACGTGCGTGACTGGGTGCTGGGCACCAACGGCAAGTGGACCACGATGGGCGTGCCGTCGGACGGTTCGTACGGCATTCCGGAAGGCATCGTCTTCGGCTTCCCGGTGACCACCGAAAACGGCGAGTACAAGATCGTCCAGGGCCTGGAAATCGACGCGTTCTCGCAAGAGCGCATCAACCTGACGCTGAACGAACTGAACGAAGAGCGCGCAGGCGTCGCTCACCTGCTGGGCCAGTAATGCCACAACGGCGGCGCGCTGGACGCGCCGCCGTTTTTTTCGGAACCACCATGCATCCTTCCGAGGTTTTATTCCAGGGCCAACGCCAGCCGCTGCTGCTCCCTGCCTGCGACCACTATGCCGGCAGCGAGAAGCTGATGCGCAAATCGATGGCCCTGCAACAAGAGCTTGGTCCCATTTTCGACATCACCTTCGACTGCGAGGACGGCGCCAGCGCCGGCGACGAGCGCGCGCACGCCGAGCTGGTCGCAGCACTGATCAATAGCGACGACAACCGCTTCAACCGCATCGGCGCCCGCCTGCATGACGTGGGCAGTCCCCACTTTGCGCAGGACGTCGAGATCATCGTCGGCGCCGCCGCGAAACGGCTCGCCTACGTCGTGCTGCCCAAGCCGAACAGCCTCGAAGACGTCGTGCGCGCGCAAGAGCTGGTCAACGAGGCCGCCGCAAAGGCAGGACGTGATTTCCTCCCGCTGCACGTCCTGATCGAAACGCACGGCGCCCTGCACGACGTGTACGCGATCGCCGCCCTGCCCCAGGTCGAAAGCCTCTCTTTCGGCATCATGGATTTCGTCTCGGCGCACTTCGGCGCGGTACCGGCCGCCGCGATGCGTACGCCGGGTCAATTTACCCATCCCCTCGTCGTCCGCGCGAAGCTGGAGATGGTTGCGGCATGTCATGCGCATGACAAAGTCCCTTCGCATAATGTGACGACCGAGATCAAGGACAGCGCGGTCGTCGCCAACGACGCCCAGCGCGCCGCCGCCGAATTCGGCTTTACGCGCATGTGGAGCATCCACCCCGACCAGATCAAGCCGATCGTCAAGGCATTCACGCCGCGCCTCGCGGAAGTGAATGAAGCGACAAGCATCCTGACGGCGGCGATGGCCAAGGACTGGGGTCCGATCGCCCACGGTGGCCGCTTGCACGACCGCGCCAGCTACCGATATTATTGGACGGTGTTGCAGCGCGCGAAGCTGGCCGGCCTTGCGCTGCCGGATGCCGCGGCGGCACTCGTCAATCAACCGGAATCCATCTGATGGCCATCACTCTGAATCACATCGCAGCCGCCTGTGCCTTTGCGCTCGCGGCCGCCGGTCTTTGCGCAACGGCGACTGCCGCCGAAACCCATCCTAAAGCGACCAAAGTCCTGAAAGAAAAGGCAAAATCCTCCAAGCATAAAAAAGCGAAAAAAGAGGACACTAAGCAAGAGGTCGCAGACAACGAGCCCGAACCGGACATCACCGACACGACGATGGCCGAGTATTCTTGCGAGTTGAACAACAAAGTCACCATCTACCGCAACCTGATGGACGACAGCCACATCGCCCTGCGCTGGAAGAACCGCCTGCGCCTGATGGACAAGGTCGGCACCACCACGGGCGCGCAGCGCTACGAGAATGCGAAACTGGGCCTGGTCTGGATCGGCATCCCGTCGAAGGGCATCCTGCTCGATTCGAAGCAGAGCCGCCAGCTGGCCAACGAATGCAAGGACGCGGAGCAGGCCAAGCCGCCGGTGGTGGCCTCGGCGCCCGCCGAGCCGAAAAGCTGATTGAGTTGCAGGTAACAACAATATCCCCACAAAGGAGAAGTTAATGTCTCAGAACACGTTGAATACGCTGAAGGAATTCCCGCTCGCTGGGGGACAGACCGGCCAGTTCCATTCCCTCCCGGCCCTCGCCGAATCGCTGGGCGTGAACCTGTCGCGCCTGCCGGTGTCGATCCGTATCGTCCTTGAGTCCGTGCTGCGCAACTGCGACGGCAAGAAGGTGACCGAAGAGCACGTCCGCCAGCTGGCGAACTGGGGCCCGACCGCCGCCCGCACCGAAGAGATCCCGTTCGTCGTTGCCCGCGTCGTGCTGCAGGACTTCACCGGCGTGCCGCTGCTGGCCGACCTGGCCGCGATGCGCAACGTGGCCGCCAAGACCGGCGCCGATCCGAAGAAGATCGAGCCGCTCGTCCCGGTGGACCTGGTCGTCGACCACTCGGTCACGATCGACCACTTCCGCACCCCGGACGCGCTCGACCTGAACATGAAGATCGAGTTCCAGCGCAATAACGAGCGCTACCAGTTCATGAAGTGGGGCATGCAGGCGTTCGACACGTTCGGCGTCGTGCCCCCGGGCTTCGGCATCGTCCACCAGGTGAACCTGGAATACCTCGCGCGCGGCGTGATGAAGAACGGCTCCATGTACTACCCGGACACGCTGGTCGGTACCGATTCGCACACCACCATGATCAACGGCGTCGGCGTCGTGGGCTGGGGCGTGGGCGGCATCGAGGCGGAAGCCGGCATGCTGGGCCAGCCGGTCTACTTCCTGACCCCGGACGTCATCGGCGTCAACCTGACCGGCGTGCTGCGCGAAGGCTGCACCGCGACCGACCTGGTGCTGACCATCACCGAGATGCTGCGTAAAGAGAAGGTCGTCGGCAAGTTCGTGGAATTCTTCGGCGAAGGCACCGCGTCGCTGTCGACCACCGACCGCGCCACCATCGGCAACATGGCACCGGAATACGGCGCGACGATGGGCTTCTTCCCGGTCGACGAAAAGACCGTCGACTACTTCCGCGGCACCGGCCGCACCGAGGAAGAACTGGCCGCCTTCGAAAACTACTTCAAGGCCCAGCAACTGTTCGGCATCCCGAAGGAAGGCGAGATCGACTACACCCGCGTGCTGCACCTGGACCTGTCGACCGTCACCCCGTCGCTGGCCGGTCCGAAGCGTCCGCAGGACCGCATCGAACTGGGCAATGTGAAGACCAACTTCACCGAGCTGTTCTCCAAGCCGACGAGCGAAAACGGCTTCAACAAGTCGCCGGAAGACCTGTCGAAGGTCTACGAGACGACCAACGGCGTGCGCGTGAAGAACGGCGACGTGCTGATCGCCGCGATCACGTCGTGCACCAACACGTCGAACCCGAGCGTGATGCTGGCCGCGGGACTGCTGGCCAAGAAGGCCGTCGAGAAGGGCCTGACCGTCGCGCCGCACATCAAGTCGTCGCTGGCGCCGGGCTCGCGCGTCGTCACCAACTACCTGGAAGCGGCCGGCCTGCTGCCGTACCTGACGCAGCTGGGCTTCGGCTTGACCGCGTACGGCTGCACCACCTGCATCGGCAACGCCGGCGACCTGACCCCGGAACTGAACGCCGCGATCACGTCGAACGACATCATCGCCGCCGCCGTCCTGTCGGGCAACCGTAACTTCGAAGCGCGCATCCACCCGAACATCCGCTCCAACTTCCTGGCCTCGCCGCCGCTGGTCGTCGCCTACGCGATCGCCGGCAACGTCACGCGCGACCTGATGACGGAACCGGTCGGCAAGGGTGCGGACGGCGTCGACGTCTACCTGGGCGACATCTGGCCGACCTCGCAGGAAATCCACGACCTGATGAAGCTCGCGATGAACTCGGACGTCTTCAAGGCCAACTACGCGGACGTCAAGGGCAACCCGGGCGCGCTGTGGGAAGCCGTGTCGTCGGTGTCGGGCCAGGTCTACGACTGGCCGGAGTCGACCTACATCGCCGAGCCGCCGTTCTTCGGCGACTTCGAGATGACCCCGAAAGCGGCCGCCGCAGGCATCAGCAATGCGCGCGCGCTGGGCGTGTTCGGCGACTCGATCACCACCGACCACATCTCCCCGGCCGGCTCGATCAAGGAAGACGGTCCGGCCGGTAAATGGCTGAAGGACCACGGCGTCATCAAGGCCGACTTCAACTCGTACGGCTCGCGCCGCGGCAACCACGAGATCATGATGCGCGGTACGTTCGCGAACGTCCGCATCAAGAACAGGATGATCCCGCCGAAGGCCGACGGTTCCGCGGTCGAAGGCGGCATCACGATCCACCAGCCGAGCGGCGAACAGCTGTCGATCTACGACGCGGCCATGAAGTACATCGCGGAAGGCACCCCGACGATGATCTTCGCGGGCGAAGAGTACGGCACGGGTTCTTCCCGCGACTGGGCCGCCAAGGGCACCCAGCTGCTGGGCGTGAAGGCCGTGATCGCCCGTTCGTTCGAGCGCATCCACCGTTCGAACCTGGTCGGCATGGGCGTGCTGCCGCTGCAGTTCCTGGGCGACGACAGCGTCGA
>CBIHQW010000073.1:0-6346 GCA_966212285.1 Massilia kyonggiensis
TTGAAAATCCTTGTGTCGGTGGTTCGATTCCGCCCCGGGCCACCAAAGAATTCAGCAGTATTTAACGAAACGCCAACCCATGCAGGTTGGCGTTTTTGTTTCTCGAGCGGGAAATCATGAACGTCGAAGAGCTGAAATCATTTTGCCGGGGATTCGCGGGCGCGACCGAAGTGCTGCATGGCGCGCCCACGAACGTTCTTGCGTACGCCGTTGGCGGAAAGAACTTCGCTTATTTCAAGACAAGCGAGCCGGAGAAATGGCGCTTCAGCACGAAAGTCTCGACCGACCGTTTTGTGGAACTGACAGACATTCCCGGGGTGAAGCCAGCCCGCTACATGGGACGTTTTCACTGGGTAACGATCGTCGAGGTCGAACATTTCCCCTCTGCGTATCTGGCGGAACTGGTCGAGTGGTCGTATCAGAAAGCGTTCAGCTCGCTCAGCAAAGCCGCACAGCGTGCCATTGCGGGCACTTGAGCTACAGCTTGCCGACGCCGGCCGCGGCCGGTACCGCAGTGGCGAGATTGCCCGTACCATCCACCGAATAGCTGTAATAGCTGGCCGGCGTCGCCGACGGCGTCCCTGCCGGATTGCTGGCCGACGACCAGGGCGTGGACGTGACGGTCACCAGTGAATTGGCGCTGTGGGCCGTCGCCCCCAGGTTCACGGGCGCGCCGTTGAGCAGGTTGCCGCTGTCAAAGATATAGGGCGAGCAACGCACCGTGCTCATGCCCGACAGGGCCGCGCAATGGGTCAGCGCACTGCCGGACGAGACCGACGCACCGATCGTGTCGCCGGCCGTCGCCCCGCCGCTGATGTTGAAGACATTGTTCTCGACGTAGAGTTTCGAGCCCTGCCCCGACGTCAGCCCCACCATCCAGTTATACAACGTGACGCTGTTGCTGCCGGCGAAGTAATTGTTGTACAGGTGGACCATGCCATAGCGCACGCGCGGCTTGCGCTGCACGAGGTTCTGGAAGTAATTGTGGTGGAACGTGGTCTTCAGCACGCCCGGATTTTCCGCCGTCAGGCTGGCCGTATCCGTGCCGCCCATCAGCATCGACTTGTCGTGGTCGTGCAGGTGGTTGTACGACACGGTGATGAGGTTGGCCGACTTGGTGATGTCGAGCAGGCCGTCGTGGTGCTGCACGTGGTAGAGGTCGCCGTCATACGGGGCGGCCCACACGGACGGGAATTGGTCGTCGGTGCGCGCGCCGTCGGAGAACGTGCAGTGGTCGATCCACACGTGGGTGGCGTACTGGATCGACACGGTGTCGTAGTTCGAGTTCCAGCGCCCGCCGGAATCGGTCGGGTCCCACGCCGGGAAGAAGTCGAACGCGTCTTCGAACGCCACGTTGCGGATCACGACGTTGTCGACCGGCGTGCTCGACGTGCCGCTGATCATCAGGGTGCCGTGGATGATCTTCGCGGTCGAGCCGTTGCCGATGATCGACGTATTCGACGGCACGGTCAGGACTATGGTTTTCTTCATCTGGTTGCTGGCACAGGCGCGGGCCGCCTCGACCTTGTCCGTCGACGGCGGCACCTTCGCGTAGGGTGGCTTGTAGGCGGCCAGGTAGTCGCTCCAGATCTTGTCGAACGTGGTGTAGCCGTAGCCGGCGCAGGTGCTGTTGGCCGCGTTGGCATAGGTCACGTAGTTGTTGGCCGTCAATTCGGTACCGGCCGCGTTCTGGTTCAGGCTGATGGTGCCCGAGATGTAAATGATCTTCCTGCTGTTGTCGAGCGTGCCGCTGAACGTGCCGTCAGGCTTGATCGTGGCCGTGTTGCCGTACAAGGCCTGGATCAGGCCGGCACGCGTCGACACGGTATGGATCCTGGCCGCCGCCGCGCCGTTGCCGCCGGTGGTGCCGGTCCCGCCCAGGTTGTTGGTGCCGGTGGCTGCCCAGCCGGTTGCGCCGAGCGACGAGATTTGCGCATGGACGCCCGCGCTGGTGCCGGCCAACACGGCCGCAATACAAAATGCCTGGCATAACTGCTTTTTGGAAATCGTCATGTCTTCTCCGGAATGGTGAACTCTGATGTACCCAAGAACAGCTGCACAGCGCCCATCCTCGCCCCTACCGCTATCTGGTCGGTCCGGTTTTTACAAAACTGGCGTAGGAATCGCTGATTTGTTGAAATTGGTCAGACCAATTCAACCGATGCAGTATGACCGCATTTGTGATGTGTTGCAATTTAATCTTGCGAGTTGGAGCAGCAATTTGGAGAACCATAATAAAAAACGGATTCACGTTGCACGTGAATCCGTTCTAGCTCCTGGCGCCAGCGGGTCAATGCCTTGAGCGACAGGCATTGCCCCGCAGGTGGCGTTTATTCATGCCAGTTTATTTGGCCTGCTTGCGACGGCGCGAACGCAGCATTGCGCCCGCACCCAGCAGCATCAGCGCGGCCGAAGCCGGTTCCGGGACATTAACCGGCGGAATAACGGCACCGAAACCGTCGATATAGGCATAACCCGTGTGGCCGGTCGGCTCGCAATCCGCCGCCAGAATCGACAGCGTGAAATCGTGGCCCGACAGCGACGAATCGATTGCGAGCTGTTCAATTTGCCATGCCGAGGTATAAAACAGATCGCCGTTGACGGAGAAACGGCTGTCGACGCCGCCGCCGCCGTCGCCGGCATTGTAGACACGATTGATCAGGACCGTGCCCGTCGTGTCGTCGGTCAGCGTGATCAGCAGTTCGGCCGATTGGTCGTCGGAGTGGCCGCCATTTTCCAGCACGGCTTTCCAGGCGAAGAAGATGTTCGCTTCCGTGTAATTCGTCACCTTCTGGCTGAGGACCGACGCATTACCGCCGAACGTGGTGTCTTCCGTGCGATAAGAATACTGGCCCGAATAGACGGTCGAACCCAGCAATCCGCCCAGCAGCGGATCGGACGTGCCGGCGGCGTTGATGGCCGAGCGGGTGGCCGGCCCGGTGTACAGGCTGCCGCCCGGCAGGAACGTCGCCGGCGTCAGGCTTGGATTGTCGACTCCGCTCCGATTCCCTTCCCCAGTCGTCCAGCCATTTGCATTGCCAGCTTCAAAACCGCCGTTGATAAAGGCGCCGGCGTGTGCGGTGCCGGTAATGGCGGTGAATGCGAGGGCAGCGGCCAGCGCGAATTTTAATTTCATTTCAGTGGTCCTTTCAAGTGAATAAGTGTAATAGGTGCGTGTAAAGCACTGCGACACCTTAGCAATTCCCGTGCCAATCACTTATCTATTTGAAAGAAAATGGATTTTTTAAAATTCTACCGATATAGATCCTGTAACTGTCAAATACTCCGACATTTAAATCGGGTAAATCGGCGATGGCATATAAAACATATGTATTCCTAATATCCGGAACGCCTTCATATTATGTCCATATTCTTATTTAACCCCGGAAAATATCGATTATTTTAATCAACTCTTGTACTCAACCGGCACGCCATAATTGCAATACCTCTTCCGCAATAACATCGGGAAATTCCTCCTGAAAAAATAGTTTTCCTTTTGGAACTCGGCGTATGCCCTGCGAGCGCGGGAAAACACGGTCAAGATAAGCGGCATCCGCCATGGGAAAAATGATGTCGCTGGCGCCCCATACCATCCGCACCGGCACCGTACTGCGTTTGAGCGCCGTCTCGATGCCCGCCAGCGGATTCGGCGCCAGCGCGTTGTGGAACGCGTGGTACTGCCTGCGCCGCAACGGCGTGCTCACCAGCGGTGCCACGTAATACTCGATGATGTCGTCCGTGAGCAGTGCAGGATCGTGGTACACGGCCGTGCCGAACGTCGCGCGCGCCAGGTTTCCGTCGGTCAGCCATGTCGCCGTATCGTCGGCCAGCGTGCCGGCACGGGCCATGTCGAGCACCGGCTGGATCAGCGGCGGCGGGCTGTTGGGTTCCGTGTCGCAGTTCGTCAGCAGCATCGAGCGCACCCGCGCCGGATAGCGGACCAGGAACAGCTGGGCGACCGCGCCGCCGCTGTCAGCAGCGACGATGTCGGCCTGGCCGACGCCCAGCGCATCGAGCAGCGCCGCCAGCATCGCCACCTGGGCGGCGGGCGCTACCGACTGGTCCTCGGGAACCTGCGAGTAGCCGAGGCCCATGAAATCGGGGGCAATGCAGCGCCGGTGCGGCGCCAGGCGGTCGATCGCCCCGCGCCACTGGAAGCCGTTGAGCGGTGCGCCGTGCAGGAACAGCGCCGCCGCGCCCCTGCCCCGCTCGACACAGGCGATGCGGCCGCACGGCAGGTCGACGTAGCGCCGCGCGCGGCGATAGCGTTCCACCTCCGTCTGCGCCGCCTGCGCACGGCCGGCCACGACGGCTGCCGCGGTCGCATACAAGAAATCCCTGCGTTTCATGGTCGACTCTCCTTCGATGCGTTGGACATGGAAGGATGCTAGCGGCGCGTGCCGGTCCCGGCGCGCACCGGCGGCCGGCCGCGGACACGAACGGATGATTTCCTTGTACATTGGCGAGACGCGTACCGGAGGATGCGATGACCGACCGACCCTCTTGCTATCCCAGCCCATCGACGGCCCCGCTGCCGCTCCTCGACGTCCTGACGTCGCCGGTGCCGCCGGGCCGGTTCGATTCGCCCGTGGACGAGCGCCACGTCCTGTGCCTCCACCTGGGCGCGCCGGTGCCGGTGTCGTACCGGGCCGGCAAGGCCGAGCGGCAGGGCGTGCGGTTGCATGGACAGTTCTGCGTCGTGCCCGGTGGTTCCAGCACCCGCTGGACCCTGTCCCGGCCGGCCACCTCGCTGCTGCTGCGGCTCGCGCCCGCGCACCTGCGCGCCACGGCCGACGACATGGGACTCGGCGCGCGCACCTTCGACCTCGCGCCGGCGATCCACGTCCGCGATCCGCAGATCGAACGCATCGGCTGGATGATGCAGGCCGAGGACCATGCCGCCCACCCCGGCGGCAGGCTGTTCGCCGACAGTCTCGCGTCGGCGCTGGCCGTGCGCCTCGTCGCGCTGCAGTCGCCTTCGACGCCCGCACCGGCACGGGCGCTGCCCGCCTGGCGCCTGCGCCACGTCATCGACTATGTCGACGCCCACCTGGACCAGGACCTGACGCTCGCCGAACTGGCCGCGGTCGCGGGGTTCAGCCCGTCGCATTTCAAGGCCCTGTTCAGACAGGCGACCGGTACGCCGGTCCACCGGTTCGTGCTCGAGCGGCGCGTGGAACGGGCGCGCCTGCGCCTGCTCGAGGGGCGGCACAGCATCACGGAGATCGCGCTCGACTGCGGGTTCGCACATCCGAGCCACATGGCCCGCTGGATGCGCCGGCTGCTGGGGCTCAGCCCCTCGCAGATCCGCGCTTGATCAGCGCTTGGGCGCCTGCCCGAACAGCGAAAAATCCGGCAGCTTGCCGCGCGCCTGCAGGTCGGCCGCATCGCCGATGCGCAGGATGGTCGCCGGCCTGCCGTCGAACGCGGGCCAGTCGGGCAAGCCCTTGCCGTTCGGCGATCCCGTGCGCGCGAAGCTTGCCCAGGTGTCGGCCAGGCGCGCGGCCAGCTGTCGGTCATATGCGGACCACGGCCGCGGATCCTGGCCGAGATGGTCGAACACGTACTGGATCTCGGCGCCATGCCCCGCCCCGCAGCCATAGCCGCACGGCGTCAGGGGTTCGGTCGGCCGGTGCGTGAAATAGTAGAGGTAAGGCCTGGCCTTGCCGTACTGCGCCTGCAACGACGCCCAGTACCACGTGCGCCAGCCCCACCAGTCGGTCGTGAGCTTGTCGATCGACGCCCTGGCTTCGGCATCCGTCGCCCCTGGATACGCGGCCAGCACGGCGGCGGACGGCGCATGGCCCAGCAGCTTCGCCACGAGCGCCTTGTGGGTGGCGGCCGTGAACCTGTCCGTGCCGAGGATTTCCGGCGCCAGGTCCTTGCCCTCTTCCGCATTCCAGCCTGCGAGCAGGGGCACGTCGTTCTGGCGGTGGTTACGGTACGTCGTCGTCAGGTCTTCGCGCAGCAAATGGCCGTCGACGATGGGGTGCGGCGCCCACGCCGGTTTCTGCAGCGCGGCGGCGGGCAGCGCACGCAGGTCCGCGAGGCTCTTCGCGCCGACCGATCCGGTGAACGCCACGCCGGTCTTTTCCGCGGCCGCGCGGTCGAACAGGGCGTTCTCGCTGGCGTCGATCGGCATGGCGAAATTGCCGCTTTGCGAGATCGCGCGCTGGAACAACCCTTTCGCCAGCGGTGACGCGACGAGCACCGCGACGGATTCGCCGCCGGCGGATTCGCCCATGATCGTGACGCGCGCCGGGTCGCCGCCGAAGGCCGCGATGTTCTCCCGCACCCAGCGCAGCGCCGCGACCTGGTCTTCCATGCCCTGGTTGCCCGACGCCTT
>CBIHQW010000074.1:0-6293 GCA_966212285.1 Massilia kyonggiensis
GAAGAATATGGCGATGAGTTCCATCGCAACTGCCTGTGGAGGGATTGGCTCTGGCTCCGTGCATGCGCATGGGGCGAAACCGTTCCCCGTGAAGCAGGAACCCAGCGGCAAAAGTTAACTATGGTTAGTTTTGCGTAGGTCTTGGAGAACGGTCTGCGAGCCTGTCAATCCCGGCGCAGGATGCCCGCCTGGTACGCGCGCGTGGCCGCCAGCAGCCGCCGGTCGCGCAGCATGTCCAGCACGGCCTTTACGCGCGCGCTGCGCATGGCCTCGCGCGATCCCGCCAGCGCGAACTGGCGCCGCGCCGGGATGGGCAAAGGCAGCACGCGCACGTCGTCCGGCTCGGGATACGTCGCGAGGCGCGGCAGGATCGACCAGCCCATGCCCCGCGCCACCATCGCCGCGATGCTCGTGTCGTTGCCCAGCGTGCGTTCGGCCGTGGCGGCGAGGCCGGCCGCGCGGCAGCGCGCGAGGACCGCGTCCGCGCCCGAGCAGCCGAGCCGGATGAACGGCAGGCCGTCGAGCTGGTCCCATGTCACGGGCTGCGTGAACGCGCGCGCGGCCGGCACGACGAGCACGTAGTCGTCGGCCACGTACGGGTGGACGACGAAGCCGTCTTCCACAGGCAGCTGGGCGATGCCGACATCCGCGCGGCCGGCGCGCAGCGCGGCGATGACTTCGAGGCGGTCGTTGCAAGCGTCGTCGATGTCGAGCACGAGCTGCGGATGACGGGCCGCCAGCGCTTCGACCACATACGGCAGCAGGTGCGTGCCGATGCTGCGGAAGCACGCGATGCGCACCCGGCCTTCGATGGCGTCGTCCTCACGCACGCTGGCGCGCAGGGCGTCTTCGAGCCGTAGCATCGCGCGCGCCTTGTCCAGCACGCGCAGGCCGGCCTCGGTGGGCAGCGAGCCGTCACGCGCGCGCGCCAGCAGGCGCGTGTCCAGTTCGCGTTCCAGCTCCGCGATCGCATGGCTGATGCGCGACTGCGTGCACCCGAGTTCCGCCGCGGCGGCGCTGAAGCTGCCGTGGTCCGCCACCGCGACGAGCATGTGAAGTTGGCTGAGCTTCATGGGCCATCGAAATCTGTCATGGATGAACCGGCAATTATCCGGCATTTCGGTAGCGTCATGGAGACCCGGCGGCGACCATGTGGTTTTTCATGAAAGGACACACATGCAAACGCCGACCAACGCCGCCCTGATCGTCATCGACGTCCAGCAGGGCTTCCTCGACCCGCGCTGGGGCCGGCGCAATCACCCCCGGGCCGAGCGGAACATCGCCGCGCTGCTGGCCGCCTGGAGACAAGCGGGACGGCCGCTGTTCCACGTCCAGCATGGTTCGCGCAGCGAGCAGGGCGCGTTCTATCCGGGCACGCCCGGCCACGCCTTCAAGCCGGAAGCGCAGCCGCTGCCGGGCGAGATCGTCATTTCGAAGGATGTGAACAGCGCCTTCATCGGCACCGACCTGGAAGCGCGGCTGCGTGCGGCGGACATCGACACGGTCGTGCTGTGCGGCCTGACGACCGATCACTGCGTGTCGACGACGGCGCGCATGGCCGGCAATCTTGGCTTTCAAACGTTTCTCGTCGAGGATGCCTGCGCCACGCATGAGCGCACGGGGCCGGATGGCACGTGGTTCAGCGCGGAGCAGATGCATGCGACGGCCGTGGCGAGCCTGAACGGGGAATTCGCCAGCGTGACGTCGACGGCCGCGATGCTGGCGGCTATGCAGAATAAGTGACAGATTTGTAACAATAGTTACCAAGTAGGAAAACTGATTGCCGTGTTATCGAAAACAATGATATTGTAGAGTCAATACATTTGTTGACTAATATCATGCGTTTGCGAATTCTTGTCCTGGCACTGGCTGCCCTGGGCGGCTCCGCCGAAGCCGCCGTATTGAACCTGATGGCGCCGGTAGGCGGCGCCAACCTGTACGCGATCCATGACTTCACGTCGACGTCGAGCGACGTCGAGGGCGCGCTCGTCGCGGGCGGCAACGTCACGATTTCCAGCTATGCGATCAACCACAACGACAAGGATGCGTTCGGCAAGGACGGTTACGCGCTCGTCGCGGGCGGCAACCTGTCGCTGACGAGCGGTTCGATCGAGAACGGCAAGGCGTATGTCGGCGGCGCCAGCACGCTGACGTGGGCCGCGTCGCCGCAAATGGCGGCCGCCAATCCTGTCGACCTCAAGGCGGCGGCCGGCTACTACAAGAACGTGGCCAATGCGTTGTCCGGCCTCGATGCGACCGGCGCGGTGACGCCCTTGTGGAGCGGGGTGCAGGTAACGGGCTCCGGCCGCGGCGGCGTCGATATCTTCAACGTGTCGTCGGACCTGTTCGCCAGTTCCAGCAGCTGGACGCTGGAACAGCTCGTGCCGGGCGAGACGCTCGTCTTCAACGTGAGCGGCAGCGCCGGCACGTTCAACAACAACGGCATCAGCTTCCAGCCGCTGGCCGGCTACAACGTGCTGTTCAATTTTTACGAAGCGCAGACGATCGACGTGCGCGGCGTGATCGGCAGCGTGCTGGCGCCGTATGCGACGCAGACGGAGAACTGGGGCGTCGTCAACGGCAACGTGATCGTGGATACCTGGTCGTCGACCGTGCAGGTCAACTCGAATCATTACTTCAACCCGGTCGACATCGCCGGGCTGAAGCTCGAAGGCGGCGCGAAGCACGCCGCGGTGCAGGTGCCGGAGCCGGGCAGCATCGCGCTCGTGATGGCCGGGCTCGCGGCGGCAGGCGTCGCGCGCCGCAAGCGCCGCGGCGCTTAAGCGGGAACGGCCACAGCGGTGCGGCGCCCATGCGCCCGCATCGCGAGCGCCAGCACGACGCCGGACAGCGCGAGACCCGCCGCCACCCATTGCGGCGACGCGTACGAATAGCCCAGCGTCAGCGGAATCCCGCCGAGGAACGCGCCCAGCGCATTGCCGATATTGAAGCCGGACTGGCCCAGCGACGAGCCGAGCATCTCCGCTTCGCGCGAGTGCTCGATCAGGAGCATCTGGATCGGCGGCCCCAGCGCCAGCGCGTTGGCGCCGACGGCGAACGCCAGCACCATCATCGCCGGCTGCGACGACGCCAGCAGCGCGTTCATGCACAGCAGGGCAACCATCGTGGTCAAGAGGATGATGATCGCCGTCAGCGGCGGCACGCGGTCCGCCAGCTTGCCGCCCACGTTCACGCCGACCGTCATGCCGACGCCCACCGCCGTCATGATCAGCGGGATGGTGTTGGCGTGGAAGTGCGTCACGTCCGTCAGCAGCGGGGCGATGTAGCTGAGCCAGGCGAAGAAGCCGCCCGTGCCGATCGACGTGATGCCCAGCGCCAGCCACAGGTTCGGCTTGCGGAAGATCTTCAGGTCCTGGCGCAGGCCTGCACCCGGCGTCGCCTGGAAATACGGGATCAGCTTGTGCAGCATGATCATCGTCGCGAGGCCGATCACGGCCACGATCAGGAACACGAAGCGCCAGCTCATGTTGTGGCCGAGCCAGGTGCCGGCCGGCACGCCCAATACGTTCGCAATGGTCAGGCCGGAAAACATGCTGGCGAGCGCGGCCGCTTCCTTGCCCTTGTCCGCGAGGCGCGTGGCGACGACGGCGCCCACGCCGAAGAAGGCGCCGTGCGGCAGGCCGGCCAGGAAGCGGAACAGCAGCATCGTGTGGAAATTCGGCGCGAACGCGGACAGCGCGTTGAACACCGTGAACATCAGCATGAACCAGATGAGCACGCTGCGCGGCGGGCGGTGCGACAGCATGCTGACGAGCGTCGGCGCGCCGACGACCACGCCGACCGCGTACGCCGAAATCAGGTAGCCCGCTTGGGGAATGGAAATGTTCAGGCCGGTCGCGATATCGGGCAGGATGCCCATCATGACGAATTCCGTCATGCCGATACCGAAACCGCCCAGGGCCAGAGGCGCCAGGCTCTTCTTGATCATGTGTGTAGTCTTTGCTGGAGGAAGCCGGACATTATGGCGGCTCGCGACAGGCGAGTCCGCTTTCGAGTCGTGATGTCCGGTATAGCCTCACATGATAGCGGTATCAGGCCGAGTCCGCTTGCGGGTCGTCGTTTTCCGCGAGCCAATGGATGCGGCCATTGCCCGCCTCGTTCAGCCGGGCGACGAGTGACGCGGCCTTGTCGTCCGGCAGGTGAAAGGCGAACGAGACGACATCGGCATGCTGGACGGCATCCAGCGTGGCGCCGGCGCTGTCCAGCTCGCGCCGGATCAGGCCTTCGAGCGGGTAGGGTGCGTCGCAGCGCAGGTGGCGCTGGCGGATGATGGCGATTTTCTGCGCGCCCAGCAGCGCCTGGGCCACGCTGTCCGTGTAGGCGCGCACGAGACCGCCCGCGCCCAGTTTGATGCCGCCGAAATAGCGCACGACGGTGGCCAGCACGCCTTCCAGGTCCTGGTGGCGCAGCACGTCCAGCATGGGACGGCCGGCCGTGCCGCTCGGTTCCCCATCGTCGACGGCCGCCGATTGCCCGCCCGCCAGCAGCGCCCAGCACACATGCGCGGCGCCCGGATGCGCGGCCTTGAGCCCCGCGACGATCTTCTGCGCCCCGGCCCGGTCGGGCATCGGCTGGACGCAGGCGATGAAGCGGCTTTTCTTGATGATCAGTTCGTGGTGGACGGGGGTAAGGATGGTCTGCGGCATGGGGCAGACAGCTTACTGTATTTCCGCATGGATCGCATAACGAAGTAAAACTACAGAGAATACCCGTTATGGTTTGAATTTATAGCTCTCACATGTTACTTTACTACAAATTACTATGGAGACAACATGAAGAAGCTCGTCCTGGCCATCTCGGCCATGCTGCCCGCCCTGTGGGCCGGCGCCGCGCCGTACGCCATCCAGCACGTGGAGCCGATGAACTGGTGGGTCGGCATGACGTGGTCCGACCTGCAGGTGATGGTGCATGGCGAGAAGATCGCCGAACTGGAGCCGGCGCTGGCTTACCCCGGCGTGCGTATTGCCAGCGTCGAGCGTACCGACAATCCGAACTTCCTGTTCGTGAACCTGAAGATCGGCGCGACGACGAAGCCCGGCGAACTGAAACTGCAGTTCAAGCGCGGCAAGGACGTGGTGACGACCGTCCCGTATCGCCTGGAAGCGCGCCGCAAGGACTCGGCGGCGCGGCGCGGCTTCGATGCCGGCGACGCCGTCTACCTGATCGTGCCCGACCGCTTCGCGAACGGGAACCCGGCCAACGACGATGCGGGCATGCGCGAAACGAGCAACCGCGGCAATCCGGACGGGCGCCACGGCGGCGACCTGGCCGGCATGCGGGCGCAGCTCGATTACATCCGCAACCTCGGCTTCACGATGGTCTGGCCCACGCCGCTGCTGGAAAACAACCAGCCGGCGTATTCGTACCACGGCTACGCATTGACCGATTACTACAAGGTCGATCCACGCTTCGGCAGCAACGAGGACTACCGCAACTACGTGGCCGCGGCCAACGCGCGCGGCATCGGCGTGATCCACGACGTCGTCGTGAACCACATCGGCACGGGCCACTGGTGGATGCGGGACATGCCGTCGTCCGACTGGATCAACCACGGCAGGACGTTCGTGAAGACGAACAACCAGCATACGGTGGCCCAGGACATCCACGCGGCGCCGGAAGACAAGGCCGGCTTCGTCGACGGCTGGTTCGACGCGTCGATGCCGGACGTGAACCAGAAGAACAGGCTGGTGGCCCGCTACCTGATCCAGAACACGCTGTGGTGGATCGAGTACGCGAACCTGTCCGGCATCCGCGAAGACACGTATTCATACGCCGATCCGGCCTTCCTGAACGACTGGAACCGCGCCGTGCGCGCGGAGTATCCGCGCCTGAACGTCGTCGGCGAGGAGATGGACGACCGGCCGTACATGGTCGCGTACTGGCAGAAGGGCGTCGTCAACCGCGACGGCTTCCGCTCCGAACTGCCGTCGGTGATGGACTTCCCGCTCGTCGACACGGCCCCGAAAGCGCTGACGGCGCCGGAAGACAGCGGCCAGGGCCTCATCAGGATCTACGAGACCATCGCGGCCGACTACCTGTATGCGGACCCATCGAAGCTGATGGTCTTCCCGGACAACCACGACCGCCCGCGCGCGCTGGCGCAGGTGGACGGCAACGTCGACCTGGTGAAAACGGACCTGATCCTGATGGCGACGACGCGCGGCATCCCGCAGATGTTCTACGGGACCGAGATGCTGATCCAGGGACCGAAGGAGCGCACCGACGGCGTGCTGCGCGCGGACATGCCGGGCGGCTGGGCGGGCGACAAGGCC
>CBIHQW010000075.1:0-6027 GCA_966212285.1 Massilia kyonggiensis
TTCTGTTAGCCGTCAATTTTCAACCGGTTGGACGTCTGTTCCAGGGTCGTGTTTTTTATAAAATAAAAACCGATTAAAAAAAAAAATATGAAACGTTATTCAAATATCATTTTTATTAGGCTGTTCGTGTTTTGGTGGCGGGGGGGGGGGCGCTCGCGGCCCCAGCACGGCCCCGCCCCCACCCCGCCGCCCGCGCCCCGCCCCCCCACGACAGTGCGTCATGCGGTTTGTTCCGTGGCCGTATCCTCGTCGTGCCCCTTCCTGAACCACGCCACCACCCGCTTGCCGAGGCTGTCGAGATAGGTGTACGCCACCGGCACGACCACCAGCGTGAGCAGGGTCGACGTAATCACGCCGCCGATCACGGCGCGTCCCATCGGCGCCTGCGTTTCTCCGCCTTCGCCCATGCCGATCGCCATCGGCAGCATGCCGAAGATCATCGCGAGCGTCGTCATCAGGATCGGACGCAGGCGCACCTGGCCCGCTTCCATCAGCGCGTCGAACTGTGACCGGCCTTCGCGCTGGCCGTGGTTGGCGAAGTCCACCAGCAGGATCGCGTTCTTCGTCACGAGACCCATCAGCATCACGACGCCGATGATGGAAAAGATGTTCAGCGTCGTCTTCGTGATCAGCAGGGCGATCAGCACGCCGATCAGCGACAGCGGCAGCGACACCATGATCGCGATCGGCTGCAGGAAGCTGCCGAACTGCGACGCCAGCACGAGGTAGATGAAGATCACGGCGATGCCCAGGGCGACGCCGAAGCCGGCCATCGTCTCGTCCATCTGCTGGGCGTCGCCGCCGACGTCGAAGCGCACGCCGTCCGGCAGCTGCATGGCTTTCATTTCCTTGTTCACGTCGCCCATCACGTCGCCCAGCGGACGGCCTTCGAGGCCGGCGAACACCGCCACGCGGCGCTGCAGGGCCTGGCGCTTGAGCATCTGCGGGCTCGTGGACGGGATGAATTGCACGACCTGGCGCAGCGGGACCATGACCGGATTGCCCATCGCATCCCGCTTGCTCGACGCCACCGACAGGTCGGCCAGGTCGGCCACCTTTTCGCGGCCCGACTTCGGCAGCTGCACGTTGACTTCGTAGTTCTGGCCGTCCGGGGCGAGCCAGCGGTTGGTCTGGTCGCCGGCGACGAACGGCCGCAGCGCCGTGCCGATCTGCTGCACGGTCAGGCCCAGGTCGGACGCCAGCTCGTGGTTGATCTTGACGATGGTGGCCGGGTTCGCGCCTTCCTGGCTGTACTCGATGTCGGCGATGCCGCGGATCTTGCGCATCTTGTCCATCAAGGTGTGGGCCACGGCGTCCAGCTTCGCTTCGTCATTGCCCAGGATGGCGATGTAGATCGGACGCTGGCCCACCGTCATCGAAATGCCGGCGATTTTTTCCAGGCGGTCGCGGATGACCTTTTCCATTTCCTGCTGCGAGCGGCGGTGCGTCTTGTGCACGTCCGTCAGCTTCAGGTGCACTTCCGAGTAGTTGCGGCCCTCCCACGAACCGACGATGGTCGAGACGCTTTCGATTTCCTTGAACTCGGCCAGCGCCGCCTCGGCCTGGCGCAGTTTCGCATCCGAGTATTCGAGGCTGGAACCGATCGGCGTCTTCAGGCGCATGTGGATATACCCGTCGTCGACCTGCGGCACGAATTCGCCGCCGATCATCGGCACGAGCGTCAGGCTGCCCGCGAACAGCACGACGGCCAGCAGCAGGGTCGACTTGCGCCAGGCCAGCGCCAGCGCCAGCACCTTCGCGTACACGTCGTGCAGCCACTCGATGCCGTGCTCGATGCGCGCCATCAGGCGGCCCAGCCACGGCACGTACTTGAAGCGGTCCTTCACGGGATCGGGCCACACGGACGACAGCATCGGGTCGAGCGTGAAGCTGACGAACAGCGACACCAGCACGGCCACGGCGACGGTGATCCCGAACTGCAGGAAGAAGCGGCCGATGATGCCCTTCATGAACGCGATGGGCACGAACACGGCGACGATGGCGAACGTCGTCGCCATCACGGCGACCCCGATCTCGTTGGTGCCGTCTTCCGCGGCGCGCACGTGGTTCTTGCCCATGCCGAGGTGGCGCACGATGTTTTCGCGCACGACGATGGCGTCGTCGATCAGCAGGCCGATGCACAGCGACAGCGCCATCAGCGTGAGGAAGTTCAGCGTGAAGCCGAAGTACTTCATCGCGATGAAGCTGGCCAGCACGGAGATCGGCAGCGTCAGGCCCGTGATGATGGTGCTGCGCCACGAGTGCAGGAAGAAGAACACGATCACCATGGTCAGCATCGCGCCTTCGAGGATGGTGTGCTTCACGTTGTCGAGCTGGCCCTGCACGTTCTTCGCCTTGTCGTCCAGGATGCGGAACTGGACGTCCTTCGGCAGCGTCGTCTTCATCGCCTCGATGGCGGCCTTGACGCCGGTGCCCACCTGCACGGTGTTGGCGTCCTGGATCTTCGCGATCTCCAGCGTGATGGAACGCTCGCCGTTCACGCGCGAGATCGACTGTTCCTCGGCGGCGCCGTCGGAGATGTCGGCCACCTGGCTCAGGTAGACCGGGCCGCCCGTGCGGTTGGCGACGACGATGTGCTTGAAGTCGGCCGCTTCCTTCATCTTGCCTTCGATGCGCACGAGGTTCTCGCGCGCGCCGCGGCTGATGCGGCCGGCCGGCAGGTTGGCGTTGGTCGTCGTGATCGCGTTCATCACCTCGTCGATGCCGACGTTCAGGCTCTTCAGCTGGTCGGGGCGGATGTCGATCAGCACCTGGCGGTCCTGCTTGCCGTTGACGCGGATCTGGCCCACGCCGGCCACGGCCTGCAGGCGCTTGACGATCACCTGGTCGGTCAGCATGGTCAGGTCGCGCAGGCTGCGCTCCTTCGACGTCAGCGCCAGCAGGACCACGGGCTGCGTGTTCTCGCCTTCCTCGCGGAACACGATCGGTTCCTTCACCTCGCGCGGGAAGCCGCCGCGCACGGTGCTGATGCGGTCGCGCAGGTCCTGCACGGCGCGGTCCATGTCGACCGTCAGCTGGAATTCGATGCCGACGCCCGAACGGCCTTCCCACGACGTGCTGCGGATCGTCTTGATGCCGCCGACGGTGTTCGCCGCTTCCTCGAGCGGGCGCGTCACGTCATTCTCGACCTGTTCAGGCGAGGCGCCGGGATACGCGGTCTCGATGAACACGGCCGGGATCTCGACGTTCGGCATGCTCTCGACGCCGAGGCCGCGGTACGCGAACAGGCCGAGCACCATCAGGCCCACCATCACCATCGTGGCGAAGACGGGGTATTTGATACTGGTACGGGTGATCCACATGGCTCAGCCTTTCGCGTCCGGCAGTTTGACCTTGCTGCCCGGCTTGATGCCGTCCAGCGGCACGGCCAGCACCGTCATGCCGGCGTCGACGCCCTCGAGCGCCTCGACGAGGCCCTCGTCCTGGTTGCGCAGGCCCAGCTTCACGGGCTGCGCGACGACCTTGCCGTCGGCGATGCGGTAGACGACGTCGCGGCCATTGTCCTGGCGGACGGCGCCGATCGGCAGCAGCGGATGCGCGCTCGACTTCTCGGTGACGACGGTGCCCTTGGCGAACATGCCGGCGCGCAGCACGCCGTCCGGGTTCGCCACGTCCACGTACACGATCATGGCGCGCGAGCCCAGCTCGGTCGCCGGGTTGATGCGCGCGACCTTGCCCGTGAACGTACGGCCGTCGAAACCGTCGACCTTGAACTGCACCTCCTGGCCCACCTGGACGCGGGGGATGTCGGAGGCCGGCACCTGGGCATCGAGCGTCAGGTGCTTCAGGTCGACGATCGAGAACACGGGGCTGTCCGGTGCCAGCTTTTCGCCCGCCTGCGCGTGGCGTTTGCTGACGACGCCCGAGAGGGGCGCATGGATCGTCGTGTCGGCCAGCGCGATGCGCGCGAGGTCCAGCTGGGCGCGCGCGGAATCGAAGGCGGCCTGCGCCAGGTCGACGGCGTTCGCGGACGTGTCGTACGCGTTCTGCGCGATGAAATTCTGCTTCAGCAGCGACGCGCTGTTGCTCATGTTTTTCTTCGCCAGCGCGAGGCGCGCCTGCGCGTCGGCCAGCATCGCCTGCTGCTGCGCCACGCGGGCGCGGGCCTCGGCGGCGTCGAGCTGCGCGATCACCTGGCCGGCCTTGACGTCCATGCCTTCCTGCACGGCGGTCGACAGCACGATGCCCGACACCTTCGACTTGACGGTGGCTTGCGACAGCGGCGTCAGGGAGCCGGTGACGGGCAGGGTGACGGCCAGCGGACGCGCTTCGATGCGGGCGATGTCGCGTACCGACAGTTCGTGCACGGGGGCCGCCGCCGGTGCCGGTGCGGCCGCTTGTGCGGGCGCCGCGGTGCGGTGGGTCAGCGCATAGGCGCCGGCACCCGCCAGCGCGACGGCGAGCAGCGACAACGCAATGACCCTGGCGCGGCGGCGCGGCGCCGTTTTCCTGGTGGGCTGTTCGGCGGACAGAGGCAGGGACTCGATCTTCATGTTTGTTCTTTATGTGGTGGTGAGCGCGAGCGGAATGGAGAGCGCACGTGCTCCGTCCTGCCAGGCAGGATGGAGCTCCCAGCGCATGACGGCATGGTAGGTTTGTCCATGACGAACCGCTATCGGAATGCGACGAGCGGTGCAAAAGGGACGCTGAACTGCGAAAAATCCGGGGCGGACGCGGGCCCGCCGGATGGATCAGCCGTCCCCGTCCGGCGTGCCGGCCTGCTCGAACAGGCGCAGCCGCGCCAGCACCTGCCCGTGATCCGACGCCTCCGGCAACCCGAGATCGAGGTGGTCGTTCAGGTACACGACGTCGATGACTTCGCCCAGCGCCCCCGGCAGCGACGCATTGAATTCCGCCGACACGAGGATGTGGTCGATCGTCGAATGGTACCCATCATGCACGTTGGAAAAACCGACGTGCCGCAGATGGTCCTGGCGGCCCTGCAGCTGGCAGGCATCATATAAACGGTCGCCGCTGGGCGCGCCGAGGCCCAGCACGATGCCGGTCGTGACCGCGTCGGCGACGTCGTTGAAGTCGCCCAGCACGACGCGCGGGCGGTGGTGCGTGCGGCCGATGTCGGTCAGCAGCACGCGCAGCGCGGCCGCTTCCGTGCCGCGCCGGATCAGCGAGCGCAGCGACGCCAGCGCGTACAGCTGCGGGTCGTCGCCCGTGTCGCCCGCGCGGTAGTCGGGGCGGCGCGATTTTAAATGCACGACCACCACGTCGGCGACGAGATCGGGCGTCAGCTGGATCGCCGCGTGCAGCGGGGCGCGCGTGAAGCGTTCCGGATCGCGGTTGCCGGGCGGCATTGCGATCCCGGGCGGGAAATAGGGCAGCTGGCGCGGCGCGTCGGCCAGCGGCAGGCGGGAGGCGAGGGCGACGCTGGGCGTCAGCTTCTCGGCGGCCGGGTCGGGATCGAAGCCGACGTGGACGGCATCGCGGAAGCGCCGCGTGCGCGACAGCGCCTCGGCCAGCGCGGCCTGGGAGAACACTTCCTGGAAGCCGATCACGTCGGCGCCGAGCATGTCGATCTGGTGCGCGGTCCAGGCGATCTTCGCTTCGTATTCCTCGGGGGTGCTCGGTTCCAGGTTGTCGTACAGCCTGGCGCCCGGCGTGGCGAGGTTACACACGTTGAAGGTGGCAAAGCGAATCTCTTGCTGCATAATAAGCAACTCCTCCGTTTGCATTTAGCGTAACACGCATGGCCAAGAAAGAGCATATCTCCGAAACCCCGGCGACACAGTTCCTGCGCAAGCATGGGGTCGCTTTCACGGAGCACCCCTACGAATACGAGGAACACGGCGGTACGGCCGTGTCGGCGCGCGAGCTGGGCGTGGAAGAACACGCCGTCGTGAAGACCCTCGTGATGCAGGACGAGGCGGCCAAGCCGCTGATCGTGCTGATGCATGGCGACTGCAAGGTCTCGACGAAGAACCTGGCCCGCGCCATCCCGTGCAAATCCGTCGAACCGTGCAAGCCGGACGTCGCCCAGCGTCATTCCGGCTA
>CBIHQW010000076.1:0-5829 GCA_966212285.1 Massilia kyonggiensis
CGGACTACGCCGCGCTGCGCGACGCCGTCACCGGCATCTCGCGCCACCTGGCGCAGCAGATCATCCGCGACGGCGAAGGCGCCACCAAGTTCATCACGATCACGGTGGAGCAGGGCCGCGACATGGAAGAGTGCCGCAAGATCGCCTACGCCATCGCCCACTCGCCGCTCGTGAAGACCGCGTTCTTCGCGTCGGACCCGAACCTGGGCCGTATCCTGGCCGCCATCGGCTACGCGGGCGTCGACGACCTGGATACGTCCAGGCTGGACCTGTACCTGGACGACGTCCTCGTCGCCAAGGCCGGCGGCCGCAATCCGGACTACAAGGAAGAGGATGGCCAGCGCGTGATGAAGAAGGCCGAGATCCTCGTGCGCGTCGTCCTCGCACGCGGCGAGTCTGACGCCACCGTGTGGACCTGCGACCTGTCGCACGACTACGTCTCGATCAACGCCGACTACCGTTCCTGATCCGATGAACCAGCTGGAGAATTTCCTGCACCGCGCCGAAGCCCTGCTGGCGCGCGTGGAGGCCTTGCTGCCGCCTGCGGCGCCGCGCGATCCGGATTTCCGCCACGGCTACGCCTACCGCTGGCGCAAGCGCCCGGGCGCGGGCGGCGTGAAATATCTGCAGGCGGTCAATCACGCGTCGAACATCCGCCTGGACGACCTGCAGCACATCGGTCCGCAGAAGGAGCAGATCGAGCAGAACACGCGCCAGTTCGTGACGAAGCGCCCCGCCAACAACGTGCTGCTGACGGGCGCGCGCGGTACGGGCAAATCGTCGCTGATCAAGGCGTGCCTGAACCAGTTCGCGCCGCAGGGCCTGCGCCTGATCGAAGTGGACAAGGCCGACCTGGCCGACCTGCCGGACATCGTCGACCTCGTCGCGGGCCGGCCGGAGCGCTTCGTGATCTTTTGCGACGACCTCAGTTTCGAAGAGGGCGAAGCGGGCTACAAGGCGCTGAAGGTGGCGCTGGACGGCAGTATCTCCGCGCAGTCGGACAACGTCCTGATCTACGCGACGTCGAACCGCCGTCACCTGATGCCGGAAAAATTCTCGGACAACGCCGGCTACAAGCACGTGGCCGACGACGACCTGCACCCGGCCGAGACGGTCGAGGAAAAGATCTCGCTGTCCGAGCGCTTCGGCCTGTGGCTGTCGTTCTATCCGTTCAAGCAGGACGACTACCTGGACATCGTCGGCCACTGGCTCACGAGCTTCGGCTGCACGCCGGAGCAGATCGCGGCCGCGCGCGGCGACGCGCTGCGCTGGGCGCTGGGCCGCGGCTCGCGTTCGGGTCGCGTGGCATGGCAGTTCGCGAAGGACTACGCGGGCAAGCTGCCGCCCGCGCCGGTACAGGAACAAATCGATGTCTGAGAAGCCTGTCGATGTGGCCGTGGGCGTGCTGATGCGCCCGAACGGCGACGTGCTGCTCGGCCAGCGCCCGGACGGCAAGCCGTACGCCGGCTACTGGGAATTCCCGGGCGGTAAAGTCGAGCCGGGCGAGGACATCTTCCACGCGCTGCAGCGCGAATTCGTCGAAGAACTGGGCGTGAAGGTGATCTCGGCCGAGCCCTGGTGCTGCGTCGAACACGTGTACGAACACGCGCACGTGCGGCTGTACTTCTACATCAGCCGCGAGTGGGAAGGCGAACCGCAAAGCCTGGAAGGGCAGGCGTTCGCGTGGCAGGGCGCGTATGCCGTCAGTCCTCTGCTGCCCGCGACGATTCCGTTGCTCGAGTGGCTGGATCAGGTGCGGTACGCGGGGCCCGCTGGCGCCTGATCCGCTCCGCCGCCGCATCCAGGTCGCGCGTGTCACGCCGCCGCCGGCGCCGCTCGCGCCAGCGTTTCCACGCATCGCAGCCGTCGCAGACATCGCACAGATCGAACGCGTCGCAAGGTAGATGCCGCGGCACGCCGCCGCAGTGGTGGTGGCCGTCGCACGGAAAATGGCAGTGGCCGGGACCGTCGCAGGGCACGTCGCAGAATCCCTGCTGGTGCCGGGCGCGCGGATGAAGCACGGGCGCGGACTGGCGCGGCATCTGCCGGTGCACGTGGCCGCACAGCGCGAGGCGGCGGTCGAGCAGTCCCAGCCCTCGGCGCAGCCCGAAGCGCGCGATGACGGCGTGGCCATACGCCGAGCAGCTGTCGCCGCCCGTTGCCACGCGCAGCGCGCAGGAATAGCCCTTGTACGGGGAGATGAAACGCTGGTAGAAGCGGATGGCGGCCAGCGCCAGTGCGGCGGCCTTCACGCGACCTTATTCTTTCGAGACGGATTCGTCGTCGGCGTCGCCCGGCGGCGCGCCGGGGATCGTGTACTTCTCTTCGGCCCAGGCGCCCAGGTCGATTTGCTTGCAGCGTTCGGAACAGAATGGGCGGAATTTGTTTTCCGGCTTCCATTCGACCTTCTTGCCGCAGGTGGGGCAGGATACGACGGTCATGGTGTGCTTCTAGAAATTGCAGAGGGTGAGTTCGAACGGGACGTCTTCTTCCAGCGGCTTCGGTTTCAGGTCGCCGCCCTGGGTCGTGAAGCGTACCCACAGCATGTACTTGTTGGCGGAAATCTCGGGGATCGCGCCGAGCGACTCGTCCACCGACAGGCGCAGCATCTGGTACACCTTACCTTGCAGCATCTGCTGATAGCTGCCGGACGAGGCGATCAACTTGACGGGCGCTCCGGAATTGCGCAGCAGGCGCAGCACGAGGGCCAGCGCCTCGAACAGCGGGGCCAGCGGGGCGAACCAGTTCATGATGTCGGCGTACCGCTGTTCGGTCGGGCGCCGCTGCCAGGCGTGGTACGACGGCAGGTCGAATTCGCAGGCGCCGCCGGGGATGATCGTGCGGCCGCGGATACTCATCAGCCATTCGTTGTCGCGCACGTTCTGGCCCGTCTTGCCCTGGGCGTTGACGAGGGCGTTGCTGACCGTGTCGAGCTCGGCCAGCACGGCGTCGAGCATGTCCCTGGCGACGGCCGGGTTGCTGCGGTAGCCCAGCAGGCTCTGCTTCTGGCGCTCCAGCTCCTGCAGCAGGTCGGACTTCAGGTCCGCGCGGCCCGCCACTTCCAGCATGTCGAAGATCGTCGCGAGCGCGACATGGTGCTGCAGAGGATGTTCCTGGGCTACAAAGAATTTGAACTTCTCGTACAGGTCCTCCAGCCGCAACAACGTGCGAATCCGCTCGTTGAATGGGTATTCGTAGACGATCAAAATGTCATTCCTCTCATTCCCCTGAATGTAGGCTGGCGAGTAACCTCGTGATTCTGAACCATGATGCACAAAATTACAAACGCTGGCTTGACGGCACTGTTAATCTTGCCGCTTCGTCAAGATAAAAGCGGTGCAAGCGTTCCACTTGCGGCAACAGGGCGTCGACGCCGGCGTCGTTCAGGATCACGTCGTCCGCTTCTTCCAGCCGGCGCGCCCGCGTCACCTGGGCCGCCATGATGGCGCGCACCTGTTCTTCCGCCAGGCCGTTGCGCGCCTTCACGCGCGCGACCTGCGTGGCTTCGGAGCAGTCGATCGCGAGCACGCGCGCGACGCGTTCGCGCCACGTGCCGGATTCGATCAGCAGGGGTACGACGAAGATCGTGTAGGGGCCGCCCGCGAGCAGGGCCGCGGCGGCCGTCGCTTCGCGAATTCTCGGGTGCAGGATGCCTTCCAGGCGGGCGCGCGCGGCCGGGTCGGAGAATACGAGGGTGCGCATCTTCGCGCGGTCGAGGGCGCCGTCCGGCGTGGCGTAGTCCGGGCCGAATTCCGCGACCAGCGCTGGCATCGCGGCGCCGTGCGGGGCCGTGAGGCCGTGGGCGATCTGGTCGGTGTCGATGACGGCGGCGCCGCGCGCGGCGAACAGGTCGGCCACGGTCGTCTTGCCGCAGCCGATGCCACCGGTGAGCCCAACCGCAAAACGGGAAGATGATTCCATGCGATCCTCGGGCCCGGCCGCGAGGCTAGACCAAGAAACCCTGCGCGTAGCGGGTGAGTGGTATTCCGTACAAGAGTGCGATCATACCAGCCGCGGCGAGATAAGGTCCGAAGGGGATGTGATTATTGCGGTCGCGGCCGGCGAACACGATCAGCGAGATGCCGACGATGGCGCCGACGACGGACGACATGATGATAATGGTCGGCAGCATCGCCCAGCCCATCCACGCGCCCAGCGCGGCGAGCAGCTTGAAGTCGCCGTAGCCCATGCCTTCCTTGCCGGTGGCGAGCTTGAACAGCCAGTACACGGTCCACAGCGCCAGATAGCCGGCCATGGCGCCGATTACGGCGTCGCGCAGCGGGACGATGGTGCCGTTCAGGTTGACGAGCAGGCCCAGCCACAGCAGCGGGTACGTGAGGTCGTCCGGCAGCGTCTTCGTGTCGTAGTCGATCAACGTCATCGCGATGAGGAAGTACGCGAACGCGAGGCTCGCGAGGCCCAGCCAGCCGCTGCCGAAATGCCAGATCAGCACGGCCGACAGCAGGCCCGTGACGGCTTCCACGATCGGATAGCGGGGAGAAATCGGCGCCTTGCACGCGCTGCACTTCCCGCGCAGGAACAGCCAGCTGACGATGGGGATGTTTTCCAGCGCCGTGATCTGGTGGCCGCAGTGCGGGCACGCGGAGCGCGGCACCATCAGGTTGAAGCGGTCGGGGTGCGGCAGGTCTTTCCCCGCTTCGTGCGCGATGTAGTTGTCGAGTTCGCGCTGCGCCATCACGGGCAGGCGGTATACGACGACGTTCAGGAAGCTGCCGATCAACAGGCCGAACAGCAAGGCGGCAAGGGTCGCGGCGAGGGTCGCCGGGGCGGCGAAGAGCAGGGTTTCCATGAGTAGGGCGGTCCGATGGGTGGCTGATTCCGTGGATCAACTATTCTAGGGGTTTTCCCGCCCTTTGGGCAGCATCATGGCGCGCCGCCGCCACGTTCAGGCCGCCTCCGGCTGCGCGATCAGGTCGAACAGGCGCTCCAGCGGCACCGGCCGGCCCGGCAGCCAGCCCTGCACGAGGGGACAGCCGAACTGGCGCAGGTAGCCCAGCTGCGCGTCGGTCTCGACGCCTTCCGCGACCACCGTCAGCTTCATGTGCCGGCCGAGGTCGAGGAGCGAGCGCACGATGGCGCAATCGTTCCGGTCGTACGGCACGCCGGCCATGAACAGCCGGTCGATCTTGAGCGAGCCGATCGGCAGGTTCTTCAGCAGCGACAGCGACGAATAGCCCATGCCGAAGTCGTCCAGGCCGATGCCGAAGCCGCGCCGGCGCAGTTCGCGCATGATGGCGATGGACTTGTCCGCGTGCTTCATCACGACGCCTTCCGTCAGTTCGAGGCAGATGCCGCGCGGATCGACGCCGGCCGCCGCGGCGATGGCCGTCAGCCGGTCCGGCAGTTCGGCGTCGATGAATTCCGGGGCCGCCATGTTGACGTGCACGCGCACGCCGGTCAGCCCCGCCGCGCGCAGGCGGGCGAGGTCGTGGCAGGCCTGGCGCACGACCCAGCGGCCGATGTCGACGATCAGGCGGCTCTGTTCCGCCAGCGGAATGAACACGTTCGGCGGGACGATCTCGCCGTTCGGCCGGCGCCAGCGGATCAGCGCCTCGAGGGCCTCGATGTCCATGTCGCCGCTGGTGCGGATCGGCTGGTACTCGAGGAAGAATTCGCCGCGCCGGATCGCGCCGTGCAGGTCGGTCAGGAGGCCGATGCGATGGCCCGCGTCGGCCGGCGCGCCGTCGCCGCTGAAGCGGCTGGCCAGGTTGCGGCCGTTTCTCTTGCTGGCGTACATGGCGGCATCGGCCGCGTGCAGCAGTTCGCGCGTGCAGCCGCCGTGGTCGGGATACGTGCTGATGCCGATGC
>CBIHQW010000077.1:0-5556 GCA_966212285.1 Massilia kyonggiensis
CTGCCGGACAACGTCCGCCGGCTGGGCGACCTGCGCCTGGAATGCCGCGTGACCATCGCCATCGTCAAGGACCAGATGCCATTCATGGCGAAGGCAGCGATCAACACGCTGATGCTGACGTCGGACTGGTGCGCCAAGAAGGATTTCAACTATGGCACGCTGGCGCCGCGGCCGGGCGTGCGGGCCGTGCTGCGCGACGGCGAACGGTCGCGCACGCTGGAAACCCACGGGTGGAACATGATGGTGCCGATCGGCGACACGGGCTGGCCGGACGACGCCCTCGTGCAATTCGACGAGGACGCATCCGGAGCCGTTACTCGAACTGCTGACGGAACGCCGCGAACTGCGCCTTGAGTTCGTCGACTTCGCTGCGCAGCGCGGCCACTTCCTGCTCCAGCTGCGCAACGCGGGCGCCCGTCGAGCCGCCGGCCGAGCCGGTGGCGGCGCCGCCGCCCGCATCCATGCGCGCCACGTCGATCGGGCCGCCGAGCAATTGTCCGTAGCGGGATTCCTTCGTGCCGGGCGCCCGTTCGAGCCGGACGACGAGCGGCGGGTACTTATCGATGAGAAATTGCAGCGCGCTTTCCACCTCGGCCACCGATTTGAAATCGTGCAGGCGGCCCGTGCGGCTACGGATCTCGCCCGCCGTCTGCAGGCCGCGCAGCATCAGCACGGCCAGCACGGCGACCTTGTCCTGCTCGAGCGTCCACTTGATGCGCATGCGGTGCTCGTACTTGATGACGCGTGCGCCGGCCTGGGCGATGCCGTTCACCAGCTTGCGCTGCATGAGACGCTGCAGGGTGTCGTGGACGACGTCCTCGGACAGCTGCATCACGGGATCGCGGCTGGACAGCTGGTTGCAGCCGTTCATCACCGCATTCAGCGACATGGGATAGTTGTCGGGCGTCAGCGCCTCTTTTTCGGCGAGGACGCCCAGTACGCGGATTTCGCTGGGGTCGAGGTCGGATGCCGGGTCGAAGCTGCCCGGGATATCGTCTTGCATCGGTGGTCCTTTAATCTACGAGCCGGTTCAGTTGTGCCTGGTCGAGTTTATCACTCTCGTCCGGCGTATGGCAGCGGATACCGGCTGCCTTCATCGTCGCGCACATGCGCTCGATCTGCTCGTCCTGCTGGGCCACGTGGTTGATCAGGTTACGGAGCGCCTTCGACAGCGGATCGTCGCCGTTCGGCGTGACGCCGTACGCGGCGAACATCTGGGCGCTGCGCGTCTGCTCTTCCTTGCGCACGATGTGGGCCGGGTTGCCCACGGCCGTCGCGCCGGCCGGAACCGGCTTGACCACGACGGCGTTCGAGCCCACCTTGGCATACTCGCCCACCGTGAACGCGCCGAGCACCTGCGCGCCCGCGCCCACGATCACGCCGCGCTCCAGCGTCGGATGGCGCTTCGTGCCCGCGACGAGCGTGGTGCCGCCCAGGGTGACGCCCTGGTAGATCGTGCAATCGTCGCCGACGACGGCCGTCTCGCCGATCACGACGCCGAAGCCGTGGTCGATGAACACGCGGCGGCCGATCGTCGCGCCCGGGTGGATTTCGATGCCCGTGAGAATGCGCGCGAAATACGAGATGAACCTGCCCAGCCAGCGGAAGTTGACACGCCAACATGCGTGCGCCCAGCGGTGCATGACGACGGCATGCAGGCCCGGGTAGCAGGTGAGCACTTCCCATGCGTTACGGGCCGCAGGGTCGCGTTCGATGATGCTCTGGATATCTTCGCGCAGGTTGGAAAACATAGTCGTGATTCGTGCAAGTGAAACAGCATGGTAGCTTATCCGCGCCGTACTTGCTTATGAGGGAATCAATTTTGGGTGGCTCCGGAGAGCCCACCCAAAACGATTATTGCGGCTCGCGCGCCAGGCGCTGCCGGCGTGCCTCGTACAGGCAGACGCCCGAGGCCACGGAGACGTTCAGGCTCTCGACCGAGCCGAACATGGGAATGGAAACGAGCATGTCGCAGGTCTCGCGGGTGAGGCGGCGCATGCCCTCGCCTTCCGAGCCCATCACGAGCGCCGTCGGGCCCGTGAAATCGCCTTCGTACAGGCCCTTGTCGGCATCGTCGGACGTGCCGATCAGCCAGATGCCCCGCTCCTTCAGGTCGCGCATCGTGCGCGCCAGGTTCGTCACGGTGATGTACGGCACGGTCTCGGCGGCACCGCTCGCGACCTTGGCCGCCGTCGCGTTCAGGCCGACGGAGCGGTCTTTCGGAGCGATGACGGCATGCGCGCCGACGCCGTCCGCCACGCGCAGGCAGGCGCCCAGGTTGTGCGGGTCGGTGATGCCGTCCAGGATCAGCAGCAGCGGCGGCCCTTCGACGGCATCCAGCAACTCGTCCAGGTTGCGCGCCAGCGACAGCTGGCTCGCGAACGCGATCACGCCCTGGTGGCGGCGGGTGCCGACGATCTTGTCGAGGCGCTCGGCCTCGACGGGCATCACACGCACGCCGGCCGATTTCGCGTTGGCGATCAGGTCCTGCATGCGGCGGTCCTGACGGCCTGCGTCGACGAAGATCTCTTCCACGCTGGCGGCCTCGTGGCGGAGGCGCGAGGTCACGGCGTGGAAGCCAAAAATCATTTTATTTTTCATGCGTTACTTCTTCTTCCTGGTTTTGGAGGCGCTTTTTGTGGAAGCGCTTTTTTTCGCCGCGGTCTTTTTCGTCGCGGTCGGTTTTGCTGCGGGTGAGGCATTGCGAGGGCCGCGGCGGCCGCGCGTCGGCGGCACGAATACGACGTCTTCCTCGCTCTCGTCGGTGGCGCCGAAGGTGGAGGCGGCCGGTTCGGCCGGCGTCGTATGGGCTTCCTGCTGCGACACCGGCACAGCGCCTTTGGCCTTGCGACGACGCGGCGGCTTCGGCTCCATGGCTTCCAGCGCGGCGGCACGGGCACGTTCCAGCGGCGCCGGCACGGGCTCGTGCTCTTTCGGCTGGGCCAGCACGAGGTCGATCTTGCGCGATTCCAGGTCGACGCGCGCCACCTGCACCGTGACGCGTCCCGTCAGCTGGTACACCTGGCCCGTGCGTTCGCCGCGCAGTTCGTGGCGCGCCTCGTCGTACTGGAAATAATCCGTGCCGAGGCCCGTGACGTGCACGAGGCCCTCGACGAACAGCTGGTCGAGCTGGACGAAGATGCCGAACGGCGTCACGCCCGAGATCACGCCCGTGAATTCGTCGCCGAGGCGATCCTTCATGTAGTAGCACTTGAGCCAGTTCTCGACGTCGCGCGACGCTTCGTCGGCGCGGCGTTCGTTGGCCGAGCAGTGCACGCCCAGCGCGTCCCAGATCGTCAGGTCCTTTGGATCCTTCTGCTTGCCTTCCGCCTTGTCCTTCGCGGCCTGCTTGCGCACCGCCTTCGACGTGGTCGTGTTCAGTTTGGACAGGTCGATGCCGGTCGGCTCGTACTTCTTGCCTTTCAGCACGGCCTTGATGGCGCGGTGCGTCAGCAGGTCCGGGTAGCGGCGGATCGGGCTCGTGAAGTGGGCATAGGCTTCGTACGCCAGGCCGAAGTGGCCGACGTTGTCCGGGCTGTAGACGGCCTGCTGCATCGAGCGCAGCAGCATCGTCTGCAGCAGGGTCGCGTCCGGACGCTCCTTGATCCGCTGCATCAGCTCGGCGTAGTCGCGCGCCTGCGGCGTCGTGCCGCCGCCCAGGTTCAGGCCCACCTGCTTCAGGAAGGTGCGCAGCTGGTTCAGCTTTTCCTCGGTCGGCACCGCGTGGATGCGGAACGTGCTCGGCTGGTCGTGGCGGATCAGGAAGTCGGCCGCGCACACGTTGGCGGCCAGCATGCATTCCTCGATCAGGCGGTGCGCGTCGTTGCGGGTCCGCGGCAGGATCTTCTCGATCTTGCCCATCGCATTGCAGACGATATACGTTTCGGTCGTCTCGAAATCGATGGCGCCCCGCTCCTGGCGCGCCTGCAGCAGCGCACGGAACACTTCGTTCAGGTTCAGCAGGTGCGGCACGATGCCGGGACGGCGGCCCGCTTCCGGACCGTTCGTGTTGCCCAGGATGGCGGCGACCTCGTTATAGGTCAGGCGCGCCGCCGAGTGCATCACGGCCGGGTAGAACTGGTAGGCCTTCACTTCGCCGTCCATCGTGACGACCATGTCGCACACGAGCGTGAGGCGGTCGACGGCCGGGTTCAGCGAGCACAGGCCGTTCGACAGCTTTTCCGGCAGCATCGGGATCACCCGGCGCGGGAAATACACGGACGTCGAGCGTTCGATCGCGTCGGAATCCAGTGCATCGTTCGGCTTGACGTAGTGGCTCACGTCGGCGATGGCCACGAGCAGGCGATAGCCCTTCGTGCGGCCGATCTTGACGGGTTCGCAGTAGACGGCGTCGTCGAAGTCGCGCGCATCCTCGCCGTCGATGGTGACGAGCGGCACGTCGCGCAGGTCGACGCGGTCCGCGAGGTCGGCATCGCGCACCTCGTTCGGCAGTTTATTGGCCTGCTTGATGGCGGCCGGCGAAAAGATGTGCGGCACGCCGAACTTGCGCACGGCGATCTCGATCTCCATGCCGGGGTCGTCCAGTTCGCCGAGCACCTCGACGATCCTGCCGGTGGGCTGGCGGAAGCGCGACGGCTGCTCGACCAGTTCCACGCTGACGACCTGGCCGGACTTCGCCTTGCCCGGCGAACCGCTGACCAGGATGTCCTGGCCGATGCGCTTGTCTTCGGGCGCGACGACCCAGACGCCGTTCTCGTTCAGCAGGCGGCCGATGACGTGGGTGTTGGCGCGTTCCGTGACTTCGACGATCGTGCCTTCGGCGCGGCCGCGGCGGTCGGTGCCGACGACGCGGGCCAGCACGCGGTCGCCGTGCAGGACTTTCTGCATTTCCTTATCGGGCAGGAACAGGTCTTCGCCGCCCTCGTCCGGGATGACGAACCCGAAGCCGTCGCGGTGCGCGCTGATGCGGCCGGAAATGAAACTGGAGTGGTCCGTGAGCGCATATTCGCCCGCAGGATTGGCGCGCAACTGGCCGTCGCGCTCCATCGCATTCAAGCGGCGCGCCAGCACGCCTTCCGCTTCCCGGTTGACTTGCAGGGCTCGGGCCAGGGCGCCGCTGTCGAGCGGACCCTTGGCCTCACGGAACACGCCGAGGATTTCCTCGCGGCTTGGAATGGTATGTGTTGGGTGCTTCAAATTGGTTTTCTTATCTTTTCAGTAGTGGCGCCGTCCATCTGTCTGACGGCGCGGATATCGTTACATTGACACGTAGGTGCGCGTAGTGTAACGGAGGACCGGCGGATTCGCCTAACGTCCCCCATGAACCGTGCAGGGAATGTCCTGTTCGGAGGGTCTTTGACATTTGCCGTCCATCCGCTATACTCTCGGTCTCTTCGGAAACGGCCCAGCCGGAAACGAAGATGCTGCGCAGGCGATGCGCGCTGAAGGCCGAACGAAAGTTGGTCTAGCGCAAAACGGCAAAGCCTGATATCGTAGCGGAATTCGACGGCAACGTCGAGCAATGCAAGCAAAGCGGTCCAATGCCCACGTGGCGGAATTGGTAGACGCGCATGGTTCAGGTCCATGTGCCGCGAG
>CBIHQW010000078.1:0-5408 GCA_966212285.1 Massilia kyonggiensis
ATCCTTATCGGTATCATCTCATGACCTCATGCCACACAGAAAATCTGACAGGCTCCGGATTTCGCGGAATGGCGTTCCGAACGGCAGAACTTTACTGTTAACGTTCCAGTACGCGGGCGGATACTTCGTGTTACGCCTCTTGTCCAGGTAGTCGTTGAACTCCTTCCAGCCTCGCTCCATGAAGAAGCGATGCAGTGGATAGATGTCGAGGAAAAGGTGCTCGTTCCCGAACCCGAGCTGCTTGTGCATGAAGTCCGCGCCATTCCTGATCATTGTCGGGGCCACGCTCAGACCTGCCGCTTCCGTGCTGCTGCCCGCCCAGTTCGACGCAGCCCTGAGTTCGTCGCTGTTCCGCTCTGATAGCTTGCCCGCATGGAGTAATCCGCACCCGACCTGTTTGGACGCGAACGCAGCCAGCCCAGCCCACTGGAAACGATTGTCGGCCAGCCACAGCCTGGCATAGGCCGCGTTGATGCGCTTGTTTCGTTCTTCCTCGTTCCCTTCGAAGCTGCCGTTCACTCTTACGATGTTCTCGGCCTCCTCCTGAAAGGTCGCCCACAAATGCTCGGGACTCAGGACGTATGCAGCGACGGCTTTCTCAACCGTCGCTGCGGGGCCGACGTAGTGATGTAGCTTGCACTCCTCGATTCGCTGGTAGCTGCCATACACAGGGACGCCGTAGAACTTGTGCTTCGGGAAGTAGGCATTAGGCTTGCCGGGGGTGTACACGGTGAGCATGAGTGCTCCTCAAGGACACAGGGCGTCCACAGATGGGAAAGAGGCGGATTGACAGCGCCAGCACTTAAGCAGACGTGGTTTCTTCCTCGACGTGCCACCGAATGATTGCCGCCCGATCTGCGGGGGTAACTGGCTTTGTGACGCCGTCCTGATCGGTCGTGCCTTCGATGACCTTGTCCTTGAGTTCCAGCTTGTAGCGGCGGTTCCTGTAGGGTTCCTCGTTCTTGGGATCGAGCAGCACGAGCGGGACTGCATCGGATGCAGTGGCTGCGCTTTTCCTGGCGGTGTTGAGTTGCGCCGCTGCCTCAGCCGTCGCCTCGGCTCTCGACGCGACCCAGTCCTCGTCGATGATCTGTTTGGAGAAGGTATGGTTGGAGATCAAACGGGGCGGCGGATTGCACTTGCAGCGGCAAATGTCGTCGCTCAGCGCGACTTGTCTGCCGTTGAATACATCACTCAGGCGCGGCCCGTTCGGCTCGATAATGCCCTCGGAGTTGCACGCCGGGCAGTACACCGAATCGCGTGCATACGCGACCTTGACGCCGTTGATCGACCTGTTCGACGTGGCAGTAATGACCTTGCCGCCAGCCGTGGTACTCGCGCCGAGCGTGATGCGGTATCTGATTGTTGACATAGCATCCCTTCTCAATTGGCTTTGTTCGGTTGAAAACTCCAATCTAGAAACGGAGGAGGCTGCGAGCGTTGAGAGGGGTCAAGGCATTGAGTCCCCGGCCGGCCGATGGGCTGCGTCTGCAAATTGACTTGCGCTCCCTGAACAGGATTACAATCCCCCGATTGCCAACCTCACAAGGGAACCCGATGAAGCACCTCCTCGCCCCCCTGGCCCTGGCCGCAGCGACCCTGTGCGCCACCGTCCACGCCGCCCCCGCCACCGCCCCGCAACTGCAGACGATGGCCAAGCGTTTCGCCCCCGTCGACCTGACGGCCGACACGGCCAAACTGTCCGCCGGCGACCGCGTCGCCATCGCCAGGCTGATCGAAGCGGCAAAGATCGTCGACACCCTGCAGCTGCGCCAGCGCTGGTCCGGCAACGAGGCGCTGTGGGCCGCGCTGCAGAAGGACACGACGCCGCTGGGCAAGGCCCGCCGCGACTATTTCTGGCTGAACAAGGGACCGTGGTCGATCATCGACGGCAACGAATCCTTCATGCCCGCGGAGTACGCCGGCATCAGGATCCCGGCCGAGAAGCCGGCCGGCGCCAATTTTTATCCGGAGGGCGCGAGCAAGCAGGAACTCGAGACGTGGATGAACGGGCTGCCGGCCGCCGACAAGGAACAGGCGCAGTGGTTCTTCACCGTGATCCGCAAGGACAAGGCCGGTAAATTCACGATCGTGAAGTACTCGGACGAATACCGCGCCGAGCTGCAGAAGCTGTCGAAACTGCTGAAGGACGCTGCGAACGCCACCGACAACGCGTCGCTGAAAAAATTCCTGAACCTGCGCGCCGACGCCTTCCTGTCGAACGACTACCTCGCCTCCGATTTCGCGTGGATGGACCTCGACTCGCCGGTCGACGTCACCATCGGCCCGTACGAGACGTACAACGACGAGCTGTTCGGCTACAAGGCCGCGTTCGAGGCGTACGTGAACGTGCGCGACCAGAAGGAGACGGAGAAGCTGAACTTCTTCGGCAAGCACATGCAGGAGCTGGAAAACAACCTGCCGCTCGATCCGAAGTACCGCAATCCGAAGGTCGGGGCGATCGCGCCGATGGTCGTCGTAAACCAGGTCTATGGCGCCGGCGACGGCAACATGGGCGTGCAGACGGCCGCCTACAACCTGCCGAACGACGAGCGCATCATCCGCCAGCGCGGTTCCAAGCGCGTGATGCTGAAGAACGTCCAGGAAGCCAAGTTCGAAGCGACGCTCACGCCGATCTCGAAGCTCGTGCTGCGCCCGGCCGACCAGAAGGACCTCGATTTCGATTCGTTCTTCACGCACATCCTCGCGCACGAGATCATGCACGGCCTGGGCCCGCATGCGACGACGCAGGCCGGCCAGCCGTCCACGCCGCGCCAGGACCTGAAGGACGCCTACTCGACCATCGAGGAGGCGAAGGCCGACGTCACGGGTCTGTGGGCACTCACTTACATGATGGAGAAGGGCCAGCTTAAAGGTTCGCTGGGGCAGGGCCCTGCTGCCGAGCGCAAGCTGTACAACACGTACCTCGCGTCCGCGTTCCGCACCCTGCATTTCGGCCTGACGGATTCGCACGCGCGCGGCATGGCGATCCAGATGAACTACCTGCTCGACAAGGGCGGCTTCGTGTCGCACGGCGACGGCACGTTCTCCGTCGACTTTGCGAAGATCAAAGGCGCCGTGGCGGACCTCGACCGCGAGTTCCTGACCATCGAAGCCACCGGCGATTACGCCCGCGCGCAGGACCTCATGAAGCGCTACGTCGTCATCCGTCCGGACGTGCAGAAGGCGCTGGACAAGATGAAGGCCGTGCCGAACGATATCCGGCCGGCGTTCGTGACGGCGGCGAAGCTGGTGCCGGGGCACTGATTTCGGCAATAAAACCATGTAAAAAGGCAGGTCTTAGACCTGCCTCAGCATCAAATTCGGTAGTTGTGTGCTATATTTGGAATCGTTTCCTATTGGAAATATCGATTGCTATTCCATCACGCGAGCACACAATGACCACCACTGGACTCACGATCGGCAAACGACTGGCTTTCGGTTTCGGCGGCGTCCTCGCCCTCATGGCGGTACTGGCCGGCCTCGCCATCCACCGCGTCGGCCAGATCGACGACATCCTCATCCACATCAACGACGTCAACAGCGTCAAGCAACGCTATGCGATCAACTTCCGCGGCAGCGTGCACGACCGCTCGATCGCCATCCGCGACGTCGTCCTGGCCGCCACGTCTGCGACGGCGCAGCGCCACGCCGACCTGATCAAGAAGCTGGACGACGACTACCAGCGCTCGGCCGCGCCGCTCGACCAGCTGTTCGCGGCGGGCGGCGACATCCTGCCGGAAGAAAAGCAGGCGCTGGCCGCCATCAAGGACGTCGAAGCCCGCACGCAGCCGCTGATCGCGAAGCTCGTCGCATTGCGCCAGGCCGACAACACGGCTGAAGCGACCGCGCTGCTGGACAAGCAGGCCGGCCCCGCGTTCGTCGAGTGGCTCGCCGGCGTCAACCGCCTCATCGACCTGGAAGAAAAGCTGAACAACGACGCGGCCGCGCACGCGCGCGCGCTGTCGCACAGTTTCTTTGCCTGGATGCTCGCGCTTCTCGCCGTTGCCGCCGCAGCCGGCGCGGCCGCCGCCTGGTTCATCAGCCACGGCCTGCTGCGCCAGCTGGGCGGCCAGCCGGACTACGCCGTCGGGATCGCGGGCGCCATCGCGGCCGGCGACCTGTCCGTGCCGATCGAGACGCGCGCGGACGACCGGTCCAGCGTGCTGTACGCGATGAAAGGCATGCGCGACAGCCTCGTGAACATCGTCGGCCAGGTGCGCGCGGGCACGCTCACGATCGCCAACGCGTCGACGGAAATCGCGGCCGGCAACCAGGACCTGTCGGAACGCAGCGAGCGCCAGGCCGGCACCTTGGAAGAAACGGCGTCGTCGATGGAAGAACTGACGGGCACCGTGCGCCAGAACGCGGACAATGCGCGCCAGGCGAATACCCTCGCAGAGTCGGCGTCAAGCGTGGCCCAGCGCGGCGGCGCCGTCGTGGCGCAGGTCGTGCAGACGATGGCGTCGATCAACGACTCGTCGAAGCAGATCGCCGAGATCATCAGCGTGATCGACGGCATCGCGTTCCAGACGAACATCCTCGCGCTGAACGCGGCCGTCGAAGCCGCGCGTGCGGGCGAGCAGGGCCGGGGCTTCGCCGTCGTCGCGGGCGAGGTGCGCAGCCTGGCCCAGCGGTCGGCCGCGGCGGCGAAGGAAATCAAGACCTTGATCAGCGATTCCGTCGCCAAGGTCGACGACGGCGCGAAGCTCGTCGACGAGGCGGGCAGCACGATGGAAGAGATCGTCACGAGCGTCAAGCGCGTGACGGACATCATGGCCGAGATCAGCCATGCGAGCCAGGAGCAGAGCGCCGGCATCGAACAGGTCAACCGCGCGATCGGCCAGATGGACGAAGCGACGCAGCAGAACGCGGCACTCGTCGAACAGGCCGGCGCGGCGGCGTCCGCGCTGCAGGACGAGGCGGCGAATCTCGCGCGCCTCGTCAGCATTTTCAGGCTGGATGCGCAGGCGGCGCGGCCGTCCGCGAGCGTCGCCGTCGTGCCGGCCGCGCGCCAGGGACGTATCGCCGCCGCGTGATCAAGCGCGCACGACCAGCTTGCCGAAGTTCCGGCCCTGCAGCAGGCCGATGAACGCGGCGGGGGCATTCTCCAGGCCCTCGACGACGTCTTCCTTCACCTTGATCCTGCCGGCCGCCAGCCAGCCGGCCATGTCGTCGCGGAAGGCGTCGAAGCGCGTCGCATAGTGGTCCAGGATGATGAAGCCCTGCATGCGGATGCGTTTCGACAGCAGGGTCGCCATCCACGGCGCGAGACGGTCCGGGCCCTCGGCAACCCCACCGTTGTAGTAGGAGATGAAGCCGCACACGGGCACGCGCGCGTTCACGTTCAACAGCGGCTGCACGGCATCGAACACGGCGCCGCCCACGTTCTCGAAATACACGTCGAT
>CBIHQW010000079.1:0-5334 GCA_966212285.1 Massilia kyonggiensis
TGGTCAGTTTGCCGTCCTCGATGTGCACGTCCATGCGGATCTGCTGCGCCCCGCCGGGCGCCGTGACGATCGACGGCAGCACGCGCAGCGACACGCCGGCGGATACGCTGTACAGGTCGGCGGACTGGTAGCCGGCCACCTGCACGTAGAACGTCTTCTTGCTGTCCATCAGCGCTTCCACGTTGTCGAGCGTCTCGACCCGCGGGTTCGCGGTCACGCGTGCCTGGTCCTTCTGCTGCAGGGCGCTGATGCGGTTGAGCAGGTACTTGCCCGCGTTGCCGATCACCGTCGTGAGCACGCCGCCCTGGGGCGTGGCGGGCAACGCCCCCGATACCGGAAAGACGCCGAAGCCGCCCGGATTGAGCGAGTCCGGGTTGCCCGCCTGCGGCAGCTGGCCGTTGCCGGTCTGGAGGTCGAGGTGGCCCGTGTGCAGGCGCCAGTCGATGCCCAGTTCGCTCAGGGCGTTGTCGGTGACTTCGATGATGGTCGCGTCGATTTCGAGCACGCCGGGGCGCATGTCGAGCGACTCGATCAGGCTGGCGTAGGCGGCCATGTTCTCGGCGCGGTCGCGCACGAGGATGGCGTTGCCGCGCGGGTCCGCTTCGATCGACGGTCCGGCCGCCTGCGCCGGTGCGCGCTCCTCGTCCTGTGCGCGCACCGGCCCAGGCAGCCCGGACGGCAGCCCGGGAGGCATACCGGCCGGTGCGCCGGCCAATGCGCCGGCCGGCGCACCGGCGGGCAGCGCGGCGGGCGGCGTGACGGCGCCGAGCCCGGACAGCGCCGGCAGCGGCGGCACCCGGTTGCCGGGCTGTCGTCCGACCGCGTCGTCCTGGGTCTCGCGCATGCTCGGCAGCCGGTAGGCGTCGCGCCGCGCCGGTGCCGGCTCCGTGCCGGCGCCCGGGGCAGCCTGCCCGTACAGGCCGCGCAGCAGTCCGGCGACGCCGCGCACGCTGACGCTGCGCCCATTGATCGTGATGGTCTTGTCGGTGGCCGATGCGTAGCGCAGCGGAAAGCGCCGCACGACCACGGTGTCGCCCTTGACCTGGACATGGTCGATCAGGCGCGCGACGTCGCTGACGAGGTCCACCAGCTGCGGCGGCCCCGACACGACGGCCGTGCGCGACACGTCGTCGTAGCGCACCGGGAAGCGCGGATCCTCGATCTGCAGCCGGGCCAGCGCCTGGCGCAGCTCGGCGGTGCCCGCATGCTGCAGGCCCAGCGTGGCGGTGCGCGCCTCGTTGGGACCGTAGATGCGCAGCACGGCCCCGTTGTAGTACCAGAGCACGCCGAACGAGGCGACCATCTTGTCGAGGAATTGCTGCGGCGGGCTGTTGAAGCGGCCGGTTACGTTGCCCTCGACCTGCGGCGAAATCCACGTCATCACGTGCTGGCTGGCGCCGAAGTCGCGCAGGACGTCCTTGAGGTCCTTGCGGTCGGCGACGTATTCGAACCGGTTGCTTTGCCAGGGAATGCGCTCGGCGTGCGCGGGCGATGATGCGGTCATGGCCGCGACGGCGGCCGCGGCCGCCAGGAACATGGCGAGCCGCGAGGGCCGGCGGCGTGCGGGAGTCGATGGACGCATGGCGGCGGCACCTCAACCGTAGATGGTCTCGGACGGCGACTCGTGGAACTGGCGGCGGTATCCCTTGGCCAGCACGGAGCGGCTCTTCACGCCCCAGCGGCTGGCGGTGTCGACGATCGAGCTGTTGACCCGCGCGTCGCTGAGCAGTTCGTCACGGATGCCCTCCAGCCGCAGCTTGCGGATCAGGCCGCCGGGCGTCATGCCGATCGAGCTCTTGAAGGTCATCTGCAGCGCCCGTTCCGTCACGCCGATCTGCGCGGCGACTTCGCGCGTGCTCAGGTCGGCGCGCTCGAGGTTCTCCACGATGTGGCGGTACGCGCGCCGGTACTTCGCGGGCAGGCGGGCCGACAGGTCGTCGACCGCCAGCGCGCGGCCGGGCTGCGGGTGGATCGCGCCGGACTCGGGCGCCTCGCTGCGCAGGCAGCGCAGCGCTTCGGCCGTGTAGTTGGCGTAGAGCTTCAGGGCCTGGACCGGATTGCCCTGGCGCGCGGCGAGGCGGGCCACGCAATACAGGTAGTCGAAGTTGCAGCGGCGCGTGCCCAGGTCCGTTTCGACGCGGTTCAGCTTGCCCATCACGGCTTCGGCCACGTCGTCGAGCCCGCCGGCGAACGCCGCCAGCGCGATGTCGATCTTGGTCAGCAGGCCCTGGACGCCGCTGCGGAAATGCTGCCCCTGGTGCGCGATGGCGATCAGCGGCGCGGCGGCCAGGCGGTCGCTGTCGGCCAGCGCGGCCAGGCGCTCGAGGTAGTCGTGGCGCTGCGTGATCAGCGCCGGCAGCGGTGCCATGATGGTCGTGGCGGCCGTGAGCTTGCGCATGATCTCGGCGCGCTGGTTGCCGGCGTACGACTGGACCAGCTGCGCCGAGCTCCAGAAGACGTGATCGTTCAGGGTGGTGGAGGTGCGGATGCGCAACTGGACGTCGAACTCGCGCGCCAGCAGGCCGATCACGATGCGCCAGCCCGGCTCCGCGTGGCCGTCGGCCAGCGTGGCGGCTTCCAGCAGTGCATTGTCGGCGTCGCGCTGCAGGCCAAGCTGGTGCTGCACGAGCGCCACGCCGATCAGGGCCTCGATGCGCTCGCCCGCCGTGGCGGCGCCGTCCTGCACGATACGATTGAAGCATTTCGCGGTCGTGGCATAGCGGTCGCGCATCATCAGCTGCCAGCCGGTGTTCCGGCACGACATGATGCGCAGGCGGTCGTTGTCGCTGACGGTGAATTTCTGCGCACGCCGGTACAGGTCCTCGGCATCTTCGTCGTAACCGAGCAGCAGCGACGCGTCGCCCGCCGCCACCAGGCGTGCGACGTCCGCTTCGCCCAGCTTGCGCGCCGTGCTGTCGATCACTTCGTCGACGGTGCAATAGGCGCGTTCGGCGGCGCCGTCGAGCATGGCGCCGGCATAGCCCGGCAAGGTGGCGCGATGCGCGAGTCCGGAGCATAAAGCGAAATAGATGGTCGAAAACATGGTGCACCTCCCGGTTGATCTGTTTGCTGCCGGGTTATCCCGGCGACAAGATCATGGTAAGCGCGATACGCCTCGACAAATCTCAACAAACCACAGCGCAATTCACAACAAACCTCAAATCGTTCACCGTCCCGGCGTGCCGAGCATGCCCTTCGACAGCTGGGTGCCGAGGTCGCCCAGCAGCACGTCGCCCACCACCTGCGACGCGAACACGGCCACCAGGGCAATCAGCATGATCATGCCGATCATGCCGCGCAGCGGCTGGCTGAGCGAGTTCGGCTCGAGCTTGTCGGCCGAGCGGGCCATGATGCCGAGGCCGACGTCGACCAGCACCAGCACCAGCATCACCGGCGTGCCGAGCTTGGCGAGCGCGGTCCACACGGTGTCGGTGCGGCCGATCAGGAACGCTTCGGCCGTGCTGGCCAGCGTGGGCAGCATCACCTGCGGCGGCCACCATTTATAGGACTGGAACAGCGCGCCGAGCAGGAAGCTCATGCCGCCGCCGACGTAGAACAGCGTCGTCACCAGTTGCAGCAACAGGTTCGAGACGGGGGTGCTCTGGTCGCCGCGCAGCGGATCGGTCATCTGGATGTTGTTGAACCCGGCCATGTCGTCGATCAGCGTGCCGACGCTCTGCGCGATCCAGAACACTGGCGCGGCCGCGAAGCCGAACGCCAGGCCGAGGAAGGCTTCCTTGCACGCGAGGACGATCAGCATCGCGCTGCCGGCCGTCTCGAACGCCTGCGGCGACTGCCCGGCGGCGACGAAGAAGGTGAGCACGTAGACGACGCCGTTGCGCACGGTGCCCGGCAGCGCGGTGTCGCCGGTGGCCGGCAGCACGACGAAGGCCACCATGATGCGGATGCCGGTGAGCAGCACCAGCACGATCAGCGTGTGGTACGCGTCGTACCAGTCCATCAGGGCCCGGATCCAGGCATGGGTATCGTAGGTCATCGTTCCCTCGCATAACGTCGGGCCAGCAGGTTGTCCACCGCTTCCTCGTCGGCGGCCAGTTCGGCCGCGTGCGCGGCGGCGCGGCGCACTTCGTCCAGCCTGGCCCGGCACCGGTCGAGCGCCGCGTCGGCGCGCGCGAGCCGCGCTTCCGCCGCCCGCACCCGCTCCTGGTGGCGTTCCACGGCGCCGGCCGCCTTTTGCTCTTCCTTGCGCGCCGCATCGAGCGCGTCCTTGAGCGCCACGCGCCAGTTCTCGTGGCGCACGTAATCCGCCACCGACACCGCGGCGGCACCGCGGAAGCGCGCGGCCATGCCGTCGGCGTGGGCGCCGCAGCGCGCCTGGGCCTGCTCGACGTCGTGCCCGGCCGCGTCGCGGGCCGCCACGCGCTCGGCCAGCGCTTGCCGGTCGCGCGTCACTTCTTCCTCGATGCGCTCGCGGCGCCGGGTCTTGGCGGCGACGATCGCCCGCCACTTGCCGATGGCCGCCATGCTCATTGCGGCGCGAACCCTGCGATGAATTCATGGGTGTCCGCGCCGTCCGCGAAGTCGTCGGTGCGCTGGTTGAGGAATTCGTCGAGCGGGTCGTGCTGCGCGATCGCCTCGTCGGTCAGCGGGTCCGTGCCCTGCTGGTATTCCCCCATCTGCAGCAGCAGCTCGACGTCCTCGTACTTCGCCAGCAGCTTGCGCACGTGGCCCGCGCCGGCGCAGTGCTCGGGCGAGGCCACGAGCGTCATCACGCGGCTCAGGCTGTGCAGCACGTCGATGGCCGGATAGCGGTTGCGCGCCGCGACCTTGCGCGACAACACCATGTGCCCGTCGAGGATGCCGCGCACTTCCTCGCTGACGGGGTCGTTGCCCTCCTCGTCCTCGGCCAGCACCGTATAAAACGCGGTAATCGAGCCCAGCGGGCCCATGCCGGCCCGTTCGAGCAGGCGCGGCAGTTCGGCGAAGACGGATGGCGGAAAGCCGCGCCGCGTGGGCGGCTCGCCGGCCGCGAGGCCGATTTCGCGCTGCGCGCGGGCGAAGCGGGTCAGGGAATCCATCATCAGCAGCACCCGCAGGCCGCAGTCGCGGAAGTACTCGGCGATGGCGGTGCCCACGTGGGCCGCCTTGGCCCGCTCGATGGACGAGCGGTCGGAGGTGGCGCAGACCACGACGCTGCGCGCCATGCCGTCCTCGCCGAGGATCAGTTCCATGAATTCGCGCACCTCGCGGCCCCGTTCGCCGATCAGGACGATCACATTGACGTCGCAGGCGGCGCCGCGCGCGAGCATGCCGAGCAGGGTGCTCTTGCCGACGCCGGCCGGCGCGAAGATGCCGAAGCGCTGGCCTTCGCCG
>CBIHQW010000080.1:0-5273 GCA_966212285.1 Massilia kyonggiensis
CTGCGAGTCGTTGAAGTACGCCGGCACGGTGATGACGGCTTCCGTCACTTCTTCGCCGAGGTAGTCTTCGGCGGTCTTCTTCATCTTGCGCAGCACTTCGGCCGAGATCTGCGGCGGTGCCAGCTTCTTGTCGCGCACGCCGACCCACGCATCGCCATTGTCGGCCTTGGTGATCGCGTACGGCATCAGGCTGATGTCCTTCTGGACTTCTTTCTCGTCGAATTTACGGCCGATCAGGCGCTTGACCGCGAACAGGGTGTTCTTCGGGTTGGTGACGGCCTGGCGTTTCGCCGGCGCGCCGACCAGGATCTCGCCATCTTCCTGATAAGCGATGATCGAAGGCGTAGTACGGGCGCCTTCCGCGTTTTCGATGACCTTGGGCTGACCATTTTCCATGATCGCCACGCAGGAGTTGGTGGTGCCCAGGTCGATACCGATGATTCTGCCCATAATATTTTCCTTTTTAGTACTAAGTTTTCAGATGTGTCGAATATTGGGAAATGTCGCTTAGTTTCAAGAGCTTATTCAGCTTCGAAGCAACATTATTTCGGTGCGGCGGCGGTCACGATGGCCGGACGCAGCAGGCGGTCGGCGATCATGTAACCCTTTTGCAGCACGGCCACCACGGTGTTCGCTTCCTGGTCGGACGGCACCACGGCCACGGCCTGGTGCTTGTTCGGGTCGAGCTTGTCGCCCGGCTGCGGCATCACTTCGACCAGGCGGTTCTTTTCGAACGCGGCGGTGAGCTGCTTCAGGGTCATCTCGACGCCTTCCTTGATCGATTCGACCGTCGGCGCTTCGACTTTCAGCGCCATCTCGAGGCTGTCGCGCACGGGCACCATGGCCTCGGCGAAGCTTTCGATGGCGAACTTGTGGGCTTTGCTCACATCTTCCTGGGCACGGCGGCGGATGTTGTCCGCCTCGGCCTTGGCACGCATGAAGGCATCGTGCATCTCGGCCAGCTTGGCTTCGGTGGCGCTCAGCTGTTCTTCGAGGCCGGGCTCGTTGGCCGGTGCGGCCTGCGCTGCCGCGGCTGCAGCCGCATCGGCGGCTTCCGGCTGATTGCTCACCTCTTGGTTTTCTTGGTCTTGCATCGAAAAAACTCCTGAAATCAAGGACTTGGCTGATTGGTTGGACGACTGTTGCAGTCACACAGCGCCCCATATTGGGCATTCGCCTACATTTTCAAGGGGAATTGCAGAATTAATATGCAGATGTGCGTATTCTTTTGTTACAAGATTTACTTGCTCGTAGTCACCATCGACAGCCAGCCGTTCTACTATCGTGTCGTCAAGACATCCACCCGACCCGATGGGAACGAACATGAAACTGCATCTGATCAGCGGCGCCGTGCTCATCTACACCCTGCTCGCACTGGCCGCAATCTGCCTGGCGGAGCTGGGGTCGGCGCCGCAAAACGTGGCATTCTAGCATTTCGCCGGCGGGCGACGGCGCTTATGCCCCTAGTTTCACTGCGTGCTCGCGCGCGACTTCTGCGTCGCGGCGCTGCGCCTCGCGTTGCGCGGGCGTGAGCATCGTCGGCCAGCCGATCAGGTGCTGCTCGGCGATCTCGGCCATCCCGACGATCCAGGCCGGATTGTCGTTCAGGCAGGGAATGTAGTGATAATCCTGGCCGCCGTTCGATTCGAAGTCGTGGCGGACTTCCATGTTGATCTCTTCCAGCGTCTCCAGGCAGTCGCTGGTAAATCCCGGGCACAGGACGTCGATCCGCTTGACGCCGTCCTTCGCCAGCTGCTGCACGGTCGGCGCCGTGTACGGTTGCAGCCACTCGGCCTTGCCGAAGCGCGACTGGAACGTGACCATGTACTGCTCCGGCGCCAGGCGCAGGCGCGCCGCCAGCAGGCGCGCCGTCCGGTGGCATTCGCAGTGGTACGGGTCGCCCAGCAGCAGCGTGCGCTTGGGCACGCCGTGGAAACTCATCACCAGCTTCTCGCCGCGGCCATGCGTCTCCCAGTACGTCTCCACCGACGCCGCCAGCGCATCGATATAGCCCTCGTGGTCGTGGTAGTGCTTCACGAGGCGCAGTTCCGGGATGTTGCGGACCTTCCTGTAGTGGTCGAACACGGCGTCCCAGATCGACGCGGTCGTCGTGCCGGAGTATTGCGGGTAGGCGGGCAGCACGACGATGCGCTCCGCGCCGCGCGCTTTCAGTGCATCCAGCACGTCCGGCAGCGCGGGCGAGCCGTAGCGCATCGCCATCGCCACCTCGACGTCGTGGTGGCCGCGCTGTTCGAGCAGCGCCTGGAGCTTGTTCGCCTGCCGTTCCGTGTAGACCTTCAGCGGCGAACCTTCCCTGCTCCAGATCGTCGCGTACTTCTGCGCCGACTTCCCCGAGCGGAACGGCAGGATGGCGAGATGCAGGATCAAATTCCACACGGCGCGCGGGATCTCCACCACGCGCGGATCGGACAGGAACTGCTTCAGGTAGCGGCGCACCGCAGGCCGCGTCGGCGCGTCGGGTGTGCCGAGGTTGACGAGGACGATGGCGCTCTTCGCGATGGTGCCGTGCTGGTGCTGCGGTTCTTTATTGAAGGGCATGAATGATCTCAGGATGCCAGCAGCTCGCGCGCATGCTTGCGCGTGGTCTCGGTGATCTCGATGCCGCCCAACATGCGCGCCACCTCTTCCACGCGGGCCTTGTTGTCGAGTACGTCGATGCGCGACACGGTCTTGCCGCCATCCGTCGTGCCCTTCGCCACCTGGAAGTGCTGGTTCGCCTGGCTCGCGACCTGCGGCAGGTGCGTGACGCACAGCACCTGCCGGCTCTGGCCCAGGCGCTTCAGCAGGCGGCCGACGACTTCCGCCACGCCGCCGCCGATGCCCGTGTCGACCTCGTCGAAGATCAGCGTCGGTACCGTCGTCGCGTTCGCCGTGATGACGGAGATCGCCAGCGAGATGCGCGCCAGTTCGCCGCCCGATGCCACCTTGGCCAGCGGCCGCGGCGCGACGCCGGCATGACCGGCCACGAGGAATTCGACCTGCTCGCAGCCGTACACGGCCGGCTCGCACGGGTTCAGCGCGACGACGAAGCGGCCGCCGCTCATCGACAATTCCTGCATCGCTTCCGACACCTGCGACGACAGGCGCTGCGCCGCCTGCGCGCGCGTCGCGGACAGCTTTTGCGCGGCCGCCATGTAGACCGCCTTCGCTTTCTCTTCCTGCTTGCGCAGGCCGTCCACGTCGCTGGCGTCGGCCAGTTGCTGCAGCTTGGCCTTCAAGGTCGCGTGTTCTTCCGGCAGTTCTTCCGGCGTCACGCGGAATTTGCGGGCCGTGCTGTGGATGGCGTCCATGCGCGCGTCGACCTGGGACAGGCGGTCCGGATCGAGCTCGACCTTGTCGACATACGTGTTCAGCGCGTACACGGCTTCCTGCAGCTGGATGCGCGCCGGCTCCATGCAGTCGAGCACGGCCTGCAGGCCCGCGTCGACACCGGCCAGCTTCGACAGCTTCAGGTTCAGCGACGACAGTTGCGACAGGATCGGCTGCTCCGATTCCGACAGCGCATTCAGCGCTTCCTGCGCGCCTTCGATGAGGCTCGCGGCATGCGACAGGCGGCTGTGCTCGTTAGTGATCTCGGCCCACTCGCCCGGCTTCACCGCGAGTTTATCCAGCTCGCCGACCTGCCACTCGAGACGCTCGCGTTCCAGCAGCACGTTCTTCGCGTTCGTCTCGAATTCCTCGCGCTGGCGCGCCCGCGCCTTCCACGCTTTATAGGCGCTCGCGACTTCCTGCACCTGCGCGCTCGCGCCCGGGTCGCGCACGGCAACCTGGTTGTCGAGCAGCGCGCGCTGGGCGTCGAGTTTCAACAGCGACTGGTGCGCGTGCTGGCCGTGGATGTCGACGAGCAGTTCGCCCAGTTCGCGCAGCTGGCTGGCCGTCGCCGCGATGCCGTTGATGTAGGACTTGGAGCGGCCGGCGTTGTCGATCACGCGGCGCAGCAGCGCGCCACCTTCGTCGGTCTCGAACTCGTTCTGTTCCAGCCAGATGCTCGCGGCCTGGGTCAGGGCGAAGTCGGCGCTGATGTCGGCCTTGGCCGCGCCTTCGCGCACCATGCTTGCCTCACCGCGGCCGCCAAGCGCGAGCTGGAGCGCGTCGATCAGGATCGACTTGCCGGCGCCGGTCTCGCCGGTGAACACCGTGAAGCCGTTCGAGAACTCGAGCTCGATCGTGTCGACGATGACGAAGTCGCGGATGGTCAATGTGCGCAACATGAAGAAACAGGTCTCCTGATGGATGCTGGATTTATTTGAGCTTGCCATCACCGGACGGATATTCGTTCCAGTGCAGCTTCTCGCGCAGGGTGTGGTAATAGCTCCACCCTTCCGGATGCAGGAAGGTGATGGTATTGGGCGAGCGCGAGATCATGATCTGGTCGCCGTGCTGCAGGCTCGTGAAGGTCTGCATGTCGAAGTTCACGCTGATGTCGCGGCCGTTGATGATCTCGACGACGATGTCGCTCGTGTTCGGCACGACGATCGGGCGGTTGGACAGCGCGTGCGGCGCGATCGGCACCAGCACGATGCCGGCCAGCGTGGGATGCAGCAGCGGGCCGCCGGCCGACAGCGCGTACGCCGTGGAGCCCGTGGGCGTCGACACGATCAGGCCGTCCGAGCGCTGGTTGTACATGAACGTGCCGTCCACCGTGACCTTCAGCTCGGCCATGCCGGCACCCGTGCCGCGCGCGACGACGACGTCGTTGACGGCGACGGAGCAGTGGATCTCGACGCCATCGCGCACGACGCGCGCTTCCAGCAGCGAGCGTTCCTCGGCCTTGGCCTTGCCGCTGAGGATCTCGCCCAGCGCGGGCAGCATGCGGTCGATGGGGATGTCGGTCATGAAGCCCAGGCGGCCCTGGTTGATGCCGATGAGCGGCACGCGGTAGCGCGCGAGCTGGCGGGCGATGCCGAGCATCGTGCCGTCGCCGCCGACGACGATGGCGGTGCCGCAGTGCGCGCCGATCTCGTCGATGGTCATGGCGTCCACGCCGGCGACCTTCACGTGCCCCGCCGTTTCCTGCTCGAACACGACGCGATAGCCGGCCTCCTGCAGGAAGTCGACGATGGCCTGCACGGGCTCGTCGATGCCGGCCGTATTGTGCCGTACGACGAGCGCGATGGTTTGTTGCGGTTCAGGCGTCACGGACATACGACTCTCGGCAGCAGGTGTTTGGGAGACAGAAGATTAACCGATTCGCCCGGCTTCTGCACTATCGCAACTCAGCAAATACTGTACAAACGCACAGTATAGTTGGG
>CBIHQW010000081.1:0-5200 GCA_966212285.1 Massilia kyonggiensis
GGCTAGTTATTAAGAAAAGCCCGCTCAGTATGCACTGAGCGGGCTTTTTGCTTTCTACTTCACCTTCTTCAGATACGCCCGCAACCCGTGGGTCAGCACCAGCGGAAAAACGCTGGCATGATCCTCGTCCGCAAACACTTCGAGCCGGATTTTCAGGTTCGGATAACGGTGCGATTTCAGCGCCGCGTCGAAGTCGCATACATCCGCGACCATGTCCGCATTCTCTTCCGACCGCGACCGCTTCCGGTCCCTGGCCAGCGTTTCACGGCCGCCGATACCGAAGAACACGGACGCCGGCATATCCTTGTGCCCCTTGGCATACGCCTGTTCGCGGTCGAACATCACGCCCTGGTCGAACCACAGCGATGGACTGCCGAGGATGTAGTGGTCGAACGTGGCCGGCTCGCTCAGCAGCATTTGCAGGCCGAGCAGGCTGCCATACGAATGGCCGGCAAAGATCTTGCGGCTCATGTCGGCCCGGTAGTTCGCCGAGATCAGCGGGAACACGTCGGCCGCGATGAAGCGGCCGTAGGCCTGCGCCTCGCCGAACGCGGCGCTGCGTCCCGGCATATCGGAGACATACTGGCCGCGGGGCATCGACGGCGTGTAGTCGCGGCGCCGGCTGTACACGGGACTGTCGCCCTTCGCATACGAGAGGCCGACGACGATGACCTCTTCCATGCCCGCATGCTTGGCCAGCCGCTGGGCGATGCCGCGCGCGACCGGGAAGGCGTAATTCGCGTCGACGACGAACAGCACTGGATACCGCCGGTTCGACGAACGATACGAATCCGGCAGCGCGACGAACACCTGGTAGTCGCGGTTCAGCGCGGCCGCGCGCACGTCGCGCACTTCCGTGTCGTCGAGCACATAAGGTGTCGCGGCCGAGGCCAGGCTGGACACGAAGCAGCACGCCAACAGCAGCTTGCGGATCACCGTCATGGTTGCTCTTCCGCCGCCAGCGTCTTCGCCAGCCATGCCCGCCCGGCCTCCGCGTACTTGCGGCATGCGCCGCGATCGACCAACGTCCCGCGCGCTTTCCGCTCCCATACATCGCTGAAATCCGGATGCGCACTCACGAGCACGTCGCATTCGAGTCCTTCGATCGTGGCGATCGAACGCTCGACGTCCGCCCGCGCCGTCGGATACAGCGGATTCCTGCTGAAACTGCGGCCGTCGGCGGCGATGGCGGTAACGCTGTCCGCGTACACCACGCGCATCGTCTTGCCGCCCTCGGTCGATTGCCACGTCCAGCTGGTGGCACCCGGCGTGTGCCCCGGCGTGAAGCGCGCCGTGACGGCGAGCGGTCCGAGCGTCACCACTTCGCCATCGCGAACGGCGCGCGTGTTGGCGACGGGTGTCATCGGGATCAGGCTGGGATATTGCGGGTCCCGCTTGTCCGGCTGGCCCGACTTCAGCACGGCGACGGAAGCCGGACTGCCCAGCACCGTGGCGCCGCTCATCTTTTGCAGTGCCGCGATGCCGCCCGCGTGGTCGAAGTGATCGTGGCCATTCAGGATGTAGCGGATGTCCTCGACCTTGAAGCCGAGCGCGCGGACATGCGCCGCGATCTGGTCGGCGGCGCCAGGCGGGCCCCCGTCGATGAGGATGTGGCCCGCCGGCGACGTGATCAGCACGGCGCCGATGCCGTGCGTGCCGACGTAGTACGTGTTGCCGTAGACGGGGAACGGATCCTGCGGCGCGAGCCACTCCGTCATGCCGGCGACAGTGGAAGCGGAGACGCCGCCGAGCAGGAGCGCGGCGGCCAGGCGTATCGTGTTTTTCATGGTTCGCTGGAGAGTTGATAAAGAGGATGCGTGGCCGATTCTGCGGCCATGTCGGCACGACGGGCACCCCGCCGTGACGAAACGCCGCTTCGACGTGACGAAGCGGCCGGCCGCGGCCCGGCGGCAGGCTATACTTCCCCGATGACGCAGCACGCCATTTCCCCGCCATCGACACCGCCCGCGGTACGAACCATCGCCATCGTCGTGCTGTTGTGGACGGCGATCAGCACCCTGGGCGCCCTGCAGACCTACAGCGACAATCTACGCCTCGGCGTGGACAGCCACTATCCGTCGCTGCTGGTGACGTGGTTCATCGAGTACGCCGTGCCGCTGATCGTCCTGAGCGCGGGCCTGAGCATCGCACTGGCGCGCTGGCCCGGATTGATTGCCCGTCCGCGCAACGTGTTCCTGCTGTTCGTGGGCCTCGTGCTCGTGTTCCAGCCCGCGCAGTGGACGTACATGGCGTGGCTGCGCGGCTACCTGCACATCGCGAGCATCGACGACGCGCGCCGGCTGCTGATGAAAATGCTGCTGGTCGGCTGGTTCTCGACGACGGGCACGTTCGCCGCCATCCTCGCGGTCCACTACTGGCGGCAGGCGCGCGAGCGCGAGCTGGCGTGGCAGCGCAGCCAGACCGACATGCTGAACCTGCGCCTCGCGCTGGAAGAGCAGCGCATGCTGGCCCTGCGCGCGCAGTTCGAACCGCACTTCCTGTTCAATGCGCTGAACGCGATCAGCGCGCTCGTGCGCGAGGGCGACCGCACCCTGGCCCTGGGCGGCATCGGCCGCCTGAGCGACCTGCTGCGCTATGCGCTGTCGGCCAGCGTGCGCAACACGGCGACCGTGGCGGACGAACTGCAGTTCGTGCGCGACTACCTCGACCTGCAGCGCCTGCGCTACGGCGACCGGCTGCAGGTCCGCATCGATGGCGACGACGCGCTGCTGCACGACGTCGATTGTCCGCCGCTGCTGCTGCAGCCGCTCATCGAGAATGCGTTGCGCCACGATCTCGATTGCCACAACGGGCCAAGCGATATTCGCCTGTCCTTCGTATCCGATGGCGCGGCGCTCACGATCCGCGTGACGAATCCCGCGCTCGCGCAGGCGTCGCCCAATCCCGGCGCGGGACTCGGCCTCGCAAACACGCGCGAACGGCTGCGCCTCATGCATCCCACCGCGTCGCTGCGCACGAATCTGCAGGACGGCCGCTTCGTGGCCCAAGTCCGCCTGCCTCTGGCGCGGGAGTGAACATGCCGGTGCGCTACCTGATCGTCGACGACGAGCTGCCCAGCCGTTCGAACCTGCGCCTGGCCCTGGCCGCGCATCCGGACTGGCGGCTCGTCGCCGAATGCGACGGCACCGCGGCCGCGCGCGCGGTGCTGGCCGCACAGGACGTCGACGTCATCTTCCTCGACATCCAGATGCCGGCCGAATCGGGCCTCGTGCTCGCGCGCGAGATCAGCCGCGCGAGCGCGCCGCCGCTCATCGTGTTCGTAACGGCCTACAGCGAACACGCGATCGACGCATTCGAGGTGCACGCACTCGACTACCTGCTCAAGCCCCTCAACGATGCGCGCCTGGCCCAGGCGGTCGAGCGCATCGGCGCGATGCTCGGACAACGTCAGCGCGAGGCCTACGGTGCGGCGCTGCGCGATTACGTCGACGCCGGCCAGACTGCGGCCCGGCTGGAGCGGATCAATGTACGTTCCGTCGGCCGCATCGAGCAGATTCGCGTGGCCGACATCCTGTGGATCGAATCGGCCGGGAACTACGTCGAGCTGCACCTGGCCGGGCGCACGGTCCTGCATCGCATCACCCTCAACCGTCTCGAGACCCTGCTCGCGCCCGAGGACTTCCTGCGCGTGCACCGCGGCGCGATCGTCAGGCGCGGCGAGATCGCGCGCCTGGACTCCGTCGGCGACGGCAGCTACCGGCTCACGCTGCGTTGCGCTGCGACGGTGGCCGTCAGCGAGCGTTACCTGGGCGCGCTGAAGTCGGCGATGTGACGAACGCCCGGTTTGCCGGGATGGCCGCGCTGTCGGCGTGTATAGGTCCCTGCCTATACTGGTGCCCCTCGTGAACGATCCGGAGAACGCTGTGTCCACAAAATCCATCGCCATCGCATGTCTGTCGTTGCTGCCGTTGACGGCAGGCGCGGTCGACGCCACCGCCGTGCGCGTCGCCGTCGACCGCGCGATCCAGCCCCTGATGGCGCAGCACGACGTGCCTGGCATGGCGGTCGCCGTCACGGTGGACGGCCAGGCGCTGTTCTTCAATTACGGCGAGGCGTCGAAGCAGGAGCACAAGCCCGTCACGGAGAACACGTTGTTCGAACTGGGTTCCGTCAGCAAGACCATCACGGCGACGCTGGCCTGTTACACGCAGGGCCTCGGGAAACTGTCGTTCGCCGACCACCCCGGCCAATATGTCCCGCAGCTGAAGGGCAGCGCGATCGACCGTGCGAGCGTGCTCGAACTGGGCACCTATACGCCGGGCGGGCTGCCGCTGCAGTTCCCCGACGACGTCGAAACGGAGGCCCAGACGATCGCATACTTCCGCGCCTGGCAGCCGGACGCCGCACCCGGCACGTTGCGCCGGTATTCGAATCCCAGTCTCGGCCTGTTCGGGCATGTGACGGCCCGGGCGCTGGGCGTAGGGTTTGCCGATGCCGTCGAAGGCCGGCTGTTCCCCGCGCTGGGACTGAAGCACAGCCATATCCGCGTGCCTGCCGGTGCAATGGGCGACTATGCCTGGGGTTACGACAAGGCCAACCGGCCGGTGCGCGTCAGTCCCGGGCCGTTCGACGCGGAGGCGTACGGCGTGAAAGCCAGCGCGGCCGACATCATCCGCTTCGTCCAGCTGAATATCGACGCCACCGGCTTGCCGGACCCGATGCGGCGCGCCATCGATTGCACGCATACGGGTTACTTCCGCATCGGCGATACCGTGCAAGGGCTCGGATGGGAGCAGTACCGCGCGCCCGTGACGCTGGCTGCACTACAGGCGGGGAATTCCACGAAGATGAGCGCCGAGCCGAATCCGGCTGTCCGGCTGGAGCCGTCCCAGGCCGCGCCGCGTGGGACGCTTTTCAACAAGACGGGCGCGACGCGCGGATTTGGTGCGTATGTACTGTTCGTGCCGGAGCGGCGCGTCGGGATCGTCATGCTGACCAATAAAAATTACCCGAACGCAGCGAGGGTGGAGGCGGCGTATTCGATTCTTGGACAGTTGGCGCCGTAACCCCTTGCGCATTGGGGCTAGCCTTTGCTATAGTTCGCGTCCTGTTTTGCAGCGCATGAAATGAGTCGGTAACGACGGCGCAACAAAACAGACGAGGGGTTGACGAGTTAAGCGAACTACTGCATAATCTCACTTCTCTGCTGCTGACGAACAAAACGATTCGCAAGCGCAGC
>CBIHQW010000082.1:0-5172 GCA_966212285.1 Massilia kyonggiensis
CGGCGCCAATGGAAAGAAGCTTGCTCATACTGCATAAGACTGCGCAGATTTGGCTAAGTTCCCGGCGAACTGATTAAACCCTCGCCGACGTGTTCATTTCCTTCACGCTGCTGGCCCTGCAAGGCTTCGGCGGCGTGCTGGCCATCGTCCAGCGCGAAATCGTCGACCGCAAGCGCTGGCTGACCCAGGAAGAATTCATCGAAGACTGGGCCGTCGCGCAAATCATGCCCGGTCCGAACGTCGTCAACCTGTCCCTGATGATCGGCGGCCGCCATTTCGGCATCGCCGGCGCCCTCGCCGCACTGGCCGGCCTGCTGGCCGTGCCGCTGATCCTCGTCATCGGGCTGGCCGTGCTGCACGACCGCTTCGCCGACAGCCCCGTCGTGGCCGGCGCACTGCACGGCATGGCCGCCGTCTGTGCCGGCCTGATCGGCGCAGCCGGCCTGCGTCTGACAAGCGCGCTGAAAAAGAGCCCGATGCCCCTGTCCTGGTGCCTGGCCATCGCCGCGGCCGGCTTCGTCCTCGTCGCGTTCCTCAAATGCCCGCTCCCCTGGGTGCTGTTCGGACTCGGCGGCCTGGGCTGCGTCCTCACGTACCGCCGCCTCGCCTCATGAACGCGCCCCTGCACCTCACGCTGGACGGCGCCGACTGGCTCAGCCTGTTCGGCCATTTCCTCCTGATGTCGCTGATGTCCGTCGGCGGGGCCATCTCGACGTCGTCCGAGATGCACCGCTTCCTCGTCGAGCAGCACCACTGGCTGACCCAGGACCAGTTCAACCAGTCCATCGCGCTGGCCCAGGCCGCACCGGGGCCGAACGTCCTGTTCGTCGCCCTGATGGGGTGGCACGTCGGCATGAACGCCGGCAGCACGGCGGCCGCGCTGTTCGGCGTGCTCGTGACGATGGTCGGCATCATGACGCCCTCAACCATCATCACGTACACGGCCGCCCGCTGGGGCCACCGCAACCGCGGCCTGCGCGCCGTCCGGGCCTTCAAGCAGGGCATGGCGCCCATCGTGATCGCGCTGCTGCTGTCCACTGCCTGGATCATGGCCAGTTCCGCCGGCGCCAGTGCCGGCGCAGGTGCCCCGATCGCGTCCGCCGTCCTGGCGAACTGGCCCCTGTGGCTCACGGCGATCGTCAGCGGCCTGGTCATCTGGCGCACGCGCATCCACCTGCTGTGGCTGCTCGCGGCCGGTGCCGTGCTGGGGGCGCTCGGGCTGATCTGAAGCGCAGTAGCGGCCTGCCACCGGACCGGGCATACTTGCGCTTTCGATCAGCCAACCATACCGATGGACCGAGCCATGCCCGAACTCCTCAGCGAACACGTTTGTTTCGACGGCGTCCAGCGCTTCTACAAATACGATTCCGCCGCCATCGGCCTGCCGATGCGATTTTCCGTGTACCTCCCTCCCGGCGCGCAAGGCAAGCGCCTGCCCGTCCTGTTCTACCTCGCCGGCCTGACCTGCACCGAAGAGACCTTCATGATCAAGGCCGGCGCCCAGCGCGTGGCGGCGCAGGAAGGCCTGATCCTCGTCGCCCCCGACACGAGCCCGCGCGGCGCCGGCGTGCCGGGCGAGACCGACGACTGGGACTTCGGCGCGGGCGCCGGCTTCTACGTGGACGCCACCCGCGAACCGTGGTCGACCCACTACCGCATGTACAGCCACATCCTCGAACTGCGCGAGCTGGTGCTGGCCACCCTGCCCGCCGACCCGGCGCGCGTGGGCATCTTCGGCCACTCCATGGGCGGCCACGGCGCGCTGATGCTGGCGCTGCGCAACCCCGACCTGTTCCGCTCCGTGTCGGCCTTCGCCCCCATCGCCGCGCCGTCGCGCTGCCCGTGGGGCGCGAAGGCGTTCGGCGGTTATCTCGGCCCCGACCGCGACGCGTGGCGCGTCTACGATGCGACCGAGCTGATGGCCTGCGCCGACGCCCCGCCCTTCCCCAAGGGTATCCTGATCGACCAGGGCCTGGCCGACAAATTCCTGGCCGAGCAACTGTACCCGGACGCGTTCGAGGAAGCGTGCCGCGCCGTCGGCCAGCCGCTCGAACTGCGCCGCCATCCCGGTTACGACCACGGCTACTACTTCATCTCGACCTTCGTCGAAGACCACTTGCGCTTCCACCGGCGCAACCTCGGCTGACACGCGTATCCACCCCGATCCGCACACTGACATGGACCGGGGCGATCCGCAAAAATTCCCCGCTTTCGTTCGCCTGATGTCCTGCATCAAAGGTCCATCCGGGCCCCCGCGCACGGTTCGAGACGACCCTTGCAAACACGATTCGACCGCCCTATAAATGGTGTTGCGGCGCCCCGCGCGCCGCGCACATCATTCTTAAAAGGGAGGTCTATCATGAACCTGATCAGAAGAGGCACGACGCCGCTTTCCACATTCCGTCCCGGCGCCATGGAAGACCAGTTCGGACGCATGGTCGAAAACATGTTCCAGGACTTCTTCGCGCCGCTCGCCCAGGGCCGCTGGGCCGGCGAGGACGTCGGCATGCCGCGCCTGGACGTCAGCGAGACGGAAAAAACCTTCGAGGTGAAGGCCGAGCTGCCGGGCGTCAAGAAGGAGGACGTGCACGTGTCGATCGACGGCCAGCGCGTCACCATCGAGGGCGAGTGTCAGCAGGCAAACGAACAGCGCCAGGGCGAACAGGTGGTGTATTCTGAGCGCTCGACGCGCAAGTACCAGCGCAGCTTCACGCTGCCCTCCGAGGTCGACGATGCCAGCGCCCAGGCGCGGCTCGAGGACGGCGTCCTGATGCTCTCGCTGCCCAAGAAGGCGGGCGGCACCGCGCGCCAGCTGACGATCCAGTAAGGATCGATGAGCCGCACGGCGCGGCACGCGAGCGGACGGCCTGAGGGCCGCCCGCGTCCGCACTCATGCTGCGCCTGTGCCGCGACTGCGGAGATCCTGAAGAAAAGTGCGCATCATGGCCGACATCCGTCATTTCAAGAATCGCACCGAAGCGGGCCGGCTGCTGGCGCAGCGGCTCGCCGTCTATGCCCGGCACCCCGACGCCATCGTGCTGGCACTCCCGCGCGGCGGCGTACCGGTCGGGTTCGCCATCGCGCAGCGGCTCGGCATCGCCCTCGACGTCCTGCTCGTGCGCAAGCTCGGCATGCCGCGCCACGAGGAATTCGCGATGGGCGCAGTGGGCAGCGGCGGCGTCCGCGTGCTCCAGCCCGGCGTACCCGGCCTGATGGGCGTCACCGCGCAGGACGTGGAAGCGGTGACGGCGCGCGAGCTGGCCGAGTTGCAGCGGCGCGAGCGCGCCTACCGCGGCGGCAGGCCGCCGCTCGACCTCGCCGGACGCAGCGCGATCCTCGTCGACGACGGCGTCGCTACCGGTTCAACGATGCTGGCCGCCATCGAGGTGGCGCGCCGGCTCGGCCCCCGCGAGCTGGTGCTGGCGATCCCCGTCGCGCCGCCCGACACGGCGGCCGCGCTCGAGGCACGCGTCGACGAACTCGTCTGCCTGTCGACTCCGCCCCACTTCCGCGCGGTGGGCCAGTGGTACGACGCTTTTGAACAGACCAGCGACGAGGAAGTGCAGGACTTGCTGGCCACCGCCTGGCATGACGAGGCGGCGGCCGGGGGTAGACCAACCGGAGGAGCCAATCATGAAAAACACGACGGACACAGGCTATGAACTCGCGAAGTGGATCGGCGGCGCCGCCGCCGGCGCCCTGCTGATGTACATGCTCGACCCGGACCGCGGCGGCGCGCGGCGCGCGCAATCGGCCGCGGCCGTGCGCAATGCGGGCGCGCGCACGTCCAGCGCGCTGGGGAACGTCTGGCGCGGCGCGGGCGAACGCATTGGTGCCGCCGGCGACGAACTGCGCGACCGCGCGGCCGACATGGCCGAGGGTGCCGGGGCCAGGTCGGGCTCGGCGCTGGAGCGCATGGGCCACGCTGCCGGCGAGGCGCTCGACACCGGTCTCGACAAGGCCAGGGACACCCTGGCGCGGGCGAGCGACGCCGTCGGCAGCGGCATGGACAAGGCGCGGCACGCATTGAGCCGGACGGCCGACGAGGGCGGCAGCACGGTCGGCGACGGCATGGACAGGACGCGCGAACTGGCACGCGACATGCGCAATCGCATGCGCGACACCCTGCAGGCGGGCCCAAGTGGGGAGTGGACGCCGACCGTCCGCAATTCCGCCCTCGCCGGCGGCGGCCTGCTGGCCCTGTATGCCCTGAGCCGGCGCTCGCCGCTGGCGTGGATGCTGGGCCTGGCCGGCGCCGCGCTGCTGGTCCGCGGCGCCGCCAACCAGCCCCTGCTGGGCATGCTGCGCGGCCGCGGCATGGGCATGGACCAGACGATCGACTTCAGCAAGTCCATCCACATCGACGCCGCGCCGGACGACGTGTACGACCTGTGGACCCATTACGAGAATTTCCCCCATTTCATGTCCCACGTCGTCGAGGTGCGCGACCTCGGCCGCGGCCGTTCGCACTGGGTCGTGCGCGGCCCGGGCGGCAGCGAGTTCGAATGGAATGCCGTGCTCACCGAGCAGAGCCGGCCGCACCGCCTGGCGTGGCGCAGCGAAGCCGGTGCCGAGATCCCGCAGAGCGGCTCGATCCAGTTCGAACCGCATCGCGGCGGCACGCGCGTCACCGTGCACATGTCGTACACGCCGCCGGCGGGTGCCATCGGCCACGGTCTCGCGACCTTGCTCGGGTCCGATCCGAAGTCGCAGATGGACGACGACCTGGCGCGCATGAAGGCGTTCATCGAACGGGGCGCGGTGCCGCGCGACGCCGCGCGCCCGCGCACCAGCAGCCGCTGGCTGCACTGAGGCGGTCATGGCGACGCCGCAGAACCCGCAGCACACCATCTCTGCGCTGCGCAACGCCGCACGTCCTTTGACGGGCGGCGACCGCGACTACGACGCCCTGCTCGACCTCGTGGGCGATGCCCGCTTCGTACTGCTGGGCGAGGCGACGCACGGCACGCACGAGTTCTACGAGGAACGCGCGCGGATCACGCGGCACCTCATCGAGGACAAGGGTTTCCACGCCGTGGCCGTCGAAGCCGACTGGCCGGACGCCTACCGCGTCAACCGCTACGTGCGCGGCCGCGGCGGCGACCGCAATGCCGACGAGGCCCTGTCCGGCTTCCAGCGCTTTCCGAACTGGATGTGGCGGAACACGGACGT
>CBIHQW010000083.1:0-5004 GCA_966212285.1 Massilia kyonggiensis
CGAAGCTCGGCGTGCGCCTGCTCAACCGCACCACGCGCAGCGTCGTGCCGACGGAAGCGGGGCGCAGCCTGCTCGCGCGCCTGGACCCCGTGCTCAACGAAGTCGAGAGTGCGCTCGACGTGGTCAATGGTTTTCGCGATACGCCTACCGGCACCCTCAAGCTCAATGTACCGATGAGCGCGGCCCGGCTCGTCCTGCCGTCCATCGTGCCGCGCTTCCTCGCCGCGTATCCCGAGATCCGCCTGGAAGTGATCGCGGACGAGAGCTTCGTCGACGTGCTCGCGGCCGGTTGCGATGCCGGCATCCGCTACGAGGAAAAGCTCGAGCAGGACATGGTCGCCGTGCCCATCGGCCCGCGGGTCCAGCGCATGGCCGCGGCCGCGGCGCCGGACTACCTCGACCGGCGCGGCCGCCCGCAGCATCCGCGCGACCTGCTGGACCACGCCTGCATGCGCGCACGCTTCGCCAGCGGCGCGGTCATCCGCTGGACGTTCGAGCGCGACGGCGAGACGATCACGATCGACCCGCCCGGACAATTGCTCGTCCAGGTAGGCGGCGCCCTCGACCTGAAGATCGATGCGGCCGTCGCCGGCACGGGCATCGTCTACCTGTTCGAAGACTGGCTGCGCCCGTATATCGACCGCGGCCAGCTCGAGCCGGTGCTGGAATCGTGGTGGCCGTCCTTTTCCGGTCCGTATCTCTACTATCCGGGACGCAGGCTCGTCCCGGCGCCGCTGCGCGCCTTCGTCGATTTCATCCGCGCGGATCAGTGACCGCGCTGATACGTGCCGATCAGTTCCGCCTGCGCCTTCACGTGTCCCTGCATCGCCTTTTCCAGCTGGGGCTTGGTCGGGTGACGCAGGTCGGGCAGCACCGTGTCGAGCGCATACAGTTTATGCACGTAGCGGTGCCGTCCGATGGGGGGACATGGCCCGCCGTAGCGCGTGTTCTTGAAGTCGTTCAGGCCAGTTTGCGTGCCGCGCGGCAGTTCCGCTTCGCGTATCCCGGAGGGTAGATGGTTCGATTGCGGCGGCAGGTTGTAGAGGACCCAGTGCACCCACGTCATTTTCGGGGCCGCGGGATCGGGGGCGTCCGGGTCGTCGATGATGAGGACGAGACTGCGGGTGTCGGGTGGAACGCCGGACCACGCCAGCGCGGGCGACGTGTTCGCGCCGTCGCACGTGCGGATGGCGGGGATGGGACCGCCGGGCGTGAAGTCGGCCGAGGTCAATGTCAGGCTCATGCTTGCCTCCATGGAGTCGAAACGCTACAGGCTTCGACATCGGCAAACGCCTGCGGTTGCACCGCTTCCAGCCGTCACAGCAGGCGCGCGATCGTCGCGTCGCCGCTGCGTGAACGGCTGGGCAAACACTCGCCACCGTCTGTGCTCCCCCCGATATCGGAACTTGAAGGTAGGCCAGTGTCGCCCAGTTCGTAAAATCCTTGTCCACGATGCCGTGGACACAGGAGCATTATCCGGGTGCAAGCGCCCTCATCTGTTCGGCGCCTCACACAACACGGCCGCAACAACGCCGGCGTCAGGATTGCGGTTCGCCGACCTGGACCGGGTCACGGCGCGGAATGAGGTACCAGAGTCCCACAAAGAGGAGGAGCGAGGCAACCGCGGCCGCGATACTGAGCGAGAGCATGTCGGTTGCAAGCGACACGACCGTCAACATGTCGAGCGACAGCCCAACAGCCAGTGGCATCAACGCACCCCGGATGGCTTTGCGCGATACCTTGACCATGTGCGACGTCGCGTAGCCGTGCTGGGCGCGGTAATACACGGCTGGCGTCATGAGGAGCGCCATCGCGATCACCATCAAGGCGAGGCCGGCCATGTGGCACGCCTGTGCGTACAGTGCGAGGTCGTTGAAACGTTCGTTGAACACGGCGATCGTCTGGAAACCGAACACCGCTTGCAGGCCTGGGAGAATGCAGCGCGCTTCTTCGATGATGTCGCGCATTGCTCGGTGGTTCTTTTCTTGTTGAAAAGCTTGATCGTCCATGGGATGACAGTAGCGCCAAACACGGCTGTGTTCAACCGCCCGCACGATTGAAGCACGCCGTTACGCGTGGACGATGCCCGCCTGCGATGCCCACTGTTCGAGGCTGTGCCGCTGGATCGCCGCCGCCATCAGGTCGGGGAACAGGTCGGGCGTGCAGGCGAAGCAGGGGATGCCCATCGCCGCCAGCTTCGCCGCATTGTTGCGGTCGTACGAAGGGGCGCCGCTGTCGTCCAGCGCGAGCAGGGATATCACCTGCGCGCCGCTGCCGACGAGGCCCGCCGCGCGCCGCAGCATCTCCGCATTGTTGCCGCCCTCGTACAAGTCGCTGATCAGGACGAAGATCGTGTCCTGCGGCCGCGTGACGAGGCCCTGGCAATATGCGAGCGCGCGGTTGATGTCGGTGCCGCCGCCCAGCTGCGTGCCGAACAGGACCTCGACCGGATCGTGCAGCAGGGGCGTCAGGTCGACGACGGCCGTGTCGAACACGACCACCGACGTCGTCACCGCCTTGATGCTGGCGAGGACCGCCGCGAACACGCTCGCGTACACGACGGACGGCGCCATCGACCCGCTCTGGTCCACGCACAAGACGATGTCGCGCAGCGAACGCCCGCGCCGGCCGAACCCGATGCGCGTCTCGGGGATGATCGTCCGGTAGTCCGGCTGATAGTGCCGCAGGTTGGCGCGGATGGTGCGCAGCCAGTCGATGTCCTGGTGGCGCGGCCGCAGGTTGCGCGCGGCCCGGTTCAGGCTTCCGGACACCGCCTGGCGCATCGGCGTAGACAGCTTCTTTTCCAGTTCCTCGACGACCTTCGCGACGACCGCGCGGGCCGTCGCGCGCGTCTTGTTCGGCAGGACGCGGTTCAGGCTGAGGAGCGTGGCGACGAGGTGCACGTCCGGTTCGACGGCCGCCAGCATCTCCGGTTCGCACAGCATCTGCTGCAGGCCGAGGCGGTCGAACGCATCCTTCTGCATCACCTGCACGACGCTGGACGGGAAGTACTGGCGGATGTCGCCCAGCCAGCGCGCCACGCGCGGCGCCGATCCTCCCAGGCCGCCGCTGCGCGTGTCCGGACCGGCGCCGTACAGCGCGTCGAGTGCCGCGTCGATGGCGGCATCGGCGCCGCCCAGCGTGAGCGATTCGCCCGCATCCTGGCCCAGCACGAGACGCCAGCGGCGCGCCGCTTCCTGTTCATTCGTCATGCAAAGCCTCCCGTGTTCCGAACAGCGTGTGCAGGATGGGCAGCACGCGCCGCGCACGCGCCGGATCGATGGCGATCGACGGCGCCGCGTGCGCGACCGCGCCGCCCGCCTGCGCCGCGCGCTGGCCGAGCTCGCGCCGCTCCGGTGCGCTGAACGTGGCGACCGTGCGGCGCAGCAGCGGCAGCAGCTCCGTGAAGACGTGGTCCGGCTGCGCAAGCAGCCAGCCGTTCACGATGTTCCACAGCGGGTCGCTGTGCGCGAGCAGCGCGCCGCTCCCTTGTAAAAAACCTTCGAGCCAGTGCGCGGTAACGAGCGGCGCGACTGTCGGCGAACAGCGCAGCGCGAGCTGGCGCGCGGCGCGCTCGCCGTCCCAGCGTCCCTGCTCGGTGAGGATGCGCCCGCACCGTCCCGCCAGCAGCGGATGCGACAAATCGCTCGTCGCGCCGGCTTCCAGCGCGTCGAACCAGGCCGCCGCGTGCGTTTCGTTCTGCAGCAGGCGCACGGCCTGGTCGGCCGCGATGATCTGGCCCAGCAGCGCGGCGGCCGCATCGTCCGCGACGCCGCGCAGCCCGTACGGCAGCGCGATGCACGCGCGCGCCACGAGGCCGTCGACGACGCTTCCCAGCGCCTGCGTGTCGACATTGCGCGCGCTGCCGTAGCGCAGCACGTTGACGAGCGACGGCAGCGCCGCCAGCAGCAGCCCGACGTCGGGCGTCAACGTGCCCACTTCCTGGATGCGCGCCATCAGCGGAGCGACGGCCGCGCGCAGGTCGGCCAGCAGGATCGTCTCCATCAGCCGCGTGAGCTCGGGGAGCAGGTGCGCCTGCGCCGCGCGGTCGGCCGCCAGCGTCGTCGCGGCGCTTTCCAGCGTCGCGCCCCAGCGGCTGGCCGCGATCAGGTCGACGGCGAATTCCGGCTCCCACGCGAGCTGCCATTGTTCGTGGAAGGTGCCCGTGCGGCCGCGCACCGGGAGCAAGCGGCCCCACGGCACGCCCAGCAGGGAAAGGCGGTGCACCAGCACGCTCTTTTCCAGGTGAGCCGGCTGGCGCAGGTCGAGGTCGAGTTCCGTCATGTCCGCCCGCACGGGCATGCGCAGACGCTTCTGCTGCGCGGCCACGTCCTGCGCGAGCGGCACGGCCGGCACGTCGTCCGGGACGGTGCCCAGCGCCTCGTCGACGAGCAGCTCGCGCCGGATCAGGCGCAGCGGCGCGTCGCTGTCGTAGCAGAACACGGCGCGCACGGCCTCCATCAATTCGTCCAGGCCCGGACGTGGACGGTCGCGCAGCGCGGCCAGCGTATCGGCCAGGCGCGCGGCCTCGATCACGTGCGCGGACGACGCGTCGAGGTCGTGCTTGCGGAGCAGCATCGCGACTTCCGTCAGCCAGTGCAGGCCGGCGCGCTCGCGATGGCGCCACAGGTGGCGATACCAGCCGGGCGCCGTCACGCCCGCGCCGTAGCCGCTGGCGAACGTGAGGCGGCCGTGCGTCCACGGTACCCACGTGGCCGCGATCTTTTCCTTCGCCAGGCCTTTCAGCAGATCCGCGTCGCTCTTCGCGCTGGGCATGGTCGCGAGGGCCGGCACGTGCCACGCGCCGCATACGACGGCGATGCGCTCGCGGCCTTCCTTGACGGCCTGGCGGATCGCCGTGCGCATCCACGCTTCGCGTTTTATTTCGACGTCGTCGGACGGCGGGCCCGCTTCGCCCCGCAGCGCCGTCATCATTTCGGCGATGGCGGCGAACAGGTCCAGGCTGTCGCCGCGCTGTTCGACGAGGTGGTCCCACCACGTCTC
>CBIHQW010000084.1:0-4779 GCA_966212285.1 Massilia kyonggiensis
GGCCCGGCTGCACGCGCGCGCCGACTTCCACGCTGCGCTTGCCGACGCGGCCGGAGACCGGCGACACGATGCGGTTGTAGCCGAGCTGTTGCCGGGCATCCTTCAGCTGCGCCTGCAGCACTTTCACCTGCGCCTCGAGCACGCCGCGTGCCGACGTGGCGGCGGCGATCTGGGCCTGGGCGGCGCTGGCGTTGTCGCGGCGTGCCGTGACGTCGGCCGTGGCGCCCGCGCGGGCGGCGGTGGCGGCATCGACTTCGGCTTTCGAGACGGCCTTCATCTGCGTGTTGTACAGCTGGCCGTAGCGCTCGGCGTCCTGCTTGGCGCGCACGAGGTTGGCCTGGGCCTGCACGACCTGCGCCTGGGCGGCCGAAGCCTGCGCCTTGGCCTGCTGGATGGCGGCGTCGGCCTGCACGACCTGCTGTTGCACGCTGGCGATCTGGGCCTGGATCTGCTCGACCTTCACGCCCTGGTCGGCCGGGTCCAGCTCGGCCAGTACGTCGCCGGCCTTGATGACCTGGTTATCCTCGAACAGCACCTTGGTCACGACGCCCGGGATGCGCGACGACACCGGGTGCACGTGGCCCGTGACGTAGGCATTCTCGGTCTCGACGAAATTATGGCTGCGGTACCACATGCGGCCACCGGCGGCCAGCGCGGCGGCGGCGATCAGGCCCACCACGATCAGTACGCGCTTCGGAGGTCCCTTGGCGGCATTGGCCGGGGGGACGGCGGCGGCCGGCTTGTGGTCGACCGTGGTTTGCGTATCAGGCATGTGAAACTCCGGAAAGAAATGAAATTAGTCCATCGCATTATTGGACAAGTTTTTGCCAAAGTCAAGAAATGAAACGGTTGCATTTCATTAGAGATTCCACTAGCATGGAGCCCATGGACAAACATATGCATGACGCATCCGAATGCCCCGGCAAGGGCGCGGGCCGACCCAAGGCCGCCGACGTCGAGGCGCGCACGCAGGAATTGCTGCATATCGCCGGCACCCTGTTCCTCAAGAACGGCTATACGAAGACGAGCCTCGAATCGATCGCCCGCGCGGCGCACGTGGCGGTGCGTACGATCTACGTGAAATTCGGCGGCAAGGAAGGCCTGCTGGCCGCCGTGCTGGCCGCCAAGCGCCACCGCTTCTTCCGCAGCCAGCCGATGGAGACGGACACCCGCCCGCTGCGCGAGATCGTGGACGACTTCGCGCACCAGATGTACGCGCTGGTCACGTCCCAGGAAGCGATGGACCTGCAACGCATCGTGCTGGCCGAGGCGCCGACGAACCCGGAACTGGCCGAGGCATTCTGGAACAGCGGCCCGCGCATGACGCGCGAGATGCTCGCCCGCTTCTTCGCCCGTCCGGAGATCCGCGCCCAGATGCGGCCCGACGTGCCGCTCGACCTGCTGCCATGCCACCTGATGAGCACCATCACCGGCGAAATATTCATGAATCTCATGCGCCCGCATCACGTCGTCGACCCGGAAAAGGCCAGGCGCGACCTGGAAGGCCGGCTCGAATTGTTCTTTCACAGCATCCTGCCGCCAAGAACTTAATTCCATTTGGCAAAGACAATGTGCGTCATCGCACCGACCCGAACAGTGGGAACAGGCATCCTGTGGTCTTTGAAGGAGGATGTCATGAACAACAATACAAATACCAGGACGGCAGTTCGCCGCAAGGAGGGTGCATGAGCAAGTCGTCCCGTTATGAATGGCGCGACCAGCAGGCCGCGCTGCACGAGCGCATGAAGGGCTTCCTCGCCAACCCGAGCAATGAACAGCTCGAGGCCGTCGTGGCCGAGATGCGCGCGTATGCGGATGCCGCACAGAGCGGCAGTATCGAGATTCCGCAGGCCTGGACTGCTTACAGTTGACCTGACACTTTTCTCATCCCCGGATCGGCAGGCAAGCGCCTGCCGATTTCTTTTGGCGCTTCCACATTGCATTTCGCGCCGCCCCGCCGCATTTCGTCGGATCGCCACCAGCGCGATGATGCCCCTGGCTACAGTGTGTTCACCAACACAACAAAGGAGCCCATCATGATCCGCACCGCCCTGCTGACCCTGGCCCTCGCCGCCCCGTTCACCGTTCACGCCGCCGACCTCGTCATCCACGTCGACAACGTCAAGTCGGCGTCGGGCCAGGTCATGGTCGCCCTGTACGACAACGCCGACGCCTTCCTCAAGCATCCGGTCCGCGCGGAGAAAGCGAGGGCCGACCAGGCCGGCACGACGCTCGTCTTCCACGACGTCGCGCCGGGCGACTACGGCTTCGCGGTGTTCCAGGACACCAACGACAACGGCCGCATGGACCGGAACCTGATGGGCATCCCGACCGAGCCGATCGCCTTCAGCAACAACGCCCAGGGCCGCATGGGCCCGCCGGACTTCGCCGCCGTCAAGCTGGCCGTGCCGGCCGCCGGCCTCGACACGTCCGTGACCCTGCGCTGATCGGGGAGACCGCCATGCAACGCCGCCACTTCCTCAAAGCCGGCCTCGGCTTCGCCGCCCTCGGCATCACCGGCTTCGCCCGCGCCGACGCCCGCACGACCTGCCAGCGCTTCCACGCCGCCCTCGCCCGCGACCAGGAGTTGACGGTGTACGCGAACCTGGAAGGCGACCAGCAGGGCCGCGCCCGCGTCGAAGGCCGGATCCCCGCCGGGCTGCAGGGCACGTTCTTCCGCAACGGCCCCGGCCGCTTCGAACTGGGCGGCGAGCGTTACCACCACTGGTTCGACGGCGACGGCTTTGCCCAGGCCTGGCGCATCGACGGCGGCACGGTGACGCACCAGGGCCGCTTCGTCGACACCCGTAAATTCCTCGACGAATCCGCCGCCGGCCAGTTCCTGTATCCCGCCTTCGGCACGAACGTCGCGCGGCGGGGCTTCCGCGACAACGACAGCCTGAACACGGCCAATACGAACCTGCTGCCGTTCAACGATCGCCTGTACGCGCTGTGGGAAGGCGGCTCCGCGACGGAACTCGATCCCGCGACGCTCGCCACCATCGGCCTCCACACGTGGCGCGACGACCTCGCCGCGATGCCGTTCTCCGCGCATCCGAAGATCGAGCCGGACGGCACCCTGTGGAACTTCGGCGCCCTGCCCGGCGGCGACAGGCTCGCCCTGTACCGCATCGGCGCGAACGGCCAGGTGCTGCAGGCGGGCGTGATCGAGGTGCCGAAGCTCGCGCTGCAGCACGATTTCGCCGTGAGCGCGCGCCACCTCGTGTTCGTCGTGCCGCCGTACGACATCTCCGACGACGCGACCCTGAGCCTGGCCGACCGCCACGTGTGGGCGGGCGGGAAGCGCGGCGCCCGCATCGTCGTGGTGGCCAAGGACACGCTCGCGATCCGCCGCGTCTACGACCTGCCGCCGCGCATGGCGTTCCACTTCGGGAATGCGTGGGACGAGGCCGGCGGCAACGTCACGCACGTCGACCTCGTGCTGCACGACGACGATTTATTAAAGGCGACGAGCCGCGTGATGGAAGGCGAGCGCGAGCCGAACCGGCCCGCCCTCCACGCCGCCGTGCGCCTCCGCCTCGACCATGCCGGCGGCACCGTGTCCACGACCCGGCTGCTCGACGGCGCCGAGTTCCCGCGCGTGATGCCGCAGGTCGTCGCGCGGCGCCACGGCCGTCTCGCGATGCTGTCCAGCGCTGCGGAGAACACGTCGCTGATGCTCGACACGGTGAACGTCGTCGACGTGGAGCGCGGCCGCGCGGACAGCTGGCGCTTCGACGCCGGCTGGCGTGCCGAGGAACACGTGCTCGTGCCGCGCAAGGGTGCGCGGTCCGAAACGGACGGCTGGCTCGTGGGCGTCGCACAGGATACGAACACGGCCACGAGCGTCTTGAGCGTGTTCGACGCGGCGCGCGTGGCCGACGGTCCGGTCGCGCTGGCCCGGCTGCCCTATCGCACGCCGCATTGTTTCCATGGTAACTTTCTGGCTGCCTGAAACAAGGACATCATGCCGACACCGATCACGCCCTCGATGCACCCGCTGGAATCGTTCGCGCCCTTCCGGCGCTGGCGCCCTTCGCCGCTGCGCAACCTCGTCTACACGTTCGTGTGGAACGGCATCATCGGCGTCGCGCTGACGTGCGTGGCGCTCCTGTTCGGCACCCGTGCGCCGGTCGCCACGCTGCTGACGGAGATGCTGTTCGCATCGAACGTGATCGGCTTCCTCATCCACGGCGTGGTGCACCTGCTGCGCCGTATCGCGCCCGGACGCAACAGCGCGGCAATGCGGGTCGCGAGACTGCTGCTGACGGCATGTTGCGCCCTGCTCGGCCTGGCCGTCACGGACGCCGTGCTCGGTGGACGCAGTTCCTTCGACGCGCTGCTGCACACGGGCCTGATCGCGCGCTACCTGCCGGGCGCCGTCGTGGTCGCGCTGCTGATGGTGGGCGTGCTGACGGCCGGCGAGCGCCGCGTCGCGCGCGAGATCGAGGCGGCGCGCCAGCAGGAACAGATCGCCGAAGCGGCGCGCCTGCTCGCGGAAGCGAAGCTGCGCACGCTGCAGGCCCAGATCGAACCGCACTTCCTGTACAACACGCTGGCCAACGTCGTGAGCCTGATCGGGTCCGACCCGGTCCGGGCCCGCCACATGCTCGAGCGCCTGATCGATTTTCTACGCGCGAGCCTGTCGGCCAGCCGCGCGGAACACGCCACGCTCGGCGCCGAGATCGACCTCGCGCGCGCCTACCTGGACCTGCTGACGGTCCGCATGGGCGCGCGGCTGCGCTACCGCATCGACGTGGACGACGCCTGCCGCGCCGC
>CBIHQW010000085.1:0-4720 GCA_966212285.1 Massilia kyonggiensis
GAATCCGTTGTAGCTCTTGCTGCCGTCAGGTCAATGCCTTAAGTGACTGGCATTAGCCATGTGCGGGGTTTTTTATTTACCGGTGCACGACCACCAGCAACGCCTTCGCCTCCGTCTTGCCGGCATTCCGGATGGCATGATTCTGGTCGGCCGGATACCGCGCCGTCGCGCCGTGCTTGATTTTTCGCTTCTCGGCCCCGACCTCCAATTCCACCGTCCCAGTTACCACGGTCAAATGCTCGTTGGTACCAGGATCGTGGGCCTGCGACGCCAGTTCGCCGCCCGGCTGCAACGTCAGTTCATACCATTCGTACTTGCCGGCAAGGTCCATCGGTCCCAGGATGCGCAGCGAGTAGCCCGCGTGGCTGCCGGGCAGGGTGGGGATTTCGTGGGCGTCGACGACACGGATCAGCTCGACCGCGCGCGTTTCGGAGGAGAGTAATTCGCCGATCTGCACGCCGAGCGCGTTGGCGAGGCGCCACGTGATGGCGATGGTGGGGTTGGCTTTTTCGCGTTCGATCTGCGACAGCATCGATTTGGAGACGCCGGCGATGCGGGACAGGTCTTCCAGGGTCAGGCCGCGTGCGAGCCGCAGCCGTTGCAGGGTGGCGCCGACTTCCGGCGGAGCGCTGGTATTGTTGTTCATGGAGCTTGCTTGCCAAGTTCAATGGCTGGGGGTAATATTCAATATATTGAAATTCCGTTCGAAATATAGAACAAGTTCCATACATCGAACGAATCCACACTATACCATTCGCCAACCGACAAGGACGAGGAAAGATGAGCGACCAAGCATTCTATAGCGGCCTCCAGCAGAAACTCGACACGCTCAGGACCGAAGGCCTGTTCAAGCCCGAACGCGTGCTCGCCTCGCGCCAGGGCGCCGAAGTGGTCGCCGACGATGGCCGCACGCTGATCAACATGTGCGCCAACAACTACCTCGGCCTGTCGGGCGACATCGAGACCCAGAAGGCGGCCGAAGCGGCGCTGCAACGATACGGCTACGGCCTGTCGTCCGTGCGCTTCATCTGCGGCACGCAGACGGTGCACAAGGAACTGGAACGCAAGCTGTCGGATTTCCTCGGCACGGAAGACACGATCCTGTACGCCGCCGCCTTCGACGCCAACGGCGGCGTGTTCGAGCCGCTGTTCGACGAGAACGACGCGATCATCTCGGACGCCCTGAACCACGCGTCGATCATCGACGGCATCCGCCTGTGCAAGGCCGCGCGCTACCGTTATGCCAACAACGACATGGCCGACCTGGAACAGCAGCTGCAGGCCGCAACCAGCGCGGGCAAGCGCCACAAGATCATCGTCACGGACGGCGTGTTCTCGATGGACGGCACGATCGCGCAATTGGACAAGATCGTCGCACTGGCCGGTAAATATGGCGCGCTGACGATGATCGACGAGTCGCACGCATCCGGCTTCATGGGCAAGACGGGCCGCGGCACGCACGAGCACTGCGGCGTGATCGGCAAGATCGACATCATCACCGGCACGCTCGGCAAGGCGCTGGGCGGCGCGATGGGCGGTTTTACCTCCGGCCGCAAGGAAGTCATCGAGACCTTGCGCCAGAAGTCGCGTCCCTACCTGTTCTCGAACACGCTGGCGCCGATGATCGCCGGCGCGTCGCTCGCGGTGCTGGACCGCATCAGCAAGTCCACGGAACTGCGCGACCGCCTGCACGAGAACACGGCCTATTTCCGCCGTGAGATCGAGCGTATCGGCTTCACCATCAAGCCGGGCACGCACCCGGTGGTGCCGGTGATGCTGTTCGATGCCCCCGTCGCGCAGAAATTCGCCGCCCGCATGTTCGAACTGGGCGTGCTGCTGTCGGGCTTCTTCTATCCGGTCGTGCCGATGGGCCAGGCGCGCGTGCGCGTGCAGCTGTCGGCCGCGCACACCCGCGAACAGCTGGCCAAGGTGCTGGGCGCGTTCGAGCAGGCCGGCCGCGAACTGGGCATCATCAAGACCGCCTGAACGGGGCGGGAGGATCATCGATAGCCCGGATGGCTCCGCCCACGAAGCGGGGCGCCGGGAACAGGCTCACGAAGCCGTAACAAGAAGGAACAAGCATGGAACGCATCCTCATCATCGGCGCCAACGGCCAGATCGGCAGTGAACTGGTGACCGCTCTCGCGGCGCAGCACGGCGCGGCCAACGTGATCGCATCGGACATCGGCACGGACAACGTCTACGGCGCCGCGCGCTACGTGCGCGTCGACGTGCTCGACAAGGACGCGGTGGCCCGCCTGATCGCCGACGAAGCCATCACCCAGGTCTACCAGCTGGCGGCGCTGCTGTCCGCGACGGGCGAAAAGGCGCCGTTGAAGGCATGGACGCTGAACATGGACGGCCTGCTGAACATCCTCGAGATCGCGCGCGAGCGGGGCGAAGCGGGCAAGCCGCTGAAGGTCTTCTGGCCGTCGTCGATCGCCGCGTTCGGCCCGAACACGCCGGGCGAGTCCACGCCGCAGACCACGATCATGGACCCGACGTCGATCTACGGCATCAGCAAGCTGGCCGGCGAGCGCCTGTGCGAGTACTACCACGCGAAATACGGCGTGGACGTGCGCAGCATCCGCTACCCCGGCATCATCAGCTACCGGTCGCCCCCGGGCGGCGGTACGACGGACTACGCGATCGCCATCTTTCACGCGGCCCTGCGCGGCGAGACCTATGAATGCTTCCTCGGCCCCGAAACGACACTGCCGATGATCTACATGCCGGACGCGATCCGCGCCACCATCGAGCTGATGGACGCCCCGGCGGAGCAGGTCGTGATCCGCTCCTCGTACAACGTGGCGGGCGTGTCGTTCAACCCGCGCGAACTGGCCGCCGCCATCCAGAAAAGGCTGCCGGCCTTCCGCATCGCGTACCAGCCGGACAGCCGCCAGCAGATCGCCGATTCCTGGCCGAAGAGTCTCGACGACAGCCGCGCCACCGCGGACTGGGGCTGGAAGGCGCGCGTCAAGGTCGATGAGATGGTCGATGACATGCTGGCCAATGTCGACGTAAGCATGAGCAAGGCGGCCTGACCGCTCCCATAACAAAAACGACAAGGAGACTGCTCATGGACATGAGTGTATTTGACCTATTCAAGATCGGCATCGGCCCGTCGAGCTCGCATACCGTCGGCCCGATGGTCGCCGCGCGCCGCTTCCTCATCGAGTGCGGACCGCTGGAGGACGCGGTCGGCGTCGAAGCGCACCTGTACGGCTCGCTGGCGCTGACGGGCGTCGGCCACGCCACCGACAAGGCCGTCATCCTCGGCCTGATGGGCGAGACGCCGCAGGACGTCGAGCCGGACACCGTCGAGGACAAGCTGGCGGAAGCGGAGCTGGACGGCGTGCTGAACCTGCTCGGCGCAAAACCCGTGCCGTTTGCCCGCAGCACCGGCCTCGTGTGGCACAAGCAGTCGACCCTGCCGGAACACCCGAACGGCATGCGCTTCGTCCTGAAGCTGGCGGACGGCAGCCTCATCGAACGCATTTATTATTCGATCGGCGGCGGCTTCATCACGGCGCCGGGCGAGACCCAGGCGGCGCGCGAAACGGTCGCGGTGCCGTTCCCGTTCTCCACGATGCGCGAGTTGCTGGAGCAGGGTACGCGCGACGGCCTCACGATTCCCGCCATGCTGCGCGCCAACGAGTGCGCGCGCATGACGAACGACGAACTCGATGCGGGCCTGGAGCGCATCTGGGCAGTGATGCGCGGCTGCATCGAGCACGGGCTCGTCACGGAAGGCGAATTGCCCGGCGGCCTGAACGTCAAGCGCCGCGCCGCAAAACTGTGGCGCCAGGAGCGGGCGGCGCGCAATGCGACGAACCACCTGCCGCACGACGCCGTCAACCAGGTCAGCCTGTACGCGATGGCCGTGAACGAAGAGAACGCGGCCGGCGGCCGCGTGGTGACGGCGCCGACGAACGGCGCGGCCGGCATCATCCCGGCCGTGCTGCGCTACTACGCCGAGGATTGCCGCCCGAGCGATGCACGCCGCGGGATCCACGACTTCCTGCTGACGGCGGCCGCGGTCGGCATGCTGTGCAAGAAGAACGCGTCCATTTCCGGCGCCGAGATCGGCTGCCAGGGCGAGGTGGGCGTCGCGTGCGCGATGGCGGCGGCGGGGCTCGTGGCGGCGCTGGGCGGCACCAACGGCCAGATCGAAAACGCGGCCGAGATCGGCATTGAACACCATCTGGGCATGACGTGCGACCCGATCGGCGGCCTCGTGCAGATCCCGTGCATCGAGCGCAACGGCATGGGGGCGATCAAGGCGATCACGGCGGCGTCGCTGGCGATGAAGGGCGACGGCACCCACTTCGTCAGCCTCGACGACGTCATCGAGACGATGCGCCAGACCGGTTTCGACATGCAGGCCAAGTACAAGGAAACGTCGCTGGGCGGCCTGGCGATTCACGTGGTGACGGTGAATCACGCCGCCTGCTGATGCAAACGGTGGGCTTTCCTGCCCACCGCATTACAGTGCATCATTTTCGAGCGAAATAACAAAACAATATTCGGTAAAAAGACAATATTGCTCGTCCGGACTATAATAAATATCCAACGCCAGCCAACCCCCGATCCTTTATTACCGTATGCAATATGTGTCCACCCGCGCGACGAGCGCGTCCGCAGCACGTAATCCCCAACAATTTTCCGACATCCTGCTGGGCGGCCTGGCGCCGGACGGCGGGCTGTATCTGCCCGAACA
>CBIHQW010000086.1:0-4686 GCA_966212285.1 Massilia kyonggiensis
CACTGTACTGAGATTTTTTAAACCGACCTCAGCACACTAAATTCCTGACACCTCCGAAATCCGGGACGGCTTCGACCGTATCAATAGAGGTGACTTGGCGGGAAGCGTTATGCTCCTGGCACAACATGAGCAGGTAAACATCCTGCAAAGGATTATGTACAACGACACGGGCATGCAGGATGCGCTCGCCAAAAACCAGCTCGCCTGGGCGATTGGCTTCCCATCCGGTGTGTACACCGAGATTCAACTCACCCTGTCGGCACAATGCAAGGCGAAAGATGGCTGGACCTCGTACTTCCCTCGCCTTAAAAGCGCGAAGCTTTGGGTCGTCGAGGAGCGCATGCAGTTCGTCAACCGGGCAGCCACTAAATTCGATGCGTTGTTGCGCGGCAGAGAGCGTCCTTACGTCGAGCAATCGTTGCGTGCAATCGCCACAGGCGGGGGCGTGCAATGAAGCCGCGCGGACTCGCGTTTGCGCTTGCGGTTGCCGTGCCCATTCTCGGGATCGTCGTTTGGCGACACTCGCGCTCACCTACCCCAGTAACTCCGACAGTCCTGTCGTTCCATGTTGGGCAGACTTTTGAGGAGGTCGTCAGGGCTTCCACCTATCCTGTCATGAAGAGGTCGAATCTGCCTACTGACGATCCTTCCGGCAGCAAGTGGGGAACGACATGGGTCACGGAACCAGCCGTTATCATCCGTTTCACTGATCCCAAACATGGGTTCACACTGCCGCCCACAAAGTTCGCCGCGTTGACTTTTGAGCACAACACCGCTCTCACGCTCTCCACCTCGCCGATGCTGGACAAACTACCCTTCGACGAGGCGGTGGCTGTGCTCGAGAACCTGCAGAACCAGTTCAAGGCGGGTGGGTGGGAGCCTTGGAAGAACGACGGCAGTGCATGGTTCGATCTGACACCATCCGGTAAGAAACGGTTGTATGAACGGATGTTCGAACCGCCATACGGTCAGTCGGAAGAGTTGCGTGTCCCGAAGAAATACGCGATGACCTTCCGCCTCCAGTGCGCCGAGGGCTGCTGGACCCATCAGCCCCCGTACAAATTCCTCGTTGACGTCGGAGTCGGCGACGCGCTGGATGAGTGATGCGATAAGGAAGATCGATCGGGGCCGGTGTCAGCGGCCGGTGCCGCCGCGGACGAACGGCACCGGCCGGATACTCAGCGCGAGGCCTGGGCGACCGTCGCTTCCGCCGCTCCTTGCTGCCAACCACCACCCAGCGCACGCGCCACCGACACCGCCGCCAGCAACCGCTGCGTGCGGATCTGCGCAGCCGCACGGTCGGCGGCCAGCGCGGAACGCTGGGCGTCGGTGACATCGAGGTACGTGGACACGCCGCGGTCGAAGCGCGCCTGCGCCACCTGCACGGCGCGCGCGGCGGCCTGCTGCGCCTGCACCTGCACGTCGCCCTGCTTCTGGCGCTGCTGCACGTCCGACAGCGCGTCTTCCACTTCGCGCAGCGCCGTCAGCAGGCGGCCTTCGTGGTTCGCGACGGCTTCGTCGTAGCGCGCTTTCGCCAGCTTCACGTTGGCCTCGATGCGGCCGCCCTCGAACACGGGCAGCGACAGCGCGAGCGGCCCGAACGAGAACTGGCGCGCACTGCCCTTGGCCAGGTTGCTCAGGGTCTCGGAGGCATAGCCGAAATTCCCCGTCAGCGACAGGCTCGGATAGTACGCGCCTTCGGCCACGCCCACCTGCGCATTGAAGGCCTTCAGGGTGGCGACGCTCGCGGCGAGATCCGGACGCTGGCCCAGCAGGCTCGCCGGCAGGCCGACGGGGATGGCGGGCGGCTGCGGCAACGCGGTGGCCGCGGCCGGGGCCACGACCGGCTCGCTCGGCGATGCGCCCACCAGCACGGCCAGCGCGTGTTCCAGCGTGTTGCGCTGGCGCTGGGCTTCCTGGATGTCGGCTTCGGCGTTGGCGCGCTCGATGCGGGTGCGCGAGACGTCCAGTTCATTGGACAGGCCCGCGTTGAAGCGCGCCTCGATCAGCTGCTGCGATTCGCGGCGCGTGGCCAGCGCATCGTTCAGGATGGCGATATCGGCATCGAGGCCGCGCAGCTGACAGTACGTCGCCGCGACCTGGCCGGACAGCATCAGCATGACGCCGTCGCGGTCGTCCTGCGCGGCCAGCGCCTGGGCGTCGGCCGCTTCCACGGCGCGGCGCACGCGGCCCCACAGGTCGAGCTCGTACGAGAAATTGGCGCCGACGGAGAATTCGTTGCCCTTGATCGACTGGTGGCCGAACGTCGCGCCCATCGGGCTTTCGGCCGAGGTGCGCGAGTTCGCCACGCCGGCAGACACTCCCACGGTCGGCAACTGGCTGGCGCGCGTCACGCCCAGCTGCGCCTGCGCCTGCACGAGGCGCTGCGCGGCGGCGCGCACGTTCGGGTTGTCGCGCAGGGCGCGTTGCTCCAGCTGGTCCAGCTCCTTGTCGCCGAACACGGTCCACCATGCGGCCGGCAGGCGTGCCGCCTGGTCCGCAGGTTCGGCGGCCGCGTGGCGGAAGGCCGGCGTATCGATGCCCTTCGGCGCGACGAAATCCTTGCCGACGGTGCCGCAGGCGGACAGCAGCGCAGCCACGGCCAGCGCGACGGCAGATTTGATATAAACAGTTTTCATACTTTATCCCTAATCTTGGTTCAGTGGCCACCGCCACCGCCGCCGCTGGGCGACTTGAGCTTGTCCGAGAACCACAGCGGAATGATCGCCACGAGCAGGATCATGCCGACGATGAAGAAGCCGTCGTTGTAGGCCATCACGAACGACTCGCGCCGCACGATGCGGTCGATCGCGCCGATGGCCTGCTGGGCCGCCGTCGCCGGGTCGAAGCCCTTGGCGAGGAACGATTGCGTCAGCGCGTCGAGGCGGGCCTGCGTGGCGCTTGATACGAGCGAGACCGATTCGCCCAGGCGCTCCGAGTGGAAATGCTCGCGGTTCGTGAGGGCCGTCGCCAGCAGCGCGATGCCCACCGAGCCGCCCAGGTTGCGGGTCATGTTGAACAGGCTCGACGCCGACGTCATGTCCTTCGGCTGGATGCCGGCCATGGCGAAGTTCGACAGGGTCAGCATCACGAACGGCTGGCCCAGCGCGCGGATGATCTGCGACAGCATCAGCTGGTCGTAGCCCGTGCTCGCGTCCATGTACGCGTTCATCAGGCACGAGATGCCGAACAGCCCGAGGCCGAACGAGCACAGGATGCGGTTATCGATCTTCTGCGACAGGCGCGCAACGAACGGCATCACGAACAGCTGCGGCAGGCCGACCCACGCGATCACTTCACCGATCTGCATCGGCGAATAGCCCGCGATCTGGCCCAGGAACAGCGGCAGCAGGAACGACGAGCCATACAGGCCCATGCCGATCACCGCGGACAGCACGGTCGCGACGAGGAAGTTGCGCTGGCCGTACAGGCGCAGGTTGACGAACGGCTCCGGCCGCGAAAAGCCGATCACGACCCAGCCGAGGATCCCGACCAGCGCCAGCGAGGCGAACGTGATGATGAAGCCGGACTCGAACCAGTCCTTCGAATTGCCCTCTTCCAGGAAGATCGTCAGGCTCGCGAGCCCCGTCGCCATGAACGCGATGCCGAGCCAGTCGGCCTTGACCAGCGCCTTCAGGTCCATGGGCTCGCGATCGATGCCCCAGTACATGCCGGCGATGAGCAGCACGCCCGGCACCCAGTTGATGTAGAAGATCGACGGCCAGCCGTACAACTCCGTCAGGTAGCCGCCCAGGGTCGGGCCCATCGCGGGCGCCAGCGTGGCGGTCAGGCCGAACATCGCCATGCCGACGGCGCGCTTGGCCGGTGGCAGGCGCGTCATCACGAGGGTCATCGCCATCGGGATCAGCGCGCCGCCCGTGAAGCCCTGCATCATGCGGAACACGATCATGCTGGACAGGCTCCAGGCCGCGCCGCACAGCGTGGAGAACACGAGGAACAGCGCCGTCGTGAGCATCAGGTAGCGGCGCTGGCCGAGGGCGCGCACGAACAGCGCCGTCATCGGGATCACCACGATCTCGGCGCACAGGTAGGCGGTCGAGATCCACGAGCCCTCTTCCTGCGTGGCCGACAGGGTACCGAGGATGTCGCGCAGCGAAGAGTTGGTGATCTGGATGTCGAGCACCGCCATGAAGGCGCCGAGCATGCCGGCCAGCACCGCGATCCAGGTGCGCGCGTCGATGTGCGCCCCGTTCGCCGGCGCCCCCGGCGGCGCGTTATGCGCCATCGGTTTGGTGATCGTCGTGGACATGATGCTTCCCTGTGTTATTTAGCGGCGGCAGGCTTCTGGCGCAGGTCGATCTCGACCACGGTCGACATGCCCGGCACGAGACGGCCCGCGTACTTCTTGAGGTCTTCCGGCGCAAACGTGATCTTCACGGGCACGCGCTGGACGATCTTGGTGAAGTTGCCGGTCGCGTTATCGGCCGGCAGCAGCGCGAACTGGTTGCCCGACGCCGGCGCGAAGCTGTCCACGCGGCCGACCAGTTCGTGCTTCGGCAACGCGTCCACTTCGATGTTGACCTGCTGGCCCGGCACGATGCCCGGCAGCTGGGTTTCCTTGAAGTTGGCGACGACCCACACGTCATCCTGCACGATGGCGGCCAGCTGCTGGCCCGGCTGCACGCGCGCGCCGACTTCCACGCTGCGCTTGCCGACGCGGCCGGA
>CBIHQW010000087.1:0-4259 GCA_966212285.1 Massilia kyonggiensis
CCCATGATGGCTTTCGGTTCGAGATAGGTCTCCAGGCCGAAGACACCGAACTCGCGTCCCAGGCCGGACTGCTTGAAGCCGCCGAACGGGGCTTCCGGTGCATCATACAATCCATTCACGAACACGCGCCCTGCCTGAATGCCGGCCGCCACGCGATTCGCGCGCGCCAGGTCCGCGCCGAACACGTACGCGTGCAGACCATACGGCGTGTCGTTGGCGATGGCGATGGCATCGTCGTCGTCGCGATACGGGATGATCGACAGGACCGGCCCGAAGATCTCGTCGCGCGCGATCGCCATGTCGTTGCGGACGTCGCCGAATACGGTCGGCCGCACGAAATAGCCGCGTTCCAGTCCATCCGGACGGCCCGGCCCACCCGCCAGCAGGGTCGCGCCCTCCTCGATCCCCTTGCGGATATAGTCCTGCACCCGCTCATACTGCTTGCGCGTGACCATCGGCCCCACGTTGACGCGCGGGTCGCTCGTCGGACCGACGACCAGGTCATCGAATGCACGCACCGCCAGTTCGTGCGCTTCGGCGACGCGGCTCGCCGGCACCAGCAGCCGCGTGCCCGCGATGCATGCCTGGCCGCTGTTCATCACCGCGGCCAGCGCCGCCAGCGGCATCGCTTTCGCGAAGTCGGCATCGTCGAGCAGCACGGTCGGCGATTTGCCGCCCAGTTCCAGGGTCACCCGTTTCATCGTGTCGACGGCGCCGCGCGCGATCGCCTTGCCGACGGCCGTCGACCCCGTGAACGAGATCTTGGCGATGTCCGGATGACGCGTGATCTCCGCGCCCACGACATCGCCCCGGCCCGTGACGATATTGAAGACGCCCGGCGGCAGCCCCGCGCCGTGCATCACGCGGGTGATGAGCTCCGTCTGCGCGGCACTCAGTTCGCTGGGCTTGATGACGGCCGTGCTGCCGGCGGCGATCGCCATCGACAGCTTGGTCGCGATGAAACCGATGTTCGCATTCCACGGCGTGATCAGGCCGACGACGCCGTGCGGCACCATCGTGACGCACGCGCCGCCGACCTCGCGCTCGAACGCGTACCCGGCCAGCAGCCGGCGCGCGATCGCGAACGATGCGGCGGCGCGGCGCGCGGTGCCCGTTGCCATCGCCGTCGTGCCGCCGTATTCCGCGACCATGACGTCGACGATATCCTGTTCGGCGGCGGCCACGGCGTCGTGCAGGCGCTGCAGCCAGTCCATGCGTTCTTCCCGCGTCGTACGCGCCACGGCGGGAAGTGCCGCCTTCGCCGCGGCGATCGCGCGCTGCGCGTCGACTTCGTCGGCCAGGATCACGGTCGTCGTTTCGCGCTCGGTGGCGGGATCGAGCAGGACGAGCGGTTCGCGTCCGTGCGAGGCGACGAACGCGCGGTTGATATAAATAGTATCGATGGTCTTCATGGCAGGACTCCTTGTGAACGATGGATTCATCATAGGAGTCGGGGCCCGCACGGCGGTAGCAGGATACTGACGAAGGATTGCCTGATCCTGCCGATCCGGCGCGGATCAGGCAGTCCGCACCAGCGCTTCGAACGCCTGCGCCGCGCGGCTGCGATAGCGCTCGCGATGCCGCAGCAGGAAGAAGTCGCGCGGCGGCAGGTCCACGCGCACCTTGGCGAGCAGGCCGGCCGCGATGTACGGCGCCGCGACCAGTTCCGACAACCCGGCCACGAAGCCGGCGCTCATGACGGCCGCGCGCACCGCTTCGTTGGACGGCAGGGTCAGCGCGACTTGCAGCGCGGCCAGGTCGGCACCCTGCGCCACCAGCATCTCTTCCAGTACGGAGCGGGTGCCCGATCCCGGCTCGCGCATGATCCAGCGTGCGGCTTGCAAATCAGCGGCGGTGAGCTTGCGCTTGCGTGCCCACGGATGGCCAGGCGCGACGACGATGGCCATGCGGTCCTGGCCGATGCGCTCGGCGACCAGCGCCCCATCGTCGACGCCGCCCTCCACGAGCCCGAGATCGGCCTGGCCGTCGCGCACGGCATCCGCGACGGACTGCGTATTGCCGACGTCCAGCCGCACGTCGATCTGCGGATGCGTCTCGCGAAAACGCACGAGCAGCGGCGGCAGCCAGTAGCTGGCGATCGTCTGGCTGGCCTGCAAGGCGAGGGCACCACGCGCCAGCCCCGCCAGCTCGACGAGCACGCGTTCGGCGCCCGCCGCACGGGCCAGGGTGGCGCGGGCTTCGTCGAGGAAGATGCGGCCGGCGGCATTCACTTCGATGCGCCGCCCGACGCGGTCGAACAACGGCGTGCCGTAACGCTCTTCCAGCGCGCGCAGCGATGCGCTGACGGCGGACGGCGTCAGCGCGAGGACGTCCGCCGCCTGCGTCAGATGCTGGCGCTCGGCGACGGCGACGAAGATGCGGAGCTGGTCGAGGGTCATCGTTCGATTTATCTGGATAATTTGTGCGAAATTTTAAGATGGACCGAACATTCCTGTCGAGCCGATACTGCGGGCTCGAACAAGGAGAACACCATGTACCACCCATTCCGCGCGCTCATACCCGGCATCCTGCTGAGTGCCGCCGTCACCGGCGCCGCTGTCCTGCTGGAGCGCGGCGAAACCGCCCTCTTCGGCCGGGCATGGCTGGAGAGCCTCGTCCTTGCCATCCTGCTGGGAAGCCTCGTGCGCACCGTCGCGACCATCCCCGCCACATGCGAGGCCGGCGTGCGCTTTTCCGCCAAGGCCGTCCTCGAACTGGCCGTGATGCTGCTCGGCGCATCCGTCAGCGCGAGCGCGATTGCCGCGCACGGGTTGCCGCTGCTGGGTGGAATCGCGCTGTCGGTCGTCCTCGCGATCGCGTTCAGCTACACCGTCGGCCGGCTGCTGCGGCTGCCGCACGAGATGGCCGTGCTGGTCGCGTGCGGGAATTCGATCTGCGGGAACTCGGCCATCGCCGCCGTCGCGCCGGTCATCGATGCGCAGGGCAAGGACGTCGCGTCGTCGATCGCGTTCACGGCCGTGCTGGGCGTCGTCGTCGTGCTCGTGCTGCCCGTGCTCGACCGCGTCCTCGCGCTGACGCCGCTCCAGTACGGCATCTTCGCCGGCATGACGGTCTACGCCGTGCCGCAGGTGCTGGCCGCGGCGGCGCCCGTGTCGCAGGCGAGCCTGCAGATCGGGACGCTGGTAAAACTGGTGCGGGTACTGATGCTGGGACCCGTCGTGCTCGGGCTGTCGCTGTTCCGGCGCGACGGCGCGCGCCGCGCCTCGCTGCCCCTCGCGCAACTCGTCCCGTGGTTCATCGTCGGCTTCCTCGCCCTGATGACGCTACGGTCCATCGGTGCGCTGCCGGCCGTCGTACTCGAACCGGCACACGTCGCATCCGGATGGCTGACCAGCATGTCGATGGCGGCGCTGGGCCTCGGCGTCGACGCCCGCGCCGTACTGCGCGCGGGCGCCAAGGTGACGACGACCGTGGTCGTGTCGCTGGTCGGACTGGGCGCGATCAGTTGGGGGCTGGTTGCGCTGCTGGGGATCCGGTGACCGGATAGTACGGGCTTTCGCGCGGCCCGAGATAACTGGGCCGCAGCCCGCCGGCATCGACGACGAGGCGTTGCAGCACGAGGCCCGGATCGAGCGCCCAGAATTTCACGGTGTGGCGGCCGGGGCGCGCGACGCGATGCGTGGTCGTGAACTGCGCGACGCCGTCCGAGACGATCTTGCTCCAGTGCCGCTCGGAGGCGTCCGCATGGACGTTGACCACCTGCGGCGCCTCGTCGTCGATCGAGACGGCGTAGCGGAAGCCCTCGCCCGGCTGGAACTTGAGCGTCGGACCGAGGACGGCCTGCACTTTCAGGTCGCCGGCTGTGAACAGGTTCACCTCGTACTCGAGCCGCATCCCATCCGCGACCTTCAACGCATCCGCCGTCACGGGCAAGGTACTCATGCCGGACAGCGTGCGGCCATAGCCGGGAATCCTGAGCCATTGCCGGCCGGCTGGCGCCAGCGCGCGGGTGTAATGCTCCGCCTCGATCGCCACGACGCCCTGCGTTTCCACATGGCCCCGCGCCGCATCCGGCGCCAGGTCGGCCGGCCGGTGCACCGGCACCTTGACTTCGACCTGCGCCTTGGCCGGACCGCTGATGGTCAGAGATGCCATTGTGGTGCCGACGGGGACGGCGTTCCAGTCCACGTCGACGACGATGCGCTGGTCCTTGCTCACGCGGCCCGCCTTGTGGCTGAGGCGGATCCACGGATGGCTCGTCGTGATGGCGTAGTCGAACGGCTGGGCGCTGCGGTTGA
>CBIHQW010000088.1:0-4036 GCA_966212285.1 Massilia kyonggiensis
GTCCAGCGCCATTCCACGTGCAGGCGATAATCCGTGTACGTGTCGCGCGTGGCGATGAAGCCGGACGGCTTGCCCGCGACCGCGATGACGCCGCCGGCGCGCGGCTCCCAGACGGTGGCCAGAGGGGCGGCCGGCGTCGTCACGATGTCCAGTGCGCCGAGCGGGCCGTCGACCGTTGCCGGCGTCGATGCACATCCCAGCAAACCCGCGCACAACAGTGCGCCACCCAACCATCCAAGCTTTACCATGTCAGGACCTCAAATGAATCGTTCGAATGAAAACAGGAGACGCACCTTGAAATTCGTTGCCGGCACCCTGCTCGCCGCAGGTGCCAATGCAGCCTTCGCCGCACCGCAGCTGCCGTCCACCGCCACGATGCCATTGTGGCCCGAGGGCGTGCCGGATGCAAAACCCGGCCTCGGCCCGGAGCACGTCGACGACGGCCGCGTGTCCAACGTGAGCGAGCCAACCCTGACCGTATACGGTCCGGCCGTCGACCGCCCGAACGGCACCGCCGTCATCATCTGCCCCGGCGGCGGCTATGTGCGGCTGTCGACCCAGCGCGAAGGCGAGCAATACGCGGCATGGCTCGGCACCCTCGGCATCACGAGCTTCGTGCTCAAGTATCGCATGCAGGAGTTCGGCCACCCGGCCCCGCTGCGCGACGTGCTGCGCGCGGTCCGACTCGTGCGCTCGCAGGCGGCACGGTACCACATCCGCCCGGACCGCATCGGCGTGATGGGCAGCTCGGCCGGCGGCCACCTCGCGGCCAGCGCCGGCACGCTGTACGACCATCCACTGGGCCGCACGGGCGCGGACCTGGACAAGATCAGCGCGCGCCCCGACTTCCTCGTGCTGATGTACCCCGTGATCACGATGGACGGCCCGGCCGTGCACGCGGGCTCGCGCAAGGCGCTGCTGGGCGCCAACCCGTCCGCGGACGACGTGCGGCTGATGTCGGTCGAGCGGCAGGTGACGGCCGCCACGCCGCCGACGCTCCTCATCCACACCCAGGAAGACCAGACGGTACCCGTCGAGAACAGCATCCTGTTCTACCAGGCGCTCACGCGGGCGAAAGTGCCGGCCGAGATGTATCTGTTCGAGCATGGGTCGCATGGGATGGGAATGCGGGCGGGGCTCGGGACGGCGTCGGCGTGGCCGCAACGGGCGGAGGAGTGGTTCAAGGCGCGGGGCCTGCTCGACCCCGCACGGTGATCGATCCGTCACGGCAGGTGGAAGACCTGCCGCAGCGGCCACTCCTTCGGCCGGTTGCCCGGCTCCACTTCCATCAGCGGCGCCATGGCATCCCACCAGCGCCGCATGACGGGATGCTCCGGCAGCGCGGTGCTCGTGTGGCCGTCACGCAGCTTCAGCACGGCGAACAGCTGCAGCGATTCCTCATCGAGAAAGATCGAATAGTCGTGGATGCCCGATGCGCGCAGCAGGTCCGCCAGTTCCGGCCAGATGTCGTCGTGGCGCCGCTTGTATTCGTCGACGTTGCCGGGTTTCAGCCGCATCACGAACGCTCGGGTCTCGCTCATCGCACGCCTCCTTGCGCCATGCGCTTCAGTTCCGCCGCCGCCAGCATGAAGCCGCCCACGCCATAGTCGTAGCTGGACGAGGGACGATAGAACGCCGGCTCGGCGCCCGTCTGCTGGATGTTGCCGACGCGGCCATCCGCGTACACGTTCTTCAGGATGCCGGCCCAGGCCTTCGCGATGACGGGCCGGTAGGTCGCGCCGTCCAGCAGGCCGTGGTTGACGCCATAGGCCATGCCATACACGAACAGCGCGGAGCCCGAGACCTCCGGCAGCGGATACGTCTTCGGATCGAGGAGGCCCGCATGCCACAGGCCGTCCGCGCCCTGCAGCGACGCGAGTTTCGCCGACATCTCGCGCAGCTGCTGCACATAGAAGCCGCGCTGCGGATCGTCCGCCGGCACGTAGTCCAGCACGCGCGCCAGGCCGCCCATCACCCAGCCTTCGCCGCGCGACCAGAAGATCTTCTTCCCGTTCGCCTCGCGCTTGTCCTTGTAGCTGGCGTCGCGCGCGTACAGGTGTTCCTCCCTGTCGTACAGGAGATCGTACGTGCGCTTCCAGTTCAGGTGCATGTAGTCGAGGTATTTACGCTCGCCCGTCGCCTTGAACATCCTGGCCCACACGGGCGGCGCCATGAACAGCGCGTCGCACCACCACCACGGGATGCGCGGATCGTTGGGTTTGAGCGTCGCCAGCGGCAGCAGGTCGTCCATCTCGGCCTTCGTCAGGCGCAGCATGCCCGGGTTCTTCTCCTGGAAGTACAGGTCGAGGTAGGCCTGGGCGATCGACAGGTCGTCCGCGTTCGGCAGGCGGTCGCGCTCCTGGAAATCGAAGTGGCGCGCCATCGCGAGCATCGCGTCGCGGTATTTCGTATCGCCGGTGGCCTCGGAAGCGGCCATGAAGCCCGTGTACATCACGCTCTCCGTCCAGATGCGCGAGAAGTAAGGCTGCGAGCGCGCGAGCTGCCAGTCGGCCACCTTGCGCAGCGCCTTGTCGATGGCCGCAGGCGCAAGTTCGGGCGACAGGTCTGTCGCGAGCGGGCCCGCATCGGCCGGCGCGTCGCCGAAATGGCGGCTGATGTCCTTGTCGATGATGGCCTGCATGGCGGGCGTGGGCTGCGGGTAGCCGGCCGTCTGCGCGAATGCCGGCAGCGCCAGCGCGACGCTGGCGGCCAGCAGGGTGAGTCGGCGGGTCGTCATATGTTGTCTCCTGTCGTTGTCATTGGCGCGCGCCCAGCAGCTTGACGTGGCCCAGCAGACCCGCCGGCTGCGGCGCGATCAGGGCCGTGTCCTGCGGGACGAAGCGCTGGCCGTAGCGCGCCGACAGCAGCCGGTAATCCGGCAGCGCGTGGCCCGCCAGCGCATTCAGCGCGAGATTCGCGACGCCCACTTCGATACGGTTGCGGCCCGGCTGCAGGTAGCCCGTGACGTCGACGGCATACGGCGGATGCCACACGGCGCCCACGTAACGGCCATTCACATGGACCTGCGCCGCCTCGCGCACGGGACTGTCATACATCGCGCGCATGCCGGCCGGGACTTTCGGCGCCGATTCCAGCGGCGTGCCGGAACCGAAGTCGAGTACGATGCGGGGCGACCGCAGCTGCGCCGCCGTGAGCTCGACGTCTTTTTCGTAGGTGGCGACGCCCGAGAAATAGCGCGTTGCCTCGTCATCGGTCCACGAACGCAGCGCAGCCAGCCGTTGTCCCTGCGCCCGGCCGGGGAAGCGCAGGCGCCAGTCGCGGCCCAGGTCCATGATCTCCGCCGTTGCGGCGACGGGCGCCGGCAACGATGGCAGCGCGTCCGCCAGCACGAGCACGCGCGATTCGTACGGCGCCAGGTCGAGCGACGCCGGCACGGCGGCCGCCGTCATACGGCCGCTATCGGGGTCGATCCACGCGGCCGTCTTGCGTTTGGCGCCGAACGACGCCTGCGCGTGCACGGGCCGGTTGCCCGTATTGGCGATGAAATAGATGTCCGCGTCGCGCAGCTTGCGGCGCACGAAGCCGACGTCGGACGCTTGCGCCGACAGCTTAAGGTCCGGCGCCAGCACGGCCCGCAGCGCGGCGCCCACGGCGTCGTCGTTCGCGACGGAGCGCACGTTCGGGCTCGCGAACAGCGCCTTCGCTTTCGCCGCGACGGTCGTGGACACGCGCGCCGCATCGAGATACCCGGGTGCCAGCGACGGCGCGCCGCCCACGGCGACGATGTGCCCGCCACCGCGCACATAGGCCGCCAGCCTGTCGATCACCTCGGGCGCGAGCCGCGTCACGTGCGGCAGCACGAGCACGGGGTAACGAACGCCCAGCGCGAGGATCGCTTCGGCATCGATATAGTCGAGGTTCTGGCCCGCGTCGAGGATCTGCGCCGTCAGCGCCGGCGTCACGTAGCGGTGCATCTCGGCCGACAACGACACCTTGCCCGGCACGAGGGCCGCGTACACATCGTCGTTCGGCAGCAGCACGGCGACCTGGTTCGCGGGCTCGCCCTGGCGCATCA
>CBIHQW010000089.1:0-3861 GCA_966212285.1 Massilia kyonggiensis
TGCCCTTGCCGCTTAACCTCTACTTTTAGCGCGCTCTAAAAACGGGGGGATTACCGGTGACGATGTCGCGGACGTTCTTGTCCTGGAAGATGTAGCTGTCGCGGCGCAGGCGCAGCAGGGCCAGCGCGGGTTCGAGGCGCAGCCGGTAGCGCGCGACGCCGCCGTCGGCACCCAGCCACTCGGCCGCGGTGCAGATGCCGTGCCAGGCGCGGCGCGAGCCGTCGGGCTGCAGCAGGCCGACGGTCAGCTCTTCGCCGATGAAGCCCGCGAGGTCGAGATCCGTCGATGTGCTCAGCGCATCGACGTCGAAACGGTATAAATCATTGACGGCTTCACGGCCGCGCACCCGTCCGGCGAGCGGGGACTGCGGCAGCGCGGCGTCGTGCGCGCTGGCCAGCGTGATGAGCCGGGCGTGCTGTGAAAGGCCAGTTCCGAAGCGGCGGCGTGCTTCGCTTAGGTTGCGAGATCCATGTCAGATTCGTGTCATTGTCGGTTTACGCGTGCAGCGAGCGCCGTTTTGGCTGTCTTGATGTCGCGCGTCGCCTCCGCGCGGTTGAGGGTGTCCGCTAATTCTTTTTCGATCCTGATATTGCCGTCCCGCGCGACGGACACGATGCCGACGCGTTGGCGGCCTGTCTCCGTCTTGACCAGGGCGAGGTAGTACGTGGCCGCCGGCGTCGTCAATCGGCTCGACGCCAGGACGCCGTCGCAGCGGGCATCGCCTGTGACCTCGGTGAGGCTCGCCGATACCGGCATGGCGCCCGCCTCGGCGGCGAACAGGCATGCGTGCGACTTGCAGTCTTCGAATGCAGCGAACGACGAGGTGCTGTCAGCGATGAAATCCCTCTCGAGGAAACGCCATTGCGGGAACGACGTCTTCATCACGGCGGCACGTGCCTGTTTGATGCCTTCGAGCGGGCGTGCGGAGCCAATGTCGGCGCGGCGCACGATTGGGTCTTCACGCGACATGCCTCCATAAATCTTTTCGTCCGTGACGAAACCCGCGCCGTTGTCCTCGACAAGATAATGGAACCCGCGATACGTCTCGTCGCGCGTTTCGCGGGAATGGTATTCGATCACGACGTAATCCCGCCCCTTCAGCCGGAACGCGGTCATCGACGGCATGCCCACGCATGCGGGGAAATCGGCGTGCGGCTCCGGCCCGACGATTTGCCGCCATGCGGCGGGGCGATCAGCACACCGCAGCTCGGCGCCGAGTTGTCTTTTTCGTAGAGCGAAACAGGGACGATCGCCGGGTTGGGCGAGCGGGCGATCAGCTTTAGCCCGGCATCTTCCGCTTCGCGCTCTTTCAGGAAGGTCGCGATATACGTTGGTTGCGCAGCGGCTGCGACGGCAATCGAAGCGAGGGCCAGGGTGACGAGCAGCGGGACAACGTTCATAGTGTGGCATGGCCTTGTTGTGGACATGCAGTCATTTGTCAGCGGACGAAGGATTCCTGGTTGAGTGCGTCGCCCCCGTCCAGGTACCGGGCCTTTGACCGTCGCTTGCTATCGCTGTTGAACAATGGGATCTCTTCGTTCTCATTGAACCGAAGGGCCTCGGCACCGGACGGGGTCTTGCACGCGTCGCGCGTCTCGGCGGCAGGTGCGGTGTTTGTTGCCGGGACTGCAAACAAATGTTCCCCTCCACCGCCCGGGTATGGACGCCGGCACAGAACCAAGCAGCAAAGATGGGCGGCGCGACGTTACGCAATACCTGCGTGTTCTTTTCCATGATCAGGATAAAAACGCTCAACTACGCTTCAGCCAGAAAGCGCCAGACAGTCAATCCATAGGGCGACTTCAGATCCTGCATGGTCGCCCCCTTTGTATAGACCGCATCGTGGACGGGCACTCCGATCGATTGCCAGCGTCCTCCGATAGGGCAAGTGTCGCCAGCCTTCGCGCGAATTTCAGCGGTTTCCGTAGGCGAGGCTTGTGTCGCACTTGCTGCCGTCGAGTTCCTGCGATGTTCAACGAGGTCGCGTGGGTAGAAAGGCAGGTCTCGATACGATTGGTCGTCGACACTCAAAGCAATCGTGATTGCCGCCGCTTCCCATGCCCAATAACCCATGAACGATGGGGCACCGGTGTGAGCGTCGTAGTAGGGTTCGCGACGGCTCGCTTCGTACCAGTCCAGCAGATACGCCTTGATCAGTCCGGGGCGGTCGGATGGTTGCGCGTCGAAGATCGGCAACGCCTTGTAGTATGGTAAATGACGCGTGCATTCATCGGGTAAAGGCGAGGGACGCTGGCTGTAACACGATGCAATTCGCTCGAGCAGACCGTCGCGCACCGGATTGTCATAGTCGAGAATTGCCATGATCCGGGGGATCAATTTCGTATGCCCGAGCAAAACGGAAAAGCAGAGCAGCCGGTTTGCTATCTGAAATTCGACATCCTGCAGATGGATGACAGGTGAGTTGAGTCGCATTCCTTCGGCAGTTCGATTGAATGCCTGGATATATAAAGCGAACTCCTCGAAATACTCGACGACGTGCGGGAAAAATCCCTGTAACTCCGTTATGGGCGCGCCAGCCGAATAGCTGAGCGTCAACAGGTCGATCGCGTAGTCGCAACGTCCCTCGGTAAGGCGCACCAACGCAGCCTCGTCCTTGCCCGAGAGCCAGTCTGGATCGCTCAGTTTTTTTTGGGCATTGGGAATGCGCCTGGAGATGTCTTCGGCCTCATCGCTGTATGCGGCGTAGTCGAGTAAAGGCTCTCGCTTTGCGTGTTTGAATTCAGGTTTCGCTAAGATAGGGATCATGATTTTTCGTAGATTGTTTCAGCGATCGGGTACGTCATCGTGCCGTCTCATCCGCGGCTGTTGTCAGCGGATCAAAACAGGCGCAGCACGCGGCTCGACTGGGTGAAACGACCCACGAGCGCCTGGATCGCCTGGGCCGTCAGTGGAAGAGAGGGAGCCAGCATATGCGGGGTTCCCGATGTCGCATGGTTCAGGTGCCGATGAATGCCGCGCATAGCGCATCCAGCGCGGATTTGAGCGAGACGTCGGACCGCTTCAGGTGCCTGGACACCTTGTGGACGGCATAGTCGGACTCCACCTGGTCTTCGACCCAGTCCAGGTCATCGAACGCGATGTGGCGCTCGTTGGCGGCCTGCGGATCCATGATCGCCTGCAGCGTGTGGGCCGACGCGCCGCCGAAACCGAGCACGAGGCGCGGCCGCGCGCCGATGCGCGTGACGAACAGTGCGAGCTCGAAATCGGCGCGCGCGAGGAACGGTGCGATCGCATGCATCCAGTAGGCGCCGACCAGGCCGCGGTACAGCGGATCGGCCGGCAGCGGCAGCACCAGGCTTTTCTCCAGCCGGCTCGTGCTGCTGGCCAGGACCGGCTGCAGCAGTATGCCGAGCGCCAGCAGCACCCGGCGCACCGAATCCGCGTAGCCGGCCTGCGTCAGCAGCGCCTGCAGCGTGTCGAGCGACTGCAGTTCGATGAAGTCGGTGAATGCCGCCGCGTGGGCATCCGCACGCAGGTCGAGTTCGACGACCTGGCCGGCCGCCGCACGGAGCGGCGCGTCGGCGTCGACGGCCGTCACCAGTCCCTTGCTGAGCGCCTCCAGGCGGTTCCACAAGAGGCCCAGCATCAGCGGCGCGGACGGGACGAACGCGACCGGCTCGGCCACGTCGCGCATGCCCATCATGAGGAACGGGAAGCGGCGTCCCGACTCGTCGCTGCTCGCCACGATGTGGCCGGCGATCGCGTGCCGGCGGCGCGGACCCGTTGATCACGAAGTGCAGCGGGGCGACCGCGTCGTAATTCGCTTTCCATTGCGCGTCCGCCGCCATGAGGTCCATGGCGCGCGCGAGCCAGTCGTCCAGCAGCTTGACGAGCGCCGGG
>CBIHQW010000090.1:0-3334 GCA_966212285.1 Massilia kyonggiensis
GACTGTATTTCTTGTGAACATTTGATAATTTAAGCATTCAGCAGCCACTTACGCGGCTGCTGGCACTTCATCAAACGCCCACACTTATCGACTGTTTATTGTTAAAGAACTGTGTTCGGTACTGCCTTGCTGCGCTCTGCGAATCGTTTTGTTCGTCAGCAGCAGAGGAGTGAGATTATGCCGTGCTTCGCTTAACTCGTCAACCCCTCGTTTTTCTGCAACACAAGCGGCGTTATCAAACTACCTAGCTCAACTACTTGATTTCGCTGAACTTTTCTTGCGCTGCAAAAGCAGGACGCGAACTATAGCAAAACGGATCGGGGGTATGCAAGGGGGCGACGGTAAGAATTTTCGAGTTGCTTCTGTGCTATCTTTGCCGGCTTCATCACCCCATGGAGCCCCCATGCGCATCGCCCCCACGACGAATCCCGATCTGTCCGCCGCCCTCGCCGCCGCCATCAATAACAAGACGAAGCCGCTCGGCAGCCTGGGCGCCCTCGAACGGCTGGCCAGCCGCCTGGGCCTGATCCAGGACACCGTCGCGCCCACGATCCGGCAGCCCGCCATCCTCGTGTTCGCCGGCGACCACGGCGTCGTCGCGGAAGGCATCTCCGCCTACCCGCAGGACGTCACGTGGCAGATGGTCGAGAACTTCCTCGCCCAGGGCGCCGCCATCAACGTGTTCGCCCGTCAGAACAATATCGACCTGCACGTCGTCGATGCGGGCGTCAACCACGACTTTGGCACACGCCCCGGCCTCGTCGACCGCAAGGTAGCAAACGGCACGCGCAACTTCGCGCTGGAGTCGGCGATGACACCAGAGCAGTGCGCGACCGCGCTGGAGCGCGGCGCCGCCCTCGCGGCCGACCTGCCGGGCAACGTGGTCGGCTTTGGCGAGATGGGCATCGGGAATACGACGGCGGCGGCAGCGCTGATGCACAAGCTGACGGGCATCCCCGTCGCGGACTGCGTCGGCGCCGGTACCGGACTGTCGCCGGATGGCGTGCTGCGCAAGCAGCGCGTGATCGAAGCGGCGGCCGAGCGCCATGCGGGCGTCGACGATCCCGTCGCCGTGCTGGCCACGTTCGGCGGCTTCGAGATCGCGATGATGGCCGGCGCCATGCTGAAGGCGGCCGCGCTGCGCAAGGTCCTGCTGATCGACGGCTTCATCGTCACGAGCGCCCTGCTCGTCGCGGCGCGCATCGAGCCCGCGATCCTCGACTACTGCGTGTTCGCGCACTGCTCGGACGAATCGGGCCACCGCCGCATGCTCGACGCGCTCGGCGCCGAGCCGCTGCTGCAGCTGAACCTGCGCCTCGGCGAAGGCACGGGCGCCGCGCTGGCCCTGCCGCTGCTGCACGCGGCCGCGAACTTCCTGAACGAGATGGCGACCTTCGAATCGGCCAGCGTCAGCGAAAAATCCGCCTGATGCATCAAGTCCGCCTGTTCTTCATCGCCCTGCAGTTCTTCACGCGGCTGCCGATCCCGGGCTGGGTCGGTTTCGAAGCCGCTTGGCTGCAGCATGCGTCGCGCTACTTCCCGCTCGTCGGCGTCGTCGTCGCGGCGATCGCGGCGGCTGTGTACTACGCGGCCGCGCTCGTGCTGCCCGCGCCCGTGGCGGCCGTGCTGTCGACCGCGGCGTCCATCTATATAACGGGCGCGTTCCATGAAGACGGCTTCGCCGACACGTGCGACGGCCTCGGTGGCGGCATGACGAAGGAACGGGCGCTGGAGATCATGAAGGATTCGCGCGTCGGTGCGTACGGCGCGATCGGTATCGTATGCATGCTGGCGACGAAGCTGTCCGCGCTGGCGATGCTGCCGCCGGGCGTGGCCGTGGCCGCGCTGTTCGTCGCGCATCCATTGTCGCGTCTTGCCGCGACGGCGCTGATCTGGAAACTGGACTACGTGCGCGGCGAAGGCAAGGCCAAGCCGCTCGCGCAACAAATGACGAACGCGGAATTCGCGATCGCGGCGCTGACCTGCCTACTCCCCGCAGCTTATATATTGGCCACCGACTCGATGACGCCGGCAGCCATGCTGGCCGCGATCATCGCTGCGATACTTGCCGCGCTGTGGCTGGGCCGTTTGTTCGTGCGCCGTCTCGGCGGCTACACGGGCGACTGCCTCGGCGCCGTCCAGCAGCTGGCTGAGGCGCTCATCTATGTTGCGGTGCTGGCCACGCTGGGCCACGGCGCCTGGAACGCATGACGCTGTACCTGGTCCGCCATCCGCAACCGGACGTCGCGCCCGGCCTGTGCTACGGCGCCAGCGACGTCCCGGTCACCGAGACGGAACTCGCGCGCGTGCACGCCAGGCTTGCCCTGCCGCGCGACCTGCCCGTCTACGCCAGCCCCCTGCAGCGCTGCGCGCTGCTCGCCGAACGCCTGGCACCAGGCCGCGTGACACTGGATGCGCGCCTGGCCGAAATGAATTTCGGCGCATGGGAGTTGCGCCCATGGTCGGACATCCCGCGCGCCGACGTCGACGCCTGGAACGCCGACCTGCTCCACTACCGCCCCGGCGGCGCGGAAAACGTGCTGGACGTCGCGGGCCGCGTGCAAGCCTTCGTCGCCGATTTGCGCGCACCGTCCGCGCTCATCGTCTGCCACGCCGGCACGATCCGCCTGCTGGCGGCGCTGCACGGCGGGGCACCGCTCGAACAGGCCGCGCTCAACGCCGCGCAAACGCCGCATCGCATCGGCTACGGCCAGCTGGTCGTGCTGGGCGTATAATGTCGGCGTTTTGGTGCTCGCGCTCCTCTCTGGGGCGCAGTTAAACGGGAAACACGAAGCGCTCTTCAGACAAGCGCCAACGTGTGCTGCCCCCGCAACGGTAAGCAAGTGCCCGCACGCGTCCTGCGCGTGCGCGGCAACCGTCCCCACATACCACTGTGCATCCGCATGGGAAGGTCGGACGGCCATACTCGCCAGCCCGGATACCGGCCAAAAGGTGGAAGCGCACGGTATGCCCCGCGCTTCTGTTCATCTGGCTGACGGGGACGTCGGCCGGTTGGTCCACACAATAAAAAGTCATGTCCTTTCCTGTTTCCCGGCAGGCAGCCGCGCTTTCGCTCGCATTCGCTGCCGCCGCATCGGTCCACGCCGATCCCATTCTTGACACCGTCATCGTCACCGCCAATCGCACGCCGCAGCGCGCCGAAGACGTCATCCCCGACACCGTCGTCATCTCCAGCGAAGACATCGCCCGCGCGGGCGCGGGCTCCGTCGCCGACGTGCTGCGCCGCCAGCGCGGCATCGAAATCTCGCGCAACGGCGGCGCCGGCACCAACACCACCGTGTTCCTGCGCGGCGCCAACAGCAACCAGGTCGTC
>CBIHQW010000091.1:0-3263 GCA_966212285.1 Massilia kyonggiensis
GGCGCCGCCGGCGCGGCAGGCGCAGCCGCGGGAGCGGGCGCCGGTTCCGCGGCCGGTGCCGGACGCCGTGGCGCGCCGCCCATGCGGGCACCGGCGCGCGCCGCTTCCAGCGCGGCATCGAGGGCCGCACGGGCCGACGTCATGGCGCGGCCGGCACCCTGCGCGGACGACGGTGCGGATGCGGCCGCCGCGGGTGCGGGTGCCGCGGAAGCTGCCGGGCCGGCCGGACGCGGGGCGGCGGCCGGCGCAGGCGAGGCCGCGGCAGCGGCTGCATTTGCGGCTGAACGTGCCGGCGCCGCCTGCGGCATCGTGCGCGCCAGCGCGGCCGGCGCGGGCGCTGCGGCCTGCTCCGCGCCGCCCTGTCCCGGACGGAACGCCAGCATGCGCAGCAGGGTCATCGTGAAGCCCGCGTACTCGTCCGGCGCGAGGCCGATCTCGTTGCGGCCGATCACGGCGATCTGGTAATACAGCTGCACTTCCTGCGGATCGAATTGCGTCGCGAGGCGCTGGATGTCGGCCAGCTCCGGCAGGTCGTCCGGCAGCGCGGCGGGCACGGTCTGCGCCAGCGCGATCCGGTGCAGCAAGGTGCCCAGGTCCTGCAACGCGCCGTTGTACGACAGGCTGCGGCTGGCCATCTCGTCGGCGACGGCCATCAGGTCGGCGCCGTCCTGGTTCGCGAGCGCGTCGAGCAGACGGACCAGGTAAGACTGGTCGAGCGCGCCCAGCATGCCCTGCACGGCGTCGAGCGTGACGGCGCCGGCCGCATAGGCGATGGCCTGGTCGGTCAGCGACAGCGCGTCGCGCATCGAACCGTGCGCGCCCTGCGCGAGCAGGCGCAGCGCGGGCTGCTCGAACGTCACGCCTTCCTGGCCGAGGATGTTTTCCAGGTGCCCCACGATGTGACCGGGCGGCATCTGCTTCAGGTTGAACTGCAGGCAGCGCGACAGCACGGTCACGGGAATCTTTTGCGGGTCCGTCGTCGCGAGGATGAATTTCACGTGCTCGGGCGGCTCTTCCAGCGTCTTCAGCATGGCGTTGAAGGCGTGGTTCGTGAGCATGTGCACCTCGTCGATCATGTAGACCTTGAAGCGCGCATTGCTCGGCGCGTAGACCGCCTGCTCCAGCAGCTGGGCCATCTCGTCGACGCCGCGGTTCGACGCGGCGTCCATCTCGACGTAGTCGACGAAGCGGCCGGCGTCGATCGCGCGGCACGGCTCGCACTGGCCGCACGGCTCGGCCGTGATCGACCCGTTGCCGTCCGGCCCGACGCAGTTGAGCGACTTGGCCAGGATGCGCGACAGCGTGGTCTTGCCCACCCCGCGCGTGCCGGTGAACAGATAGGCGTGGTGCAGCCGTCCGGTACGCAAGGCATGGGTCAGCGCACGCACGACGTGCTCCTGGCCAACCAGCGTTTCGAAGTTCCGGGGACGGTATTTGCGGGCGAGGACTTGATAGGACATACCGCGATTTTACCGTAGACCGGGCGAGGCGCGGCAACATTAGACGCTCGTCGGGAATTCCCCTACACTGATGTTTTTATTTCAATTGGGAAAAATGAAAAACACACTGCGCATCCCGCTCGTCTTCGCCTCCCTGCTGCTCGCCGTACAAGTCCATGCCGCCGAACGCGAATGGCTCCCGTACCGCAAGCTGGTCGACGTCATCAAGCTCGACAAGTTCGACGCCCTGCCCACGGCCGAGCGCGACAAGGTCATCCTGTACGCGAAGCTGGTGCCGGTGAACAAGGCAATATCTCCGCTGGATGCGGGCCTCGTCGTCGTGGACGGCGCCACCCGGACGCCTCTGCCGCTCGATGCCGGCGGCCGCGCACGCATGGCACTCAACAAGCAATGGATGGCCGACGACGCGCAGATCTGGACGAGCCTGCCCAAGGGCGAAAAGATGAGCATGGGTTTCGACCTGGGCGCCGTGCTGCCGGAGACGACGCAGTGGCGCTACGCGACCGTGATGGGCGCCATCCCCCAGACCAATGCCGCGATCGGCAAGGTGGCCGGCGCGCTGAGCCTGTTCGTGCCCACGATGAAATCGGTGATCTTCAAGTTCGACAAGCCGGCCCAGCTGACCATCAAGTCTGCCGGCGGCGACAAACGCTATGCCAGCGACGCGAAGAACCATGTCCGGCTCAAGCTCGACGACGCAATGCTGAAGGAAAACCCGCTGGTGGAGGTGTCGATGCGCCCGCTCGAAGCGGAGATCGACGAGTGAATTAGTAGGCGAGCCTGATCTGCGGCACTTGCGGTGAACGGCTTTGGCTGCTTCGTTCCCGACCTGACCAGGTAAACCATGCCACAATGCGCAGGGGCCCGCCAGCTCGCATTATAACCGCTTGCGGGCATGCCGGCAAACCATCGCCGGAATGCCCTGCGCGCACCCATATAAAGTACGTCACAACCCCAGCTGCTGCCAGATGCCGTCCACGCGCGCCTTCACTTCCGGCGTCATGACGATGGGCGTGCCCCACTCCCGGTTCGTCTCCCCCGGCCATTTATTGGTGGCGTCGATCCCCATCTTGCTGCCCAGGCCGCTGATCGGCGACGCGAAGTCGAGATAGTCGATCGGCGTGTTGTCGACCATGACCGTGTCGCGGGTCGGGTCCACGCGGGTCGTGATGGCCCAGATCACTTCCTTCCAGTCGCGCACGTCGACGTCCTCGTCCACGACGACGATGAACTTCGTATACATGAACTGGCGCAGGAAACTCCACACGCCGAACATCACGCGCTTCGCGTGCCCGGCATACTGCTTCTTCATCTGCACGACAGCCATGCGGTAGCTGCAGCCTTCCGGCGGCAGGTAGAAATCCGTGATCTCCGTAAATTGCTTCTGCAGCAGGGGCACGAACACTTCGTTCAGCGCCACGCCCAGCACGGCCGGCTCGTCGGGCGGCTTGCCGGTATAGGTCGAGTGATAGATCGGGTCGCGCCGCATCGTGATGCGGTCGATCGTGAACACGGGGAACCAGTCCTGCTCGTTGTAATAGCCGGTGTGGTCGCCGTACGGCCCTTCCAGCGCATGCTCGAAGCCGGACGGATGGCTTTCATCTGGATAGATATGGCCCTCGAGCACGATCTCGGCCGACGCCGGCACGCGCAGCTCGCTGCCGATCGCCTTCGTCAGGACGGTCCGCTGGCCGCGCAGCAGGCCGGCGAACTGGTATTCGGACAGCGTGTCCGGCACGGGCGTCACCGCGCCCAGGATCGTGGCCGGGTCGGCGCCCAGCGCCACCGCCACCGGATACGGCT
>CBIHQW010000092.1:0-3167 GCA_966212285.1 Massilia kyonggiensis
GGCGGCGCCCGCCCCGAGCGCCCCCGCGCGCGCGGCCGCGCCGGCACCCTGGGACCAGGGCGCGCCGAACGGCGCCGCTGCCGCCGCCGCGCGGACGCAGCCCCAGTCCGCCGCCCAGCCGCAGCCGGCGATGATGCGCCAGCCCGCGCAGGGGCAGGCTGACGAGCAGGCGGTCGCCGACGACGAGCCGCCGTCCTGGGTCACCGAGTTTTCCGACGACAGTGCCGTGGCCATGGACGGACCGGCCGTGGCCGCGTCGCCCGTGCAGGCGCCGCCGGCGCCGGCCCGCGTCGCGGCGCCGTCCGCGCCGCCTTATGCCTACGTCATCACGCCCGTCCCGGCCATCGAGTGGGACGGCAACTGGCCCGCGCTGGCCGCATCGCTGCCGCTGCGCGGCGTGGCCCAGCAGCTGGCCTTCCAGACCGAGCTGATCGAATGCGTGGCCGATGGCGCCGCCGCGACGTTCCGCCTGCGCGTCCCCGTCGACACGCTGCGCGCGAGCGGCAACAGCGAAAAACTGTGCGCGGCGCTGCAGGAATGCTTCCCGGCCGTGCGCGTGAACGTCGAGACCGAGATCGCGCCGACCTGGTACACGGCCAGCGCCGAGGCCAAGGCCCGGCGCGAGCGGTTGCAGCGCGAAGCCGAGGCCACCGTCGATGCCGATCCGTTCGTGCAGGACATGGTGCGCACGTTCGACGCGTTCGTCGTGCCGGGTTCCGTGCGGCCGATCGCGTCCTGAGCCGCTTCCGCGCCAGTGCCGGTATAAACTGTATAAACGATTTACCCATCCGACTTTTTTGGAGAACGCATCATGATGAAAAACCAGCTCGCAGGCCTGATGAAGCAGGCGCAGGCCATGCAGGACAACATGAAGAAGGCGCAGGAGCAGCTGGCCCAGATCGAAGTCGAAGGGCAGTCGGGCGCCGGTCTCGTGAAGGTCGTCATGACGTGCAAGAACGACGTCAAGCGCGTGTCGATCGACCCGTCGCTGCTGGGTGACGACCGCGACATGCTGGAAGACCTGGTCGCCGCCGCGTTCAACGACGCCGTGCGCAAGGCCGAATCCACCGCCCAGGAAAAGATGAGCGGCCTGACCGCCGGCCTGCCGCTGCCGCCGGGCTTCAAGATGCCGTTCTGACTCAGTTGATAATGTATATCGTTTCGCTGACCTATACGGCGCCGCTCGAGCGCATCGATGCCTACCTGCCCGCGCACCGCGCCTGGCTGCAGGAGCACGCTGCGCGCGGTCTGATCCTGATGGCGGGCCGCAAGGAACCGCGCGACGGCGGCATCCTCGTCGCCCACGCGGCCGACCGCGCCGAGCTCGACGCCGCGCTGCGCGACGATCCGTTCGCGCAGGCCGGCCTCGCGACCTATGCGGTCACCGAGTTCATTCCCACCATGACCGCCGAGGCGCTGTCCGCCTGGCGCGCGCAGTAAGCACCGGCGGAGGCTCGGAGTCCCCGGGGTCCAGGAGTCAATTATGTCCAAATCGCTCGACTTCCTTACCGAGGCCCTGCGCCGCCTGCCGGGCGTCGGGCCGAAGTCGGCGCAGCGCATGGCCTTCCACCTGCTGCAGCACGACCGCGAAGGCGCCGCGATGCTGTCGCGCGCGCTGTACCAGGCCGTCGACGCGGTGCATCACTGCGCCATGTGCAATACCTTCTCGGAAACAGAAGTCTGCGACCTGTGCGCCGACGAGCAGCGCGACCGTGCGCTGCTGTGCGTCGTCGAGACGCCGGCCGACCAGATGATGATCGAGCAGACCCTGACGTACAAGGGTTTGTATTTCGTGCTGATGGGCCGGCTGTCGCCGCTGGACGGCATCGGCCCGAAGGACCTGCACCTGGAAAAACTGATCGGTCGCGCCGGCGACGGTGAGGTGAAGGAGGTCGTACTCGCCACCAATTTCACCAACGAGGGCGAAGCGACCGCCCACTACATCAGCGAAATGCTGAAGGCGCGCGGACTCAAGGTCAGCCGCCTCGCGCGCGGCGTCCCCGTCGGGGGCGAGCTCGAGTACGTGGACGCGGGCACCATCGCGCGCGCCATGCTCGACAGGCGCAGTGCATAATGGGCCTCCCCACGACGGGGAGCCCTGTCACCGTCGCGCAGCAATGACGGCATCGTAGCGGCTCCCGGCAGCAGGCGGTGTTCGCTTGACAGTGCGCAAACCCGACGCACCGTCTACGCTGCTATTGTGGGGATACTTTGACCGGACCCCAAGCATGCATCTCGTCGACATCACGATGTTCTACGCGGCCGAAGGAGGCGGCGTCAGTACCTATCTGAATGCCAAGGCCCATTGGCTGGCACGGCGCAGCCGCGTCCGGCATACGATCATGAGCTCCAACGTGGAGACGTGCGACGACGCCGTGCCCGCGCTCGTCAAGATACCGTCCGCCGGCCTGCCGGGCTTCCACGGCTTCCGCATGCCCCTGTCCGTCGAAGGTCCGGCGCGCCTGCTGGAGTCCGTGCGGCCCGATGTCGTCGAGGCGGGCGACGCCGGCCACTGCGCCTGGGCCGCGCTGCGCATGCGCAGGCGCTACGACATCGCGGCCGTCGCCTTCTACCACTCCGACCTGCCGCGCCTCGTGCAGCCGCGCTTCGGCCGCTGGATCGCGCGCGGCACGTGCCGCTACCTCGCCAACCTGTACCGCCAGTTCGACCTCGTGCTGGCGCCCAGCCGCATCATGGTGCAGCAGCTCGATGCCATTGGCGTGCAGGGCGCCGTGCACCAGCCGCTCGGTATCGACAGCAGCGTGTTCCGGCCGCAGCGCCGCGACGCGACCCTGCGCGAACACCTGGGCCTCGCGCCGGATGCGCGCCTGCTCGTCTATGCCGGCCGCTTCACGCCGGAAAAGAAACTGCACGTCCTCATCGAAGCCGTGCGCAAGCTGGGCGACCCGTACCACCTGATCCTCGTGGGCGGCGGTGGCGTGCTGCCGTATTGCGACCGCGTCACGCACATCCCGTTCCGGCGCGACCAGCGCCAGCTGGCCCGCCTGCTGGCCAGCTGCGACGTGCTCGTGCACCCGGGCGATTGCGAAACGTTCGGCCTGATCGTGCTGGAAGCGATGGCATGCGGCCTGCCCGTCGTCGCCACGACCCAGGGCGGCGTGGCCGAGCTGGTCGACACGGAGACGGGCATCCTGGCCGAGCCGAAC
>CBIHQW010000093.1:0-2822 GCA_966212285.1 Massilia kyonggiensis
CCCGACATGCCGGTGCCCGAGGACGCCCTGCGCCTGTTCACGGTGCGCAGCGACGGCCAGTTCAACACGACGATCTACAGCCTCGAGGACCGCTTCCGCGGCGTGCAGGACAGGAACGTCCTGTTCATGGCCGGCGCCGACATGGCCCGCCTGGGCCTGGCCGATGGTGACATTGTCACAGCCATCACGGCCGTCGACGACGGCACCCCGCGCCGGGTCGAAGGCTTGCGCGTCGTGGAGTACGGCGTGCCGGCCGGCTGCGTGGCGGGCTATTTCCCGGAATGTAATCCGTTGATTCCCCTCTGGCACTACGCGAAAGAGAGCAAGGTGCCGGCCGCGAAATCCATCGCGATCCGGGTCGAGCGCACAGGTGGGACGGGTCGGCCGCTGCACTGACCGTTGCCTTTTTGGTAATGTCGAATAAATATTGCTGTCCCAGATTGTGATTATTTGATAGATTCCTAGTAGCATCAGACGGAATCTTTCAAACAACATGATCTGGCAGCCATGACATCGCCCCATCGCCCGCCCTCGCCGGCACCCGGTTTCGACGCCGCCGCCTACTGCAATACCCGGCAGGCGGCCTCCATGCTGGGCGTGTCGCACCGCACGGTGCAGTTATGGGTGGAAAGCGGCACCCTGGAAGCATGGAAGACCGCCGGCGGCCACCGGCGCATCGCGCTGGCGTCGATCGAACGCCACGTCGAGCGCCGGCGGCAGGCGATGCTGGAGCGCGCGGCGCCCGTGCGCTACAAGGTGCTGCTCGTCGACGACGACGCCTCGACCGTGGCGCGGTACGAGGCGGCGATGTCCGGCTGGGACCTGCCGCTGGACATCGTCCGGGCCGGCAACGGCTTCGAAGCGCTGATCCTCATCGGCGAAACGCGGCCGCACCTGCTCATCGGCGACCTCAGCATGCCGGGCGTGGACGGCCTGCGCATGATCCGCACGCTGCGTACGAGCGAGGCCTACCGCGACATGGCCATCGTCGTCACGAGCGGGCTGGATCCGGCCACGATCCGGGCCATGGGCCTGCCGGACGACATCCCCGTGCTGCCCAAGCCGGTGGCGCCCGACGCGCTGCGCGGGGCCATCGAAGAGGTCCTGCACGCCGAACGGTGACATAAGCCCTTGATCTGGCTATAATTTCCGCCTTCGTCAGCCAGGATCACCCGCCATGTCACTGCTCGCCCACCAGCTCGAACTGCTGTCCCCCGCCAAAACCGCCGAGATCGGCCGCGAAGCCATCCTGCACGGCGCGGACGCGGTCTACATCGGCGGGCCCGCATTCGGCGCGCGCCACAACGCCAGCAACACGCTGGAAGACATCGCGGGCCTCGTCGAATTCGCGCACCGCTACCGCGCGCGCATCTTCGTGACGATGAACACGATCCTGCACGACGCCGAACTGGAAACGGCCGAACAGCAGATCCGCCAGCTGTACGACGCCGGCGTCGACGCGCTGATCGTGCAGGACATGGCGATGTTCGAAATGGACCTGCCGCCGATCCAGCTGCACGCCAGCACGCAGTGCGACATCCGCACCGTGGAGAAGGCGAAGTTCCTGTCGCAGGTCGGCTTTTCGCAGCTGGTGCTGGCGCGCGAACTGACCATCGAGCAGATCCGCGCGATCCGCGCCGAGGTGGACACGCCGCTGGAGTACTTCGTCCACGGCGCGCTGTGCGTCGCGTTCTCGGGCCAGTGCTACATCTCGCACGCGGACACGGGCCGCAGCGCCAACCGCGGCGACTGCTCGCAGGCGTGCCGCCTGCCGTACACGCTGTCGGACGGCCAGGGCCGCGTGGTCGCCTACGAAAAACACCTGCTGTCGATGAAAGACAATGACCAGAGCCGCAACCTGGAGGCGCTCGTCGACGCCGGCATCCGCTCCTTCAAGATCGAAGGCCGCTACAAGGACATGGGCTATGTGAAGAACATCACGGCCCACTACCGCCTGCTGCTGGACGAGATCCTCGAACGCCGCCCCGAACTGGCGCGCGCGTCGAGCGGCCGCACCCAGGTGATGTTCACGCCGGACGTCGACAAGAACTTCCACCGCGGCCACACCGATTATTTTGCCCAGGGCCGCCAGCAGGCCATCGGCGCGTTCGACTCGCCCAAGTACGTGGGCGTGGAACTGGGCACCGTCGCGCGCATCGGCGGCGACAATTTCGATCTCGTCACGAATTCTCCGATGGCCAATGGCGATGGCCTGAACTACATGCACAAGCGCGAGACGGTCGGCATCCAGGCGAACACCGTGCAGAAGCTGTCGGAGGATGAAGAAGGCCAGCGCTGGCGCGTGTTCCCGAACGAGGGCCTGGCCACGTTGCCGGGCCTGAAGGTCGGCACCGTCATCCACCGCAACCGCGACCACCAGTGGGAAGCTGCGCTCAACAAGAAATCGTCCGACCGCAAGGTGCGTGCGGATCTGCGCCTGGAAGACGTCGACGGCGGCCTCCGCCTCACCGTCACGGACGAAGACGGCATCACGACGACGACCGAAGCGGCACTGGCGCTGCAGCCGGCCCAGCAGGCCGACCAGGCGCTGGCCGGCCTGCGTACGAGCCTCGGCAAGCTGGGCAACACGATGTTCGAGGCGGGCACGATCGAGGTCGCGTTGTCGCAGCCATGGTTCGTGCCGGCGAGCGCCATCAACGGCCTGCGCCGCGACGCCATCGCCGCGCAGGAAACGGCGCGCCTCGCGGCGTGGCAGCGTCCCGAGCGCGCGCAGCCCGTCGAACCGCCGGCCGCGTATCCGGAGACCCAGCTGAGCTACCTGGCCAACGTCTACAACGACAAGGCGCGCGCGTTCTACCACA
>CBIHQW010000094.1:0-2646 GCA_966212285.1 Massilia kyonggiensis
CCGGGCGAGGCATCGCTCGCCTGCGCCAAGCGCGAACTGGAAGAAGAGACGGGCTATACGGCCACCGACTGGCACTTCGTCTGCACCATCCACAACGCGATCGCGTATTCCGACGAGCACCTCGACCTGTTCCTCGCGCGCGGCCTGACCGCGGGCGACGCGAAGCTGGACGACGGTGAATTCCTCGAGACCTTCACGGCGACCATCCCCGAGATGCTGGAGATGGTGAAACGGGGCGACATCACGGATGTGAAAACCGTGATCGGCACGTTCTGGCTGGAGAAGATCGCTGCCGGCACCTGGAAGCCGGCCTAAGTGCGCCGGGCCGCGCTCGGCTTGATGCTGCTCGCCTGGAGCGGCCTCGCATCCGCGCGCACGCCGTTCGAAGCGAGCTGCGAGGACGCCGCCCGCGACGCTGGCGCGACGTTTTCCACGCGCGAGAGCGGCTGGCGTGTCGACAACACGCTGTCCTACCGCGACCTGACCCGGATGAAGCGGCCCGGCGTACGCAACGGCTACGTGCTGGGCCTCACGCGCACGGAATCGCGCGTGGCGATCCAGGTCGACGGCACCCTGCTGACGTCGCCGGACGGCGCGGCGGAATGCGTGATGCCGCGCATCGCCGTGACGTTGTACTACCAGCTCATCGTCGTGTACGTCAGCCGCGAATTCGAGCCGGACTCGTGCACGTATGACGAGATACTTGCGCACGAAATGCGCCATCTCAAGTCTTACCTGGACTATCTGCCGAAAGTGGAAGAGCGGGTGCGCGCGCGACTGGGCGGCCGCTTTGCCGGCAAACCGTTGTATGCGCGCGCCGGCGAGTCGCGGTCGCTGCTCCAGCGCGAAATCGACCGCAACTGGATGCCGTACATTAAGGCCGAGATGGGGCGCGTCGAAAGATTCCAGGCCGCCATCGACAGCCCGGCGGAGTACGCGCGTCTGAGCAAAGTTTGCCAAGGTGAGGTACAGTCTCTTATTGGATCGACAAGACGTTCACGATCGTAGACAGAACAACATGACTCAAGCACCACGTTATTTCGCCCTGATTCCCGCCGCCGGCGTCGGCGCCCGCATGGGGTCCGCGAGCCCCAAGCAGTACCTCAAAATTGGCGGCAAGCCGATGCTCAGGCACACGCTCGACGCCTTCCTGTCCAGCGACCTTATCGCGCACACGTTCGTCGTCGTGAGCCCGGACGACCCCTATATCGACGCCGTCGCGCCCCATCATGGCGTGACCGTCCTGCGCTGCGGCGGCGCGAGCCGCATGGAATCCGTGCGTAACGGCCTGGCCGTCCTCGCCAACACGCTGTCGCATGCCGACTGGGTGCTCGTGCACGACGCCGCGCGTCCCGGCCTGACTGCCGAACTGATCGAAAAACTGATCACCGGCACGGGCGACCACCCGGCCGGCGGCCTGCTGGCGCTGCCGGTCGTCGACACGGTCAAGCGCTGCATCGACGGCGAAGCGGCCGGCACCGTGCCGCGCAGCGGGCTGTGGCTGGCCCAGACCCCGCAGATGTTCCGTTACGAGCTGCTGCGCGACGCGCTGGCGGCGGCCACCGACCCGGATTCGATTACCGATGATGCCAGCGCGGTTGAAGCCCTCGGATTGAGCCCTAAATTGGTGGAAGGGCATCCCCGCAATCTCAAAGTGACGCTGCCGGACGATATCCGGATCGCCGAGATGTACCTGGCAGTGTCCCAACCTGAATTCGTATAGCGTGTAAACAAGATCATGGCTCTCGCATCGTACAACCCGACCCCGCCGTTCCGCATCGGTACCGGCTATGACTGCCACGCCCTCGTCGAAGGGCGCAAACTGATCGTCGGCGGCGTCACCATCCCGCACCGCCTGGGCCTGCTCGGCCACTCGGACGCCGACGTGCTGCTGCACGCCATCATCGACGCCATGCTGGGCGCCGCCGGCCTCGGCGACATCGGCAAGCACTTCCCGGACACCGACCCGATGTTCGCCGGCGCCGACTCGCGCGTGCTGCTGCGCGAAGCGGCGAACCGCGTGCTGGGCACCGGCTACACCATCGGCAACGTCGACGCGACCATCATCGCGCAGCAGCCGAAGATGGCGCCGCACATCCCGCAGATGGTGTCGCGCATCGCCGAGGACATCGGCGCGTCGCCGCAGCAGGTGAACATCAAGGCCAAGACCAACGAGAAGCTCGGCTTCCTCGGCCGCGAAGAGGGCATGGCGGCGCAGGCGACCGTGCTCTTGATCCGCGCGGCCGCATAAACGCGTTCTTTGTTTCCGTTGTAACATCGTCGGTCTGACGATGCCAACGGAGACGACATGAACACCCACCGCAGCGCCTGGACCCTGATCCTGGCCGCCAGCGCCATCCTGATGATCACGATGGCCGCGCGGCTCACGACCGGGCTGTTCCTGTCGCCGCTGAACACGGCGACGGGTCTCGGCATCGCGTCGATCAGCTTCGCGATGGCCGTCGGCCAGTTCATGTGGGGCGCGTCGCAACCCGTGTTCGGCGCCGTCGCCGACAAGTACGGCTCCGTGCCCGTGATCGTGCTGGGCGCCGTGCTGCTGGCCGGCGGCCTTGCCGCCACGCCGTTCGTCTCCACGCAATGGGGCCTGCTCGTCACCCTGGGCATCCTGTCCGCGAGCGGGGCGGG
>CBIHQW010000095.1:0-1829 GCA_966212285.1 Massilia kyonggiensis
TCGCCCTTGACCTGCTTGATGGCGTCGTTCAGCGGCAGGTCGGAGAACTTGATCTTGTTGATGTCGTCGATGCGCTCGCGGGTCAGGTCGCGCGTCGTCTTGGCATCGTAGACGTGGCCGATGATGAGGTACTCACCTTTCTTGTCCGTGTACAGGATGTCGCCGGCGACGCGCAGTTCGTACAGGCCGGCGTACGGCGTTTCCTTGATCGACTCGATCTTGGCGCCGCCCAGGCGCGGTTCGATCGCCTTCTTGATGTTCGCCTCGACCGAATTCTGCGCACCGACGCACGACGTGATCAGGCCGGTCGCCAGCAGGACGGCGAGCTTCGTTTTACCCATGAGTGAATTCCTTAAAGATGTGCCGCGTTACCTGCCCATCGCGTGGGCGATCAGCCGTCGCTTGACCAGAGGCAACTTATCCAGCAAGTTTAATCCTAAATTGCGAACGACGCGCACGGGCTCCAGATTTGCGCCGAACAGGCGCTCCAGGCCATCCGTGGCGAGTTGCATCAGCAACACGTCTTCCTTGCGTGCGCGGGCATAGCGCGCCAGCAGGCGCTCGTCGCCGATACCCTGGTGGGCGTCGCGCGCGGCGAGCGTGTCGAGCAGCGCATTGATGTCGGCGAAGCCCAGGTTCATGCCGTGCCCGGCCAGCGGATGCACGGCGTGGGCGGCGTCGCCGATGAGCGCCACGCGGGGCGCCGTGATCGCATGCGGGCGCACGAGCGCCAGCGGGATCGCCTTGACGTCTTCCGGCTGCAGCGGCTTCAGCAGGCCCAGCTTGTTCTCCGAATACTCGCCCAGGCGGATCGCCAGCTCGCCCAGCGATTCGTTCATGATGGTGTCGGCCAGCGTATCCGGCGCGGACCACACGAGCGACACTTTATTCCCCGGCAGCGGCAGCAGCGCGACGATGCCTTCCTTGCACGTGAACCATTGATAGGCCACGTTGTGATGCGACTTTTCGCACGCGAAATTCGCCACGATGGCGCGCTGGTGGTACGAGCGGTAATCGATGCCGATGTCGCACTGCCCGCGCACCCAGGAATCGCGGCCGTCGGCGCCGACCAGCAGCTGGGCGGCGAGCACCTTGCCGTCTTCCAGCTCGACCTCGACGTCCTCCGCACTGCTCACGATGCGGCAGGCCCGTCCGGCGACGGTCTCGACGTTCTGGGCGAAGCGCAGCGCCGCGTCGAGCGCCTGGTTCAGGTTGCTGTCCTCGACGATCCACGCGAGCGACCCGGCATGGGCGCCGAACGCGTCGAAACCGAGATGGCCGCCCTGCTCCCCGTCGCCCTGCACGTCCATGGCGTCGACGGGCGCCACGCGCGTCATGTCGAGCGCGCCCCAGACTTTCAGCGACGACAACAACGTATGCGCCGTGTGGTTGAGCGCATACACGCGCACGTCCCAGGGCTTCTCGCCCGACGCGGCCGGCGTATCCTGTGCGTCCGGACGCGCGGGCGGCACGAGCAGCGTGACGCTGTGCCCGGCCTGCGACAGGCCCAGCGCTGCCGTCTTGGCGATGGCGCCATTGCCCACGATACAGATGTCGCTGCGGCGCGCGACGTTGCGATGAGGTGCGGAGGAAGTGGTCTGTGTGCTCATAATGAACATTATAGACTCTTCACCGTGGCCTGCTTCCGGCGAACGGGGCGGGCATCTTGTCCTACCCTCTTCCAGAAAATACTCGACAGGACTTGCAGCTTCGCAAACCCGTCGCTATAATCATGCCTCCTTTGGCCTGGTAGCTCAGTTGGTAGAGCAGAGGCTTGAAAATCCTTGTGTCGGTGGTTCGATTCCGCCCCGGGCCACCAAAGAATTCAG